>NZ_JACLAF010000010.1 GCF_015355625.1 Tamlana sp. I1
ACTAAAGAATTCCAAGGAATGGCACTGTAAATTTTTCCTAAATCACTCTCTAAAAATCGGGAGTAATAAGTATTAAAGTTTTCTGTAGAAGATAAAAATGAAAACTCATGCTGAAATTCACTAATTTCCTGCCTGTCGGCAGACAGGTCTGTATTTTCATAAACGTAAGAATAAGAAAACCCCGTTTTTGGCTCTAATCAGCCTTTTTCGGGGTTTTTATGTACTTAAATTTACGTAAAAACACTTGTATTTACAAGGGATGCGACGTTTTCTGAATGTGCCACAAAAAAAAAACCGATTCAAAATTGAATCGGATTTTTTATGAAATTTATATTTTTATTTCACTACTCACCCATTGCTGCCATTACAGCTGCAGATAAGCGCTTATAAGTTCCATTTAATAAACGCTCGCGAATTGCATCAAAAGCATCTAAAGTTTCAGCAACATCCTCTAAAGTATGTGTTGCTGTAGGAATTAATCTTAATAAAATTAAACCTTTAGGGATTACAGGATAAACTACGATAGAACAAAATATACCATAATTTTCACGTAAATCGCGAACTAATGCCATAGCTTCAGGAATACTTCCTTTTAAATAAACAGGTGTTACACAACTTTGTGTTGTCCCAATATCGAAACCACGATCTTTTAAACCAGATTGTAATGCGTTAACATTCTCCCATAATTTGTTTTTTAATTCAGGCATAGTTTTAAGCATTTCTAATCGCTTAAGTGCCCCAACAACCAATTGCATTTGCAATGATTTAGCAAACATTTGAGAACGTAAATTATATTTTAAATAATCAATTATTTCTTGATCTCCAGCAATAAAAGCTCCTGTACTTGCTAGCGACTTTGCGAAAGTTGCAAAATACACATCGATATCTGCTTGCACGCCTTGCTCTTCCCCTGCTCCTGCTCCAGTAGCTCCTAAAGTACCAAAACCATGAGCGTCATCAACAAATAATCTGAAATTAAATTTCTTTTTAAGAGCAACTATCTCTTTTAAACGCCCTTGCTCCCCACGCATACCAAAAACACCCTCAGAAATCACTAAAATTCCTCCACCTGTTTGCTCGGCCATTTTCGTAGCTCGCTCTAAATTTTTCTCTAAACTATCAACATCATTGTGCTTATAAGTAAAACGTTTACCCATGTGTAAACGCACACCGTCAATAATACACGCGTGAGCATCAACATCGTAAACAATAATATCGTCTTTTGAAACCAAAGCATCAATGGTAGAAACCATACCTTGGTAACCAAAATTTAAAAGATAAGCTGCTTCTTTCTTAACAAATGAAGCCAATTCATTTTGAAGTTTTTCATGCAAATCGGTATGACCAGACATCATTCTAGCTCCCATTGGATATGCAGAACCGTATTGAGCTGCAGCTTCTGCATCTACTTTTCTAACTTCTGGATGATTTGCTAAACCTAGATAATCGTTAATACTCCAAGTAATTACATCTTTCCCCTGAAACTTCATACGATTAGAAATTTCACCTTCTAATTTAGGAAATACAAAGTATCCTTCAGCTTGAGACGCCCATTTTCCTAGAGGTCCTTTATCCTTATAAATCTTATCAAATAAATCTCTCATTTATTATAAATCTTATTGCTATTGAAGTTAAGACATTAAAATCACTCCCTTATGCGCTCGTCAAACACGATATAATATGCGTTATCGTATAAAAAGGTGTGAATTTTGTCTGAAAATTATTGATGCAAAATTAAATATTTATATGCTTTGAACATAATTTTTAACGCTCAATTATTTATAAAATAAAAAAAGAGCTACTTTTTTACTTTTTAAGTAAAAGGCCAGCTCTTTTTAAAGTATAATTTGTGCTTATTTTATGTATTGAATGTTCTCTGCGGCAGCGGCATTTACACTATCAAAAAAGCCTTGATCGTTCATCCATTTATCACTATAAACCTTACTCATGTATCTTGCGCCATGATCTGGGAATATAATAACTACTTTATCGTTTTCCTTAAATTCGCCTTCTTCTCCCAACTGCTTAATAGCTTGCATAGCAGCTCCAGAAGTGTAGCCTACAAACATGCCTTCTGTTCTAGCAATCTCTCGGGCTGTGTGCGCACTTTCCTCATCAGTAACCTTTACAAACTCATCGATAACATCAAAATCTGTAGCACCAGGAATTAAATTTTTCCCTAAACCTTCAATTCTGTATGGATAAATTTCTTTTTCGTCGAATTCTCTAGTTTCGTGATATTTTTTAATCACAGAACCAAAAGCATCAACACCAATAACTTTTATATTCGGGTTTTGCTCCTTTAAATATTTAGCGGTACCAGAAATGGTACCTCCTGTTCCACTACAAGCTACTAAATGCGTGACCTTACCTTCTGTTTGATTCCAAATTTCTGGACCAGTAGAGTGGTAATGTGCATCGATATTTAGCTGATTGAAATATTGGTTAATATAAACAGAACCTTTCATTTCATTGTGTAAACGCTTGGCCACTTCATAATAAGAACGTGGATCGTCTGCACTTACATGGGCTGGACACACATAAACTTTAGCGCCCATGGTTTTAAGCATATCTATTTTATCTGGCGACGATTTAGAGCTTACAGCTAATACACAATCGTATCCCTTAATAATACTTACCATAGCAATACTAAATCCTGTATTACCCGATGTGGTTTCTATAATAGTATCGCCAGGAGAAAGGATGCCTTTCTTTTCGGCTTGTTCTATAATGTAAAGTGCAATTCTATCTTTTGATGAGTGTCCTGGGTTAAAAGCTTCAACTTTCGCGTAAAAGTCACCTTTAAACTTAGAAGTAATCCTATTAAGTTTGACAAGTGGTGTATTACCTACCAAATCTAATACATTTTCAAAAACTTGATTTCTTTGTTCCATAAATGCTTTTTATAAACCGACATCCATATTAATGGATAATAAGTTTAAAACCGTACAAAAATAAAACAATTTTTTCTACTGACCATGATTTCCTTCCAATTCTAATAAAAAGGCGTACTCTAAAGCCACTTCTTTTAAGCTCTCAAATCGCCCTGAAGCCCCGCCATGCCCTGAATCCATGTCTGTATGCAATAACAATAAATTAGAATCTGTTTTCAAGTCTCTAAGTTTAGCAACCCATTTTGCTGGTTCCCAATACTGAACTTGAGAATCATGTAAACCTGTAGTAACTAACATATTAGGATAATCTTTAGCTTCAACGTTATCGTAAGGTGAATACGACTTCATGTAGTTGTAATACTCGACTTTGTTCGGATTCCCCCATTCGTCATACTCTCCTGTTGTTAATGGAATGGTGTCATCTAACATCGTGGTAACCACATCTACAAAAGGTACTGCTGCTAAAACTCCATGATATAATTCAGGATTCATATTAATTATGGCACCCATTAGCAAACCTCCTGCAGAACCTCCATAAGCATACAAATGTTTGTTTGAAGTATATTTTTGTTCGATTAAATATTTTGAACAATCTATAAAATCTGTAAACGTATTCTTTTTGGTTAGTAATTTTCCATTTTCGTACCAATCTCTCCCAAGGTACTCCCCACCTCTTATATGTGCTATCGCGTATATAAAACCACGATCCAACAAACTTAATCTTATGGTTGAAAATGACGGGTCGATAGTAGAACCATAAGAACCATAAGCATACTGTAACAACGGATTGCTGCCATCTAATTTTATACCTTTTCTATAAACAATAGACATAGGGATTTTTACACCATCTCTAGCGGTTGCCCATATACGTTTCGACTCGTAATTTTCCTTATTAAAATTCCCGCCAAGAACTTCTTGCTCTTTTTTAATTTCACTTTGTTTAGTTGTAAAATTATAATCGATAACCGAGCTTGGCGATGTTAAAGAATTATAACCAAAACGTAGCGTATCACTATCGAAATCAGGATTATTCCCGATATAAGCGGTATAAGTTTCACTTTTAAATGGTAAATAATAATCTTCTTTACCATTCCAGTTAATTATACGTAATTTATTTAAGCCATTTTCACGCTCGTTAACAACCAAATAGTTTTTAAAAATCTCAAGATCTTCAATTAAAACATCTTCTCTATATGGCAACACATCAACCCAATTTTCAAGTGCTGTATTGGTTTCTTTTGTTTTTGAAATTTTAAAATTTGTAGCACCATCAGTATTCGAAATAATGTAAAATGAATCCTCATAATGTGCAATGCTATATTCTAGATCATCCGTACGCTTTTGAAATATTTTAAAACTTCCATCAGGGTCATCAGCATTTAAAAAACGGTATTCTGATGACAAGGTGCTTGAAGAACCAATGATGATATATTTTTTAGATTTTGTCTTGTAAACAAAAGTGTTGAAGGTTTCATCTGCTTCATAAAAAACCTCAGTATCACTTGAACTATCGGAATGTAATTTATGTTTGAATATTTTATGAGATCGCAGTGTTACTTCGTCCTTCATGGTGTAGTACAAGGTTTTATTATCATTCGCCCATGTTGCACTTCCTGTGGTGTTTATAATTTTATCTGGATAAATCTCGCCAGTCACCAAATTTTTAATTTGAATGGTGTATTGTCTTCTACTCACTAAATCGGTTGAAAAGGCTGCTAAAGTATTGTCTGGACTAATAGAAATGCCTCCTAAACTAAAATACGCTTCATCTTCAGCCATTTTATTACAATCGAATAAAACTTCTTCTTCAGCATCTAAACTTTCTTTTTTACGAACGTAAATAGGATAATCTTTCCCTGTTTCATATTTAGTAATGTACCAATAGCCATTCAATTTATAAGGAACTGTAGTGTCGACTTCCTTAATTCTAGATTTCATTTCTTCAAATAAGGTTTTCTGAAAATCTTCCGTATGCGCCATCATCGCTTTGGTATACGCATTTTCTTTGTTAAGATAATCAATCACTTCCGGGTTTTCTCGATCGTTTAACCAGTAGTAATTATCAATCCTATCGTCGTTATGTATACTTAAAGTATGTGCTTTTTTATTAGCTATTGGCGCTTGAGCAAGGGCTGTTTTTTCTGTCATCTTATCATTATCTTTACAAGAGTGCGCAAAAATAATGCTTAAGGTTATAATAAAGAGCTGATTTTTCATATTATATTTTATAAGTACTAAAGTTAGTCTATTTTTAATAATTTTGTTTAAAATAAAAACCAAGAATTATGTTTGGAGATATGATGAATATGATGGGAAAACTTAAAGAAACCCAACAAAAAGTAGAAGACACAAAAAAGCGATTAAACACGGTGTTAATTGACGAATCTAGCAGTGATGGACTGTTAAAAATTACATTAACAGCCAATAGAACCATTAAATCTATTGATATTGCTGATGAATTGCTTAATGATAAAGAACAATTGGAAGATTATTTAATTCTAACTTTAAATAAAGCCATTGAAAAAGCAACCAACGTAAATGAAGCTGAATTGGCTGCCGTTGCTAAAGAAGGGATGCCAAATATCCCTGGGATGGATATGTTTAAGTAAAATATGAATAAAATTTTCAATAATAAAATTTATAATTTTTTTCCAGACGTTTTTGTATACATTGGTTATATATTAATTCTCACAGGAATAGCTTTTATTATTGAAAAAAGTTTTTTCTCAATCTTATTAATCCTTTTGGGAATATTATTCAGCTTTTCATACGTTGGGATTTTAATTGACATGACTAATAATATCTATAAAAATTATTTTAGTTTTTTCGGAATTAAAAAGGGCGTTTGGAAAACATATAACAAATTTACAGATATCTGCATTTTAGAATTCAATCAAAAAAATAAAGGTTACAGTAGAACCGGCCTGGAATTTTCCTCTAAAAAGTTGATTTATCGTATTTGTTTGTTAGACAGTAATCACCAAAATAAAATACTAATTAATGAACTAAAAAGCAAAGAAAAAGCTATTGCACAAGCAAAAGAACTCTCTGTAAAAATGAATAAAAGCCTTAATGTTTTCAACCCAACAATTAGCGACTCAACCAGATTAAAAAGAAGATAGCTTACCCATGACCAACCAAGCCCTCATAACTGAATTCTACACCGCTTTTGCTGCAGGAAACGCTAAAGCTATGACAGCTTGTTATCATGAAGATATTGTATTTCAAGATCCTGTTTTCGGAGTATTAAAAGGTCAAAGAGCCGTAGCAATGTGGAAGATGTTACTCGCTCAAAAAAAATCGAAAACTAAAATCACTTTTAACGGTATTGAAGCTACCGAAGAAACAGGAAAAGCAAATTGGATTGCTGAATATGTTTATGGTGCAAAAAAAAGAAATGTTATTAATAAAGTAAATGCTCATTTTAAATTTAAAGACGGGAAAATTATTGAACACATTGATACTTTTAATTTGTGGACATGGACTAAACAAGCTATGGGTTTTCCGGGGTATCTTTTGGGATGGACTTCGTTTATGAAAAACAAAATACAACAAACAACAAATAAAAAACTGGATGCTTTTCTAGGAAAAAACTGATTTATTTACTGTTTACCTGAAGATTTCACCCTTTCAACCTGTAAACACATAAAATCAAAAATTGTAACATGGCTTTAACATAAATTTCATGTTATGAAAGTAGTGAAATTCATATAATTCTTTTATTTTTAGTTTCTAATCTTAAACATAAAAATCATGTTCGAATTATTTCAAAGCGAAGCTAACGAAAAGTATTACTTTCACTTAAAAGCAAAAAACAGTCAAATTATATTAGCAAGTCAAGCTTATGCCGATACATCTGGTGCTAAAAATGGTATTGAATCGGTTAAAACAAACTGTGCAGACGATTCTAAATTTGAGCGTAAAACAGCTGCTAACGGAAAATTTCACTTTAATTTAAAAGCAGCTAACGGGCAAATTATAGGTACTAGCCAAATGTATGCTTCTGAAGCAGGAATGGAAAAAGGAATTGAGTCTGTGAAAACCAATGCACCTTCTGCAGAAACTGAAGACAAAACAGTTTAATGTTTCAATAAATACTAAAAACTATTTGATTTTAAAATAGTTAAAAACTTTTCATGCATGGTAGCATTATAATTTAAATGTGTTACCATGCGAAGTTTTTTCCCTCCCATAGGTATTATAAAAATCTCTTTACCGGCTAGATTTTCAACAAATTTCTTATCATCTACATCGTCATTTAATTCAAAAATAACAATATTAGTTTCTATTGGTTCAACAGATTTAACTACTGATAAATCTGAAAGGAGCTCCCCTATTTCTTTAGCCTTTTTATGATCTTCTTTTAATCGCTCTACATGGTTATCTAGAGCATAAATTCCTGCAGCTGCCAGATATCCTGCTTGCCTCATGTTACCTCCAAATATTTTTCGAATGCGTAATGCATCCTTCATAATTTTCGCATCGCCAACCAAAACTGAGCCAACAGGACAACCTAAGCCTTTACTTAAACACACCGAAATGGTATCGAAAACCTTACCGTATTGTAGTGTGGTTTGTTTTGTTTCTATAAGAGCATTCCATAATCGGGCGCCATCTAAATGAAAGCCTAAGTTATTTTCATCGCAAACCTTCCTGATTTTTAAAATCTCGTTAAAATCCCAACAAGCGCCACCACCTTTATTCGTGGTGTTTTCAACTTCAACCAAACTGGTTTTACTGTAATAATAATCGTCTGGATTAATCGCCTCTTTAACTTGTTCGGCGGTAAACATACCCCGTTTACCATCAATTAATTTACAAGAAACACCACTATTAAATGAAGCACCTCCAGATTCGTAATTATAAATATGGGCATATTTATCGCAAATAACTTGCTCTCCAGGATTTGTATGTAATTTTATGGCCGTTTGATTGGCCATGGTGCCGCTAGGAAAAAATAAGGCGGATTCTTTACCAAACATAGCGGCCATTTTACTTTCCAATTCATTTACCGTTGGGTCTTCTCTAAAAACATCGTCGCCAACTTGGGCATGCATCATGGCGTCCAACATTCCTTTTGTTGGCTTAGTTACCGTATCGCTTCTTAGGTCTATAATCATAATTTACACAAAAGGTAAATCTATAAAATTATGATTAGAATTGTTTTCTCCTGCCCGATTAAATCCTATTTTTGTTCAAAAGTAAATACACATGATAACATCCGATCAAATTAAAGATCTTAATACCCGCCTCGACAAACTTAGGCACTATCTTTGACATAGATGCCAAACTTATAGAGATACAAAACGAGGAAGAACAAACCTTCGATCCAAACTTTTGGAACGACCCAAAAGCTGCCGAAGCGACCATGAAATCCCTTCGTGTTAAGAAAAAATGGGTTCAAGATTATAAAACTTCAAAAACTTTAATTGAAGAGTTAGATATTCTTTATGAATTCTACAAAGAAGGCGAATACACTGCAGAAGAAGTTCAAAATCAATATACTAAAACAGCAAGTTTTCTTGAAGATATAGAATTTAGAAACATGCTTTCTGAAGAAGGTGATAGCTTAAGTGCCGTGCTTCAAATAACTGCTGGAGCCGGGGGAACAGAAAGTTGCGACTGGGCTAGTATGCTAATGCGTATGTATTTAATGTACGCCGAAAAAAATGGCATTAAAGTTAAAGAGCTTAACTTTCAAGAAGGCGATGTTGCTGGAATAAAAACAGTGACTTTAGAGCTTGAGGGCGATTTTGCTTTTGGTTGGCTAAAAGGAGAAAATGGTGTACACCGTTTGGTGCGTATTTCGCCTTTTGACAGTAATGCTAAACGCCATACCAGTTTTGCTTCAGTTTACGTTTACCCGTTAGTTGATGATACCATTGAAATTGAAATTAACCCTGCTGATATCGAAATTACAACAGCACGTTCCAGCGGTGCAGGAGGACAAAATGTAAATAAGGTTGAAACTAAAGTTCAGCTTTTACACAAGCCTACAGGAATTCAAATTCAGTGTTCCGAAACACGATCACAGCACGATAACCGCTCACGCGCCATGCAAATGCTTAAATCGCAGTTATACGAAATTGAGTTACAAAAGCAACTAGCACAACGTGAAGATATTGAGGCTGGAAAGATGAAAATTGAATGGGGATCTCAAATTCGAAATTATGTGATGCATCCTTATAAATTGGTTAAAGATGTACGTACTGCTCACGAAACAGGAAATGTAGATGCTGTTATGGATGGCAATATTGAAGAATTCTTGAAATCGTATCTTATGATGATGGGACAAAAAGTAGAAGACGACAATCAATTATGAACAAAATAGACACCATTATATTCGATCTTGGAGGGGTGTTAATCGACTGGAATCCGGAATATGTTTTTTTAGAGGTTTTCAAAGGAAATCATGAAAAGATGAGATGGTTTTTAGATACTATTTGCACAAGCGATTGGAACGAAAATCAAGATGCCGGTTATCCGTTAGCACAAGCCACTCAAGATCGTATTGCACTTTTTCCGGAATACGAATTTGAAATCCGTCAGTTTTACGGCCAATGGGAAAAAATGCTAGGCGACGCCATACATGGAACGGTAGAAATTCTTAAAAAACTAATAGACACTAAGCAATATAAAGTTGTAGCATTAACCAATTGGAGTGCCGAAACCTTCCCTATTGCTTTGAATAAATTTGATTTTTTGCAATGGTTTGAAGGTATTTTAGTTTCAGGAGAAGAAAAAACACGAAAACCTTTTGATGCCATTTATCAACTTACCTTAAACCGTTTTAATATTAGAGCTGAAAATGCTATTTTCATTGATGATAATTTGCGAAATATTGAAGCTGCAAATCAAATAGGGATTCATGGTATCCATTTTGTCTCCCCCGAACAACTTATCACCCAATTAAAAACCTATAACATTCAATTATAATGATTAAAATATATCACAATAACAGATGTAGTAAATCGCGCTGCGGATTACAAATTCTTGAAGCTTCTGGAAAAGATTTTGAAATTGTTAACTATTTACAAGATATACCTTCCGCTGAAGAACTTAAAAAAATAATAGCGCTTCTAAACATTAAACCCATTGAATTGGTGAGAAAAAACGAAGCCATTTGGAAAAGCGACTTTAAAAACAAAGATTTAAGCGATTCTGAAATTATAACCGCAATGGTTGAAAACCCGAAATTAATAGAACGTCCAATTGTTATAAATGGTAACAAAGCCGTAATAGGAAGGCCGCCAGAACAAATTGAAGAGATTATTTAAACAGACCGATTGTTTTTAAACCAGTACACTTTTGATTATTAAAAGTGTTCTATTCTACTCAAAACTATTAGACATAAAAAAAGAGGTTAATGAAAATTAACCTCTTTTTTAGTATAATAAACTTATGTTTTAAGCTTCTCGTTTTGCTTTCTTTTCTGCTCTAATTTCTTGAATTTTTTCAATGATAGAACCACCAATCCAATAAGGAACAATGAAAGTTACTAAAAAAATCATTAACCAAAATCCTATTGTTAATATGGTTAAAAATGCTAAAAAGCCTAAATATTGATCAAAATCAAACATAATATAAAGTGTCGGTTATAATTCTTTGGCAAATATAAAGTAAAGCTAAGGTTTATGCAATATCAAAATAAATTTTATTAACAGAATTATTAACTAATCTATATTAGGCTGTGGTGTCATTCTTAAATACGGCTTAATTTCTTTAAATCCTTTAGGAAAAATCTTTTTTATATCTGCTGAATCTACGCTAGGAACAACAACACAATCGTCACCATTATTCCAATTGGCAGGTGTTGCCACTTTATGATAAGCCGTTAATTGAAGAGAATCAATAACCCGTAATAGTTCATCAAAATTCCTACCCGTTGAAGCCGGATAAGTAATCATCAACTTTACTGTTTTATCCGATCCAATAACAAAAACAGAACGTACCGTATGCTTGCTATCTGCATTAGGGTGAATCATATCGTATAATTCAGAAACTTTTCTGTCTTCATCTGCAATAATTGGAAAATTCACCGTTGTTTTTTGGGTTTCATTAATATCTTTAATCCATCCTTTATGAGATTCTAAGCCATCAACACTCAATGCCACAACTTTTACATTGCGCTTATCAAAGGCTGCCTTATACTTGGCTACTGTGCCTAATTCTGTTGTACAAACTGGCGTATAATCTGCTGGATGCGAAAATAAAATGCCCCATCCATCGCCTAACCATTCATGAAAATTAATAGTGCCTTCTGTAGATTGTGCTGTAAAATTTGGAGCTTCATCTCCTAGTCTAATTGTTGCCATAATAATGTATTTAGTTTAGTTTTTAAATCACTTTCCTTAATTAAGTAATCTTGACTAGCTAAGATACCGATTTTATAAGCTTTCTACGACAGATAACCGTTATATAATTGTTAAAAATAAGTATAAAATCTTACAGAATTCACAATCAAAAAAAGGACTAAATAGCTTAACTTTACAGCTTTTCAAATAAATAATTTTACGATGAGTTACAGAATAGAAAAAGACACTATGGGCGAGGTAAAAGTACCTGCCGATAAACTTTGGGGCGCACAAACAGAACGCTCTAGAAACAACTTTAAAATTGGTCCTTCGGCTTCAATGCCTTTAGAAATTGTTTACGGTTTTGCATACTTGAAAAAGGCGGCCGCACATACCAATTGTAAATTAGGCGTTATGGATGCTGAAAAGCGTGATTTAATTTCGCAAGTCTGTGATGAAATTTTAGAAGGTAAACACGACGACCAGTTTCCTTTAGTTATTTGGCAAACAGGATCTGGAACGCAAAGTAACATGAACGTTAATGAAGTTATTGCAAACCGTGCACACCAATTAGCAGGAAAAGTTATTGGTGAAGGTGAAAAAACCATCCAGCCAAATGATGATGTAAACAAATCACAATCATCTAACGATACTTTCCCAACTGGAATGCATATTGCTGCTTATAAAAAAATTGTAGAAACTACCATTCCTGGAGTGAAACAATTAAGAAACACTTTAAACAACAAAGCAAAAGCTTTTAATAATGTTGTTAAAATTGGTAGAACCCATTTAATGGATGCAACGCCTTTAACTTTAGGACAAGAAATTTCGGGTTATGTAGCACAACTAGATTATGGTATTAAAGCTTTAGAAAACACCTTATCCCACTTAAGCGAGTTAGCGCTTGGAGGAACTGCCGTTGGTACGGGTTTAAACACACCTAAAGGGTACAGTGAACTTGTTGCTGAATATATTGCTGAATTCACCAAATTACCGTTTGTAACCGCTCCTAATAAATTTGAAGCTTTAGCGGCACATGATGCTTTAGTTGAAACACATGGTGCTTTAAAGCAATTAGCAGTATCATTAAATAAAATTGCTAACGATGTTAGAATGATGGCTTCTGGACCACGTTCTGGTATTGGTGAAATCATTATTCCTGCAAACGAACCAGGAAGCTCAATTATGCCAGGAAAAGTTAACCCAACCCAATGTGAAGCAATGACTATGGTTTGCGCTCAAGTAATGGGTAACGATGTTGCTGTTTCGGTTGGTGGTTTACAAGGTCACTACGAACTAAACGTTTTTAAACCTGTTATGGCTGCAAACGTACTACAATCGGCACAATTAATTGGCGATGCCTGTGTGAGTTTCGATGAAAATTGTGCGGTTGGAATAGAGCCAAACCAAGAAGTGATCACAAAATTATTGAATAACTCATTAATGTTAGTAACAGCATTAAACCCAAAAATAGGGTATTATAAAGCTGCTGAAATAGCTAATACAGCGCATAAAAATGGTACAACTTTAAAAGAAGAAGCCATTCGTTTAGGCTATGTATCTGCTGAAGATTATGATGCTTGGGTAAAACCAGAAGATATGGTAGGAAGTTTAAAATAAACCTACTAAAAACTTTAGAATAAAAAAACAGGTAATGAGAATTACCTGTTTTTTTTTGGTTGGTAAAAAATTATTGGTTGGTTAATTAGTTTGTTAGTTTAAGGTAAAACCTTAATGGTTGATCCAAATATAAAACTATCCATTGATTCTTGTATTAACATTTGTTAATATTGTTAACAAAAACTTAAAATTTAACATTTATCCATTCTTACACAATCAGATAAACAGTAAATTTTACTAATTAGATTCCTTTAATTTTTTTCGTATTCTACTTAATTGAACAGGCGATATACTTAAGTAACTGGCAATTTGATATTGAGGAATTAAATGCTCTAAGTCTGGCATTTTTTTTCGAAGTTTTAAATAACGCTCAGTAGCATCCATAGAAATTAACTCCAATTGACGTTCTTCATATTTAATAAAAATATGCTCTAATACACGATTATACAAATTACTAATATTTAAATCGTCTTGACACAGCTCTCTAAAATCTGAAAAATTTAATTCGTAAACCTTACAATCCGATAAGGTTTCATAAATCAATTTTGATGGTTTTTTTTGAATTAATCCAGTAAACGACCCCACAAAACTGAAAGGCATAAAAAAGCTTTTTGTAAATTCCTTACCTTCTTCCGAACTTAAGTAAGCGCGCATCATACCCGAAACTAACAAATATACTTTTGTTGGCACCTCCCCTGTTTTACAAATTTGAGTGCCAGACTTAAAATCTTTTAATTCTGATATATTTAGTAAACGTGCATAAGTCTCTTCAGAAACATCTAAAAAAGAGTTTAAAAAAACCAAATTAGGATTCATGGTGCTCATGTTTAAATTCACTTGTGCGCTTCATTGAATAAAGTAGCATAAATATATGTAAAAATATGCAGTTCTTAAACGCATCATACCCATTTCGGAAAACTAAGCGCTAAAGTGCATATATAAAAAAACCTCAAACATAGTTCGAGGTTTTTAACTTTAAGTGTATTTGAGGTTACCTATTTTAAAGTAAACTCGGTAGTTGAAACTAAGTTCTTCGTATTATAAACTTTCACAACGTAACGTCCTTTTTCAAAATCTTCGCCTTCATTTAGTGCTACAAATTCGCAAATGTTTAGGTTAGCAACTTCGTAATTAAATTTACTAATAATGCTATAATTTATAATTTCTTGTCCAAATTGTACTTGCTCGTTTAACCCTAGTGTGTTATTATCTGGTCCGATAACTTGAACATATAGTTCTTGATCTCCTGCTTGTACTAAAGTGTTTTTAGCTACTGTAAAACAAACTCTAATTTTATCAGCTCTTCTAGCTCTTTCAGTTGGAATTACTTTCCCTGAAGTTCTTTCAATAACCCCAGATCCTTTTAAATCCAATGTATTTAAAATCGATGCATTTTCAACAACTTCAGCTAAAGCATTGTTTTGAACTAATAAAGAATCTGTAAACACTGTACGTTGCTCTAAACGAACGCGCGTACTATCTAAAGATGTCGCTAAATACGAGTTTTCGATGCGTAAAGAATCATTTTGCGCTAATATCGCATCCATTTCTTTTTGTAAACTCACATACTTCTGCTTGTAACGCCATAAACTTTTTACGTTTGTTTCAGAGATTGATAAAGAATCAATCAACCCTTGAATACGTGCACGCGCTTCAATTAAATTGTTATTAGCAACATCATTTTCACTAATAGCTTCATCATATTGCTTAGCCATAGCGTTTAAATCATTCATTACTAATTGCTTTTGAGCCACTAACTCCTTTTTGTCATCATTAGACTTTTTGTAAAGGTTCATAGTGTAAAATGCTGTTCCTAAAAATAAAACGATGGCAATACCTAATGCAATTTTTAGTCCAGAACTATTTTTTTTGTCTTCCATAATTACTTGTTTTAATGTGATAAATTTAACGTAATTTTTAATATTTAGTTTTTTTAATGCTTTAAATAAATAAAAATGTATTTTTAATACTCAATATTTATTTATGGATAAACTGGTTTTATTTAACACGATTGCACGTAACAAATTGTTAAACAAACGCTTGGGTGAATCCAAGTTTGGGCAACAGGTAAAACTATTACCCCGCATTACAAATATATACGAGCAACTTAAAATTTTGGATGTTGCTTTTGTAATAATTGGTTTACCCGAAGATGTTGGTGTATTTGCTAATTACGGCAATACGGGCGCTTCAAAAACTTGGAACGCCACCTTAAAAGTTTTACTAAACATTCAAAGCAACGCATTTACTAAAGCAGAGCAGGTTTTAATTTTAGGACATCTCGATTTTTCTTCAGAATTAGCAGAACTCGAAAAATTAAATCAATCTAAAAAGAAAGATGTGTTTAAAGCCAGAGACTTAGTTGAAAAAATAGACAAACATGTTAATCATCTTATTTATCAAATTGTTTTAGCAGGCAAAAAACCAATTATTATTGGTGGCGGTCACAACAACGCATACGGAAATATAAAAGGCTCATGTTTAGCTTTAGGGAAAGCCATTAACATTATTAACCTAGACGCACATTCCGATTTTAGAGCTCAAGAAGGGCGTCACAGCGGTAATGGTTTTAGTTACGCTTCCGCGGAAGGGTTTCTAGATAATTACTTTATTTTTGGTTTACATGAAAATTATACGTCAGACAAAATCTTCAATACATTAAACAACTCCAAAAACATAGATTTCACAACTTTTGAAGCTTTAGAAGTTCGTCAAGAATTAAAATTTAAAAAAGAATTAAATCGCGCTTCCAAATTTATTTGCGAGGATAAATTTGGTATCGAAATAGACTGCGATGCCATTGAAAACATACCAAGCAGTGCCATGACCCCAAGCGGGTTTAGCGTTACTAAAACAAGGCATTTTCTTAATCATTTTGCAAAACAAGACCAAGTGGTTTATTTACACCTTTGTGAAGCATCACCAACAAAAAAAAATCCCAACCAAATAGGCAAACTACTCTCCTATTTAATAACCGATTTTATTAAAGCGCAAAATAATTAACTTAACCATTTTACTTATTAGGATTAACAATAAACTAAATGACAGTTCGAGTGATTTCGATTTTTCATCGAAACTATATCGAAAACAACTAGCGAAAACACAAAAGTTTTACTCTTAATAATACTTAATCCACTCATTTTTAGATATTTCATAACACAAACAGTTTTCTAAATGTGGATACGCTTTTAACTTTGGATGCTTAAATGTTGTTAATTTGTTCATGCCAATTTTTATCATAACCTGTTCAGATTTACTATTATTCTCGGTACAGGTTGCAATAATTTTGTCCAAATTCAACGTAATAAAAGCATATTCAAGACAACGGTTTGCCCCTTCTGTGGCAAAACCTTTTCCCCAAGCACTTTTTATTAAACGCCAACCAATATCGGTTGCAGGTGTGAAATTAGTTTCATAATCTTGGTAAGCTAATCCTATAAAGCCAATAAATTCTCCCGTTTCTAAAATTTCAACAGCAAAATAATTGTAACCATATTTTAAATAATGATTTTGAAGTCGTTCAATAAAATTGACAGTCTCATTTTTAGTTAAGGGTTTCGGAAAATACTTCATAACAGACTCATCTGCATTCATTTTAGCAAATGCAGTCAAGTCATTTTTTACCCAGTTTCTAAAACCTAGGCGTTGCGATGTAAATAGGTAATTTGTATTCACTACGACATTTTATGATGCCCTCCTGAAATAAATTCAGGGTGACAAATAGCTATTGAATTTCTTCTAATATTTTCAATAAAATTAATCCATTAAGTTATGAATTTGGGCATATTGCAAAAGCACAATAGTTCGTGTATCGTTAATTTTTCCACTGTTTAACATAGCTACGGCTTCCGTAAATGGAAGTTCTAGAACTTCAATATCTTCGTGTTCTTCATCCAAACCACCACCATCGCTTACTTTCATGTCGTCGCTATATTCACCAATAAAAAAGTGCATTTTTTCAGTCATAACTCCTGGCGACGAATACGCTTCAAAAACTTTTTTAACCTCTTTTAAACGGTAACCCACTTCTTCTTCGGTTTCTCTTATTATACAAGCTTCAGGATTATCCTTATCTAACATGCCTGCGCAAATTTCAACTAGAAAACCATCATTATTTTCATTTAAATAGGTTGGCATTCTAAATTGCTTCGTTAAAATTACCGTCTTTTTTGTTTTATTATAAAGCAAGATTCCAGCACCGTCTCCACGATTATATACTTCTCTAGCCTGATTAACCCATTGTCCGTTAGACATCAAATAATCGAAACTAAATTTTTTAAGAATATAATAATTATCTGAAAGCAAGGTGCTTTTAATGTTTTTTAAATGTTGGGCGCTCATAGTTTAATACTATTTAAAACTTAAAATTTGTATTCCTAATTTTTTAATTCTGACAATAAATACCATCAATTTTTTCGATAATATAAATGAAAATATAATAAAATGAATAAATCATATATTTTACAAAATGCTAAAAAAACACTACAGAAACCAAGCTCTATTATTCTAATTATGAATTAATTACATTATATTTGAGTAGCTTATAATCTATTAACTGTATTGCTTATGGTTTTAAATCTACTTTTATCTAGTTTAACATCACTCCCTATAATTTCGAAATCGAATATCTTAAGTATACTAATATTTATAGTTGCTGTCTTCGGTTTCTTGCTATTCTTAGGCGTTAGAAAATCGTATATGCTCAAAAAAGAAAATGAGCGATTAGAAAGTATGACTGATTTTATGGACAATCAAATCGACGAAGATTCACCGTATCGCGATTTCACCGAAGGCCACATGTACGGTGGAGACCATTAAAAAAACGCCCACTTTGCAGTGAGCGTTTCCAATATACTATCTTACTAATTTTCTGTATTTTATACGTTTCGGCATTAAATCGCCACCAAGACGCTTTTTCTTGTTTTCTTCGTAATCAGAGAAAGAACCCTCAAAGAAATATACTTGCGAGTCGCCTTCAAAAGCTAAAATGTGTGTGCAAATTCTATCTAAAAACCATCTGTCGTGCGATATCACTACAGCACAACCTGCAAAGTTTTCCAAACCTTCCTCTAAAGCACGTAAAGTATTCACATCCAAATCATTGGTAGGCTCATCTAAAAGCAACACGTTGCCTTCTTCCTTTAAAGTCATTGCCAAATGCAAGCGGTTACGCTCTCCTCCAGAAAGTAAACTTACCTTTTTATTTTGCTCGCTACCAGAGAAATTAAAACGACTTAAATAAGCTCTAGAATTTACTTGTTTTCCTCCCATCATCACCAATTCTTGCTCGTCACTAAAGTTTTGCCAAATGGTTTTCTCTGGATCAATGTTGGAATGACTCTGATCTACATAAGCGATTTTAGCAGTTTCACCAACTTCAAACTCACCTTTGTCTGGCGTTTCTTCGCCCATAATCATTCTAAAAATAGTGGTTTTACCAGCACCATTAGGCCCAATAATACCAACAATTCCTGCTTGTGGCAGATTAAAGTTTAAATTGTCGTACAACAATTTGTCATCATAAGCTTTAGCAACACCTTTGGCTTCAATCACATTGGTTCCTAAACGCGGACCGTTAGGTATGTAGATTTCAAGTTTTTCGTCAAGTTGTTTTTGGTCTTGACTCATTAACTTATCATAATTTTTTAAACGTGCCTTTTGTTTGGTTTGACGCCCTTTTGCACCTTGTCGCACCCATTCTAGCTCGCGTTCTAATGTTTTTTGGCGTTTAGAAGCAGTTTTCCCTTCCTGAGCCATACGTTTTGATTTTTGATCTAACCAAGATGAATAATTTCCTTTCCAAGGAATGCCTTCACCACGATCCAATTCTAAAATCCATCCCGCAACATTATCCAAAAAGTATCTATCGTGCGTTACGGCAATTACTGTCCCTTTATATTGCGCTAAATGATGCTCTAACCAATGTACCGATTCGGCATCCAAGTGGTTGGTTGGCTCATCTAAAAGCAACACATCTGGTTCTTGTAACAGCAAACGACACAAAGCAACACGGCGTTTTTCACCACCAGATAAAACTCCAATTTTCTTATCACCATCTGGCGTTCTTAACGCATCCATAGCAATTTCTAATTTGGTGTCTAATTCCCAAGCATCCGCAGCATCAATTTGATCTTGAAGCACCGCTTGGCGGTTCATTAGTTTTTCCATTTTATCGGCATCAGAATACACTTCTTCCAAGCCAAACATATCGTTAATTTTATTGTATTCATCAAGAATAGCTACAGTTTCTGCAGCGCCTTCACGAACTACTTCCATAACCGTTTTGTCATCATCAAGTTTTGGTTCTTGCTCTAAATAACCTACCGAATAGTCTTGAGAGAAAACCACATCACCTTGATAATTTTTATCAACACCAGCAATAATTTTTAAAAGTGTAGATTTTCCAGAACCATTAAGACCCAAAATCCCAATTTTGGCACCGTAGAAAAAACTTAAATAAATATTCTTAAGCACCGGTGTATTGGCACTTGGAAATGTCTTAGTTAAACCAGACATTGAAAAAATAATTTTCTTATCGTCACTCATAATTATACTCTACCTTTTAATGCGTTAAAAACCCAAGCAATAGCGAAAAAACCTAATCCAACCGAAGCAAATCCCCAGCCAGCAACATCATCATATCTAAATGCTCCAAGCGCAATTAAACCCAATCCTACTAATATCATAATGGTTGTTGCCCAAGCTAAAACCGTATTTTTATTCATTGCCATAATTTATCATTTCTATTAGGGCGCACCGCTTTTAAAAAAAAATAAAAAGCGTCAGGCTATCCGTTATATCTTTTTAAATAGAAAAAATTTAAAAAGGATGCCACTTCTATCCTTTGCGCAAAATTCAAACACAAATATCGTGTTTTTAGTAGAAATTTAAAGCTTATAGAACATTATATTTTAACAGTTCCACATAAACAATTGCAATAAAATAAGTTAATTACTCACTTTTATGAATTTAAACCATCAGTTATTTTCATATTTTTAAATAAGACCGTCACTTAATTAAAGACTTTTAAATTCATTTTTTATCGTGTAAAGCTGATTTTCTATTAATAAGTCTGCATACATTTGCAGCTTTTAAAAGCAGCAATTTTATTATGAATAAAGCCTTGTTATCGTTAGCCATTGGCGGATTCGGAATTGGTTTAACCGAGTTTGTTATTATGGGCATTTTACCGGATATCGCAATAGCATTCGATATTAGCATTCCCAAAGCAGGTCATTTTATTTCGGCTTACGCCATAGGCGTGGTTGTTGGTGCCCCTATTCTAACGGGCCTTGGCAGTAAGTGGCCGGCAAATAAAGTGCTTTTGGTTTTAATGCTATGGTTTACAGTTTTTAATACCCTATCGGCGTTTGCTACAGGATATAACTCCTTTCTCTTGTTGCGTTTTTTATCAGGATTACCACATGGTGCCTTTTTCGGAATAGGCGCTGTAGTAGCAGGAAAACTATCCAAACCAGGAAAAGCAGCTCAAGGTATTGCCATTATGTTTAGCGGTTTAACCTTTGCCAACCTTTTAGGCGTGCCTTTGGGTACTTACCTTGGAAAACATTTCACCTGGCACGTATCCTTTTTTATGGTAGGAATTGTTGGTGTTTTAACTGTTTTAAGTCTTCAATTTTGGATGCCTCTTTTAAGAAAATCTTCCGAGTCAAATTTTATTAAAGAATTTCGAATTTTTAAACGTTTAGAGCTTTGGCTTATCATATTATTAACCACCATAGGTACTGGCGGTTTTTTTGCTTGGTACAGTTACATTGCTCCATTAATAACCGATGTGGCCGGACATCCTACTGAAATGGTTTCCGTTGCCATGATTTTGGCTGGACTAGGCATGGTCATTGGAAATTTTATTGGAGCCAAATTAGCCGAAAAATTTTCTCCAATCAATGCTATAATCATCACGCTAGTTTGCATGGTTATTTGCTTGTCGTTAAACACCGTTTTAGCATCCGACAAAGTTATGGTTTTGGTTATGACGTTTATAATTGGTACAGTTACATTTTGCTTATCAACCCCAATTCAAGTTGCCATAATTAATGCATCAAAAGGCTCTGAAACTTTAGGGTCTTCGCTCAACCAGAGTGCTTTTAATATTGGTAATGCTTCTGGCGCATTTTTCGCTGGTATCCCCATAGCTCATGGTTATGCATATACTTCTGCCGATTGGGTGGGTGCTGCAATGGCTGCTACCGGAGTACTAATCGCTATTTTAATAGTTGTATTAAGAAAAAAACAAGTGATTTTGTCCCAATTTAAAACAGATAATGCTTTATAATTTTAATTAAAATAATGTGTCAGGGCGAGTTTTTAAAACACATATTGATTAGCATTTAAAAAAATCGACAAAATCTATGTGTCAACCAGAAAATTTTCAAACGGTCGTACTAATATTGAGTGCTTTTGCTACTTTTTGTAGTCCGTGATAATTTATAACCTATTGCAAATTTAGCTTTTGTTAAATTAAAAGCATAATGATTATCATTACCCAAATCAGAAACATAAACACCTCCACCGTATATAAGGCTTATATAAAAACGAGATGAATTATACCCCAATGCCATGGTATAATCGGTTTTTAAGAGAAAATCACCTGAAGTTTTGCTATCGTTATTCTCTAAGGTTTCATGTTTATAAACACCACCTACACCTGGCATTATATTACATGCAAATAACATGTTATCTGTCAATTTAATTATTGATAACACACCTCCTAAAACCCCGATGGAGCCACTATTATACCGTTTAATACGAGCATCTTCATTAAAATAGACATCACTGTTTTCTGGTAAAACATTACCTTCAGCAGAGAAATAATCATAAAAACAAAAGCCACCTACCCCTCCTTTGATATATACTTTCTTATCTAAACGGTATAATCCAGCCTTTAGCATTCCATAGGAATATTCGATATCTGAAAAAGTATGTAAGGTATTAAAACCTACCGTTATCGATTTGATATCATCTCGAAAAACACTCGGGGCTCCAAAGTTATTTTTTACAGTAAATCCCTTATAAGTTTGTAAATAAAAGTTGAGATAATTTTTTTTTCCAACAAAGGTCGTTCCTTGCATATCAAAACGCTTTGTCACTTCGTCTTCATTTCCTTTGATGTTAAAAGCAATATCGATTAGCAATTTACTATTTGCAAAACCAACACCTAAACCATATCTATTATTTGGAGTATAACTGGCCATATAGTCGCCACTACGTATTCTAAAACTTTTACTCTTATAATTGGTGAACAGTCGAAGTGAATAATTATCAATATCATGGTCTATAAAGTGCTTATCTACAAACTCAATCAAATTTAAAGTATCTGAAAGCTGTGAGCCTGGCCGTTGCCCAAAAACAGCATTTGAAACTAGCAAAAACGCAATGATAAGTTTATTAATCATAAAAAATAGACACCTAAAATATCTTACTATGTAAATGTACCATAATTATAAACGAAAAAAATTCATTTTAATTTAATTTACATGGGCACTTCAATAAATAAAAGTGCAGAAGTTTCTTTAGCTTCAATGTTAAATGATTTTGTTTTACTTACCCCAATGGCATCCCTTGTATTTAATTCTGAATCTTCAACAGTAATATTGCCGTGAATTAGCATCAAATAAACACCGTGATTTTCAGATTTTAAATCGTATTGAAACGATGTGTTTTCATCTAAATCAATTCGCGATAATTTAGCATCTTGATGAATCTTTAATGAACCTTCAAAATCTTCATCTAATGAAGAAACTAATGTTTGAAGTTTGTTTTTTCTATCATTTGCTTCAAATTTCTTTTGATCGTAACGCGGTTCAACATTTTGTTTGTTAGGCATAATCCAAATTTGAAATAAACTTAAATGCTCCTCTTGCGAACCGTTGATTTCGGAATGTTGAATGCCTTTTCCAGCTGACATTACCTGCACTTCTCCTGGAAACACCGATTCCCAAGAATTATGCATAGAATCTCTGTGCTTTAATTCACCTTTTAAAGGAATGGTAATAATTTCCATATTATCATGCGGATGCGTTCCAAAACCCATTTTTGGGGCAATTATATCGTCATTTAAAACGCGTAATGCTCCAAAATTCACTTTATCTGCGTCGTACCAACTTGCAAAACTAAATGAATGATTAGCTTGTAACCAGCCGTGGTTGGCAAAGCCTCTACTATCTGCTTTATGAACTAATGTTTTCATTTTTTTCGTGTTTTTTTTTTAAAACTAAATTTAGTTTCTATCTTATTTTATCCAACAAATCACTCAACTGCTGGGCTTCTTCTTTTGTTAGATTTTCTAATAAATCTTCCTTAAAATCTTTTGAAATGTCTTCAAGTAACTTTAATCCAGATTTTGTTATTTCTATATGAACCACACGCCTATCACCAGGACATGGCAACCGGTTTATCAAGCGCTTAGCGCATAATTTATCCATTAATCTAGTAGCATTTGGAGCACGTTCAACCATGCGTTCTTTAATGGTTTGTACATTAATGGGCTTGCCAGCTCCTCTTAAAATTCTTAAAATATTGAACTGTTGCGGCGATATTCCAAAAGGTTTAAAAAAATCGTTCTGCTGACTATTAATCCAGTTTGCCGTGTAAATAATATTCAACAAAGCTTTCACTTTTTGGTTAGGAAACGTCGAATTGATATCTTTTGAAATGTCACCCATAATCTATAATGCTTCTTGGAAATTAGTTACTTTCTTCACTAACTCGTCATTTAAAGTATTATCACTTATTTTTTCATCTGAAAAATTCTTTGAAAAGAATGGTAAAGAAAATACATCTGTAATTTTCGCTTCATGAAACGGAAATCTGTTTTCGGCAATTTCTAAAACTGACTTACCTCCTCTTCCACCTGGCGATGTCGCCATTAATAGCATGGGTTTTCCAAAAAATGTTTTACTTTGAATTCTAGACATCCAATCGAATAAATTTTTAAACACAGTTGAATACGCGCCATTATGTTCTGCCAGAGACAACATTATGCCATCTGCGTTTTTTATTAATTCTAAAAAATCGTGTGCTTTTTGAGGAATCCCCTGCTCTTTTTCTAAATCCACTCCAAAAAGAGGTAATTCAAAATCATTTAAATCTAGAATATTTACATCTACATTCTCCAATAAACTACTAGCATAAACCACCAATTGTTTATTTATTGATGCTTTACTATTACTGCCTGCAAAGGCTATTATCTTTTTCATATGCTTAATTTTATTCATCAAAGATAGTCAAAAATAAAATATATTCCAAGGAATATATTTCCATGTAATATTATTTGTGATTTTGTTAACTTTAATAATTAACGCATCACAAACATTTTACTTTAACAGATTTCAAAACAACGGCTACTTTTGTACTTTAGCATCAAAATAAAAATACATGGATATCAACTTCAATAAAAACGAAGATCACAATAAGCTCTTGCTTTCAGACCTACACCAACGTTTTGTAAAGGTTAGCCTTGGCGGAGGAAAAAAAGGTATTGAAAAACTTCATAGCAAAGGAAAGATGACGGCCAGAGAACGTATCAACTTTTTACTTGATAAGAAAGCAAAATCTATTGAGATTGGTGCTTTTGCTGGAGAAGACATGTATAAAGAACACGGCGGATGCCCTTCTGGAGGCGTTGTTGTTAAAATAGGATACATTCAAGGCAAACAATGTGTCGTTGTAGCCAACGATGCCACAGTTAAGGCAGGCGCTTGGTTCCCTATTACAGGGAAAAAGAATCTGCGGGCTCAAGAAATTGCTATCGAAAATAAACTCCCAATCATTTATTTAGTAGATTCTGCAGGCGTGTATTTGCCTTTACAGGATGAAATTTTCCCTGATAAGGAGCATTTCGGACGAATATTTAGAAATAATGCGATTATGAGCAGCATGGGCATTACGCAAATTGCTGCCGTTATGGGAAGTTGTGTCGCAGGAGGCGCTTACTTACCTATTATGAGCGATGAATCAATTATTGTTGATAAAACAGGAAGTATTTTTTTAGCTGGAAGTTATTTAGTTAAAGCCGCTATTGGCGAATCGATTGATAATGAAACTTTAGGAGGTGCAACCACCCATTGTGAAATTTCTGGAGTTACCGATTATAAAGCTAAAGATGATGAAGATGCTTTAACAACTATTAAAAATATTGTTGGAAAAATTGGCGATTATGATAAAGCGGGGTTCAACCGTATTGAAGCTAAGAAACCTACTAAAAATCCTGAAGATCTATTTGGAATAATTCCAAAATCTAGAGCCGATCAATACGATATGTATGAAGTGATTAAACGTTTGGTTGATCATTCGGAATTCGATGAATACAAAGCTGGCTACGGACAAACCATTATCACTTGCTACGCCAGAATTGACGGCTGGGCTGTTGGTATTGTTGCGAATCAGAGAAAATTAGTGAAAACTAAAAAAGGCGAAATGCAATTTGGAGGTGTTATTTATAATGATAGCGCCGATAAAGCCACCCGTTTTATTGCTAATTGCAATCAAAAGAAAATACCATTAGTGTTTTTACAAGATGTCACTGGCTTTATGGTAGGCAGTAAAAGTGAACATAGCGGCATAATTAAAGATGGCGCTAAAATGGTGAATGCAGTGAGTAATTCTGTGGTTCCAAAATTCACAATAATTATAGGGAATAGCTATGGTGCAGGAAATTATGCCATGTGTGGAAAAGCCTACGACCCTAGATTGATAGTTGCTTGGCCTAGCGCAGAACTTGCCGTAATGAGTGGAAACTCTGCTGCTAAAGTATTATTACAAATTGAAAAAGCATCATTAGAAAAATCTGGAGAAAAAATCACCCCTGAAAAGGAAGCTGAATTATTCAATAAAATAAAAGACCGTTACGACAATCAGGTTTCACCATACTATGCAGCTGCTAGACTTTGGACCGATGGTATTATTAATCCTTTAGACACTAGAACTTGGATTAGTATGGGTATTGAAGCGGCCAACCACGCTCCTATCGAAAAGCCTTTTAATTTAGGTGTCCTACAAGTTTAATTTTTAAATCTGCTCAATATTTTGTAACTTAATGACTGAAAATCAATAATTTCAGTCATGGAAACAATAAAATCATTAAACAAATGGGCAAATGCACACACGTATTTACCCTTAGATTTGGTTCGTATCGCGTTGGGTGTTTTCCTTTTTATAAAAGGCATCAATTTTATGGCCAACACCGAAATGCTTATGCAGCTTTTTGAACCTATTCAAAATTTTGCTGGTGGTATGATTGCTGTACATTATGTTGCTCCCGCACATTTTATTGGCGGCATATTAATTGCTTTCGGACTACTAACCCGTTGGGCGATTATAGCGCAACTCCCAATTTTAATAGGAGCCATTCTTATTAATTTCACCGGAGAAATGAATACAAACAACTTAATATTAGCAATTTCAACACTTTTAGTTTGTACCTTCTTTTTAGTATATGGGTCTGGGAAACGCTCTGCAGATTACTATTTTAAAATGCAGCAATAACACTATAGTTATGAATATTCGCTATTAGAATATCAGATAAAAACAGTAAAACATCACATAACGTGAGTTTAAAATAGAATTTAACTTACGATCAAATAAGCTAAAACTTAGAATTACCCATCTAGTTTTAGCTTATTTTTTTACTTTATCTCTGTGCTAAAAGGAAATAATAATTGCACACCTTTTTTATTGGTTAAGGCTTTTATTTCTTTAAGCATTTTATAGTTTTCTGTACCTAGCTCTTCTTCTAAAATGGTTTCCTTAGCTTTTACTAATCCGAATTGACTTAAAATTTTATCCAAATCTTTTTCAAAAACTGGAAACTCATTTACTCTATAGTCTTCAATGTTTGCGGCTTCAGCAGCACGTTTTAAAGCTAAATCTAAACCTCCTAGTTCATCAACCAAACCAATTCCAATCGCATCAGCCCCTGTCCAAACACGACCTTGAGCAATTTCTTCAACTTGATCTCTGGTTAAGTGTCTTCCGTCTGAAACTCTTTTAGAAAATAAATCATAAATATCTACAATCCCTTCTTTTATAAAAGCGCGTTGCTCTTCATTTAAAGGTTCAAAAAAGCTATATGTTACCGCATTTTTATTGGTGGTAACTTGCTCTGCGTTAATTCCCATTTTTTCCGACAATTCTTTGCCATTTGGTAGCATACCAAAAACACCTATACTTCCTGTAATTGTAGTTGGTTCTGCAATAATTTTAGTCGCATTACTTGCAATATAATATCCTCCGGAAGCTGCTAAATCTCCCATAGAAACGATTACAGGTTTAACCTTTTTGGTAAGTTCTATTTCTCTCCAAATAAGTTCGCTCGCCAAGGCCGATCCGCCAGGTGAATTAATTCTTAAAACAACCGCCTTAACTTTTTCATCTTCTCGAGCCTTCTTTAAAGAAGCATTCATCGACCCCTGGCCTACATTATTTTCATCGCCTTCGCCATAAATAATATTGCCTTGCGCATAAATGACTGCAATTTTATTTTTGGTTGAATAATCTTTAATTTTTGAAGATGCATAATACGAGTAATCTTCAATAGTAACCGTGTTTAATTTATCCTTTGCCTCAATCCCAATGGCTTTTCTAATACCATTTATATATTCATCATGATACACCACCTGATCCACAAGACCAGAAGCTTTAGCTAATTTCGGATTTCTTGCAAATAAGCTATCGGCGATTATATTTAATCTTTCAACCGAAACATTTCTGCTCCTAGAAATATCCTGTTTAATTTCTTTCCAAAGGGCATTTAGGTACACAGAAATTTGCTCTCTATTATTATCGCTCATTTCATTAGCTAAAAACGGTTCCACAGCACTTTTATATTTTCCTAAGCGCACGACTTCCATTTTAACTCCCGATTTATCTTGAAAATCTTTGAAATACAAGCGTTCGGAATACAAGCCTTTAAATTCCATCATACCCGCAGGATTAATATAAATGGTATCGGCAACCGAACTTAAATAATAATCTTTTTGCGAAAACACATCGGCGTAAGCCACAACAAATTTTCCAGATTCCTTAAATTTCAATAAGGCACCACGTAAGGCTTTAACCTGTGTGATTCCTGCGTTTACAAAATTATTATCAATTGAAATTCCTTTTATATTATCGTCTGTAGCTGCATAATTTATAGCATCAATAATATTAAATAGACCATTTTTTTTAGCTTCATTTAGAAAAGCATACTCTTTAAATTCAATTTTCCCCGCGTAATCTTTAATAGGAAAATCTAATTTTAATTCTAACAACGAATTTGGCTTTACCTGTACCGTTTCACTTGAAGTCGCTCCTATAATGGCTCCTATTGCTAATAATCCAACAACAAAAAGAATACAAAATATGATAATACCAGTGATGGTTGACAATACGCGTTTAAAAAAAGTCATAATATAAATTTACTATAGGTATAAAAAACAATGAATATGTTACAGCTTATTTTACTAAATCGAGTGTACGTTTGCGGTGAATTTTCCCTGAAGATGTTTCAACAAATTTAGCTACAGGTATAATTTCTCTAGGTTTTTCATATTTATCTAAACCTTTAAAAATTTCAGGATCTATGGTATTAGCTTCACTTTGTATAACTAAAACTAGTTTCTCGCCTAGAGTGTCGTCTGGTTTTGAAGTAATAAAGAAATCTTCAGTAATCTTTCCTTGTAATTTACGTTCAATTTGCTCTGGAAATAACTTAATACCTCCTGAATTTACTACATTATCAAAACGCCCTAACCATTCAAAACTATCTTCAGAATGAATTTTAACCAAATCGTTAGTTACAATTTTTTTATCTGAAATAGCAGGCGCTTCAATCACTAAGCAGCCTCGATCATCAGTAGAAATTGAAACGTTTGGAAGCGTTTTAAAATCGGATGGGTTTTGTATGCCTTCTAAATGATTTAGTTTTCTAACAGCAATATGCGAAACGGTTTCGGTCATGCCGTAAGTCTCGTAAACAGCTGGTTTTTTATCTTTAATTAAATCTACAATATGACTTGAAACCATACCGCCTCCAACAATTACAGCCTTAATGGTATTTAAATCTTTAGCAAAGTTTTTAAGTTGCATTGGTGTAAATGCACAGAAATCATAGTCTTTTTCGTAATCAATTCGAGGAAATGAAGATGGCTGAACTAAATCCAATTCTAAACCTAAAATAATGGCTCTTACGATAGTCATTTTACCTGCAATAAAATTTGAAGGCAAACAATGTAATACTTTATACCCTGGTTTTAAGTTAAAAAAATCGCCTGTTGCTAAAGCAGAATTTACCATAGCCTGCTTTTTAATTTTTAAGTCTTTTGGTTTCCCTGTAGACCCCGAAGTTTTCACGACAACATAATCATGTTGGTCTAACCAATTTAATAAAAAACTACCCAGTTCTTGCTGAAAAGGCAAACCTTCTTTTATGTAACTGTAAGCAACTTCCATTAAATCGTCGTACTTATAACTTACATTATCTAATTTAAACTTAACGTGTACGTTTCTATAATTCGGTGTCATAATTCTTTAAATTTATATTATTTATGGGCTCTGGAGCCTCTATTTTTCCTAATAATTTCCCTTTCCAATCGGTCCATTTATATTTTTTTGAAAATACAAAAAGTAATATTGGAAACACAACAAAAACGGGAACAAATATTTCCATTAAACCCATTTCATTTGGGTCTGATAAATCTTTAAAAATTGAATGCGTTTGAAAGGCTGTCCAATCGGCTGAAACTAAAAGTGCAGTAAACAAATTATTGGCTGCATGAAAGCCCAAAGCGAGTTCTAAACCATCATCCATTAAAGTAATTATACCTAGAAATAATCCCGTTCCTATATAATAAACCATAATAATATACCCCAATTGTTCAACTTCAGGATTTGCTAAATGCATTAATCCAAAGGTCACAGAAGTAATCATCAAGGGTAACCATTTATTTTTGAAAATAATGCCAAAACCCTGCATTAAATAGCCTCTAAAAAAATATTCTTCAAAACTAGTTTGTAAAGGAATCAAAACAATAGCAATGGCACAAAGGATTAAAAAAGGTTGCCATTTGAAATTCCATAAATAATCTTCTGGAGTTAGAAAATAATCAACAAAAATAAAGACTGTAGAAACAGCCCCCCAAAGTATAAAGGTGAACCAAAAACGCTTCCAATCTATTTTTTTTCGAGCCGTAGTTAAGTTTGTAATAGGTAACTTATGTAATCCTTTTGCTGTAGCAAAAACACCAAGCAATCCGAAAGCAAAAGAGATTAACATTACAAATAAAAACAGGTTACTCCCTAATAAATCCATCATTTCAGGAATGGTACTTACCATAGCGCTCTCGCCTGTTTGAAACGATTTATACACAATTGCTAAGGCCAAAGGAAACATACCTACAATTTGCCAAGAACAAAAAATTATAACCAGTCCTATAATATAACGCCACCACTCATGTAATCCTTTAAACGCTTGTTCTATATACATTTTTATAAATTAAAATTCCAGTTTGTTTTTTTATTATACCCCAAAGCACCGTTTTTAACTTCTAACGGACTCTCAAAATTATTAGTAAACAAAGCCCCTGTACCCAGGCCTTGAGGTAGATTACTTTGCTTCAAAAAAGTGTATTGTGCAATCGCATTCAAACCAATATTACTTTCTAAAGCACTTGTTATCCACCAGCCTATATTTTGGTTTTCTGCACTATTTATCCATGTATCGCTTCCGCGGAAACCACCAACTAAACTTGGTTTTAAAATAATGTATTGCGGATTTATAGTTTGTAGTAATTTAACTTTATTTGTTACTGAAAACACCCCAATTAATTCTTCATCTAAAGCAATAGGCAATGGTGTTTCATCACATAAGTTAGCCATCGCATCAATTTGTCCTTGTTTAATAGGCTGTTCGATGGAATGTAAATCGTAATCTGATAATACTTTTAGTTTTTCTAGGGCTTCTGAAGGCTTAAAAGCACCATTAGCATCTACTCTTAATTCGATATCTTTTGAAGTAAATTCTTTTCGAATAGATTTTATAAGATTAATTTCCGTTTGAAAATCAATCGCTCCAATTTTCATTTTAATACATGTGAAGCCTGCTTCAATTTTATCTTTAATTTGTTGTTTCATGAAGCTTTCACTCCCCATCCAAATTAAGCCATTAATTGAAATATTAGCTTTTCCTTGAGTAAATTCTGAAGGAAATAATTCAAATTTATTTTGAGCCTCTAAAGATTGAAAAGCCATTTCTAACCCGAATTGAATGGATGGAAATGCGATAAGCTCATCTAACAAAGCCTCTAAACCCAAATGTATGTTGGCGCAAGTCCATTTTAAGGTTTCTTCGTAATTGGGAACATCATCAATGCTTAATCCTCGAAAAACACCACATTCGCCTACCCCTTGTTTACCATCATTTTCTAATATAATAAACCAGGTTTCTTTCTGTTTTAGTACGCCTCGTGAGGTTCCGCTAGGTTGTTTAAAATCTAAAATATATTTATGACACTTCGCTTTCAACATCATTAATTATATCTACCAAATTGAAAACCAATACCTAAAAACACTCTAAATTGGTTTAAATCATTCACCCAAGAAACATCTAAATTAATTGGTCCAAATAACGACCTATATGAAAAAGTTGAGCCTGCTGAAAATAACGCACTAGGATCTTCGCCATCAGACCAATTGCCTTTAGGAGATAAGGCTGTTTTAGTAAAATCACTAAACCCTTTAAATCCTACACTAGCCATGCTAACGTGAGGTTTAACATAGACCTTATTAATTGGGTTGTATTGCAAGCCTAGACTTAACTCCATAAACTGTGTGGCAGGTAATTCATCTTCATTTAAACCATTAAAAACAAAGGTGTTATTCATCCCTCTATTTAAATCGCCACCAATAAAAAATTTGCCTCCATAGCCATATTCTTCAAAACTAACCTCATTAGCTTTCCTTGCCTGCTCAAAAGTAAATGCGCCATTGGCTCCTATAATCGCTGTTAAGGACTGTTTTAAAGGAAAACGTCTTTCGTACCTAACAATAGCATTGGTGTAACTGTTTGTACTAGCATCAATTTTTTCAGATGAATTTTTATAACCTTCATCAACATTTTGAACTAAAGATTGCTCTATGGCAGCATGCACCAAAGTACCACGTTTACAATAAAAAACTTCTTCAAAACTGTTATAATTAAAATGCACATCAACTAAAACATTATTAAATTTATAGTGATCTAAAATTAGCGTATCAGTATCTTTTGAAATCGGTATTTTAGGATCTAATTTTAATCTCTTAGACATAGCTGAGAAACCAAAATAACTTTTATTGGGTATAATATTTCGGTTGAATTCATACTCAAATTGCAACGAGTTATTATTAATACCATCAAAACCATATCCATCAGAATATACTTTTTGCTTAAGCTTTAACCAAAGCATTTCGGCGCGCCACCACCACATGTGTCGTTCGCCATATATTTTTTGATGCTGAATAAGGAGTTTGGGTTGTTCGGCAACATCTAAAGTCATTAAAGTTCTTGAAGCAGCTCCTATTAAATTTCGTCCTGTATAATTTACTATAGCTCCCAAGCCTCTATAGGTATCGTAATGTAGCGCTAATTTGACCTGGTTTTTAGAGTTTTCAACTCCATTAAATTCAAGACCCAAAACGCTATCTTTAACCTTAGGCACTACAACAATTTGATTAAACAAATTGGTCCCCATGGCTCTATCCACGCCAGCAACAATATTTTTGGGCGTATATTTTGTTTTTGTTTGAAAATCTGTTCGCGATTTTACTAAATTTAAGTTGCCTTTACTAATGTGTTTATAAACAATAGTATCTAAGGTAAATTCCTCTGGCACTTCAGGAATTTTATGTTCGCGTTGCTTAAAGTTTTTTAATTTTTCGGCTAATTTTTCAAGCGCTTCAGTTTGCGCATTTGTTGCTAATTTACCTTCTTCATAAATTGCATTACTTCTATTAAAATCGCCTGTTGAATAGGTTAAATTTGGTGTATGATCAATCAAAACATCACATAAGGCCCTATTTTCAGGATTTTTAATACTACTAACCAACATACTTGTTTGAAACAAAATTGTTGAAATACTAGTCAACTGCTCTTTTGTTTTTAGACCTCCCCCTACATCACTACCAATAATAATATCGGCACCCAAATTTTTAGCAACATCGGTTGGGAAATTATTTAAAATCCCCCCATCAACTAATAAGGTTTCTTTATAGTCTACAGGTTTAAAAACAGAAGGGATAGACATGCTAGCACGCATGGCTGTAAGTAACGAGCCTTCTTTTAAAACCACTTCGTTACCATGAACGATATCGGTTGCTATCGCTCGGTATGGGATTGATAAATTGTCAAAATCATGAACACCATAGACTGGATAGGTGAGTAATGCGAGAAGTTCTCGTAAATTTTGATCATTAAGCAAGCCTGTACTTATAGTTGGTTTGTTGTTAACCCAGTTTAAATCTATTAAGTAATTATCAAATTCACTTTTTTCTTCATTTCCAACTTTTGCTAAAGTAACCCTGCCCCCTAATAAGTTTGTCCAATTAAGTTTATTTAAAATGGTCGCAATTTCGTTTCCTGAATAGCCCATGGCGTATAAACCACCAACCACACTTCCCATACTTGTTCCAACCACCAAATCTGGTACAATGCCTAAAGAATCTAATTTCTGTAAAACAGGAATATGCGCCACTCCTTTAGCACCGCCTCCACTTAAAACTAAGGCTACTTTTGGTTTTTTATCCTGTGCATTTAAAGGCATTTGGAGAATTACCAATAGTATAATTAATAAGGCAAATTTTATTTTTTGAGGCATGTATAAGACTTTGTTTTATTCTGTTATAACTCTATAAAGTCTCCGATTTCGAGAAGCATTAAGTCTTTATTTTTTTCGAAGAATTTTCGTTTAGCAACTTCATGGTCTATTTCTATGTAACCAAAAGTATCATAGTGATATCCTAAAACCTTATCGCATTCAACAAAATCACTTGCTAAAATGGCGTCATCAATACCCATAGTGAAATTATCACCAATTGGTAATATGGCCAAATCCAATTTTGTTTGAAGCGGTATTAACTTCATATCGTAAGTTAAAGCCGTGTCTCCAGCAATATAAATATTTTTACGCTCGCCTTCAATTACAAAACCTCCAGGTTGTCCGCCATAACTGCCATCAGGAAAAGATGATGTATGAATCGCGTTAACATATTTTACGGAACCAAATTCAAAATCCCATGTACCGCCATGGTTCATTGGGTGGCCTTCAATACCTAGTTTTTCAAAATGTGAAACAATTTCAAAATTTGAAACCACAACGGCTCCTGTATGTTTCGCTATAGCTTCAACATCAACAATATGATCCTGATGTGCATGAGTAACCAAAATATAATCGGCTTTAAGTTGCTCAATATCAATAGCCGAAGCCTTTGGGTTTGCTGTAATAAAAGGATCTACAAGAATATGCACATCATCCACTTGAATCCCTAAACTTGCGTGTCCGTAAAATGTTATTTTCATCTTATAAAATTTAAAAGATTAAAGTACAAAAAATCTAGAATAAAAGTCCAATTCCCATTAACAATGCTAACAAAACCGTTGATAATGCTAATTTCTTTAATTCAGGATCCAATAATTTTAAATCGGTATTATTATTAACGGTTTTTAAATGAATTAATAAAGGAATAAAAGCCAAAATAAAAATTAAATTAAATGGTGAATTATAATATAAAACTCCGAATAAACCTGATAAAATAATTGATGTGATTATTAGGATGCTATGATATGTTTTAACTTTTTTACTTCCTAAAATAACAGCTAAGGTTATTTTATTCGATTTTTCATCAGAAATTCTATCACGCATATTGTTTAAGTTTAAAACACCCGTACTTAAAAGCCCGATAGTAATAGCAGGCAAAACCGTAATAAAATCGATGGTTTTTGCATATAAAACATAACAACCTATAACGCTAACTAAACCAAAAAATATAAAAACAAAAACATCCCCCAAGCCTCTATAACCAAAAGCATTACTTCCAACAGTATAACGAATGGCTGCAACAATAGATGCAATCCCTAAAGCAAAAAACAAAAGCGCTAATAAAAAATGCTCTGCTCCAAAAGATTGGTAGATTAACAGAATTGCTAAAACCAATGCTATTACCACATTAATTACAATGGCTTTGTATAATTGTTTTGGTGTTATTTTTCCAGACTGAATGGCACGTTGAGGGCCTATTCGATCATCATTATCGGTACCTTTTACACCATCGCCATAATCGTTTGCTAAATTTGAAAGTATTTGTAAACTCAGTGTTGTTAAAATGGCTAGAATACAAATAGACCAATTAAAAACGCCTTTATATTGTGCTAAACATGATGCTAGAATAATTCCTGAAACCGATAAAGGCAACGTTCTTAAACGCATGGCTGAAATCCACGTGGAAAAGTTCCCCATTATGGAATCCATTTTTTGTCAAAATTAGGCTTACGCTTTTCTAAAAACGCATTACGACCCTCTTTTGCTTCTTCGGTCATATACGCTAAACGTGTAGCTTCTCCAGCAAAAACTTGTTGCCCAACCATACCATCATCGGTTAAATTCATAGCGAATTTAAGCATCTTAATAGATGTTGGTGATTTTGCTAATATTTCTTGCGCCCATTCATAGGCTGTACTTTCCAATTCTTCATGCGGTATTACGGCATTTACCATCCCCATATCAAAAGCTTCTTGCGCGGAATAATTTCTTCCTAGGAAAAAGATTTCGCGTGCTTTCTTCTGCCCAACCATTTTAGCTAGATACGCAGACCCATACCCTCCATCAAAACTTGTTACATCGGCATCTGTTTGCTTAAAAATTGCGTGTTCTTTACTTGCTAAAGTTAAATCGCAAACAACATGTAAACTATGGCCACCGCCAACTGCCCAACCAGGAACAACCGCAATAACTGCTTTAGGCATAAAACGTATTAAACGCTGAACCTCTAATATGTTTAAACGATGATAACCATCTTCACCTACATAACCTTGATGACCACGTGCTTTTTGATCACCGCCGCTACAAAAGGAATAAACACCATCTTTTGTTGAAGGCCCTTCGGCAGACAACAAAACGACACCTATATTAACATCCTCATTTGCATCATAAAATGCATCATATAATTCACTTGTTGTTTTTGGTCGGAAAGCATTTCTAACATTTGGTCTGTTAAACGCTATTCGTGCAACACCGTTACACTTTTTATAGGTGATATCTTCGTATTCTTTAACTGTAACCCACTTTGGTTCTTCCATTCTAAAAATTTTAGTCAAAAATAATTTTTATTTCCTTAAATCCCTTGATTCAATTCTTAAAAATGACTTTCTTGTTTACTTAATTTAATATTTTCAATCGTTCAAAGAATAAACACTTATATCTGAATACAATGGAGGATTGTAAAGTTTAAGTTAGTTTACTAAGTTTATGAAGAAACTTAGTTTTAGTAATATTTAATATGGATTTCTTAATGTTGGTTATCTGACAATTAAATTACTCAAGAAATTAAACCTTTTTACAGGCATGCAATCCTCAAAATAAAGTTAATTTTTTATGATTTTATTAATATTTTAACTACAATTTTAGATACTATTAAAAAATTGAATATAGGTAGTACTACGTATTGTCATGTAGTCCTTTATTGAGTATTTTTGCACAAACAAAACTTATTAACAATCTATTTTTCTTTTTTTTAGGAAAATATTTCGTACTTTGTAAGGACTTAAAAACCAAGTGTATATGATAGTAACAATTACTCTAATTATTTCCTCATTAGTTGTTTTAAACTTACTACTACTAAAGTTTAGTTCAAATAAGATAATTAGAACTTCCGAAAAGAACAAAAAACCTATTATTTTAAGAACTGAAGTTCCTGTAAAATCATTGTCTACAAGACTTGCTCCTACAGGAAGTTAAATTTTAACTAGTATTCATGAAATAGTTCTTAATTTAAAATTAAGAACTATTTCATGAGTTTAAGTTTAAACTCTACGATTAAACTTAAAGCCTCAATTTTATTACCACTCTATTGTAGCTTTTCCTTTAGCTTCAAGGTATTTATTGGCTTCTCTAAAATTATTATTGCCAAACCAATAGCCTCTATTAGCACTAAGTGGCGATGGATGTCCCGAAGTTAATACTTTATGTTTTTCTGTATCAATTAGCTTTATTTTCTTTTTAGCAAATCCGCCCCAGAGCAAGAATACGACTTGTTCCCTATTAGCACTGACTGCTTTTATAACAGCATCGGTAAACGTTTCCCAGCCTTTTTTTTGATGACTACCTGCCTCATGCGCTCGCACAGTTAAAGTCGCGTTTAAAAGCAAAACCCCTTGTTTTGCCCAACGTTCTAGATTACCACTTATAGGATACGGTACTCCTAAATCATTTTCAATTTCTTTAAAAATATTAACTAATGAAGGGGGATGTTTTATACCGTCATTCACAGAAAAACATAAACCATTGGCTTGACCAAAGCCATGATATGGGTCTTGACCAATAACAACAACATTTACATCATTAAAATGACAATTATTTAAAGCATTAAAAATTTGATGTTTAGGAGGAAAACATTCATGCTGTTCGTATTCCTGTTTAATAAAAGTCGTTAAATCTTTGAAATATGGTTTTTCAAATTCTGTTTCTATATAAGGCTTCCAGCTTTTATGAATATTAGTAAGCATCATTTTCTGAATTAATTTAAAATTCTAACCATTAATTCCCTTAATAAATCACCTTGAGGTACCGCATTTGACCCTACACCTTTACTTTTTACATCAAATTCTCTTAGCGTAGCAACTATGCCGCTAACTTTTCGCATTGGGAAATTTTTAGCCGCTGTAATATAATCTTTTACAAAATATGGGTTTACTTTTAAAGCTTGCGCCACATTTCTAGGTGATTTATCATTCAATCCATGAAAATGTAACAATTGCGAGAAGAAGGCAAATAACAAAGACACTGTAACTACCATAGGATTGTCTTTCGGGTTTTCAGCAAAGTACTTAATAATCTTATAGACTTTAATTTCGTTACGCTCGCCTATTGCATTTCGCAACTCAAAATTATTATAATCCTTACTTATACCAATGTTTTCTTCAATATGTTCTGGGGTGATTTCGGTGCCACTTGGCAAAATAATTTGGAGTTTTTCCAACTCATTATTTATTTTACTTAAATCGGTTCCTAGAAACTCCACAAGCATTTGAGCTGCTTTTGGCGAAATACCATACTTTTTTGACGCTAAAACACGTCTAATCCAATCGGGAACTTGGTTTTCATAAAGTTTTTTACTTTCAAATACAACGCCAGCCTTTTTTAAGGTTTTATAAAGTGCTTTACGTTTATCTAACTTTTTGTATTTATAATTGATAACTAAAACCGTTGTAGGCTGTGGGTTATCAGCATAACCAGCGAATTTTTCAATAGTTCGCGATAAATCCTGAGCTTCCTTTACAATAACCACTTGATGTTCTGCCATCATCGGAAAGCGTTTTGCTTGGCCTACAACATCCTCTACCGTTACATCTCTTCCATAAAGTACCATTTGATTAAAACCGCGTTCTTCTTCAGAGAGCACCGTTTTTTCAATAAAATCGGATATTTTATCTATATAATAAGGTTCTTCCCCCATTAAAAAATAGATAGGTTTCAATTTCCCGCTTTTAATATCGGTTACCAATTGTTTAACTTCGTCCAAATCAAAAAAATTTCAGATTAAAATATCAAAACCCAACAATTTAGTCAGGATATTTGGTATTTGTATAATGTGGCTTAACTTTGAAAATTAAACAAAAACATATTGCAAGCGCTTAATTTTCCAGAATATTCGTTTCGATTCAAAAATAGCGAAAATAAAGTATCTATTTTTGATCCCATTCGTAAAAAATTTGTGATTTTACAACCCGAAGAATGGGTGCGACAGCATTGTATACAATTTTTAATTCAAGTTAAAGGCTACCCAAAATCGTTGATTAATATTGAAAAAGAACTCACTATTAATGCATTAAAAAAGCGCTATGATATTGTGATTTTTAACCCAGATGGAAGTATTCATTTAATTGTGGAGTGTAAAGCCCCTAAAATTAATATCGACCAAAGTACTTTCGATCAAATTGCACGCTATAATTTAGAATTAAATGCCACCTTTTTAATGGTTACAAATGGACTAAACCATTATTATTGCCAAATGGATTTTGAAAACGAACGTTATAATTTCTTAAAGGATATTCCAGATTATAAATCATGAAAATAGCAGTAGTTATATTAAATTGGAACGGCGTGAACTTGCTAGAGCAGTTCTTACCTTCCGTTATAAAATATTCTGAAGAAGCAACTGTTTACGTTGCCGATAATGCTTCAACCGATGATTCTGTTGCTTTTGTGAAACGCACATTTCCTTCAGTAAAAATTATTCAAAATACAGAAAACGGCGGTTATGCCAAAGGTTATAATGATGCCTTAAAACACATTGAAGCCGATGCTTTTTGCTTACTAAACAGCGATATTGAAGTCACTAAAAATTGGCTAACACCTATTATTGAAACCTTTAAAAGCGAAAAAGAAACGGCCATTATTCAACCTAAAATATTAGATTTTAAAAAGAAAACGTATTTTGAATACGCTGGTGCTGGCGGTGGTTTTATCGACAAATATGCTTATCCTTATTGTAGAGGACGTATTTTTAACACTATTGAAGAAGATTTAAATCAGTACAACAATTCCATTAACATTTTTTGGGCTTCCGGAGCTTGTTTATTTATAAGAAGTGCCGTTTATAAGGAGTTAGAAGGTCTAGATGAATATTTTTTCGCTCACATGGAAGAAATCGACTTATGTTGGCGGGCAAAAAACCATGGTCATACTGTTAAATACGTAGGACTTTCAAAAGTATATCATGTAGGAGGCGCAACTTTAACAACACTAAATCCTAAAAAGACGTATTTAAATTTTAGAAACAGTTTATTTATGCTCACAAAAAATTCTAAAGATTTTTTATTTGGCATAATAATTGTTCGACTATGCCTTGACGGCATTGCAGGTCTAAAATTTCTTTTTGAGCTGAAACCAAAACATTGCTTAGCAATAATTAAAGCACATTTTAGTTATTACATACAATTAAAACGGTTACTAGCTAAAAGAAAATCAACAAAACGCAACGTAAAGCACTACACGATAAAATCTATTGTGTTGAACTACTACCTACTTAACAAAAAGAAGTATAGTGGTTTATAAATCTTTAGTGAAAGTTTTGTTAAATTGCTATTGTCCGCCGAATTTTATATATTTTTGTTTAATCATTATTGAAAGTTAATCCTAAAGTTATTATGAAAAAAATCTTACTACTTAGTGTATCAGCAATGTTACTACTAAGCTCATGTGTATCAAAAAAACAATTTACAGATCTTCAAGCAAAACAAAAAGAAACACAAGATTTGCTTAATTCTGCAACCGTTAAACTTAACTCTTGTTTAGAAGACAGAGCATCTGCAACCGCTAGAGCATCTGCTTTAGAAGAGCAAGTAGCCGATTTACGTAAAAGCAACGACAACTTAACTATTTTATCTTCTAAAGGTGCAAGTAATGTTGAAAAAACATTAGAAAGCATCAAAGAAAAAGAACTTAAAATTAGCCGTTTACAAGATGCTTTAACTCAAAAAGACAGCGTTACTTTAGCTTTAGTTACAAGTTTAAAACGTGAAGTAGGTATTAATGATCCAGATATCGAAGTTAATGTAGAAAAAGGTGTGGTATTTATTTCAATCGCCGATAAATTATTATTCCAAAGCGGAAGCTACAATGTAACCTCTAGAGCTAAAGAAGTTCTTGCTAAAGTTGCAAAAGTAGTAAACAGCAAACCAGATTTCGAATGTATGGTTGAAGGTTACACAGATAGCGTACCTTACAGCAAACCACCATTATTAGACAACTGGGATTTAAGTGTAAAACGTGCAACATCTGTAGTTAGAGTTTTAGTTTCTCTAGATGTTAACCCAGCACAATTAATCGCTGCAGGACGTAGTTCTTTCAAACCATTAGTTGACAATGACACTGCTGAAAACAGAGCTACAAACCGTCGTACACGTATTGTTGTATTACCTAAAATCGATCAGTTTTACGACATGATTGAAAAAGAAATGAAAAACTTACAAGAAGGAAAATAAACCCTTTTAATAATATGTTTTAAAAGCTCAACTGAAAGGTTGGGCTTTTTTTATGGCGTTACCCAAAAGGGTCAGGCTTTCACTACTCGCTGCCTCCTAAGGTCGGCGAGCTCAAACATACCGTTCAATCCTTAACGCGGGCCTCATAGCAAACCAAGTCTCAAATTAAAAAGTATAGCGTATAGAATTAGTAAAGCGCTTCTGTTTTCTTAGGAATTAAAATATCTCCAAACTCCCTTTGCCCTCTCTAATAATCACAGGTTCGTCTTCAGATAAATCGATAACCGTTGAAGCTTCATTATCGCCGTAACCTCCATCAATTACCAAATCCACCAAGTTATCCCATTTTTCTAAAATAAGTTCTGGGTCTGTGGTGTACTCTAAAACTTCATCCTCATCATGAATTGATGTTGAGATAATGGGGTTCCCTAAACGTTTTACAATCTCCAAAGCAATACTGTTATCGGGAACTCTAATCCCCACAGTTTTTCTTTTTTTAAACGGATTGGGTAAAGATTTGGCGCCTGGAAGAATAAAAGTATACGGCCCTGGAAGTGCTCGTTTTAAGATTTTAAAAGTAGCTGTGTCAATTTGCTTAACGTAATCGCTTAAATCACTTAAATCATGACAAACAAACGAAAAATTAGCTTTTTCAAGCTTTACACCTTTAATACGAGCTACACGCTCTAAGGCCTTTAAATTAGTAATGTCACAACCTAAACCATAAACCGTATCGGTTGGATAAATAATAAGTCCGCCCTGTTTTAATACTTTAACAGCCTTATCAATCTCCCTTGGATTAGGGTTTTCCTCGTATATTCTAATAAAATCAGCCATGACATTTTATGATAGGTTCTTTCACAAAGTAAATATTAAATATCGGACTATAAAAGTCAACGTACTATAAAACAGTCATTTTACCCGATAACCTCTAATTTAGCAAATCGTAATAAAAGCTTTTTAACGCCACCATGTTGGAATTTAATTTCAGCTTTTACATCGGCTCCTGTGCCTTCAATCTTTAAAACTTCACCAGTACCAAATCTAATGTGTTTCACCGTATTACCAACGGCTAATTTAACATCAAATAAATTTACACTACCGCTTGTTTCTGTTTTAGCAACAGGCTTTAAGTTTTTAGGTGTTGGTGCTAGGTATTTTTCTGGCTCCTTTTTAGCGGTTTTGTTTTTACTAAAAGTAGGTTGTTTTGCTGGTTTGTAACGAATTTTATTTGCAGGGACATCCCCAAAAATATCAGCAGAAAGCATTGGGTTGATGCGTCTTTCTTCAGTAGGTGTTAATATTTCCAAATACTGCTCGTCTATTTCTTCAATAAAACGACTAGGATCAGCATCTACTAATTTCCCCCAACGGTACCTAGATAAAGCATAAGTTAAGTAAGCTTGTTTTTCAGCACGTGTTAAAGCCACATAAAACAAACGGCGTTCTTCTTCGAGTTCGCTTCGTGTATTCATACTCATCGCACTTGGAAACAAATCTTCTTCAAGTCCTACAATAAAAACATTAGGAAACTCTAAACCTTTAGCCAAGTGAATCGTCATTAATGCTACTTGATCATCATCTTCACTATCATTATCTAAATCGCTTGAAAGTGCCACATCTTCTAAAAACTCCGATAAAGAACCTGTAGCATCAGCAATTTCTATTTGCCCTTCAACAAAATCCTTCATACCATTAATGAGTTCTTCAATATTTTCAACTCTTGTAACTCCTTCTGGCGAGGTATCTTTACCAAATTCTTTAATCAATCCACTGGTTCTTGTAACATGTTCGGCTAATTCAAAAACATCGGCCGTTTGGTTTAAAACTTGATAAGTTTCAATTAAAGTCACAAAATCCTTAAGTTTATTTCGCGTCCCTGAATTAATTTTAATATCGGTTTTATCGATATTTTTCATCACTTCAAAAATAGTACGCTTATAACCATTTGCAGCGACCACTAACCTATCTACCGTTGTTTGACCAATACCTCGGGGTGGAAAATTTATAATACGTTTTAATGCTTCCTCATCGGCAGGATTTACAATTAAACGTAAATACGAGAGCACATCTTTAATTTCTTTGCGCTGATAAAACGACAAACCACCATAAATTCTGTAAGGTATATCACGTTTACGCAAAGCTTCCTCCATGGCACGAGACTGTGAATTTGTACGGTACAAAATGGCAAAATCGCTGTTATTTAAGCCTTGGCTGGTTTTATTTTCTAGAATGGTGCTTGCTACATAGCGTCCTTCATCACCATCGGTTAACGAACGGTGTACTTTTATTTTTCCGCCTTCATCATTGGCTGTCCAAACAATTTTTTCAAGCTTGGTTTGGTTTTTATCAATGATAGAATTTGCAGCGTTTACAATATTTTTTGTTGATCGGTAATTTTGTTCCAATCGGAACATTTTCACATCATCATAATCCTTTTGGAAATTCAAAATATTACTAATGTTTGCCCCACGGAAGGCATAAATACTTTGCGCATCATCACCTACAACACATATATTTTGAAATTTATCGGCTAAAGCTCTAACAATCAAATACTGCGAGTGGTTGGTATCTTGATACTCATCAACCAAAATGTATTTAAATCGGTTTTGATATTTCATTAAAACCTCAGGAAATCGCGTTAACAATTCATTGGTTTTTAACAATAAATCATCAAAATCCATCGCACCAGCTTTAAAACATCTATCTACATACTCTTTATAGATATCGCCCATTCTAGGTCGGCGTGCCATAGCATCGGCTTCCTTAAGCTCTGGATTTTGAAAATAAGCACGTACGGTTATTAAACTATTTTTATATGATGATATTCGAGAACGTACTTGTTTTGCTTTATAAATATCTTTATCAAGCTGCATTTCTCTAATAATAGCACCAATTAATTTATCGGAATCTTGAGAATCGTAAATGGTGAAGTTGCTTGGGTAGCCTAATTTATCGGATTCAATACGTAATATTTTAGCAAATATGGAGTGGAATGTTCCCATCCATAAATTCTTTGCTTCACTAGCGCCTACAATAGTTGCAATACGCTCTTTCATTTCTTTTGCCGCTTTATTTGTAAAGGTAAGCGACAAAATATTAAACGGATCTATACCTTTGCTCATCATGTAAGCAATACGGTAAGTAAGCACTCTTGTTTTTCCAGAACCAGCGCCTGCAATAACAATCATGGGTCCGTCTATTTGAATCGTAGGCTCTAATTGAGCGTCGTTTAACTGGCTTAAATATTTTTCCAAATCATCATCAATTTTACGACGTGAAAATAACCATTGTTGGCCTTTTTACGAGGTGAAATAGCTAATAATTATGAACAAATTACTTTTTAGCGTGTAGTAGTCCTGCTTTTACATTAATCCAAATATAATTGAATACCGATTTTGTGCGATCACGCTGAATACTATGCTTCTTGCCTTCTGCAAAAACAGAATTACCTTTTTCGGTAGTTTTAGATACAAATAAATTGGCAACAGCAGACAACGCTTTATTAATTCCCCTACTGTGTTTATTTAAAATATCCACGGTAAGCCCATCGTAATCAACCAGTAAATCTATAGAAGATGCGTGTGAATTTCCATCAATAGTAAAATATGTTTTCTTAAGTGTACCTTCTAACCTCACGTTTAAATTAGGCTCCATAAACTCATTCATTTTTGATGCATGAAACCTACCTAATTCAGCTTTAAAAAGAAATCGATCATGTTTGTTTTTAACATCAAATTCCCAATGGGTCTTCAACGGACTAATACCCATAAACATAGAATGGGTTGTTATGGTTGTTTGCCCACCTTCAGGATAAGTATTACTAATTTTAGTCATATTAGCATTAAATTCTTTGAAGAAAATACGTCCAGGAACAATATGGTGATTAACGCGTTCTTCATAAACTATTTCACCATTAATAATTTCGAGATTATCGACGTTTAGATTGAATTTCAAATCCCTTAACATCTTACTATACATTGGTTTTTCACTATGATTATCTACCACCAACTTATCTCTATACACTTCAAAATCGGGATTATAAATCGTTAATTTTTCAGAATTCAAATAAAATAAGGTGTCGTTTTTAAAACCTACATCTAAATCATCAAAAGAAAGCGAATCAATATTCAAATCGTAATAATCACGTTCCCTTCTTATGATTTTAGATAATTCTTTTTTCGAATATTTCGTTTTTACTTCTAGTGAATTAATCTTAGCTGTTTGGTTATTAACTCGAATATCTCCTACATTAAGTTTTTCATATTCACCAACTAGGCATTCGATGCCTTCTGCTATAAAATCAAAACTAGTAAACGAAATAGGCGTTTTGTAATTATCATGAACTTTGTTTGTAACCTCATTTAAATTTAACGAAAAACGTTCTGCCTTAAACAGTAACGAATCATTAGCCTTATCTACAACTTTTACATTTCCGTTATTAATTGCCAAAAAGCCAACTTGTATTACAGGAGTTTTAGCAAGTGAATCACCCTTTTTTTCAGAATCAGTTTCTGCTTTTTCTCGTTTATAATAAGTGATTTCAGGTGTGTTTAAGATTATGCTATCTATAACAATTTTATCGTTAAGCAAGAACTCCTTATACCCTACATTTTCAATTAGAAGATTACTTAGGTTAATACCCAAATCCTTTTCATTGGTAGTTTTACTATTTATTAAAAAATTAATGTTATTAAAAACTAAAGTTCCAGATAGGACACTTACTGAAAAATCATCTACCTCTAGTTTTATATGTTCTGGTAAGTTATTTAAAGTGGTTTTTATTTTTTCCTTTATAAAGTAATTGGAAACAGGAATAGCTGCTATTACCACAACACCTATTAGAAGTATTACAATTAATACTCGTTTTAAATTAATTTTCATAATATAAAGATATATATTCGGCTTATATGTTTAACAAAAAATTTAAATATCTTTAACTTGTAAAACTTATAAATAAGGAGAGGTTACACTTTTTTTATTTCCGAATCTTATAAATTTAAACCATAATTTTTTTCTAAAAACATTAATTATCGCAAAAATTTCAAGCCTGTTATTAGCGATTTTAAACTCATAAATATGAATACACAAATACATTTTATTTCCAACATTACGTGGTGGGGCTGGATTTTAATAATCTTAGCTATAGTAGCCATTCGTGATGTGTTTTTTCAAAAAAAACATACTATAAGTCATAATTTTCCCATTATTGGACATTTAAGATATTTAATGGAAAGTATAGGCCCTGAAATGCGTCAATATTTTGTTGCAAACAACCGAGAAGAGTTGCCTTTTAATAGAATTGAACGCGGATGGATTTATGCTTCTGCAAAAAAAGAAAACAACTACGAAGGTTTTGGAACAGACCGCGATATTTATCAGCATCAGCATATATTTATTAATAATGCGATGATTCCTTATAAACTTCCAGAAAACCATCCGAATACCATCGACCATTCCTTTCTTCCTTGCGCTAAGGTTATGGGTGAATTTCATAAAAGAAAAAGACCGTTTAGACCTGCTTCTGTTATAAATGTTTCGGCTATGAGTTTTGGTTCTCTATCAGCGAAAGCCGTAGAATCCTTAAATAAAGGCGTTAAAATTGCAGGTGCTTACCACAATACAGGAGAAGGCGGATTATCGCCACACCACAGTCATGGTGGCGATGTTATTTTTCATTTTGGAACAGCATATTTTGGAGTTCGAAGTGCAACTGGCGGTTTTTCGATGGAGAAATTAGTCAATTTGGTTGAAAAAAATCCATTTATTCGTGCTATTGAAGTTAAGCTTTCTCAAGGTGCAAAACCAGGGAAAGGCGGTGTGTTGCCAGGCGCAAAAATAAGCCAAGAAATTGCTGAAATTAGAGGCGTTGAAATTGGTAAAGACGTGCTTTCACCACCAAATCATACGGCTTTTTCAACCATTCCTGAAATGGTAGATTTTATTGAAAAAATAGCCGATGCCACAGGATTACCAGTTGGAATAAAAGCTGCTATTGGTAAATTAGATCAATGGGAAGAACTTGCCGATATCATGGCGAGCACAGGCAAAGGCCCCGATTTTATTACCGTTGATGGCGGTGAAGGCGGTACAGGAGCAGCACCACCAAGTTTTGCAGACCATGTATCGCTACCATGGGTTTATGGTTTTAGCGATTTATACCGCTTGTTTAAAGATAAAGGCTTATCGGAACAAATCGTATTTATAGGTAGTGGCCGTTTAGGTTTTCCTGCGAAAGCAGCCATGGCGTTTGCTATGGGCGCCGATTGTATAAATGTGGCTAGAGAAGCCATGATGAGTATTGGCTGTATTCAGTCGCAAATATGTCATACCAACCGCTGCCCAACTGGAATTGCCACCCAAAGTAAATGGTTGCAAAACGGTATTGACCCTACATTAAAATCGGAACGTTTAGCGCAATATTTTAAAACCTTCAGAAAAGAATTTATTGAAATTACACACGCCGCAGGTTACGAACATCCTTGTCAGTTTAAAATGAGCGATATTCAAATGAATGTTGACGACCATTACCTTTCAAAAGAGTTGGATGCTACTTATATGTATCACAAAACCCCTGTGCCATTTAAAGGCATGCAAGATTTAAAAGATTGTTTATATTTGGGCAATTATCCAAATTAAAAGAACTAAAACCAACACTATTTATGGATTCTACGCGAATTATTGACCTGCTTTTATTTACGATCCCTTCTTTAATTACAGGTTGTATAGCCTATTATTTTTTTAAGGAGCACACCAAAAATGAAGATGGCAGACGACGCTTTTTATTAAAGAAAGATTTGCAAGTTAACGCGATGCCTTTACGCCTTCAAGCCTACGAACGTATGGCGCTTTTTTTAGAGCGTATTTCACCTTCAAAACTACTTATAAGAACCGCACCAATATCCTCTAACAAAGAAGATTACGAGCGTTTACTTATAAATAATATTGAACAAGAATTTGAACATAATTTATCGCAACAAATTTATATAAGCGACAAATGTTGGAATATTGTAACTACCTCAAAAAACGCTACCATTCAACTGATTAGAAAAGCTGCAATGTCTGAAAAAACAGATTCTGCAAACAAACTTAGAGAAGTGGTTTTAACCGAAATGATGGATCGTCCATCACCAAGTGATGCAGCACTTTCGTTTATAAAAGATGAAGTTTCTTCTATTTGGTAATTAGTCTATACGAAATTCGTTTGAACGTGCTTCGTGGCATTTCGCCTTTGCATATTCATAACCTTTATCCCACCAATCGGTCATTAATTTTTTATTGAAAATAAGTGAATTTTCAGTGAGTCTAGACGGTGTGTAATATAAATTCAGTTTTACATCCCTGTTTTTAGCTGCTAATTTGCCAATAATAATATCGCTTCGTTCAACCTGATCTAATAAATGCCCGAAAAGATTCAACATTAAAGAATACGGGTTTTTTCCTAAAACTTTGTTGTATTGCATGTTTTCAGATTCTAAAATAATGGCATCTACTTCTGTCGCGCCACGAAGAATGGCTTCACGAATAGGAACAACGCAACCAAAGGCACCATCGCCATATTCAAAGCCATCTTTTTTCACTAAAGACATAAATGGAATATAGTTACAGGAAATCCAAATCCAGTCGCAAAACTCATCGTAACTAAAATCTTTTATCGATTTGTATTCCACAATGTTTTTAGACAAATTTGAAACAGTTACAACCACATCTTCTTTAGTTGCTCTAATGTAATTGTAATATTCAACCGTAAAATGCTTTTTTAAATACTTTCTTAAGGCTTTACTTTCACCAAATGTGCGCTTCATTTTAATGAATTGCCAGAGTGAGTTTATAAAATCTATTGACACGAATTCCCTGTCTCCCTTTTTACGCACTACAAAAGGGTTTACACTAAAAATATTGCTTTGTTTAACATTGGTAAAGACTTCGTGAATTTCGTCTATTTTTCCAGCAGCTAAATGCGGTATTAACAAACTCCCTGTAGATGTTCCTAGAAACATGTCGTAATTCCGTTTTTCTTCCTTAATTAAATACTCGGCAACGCCCCCTGCGTAAGCGCCTTTACTACCTCCTCCCGAAATTACTAGTGCTTTCAAATTAATCTGTTTATTTGTAAATATAAAATTCTGAACTTAAAAATCATACTAACTTTTAATTATTAGTGTTGAAGGTGTTTTGATTGTGCATTTTATGGATAAATTCAGTTGAAACATGAACCACTGACTAATTCAAATAAAATTGGTAACTATAAAAAAATCCAACTTTCAAAACCGTTCTCGATACAATTTTCTATTGAAAATCACTCGAACTGACATTGAGATTACCCCAATAAATCAATACACATTATAGGTTGAAATACCACTGACTTTTCTAATTCTGTTCAACCTTCAATAGTTGTTTTGCAAATTTTGAAAACTGCCAATTATGATGCATTGCTGCTTGCTTTAAATTCGTTTTACATTTTTCGTTACAAGCCTGAATTTGATTTAAATACGCAAAGGCTTTTTGTCGAATTTCAAAACCATATATAGGGTTTGTATAATCTGTTAATTCTTCAAAATAACGGGCATTATTTTCGGGTTCGAAATCTTCAGTAATTAAAGCTAAAGTCAACCACAGTATACGTACATTTTTATCATTAAACCCCTGAATGCCTTTGGTTTGTTTTAAATATAATTTATTATCATTCGGGAAATTTTGCCACAAACTAAACAATGCAGCTTCAATAGTTTCATAGGATTCATCTTGAAGTAGCGACTCGTAATCTGATTTTAATTCCGAAGGAATATTGTATAACGATTGTGCAATAGCTTGGCGTTCTTTAATTGTTTTTAATTTGAAAACAGACTTGGTAATATTCCCTTGAAGCAACCTAATAACTTCAGCATTAATAAACGGATTGTTTGATGATTTTAAATAATCTTGACATTTCGATTTTGACTGCTCGCAATTTAATTTCAAAAATGCTTTGTAATCTTTAAAATTCCGAATTAAATATGCTTCAATTAACTGGTAATGATACACATCTGATTTTAACCAAGTTTCAACAAACTCAGATAAATTTTTACCACTAGTTTTTTCAACTTCACGAATAAAATCATCGGTTTCAACATTTTTAAACTGATGTTTTCTTAGATAGTTTTTAACGCCCAATTTAAAAGCAGCGTCGCCCACTTGCTCCCTAAGTATGGTTAGAGCCCAAGCTCCTTTTTTATAAAATGTGGTGCTGCTCGATTTCGGATTTAAAAGCGCTGTGCTTGCTCCTGCCCTGTCTTGATCTAATAATTCCTGAGCATATTCGTAAAGTCGGTATTGGTAATACGCGTCGCCAAAAACGTCGCGTTCTGCTAACAAGGCGTAATAAGTTGCAAATCCTTCTTGAAGCCAATGGTGGGTTCCAGAAGTTTCGGTTACTAAATCGCCAAACCATTGGTGTGCAAGTTCGTGCGCATTTACATTTACATAATTTTTATCAACAAAAGCCACTTTGTCAATCAAAAAAGCATCCGAAAAAATCGTAGCACTGGTGTTTTCCATACCGGCGTATAAAAAATCTTTTACAGGAATTTGCTTGTAGTTTTCCCAAGGATATCGCACGCCAATTTCATTTTCTAAAAAGTCGAAAATTTGTTTGGTATACCGATAAGTAGGTTCAAATTTATCCGAATCGGCAGGATAATAATACATGTCTAGAAAAACTCCATTTTGAGAATAAGCCGTTTTTTTGGAGTACCTCCCAATTGCTAAGGCTACCAAATAGCTAGACATGGGTTTTTTCATGGCGTAATGCCAAGTTACATTATCGCCATTTACAGATTTATCAACCAGGTTTCCATTAGCAATAACTTCATATGATTTATCGAAAGTAATGTTTAAATTAAAAATGACTTTTTCGTTCATATCATCGAAACTAGGCATCCAGCTACTCGTGTATTTCCCTTGGCCTTGTGTCCAGATTTGCCTATTACCTGCAATGTATTCCCAATCTATAAAATAGAGGGCTTTTTCAGGCATTGACCGCCATGTAATCACTAATTTATGCTTAGAATTTGCCTTAAATTTATGCTTTACAATAAGTTGTTCGCCATTATATTTTTGTCCTTTAAACTCATCATCTAAAACATAGCTAATATCTTTAACCCTTTTTGCATCAACAAAAACGGAGTCTACATCTCTTAAAATCTCAAATTCATAAGTAATAGTGCCTTTTACCTCTTTGCTTAACAAATCGCCAAAACTAATGTTTGCTGTTGCTTTTTTAAAATCGACGTAATCGGTTTGCTGGGCCTGGGTTAAACATGAAAAAAACAGAAAAAAAGAAAGCAGTATTCTATACATAAATTTGAGACATCAAAAGTTCACCCAAAATACATAAAATTCTAGGTTTTAATAAAATCGGCAACTTAATATTTGCTAATAACTCCATCATAAACAAAAAACACTTCCTTTTAATTTTTCAACCAAAAGAAAGTGTTTCAACTATTTTATGTTTTTGAAAGCTTACATACTATGAAATTCAATCAAATTGGCTTCGTAATATTGATCGCCTAATTTTGATAATAAATTTCGAATTACATTGCTATCACCATTTACTGCTAAGGCAGAATACCCAGTAGCATTAAGACTTCCCAGTCTTAAGTCGATAATATTTATATGTTTTGACGCTAAAGCTGAAAGTAAAATTAGCAATACTCCTGGCGCATTATTGTGCTTGGTAAGAATTACTTTTTCACTTAAAGCTAAATTTAAAGCCACACCATCCATTTCCAATAAATACACCCCTTCGCGGTAATAGTTTGGCAATTCGGCGTTTTCTTTATAAATAAGTTTACTAAAGGTTCCGGCATCGGTTCCGTTTATAAAATCAATGGCACTTTTTACGTTTCCATTAGCCTCGCTTAACGATAAAAAAGCAACAGCAGTACCGTTTTTATTCGATTTTAAACGCGCAGTTTCAACATTTATGCCTTCGGAAGCCAAAGTGTTAAATAAAGATGAAATCACCCCTGGTTGATCTAAATGCTCTGAAAACAAACCATTAACTTTGTTTTTAGGCAGTTCAGGAATTTGATTCGTTACCGTTATAGATTTACCCCATTTTCTTATGCGAATGGCGTTATAATCGCCCATTCCTGTTGAATTCTTATATAAATCTGTAAATTCTGAAAACGAGCCACCAAACGAAAAATCTGGAATAATACGTCTTTCAGTATGATCTAAACGTTGATTTAATAACTCAATTCCTTTATTTAGAACGGTATATTTTACTTTTAATTCATGATCATCATAGATAGTACGATTCTCAGGAATTAACTTCGAATAACTCACATAACTTTCGTAACCTGCTTCTTGAATATATTCTAAACTCTCCTTATAATTCAGCCCATAATAACGTACATGATGCGTATCGGTTCCAACACAGACAGGGATTTGAAGCTCGTTTGCACGACGTAAAATACTTTGAACCGGATATACACCAACGCCTTTAAATTTCCCCGCCATATTTACGTCTAGAGACAAATTACGGTCGGCAATTAATTCTAAAAGGGTTCTGAATTTATTAGCTAAAGGATGCGAACTGGTTTCAAAATTAACCAAAGCCTCAGGCATGTCCACATTTAATTTTGGCAAGTCAATATGACCAATAATCTGAATCATATCGCCAAAACTTTCAATCATTTGGATCATTTCATTGAAATAACCATCCCAATAAGCCTCTAAACTGCCTCTTAATTTTAATAATTCTAAAGCTTCTTCCTTAGAGCCATCATACGGCAATCCTTCGGGTGCAAAATGCACAGAACCAATCACATAATCGGCATCTTCGGCTTGAAATATTTTAGATCTACTCCACTGTAAACCAAGCTCAGGCCCCATCCATTCAAGCTCGACACCAAATTTAATATTTATCTGCCCAGCATATTTTACACGTAAATTCGCAATACGTTTTGGGTAGTTTAAATAAGATCTGTTGCCACGAATAAACTTCACATTGGTGTCTCTTTCAGCAGTGTATCTAAAATTGGTTAAACGTGGTGAATGAATAATAAAAGTAATACTTGGGTTGCCGGCTTCGATAGCCTTATCGATAATATCTTCCAATTTATCGATACCATGTTTAACATGATCTTGTTCGGTACCTGCATGAATACCATGCGTTTCCCATATAAATTCGTTGAGCTTTCTCATCAATTAATAGACTTTAAAAAATATTTTAAGAATGACCAAATTTAACTATTGAAATAGAATTATACGCTAAAACTTAAAGGATTTAAATAAATTTTAATCAGAATTATTAAAAATCATAATAATTTTCAAAAACAAAGCTCTTATTATGAATTCAATAATGGTTTTATTTTTATTTGAAATGTTTAAATTCGCTGTTTATGTCTGTAAACCTACAAACTCCCATCGATTACTTAAAAGGCGTGGGCTCTAGTCGAGCCGATTTATTACGCAAGGAGCTTGGCATTTTTACTTATCAAGATTTAATCAACTTATTTCCAAACAGATATATTGACAGAACGCGATACTATAAGATAAACGAATTACAGCAAAACAATGCTGATGTTCAGGTTATTGGCAAGATAACCTCCTTTAAAGAAGTGGCTCAAAAACGCGGAAAACGCTTAGTAGCAACCTTTCAAGATGATACAGGAACCATGGAATTGGTTTGGTTTCGCGGACAAAAATGGATTCGAGACAGTTTAATATTAAATAAAAAATATGTAGCATTTGGAAAATGTAATGCCTTTGGAAATAAATTCAGCATGGCACACCCCGAAATGGAATTGCAAGAAGAACATGAAAAAAATCTACGTTCTGCCATGCAACCCATTTATCCTTCCACCGAAAAATTAGGAAATCGCGGCATTAGCAATCGTGTTATTAGCAAAATAATGCAGCAATTATTTATTGAAACTGGCGGAAGATTTGCAGAAAGTTTATCGGATAATTTACGTTCGGAATTAAAATTAATAAGTAAACAATCGGCACTTTTTAATGTGCATTTCCCGAAGAGTCCAGAGCTGCTTGCAAGAGCACAATTTCGACTAAAATTTGAAGAATTATTTTATATCCAGCTGCAATTAATTATTAAAAATTTAATTCATAAATCGAAGATAAAAGGACTGCCTTTTGATAAAGTTGGAAACTATTTTAACACCTTTTTTAAAGAGCAATTACCCTTTGAATTAACAGGTGCACAGAAACGTGTTTTAAAAGAAATTCGAGCCGATTTAGGCAGCAATGCACAAATGAACCGGCTTTTACAAGGTGATGTGGGTTCTGGAAAGACCATTGTGGCGTTCATGTCAATGCTCATGGCACTTGACAACGGTTTTCAAGCTTGCTTAATGGCGCCTACTGAAATTTTGTCAGTCCAGCACTATAACGGATTACTCGAACTATCTAAAAAACTGAATATCAGTATTTCAATATTGACTGGCTCAACTAAAACTTCAGAACGACGAAAAATTCATGAAGCTTTAGAAAATGGCGAATTACAGATTCTAATTGGCACCCACGCGCTGCTTGAAGACAAGGTGAAATTTCATAATTTAGGACTCGCCATTATAGATGAACAACACCGATTTGGAGTTGCTCAAAGAAGCAAATTATGGCGCAAAGGACCGACAAGCCCTCCTCAATCCTCCCGAAGTGCTTCCTCCATCCCACCCCACGTTTTGGTTATGACCGCTACCCCTATTCCGCGAACTTTAGCCATGTCGGTTTATGGCGATTTAGACATCTCGATTATTGATGAATTACCACCAGGAAGAAAGGCTATAAAAACGGTACATCGCTTCGATAAAAACCGTTTAAATGTATTTCGATTTGTTCGTGATGAAATTGATAAAGCCCGACAAATTTATATCGTTTATCCGCTTATTCAAGAAAGCGAGAAAATGGATTATAAAGATTTAATGGATGGTTATGAAAGTATCGCAAGAGATTTCCCCATGCCTAAATATCAAATTTCAATTGTTCACGGACAAATGAAACCTGCCGATAAAGAATTTGAAATGCAGCGTTTCATTAAAGGTGAAACGCAAATCATGGTCGCTACAACCGTTATTGAAGTTGGTGTTAACGTACCAAATGCCTCGGTAATGATTATTGAAAGCGCCGAACGCTTTGGTTTATCGCAATTACACCAATTACGTGGTCGTGTTGGTCGCGGCGCAGAACAGAGTTACTGCATTTTAATGACGGGCCACAAACTAAGTGCCGATAGTAAAACCCGAATGGAAACAATGGTGCGAACCAATGATGGTTTTGAAATTGCCGAAGTCGATTTGCGTTTACGAGGTCCTGGAGACATCATGGGAACCCAACAAAGCGGTGTGTTAAACCTTAAAATAGCCGATATTATTAAAGACAACAACATCCTGCAACATGCAAGATTACACGCTAAAAACATATTAAAAATAGACCCTACACTTTCACTTCCCGAAAACCAAGTCATTTTAAACACCTACAAGCAACTTACTAAGTTTAAAAATATTTGGAATTACATTAGTTAATTTTCATTTTGTTGAATACAGAATTGTATTAGATTCACGCTTTCGCGGAAGAGAACAAAAAATTAAAATACCTACTTTTACAAAAAATATAAAACATGCTCGGTTTAAAATTAGCAACAGACCCAAGATGGGTAAATATTGTAGAATCTAACATTGAAGAAATTCTAACAGATCATGCGTGGTGCGAGCAAAAAGCTGCTACAAACGCCATTACCATCATCACTTTAAATTCTGAACATACCGATTTAGTTACCGAACTTTTAGAACTTGCCAAAGAAGAACTAGAGCATTTTCAAATGGTACACGATATTATTAAAAAACGCGGTTATACTCTAGGCCGTGAACGCAAAGACAGCTATGTAAACGAGCTTTATAAATTTATGAATAAAGGCGGAAACCGTGTGCAATCTATGGTAGACAGACTTTTATTTTCTGCCATGATTGAAGCCCGTAGCTGCGAACGTTTTAAACTCCTTTCTAAACGAATTAAAGACCCCGAACTATCTAAATTCTATCATGATTTAATGATTAGTGAAGCTGGGCATTACACCACTTTTTTAAAATTCGCACGCCAATATGGCCAAGGTGTCGATGTTGAAAAACGCTGGAAAGAGCTCATCGATTTTGAAGCTGAAGTTATTAAAAACTACGGAAAAAGTGAGACTATTCATGGGTAAGCCTAACATTTAGATTTGTACTTTATCAAACTTCAAAAAAAATAAAAGGGTCATTGTAAAACACAACCACCCTTAAATTGATTAAATTTTTGATTGATGACACTTTTGCCGTGTTTCAAGGTATTAATTATTTAACCTCAAAATTGTTAGGGCTTTGTTAATTCCACTCAGCCCCCTGTTAATTAACACTTTAAAACGATTTAATTTCATTAAAACCATCTCAAACGGATTGATTAACTTTGCAATCCTTAAATCACAGAGGTTATAATTACGCATGATTCATATTCACGAAAAAACATTACAGGATTTAGAATTTCAAACGGTTTTACAACAGGTTAGCGACCATTGTATTACGGCTTTAGGTCATGAAAAAGCGTTGGCAATTTCGCCCTATAAAAAAAAGGAAGAACTTCTTTTTGCTCTGCAGTTAACTAATGAATATGTGTCTTCGTTTCAAAACGAAAACCGCATACCAAATCATGGTTTCGATGCCATAACCAAAGAATTAAAACTTTTAAATATTGAAAACACCTTTTTAGAAGTTCATGGTTTAAAGAAAATTGTAGCCATGTCTACCACCGTGAATGATATTCTGGTTTTCTTAAAAAAGTTTGAAGAATATTACCAAAATTTATATCAATTTGGGTCGCATATCGAAGTTACCAAATTGCTTATAGAAAAAGTAGATACTATTGTAGATCGTTTTGGCGATATAAAAGATAATGCTTCACCTTTACTTTTAGAATTACGCCAATCGATTAACCGCATTAAAGGCAAAATAAACGCCAGTTTTAGCGCGGCATTAAACATGTACCATAGCCTTGAATATTTAGATGATATTAGAGAATCTGTGGTAGATAACAAACGCGTTTTGGCTGTAAAAGCCATGTACCGCCGTAAGGTTAAAGGCGCTATAATGGGTGGCAGTAAAACAGGAAGCATTGTTTACATCGAACCCGAAACCACCTTACAACACACAAGAGAACTTAATAATTTAGAATATGAAGAACACGAGGAAATCATTCGTATTTTAAAAGAAGTAACCAATTATATTCGTCCGTTTTTACCACTTTTACAGGATTATCAAAATTTCTTAATCGACATGGATGTTATTTCCGCGAAAGCGAAATACGCCAATTCCATGCAAGCGATTCTTCCTGAATTTTCCGAAGAAAGAAGCATGTATTTACGCGATGCTTTCCACCCTATTTTGTATTTGAATAATTTAGAAAAGAAAGAAAAAACATTTCCTCAAACTATTGAATTAAAAGAAGGCAGCCGGATTATTGTCATTTCTGGCCCCAATGCCGGCGGAAAAAGTATCACTTTAAAAACCGTTGGTTTACTACAAGTCATGCTTCAAAGTGGGCTGTTAATTCCTGTTCACGAACGCAGTAAAGTTTGTTTATTCGATAGAGTTTTAAGCGATATAGGCGACAATCAATCCATTGAAAATCACCTTAGTACCTACAGTTACAGGTTAAAGCAGATGAATTATTTCTTGAAAAAATGTAATAAAAACACGCTTTTTTTAATTGATGAATTTGGAACCGGTTCCGACCCAGAACTTGGTGGTGCTTTAGCTGAAACTTTTTTAGAAGAATTTTACCACCGTGAAGCATTCGGGATTATAACCACCCACTACTCCAATTTAAAAATTCTAGCCAACGAAATGCCATGCATGCTTAACGCTAATATGCTTTTTGATGAACGCACCTTAGAGCCTCTTTTTAAATTGGTTATCGGTCAAGCCGGAAGTAGTTTTACTTTTGAAGTCGCACAAAAAAATGGTATTCCTTATGGCTTAATTAATCGTGCTAAAAAGAAAATTGAGCGCAGTAAAGTGCGTTTTGATGCTACGATTGCTAAACTTCAAAAAGAGCGCTCTAGGCTTGAAAAAACAGGGCAATCTTTAAAAGAAAACGAAAAGAAAAAGATTGAAGAAGCGGATAAATTAGAAGAAATAAATGCTAAAATTCAACTTAAATTAGAGAGTTATCAAGAATTATATGACAGCAATCAGCGTTTAATTTACTTAGGACAAAAAGTGAATGATATTGCTGAAAAATATTTCAACAACAAACAGAAAAAGACCTTAATGGACGAGCTTTTTAAGCTGGTTCAAATCGAAAACTCGAAACGCAAAAAAGTTACCATTAAGGAGAAAAAGAAAGCCAAAGCCAAAGAAATTCAAGTAAAAAAAGAAGTTGAAAAGAAGGTTGAAGTTATTCGTGAAAAGAAAAAAGTAGAAAAACAAAAGGCTATTGAAACCCCGAAACCAAAGGCTATTATTAGACTTGGAGATCGTGTGCGTATGGAAGATGGCCGTGCCATTGGTACCGTAGATAAAATTGAAAAAAATAAAGCTGTTGTAAATTATGGTATGTTTACGACTAACGTGAGTATCGATCAATTGGAATTGGTTGAAGCTGTTAAAAAATAGGATAAAATTTATCATCTTAAATTTTTACTTATTTTTACACAAAAAATTGGTTAACCAATTATAAAGATAGCCTCATGAAACATCTCCTATTTATATTCTTATTATGCAGCTCGGTATTGTTCAATTGCAGCACAACCAATGAAGAAGCTGATCACACAGTAGAACAACCCGAAACAGAAACTGAGACTGAGACTGAGACTGAGACTGAAACCGAACCTGAAGAAGAAGAAAGTAACATCATCTGGAAAAACTGGTATTTATCTGTTCCTATTAATAGAGGAAATGGCAAAGCGACTTCTATATTTTATGAGGCCATAGAAAACAACAAATTAACCGCTGCTGAATCGGAGTACTTTTATAAAAATGACGATGGTAGCTACACCTTTTTCACCAGATTTACAGGATTTACCACTTCTGGCGAGTATCCATTAAATGAAAAATATTGCCGTACAGAGCTTCGAGAGTTTTGGAAAGGCAACCAAACCACTAGCGATAACTGGCCAATGAGTTCAGGGACTCACATTTTAGAGTCTACAATAAAAGTAGACTATGTAGAAGGCAATGGCAGAACTATTGTGGCGCAAATTCACGGTATTGAAACCCCTGGTTTTGAAGGCGCACCTGCTACAGTTAAAATACGCTGGAACAGTGGCGAAATTCAAATAGACTATTACACCAAACCTGATAGCGGCGAACCTTGGACCAGTGCTTTTGATGATAAAATTAATGTGGGGTATGTGGGTAACGACATTTTTACTTTTAAAATTAAAATTGAAAATGGTAAATTCTATTATGCTCTAGTTTGCGAAGCCAAAAATATTAACATCGATTATACTTTAATTTATGATTATGTAGGTAATGGTTATGGTCACGATAATTACTTTAAAACAGGAAATTATTATGGTTGGAATGCCGATTACGAAAAAACAGCTCAAGTTATTTTATACAAAGTAAAGACGGAACATTTTTAAAAGGTATTTTTATAATACTTAAAGTTTTAAAGACCGTAAACTTTTAGATGTAAGAGTTAAGACTTGGCTCTATGTTTTACCCTTCTAAATTCAAGTAGAGTAAGATTTAAAAAATATTGATTTACAAATACGAGGAAAAAGCTAAAAATTGGGTATTATTACGGTAAATAAGCTTTTAAATGCATCTTAATCTTCCAAAACATAAAAAATTAATTCTTTTTGATGGCGTTTGTAACCTTTGTAACAGCAGTGTGCAATACGTTATCAAGCATGATAAAAAAGACCTTTTTATGTTTACAGCACTACAAAGCGACACAGGAAAAGCTATTATTGAAAAATTTAAAATTGACACCACCCAAATAGACTCTATTCTTTTATACCATCCTGAAAAAGATACTATAAGCTACAAAAGTACCGCAGCCTTAAAAGTCGCTTTAAAACTAGGGTTTCCAACCAATAGTTTAGGTGTTTTTTTAATTATTCCCGCTTTTATAAGAAATTGGGTTTACGATTTCATTGCCAAAAACCGCTACAAATGGTATGGTAAAAAAGAATCCTGTATGATTCCTACGTCCGAATTGAGGTCTAAGTTTTTGGATTAACCTTTTTAATTTAAATTGATAATAAGTTTTCAACGACACAGAATTTAATTCCCTCTTTTTAGCTAGAAACTCTAATGCAACAGTTTTCATCCTATCAAAAAAGAATTAAAGAAAGGTGTTACAACAAGCTCAATGATAAAAAGGAATTTCAGTATTAATAAAAACAAAAAAAACTCAGAATTAATTTAATTCTGAGTTTTTTACTCTAATGCAATATTGAAACTACATCAACATTAGTTAAAGTTAATCTTGGTACAAGTCTCTCCGTAAACGCGAGATAAAACAGTTTGTATAGCTTGATCTGGAGTTTTAGCAGATCCAATTTTAAGAGCACCATCAAGAACGTCTCCGTTTTCTTCCCAAGTATAAGATTTAGAACTGTTTCCTCTATTTACAATAACAAGTTTTCCGTCTTTGTTACCAATTCTGTAACTTTTATATTCTCTTTCGTATTTCACTCCAGAAGGGTAATACGTTTCAGCAGTAAAGAAAGACTCTCCTTTAGTAAATAAGTTACAAACACAGTTTCCTATATCACTTTGTTCAGATACTCTAACAGTGTTGTTTTGAGTAATTTTCCAATCACCATCTGTTTTAGTGGCAATAATATTCATTAAAATGGTGCCTTTTTCTGCAAGTTTACCATCTATTTTAGACTCAAAGTTTATTAATGCAGAAACAGTACCGCCACGCTCTTTTTGAGATTCGTAAACCGTTTCTTTTAAAGACATGGTGAAGTTATAATTCTGATTTTTTAAATCATTTTCTAACTTTTCTTGTAATTGCGTGTAATTAGTAGATGTTCTGTTTAAAACACCTGTTAAACCCACAAAGGCTGTGTTATTTTGATAATTGGTTCCGAATAACGATAAAACAGACTCAGGATCTTGGGTGTGATGCAAGTTGTTGGCTGCTTCAATGTAAGATTTTAATAATGATTTTGCTGCGGTTTCTTGTGCGTAACCTGCCGCATAAAAAGACAGCACAAAGGCAAGGGCTAATTTTAAAAAAGTAGGATTTTTCATGTAATTAATTTGGGTTAATTTTAAAATGAAGCGTAATATATAAAAAAGCCAACAACATCACACAAAATATTAACCCCTAAAATTATTAGAAATTACCTAATCAATATTTACAATAGAAAAACAAAAAAGTCAAAAAATGATTTCCTAGTCCCTTAAAACACGTAACGCTTTAAATAACAACGATTAACCTTTATTGGTCAACCAAACTCCCCCACTCGGTCCATGAGCCATCATAAACGCGAATATTTTTGTAGCCTGAAATTTCAGCAGCAAGAGCTAAGACACAAGCTGTGATTCCTGATCCACATGAAAAAATAATAGGATCCTCCTTTTCAGCAAGGGGTTTAAATGCAGATTCTAGCTCAGTTTTTGACTTTAAAATACCATCTTCAAGTAAATCTGTAAAAGGTAAATTTACCGAATTTGGTATGGTGCCCATGCGTAAACCTTCACGAGGTTCTGGTACTTCACAATTAAAGCGTCCAGCAGAACGCGCATCAATAATGGTATGAGTTTTCTCTTTTGAAGCCTGTTCCACATCCTTAAAAAACAACATGTAATTGAGTTGAAGATTTGCTGTAAAATCGCCTAATTCTCCGTTATAACTTGAAGCTTTTTCTATTGGATACTGCGCTTTATTCCAAGCTGGAAATCCACCATTCAAAATTGCAATATTATTAAACCCGAAAGCCTTAAACAACCACCAAACACGGGCGCTTGAGTAAATCCCTTTGTCGTCGTAAACCACAATAGCACTATCGGTGTTTACCCCTAAAATACGGGCTTCTTTTTGAAATTGTTCTGCGGAAGGAAACGCGCTTGGAAAGGCATCTTCAATATTGCTGAATTTTTGTTTAATATCAAAAAAACGCGCATTCGGAATTTGTTCTGAAGCATCATTAAATACTTTAGCAATGGTTCCGTCTAGAACCACAAGGTTTGGTGCCTCTATATGCTTAGACAACCATGAAACAGAAACAACAGGTTCGGTTAATGTTAATTTATTGGACATGAGCGTTTAAATTGATTATTTATTATTGAAGGGGTGTTGGATATTGATTACTAGTTATTTGTTATTTGTTGTTGGTTGTTGGTTGTTGGTTTTTAGCATATTGCCTCCTGCATAAAGTAATTTATTATTCAAATGGTTCCTTAGGTAGAGCTAATAAATTCTTAACATATCTCTTATTATTATACGGTTTACCGTTTTTCATTACTTCAAATAATTCAACAGCTAAACATTGTCCAATCAGTTGTCTTGATTGAAAATCATCAAAACCTTCCTTTTTCAACCTATCAAATGTTTCTTTTGTTTCTGGAGGAGTATTATCCTTTAGTTGATTCTTTATTATATCAAAAATCTGCTCTCTTAACTTCTCATTTGTTTCCATTTACTTTAAAAATATTAAGGCAATCGTGTTTTGTTTTCCCTTTAAACAGTCAAAAAACACTACGTTTTATGAGTTATTCGTCACTAGTTTTCAACTTATAGCATACAGTATAAAACATAACGCTTATCGCTTACTCCCAACTTTCCACTTTTAATTTCTAACTTTTAACTTTCAAAATCATCTAACTGCTTCATAATTATCATCCCATTCTTCAGGTTTTGGCTCATGTAATTTTCCTAAAGATTTGGCAACCATCATAGAAACGGTAGCATCACCAGTTACATTTACCACAGTTCTTAACATATCTAAAGGCCTATCAACAGCAAAAATTAAGGCAATTCCAATAGGTAATAATTCCGCAGGAAAACCAATCGATTCTAATACAATAACCAACATAACTAGTCCAGCACTTGGCACGGCAGCACTACCAATGGAAGCCAATAAAGCGGTAACAATAATAACCAACTGATTGGTAAACGTTAGCCCTTCTGGCCAAATAACTTGCATGATAAAAACCGCTGCAATCCCTTGATATAGACTGGTTCCATCCATATTTACGGTAGCCCCAACAGGCAGCACAAATCCAGAAACTTCTTTATCGACTCCCAAATGTTCTTCAACACGTTCCATGGTTACAGGCAAGGTTGCCGCACTACTGCTGGTTGAAAATGCTAACAATTGCGCCGGACTTATTTGTTTTAAAAACCACATAGGTGATTTCTTTACGTAGACGCCAACTAAAAGCAGATAAAAACAAATCATTAATACCAGTCCGCCAATAACACAAAGTGAATATAAAAGAAGCTTAAGAAGTATTTCAACATCATCGAAAGCCACAATAACATTGGCTAATAAAGCAAAAACAGCATAAGGTGCAAATAACATGATTAAATCTACCATTTTCATTACCACATCGTTTAAAGAATCGAAGAAATCTACTAATGGTTTTGCTTTCTTTTCACCAATTAAAAGCAGACAAATACCAACAAATAAGGCAAAAAAGATGATTTGAAGCATGGAAGCTTCTGTAAATGATTTAAAAATATTGCTTGGAAAAATATCAATTAAAGCCTGTAATGGTCCTGCATCTTTTTGGGCATGCGCTTTCATGAGTTTATCGGTAACTCCGGCATCATTTTCATATTTTAATTTAATTTTTTCAATAGTATCTTGTGGCATACCATCACCAGGTTTAACCAAATTTACTATGCTTAACCCAATAATAATGGCCACTAAAGTTGTAGAAATATAAATGGAAATGGTGCGCAAGCCCATAGATTTTATTTTGGAAATATCTTTTAAATCTGAAATTCCTTTAATTAAAGACGCTAGAATTAAAGGCACTGCAATAAGCTTAAGCAAATTGATGAAAATGGTTCCAAAAGGCGCTATCCAATCTGATACAAACCCCTTTCCTCCATTTATAGAATTCATTATGAAGCCAAAAATGACTCCTAAAACCATGCCTATTATAATCTTCCAATGTAATGCTAGTTTCTTCATTTGCTATGTTCTTTCTAAGTAGTGAGCAAGATAAGTATTTTTAATTTTTTTGGAATTCTAAATAGTATATTTCTATAGATTGGGGCATTTTAGGTTTTAGATTTTATATAAATACTATGAATTTACTAAATCGCAACATATTGCATATATCTATAACAATCTAACATTTGAAAAAAAGCGAAAATGAATAAGAGACTATTGGAAAGAATAATGGAAAGTTAAGCGAAGGAAAAGTAAAAATCATTAAACGGCAATTAAAAAATAAGAGAACCAGAATTAATATGATTGCCAAACGTTTTGGAGTTTCCGATACCCAAATTCATAGGATTAAAAGAGGAGAAAATTGGAGTTCTGTAACGGAATAAAAATCTAGCTTCAGCTCAAAAAAAAAACATAAAGACATTATTTTCAACCAATTAAATTTTAAAACACACCACGAATTCACTAATTTTTTATTCGTGTACTCGCGGCAAATTATTTAACAGATTACGCAAAGTGCGCAAATCTTATATATTATTTGGGATTTTAACGAAAACTACGAAAGTCCCTTAGCGTTTAATAAATTTAGATACTTGAATAACACCTTTAATTTTTAAATAATACATGCCTTGAACTAAGCTTTCAATAGAAAGCAGTTCTCTTTTAATTTCACCTGAATTAACGACTTTTCCTAATGTTGAAAATATTATATAATCTTTACCAATTAAAGAAGTAGGCAGTTTTATATAGGATTCAGCTGGGTTTGGAAAGATTATTATAGGCTCAAGAGTTTCATCCGGAGCCACAGCTAACACATTACTTATTTGGTACGAAGGCGAAGAAACCGTAACAGTTTGAGTTGACCTTAATTGACTCTCCTTTTGATAGCTTTTACTTGTAACAACTGGAATTGTCACCTCCATTTCTACGCGATATTCTCCTTCATCGGTAGCGTTAAATATATGATTGGTTTCTCCATCAATCGGTTTTTGTGTGGTAACGTTAATCCACTGATAACTGTCGGCATCTGAATTTGCTATTAGTACATTTCCGTTTACAATAACCGAGTTATCAAAATCAACTTGATTTACGGTTACAGTTTTAGTTACAGAACAGCCATTGTCGTCTAATACAATAACCGCGTATGTTTTTGGTTCTAAATCTGATACCAAATGATTACTAATAAAACTCCCTCCATTGATCGTGTAATTGTAAGGAGCGGTCCCTCCTGATGCAGACATATTAAGAATTCCGCTTGGGGAATTCCCTGATGCCAAAACGTCTATTACAGGTTCTAAAACAGCAGGTTCTGAAATATCAACATTTAAAAAAGCCTCTAAACCATTAGAGTCTCTAACAAATATTTCATAATGCCCTGGACATAAATCACTAAAAATTTCGCTATGCTGAAAAAAAGGATACGAACTATAATTCAAACTGTATTCATAAGGAGGCACGCCATTTTCAGCAAAAACAATTATCTCACCATCACAAGCTCCCTCACAACTAATATTTTGCAGATCCAAAGCAACATTTAACTCTTGTGAGAAACTAAAACAAGAAACTAATAAAAAACAAAAAAGAATATATTTTTCTCTCATAACTAAAAATCATATTTCAAAATCCTACATATGAACGGCGAATATAATTCTAGAAAATCAAAGAAAAATCGTATTAAGTTATATTTCGTTCAAATACACCAAAATATTTTCTAACAAAAAGATTAAAGTTTATTTTCTACAGTTGAAAGCATAAAAATGCCACGAATTCACTAATTTTTTATACGTGTATTCCTGGCAAATTATTTATAATTAATATATTTTAACTAAACTTTCGAGCACTTAAATTCATTGGGAGGCAGAATGTTTAATAAAAAAACGTTTCGACTGCACTCAACGTGACAAAAAACAAAACATTTTTAAAGAAATATTTTAACAAACAAGCCTAGCCCCGATTGAAACGGCATCCTTTTTTGTGCTTAAGCTTATATTTCAATTTAAAGCTTTAATTAAATTGTATGCTACTCACATAATAAGATACTGAAACAAGTTCAGTACAAAAAAGATATAGTGTAAAGCGGGAAATAGCTACTAATGATACATTTTATTTATTAAAAAGAAATCGGCAATAACTAAGGCCGCCATGGCTTCTACGATAGGCACTGCACGTGGTACAACACATGGATCGTGACGTCCTTTGCCTTGCATTTCAACAGTGTTTCCTTCTTTATCAATCGTTTCGTATTTCTGAATAAGGGTTGCCACAGGTTTAAAAGCCACGTTAAAATAGATATCCATACCGTTACTTATTCCGCCTTGAATACCTCCAGAAAAGTTTGTTTTAGTAGTTCCGTCGTTATTAAATTTATCGTTGTGATCGCTTCCGTACATGGTGCTTCCCTCAAAACCACTACCGTACTCAAAACCTTTTACAGCGTTTATAGACAGCATGGCTTTACCTAATTCGGCATGTAATTTATCGAAAACCGGCTCACCTAAACCAACAGGTACATTTTTAATCACACAACTTACAATTCCACCAACGGTATCTCCTTTTCCGCGGACTTCTTTAATATAAGTTTCCATTTTAGCTGCCATATCTTGATCTGGACAACGCACAATATTAGATTCTATTTTTGTAAGATCTAATTCGTTGTATGGTTTATCCAGTTTCATAGTACCAACGCCCGAAACATAAGCTGTAAACTCAATATTTTTAAGCATTTGTTTGGCTATGGCCCCAGCAACTACTCGACATGCCGTTTCGCGCGCAGAACTGCGTCCGCCACCACGATAATCACGAATGCCGTATTTTTTATCGTAAGTGTAATCGGCGTGACTTGGCCTGTAACTATCTTTTATATGCGAATAATCGTGAGATTTTTGGTTGGTATTTTCAATAACAAAACCAATGGAAGTTCCTGTAGTTACCCCCTCAAAAATCCCTGAATGAAACTTTACGGTATCTGGTTCTTTACGTTGTGTAACAATGGCAGATTGCCCTGGTTTACGTCTATCTAATTCATTTTGAATTGCATCTAAATCTAATTCGATTCCAGCAGGACAGCCGTCTATAACACCGCCTAAAGCAGGTCCGTGAGATTCGCCGTAAGTGGTTAAATTAAATAGTTTTCCGAAGGAATTACCAGCCATAATATATTTTTTTTGCTAAAGTAAATCTATTCTTAGAAATACGAAAACTAAAATCCACTATGCCAACAATTATTTACAAAACCGCACTTAACAATATAATAACAATAGACTCATATTTAGATAATTATGTCTTAATATTCAATTCATACTTAAGCGTTTAATTTATGTAATTCTAAAAGTCAAGCCTTTGAAAATTAAACGAAAAATTGAAATTGCAGTCATTTCCGATGTGCATTTGGGCACTTACGGTTGTCATGCCAAACATTTACTCACCTACCTAAACAGTATTGCGCCTAAAAAACTCATTCTTAATGGCGATATTATTGATATATGGCAATTTAGTAAACGGTATTTCCCAAAACCACATTTAAAAGTCATTAAAAAAATCATGTCTATGGCAGCCAATGGTGTTGAAGTGATTTACATTACGGGAAATCATGATGAAATGCTTCGGAAATTTAGCAATACCACCATTGGAAATATTTCAATTGTTGACAAATTGGTTTTAGAACTCGATGGCAAAAAAGCTTGGTTTTTTCATGGTGATGTATTCGATATTTCTATTCAAAATGCCAAATGGTTAGCGAAACTAGGGGGCTATGGTTACGATTTGCTTACCCTACTTAACAAAATGGTGAATTGGTATTTAGAAAAACGCGGGAAAGAACGGTATTCCTTATCTAAAAAGGTGAAAAACGGTGTAAAAGGCGCTGTAAAATATATTAACGATTTTGAAAAAGTAATTGCTGAAATTGCTATTGAAAACAGTTACGACTATGTGATTTGCGGACATATTCATCAGCCAAAAATGACATATATTGAAAACAAACAAGGCAAAACCATGTATTTGAATTCTGGCGATTGGGTTGAAAATTTTACGGCTCTAGAATATCAATTTAAACGATGGAAAATTTACAATTTTAGTCAGGATAAATTAGCACCTTTTATTGTTCATGATGATTTTGCCGAAATGGAAATTAAAGACTTAATTGCTGCCATTACCATATTACCACAAAATTCAAATGAATAGCTTATTTTGAAGGTTTGCCTCTATTTTCAGTTGAAAACTATTAATTATTAAACCAATGCTTCTCTTAAAATAGTAACTGGGTGTTTGGCTTCGCGTTGTGCGCCATCTTTTATTTGATGCCTGCAACTGGTACCATTGGCTGCTATAATTGTGTCTTTTGAAGCCTTTCTAACTGCAGGAAGTAAAGTTTGTTCGCCTACGTTCATGCTCACTTCGTAATGTTCTTTTTCGAAACCAAAACTTCCAGCCATACCACAACAGCCGCTTGGAATAATGGTGGCTTTATAATTTTGCGGAAGATTTAATAATTTAAAAGTAGACATTTGATTGCTCAATGCTTTTTGATGGCAGTGCGCATGTATTTTTACAACTTTTGAATCTGATTTAAATTGTTTTTCTGAAATGTTACCTTTTTCAAGTTCTGAAAGCAGAAAATCTTCAATAATATAGGAATGTTTTGCAATTTCTTTTGCTGCTTCAACATCGTCTGCCAACATTAAATATTCATCTTTAAACGTATAAATAGCTGAAGGTTCTATACCTATTAACGGGGTTTCTTCTGAAATTAAACCTTTAAAAGCTGCCACATTTGTTATGGCACAAGTTTTAGCCTGATCTAAAAAACCTTTAGATATAAAAGCACGACCCGATTCGGTATGTTTAACATATTTCACATCATAATTTAAAGCTTGCAATAAGGCAATGGCATCTAAACCTATCGAAGTTTCTAAAAAATTGGTAAACTCATCAACAAATAAATAAACGGTTTTAATGTAATTGGTTTTAATCGTTTCCTTTTTAAAGGCTTTAATATGACTGTTTAAACTTTTGGATGACAATAAAGGCATACTGCGGTCTGGCGCAATTCCAAATGCTTTCTTGATTAAACTGGAAGTGGTTTTATTTTCAAAAAAGAAATTAGTAATGCCTGAAAAGTTAGAAGCTAAAGTATTCACCTTATTATTATAGGCAAATAATTTAGTGCGTAAATCGGTACCGTTAACTTTTTGGTATTGGTATAAAAATTCAGCTTTCATAACAGCAATATCTACCGTGCTTGGGCACTCATTTAAACAAGCTTTACAACTTAAGCACAAATCAAGCACTTCTTTAAGCTCTTTATGATTAAAAGGGTTCTCGCCTTCTTTGGTATTGGTTAAAAATTCACGCAAGGCATTGGCGCGCGCACGGGTAACATCCTTTTCGTTTCGTGTCGCTCTGTAACTTGGACACATGGTCCCTCCCATTTCTGGAGATTTTCTGCAATCGCCACTGCCGTTACATTTTTCTGCTTGACGCAAAATACCTTCTGAATGGGAAAAATTCATTAAGGTTTTAATTTCAGGTTCCTTTCGGTCTGAAACATAACGCAGTTTTTCATCCATTGGAAAGGCATCTACTATTTTACCTTGATTAAATATATTTTCTGGATCGAAAACAGTTTTAATACGTCTTACAATATCATAATTTTCCTGACCAATCATTAACGGAATAAACTCGGCTCGAACAATACCATCGCCGTGTTCTCCAGACATGGAACCGCCATATTTTTTAACCAAATGTGCCACATCGGTGGTTATTTTCCTGAAAAGTTTGACATCTTCACTTACTTTTAAATTTAAAACAGGCCTTAAATGCAATTCGCCTGCGCCGGCATGAGCGTAATAAATGGCTTTTTGATTGTAACCATCCATAATCGCTGTAAATTCATTGATGTAATTAGCAAAATCTGATAAAGCGACTGCGGTATCTTCAATACATGCCGCCGATTTTTTATCTCCAATAATATTTCCCAATAACCCCAATCCGGCTTTTCTTAGCTCAATAGCTTTATCGATATCTTCATCAAAAAGCACTACATTAGCATAACTTAAGCCTTCTTTTTCAAGTGATTTAACCAAAGCTTCTGCCAAAATTTTTACGACTTCAATCGTGTCTGCTTTAAGTTCACACATTAAAATAGCTTCTGGATCACCAACAATAAATTGTCGGTTTTCCTGCTGTTTTAAATTGTTTTTGGTGCAATCTAAAATGATTTTGTCCATCATTTCGCACATATATAAATGGTGCGCCATACATGTTGTAGTGTCTACCAAAGCATCTTCAATACTTTTAAAATGTGCAGCCACCATAATACGTTCTGTTGGTGGTAAAGGGTCTAATTTTAAAGTAATTTCAGTAGTAAAAGCTAATGTGCCTTCACTTCCCGATAATAAATTACATAGATTAAAAGGTTTGTTCGATCCTGAAAACACTTCAGAATCAATTAATTTATCTAAGGCGTAACCTGTATTTCTTCTATGTATTTCTGGTTTTGGGAAATTATCGTGAATCTGTTTTTTTACAGTATCACTTTGTAACTCATTATATATGGTATTATAAATAGTACCTTCTAAAGATTGTAAAGCTAACTTTTCTTTAAATTGGTTCGGAGTTAAATCGCTAAAAACAGCTTCATCGCCATTACTTAAAATCGTTTTCAATGCTACAACTTTATCGCGTGTCACTCCGTATTGAATAGACGTTGTTCCCGAGGAGTTATTGCCTACCATACCGCCAATCATACAACGGTTAGAGGTTGATGTATCTGGAGAGAAGAATAATTTATAAGGTTTTAAAAATAAATTTAGTTCATCTTTTACAACACCTGGTTGAACTGTTACCGTTTTTGCCGTTTCATCTACACTTATAATATTTGCAAAATGCTTCGAAACATCAACAACAATACCTTCTCCAACACATTGTCCCGCTAAAGATGTTCCAGCGGTTCTAGGAATTAAAGTCGTTGCATTTTCCTTAGCAAACTGAATTAGTAATTTTATGTCTTCTATGGTTTTTGGGTACGCAACCGCCTGTGGAAGTCTTCGATACACTGATGCATCGGTCGCATAAATAGCTTTTATTAAATCATCATAAAACAGTTCTCCTGATAATTTAGATTTTAAAATCTTTAATTCCATTTGTTTATAAAATTTGATATACCGCTAATTCATTCAATATTCCCGCTGCTGAAAACTTATCCTAACGGACGAGGAATATACTATATATATTCATATTTTAAACGAACTTATTAAATATTTCAAAACACTAAAATTTGAATTTCTCCACGATTTTATAATATTAACTGATAACCAACATCATACAAATTTGTAAGATTACCCAGAAATAAACACGTAAGCCGTTTAAGGCAAAAATTTGCGTTCTGTCTAAAATACTCTATACCGTTTTAAAAATATCCCTATATTTGTTTTAAACTTATACACTATAAATTATGAAAAAAATAACTTTATTATTTGCTTTAGCTCTATTATTTGCAGCTCAAAATGTAACTAGCCAAGCTAGAAAAGAATTAAACTTTGGACTTGTAGGTCTTAATTATGAAATCCCTGTTAGTAAAAACATTACTATTGCTCCTGGTGTTGGAACTAGTTTAGATTTTGATTGGGTAAACTTAGGCGTTAAAGCTAATTATTATTTCGATAATTTATTCGGTATTACTGCTGAAGCATGGGATGTTTACGGTGGTGCTAACGCAGGTTACTCTATTTGGACGGGTGACGGTGATGCTCATAGTAGTGATATTGATTTTGGATTACAAGTTGGTGGCCGTTGGTTCTGGAATGATAAATGGGGTGTGTACATAGAACTTGCTGGCGGAAACGTTGCTGGTTTATCTCCAGGAATTGGGGTTACAATGAAGCTATAAAACATTTATATTTTTATATACAATGCCTTGAGATTTTCTCAGGGCATTTTTTTGCTATATGAATTACTGATATTTATTTAAAACATCATACAAGCTAAATGATATCTGATTTTTTATTATATTTAATTGAAATTCAATCCATAAACTTAAAATCAAAAAACATGAGTACAAACAAATTCTTGATTCTTTTTTTAACCTTAATTACCTTAACTAGCTGTAAGGATAATAAAAAGGAGAATACAAATTCCGAACAATCAAATGAACCAACAGCAACAAAAACTGAAGCCGCAAGCTCGCAAGACATTGCTGGAAACTACGCAACTGCAGAATATAGCAAACGAAATGAAGGTTATGATTGGATTGGAGTAAATGTGAGCCAATTAAATGAAAACGAAATTAATATTCGTGTTCGTTCTAGAGCCGACAAAAAAAAGCCTACCTGTACATTCGACACTAAAGCACACAAAAAAAGTAATAATACCTATTATACTGCTGTAGATGGAAAAACTGTACTTTTTACATTTAACGCAGGTAAATTAACTATCGCAACTGAAAATGCTTCAGACGATTCAGCACTTTATTTTTATTGCTCTGGAGGTGCAACATTTGCTGGTGAATACAGTAAAATTGATGGCGCATTAGATGCTTCACAAGTCGATAAAACTGCTTTCACCAAAATACTAAATCTCCAAGATATTGGATTTAATGTAAAATCGGTTGAAAAAGGTGGCCAAACAGAATTAACAGTTCTAGCTTTTGGTTTAGATGAAAACCACGGTAACCCACAAAAAGCAACATTTAAAGGTCATGTTGTTGATGCTGAAGTTGAAGATTTAGATTCTGATGGTTCTCCAGAACTTGTGGTTTACACTAAATCTAATGATGGTTATGGAAGTGTATTAGGTTTTTCTACCCTAAAGAAAAAATCTATGGTTCCTATTTATTTCCCTCCTACTAGCGAAAATTCTAAAATAAATGAAGGCTATAAAGGTCAAGATGAATTTTCTTTAATTGAAACAACATTAGGGCAACGTTTTCCTACCGCAAACGGTACGAGACAAGTTAGCTATAAACTTAAAAACGGAGAAGCTTCAAAAGTATTTGAAGTATCTAATGTTTCTGATTATTAATATCATCTAATAACTAAGCATAAAAAAAGCGTCAAAATTTGACGCTTTTTTTTATATAAATTCTTCTAGAAAAATAGTTATTGTAGTCATAAACTTTTGGCTAATGTCTCCTCATAAATAGCTTCATATTTGGGTACAATAGCTTGCAAACCAAATTTCATTGCTTCTTTTCTTGCGTTTAGTTTAAATATATTTAATCGATCTTCATCACTCAAGATGTATAAGGCATTTTTGCTCATATCTTCAACATCGCCAACATTACTTAAAAATCCAGATTTACCATGAATGTTAACTTCTGGTATACCACCTGTATTACTCGAAATTACAGGAACACCAGAGGCCATAGCTTCTAGAGCAGCTAATCCAAAACTTTCTGTTTGTGAAGGCAATAGAAATAAATCGCTAAAACATAAAATTTTATCAATTTCATTACTTTTTCCGAAGAAAATCACCTTGTCTGAAATACCTAATTCCTGGCAACGTAGCTCTACAGCTTCTTTATCAGGGCCTTCACCAATAAACATCAGTTTAGCTGGAATTTCCTTTTGAATATTATAGAAAATACTAATCACATCCTGCACACGTTTTACTGGTCGCAAATTACTAATGTGTGTGATTATTTTTTCATCATCCTTTGCCATCATTCCACGCTGACAATCAGCTAATTTATGGGCATTATGTTTAACTAAATCTATAAAGTTAGGCACTACATTGATTTCATTTTTAATATCAAATAAACGTAAAGTGTCTTCTTTTAAACTCTCTGAAACTGCGGTAACCGCATCTGATTTATTAATACTAAAGGTGACTGCTGGTTTATAAAACGGGTGGCTACCAACTAAAGTAATGTCGGTACCATGTAGTGTAGTTACAATTGGTACGTAAATACCATCTTCTTGCAACATTTTTTGCGCCATATAAGCTGCATAAGCATGAGGAATAGCATAATGTACATGTAAGATCTCTATTTTATGCAATTTAACCATATCAACCAATTTGCTTGACAAAGCAAGCTCGTATGGTTGGTAATGAAATAACGGATATTCTGGAACGGTTACTTCGTGATAATGCACATTATTACTTAGTAACTCTAAACGCACAGGCTGATTATAGGTAATAAAATGTATTTCATGACCTCGTTTAGAAAGTTCTAAACCTAATTCTGTAGCCACTACGCCACTACCTCCAAAAGTTGGATAACAAACAATCCCTATTTTCATTTAATAAGTTTTAAGTGTCTAAAGTTAAAAGTACTTAATGTTTTACTGAAAACTTTAAATACTTAGAAATGGATATAAAATAAAAAAAACTTGTTATATCAAGTTCTGTTTTACAAATAATAAATTAATCTCGGCTCTATTATAGGTTTTAATCTTCTATGGCTTCGTATATCAAACTCTGAATATTGGTTCTAATATCTGCTCGCAATAATAAGTTTATGGCCGCACTTGGATACGTTCGGTTTGCTAAAAACACATAAACAATTTCCTTATCCGGGTCTGCCCATGTGTAAGTTCCTGTAAAACCAGAGTGTCCAAAACTACTCATAGACACACATCCACAGGTTGGACCACCGCCTCCCGGCTCTGGTTTATCGAATCCTATAGCCCTTCGGTTACCTTTATCAAGGAAATAGCGTGTATTAAACTTATCAATAGTTTCTGCTTTAAAATACCTTTTCCCGCCATAAAATCCTTTTTGCAAATACATTTGCATAATTTTCGCCACATCATTGGCATTGCTAAAAACTCCAGCATGTCCGCCTACCCCATTTTGCATAGCTGCTCCCATATCATGAACATAACCATGAACCGTTTGGTATCTATAATAATCATCAACCTCGGTAGGTACAATTTTCTTACTGCTTATACTGTGATAAGGATTATACATGGTATGGTTTGCTCCTAAAGGGTCGTAAAAATGTGATTTTGTTAACTGGTCTAGTGTTCTGTCGTAATGTTGCTCAATAAATTTCTTTAAAATGTAATATGGAAAATCACTGTAACGGTATCTTAGCCGACTTAACAGTTCTGAGTTTTTAATGATTTCAGGAATAGAATCCTGATAATCAGCACGCATATAAAGGTTTTTTGCAACTTCAACCGTGAAATTGTCTACTTTTTCTTTTCTATAATAGGTAGCACTAGGATGTTTCGTTGCAGGATCTAAGGTGTGATAATAAAAAGGCTCCCATGGCTTTAAACGCGCATAATGAGACAGCATGGTTTTAATGGTAACATCTTCTTTATTGGAACCTATATATTCTGGTAATAATTCCGAAAGTTTAGAATCTAAACTTATTAAACCTTGTTCTTCAAGCTCCATAACTAAGGGTAATGTGGCTAAAATTTTAGTTAACGAAGCCACATCATAAATATCATCAAAAGCTACTTTTTCTTTGCCTTCATAAGTGTGCTTTCCAAAGTTTTTAGAATAAATAACTTTTCCTTTTCTTGCAACAAGCATTTGAATTCCAGGTGTCATTTTTTTAGCAACAGCATAATTGGCAATAGAATCAATTTTCATTAATTTTTTAGAATTTACGCCAACACGTTCTGGAATGGTATATCCCAATCTTTTAATATTTGGTGTTAGAATACCTGTATTCATTGGAAAATAATAACCAACTGTAACAGGTAACATTCCCTTTGAAGCCAAGGCTCCAAAAATTATTTGAGCCGACTTTTGCTGAGCAATTTCACTATTTTGATAGCTTACAACAATGCCTTCTATATTTAATATACTTTTTAAATCTGCTAGCGCATAAGGTTTTACAAAAACATCTAATATAACAGTATGATTTTTAGCGATTTCTTCAATCCAAATCAATTCCGCTTCACTAAACTCGTAAGCTTTCCATGGGTTTTTATTTGAACGGTGAAAACCGATTACCACCGTATTATAAGCCTGTAATTTTCCTTCAAGTTCCCCTAATGTGGACCCTGAAATGGCGTGTACTTTAGTGTATTTTTTAAGTTCATTAAAAAAGGCTGAACCAGAATCGTCTCCCATAGCTACATAAGCGATAGACTTGGTTTCTAATTCTTTAAGAGGTAGTAAATCATTATCATTTTTAACAATGGTAATTGCATTTTCAAGGAGTTCTTCATAAAGAATATCATCCTCTAGGCGGTTTAAATCCTTAGAAAGATTCGTTAAAGAAATAGGTTTGTAATGATTTAAGCCTACTTTATATTTTGCTTGAAGAATTTTTTTAACCGAATGTTCCAAACGTGCTTCAGTTATCTTTCCTTTTTTATAAGCATTCATCAATTTAGAAACACCAATACCAACGTTTTCAGACATGAGCATCACATCATTTCCGGCTAAAAATGCTGCCAAATCGATATCGCCAGTTTCACTGAAATCGGCAGCTCCTTTCATGGTTAAAGCATCGGTAAAAATAAGCCCTTTAAATCCTAATTTATTCTTTAAAATATCAGTTACAATATGTTTTGAAAGTGACGAGGGCAATCCTGCTTCGGGCTCTAGACTTGGCACATTTAAATGCGCCACCATCACGCTAGAAAGATTTTCTTTAATTAATTTTTTATAAGGATATAATTCAACAGAATCAATGCGTTTTTCATCAAAATTAATGGTTGGTAAGGTTTTATGTGAATCTTGAGAAGTATCACCATGACCAGGAAAATGTTTCGCATTCGCCAAAACCCCTGCGCCTTGCATCCCTTTCATAAAAGCTTCGGCTTTTTCGGTTACGTTATCCCGATCTTCACCGAAAGAACGGTTCCCAATAATCGGGTTTTTAGGGTTCGTATTGATATCTACAACTGGAGCAAAATTAAAATGCACCCCTAAACGTTTACAATGTTCACCAATATGTTTTCCTGCGCGTTCTACTAATTTATTATCTTTAATGGCACCTAAAGTCATATTCCAAGGAAAGGCATAAGTAGAATCTAAACGCATGCTTAACCCCCATTCTGCATCCATTCCAATAAGCATTGGCACCTTAGCTAAAGCTTGTAATTCATTATCTAATTTAGCTTGTCTATAAGGCCCTCCTAGGGAATATATAATACCACCAATATGATGTTTTTTAATATCGTTAATTACTTTTTTCTTTGAAGCTTCACTTTGATTGGACATGACTTGAACCATATATAATTGACCAACTTTTTCGGCCAAAGACATGGAATTATAAATACTATCTACCCATTTTTTTTGAGCATTTACGTCTTTTGCTAATAGTGGATTGGGGGTGTTTTGACCAAAACTAAAAAGAGTTGCAATACAAAAGAAACTTAATAAAAAAATATGACGCATAAAACGGAGTAATTAATAAGGGATTAGTCGTAATTCGTGTACATTAATAACCATGCCAAAATACCACTTTTAAAAAGAAGATAAAAAAACTTTATGATAGAATTATAAAGAAGGTTGTGAACATAACTTTGGTTTTTTACCCGTTTACATTCACAAATTTTGAAAATCTTCTATTATAGAGAGACGCTTAATTAATCACCATCATTATCTGTTGGTAAAACTGTAACAGACAAAACACTTGCGGCATCTACTGACAAATATTTAACCAAATAACAGGAATATAAAACAGCTTTAATGGAAGACACTTATTTAATAAAACGACTGTGCCAGCTATCGCTTGCAGGAACCTCCCAACTTTCATTAAATTCGGCAACGGTAGTCACTAAATTATTGAAAACAATGGTGTTTTTTGAAACGGCTTTATCTTTTGCCATTTTTCTGAAATCGGTAAGGGATTTATAAGCCACATACTCGCCTTGTTTGTAAGATACATTCATTTTATCCATTAAATCGACGTTGTAATCTTTTTCTAGTTGCTGAATGAAATTCACTGAACTATCGATTGAACATCCTGTGGCTTTATTAGCTGTTTGATCTAAACCAATCACTATAAAGCGCTTATATTTAATGGTGTAACCTGCTTGTAGATCACTACCGTGAGCTGCCCAGTTTTCTATAAAAACATTTAATTTAGACTGAATTTCTTCAATTTCTTCTTCGGAAAATGAACGATTAGCTTGATAAATCCAAACTCTTGACTCTTCTGGTAATGTATTAAAATCTACTAGCATTTTTTTTGAATTAAAATTTATTTGATGCAGATATCCGTATAAAAATGATTACAAACCTAAAGCGTTAGCAATTAATTCTGCAACATCCAGAACTTTTACTTCGCTTTCTTTTTCTTTTACTTTAACGCCATCGGTCATCATGGTATTGCAATACGGGCACCCTGTTGCAATAACATCTGGTTGTGTTTCTAGGGCATCTTCAGTTCTAAGCACATTAACATCTTTGTCGCCTTTTTCGGGTTCTTTAAACATTTGTGCGCCGCCTGCACCACAGCATAAAGCAGTACGCTTATGCCTTTTCATTTCTACAATGTTAGCCTTTGTTTGGCTTAAAATGTTTCTAGGCGCATCGTATTCATTATTAGCACGACCTAAATAACAAGGGTCGTGAAACGTTATTTTTTTGCCTTTATATAAATCGCCTTCCACTTTTAATTGTCCGGAAGCGATTAGGTTGTTTATAAACTGCGTGTGATGAATAACTTCATATTTCCCACCTAAGCTTGGGTATTCATTTTTTAAACAATTAAATGAATGTGGATCGCAGGTTACTATTTTTTTTACTTCGTAAGCGTTTAATATTTCGATATTGGTAACGGCTTGCATTTGAAACAAAAACTCGTTTCCGGCTCGTTTTGCAACATCTCCTGTACAGCTTTCTTCGGTACCTAATACAGCAAAATCGACATTGGCTTTGTTTAATATTTTAACGAAAGCTTTTGTTATTTTTTTGGCTCTATCATCAAAACTACCCGCAGAACCTACCCAAAATAATATTTCTGGTTGTTTTCCTTGAGCCATGCAGTCTGCCATGGTTGGTACTTTGAGTAAATCGCTCATTTGTTATTGGTTTAAAAGTTTAAACCTGCTGTATTTTAAAATATTGCAGGATTATTGTTTTATGTTGCGTGTGCGTTAGGGATTGTAGCGGCATCCTTTTTTGCCATTAAAAGCAAAAAAGATATAGCGGAAAGCCCGACCCTTTTCGGGTAACGCCCAAATTACTTTTTTATTCGTTTTTCCAGTTTAATCGGTCCATTTGATTGTATGGCCATGGTGCGCCATTGTTCTCGATATTCGACATCATATTATTAAGCTCGGTTGGTGCTGCGGATTGCTCCATAACCAAATAACGACGCATTTCTAAAATGATTGACAAAGGATCGATACTCACTGGACATTCTTCTACACAGGCATTACATGTGGTACATGCCCAAAGCTCTTCGGCGGTAATGTAATCGCCTAAAAGTTGTTTTCCATCGTCTTTAAACTCGCCTTTATTAGCATCGATGTTTTTGCCTACCTCTTCTAAACGGTCTCGGGTATCCATCATGATTTTTCGAGGCGACAATTTTTTGCCTGTTAAATTTGCAGGGCATGAAGAGGTGCATCTACCGCACTCGGTACAGGTATATGCGCCCAAAAGTTGTACCCAGTTTAAATCTTGTACGTCGCTGGCTCCAAATTTTGCAGGAACTTCGTCTTCTGCTCCTTCTGGAGCTGCTGCAAATGGATCGGCATTTGGATCCATCATCATTTTTACTTCTTTGGTTACGGCTTCAAGGTTATTAAATTCGCCTTTAGGTTTTAGTTTCCCGTAATAAGTGTTAGGAAAGGCCAATAAAATATGAAGGTGCTTAGAAAAATATAAGTAGTTTAAAAATATTAAAATACCTATAATGTGCAGCCACCACGCTCCTCTTTCGATAACATGCAATGTTGTTTCTGGTAACCCGCTAAATAAAGGGGCTATATATTGACTGATAACATTTCCTGTGTTCATGGCTTGAAAATGCACATCGGTAGCATTCATAACCAAAAACAGCGTCATAAGCACCATTTCAAAATAAAGGATGATATTTCCGTCGCTTTTTGGCCAACCTTTCATTTCGCTTTTCCAGAAACGTGCCAGTTTAATGATGTTTCTCCTAATCCAGAAAACAGTAACCGAAACGAAAACTAAAGCTGCCAAAATTTCGAAAAATCCAATAAGAAAACCATAAGGAGCACCTATTGATGAAAATATACGATGGGTGCCTAATAGGCCATCGATTATAATTTCTAAAACTTCTATATTTATAATGATGAAGCCTACATAAACAATAATATGTAAAAATCCTGAAACCGGACGACGCACCATTTTGCTTTGCCCCAAGGCAACGCGAGCCATGTTTTTAAAACGTTGGGATTTATTATCGCTAACATCGACATCCTGCCCTAACTTTATATTTCTAGTAAGTTTTTTTACATTTTTTACAAAATAGCCAACCCCTAAAATAAGTATAACAGCGAATATAATATTTGGTAGAAACTGCATGGTTATTTAATTAGTTAGATTCTGGGTTCTCTTCGTAAGGAATTTCTTTTTTAGATAAGATTCGAGTATATCTGTTTGGATGTAATTTGATATCTCTAATAAGCTCCTCTAGTTCACTTGAAGCAGCTTCAAGGTTATTGTATAAGGCATCTTCTTTTATAAGTTTCCCCATACTACCTTCTCCGTTCTGTATGGCTCCAATAATATTATCGAAGTTTTTAAGCGTCGATTCTAAATTTTTAAGGATATGATCTAAGTTAGATTCAGACAATTTATTTGTAACCACAGCTAGATTGCCTGTAATTTTATCGGCATTTACTAAAATGCTATCTAGATGCTCTTGATTACTAACAATAACATGATTTAAAGACTGAGATGTTTTTTTAAACGAACCAATGGTTGAACTTAGCTCGGCAATACTTTTTTTAAGATTTGCCTTTGCTTCATCATCAAAAACATCGTTTAAATTGTTTAATAAGATATCGGCACTTACTATCATTTTTTCAGCACTTTCTTGAATTGGCGTTAGTTTTTCACCAACCAAATCTAGAATACCTTCTTTTATGTTACTCTTTAAATAGGCGCCATCTTTAGCAACTGCAGCACCATCAAAAGCTGGTACGATAGCAACCGCTTTTCCTCCAATAAGACCTGTATCGTAAAGTTGGGCCACACTATTTTCTGAAAATTTAAAGTCGGTATCGATCATAAGAGTTACCACTAATTTCCCAGAACCGTCGTTTTTAAAACTAATATCTGTGACTTTCCCAACGTTTAATCCGCTTATTGTAACGGGTGTAGACGACACTAAGCCTTCTACATTTTTAAATTCGGTATAATATGTTTTGGAAGATTCGAGCAGATTTTGCCCTTTTAAAAAATTAAACCCAAAAATAAATAGGATGATTCCTAAAATAACGAGTACGCCTGTTTTTACTTCTCTTGATATCTGCAAAATGATTGTATTTATTAAGGCAAATTTAATATAAATTTAAAAAGAACTACCTTAATTACTTATTGATTTTAAAGCAGCGTCTAAAGCAATTTTTTTACCATCTTTAAAAGCAACAATAAAACTAGAGGGGTACCCCCTTTTCTTTGCTTCTGCTTCAAGCCTTTTAACGTCTTCATAACTTGAAGTGTTTCCATAAAAATACTTGTAGAGATTGCCTGATTTTATATTAGAAATAGAATTTAAACCATTAAAGTTATAGGATTTGTTTTCTAAAAATTTGGAACTTGCTGCAATTTGAACCTTAAAAATAACGTTTGATGCAGTTGCTGCTTCGGTTGAAGGTGAAGTTGATGTTGTTTCTGGTGAAAACTCTTCAACAATAGGATATTCATGAACGTTTTTATCTAAACTCTTTTTGTATTCGATAATAGCATTATAAATAGCTTCTGAAATTTGTTTTTGCCCTTTTGAAGAATTTAAATACGCGCCTTCCTTTTTATAGCTTAAAAACCCCGTTTCAACCAAAACGCTAGGCATTACCGTTTGATGTAAAACGATAAATCCTGCTTGTTTAACGCCTCTATCTTTTCGCTTTAAGTTGTTGGTGAACGCTTTTTGAATTAGGCTCGCTAACATAATACTTTGGTCTAAATACTCCTCTTGGCTAAGCAAGATACTCATCACCGATTCTGGTGAGTTCGGATCGAAACCTGCATAATTGCTTTTATAATCATCCTCCATAAAAATTACAGAGTTTTCTCGTTTAGCCACTTCAAAATTGGTATTATTTCTATGGGTTCCTAAAACGAAAGTTTCGGTTCCATGTGCTGAAGAATGGTGCGCATTACAATGTACCGATACAAATAAATCGGCATTAGCCTCATTAGCTATTTTACCACGCACGAACAAATCGATAAATTTATCTTTTTTTCTAGTGTAAATCACTTTAATATCGGCGTTCTTTTCAAGCAATCTCCCCACTTCTAAAACAACGTTTAAGGCAATATCCTTCTCTTTATAACCGTTACCCATGTTGCCTGGATCGTGTCCACCATGTCCGGCATCTAAAACCACAACGAACTTTTTAGAAAGATCGTTGGATTTAAAACTAACAAACGAGGAGCATGTTAATACAATTATAATGGATACGAAAAATATAATTTTATGCGTTTTCATGTGGTAAATCCTATTTTTTTTATGGCGCTATAAAACATAACATAAATTTATTTTACTTAATAAACTCTATTGAAAGTGTTTTATTTAGTTTTATTAGTTAAAATTCACCATTTAAAACTCGTGCCTATTGCGTAAAATTTAAAATTTTAATTTTTAAGTGAATATTAAATCAATCCCAAAAAAATATATGTAATTTTGGCTTTTCAAAAACCGAGCCATACTTTTACAAAAATACATTTAAAAGCGTTGCGTACAAACCACTTTAAAATACTTTTTGCATTAAGTTTTACAGTGTTTATTAACACATTTAGCTTTGCACAAGACCTACCTAAAAAGGAAACGAAAATTAACCGAAAGGTTAGCATCCCTCCTATTAAAGATAGTTTAGTGGTTAAATCTGACAGTCTTGCTACTACCGAACTTTCAGAAAAAAGTCAGGATTCCATTTTAACAGATTCTATTAAGCCTAAAAAAGAACTTTTAGAAAACATTGTTAATTATCATGCCGACGATTATACCAAATTTAACCAGAAAGAACATAAGTTATACCTCTATAATAACGCCAAAATAGTTTACGGCGATATGAATATTACAGCGGGCGATATTACTATTGATTATAACAACAATACGGTATATGCCAAAGGAGTAACCGATAGTATTGAAGGGTATACCCAAAAACCTGTTTTTACACAAGGTAGTAATGTTGTAGAGCCAGATTCTATTGTATTTAATACCGAATCGCAAAAAGCGCTTATTTACAATTCTAAAACGGCACAAGGTGAAGGTACTGTAATAGCAAATATCACTAAAAAAGAAAACGATTCCGTTTACTTTGTAAAAGACGCTAAATATACCACAGCAAAAGATCTTGAAGACCCAGATTACTACATAAAATTGCGAAAAGCTAAAATTGTTCCTGGGAAAAAAATTGTAACCGGTCTCGCCAATATTTTTATTTATGATGTACCTACTCCGGTGGGTTTACCTTTTGGGTTTTTCCCGCAAACGGAAACCCAAACCTCTGGGGTTATCATTCCTACTTTTGGTGAACAAAACGACCGTGGATACTTTTTACAAAATGGTGGGTATTATTTTGCCATTAGCGATTATATCGATTTAACGCTTTTAGGAGACTACTATACTAATGGTAGTTACGGATTACGATTTGAGAGTTCCTACGCAAAACGTTACCGTTTTAGAGGTAATTTTGGCTTTAGATACGAAAACCAAATTATTAGCGAACGTGGATTCCCAGACTACGCAAGAAGCACCATTTATAACTTGCGTTGGTCGCATAGTCAAGACTCTAAAGCCAATCCTAGTTCACGATTTTCGGCTTCGGTTAACTTAGGTAGTAGTCAGTATTATCAATTATCAAATAACCAAGTCAATATAAGTAACCGTTTAAATAACACCTTATCGTCTTCGGTTTCATATTCTAAAACTTTTCAAGGGCAACCACAAGTAAACTATAGTGTTACAGCAACACATTCGCAAAACACACAAACGCAAGCGATAAATATGACGCTACCAACATTTCAAGGTAGTATTGGTAGAATGTATCCTTTTGCATCAAAATCTGGTTCTAAAAAAGGAATTATTGAAAATATAAATTTACAATATAACCTTCGTGCTGAAAACAGAATTGAAACTACCGATTCTTTATTTTTCAAAAAACAAATGTTTGACGATGCTAAAGCTGGCTTTAAACACACCATTCCGCTTACTACAAACTTTAAAGTATTTAAGCATTTTAGTGTAAGTGCCAACACCAGTTATAATGAAGTTTGGACTTTTAAAACCATAAACAAACATTATGACCCAGTTGAAGATGAAGTTGTTACCGAAACCGTAAATGGCTTCGATTCTTTTAGAACTTATAATTTTAGCACAAGTATGGGAACGACCATTTATGGTATGTTTAATTTTGAAAAAGAGGGTGAAGACCGCAAAATAAAAGCCATACGACATGTTATGAGACCTTCGGTGAGTTATAACATAAATCCATCTTTCAGTAAATATTACGATACTTATGAGGTTATAGATGCCGATGGAAATACTACCGCCGATGTAGAATACACACGATTTGAAGGCGGTATTTTTGGAACCCCGAATAAAACCTTTTCTAGCGCCGTAGGGCTTTCGCTTTCAAATAATTTTGAAGCCAAAGTACGTGATAAGGATAGTACGGCTACGGAAGCTAAAAAAATTGTTTTACTTAATAATTTAAATTTCTCAACAGCATATAACGTCGCTGGCGATTCTTTAAACTGGAGCCCTATTCGTATGAGTGGCGGAACACAATTATTTAAAAACCAATTAAACATAAACTTTGGCGCGACTTTAGACCCGTATGCCTTAGACAATAACAATGTTAGAATTGATAAGTTTAATATTGATAATGGAGGTAGCTTATTTAGGTTAACTAGCGGAAATTTAACAGCTAGCTGGTCTTTATCTAATAAAGGTAATAAGGTTGACAAAAGTGGCTTAAGCAAAGAAAACCTTGAAGAAAACTTACAAGGTGGTGGTCGTGACGATGATTTATTTGGAGTTTCTGAAGATTATGTAAACGAACAAATGCGGGATTATGACGATGATGATGAAGACGATACTCCAAGCGAATTTTACCATCATAAAATCCCTTGGAGCTTAAGGCTTGCTTATGCGATAAATTATGCGAATTCTCGAAGGCAAAACGAAATATCATCAAATTCCCTTATGTTCTCGGGAGACATCCAATTAACAGATAAATGGACGGTTGGTGCATCATCGGGATACGATTTTAAAAATCTTGGTTTTACAGCAACACAATTACGTTTTGAACGCGATTTATTAAGCTGGCGAATGAACTTTAGCTGGACACCTTTTGGTCCGTACAAATCATGGAATTTCTTTATTGGAATAAAATCGAGTCTTTTAAAAGATCTTAAATACGAAAAGCGACGTCAGCGCGATATTACTTTATAATTATTTTGAAGGTTGATGCGTTAAATTAAAAACGTTTTAAAATGAAAACAATCATTACAACTCCAAATGCCCCTGCTCCTATTGGGCCTTATAATCAAGCTATTTTAACTGGAAATACGCTATATACATCAGGGCAAATTGCAATAAACCCTAAGTCTGGAGAACTGGTTTTGGATAACATTGAAGCAGAAACGACTCAGGTTATGCAAAATGTTGAGGCCATTTTAAATGCTGCAAATATGACTTTTAGTAACGTGATTAAGACTTCTATATTTATAAGTAATATGGACGACTTTCAAAAAATTAATACTGTTTACGGCAGCTTTTTTGATGACGAATCTGCTCCTGCTCGTGAAACCGTTCAAGTAGCACGATTACCAAAAGATGTTAACGTTGAAATAAGCGTGATTGCTGTGAAGTAAACTTTTTAATGCCGAATTAATAGAGAATATTTTAGAGTTCCTTTTGTCTTTATTCACCTTTAATTAATGCCTTATTAATATAATCGGGTGTTTCCTTTTTTACCATTTCCAACTTATGTTTAAAGTGTTTGGTTAGAAACTCCTTTTCCTTTGAATTTAAGCTATCTAGGGTGCCAATTGGCCCACAAAAACTAATATTTTCATCATTCTTGTGAATGAAAATTATAATAGGATAACCATTTTCTATAGATTTAAAATAGAAGCCATTATTTATTTCCATCATGTCGAGGTTTTTTTCAATCCCTTTTTTAGGAATTGACCGATCTAAAAAATAAGTGTATTTTACATTTTTTAATCTCGGACTATCAAAAGGGTTCCTATTCGGTGTTATATTATCAATTATTCCTTGAACTTCATAAAAGTCGGTTTCGTTGTAGTCTGAATATTTTTTTTCGAACTTACAAGAAAAAAATACAAATGGAAGAATTAATAGTATGGTTAATGTTTTTCTCAAAATGACAGATATCGTATTTTTACATAAACTATAGCAATAAATTAATTATCCATTTTCTGTTTCAAGAGAAGATTTTTCAATTTCTTTACATTGGTCAATGGACAAATAATTACAAAAGTCAGCGGTTTTTGATTTCTTATTTTTTTTATAGATTCAATGATTTTCGGGTTCTAAAAGCAATTATTTAATCGTTTGAATTTCTTCTTTTAATTTTGTTATATGACGGTTTAGAATTGCCCAGACAATCGTGTTATCTATACTGTCATATGCATGAACCAATCTGTTTCTAAATCCAATTATCTGTTTAGCATTCTCGATTTCAAAACTTGGCTTTTCTTTTTTGAATTTGTTTAATGCTTCACCAATGATGACTAATTGTCTTTCTACAGCACTTTGTGTTTTTAAATCATCTTGATATGAGTTGTAGTCAGAGATATCAACTGTAAATTTTTCTATTAAATCTATAGCCATTAATATATCAGATAGATATTTCTTGCTTTTGTCCATCATAGATTAATATTTTGGTCGAGTCAATATTATTTTTTAGAACAGGATTTTTTATCGAAGCGTTGGTTAGTAAATCTACTTTTCTTTGAAAAAAATGTTCAAATTTATCCCAAATACTCATAAGACTTTCTCCTCGTTCTATTGGGTCGTCATTATCTATTTCAATTAACAAATCAATGTCACTGGTATTTTCGTCGAATTCATCAGTAATAGAAGAGCCAAATGCATATAAACTCTTAACATTATGTGTTTTGCATAATATTAAAAAATCTGCAACTTTATATTTTATAGATTCTTTTAAGTTCATAATGCTAATATACTTTATTTTTTTTCAAGTTTCATTAGCTCCCATCCAGCTATCATTAACTTACAATTTTCAATTATCAGGCATTCGATATAATCTTTTATAATCCAGCTTAATCAAAACTAAAAGCAATAAACACTGTTATTTATTTACTCATTTTGAATACTTTATCAAAAGTGCTTTAAGTTTTGAAATTTCAATAGGTTTGGCTAGAAAATCATCAATTCCAGATTCTTTAGCTCTTATAATATCTTCTTCAAAAGCACTTGCTGAAACTGCTATTATTGGCGTTTTATTTGTTATGTATTTGTTTGTTTCTTTTATAAGTTTTGTTGCTTCATAACCATCCATATCTGGCATATAAATATCCATAAATATTAAGTCGAAATCTAAAATTTTATAAAGTTCAACAGCTTCTAAACCATTTTTAACAAAAGTACAATCGGCACCTTGTTTCTCTAATAATGCTTTAATAACTTTTTGATTTGTTCTGCTGTCTTCCGCAACTAATACATCTAACTTATTTCGTAATACAGGTTTGCTTTCTATTACATCTGTTTTTACATTTAAAGTCTTCTTCAGTTGTAATCCAAAATAGAACGCCGAGCCTTCATTTTCTTTACTTTCAAGCTGAAGTTCGCCTCCCATAAATTCAACAAGTTGATGCGAAATTGAAAGCCCCATACCTCCACCACGATAATCACGATATAAAACCGATTGAGATACATCGTCATGGTTATTAAAAATATAGTGTACTTCATCGGGACGCATACCTACGCCTGTGTCTTTAACATAAAAAGTTAAAAATAAATCATCATTATCTGCAATGGTTTGATCGACAATTACAGAAACTGTCCCCGAATTTGTAAACTTTATAGCGTTATTTATTAAGTTAATAAGCACTTGCTGTATTTTAGAAGAATCGGCTAAAACTAAAAATTTCCCTTTTTCTTCTGATAAAAATTTATATTCAAAACCTAAGCCTTTCTCTAAAGCTTGGTATTCAAAAACTTTAAAAAGTTTTAATAAATCGGCTTTTAAATCAACCGATTTCAAATTCAATTTTAAATTTCCGCGTTCAACCAAAGCATTATCGGCTATCATATTTACCAATTGCAAGATGTGTAGTGAAGAATACTCGGCTATTTCTACTTCAGCCATTTGATCGGTGTCTAAATCGGCTTGTTTCAACATATTTAGCATACCTAAAACGGTACTTAACGGCGTACGAATTTCGTAACTCATATTCGCTAAATAAATGGATTTTTGATCGGCAACAATTTCGGCAGTTTCTAAATTGCGCTTCAATTCATCAATACGCAATTTTAAATTTGCTCTAACCACATCATTTTTTAGCTGATTTTTAAAAAAATATTGCAAGCCAAATACCTGAAGTACAGCAAGAACAAATAAAAATCCTGCAGCACAATCTGTGTATATTTTTTTCTCTAAAAAAAGAAATCCAATACTAAGAATTGATACGATACTTAAAAAAATCAAGAATGATAATTTGTATTTTTTCTTAATGGATTTAATGAATTTTGGGACTAACCTCATGGAGCATCGCTTTTAGCAAACATATCTCTAATATACTAAATTAACAAAACTAATAATGGCTTACAAAAGACCTTTTTATGCTAAATTTCATTATTTTTAGTTTTGGCAAAGAAATTAATACAAGAGAATTTATGAGAATTGAGTATGATATTAAATTAGGTTTTAAAGATGTGATGATAAGACCAAAAAGGTCGACTCTAAAAAGTAGATCTGAAGTTAGTTTAGAACGTGATTTTAAATTTCTACACAGCCCAGTTACCTGGTCTGGAATCCCAATTATTGCAGCAAATATGGATACTGTAGGGACTTTTGAAATGGCCAGAGCCTTATCGAATAAAAATATATTCACGGCCATTCATAAACATTATTCTATAAAAGAATGGACTGCCTTTTTAACAAATCCACCAAAAAACATAGAAAACAATATTGCGGTAAGCACAGGAACTAGTGAAAACGACATCCAGAAGCTTATTGAAATCTTTAAAATTAACCCGAATTTAAATTTTATTTGTATTGATGTTGCCAATGGCTATTCTGAACATTTTACTGAATTTGTAAGAAAGACCAGAGCTCAATTTCCTGAAAAAGTAATTATTGCAGGCAATGTGGTTACTGGCGAAATGGTTGAAGAATTACTTATTTCTGGTGCCGATATTGTAAAAGTTGGCATAGGCCCTGGCTCGGTTTGTACAACGCGTGTAAAAACCGGTGTTGGTTATCCGCAACTTTCCGCTATTATTGAATGTGCCGATGCAGCTCATGGCTTAGGAGGCCAAATTATAAGTGATGGTGGTTGCTCCACGCCAGGCGATATTGCCAAGGCTTTTGGAGCTGGAGCAGATTTTGTTATGCTTGGTGGTATGTTAGCTGGCCATGATGAAAGCGGCGGCGAAATTATTGAAAAAAATGGTCAAGCTTATAGAAAATTCTACGGAATGAGTTCTGCAACCGCGATGGAAAAACATGTAGGCGGCGTTGCTGAATATAGAGCTAGTGAAGGCAAAACGGTTGAAGTACCCTATAAAGGTGCTGTTGAAAATACTCTACAAGATATTTTAGGTGGTTTACGAAGTACATGCACCTATGTTGGCGCTTCAAGGTTGAAAGAACTCACCAAACGCACTACGTTTATTCGTGTTAATGAACAAGAAAACAGGGTGTATACGAATTAAGTCTTTAAATAATTTCGCCTGTAGAACCTGTTTTATGTGGCGTTAATTTGAAAACATAATCGGGGTTTAAAAGGCCTTCTTCCTTTCGGTGTGACACATATAAAATCGCTGTTTTACTTTCGGAAGCTATTTTATTGACTAGCTCCGAAAATATTTCGGCATCAGAGTCGTCTAGACCATTTGTAGGTTCATCTAAAATAAGTAAAGGCGGATGTTTCACCATGGCTCTTGCAATTAAAACCAAACGTTGATGCCCTATGGACAAAGATAAAAAGTCTTTGTCTTTAACCTCAAACAACCCCAACATACGCAACCAATCATGAGCTATAAAACGTTGTCGCTCGGTTGGGAATTTATACAGTCCGATGGAATCATAAAAACCTGATAATAGCATTTTTTCAACCGAATCTAATCTTCGAAAACCTCGTAATACTTCAGCAGAAAAATGTCCGATATTATTTTTTATCTCCCAAACGCTTTCCCCCTGCCCTTTTTGCATACCAAACAACACAATATTTTGTCCGTATGCTTTAGGATTATCACCTGTAATTAAGGTAATAAGCGTACTTTTTCCCGAACCATTAGGCCCCATGAGTTGCCAAAATTCGCCAGGTTTAATTTCCCAACAAATTTCATTTAAAATAGCTCGATCTCCGTAATGAATTTTAACATGGTTGAATTTTACCAAAGAATCAAAACGAGCTTCAACCAGGTGTTCTGGTTTTGGTAAAGCATTAATGAAGACTTTCTTTTTTGAAGTTTTTTGTAAATCTTCAACTTTTACAAATTGCTTATTCTGTATTTGATAAATTTCAGAAATAAAAGGTAAAATATCTCGTTTTCTGGTTGAAATTTGAACTATTGAAACCATTTCACTTAAATACGAGAAAGCTTTTACAATAGCAACTTGTGAAGCGGCATCTAAACTATCAAACACATTATCCACAATAATACATTCCGGATTTTGAGCAATGATATGATTTAGCAGTGCTTTTTTTCGTTCGCCTTCCGAGGAAAACTGCAAACTATTTTTTGTGCTTGTTTCAACATCAAAATGACCATGACGCATTTCTTCTTGAATGAATTTATTAAGGGTAATTTCAGAAAAAAGCATGGCTTTTAAATCTGCTAAACTTTCAATAAGTTCACCATTAAGAATTTTATCAATAAGTTGATGCTTATCATCTTTATTAGAAATATAAAGCGCGATATGTTTCATCAAAATATTGAAATAAGATAATTACCTAAATAGGGAAATTACAAATTTTTTGTGTGAAATGGCACTAAGCCTTCTATAGGTCTACGTTCAAAATTACCAACTTTAAAGCCCATTTCTTCTGCTACAGCATGAATTTCGTCTTGAGCAAAAAATGCGATAGATCCAGCAAAATGAACAGGAACGGTTTTAAGTTCTTCCTTATACTGCATGATCATATTTTTAGCAAAAAGTCTGATACCATCTTTAATTAAATTTACAATGTATTCAGAATCTTTATTTAAAAACATAAACTCGGCAAAATTTGCTAAATAAGCATTCGCATTAGGTTGTTTGTAAATATTGTATTTGATGTAATCGGACTCTAAATTATATTTTGAACCAAAGGCTAGCTTCACGGTTTCTGGCATGTGATCAAAATAATAATCTCTTATTAATTGTTTACCGTAATAGTTTCCAGAAGCATCGTCCATTAATATATAACCTAAAGAATTTATACGTTGATGAAGTTTTTCACCATCGTAGTAACTGCAGTTAGACCCTGTTCCCATTATACAAACAACAGCAGCTTCAGTAGGATTGCTAATTGTGGCGTAAACAGCAGCTAAAGTATCTTCGTTTACTTCTACTTCTGCATTTACAAATATTTTTTGAAGCACACTTTTTAATAAAAGTCTTGGTTTTTCGGTACCGCAGCCTGCTCCATAGAAAAAAATATGGGTAACACTATCTCTATTCTTTTTTAAGTCTTTATTTTTTTTAATTATTTTTTCGAGTTTCTTCTCGGGAAGTATAGCCGGGTTAAGACCTTTAGTTCGAATTTTTTCTAATAATTGGTTTCCATTATTATCAACTGCAATCCAATCGGATTTTGTAGAACCACTATCAACAATTAAAATCATAAGTTTAGTTTAGAGATAAAAAAACTCCACAGATCACTGTGTTTTAAACACAAAACTCTGTGGAGTTGTATTAGTTTAATATAAATTATTTTACAGATGCGATGTGTTGTGCTAAATCAACTAATTTAGTTGAGTAACCAAACTCATTATCGTACCAAGATACTAATTTAAAGAAATTATCATTTAAAGCAATACTTGCTTCAGCATCAAAAACACTAGTTTGAGTTTCTGAAACGAAATCTTGAGATACTACAGCCTCTTCAGTGTAACCTAAAACTCCGTTTAATTCGTTTTCTGAAGCTTTCTTTAAAACCGCTTTAACTTCATCCCAAGATGCAGATTTTTCAGTTCTAACAGTTAAATCTACAACAGATACATCTTGAGTTGGTACTCTAAATGCCATACCTGTTAATTTACCGTTTAATTCAGGAATTACTTTTCCTACTGCTTTTGCAGCTCCAGTTGAAGAAGGAATGATATTAGCTAATGCAGATCTACCACCTCTCCAGTCTTTTCTTGAAGGACCATCAACAGTCATTTGAGTTGCTGTTGTAGCGTGAACAGTTGTCATTAAACCTTCGATAATTCCGAAGTTATCGTTAATAACTTTAGCTAAAGGTGCTAAACAGTTAGTCGTACAAGATGCGTTAGATACGATAGTATCGGCAGCAGTAATTTTATCGTGATTTACACCCATTACAAACATTGGTGCATCAGCAGATGGTGCAGAAATAGCTACTTTTTTAGCACCAGCTTTAATGTGTGCTTGAGCTTTATCTAAAGTTGTGAAGATACCAGTACAATCTAAAACAACTTCTGCGCCTACAGCATCCCATTTTAAATCTTCTGGGTTACGTTCTGCTGTAATTCTAATTTCATTTCCGTTTACTACTAAGTTACCATTGTTAATATCAACAGTACCGTTAAATCTTCCGTGTACAGAATCATACTTTAGTAAATAAGCTAAATGCTCAACATCTAATAGGTCATTAATACCTACTATTTGAATATCTGGTCTTGAAGCTGCTACTCTAAAAGCAATTCTACCTATTCTACCAAATCCGTTAATTCCAATTTTTAATTTTGACATAATCGTGTTTATAAATGTTAAGTGCTCATGATATCTGAGACACGCAATAATTCTAAATTTATTTTTGTTTTACCTTTTATGGCACTATCTAATGGTGTTAATTCCATTTTTCCATTCTTCAAGCCTACCATGTAATTGCTTTCACCATCTAACATAGCTTCTACAGCTTTAACGCCCATTCTACTTGCTAGAACGCGATCGAAACAAGAAGGTGCACCACCTCGTTGCATATGACCAAGAACCGATACTCTTACATCGTAGCCTTCCATGTTTTCATCAACGTAATCTTTAAGCTCAAAAATATTTTTACCTATTTTATCACCTTCAGCAACTATAACAATACTAGACGTTTTTCCTGATTTTCTACTTTTATTTAAAGATTCAACCAGACGATCTAAACCTAAATCTTCTTCAGGAATTAAAATCTCTTCAGCACCACCAGCAATACCACAATTTAATGCAATATGACCAACATCGCGCCCCATAACCTCTACAAAGAAAAGTCGGTTGTGCGAACTCGCTGTATCTCTAATTTTATCAATCGCATCAACTACAGTATTTAAAGCTGTATCGAAACCTATAGTATGTGAGGTTCCAAAAATATCATTATCGATAGTTCCTGGAATTCCCATTACTGGAAAATTAAATTCTTGATTAAAAATAAGTGCTCCTGTAAAAGAACCATCTCCACCAATAACTACTAATCCGTCAACATTGGCATCTTTTAAATTCTTAAAAGCTTTTTTACGACCTTCAACCGTTCTAAATTCTTTAGATCGAGCTGATTTTAATACGGTTCCTCCTTTATTGATAATTCCTTTAACGCTTCTAGCATTAAATTCTTTAAAATCTCCTTCTATAAGACCTTCGTAGCCTCGGTAAACTCCAAGACATTCTACATTATGGTAGGCACAAGTTCTAACCACCGAACGCACTGCTGCATTCATTCCTGGAGAATCACCTCCAGAGGTTAAAACCGCTATTTTTTTTATTGTTTCGGGCATTAGTTTTGTTATTTAGTGTTGTAAAATTAGTAAACTAAAACCATATTTCTATAACATAAATCATATTTTACAACGACAACTAAAACTACAACGTTTTAGTTGATAAAAAAATTCTAATAATCTAAAAATGACCATAAAAAGTAAGCTATTTATCGGTTTTTTCTTTGACTGAAATGTAATTTGGTAGCGCTTTTTCTTCTTTTGAATCTAGATTTTCATCAGTTTGAAGGGGTTCTGATTTTGAGCTTTTAAGAATTTTATAAATCAGTTCTTTGAAGGTGTCAAAATCGACACTATATGCAATTCCTATACCTTGCGTGTAGCCTATTTTTTCTCCGAAATTTCGAATACTATTTTCTCTATTAAATACATTGGCTGTTAAATTGCCTTCATCATTTAATAAAAAGGCTATTTCAACATCGCCAGCAACCACAGATTGCGTAGCACCGCTTCCGCCTACTGGCACCCCTACTTTACCATTAATAACCACGCGGTCGGTAATTTGAGTTTGTAAGGTTACCCCAACCCGATCTTCCGATTGGTAATCTGGCGTTGTTTGCCCAGCTTCATAATTTAAGCCTATATTTAATTTACTATCGCCTCCTGTAAAAATACCATTAATGATACCGTTAAGTCGCTCTGCAATGGTTCCTGAAAAACTAAGATCATTTAATCCGCTAGAAAATGATGACGTGGATAATAAATATAACGCCTGATTTTGTTTATCTTCTTTAGATTGTAATCGGTAATTTAACTCTGATTTTACGGTTGAATTCACATTTGGAAATTCGAAACTAAATTCTGGTTCTGGCTGTTCCAAATCTCCAACCAAAGCAATATGTAACTCGACAGGAATACTTCTACTAATTGGTGTATCTAATAAAGGAGAAGGATTAGCTCGTGTTTTATATATGGCCGACATATCTATTTGAGCTTTTAATGGGTCGCCTTCCCAAGCAATGGTTCCACCGGGTTGTACGATAAATTCCTTTTGAACCAAACCACCATAAGCAAAATTATAAACCCCTTCGAATACGGAAAAATCACCCCACATATTAAATTTTCCGTTGGTGTTAATTTCAACTAATAATCCGCCACGACCACGTCCTTTTAATGAATGTCCTGTACTTTTATCGATGATAAGCTGGACTTCAGCATCTTCAGTAACATCTAAATCAAAATCTAGTTCAAGTCCTGTTATTTCCTTAAATACTAATTCTATACCTTGTTCTTTAGCTAATTTTTCTTCTTTAGTAATAAAGTGCATATATGAATTATCGCCAAATGATTCCGAATCACTTAGCGGGATATTAAACACCGTTCCTTTTTTTGTTTCACCCGTAACTTTTATAACGAGTTGCTCGGTTGGCCCATAAATGCTAGCACGACCACCTATAAAACCTGTTCCGAAATACAAGGCATCTTCAGATTCTTTGGTATCTAAAACCACTAATCGTGGCGTATTAATATCTAAACCCAAATTCCATTTGGAAAAATTAACATGTTTAATAAAACCGTTTAATTGGCCTCCTGAACCATATTTACTATCTGTTATATCAATTTTATTAAAATTAAATGTTTGATTTTTTAAAGTAAGTGAAGACCCTTCAGCAAAATCGTAATCTACATTTAAATACGGTACTCCTAAGCCTGCGTTATTTAAGATTAATTCACCATTAAAATCTGGACGCTTTAAATTACCAACAATATTAACTTTACCAGTAGCATTTCCTCGAATATCAGATAAAACGGTATACAACAGCGCATTTAAAGGATTTAAATCGAAATCTTCAAAATCTAGATCGACATCTATATTCGTTTGTTTTCCTATAATATTTATACCGCCTTGGGCGTGAAAAGATTTCTCTAAATCGTTTTTTATTGTAGCATCGACATTATAATGGGTTAGCGATTCGTTTCCTGTAATTTCAGCATCAAAAGACCCTAAATTAAATTCATTAATTTTTAAATCGTTAATTACAATAGCAGAACTTGGTATGTAACTCCCATTTTGCTGTAAAATTTCCAACTTACCATTAACACGACCTTCAAATTTTAAACTATCTAATTCGGGAAGCACCTTATCTAAGTTGATGTTTGCAAAATTGAGTTTAATATCTTTTTGCGTAGAATCTTTAACAAAACCAGACAAATTAATGACTTCATTACCGTGGTTTACAACAAACTTCTCGATATCAAAATGTGCTAATTTTTTATCGAAAATGATTTTATGGAATTTGTCATTTCTTTCATTAATATTCCATTTGTGATTCTTAATTGTAAAATCGGATTTTTTAAAGCCCACAACCGATTCGTTGATGTCGTTTATAGTATGATAAAAATTCAAATTATATGTATCATCATTACGCTTACCACCAACAATTTCGGTACGCATAAAAAGTGTATCATTAACCGTAACATTTAATAAACTGAATTTAGACAAACTGTAATACTTTGTATTTAAGCTATCGGCTTCCAAATAGGTATCAAATAGAGGGTTGCCGTTATCGGCTTGTATTTCAACATTATTTATAAAGTAATCTTTGTATTCAATTTTTGGCGACCTGAAAGTGAGTTTAAATTTGCTCTCGTCGCTCTCTACATGACCGCGAATAAAAGTGTTTGTAGCAAGTTTAACTTCGGGGTAAAGCACTTCAACTATTTTATTATAAATTCTGAAATTAAAATCTATATGCTGATCTAGCGCGACTTCATCTCGTAAATAATTAGAGTAAACGTAACCAATGGAGTTTTTAAATATTTTCTTTAAATCTTTTAAGAAAAATCGGCCATTAAAATCGCCTTGAATAATGTCTGGGGAATTAAAAGAAACATAACGTTCTTCATTTTCAAATCTAGAAGTTACTTCAAATTTATCAAAAGAATAACTATCATTTTCATTAGTATAAACCGTGTTTCTAAAGGTTATTTTACCGTAAGCATCATCAAAACTTCCAGCATTCATATTCATATTTACTCTACTTTTTAGAATAGAAATGCTATCTCTTTTTATAAAATTTAAAGTGTTTAAATCGGCATAATCAACAACCGCTTCGAAATCGTATTTTTTAACCTTTTCAGAAAAATCTACCAACCCTAAAAAATTAAGTTTTAAATTTTGATCGTTAACAATTAGGCTTCCGTCGAAAATATTATTCATCACATTACCTGCGACTTTAATGCCACTGTAATTGTAATTATTAAATTCTACCTGAAACACATCGCCTTTAACTTGAGTATCGATTTTTTCGGGGGTAAATCCTTTTCCGTTAACATCAAAATTTAATGAGCCAATACCAACTTTCGGGTTGTTTAAAAAGGAGCCAAAATCGAAGTTTTCAAAAATGATATTTCCTTTATAGGCACCATTATCGATATCGTTAATTTTATCGATTTCAAGGTTTGAATCAACAATACCTATATCGGTATTTACCCTTATATCGGCGACTACTTTTTTTGAAGTAATAACTGTATTTCCGCGAATATTAAATTTCCCAACCCTATCAAAAGTCGAAGGGATTGCACGCCCTAAAATATTAGGAAGCAAATGATTTAGTTCGCTATAGGTTGAAGACAAATTGGAAAAATACCCGTTCATATAAAAATTATCGGGCTCTTTATTAAACAGGTTTTTAAATAAAATGTTTCCGTTAACTTTTGTTCTAGAGCTAGTAGATAAGTTCAAATTTGTCATTTGCAAATCGTTCAAAGTACCCGATAATTCCACATCAAATTTTGCATGAAGATTATGCCCGAACTCATTATATAAAACATTCAACTCGTCTAACAAAATATCAGAATTTGTAAATTTTGCTGAAATTAAAACCTTATCTGTAAAAAACTGTAAATCTTCACGCTTGTAATCAAATCGCAAAGTGCCTTTTAAAATAGAATTTGCTGTTTTAATTTGAAGGTTATCAAAGGTCATATCGGTTAAGGTGTATGCGAAATTGGTCATCATATTCTTAACCACCAAGCCTCTACTATCTTCAAAAGACAGGGTATTTATTCGCGTACTTACATCACTGCCATCAATTAAAAGATTTGTAGCATTTATATTTAAATCCTTTAGAAACAGTAATCTTGGGTTGTCTCTATTTTCATCAGTAAAACTAAAAATGGAGTTGTATATTGAAATATCGCTAGACGATAATAAAAAGTTACTTTTTACTTTTTCGGGGTTATCACTTTCAAATTTATGAACAAAAACATCTAAATTAGTTTCGGTTTCATCTTTATAAGTCTTCACATTAAAGGCTAGTCCTTCAACATCGATATCGCCGAATACTAAATTGCCTTGTATTAAATTTCTAAAACTTAAAACCGATGTGTTTAATTCTTCAACACTAATTAAAGTGTCCTTTTTATAATCTTCTATGTAAATTTTCTTCAACTCAATATCGCCGTTAAGCTGCATACTAAGTTTATTAATGAAAATATGCGTTTTATATTGTTTGTTTAATTTTTCGGTAGCGTAATTCCCAAGGCGTGTTTGTACAAATGGAATAGAGAGAATCAGCACCAAAATGATGAACAACAGCAGAATAATACCCGCTATTTTTGATAGTATTTTTAGAAATTTCTTGATAGCTGTTAAAATTATAACATTATTAAGGATAAACGGCATTTACGCAGCTAATATCTCATAATAAATTTAAAATTATTGATAATGATATAAACCTTTTTACGCTTTTATTAAAAAAATAAATGAGTAGTTTTGTACCTACGAATAAATCCTTTTTAAGGATGTCTATTTGTTGTCAAAATTAACAATTATTGTGCCTAATATAAATTAATGTCTTCAGAAAATATATATATACTAGGAATTGAGTCTTCATGCGACGATACTGCAGCATCTGTACTCGTAAACGGGAAAATTTTAAGCAATGTGGTAGCCAACCAAAAAATACACGAAGAATTTGGTGGCGTCGTTCCAGAATTAGCTTCTAGAGCGCATCAACAAAACATTGTTCCTGTAATACATCAAGCCCTTAAAAAAGCCAATATTACTAAAGAACAACTTCATGCTATTGCATTTACAAAAGGACCTGGATTAATGGGAAGCTTATTGGTTGGAACTTCTTTTGCTAAGTCTTTAGCTTACGGATTAAATATACCTTTAATTGATGTTAACCACATGCAGGGGCATATTTTAGCCCATTTTATAGATGAAGAAGGTTATAATAAACCACCTTTTCCGTTTTTAGCGATGACTATTTCTGGCGGACACACCCAAATTGTGAAGGTTGATAGCTATTTTGACATGACTGTTATTGGCGAAACTATTGATGATGCCGTTGGTGAAGCTTTTGATAAAAGTGGAAAAATTTTAGGCCTAGGTTATCCTGCTGGTCCAGAAATTGACAAACGTGCCAAATTAGGAAACCCCAAAGCTTTTCAATTCACGAAGCCCAAAGTCGATGGCTTAAACTTTAGTTTTTCTGGTTTTAAAACAGCCATTCTGTATTTTATTCAACGTGAAGTAAAAGCAAATCCTAATTTTATTGAAGAAAACCTAAACGATATTTGTGCCTCCATTCAATACACTATAATTGGTATTTTAATAGATAAACTAAAATTAGCTTCTAAAGAAACTGGTATTAAGCATATTGCTATTGGCGGTGGAGTTTCTGCAAATTCTGGAATCCGACAAGCTTTAAAAGATGGCGAACAAAAATTTGGTTGGACAACTTATGTGCCTAAATTTGAATTCACTACCGATAATGCAGCTATGATTGCTATTGTTGGCTATCTTAAATATTTAGAAGGCAATTTTGCCAAGCAAGATGTTGTGGCCTCGGCACGATTAAAAATATAATTATTGAAATAAAATACATGCAGCTTTTCTACTACCCAGAAATAAATGAAACCACAACACAGTTTACTTTAGATAAAACTGAAAGTAAACACATTGTAAAAGTGCTACGAAAAACTGCTGGCGATATTTTACATATTACCAATGGCAATGGTTGGTTGTTTACTGCAGAAATTACCATACCAAATCTAAACAAATGTACAGTCAAAATTATTTCTAAAACCCTACAAGCTAAACGCGATTACAATTTACATCTTGCGGTGGCTCCCACAAAAATGAACGATCGTTACGAATGGTTTTTAGAAAAAGCTACCGAAATAGGCATAGAAAGCATTACCCCTATTATTTGCGATCATAGCGAGCGAAAAACGATAAAACCAGAGCGTTTTGATCGTATTTTACAATCGGCCATGAAACAATCTTTAAGTTGCTATTTGCCAAAGCTAAATGATGCCGTTAATTTGAAAGACTTTTTAAAACAAGATTTTCAAGGCGATTTATTTATTGCGCATTGCGAGGAAACCGATAAAAAATCTTTAAAACAAGCCCTGAAACAAAAAACAGATGTTACCATTTTAATAGGTCCCGAAGGCGATTTTTCGGCTAAAGAAATAGAACAGGCCCTTGAAAGTAATTTTATTCCTGTAACTTTGGGAGAAACCAGATTACGCACAGAAACTGCTGCCATTGTAGCTTGCCATTCTGTAGCCTTTACCAACGAATAATTTAATATGAGGTTTATTTTAATTTTCGCTTTTTCACTTTTAACATGTAGCGCATTTTCTCAAGATTTAGCGATTTTAAAATATAAAGGCGGCGGCGATTGGTACAGTAACCCTACAGCCTTACCTAATTTAATAACCTTTTGTAATAGCCATATTAACACGAAAATAAACCCAAAACCCGAAACGGTTGAAGCTGGAAGTCTTGATATTTTTCAATATCCTTTTTTGCACATGACGGGGCACGGCAACGTGTTTTTTAATGACGAGGATGCCGAAAACCTTGGAAATTACTTACTTTCAGGAGGTTTTTTACATATTGATGATAATTATGGTATGAAACCTTATTTGGAGAAAGCCTTAAAAAAAGTGTTTCCAGATAAAGATTTAATTGAATTACCTACCAATCATCCTATTTTTAACAGCCCTTATAAATTCCCAAACGGCTTACCAAAAATTCATGAACATGATGGTAATCGCCCGCAAGCTTTTGGAATTTTTAATGACGACCGATTAATTTTGTTATTCACTTTTGAAAGTGATTTAGGCGATGGCTGGGAAGACCCCGAAGTACATAACGACCCTAAAGCTATTCGAGAAAAGGCGCTACAAATGGGTGCTAATATTGTGAAATATGCTTTTGAGAATTAGACGGTAGACAGTAGACGGTAGACGGTAGACGGTAGACGGTAGACGGTAGACGGTAGACGGTAGACGGTAGACGGTAGACGGTAGACGGTAGACGGTAGACAAAAATAAAATTTCGTAATCTAATACTCTAGAAAACTGAATATATTTCAAAATAATTAACTGCAAACTGAGACTGAAAACTGAGACTGAAAACTGAGACTGAAAACTGAAAACTGAGAACTGAGAACTGAAAACCCAATACTAAAACAAACCATGCAACTTAACCATTACAATACCAACTTCGAAAAACGTAAATTCCCGATTGTATTAGTTTGTGATAATGTGACAAATGCACCAAATATTGGGAGTTTATTTAGAATTTCTGATGCTTTTGGTATTGAAAAATTAATTTTGTGTGGACAACATATTACGTTGGGTAGAAAAATGGCAAAAACCTCTAGAGCTACCGAAAAAGTGGTCCCTTATGAAATTTGCGAATCGGCTTCAAAGGTTGTAGAAGACTTAAAAAACAAAGATTATCAAATCATTTCTATTGAAATTACTAAAGAAAGCTGTCCCATTCATAACTTTCATTTTTTAAAAGAAAAGCCATTAGCCCTTATTATTGGTGATGAAAATTTTGGTGTTTCTGAAGCACTTTTAACGCAATCAGATTTTGTGATTCATATCGATATGTATGGCCAAAATAGTAGTATGAACGTGGTTCAAGCTACAAACATTATCCTTTATGAAGCTACTAAACAACTGCTTTAAACGCAACTAATTAAAATATTCAACTTAATTAATTAACCGCCTTTTTGTATGTTATTTTAATTGATTAGTTTTACTTATCTAATCTTCATTTTATGCATCATTTAAAATCGAAAACTATTGCCAATGGTATATTAAAAGCCGTTGTTACCATTGTTAGTGTAACGCTACTTTTATATCTACTTTATCAAATACGCTCTGTAATTGCGTATGTTACTATTGCAGCAGTTACCTCTTTAATTTGCCGGCCAATGGTTAACTTTTTTGAGAAAAAGCTAAAGTTAAACGACAATATAGCTTCGGTAATCACACTTTTTATCCTTTTAGGATTCATGGTTGGGCTTGCCGGTTTGTTTATACCACTGGTTGTTGAGCAAGGCCAAAACTTATCGTTGCTTGATGTTAATAAAATTGAAGGCAATGTTGAACAGATTTACAATCATTTCATTTTAAATTTCAATCTGCATCAGGAGGAAGTTTCAGAGACTTTTAAAGGTGCCAAATTTCTTGAAAAGCTAGATTTTTCATTTATACCACAAGTTTTAAACTCTTTAATTAGTGGTTTAGGAAGTTTTAGTATAGCAGTTTTTTCAATACTTTTTATTTGCTTTTTCTTCTTAAAAGACCGAAAACTACTAGAAAACACCCTTTTAATTTTTGTGCCAGAACGTAGCGAAAAACACTTTAAAAACTCATCTGAAAAAATTAAAAGCTTACTATCCCGCTACTTTGTTGGCCTAATTTTTCAAATTTCTATTCTATTTATTATTTACACTATAGGTTTACTTATAATTGGAGTTGAAAACGCCATTGTTATTGCCTTTTTATGCGCTTTACTAAACTTGATCCCTTATATAGGTCCGCTTATTAGCGTTTTATTAATGATTATTTTAACTTTGACTAGTAATATCGGACAATCATTCACTATGGTTGTTTTACCAAAAACGACATGGGTTTTTATCGTCTTTATAATCGGACAACTTATAGACAATTTTGTGAGCCAACCTGTTATTTTCTCTAAAAGCGTGAAATCACATCCGCTTGAAATATTTTTAGTTATTTTAATTACAGGCGTATTATTTGGCGTTATCGGATTAATAATTGCCATTCCAGCATACACCTCTATAAAAGTAATTTTAAAAGAATATCTCTCTGAAAACAAAATAGTAAAACGAATTACCCAAAACCTATAGAGCCCTTTGAATTACAGCATTTTAAATACTGAAGTTCAGAGTTTTATTAAGGCTAATTTAAAAGCAAATATCCCTTCGCTTTTACTTAAAGGGGCCTCGTTTCCAGATGTAGATATTAAGGAAATTATCGAGCAGATTGAAGCTAAAAACCGTTGTGAAAATAAATTACCAACTTGGTTTCAATCTGAAAACATTTGTTTTCCTAATAAATTAAACATCGAACAAACCTCTTCTGAAATTACAGCCAAATATAAATCGGAGCTCCTAACAGGAGATTCAATAATCGATTTAACGGGCGGTTTTGGAGTAGATTGTTTTTACTTTTCAAAACGCTTTAAAAATGTAACACATTGCGAAATTAACGAATCGCTTTCTGAAACTGTGTCGCATAATTACAAGCAATTAAATATTGAAAATGTTAAGTGCTTAAAAGGCGATGGTTTGGCCAATTTACAAACCACCAACAATTTTTACGATTGGATTTATATCGATCCCTCGCGACGTCATGACAGTAAAGGCAAGGTGTTTTTTTTAAACGACTGCCTGCCTAATGTGCCACAAAATTTAGAGTTACTCTTTAAACACACCCGTAACATTTTAATTAAAACTTCGCCGCTATTAGATTTAAGCATTGGTATTAATGAGTTAAAATATGTGAAAACCATTCATATAGTTGCTGTAAATAACGAAGTGAGAGAATTACTATGGGTTTTAGATGAAACATTTGATGGTGAAATAAACATTGAAACTGTTAATCTGAAGAGCAAGAACAACGACTATTTTAGTCTGAGTTTAAATGCTGAAAAAGCTGCCGAATCGGAATACAGCCAACCACTCATCTATTTATACGAACCCAATGCTTCGGTTTTAAAAGCAGGGGCTTTTGATAGTATTTCAAAACAATTGAAGGTTTTTAAACTTCATAAACATTCTCATTTATACACAAATTCTACTTTAATCGATTTCCCTGGAAGATGCTTTAAAATTGAAAAAGTGCTTTCATACAACAAAAAGGAATTAAAAACTTTAGGCATAACAAAAGCCAATATTAGCACACGAAACTTCCCTGAAACCGTACAGCAAATCCGTAAAAAACTTAAAATAAAGGATGGTGGCGATAACTATTTGTTTTTTACGACCAATTTAAATAACGACAAAATAGTTATAGTAGGTTCTAAAATTTAAACCTCATTTAATGATGCAATTCCAATTTATAAACTTGATTTAAGACCTCGATAGTTTGATTGAAAATTCGAGTCCCGTAAAGTTTATTTTGACATTTAACATCTATTTGAAACTGAATAAAATTAGCATCAGATTTAACACATTGAATACATAAACTTCCCGAAGGAAAAAAAACAACAAAATTCTTCGAGAAGTCCTGTAAATACAATTCAAATTCGCCACTCACCCAATTTATAAATTTATGATACAAAGCCAAATTTGGCATTGTTTCAATTTTTGAAGCTTCAAAAGCAAAACGTTTCACTTGAGGTTTCTTTTCAAAATTCATGGTTAATGCATTCATTTTAAAAAATCTATTTGTTGCTTAATAATATTATCTATTGGACTTTTAACAAAGCTACCCGCCTGAATGCCTCTTGTTTTAAGCGCTTGTTTTATATAATCTTGAGCAAAAAAAGCGATAGAACCCACAAAGTGAATGGGCACATGTTTTAAGGTTTCTCTGTATTTTAAAACGTGATTTTCTATAAAAACGCCCATACCTTTTAATAGCATGTCCTTAAAGAATGGATGATTTTTATGCGCTAATAAAAAGGGCGCAAACGATGCCAAATATTTATTAGGTGTATTCGATTTATACAAGTGTTTTATTACCTCTTTTTCCTTTAAATTAAAAGATTCAGCAAATAAAACTTGTAATTCTTTAGGCATGGTATCGTAATAATACGCTTTAAGGAGTTCCTTTCCGAAGTAATTTCCGCTACCTTCATCCATAAGCAAATATCCCATAGATGGGGTTTTTAAATGGATGTTTTTTCCATCAAAATAACAACAATTGGAGCCTGTACCTAAAATACAAACTACCGCTGGATCTTGCGTAGTAGCCATAACGGCAGCCATAGTATCTTCATTAGAATAGGCTATCGCATTTTGAAAAAAGGATTCTAAAATAGCATTCACTTTTTTCTGATTACGCTTTGTACCACAGCCAGCGCCAAAAAATTTAATATCGGTAACCGTATCTTTAATACGATTTAATTCATCACTTTTAGATAAAACTTTCTCGAACTGCTTTTTAGTTAAAATCGCTGGGTTTAAGCCCTTTGTTTTTATCTGAATTGGCTCTGTATTTAAGGCATCGCAAAGAATCCAATCGCATTTTGTAGAGCCACTATCTGCTATTAAAACCATAATTATTTTTTTAAATAGTTTGACTCACAATAATGAGATAAATCATTTAAAGCATCAATAAGAGCTACCTCAACATCAACCACAGGTGCTTTTAATAATTCTATGGTGTTTTTAAGGGTTTGAAGGTTTTTAGCAGTAATATTTTTTGTTTGTATGGCTTCTAACAGCAATTTAGAAACCTCAGCCACATTTTTAGATAAAGGCTCTAATGCATTTATTTTCGGATTTTTTTCAAGCTGAGAGAATGCCTGATAATTTTGAGACCAAGGTTTTAAATACTCTAAAACGGTGTTGCTGTATTTTTTAGAATCCTTTACAAAATTTGAAACCGCTTTATTAAAACCATAAGCATCGGCAGCATCGGCAATACATGCATCGGCAAATAAATTAAATGATGAATAAGTTTTATACTCTATACCATCTTCATTTCTAGCATATATTTTTAAAGGCTCACAAATTTTGGTTAGCGTAAGTAATGATGAAATATCCTGATTATTCGTCATACTTCTTAAAATCACCGCTTGATTTTTAATATGTGTAATGCCTAATTCTTCTAGGTTAACCGACACGGTTTCTAGACGTTTTTTCATATTATCTAAGTCGTTAACCGATTTAGGCGACCAAAAACGTTCGGCAATAGCAGCTGTTCGTGGCCAAATTCTAGAGTCTATGGTTACCGAGGTGGTTAACTCGCTCCACATAGTAGCTTCGCCCCCTAAAACATTGGCACGTTCCTGTTTAGTTAATTTTACATCGCCAATCGGGTCTACGCCATAATGGTAGGCAATAGACTGCATCCTATCAATATAATAACCGTTGGATAGGACTGTTTGATAACCTTGTTTTGCAGCCTCAATTAATGCTCCCCCTTTGGTTAAACCTTCGTTCTCACCACGCCACGCATGAATTACTGCCGTAGTCGGCATATCGGGTGTCATAATTTCATCCCAGCCCATAAGGCGTTTGCCTAATTTATTTAGAATTTTTTCAAGCTTTACATTAAAATATGTCTGTAAATCGTGATTTGTTTTTAAGTTATGTTTTTGCTTAAACTTTTGAATCTCTTCATTTTCATCCCAATGTTTACCTTCATTTTCATCGCCTCCGATATGGAAATAATCATCTGGAAACAACGGTGTTATTTCTTTAAATAAATTTTCTAAAAAGGTATAAGTAATATCTTTTGTTGGATTTAAAGTAGGGTCGAAAACACCAGAAAAACGTTCGATGCTATAGGTGTAATCATCTTTACTTCCTAATTCTGGATATGCTGTTAAGAAAGCCGTAGCATGCCCAGGCACATCAATTTCAGGAATAACGCGAATGCCTAAACGCCCTGCGTATGCAACTACATCTTTAATCTGTTCGTGGGTGTAGAATAAACCATCTGAAGCTAATTCTGTTAATTTAGGATAGGTTTTCGATTCAAACCGAATGCCTTGATCGTCGGTTAAATGCCAATGAAACACATTCATTTTTACTGAAGCCATAGCGTCTAAATTGCGTTTAAGTACTTCTACCGAATGAAAATGCCTAGACACATCAATCATTAATCCTCTCCAAACAAATCTTGGAGCATCGGTAATTTTTACGCCTTGAAAGAAATATTCTGAAGCATTATGTGCTGTTAATTGTAACAATGTTGCTAAACCACGAAGGGCGCCAACATCGGTTTTAGCTTTTATGTGAATGGTTGCATTCGATACCTCTAAAGTATAGGATTCGTCGTTTTGTATGTTAAGTTTTGAGATTTCATCAAAATGAATTTGAATGCTTCCTTTTTTGTTTTTCACGGGAAAACCTTCATTTAAAAATACGCCTGTTCTATCGGTTAAGCGTCTTAAAAACTGAACTGCGCCATGATGCACCCGTTCTGAATTCTCTGGATGAATCGAGATGGTAAGGTTGCTGTCTATAACAAATTTAGACTGGTTTTCTCTAATTTCTTTTGGCCAAGGCATTAAATCATACTTATCAGCTATTGCCTTTTGCGCAAATGCAAGTGGCCCTGTTAAGTTTATGATTAATATGAATAGTATAATTTTTTTCATGGTATTGTATTTAAGGCTCAATTAATTTTTATATACTTTTCGGTTATAATTCTATTAATGCCTGCCTCTTTTATTTGTTCTAAACCCGTTTGAATTAACGTGTCCCCTTTCATTTGAATTTTAAAAGGAAACTTATGGTTTCTAATGTTTTCTACTGATGTAAAACTTAGCGTTTCTACATAATCGTTTCCTACTAAACTGTAGGTTCCTCCACCGCCATAAAAACGATCACTTTTATTAATTTCCTGATTGAAAAAAGCAAAATGCGAATCGTTAATAATTTTTATGAATGCTGTATTTTTTAAATCTTTTATTTTGATAGAATCGTTCTCAATAATTTCAGCATAAACCATTTTCCAAGTTCCTGAGATACTAATTTCTGAAGCTTTCTTTTTACAGCTGAAATAGAATAATGCTAAAATTATTAAGATTGATCCTTTCATATTCTTTTTAAAAATGATAACGTTTGAAGGCTTCAATAGCTGCATAATCTGCTAAACCTAAGTCGTTATACTTTTTGGCTGTTAAACGGTTTCTATCTTCTGCACGAACCCAGAATTCTCTAGAATCGCCACCTTGAAACATCACCCCATCTTTTTGTGATTGGTGATAAAATATAGCATGACGCTTTCTTAATACTTGATCTGGACTCATAGGAACAGCCATTTCAATTTGGTATGATTCCCACTCATGCCAAGCTCCACGATACAACCAAACCCAGCAATCGTTCATGTAAGGTTTTGGTTTTAATATTTTTAAAGCTTCAAACAAAGAATCTAAACAAACTTTATGTGTGCCATGTGGGTCTGCTAAATCGCCCGCAGCATAAATTTGGTGTGGTTTTATCGTATCAATTAAATCGCACATGATTTGAATATCTTCTTCCGACAAATTATTCTTTTTAATTGTGCCAGTTTCGTAAAAAGGTAAATCTAAAAAATGTACATTTTCATCTTTTAATCCGAAATATCTTGTAGCTCCTAAAGATTCGCTACGCCTTATTAATCCTTTTAATTGACGCACCTCAACAGAATCAATATCGTTATCGGTTTTAATTTTAAGGAAGTTAATAATGCTTTGTGTTTCTTCACATTCTGGACAAAGTGATTTTGTGATTTCAGCAAATTTTAAAGCTTCTTCATCAGAAACAGCAATATTTCCAGAGGTTTGATAGGCTACGTGTACTTCATGTCCTTGTTCGACTAACCTATCGAAAGTGCCTCCCATTGAAATGACATCATCATCGGGATGCGGACTAAAAATAATCACGCGTTTCTTAGGAATGCTTGCACGTTCTGGTCGGTTAGAATCATCGGCGTTTGGTTTTCCACCTGGCCAACCTGTAATGGTATGCTGTAGTTTATTAAACATTTTTATGTTTAAATCGTAAGCAGTACCTTCTTCAGTAAGTAAACCAGACATCCCATTATTATTATAATCTTTGTCTGTTAACTTTAAAAATGGTTTTCCGGTTAATTCGCTTAACCAAACAACAGCTTTAAGTTTTAAATCGTCATCCCAAACACAATTGGTGACTAACCAAGGCGTTTTTACGCGCGTTAATTCTGAAGCAGCAGCTTCATCAATAACAAAAGTTGTATTGGTATGATTTTGTAAATAGGTTGCTGGAACTTCTGGAGTTATCTCACCTTCAATAGTCGCTTTAAGTATTTCAGCCTTGTTTCCTCCCCAAGCTAATAATACAATTCTCTTGGCTGCTAAAACTGTACCTATTCCCATGGTAATGGCTTTTCTAGGCACGTTTTCAATACCTAAAAAAGATGGCGCTGCATCTACGCGTGTAATATGATCTAAAGTAATGCTTCTGGTTCCAGAATTGTAATGTGACCCTGGTTCGTTAAAACCAATATGACCGGTACGACCAATACCTAATAATTGAAAATCTAAACCACCAACAGCCTTTATTTTCATCTCGTAATCAATGCAATATTGATATAAATCTTCGGTGCTTACCAGACCATCAGGAATGTTTATATTTTCTGGTAAAATATCGATATGATTGAACAAATGCTCATGCATAAAATAGAAGTAACTCTGTATGTTACCTTTATCCATAGGATAATACTCATCTAGGTTAAAAGTAATGACGTTTGCAAAACTCAATCCTTCTTCCCTATGCATACGCACCAATTCTTCGTATACTTTAATAGGTGACGAACCTGTGGCTAAACCTAAAACACATGGTTTGTTTTGGGCTTCTTTCTCTCGAATTAAATCTGCAATTTCTTTGGCTACAAGCACAGAAGCTGCATTCGATTCCGTAAAAATAACATTGTGTATTTTTTCGAATCGGGTTTCTTCAAACATACCTGCTTTGGTGTATGTTATATTTTTATGATTTGCAATTTTCACGATAAACTTGTTTTTTTCTTTTAAATAACATTTTTGTTTAAGCAGACGAAAAACCGAAGTTTTCCGCCTGCATATCAACAAACTAAACTAACTGATTAATTAAAACCACAATTAAAAATTAGGCAGTCCAGTGTCCCACCATAATCTTGTACCACCAGTATCTGGTCCTTTTAAATATCCTACAGCAATATCTACGTTTGCACCATTTACGTCTTTTTCGGCTTGTACGAAATTAATACGACGTATTTGTATGTCCGTATCAATTGTACCACCACTATTATTTACTACTACAGGAAATTTTCTTGGGTAACCTGTACGTCTAAATTCACTCCAAGCCTCTTGTCCATCAGGAAACATGGCAATCCATTTTTGGGTGATAATTTGCTCTAATTGTTCTTCTAGTGTTCCTGCTGCATTATAAGCAATTTTAACATCGCTAGGATACGCATAATTATTTGCAGGATTATTAGCATCAACATAATCGGCTGGGGTACTCGTTGTATCGGCTAAATAAGCATCAACATTACTAGCACTTGCAAGATTGAATGCCGCTCTTACTCCAGCCTCATAGTTCGCTTTTGCATCACCTGCTCCTGCCCAACCTCTTAAAGCGGCTTCGGCTTTTAAGAAATGTACTTCAGCTTGAGTCATCCAGATTTTTGTTGGTTCAGCAATAAAAGGACCTAATAAGGAATGTGAACCATATTCTGATTTTGCATCAATTTTAATACCTTGACGAACACCTTTAAAGTTACCTAAAGTAACATCAGCAGGAGCCGAAAAATAACTTGAAATTCTAGGGTCGTTAAAACCTTTTAAAATAGATTCCATTTCTGCACTCATGGCAATATCGCCCCAACCATTACTAATTTCCATTAGCGGATGAGAAAAACCATTCATACCAACACGCATATCGCCGTTTTCTAAGAATCCGGCATTACTTGATAAGGATTTCTCCCCTTCAGTTTTTGCTAAAACAGGATCTACTTTAGACACTCTTATCGCTAAACGTAAGCGTAAAGCATTAGCAAAACCACGCCACCTTGCTATATTCGCTTTTCCTACTTCTGCTTTAGAAAAATTAGATTTATCAAAAGGAACAAACTGTAAGTTGCCCTCAAAAGCTTCTAGTCCATCAACTGCTTCATCTAATTCTTTAAAAAATGTTTTATAAGCTACTTCCTGAGAGTCGTATTCCCCTGTGGTCTCATAATCACCATATTTAGAGTAACGTATTGGACCAAAAATATCAGATACACGATGCATCCCCATAACTTTAATCGTGTTTGCTAAATAAATGAATAACATACTATTAGCATTCCCTGAAGCTTCTACAATATCATTTATACGTTGTCCAAATGGAATAACTCCATTTCCGTCATTCCCATCGTAAGCATCGTTCCATATAAAACCGTTCCAACCATCAACTAAACTATACGTTTGGTTATTAATATTACCTGCAAAAGGTGTTGGTGAAGCCATATACCCTGAAAAGATATCGGCATTAAGGTTTTGTTGTAATTGGTAGTTCCAACCTGGATTTGTTCTAATAATATTATCGAACATTGTTGAAAACCCAGATCCTATATGATTGTTTTGTTGTGTTAATTCTTCATCAGAATATCCATACCTATTGGTATTGATTTCTTCAAAATCTCCAGTACAGTTTGATAAACTTATGGCTGCAACTGCTGCCAAAGTATATTTTATAATATTTTTCATTTTCTTAGAAATTTATGTTAATGTTTAACCCGATACTTCTAGTAGACGGTTGGTTATAAATATCCACCCCTTGTAATCCCATACCTGTACTAGAAGTGATGTTTGGGTCGAATGGTGCCTTTTTATAGAAAAAGAAAAGGTTGTTAGCTATTAATGAGAAGTTAACATTTTCAATGGCGCTGTCTTGCAATTGTAATTTGTAACCTACTGATAATTCACGTAAACTTACGTTTGTAGCATCGTAAACATATTCACCCAACATACCTGCACGGCCCCCAACGGCATTGTAATAATCTTGCGCTGTAATTTGTGCATCAACACCATTTTGATCAACTACATTTACCATTCCATTATTAGTATTTCTTATATTGGCAGAGTTTTGAGACACACCATATTGGTCGTTAATTGCCTCGGTTACACTCATAACCTGTCCTCCAAACTTACCATCTACAAGAAAGTTTAAGTGGAAGTTTCCAAATTCGAAATCGTTATTCCATCCTAATGTAAAATCTGGTTGTGCGTGAGCAACAGTTTCAAATTCGGTAGATTGTAATGCATAACTAATTGACCCATTATTTTCAACTGTTGAAGTTACTACTGGCACTCCGTTTTCATCTCTAATTAGAGATCGTGCTTTAATACTACCAAAGTCTTCACCTTCAATTAATGAATACCCATAACCGTTTACTCCAGGTGCCGTAATTATAGCTTCTCCTCCTTCTAATGAAGGGTGAACAGACACCACTTTGTTATCATTTTGTGCATAGTTAAATGCAGTACTCCATGAGAACTTATCTGTAACAACAGGTTTAGCATTTAAAACAATCTCGTAACCTGCATTAGAAATTTCACCTGCATTAACGATGTTCTGAGAATAACCATGTAAATTAGGTTCAGCTCTAATGAAAAATATCTGATCGTAAGTTTTAGAGTTATAATACGTAAAATCTAACCCTAAACGGCTTTGGAAGAAACGCCATTCTGTACCAATTTCATAACCTTTTTGTCTTTCAGGCTTTAATGTTTCACCTTCAATTGGTGCAAATGGCACAATTGAAATATTGGTGTTAGTTTGATTAATATAATATAAAGGTGATGTTGCGCCTACTGGAATATCTTTACCTACTTCCGCATAAGATCCTCTAATTTTCGCAAAAGAAACTCCATCGCCCATATCAAACATTTCAGTTAAAACAGCTGTTAAACCTACTGAAGGATAAAAGAATGAGTAACTATCGGTATTTGCTAAAGTTGAAGACCAGTCGGTACGACCCGTAACATCTAAAAACAACATGTCTTTAAACCCAAAGTTAGCAGATCCGAACACAGATTGTACTTCTCTATCAGAAACACCTTGGCGAATATTATTAGTATTTTCAAAATTTTGAATAGCAAAGAAGTTAGGGTAATTAAGTCCTTTTCCATCACGACCAGAATCTAAAAACGTTTGATCTCCAATTTTATATTTTGTTAAACTAGTTCCTAAAAGTCCTGTGAACGTAAAGTCATCTGAAAAATCTTTAGTATAACTCGCAATTAAATCGATGTACTGTTGTGTATTCTCTGTTTTTTCAAGAATATAACGTCCGTTTGATCCTGAGTTAGCAATATCTGTTCCTGCATATTGTTTCTTCTCGTAGGTGTAGAATGATTTATCAAAACTCGCTCTAGATTGTAAAGAGAAGGCATCGGTAATATTATATTTTACAGATACGTTTGCTAATACACGTTGTGCTATATCTTTACTCGGGCTACGGTTAATTAACCAATATGGATTTTGTTGAATATTTTCAGCAAAAGATGTTGCGTACTGATCCATTTGGTTTAAATCTTTATCAAAATACTCATATTTATTTTTATAAGTATCTCTACTAATTCCCACTGGATTTAAATATACGGCAGTTAATGGGTTGGCGTATAAACCATTTGTTGGACGGTTACCAATACGTTGATCTGATAAGTTAATGCTTGCAGAAACATCAATTTTATCTTTTAAAAACTTAGCCGTTTCTCTTAATGTAATATTGTTTTTTATAAGGGTATTCCCTGGAATAACACCATCGCCAACCGTATTGGCATAAGAGAAATACGTTTGTGCTTTAGCATTACCTGCAGTTAAAGACAAGGCATTAATTGAGGTATATCCCATTTGGAAAAAATCTCTAGCCTCGTTAGTTAAACCACTTGTTTTAGCGCCCCAAGACATTGGGTCTGAAACATTTCCGTTTTGAGCAACAGGTTGTCCTACAGATTTACTTTGGTATTCAGATTGTAATTTTGGTAATGAAACTACATTATCTACAGTAAAACTAGAGTTGAAATTTACGGCCAATGCACCGTCTTTTCCTTTTTTAGTGGTGATTAAAATCACCCCGTTTGCACCTTGACTTCCGTAAAGCGCCGAAGCTGATGCTCCTTTTAAAACAGTCATACTCTCTACATCGTCTGGGTTAATTAACGACATAGCATCACCACCATCACGGTTACCTGTTTGACTACCAAAAATATCGGTTCCAGGTTCATTACCGTTAGAGCCATTACCACTATTTAACATAGGAATTCCATCAATAACATATAAAGGATCGTTATTTGACGTAGATGAATTACCCCTTAATACCACTTTAGTAGCACCACCTAATCCTGAAGAACTTCTTGTAATAGTTAATCCGGCAGATTTACCAGATAAACTATTAATAGGGTTGGTTTGCTTAACGCGGGTTAATTCGTCGCCTCCAACCTCTTGTGCAGAATATGTAAGTGCTTTTTTCTCCTTTTTAATACCTAAAGCCGTTACAACAACTTCATTAAGTTGCTCGGCATCTTCAACTAGTTGTGCATTAATCGTGTCCGATTGGCCAACAGTAACCAAAACATCGGTCATTCCTAAATAAGAAAAACTTATAACATCGCCAGCATTTGCTGTAAGCGAATAATTTCCATCAAAATCTGTTTGTGTACCATGAGTTGTTCCTTGTACTATTACATTAACTCCAGGTAGCGGAATACCATCTGCTTTCGAAGTTACTGTTCCCTTAATTACCCGCTCTTGTCCAAATGATATTTGAACAGCCAAGACTAGGAAAGAAAACAAGAGTAGTTTTTGTAAGTTTTGTTTCATAATTTGATTATTTTGTTTTATTAGTTTAGCCAAACTATCTATTATTAAAATAGTTTTAAAAAAATTTATATAAACGACAGCATTTTACACACAGACAACATTTAATATTCGATAAGTGATTTTCGCTAAATAAACTATTTACTATTTTATTGCTAGTTAATGAATATATCACTAAAATTGTTGAATATTAATAGCGTTTTTTCACCAAAACTCGCAAAAACCTAAGAATCATTTTGTCATCAGATAAAAAATTTCCGTCTACAACCATCCCTATCAGATACCATGTTATGTTTTGGTTGGTGTACTTTACTTTAAATGTTTTAAGGTGGGGAAGCTATTTTGATGATTATCTATATTCCTTCAAATCTAATGTAGTAGAATTTACCATCCATATTATTATAGTATATGGGAACATCTTTTATTTAATCCCGAAATTCATCCTTCGCAAAAAGTATAAAACCTATTTATCGATTATGGTGTTAATCTTAATTCTGGTTTATATTGTTAGAACCGGATTAAATTACACCTTAGTAACCGAAGAAATTTTTCCAGAATCTAACTTGCCTTCCAGTTTTTTCGACATTAATTATATTGTAGATGTGATTATAGGCGAATTGTATGTGATTTCGTTTGTAACCGCCATAAAATTTGTAGTAGAATGGTTTTTAGAAAAAAAGAAAAACGAAAACTTAGCCAAACTTCAATTAAGCACCGAACTTAAATATTTGCGAACACAAATTCAGCCACATTTCTTCTTCAATACACTTAACAATTTATACGCATTAACGCTTCAAAAGTCCGATAACGCTCCAAAACTCGTTATAAAACTATCAGAATTAATGCAATATGTGCTTTATGATATTGATGGCTCTAAAACCAATTTATTAAATGAAATAAGTCATATTAACAACTATATCGATATTGAACGTTTACGATTTGATGATCGCGTGGAAGTTGAAATGGACATTACAGGCAATCTTGAAGATGTTTATGTACCGCCATTATTACTCCTTTCCTTTGTTGAAAACTGCTTTAAACACGGCATGAAAGGCTGCGATAAACTAAAGTTAAAAATGAGCTTTGAAGTATTAAACACAGGCTATTTGGAAGTAACCCTAATAAATAATTTTAACCCCAATTTACCCTATGAAGAAAACCGAGGTATAGGTAATGAAAATGCTAAACGACGCTTATATTTGATGTTTTCGAAAAACTTTGTTTTAGACTCTAAAATTGAAGGTGATATTTATAAACTGTATTTAAAAATCCCGATTTCATGAAGATTAAATGCCTAATTATTGACGACGAACCTTTAGCAATAACAGTGATTGAAAATCATTTGAAGAATTTTGATCATGTCGAAATTGTTGAAACCTTCAATAACCCGCTAAAAGCTTACCGTGTTTTAGAACAAGAAAAGATAGACGTTATCTTTCTGGATATTAATATGCCACAAATGACGGGTTTTACCTTTATTGAAAACCTAAGTTACAAGCCTTTAATCGTTATTACCACGGCGTATCGTGAATATGCTGTAAAAAGTTTCGAACTCAATATTTTAGATTATTTGGTTAAACCCATTCCGTTTAATCGCTTTCTAAAAACAATGAATAAAATCTATCAGCAGGTTTATGTAAATAGCGCTTCCGCGGATGCAAGCCTGCAACAAGAACCACATATCTTTTTAAAAGTTAATAAGAAGTTACTCAAAATCAATTTAAACGACATTCTATACATTGAAAGTTTAAAGGATTACATCAAAGTAATTACCAAAATTGGCGATTATGTGGTGCATAAATCACTTTCTGCCATTACTGAAGAATTACCCCAATCAAATTTCATGCGTATTCATCGCTCTTACACGGTTTCCATTAATAAAATAAGTGCTTTAGAAGGCAATACTGTTGAAATTTCAAATCGGAAAATCCCCATAGGGCGCAATTACACCAAACAAGCTAAAGAGCGCATTTTTAATATAAACGACGATAAAGAAAACTAACATAAATAAATAAAATTTAAAAACTTAACCATGACTAATAACCAACAAAACAAAAACAGCTTAGTCCCGATAATGATTATAGCTGGACTCTTTTTCATCTTCGGATTTGTAACCTGGATTAACGGTGCCCTTATCCCCTTCATGAAAACCATTAACGAGCTTACCGATGCGCAATCGTATTTAGTCGCTTCTGCCTCCTATATTTCTTTCGTGGTTATGGCACTGCCTGCCTCATACATCATCAATAAAATTGGCTATAAAAAAGGCATGTCTGTTGGCTTAATTATTATGGCATTAGGCGCCTTAGTCTTTATTCCTGCTGCCGAAGCTAGAACCTATTGGATGTTTTTAACCGCTATTTTTATTCAAGGTGCGGGTATGACCTTATTACAAACAGCATCAAACCCATACATTACCATTTTAGGACCAATTGATAGTGCTGCAAAACGCATCGCTATTATGGGTATTGCCAACAAAGTTGCTGGTGCTTTAGGATCTGTGATTTTTGGAGCGATATTATTATCGGGAATCGATGAAATTAAAGACAAACTAACCCTTGTTGATGCTGCCGAAAAAGACACTTTATTAAACACCATGGCCGATAGCGTAGTTACACCATATATCGCTATGGCTATTGTGCTATTTTTATTGGGAGTTTTAATCTTAAAAGCACCTTTACCAAATGTTGAAGCAGAACCTTTAAAGCCTTCTGAAACTGGCGAAAAAACAAAATCTAGTATTTTTCATTTTCCGCATTTATGGTTGGGCGTTTTAGCTTTATTCCTTTATGTAGGCGTTGAGGTAATTGCCGGAGACACCATTATTTCTTATGGTATTGCCTTAGATATTCCTGTAGAACAGGCGAAATATTTCACCCTATACACGCTTATGTTTATGGTGGGTACTTATGCCTTAGGTGTGTTTTTAATTCCGAAATACGTAAGTCAGTCTATGGCCTTAAAAGCCAGTGCTATTTTAGGAGTTATCTTATCTTTTTGTATTGTGTTTACAACAGGATTTACATCGGTGTTTTTTGTTGCAGCTCTTGGTATTGCAAACGCTTTAGTTTGGCCTGCCATTTGGCCTTTAGCATTAACAGGTTTAGGGAAATTCACAAAAACAGGCTCTGCCCTACTTATTATGGCCATTTCTGGTGGCGCTATCCTGCCCGTTTTATATGGGAAACTGGTAGATATTTTTAAAGCCGATTTAATTCTTAATGGCGTAAGTGAAGCTGAAGCAACAGTGACTTCTGCAAATTCAGGCTATTGGATTTTATTACCATGTTACCTCATTATTCTTTACTATGCCTTTCTAGGACATAAAGTAGGATTAAAAAAATCTTAAATACCATTTCAAAATGACAGCAAAAAAGCGCATAGAATCCGTTGATATTTTAAGAGGCATAACCATTATTGCCATGATTTTGGTAAACACTCCTGGAGACTGGGGGCATGTCTATGCGCCTTTATTGCACGCCGAATGGCATGGGTTAACCCCTACCGATTTAATTTTTCCGTTCTTTTTATACATTGTAGGCATCTCTATTTATTTTGCCTATAAAAACAAACCCAATTCAACTTCAACTTATAAAAAAATTGCCGTACGAAGTTTAAAACTTATTGGTTTAGGGTTATTCCTTAACATTTTTACGCCACTTTTACCTTTTATAGTCGATTTAGAAACCGTACGAATTCCAGGGGTTTTACAGCGTATTGGTATCGTTTTTTTTATCGCTTCTGTACTTTACCTTAATTTCAATTGGAAAGTTTTATTGGGCATTAGCATAACCATTTTATTGGCCTATTGGTTGTTTTTAGGTTTTGTGCCTTTTGAAAACGGTATAGCTCCAACCTTCAACAGAGCTCCAAACAATTGGGCAAATTACATCGATTCTACTATTTTAGGAAGCCATATGTGGCAACCAGATTACGATCCAGAAGGCTTGATTAGCACCATTCCATCCATAGTGTCTTGTCTTATTGGTGTTTTAATCGGAAAGGTTTTAGACAGTCTTAAACATATAAAAACACTTTTTGGAATCGCAGGCATTTTACTTGTTTCTGGCTATCTATTCAATATCATTTTTCCAATAAACAAAGCCATTTGGAGCAGTAGTTTTGTATTGGTAACCAGTGGTTGGGGCACTTTATTTTTGGCTATTATTTATTATCTTAAAGACATTAAACACTACCAATTTGGGACGCTTTTTAAATACGTGGGCACCAATGCCATTACCATTTATTTTCTATCGAGTTTCATCTCTAAAATCATGTATACCATTAAACTGGGAGAAAACCACAATATCCATTCATGGCTTTACCAAACCTTATTTTTCCCTGAACTTATTAGTGCTAAACTCGCTTCGTTATTTTACGCACTTGTTGTGGTTGCTTTTTATGTGCTTCTAGGGTATATTATGTTTCAGAAAAAGATATTTATAAAGGTTTAAGTAGGAAGCGAAGACGACAACATAGAGTGTTGATATAAAAATACTTATAATCTACGCTCCAAAGACCGTTACCTTTTAAATTTAAGGTAAAATCTAAAATTTTTTATTAGGGTGTTCGAGCGGAGAAGAGCACATTTTCCACCTTTTAAAAATAATAGTTTTAAATCGTAACGCTTTGTTTGAATGCTTGCTTCAATATTTTATCTTTGCAGCCTTTAATTTAGGATAGACATTTATGAAGATTTCATACAATTGGTTGAAACAATTTATAAAAACAGATTGGACACCAGAACAAACTAGCGAATTACTTACCGATTTAGGACTTGAAGTTGAAGGGCTTGATGCGTTTCAATCTGTAAAAGGCGGATTAGAAGGCGTTGTTGTTGGCGAGGTATTAACCTGCGAAAAACACCCTAATGCCGATAAGTTAAAAGTAACTACGGTAAATATTGGTGAAGCTGAACCTATTCAAATTGTTTGTGGAGCACCTAATGTTGCTGCTGGGCAAAAAGTGCCTGTTGCCACTATTGGCACAACGCTTTATACTGAAGAAGGCGAAGCATGGACCATTAAAAAAGGAAAAATTAGAGGCGAATCAAGTCATGGAATGATTTGTGCCGAAGACGAATTAGGCTTAGGAAAATCGCATGATGGTATTCTTGTTTTAGATGAAAATGTAGTAGTAGGAACCGCTGTTGCCGAGTTATTTGATATTGAAAACGACCAAGTTTTTGAAATTGGATTAACACCAAATCGCGCCGATGCCATGAGTCACCTTGGAACGGCTAGAGATTTAAAAGCTGGTTTAGCACAAAAAGATATTAACGTTGAATTAATTACCCCATCGGTTAGTGCTTTTGGAGTAGATAGTCGCATCTTAAAAATAGATGTCGATGTACTAAATAAAGATTTGGCGCCACGTTACTGCGGTTTAACCATTTCTGGAATAAAAGTAAAACCATCGCCGTCTTGGTTACAAAACCGCTTAAAAGCCATTGGTTTAAGTCCGATAAACAATATTGTTGATGCAACTAATTATGTGCTTCACGATTTAGGTCAGCCCCTACACGCTTTTGATGCTGCTAAAATTACAGGCAATAAAATTGAAGTAAAAACACTTCCTGAAGGCACCAAATTTGTGACTTTAGATGGTGTGGAACGTGAATTACATGAAGATGATTTAATGATTTGCGATGCAGAAAAACCTATGTGTATTGCTGGGGTTTTTGGTGGCGCACATTCTGGTGTTTCAGAAGGAACGACAAGCATCTTTTTAGAAAGTGCTTATTTCAACCCTGTTAGCGTTCGTAAAACAGCAAAACGTCATGCTTTAAATACCGATGCGTCATTCAGATTTGAACGTGGTATCGACCCAAATATCACCGAATATGCTTTAAAACGTGCAGCGCTTCTTATTCAAGAACTTGCTGGCGGTGAAATAACTAGTGATATTGTAGATTTCTACCCAACTAAAGTTAAAGATTTTGAAGTGCGTTTAAGTTTCGACAATGCTAAAAAATTGATTGGTGAAGAAATTCCGAAGGAAGTCATAAAACGTATTTTATCTTCATTAGAAATTAAAATAAACAATGTTACCGAAACTGGCTTAGGTTTAACCGTACCTGCATACCGAAATGATGTGCAGCGTGAAGCTGATATTATTGAAGAAATTCTTCGTGTTTACGGTTACAATAACATAAAAACAACCGAGAAATTAAACGCTTCAATTTCAACAACCTCTCGCTTTGAAGATTATAAAATCCAGAATATTATAGGTAATCAATTAGCGTCTCAAGGGTTTTACGAGATTCTTTCAAACTCGTTAACCACACCTAATTATGTGGCTTTAAGCGAGCAATTAAAGGAGGAACATAACATTAGCATGCTAAATCCTTTAAGTGGCGATTTATCGGTATTAAGACAATCATTATTGTTTTCTGGATTAGAATCTATTTCATTTAACATCAACAGAAAACGAGGCGATTTAAAATTTTTCGAATTCGGAAAAACCTACCATGGTTACGGCGATGATAAACGTGAAGAATTTAAGCATTTATCGCTTTTTGTAACTGGAAACCAAAGTGCCGAAAAATGGCACGCTCCAAGTAAAAGAAGTGATTTCTTTTTAATGAAAGGGCTTATTATTGGCATTTTAGAGCGTTTAGGTATTTCTAGAATAAAAGAAACCCCAATTGCAAACGATTTATTTTCAGAAGGATTAACCATCAGCTTAGGAAAAAATAAGTTGGTTGATTTTGGTATTGTTAAAAAACAAATTCTGAAGCATTTCGATATTTCACAAGAAGTAATTTACGCCGATTTTAACTGGGATGCGATTTTAGAAGTGGTAAAACACAATAAAATCAAGTTTAAGGCCATTCCTAAATTTCAGGAAGTACGTCGCGATTTCGCTTTGTTATTAGATGAAAACGTAACATTTGAAGCGATTTACAAGCTTGCAAAACAAAGTGAAAAACAAATCCTTAAAGACGTTAATTTATTTGATGTGTATCAAGGTAAAAATCTGCCAGCAGGTAAAAAAAGTTACGCCGTTAGTTTCACTTTATTAGATGAAAACAAAACGCTTAACGACAAGCAAATTGATAAAATAATGAAGAAGCTTCAAAACAGTTTTGAAACACAACTGGGAGCAGAATTGAGGTAAAAATATTTATTCGTTTAGTTGTGGAGGTGTTTAATCGTTTCCACAACTAAACGAACATACCGTTGAAAAGTTTAATAGTTATAAGGTTACACAGTTATACCTAAACGAATACACGATTAAGCAGTTAAACGCTTAAACGAATCAACAAAAAATCCCTTTTTCAAAAAACAACTTCCGCGCGATGCGAAATCGGGAAATTACAAGAATTGGCAATAAAACATAATTTGTTTGCCTTTTCATGTAAACGCAAAGCAAGTTCCTTTTGCGAAGCATCTTTTATTCGAACTACAGGATTTAAAACAACACTTTTAAAACTTCCTTTTCCACTCGATTCAACTTCTAAAACAGCTTCAGCCTCGTCAGAGTAGGCTAAAACTTCAATTTTATGTTGGGCACAAACATATAAATAAGACATCATGTGGCAGGACACCAATGCGGAAAGCAAAAGATCTTCCGGATTATAACATGCTTCATCACCATGAAAAGCCTTTGCTGCCGATACTTTTAAATCTGCTTTATTGGTGATTTTCACTGAATGATTTCTACTAAACCCTCTTGATGTTTTCGTAGTTTCTCCTTCAGATAAATTCCAATTTACAAGCGCTTTAAAAATATGGTTGGAGGTCATGGGGTGTTATTGGTTTTTGGTTTTTAGCTGTTTGCCCTTATCCCTTAGAAATATACAACTAAGAGTTTATTATTCAGTTATTTACAAAATACATTAGAGCTCCGATAAGTCAGGCAGCGCATGTCGAAGCCTTTTTCAATTGAGTTGGTTTTTATTTATAAGGTTACAGCTTACCCAAAGCACTAGATTAAACAGTTAAATGAATAAAAACTAAAAAGTTATAGGGTTAAAAAGTTACAATGTTATAAACTAATTACAAATACACGGTTAAACGTAAAAACAATTAAACCTATCCACAAATACACGATTAAACAATTCAACGTATAAACAACTAAATAGTTATAGGGTTAAAAAGTTACAATGTTATAAACTAATTACAAACACACGGTTAAACGTAAAAACAACTAAACCTATCCACAAATACACGATTAAACAATTCAACGTATAAACGTATAAACAACAATCTACTTATTCATATACTTCCCCTTCTTACTTCCTTCATACATCACATATTTAACCAAACGCGATTCTAGTTTAGCATTAAATAATTGTATTTTTCGCGAAGGACGTAAGCCTACAAACTTAAGTGCATCAAGGTTTGAGGTAATAAACCAAGCATCGGTTCCTGGGTAATTCTGTTTTAAGGTATCTCCAATATTAGCGTAAAACTGCTCCATGTCGATATTTAAACGTTCGCCATATGGCGGATTAAATACCATGTGTAATTTTTCGTCGCCACCTTTTTGAGTTTTAAAGAAGTCTTCGTGTTTTACTTCTATAAAATCTTCTAATTGGGCGTTTTTCACGTTTTCTTTAGCTTTAGCAACTGCACTTGGCGCTTTATCGTAACCTATTATTTTATGATGAAAGTCGCGTGTCTTTCCTAACAGAGATTCTTCAATTTTTTCAAATAATTCCACATCCCAATCTTCCCAACGTTCAAAAGCAAACTCTTTACGCATTAAGTTTGGCGGAATATTACACGCAATCATAGCAGCTTCAATAAGCATGGTTCCAGAACCACACATCGGGTCCATAAAATCGGTTTGACCATCCCAACCTGATAACATAATTAATCCTGCTGCTAAAACTTCATTTATAGGTGCAATGTTGGTTGCTGTTTTATAACCGCGTTTATGTAACGAATCGCCCGACGAGTCTAAGGAAATCGTACAACGGTTTCTATCAATATGCACGTTTATTTTTAAGTCTGGGAATTTTAAATCGACATTCGGACGCTGTCCATCGGTGTCTCTAAATTTGTCTACAATGGCATCTTTGGTTTTTTGAGCAATGTATAAGGAATGTGAAAACAAATCGGAATGAATCGTAGCATCAACCGCTAAAGTACCTGTGGGTTTAAGGTATTTCGACCAATCCATTGCATAGATTTTATCGTATAAATCCTTTTCATTTTTAACGTTAAAAGCATGAATGGGTTTTAAAATTTTAACTGCGGTACGCAAAGCTAAATTGGCTTTATACATAAAACCTTTATCGCCTGAAAAAGACACGTTTCGCACGCCTTTTTTCACATATTGTGCACCCAATTGCGTTAATTCTCTTTCTAATAAATCTTCAAAGCCAAATAATGTTTTGGCAACCATATTGAAATTTTCTCCCATTTTTTAAGTCTGTTGGCTTTTTACGCCTAATAGATTGCAAAAATAATGTAATTTTGTGGCAAACGTAAAGTTTATTGATAATTCGGGTTAAGGACTAAAAATGACGTCTTTTATTTATGGCATTCGCCCCTAAATAATTTGAAAGTTTCAGCATCCTTTTTTAATAAGGAAACACAAAAACTTAGTCCGCAAAAGTTCTCGAGCTAACCCAAAAACAAAAAGAGATTCCTGTTTACACAGGATATGTTTATGACAAACGATACAGCAAATTGGTTCACCTCTTGGTTTGACACGCCATTTTACCACATTTTATACAAAGACAGAGACGATAGCGAGGCCCATGCCTTTATGGACACCCTGACCGACTATTTAAACCTTCCAGAACACGGAAAAATTTTAGATTTAGCCTGCGGAAAAGGGCGCCATGCCCGTTATCTTAATAAAATTGGCTACGATGTTACAGGCGTAGATTTAAGCGCTAACAGCATTAAATTCGCCAAACAATTTGAAAACCACCGCTTGCATTTCGCAGAACATGATATGTGCAAACCGTACCACAAGCAGTTTGACGCCGTTTTTAATCTGTTTACTAGTTTTGGTTATTTTGAAAATGATGCCGATAATTTAGAAACCATAAAAGCGATTAAATCCGATTTAAACGAGTTTGGTTTTGGGGTTATCGATTTTATGAACAGTGAGTTTGTTATAGATAATTTAATTCCTGAAGAAACCAAAACCGTTGATGGCATTGATTTTTATCTAAAACGTTTTGTTGAAAATGGATATATTATAAAAGATATTACCTTTACAGTCGATGAAAAAGTTTACAATTTTCAAGAACGTGTTCGTGCCTTTACTTTAGCCGATTTTGAAGCGCTTTTTGAAGCAGCCGACGTGTTTTTATTGGATGTTTTTGGCGACTATAAATTGAATAAATTTAATGCTAAAACATCAGAACGATTAGTCATGATTTTTAAATAAGTGGATGTTCCACATTTAATTTTACGCACGCTTACGTGTTTTATTGAATGAATAAATTTTTATTTCCCATACTGGCAGTTATTTTAGGCTTTATTATAGCCTTACTTAGTAAAAAACAAAAATCCTGGAACACCAAACTCCTACTCTCTTTTAGTGGTGCTTTTTTATTAGCCCTAACTCTTTTCGAGTTGTTACCAGAAGTTTATCATCATTTGGACACCAAACTTGCTGGCTTATTAATTATGGGCGGTATTTTGCTTCAAATTACCTTAGAGTTATTCTCGAAAGGAGCCGAACACGGGCATGTTCATATTCATAAAGGAAATTCAACATTTCCATGGACACTTTTTGTTAGTTTATGTATTCATAGTTTATTAGAAGGGTTTTCAATACACGACCACAACGATATGGTTTACGGCGTTTTAGTGCATAAAATCCCGATCGCAACTGTAATTACTTTGTTTTTAATGCAATCAAATTACAGCAAAACTCAAATTGGTGCTTTTCTACTCATTTTTGCATTAATGACACCCCTAGGTACTTATATTTCACATAACTCAAGCTTTATTGGCGAATACGCCGATATGATGAATGCCATTGTAATTGGTATATTTTTCCACATTTCAACAACCATTTTATTTGAAAGTGGCGACGGACACAAATTTAATTTATCAAAGTTTATAGCCATTATTTTAGGCGTTGGCATTGCTTATATGATTTAAGTAAAACCATTTGAAACCCAATAAAAAAACATGTTCTCTAAAGAAGAATCTCGATTATTAAAACAAGAATTTTGGACCAGTTTCGGTAAATCGTTTCCACGGAAATGGATTTTATACAACACGAAATTAAAAGGTTTTAATTTTAAGTTTCACTTTGATAATAAAACAGCTTCAGTGATTTTAGATTTAGAAGACGATCTAGAACATCGCATTAAATATTGGGAAAAATTATTGGCTTTAAAATCTATTCTTTTAGATGAATACCTTCCCGATGCTATTTTTGAAGAAGAATATATTTTAGAAAGTTATAAGGAAATCTCTAGAGTTTATGTGCCTTTAGAACAAAAAGTATCCATTCATAACAAAGCGACTTGGCAAGATGTAATGGTGTTTTTTAATGAAAAAATGAGCTTATTTGAAGCCTTTTTTGAAGAATATAAAGATATTATTGAAGGGTAATTGGGGTGATTTGTTTATTTGTTTAAACGTGTAATTGTTTAATTAGTAACTCTTAAAATATCACAAACCCAAAATTGAAAACATTCGGTTAAACTCTTACATGAATTAACCATCTTTCAACCAAAAACCAGCAACCAAAAACCAAAAACTGAATACTTTTCTTTGACACCAACTTTAAAATGATGCGTAATTGGTGTATATTTGCATCAAATGTTAAGATTATGTCCAGACAAAGTATATCATTTACAGAGCCGAACGATGAGTGGTTAAAAGATCTTGTAGAGAAAAAAGAGTATTCTAGTAAAAGCGAAATAGTAAACGATTTAATTAGACAGGCCAGAAAACAACAAATCCAAATTGATTGGGTTCGAGCCAAACTTGACAAAGCTGAAAAAAGCGGATTTACAAGTGACAATAAAAATGAAATTTTAGCCCAATCAAAGTCTTTATTGAATGGCTAAATACAGATTAAGCAATGAAGCTAAAAATGATTTAATAAGAATTCACCACTACGGCGTTAAAAAATTCGGATTAACTCAGGCTGAAAAATATTTTGAATCATTTTTTGAATATTTTGATATTATTTCCCAAAGGCCCTATTCTTTTGAATCGGTTGAATATATAAAAACGGGTTACAGACGTTGTGTATGTGGTTCAGACAGTATTTATTTTAAAATTAATGGGGACACTATAGATATAATGGCAATTGTAGGGAGCCAAGACTTAAATGAAATCCTGTAATAAAATTTTAGGTTTGCTCACAAAAAACTTATGTTTTTAACCAAAAACCAGCAACCAAAAACCAAAAACCATTAACCACTAACCAACCACCACCCTAACCATCTCAAAATCATCCATAATAAAACCCTTTCCGATATCGGCAACTAAAGCGCCGTTGTTTTTAAAACCTAACTTTTCATAGGCATTTATGGCGCTGGTATTATTTATATTCACGGTTAATCGTATTTTATTAAGCTGAAATTCATTAGCTTTTTCTTCAACAAATACAATGGCTTTTTTGCCTATTTTTTTTCCTCGAAAATCGCTTAAAACATATATTTTACTTAAAAACAAGGCATTTTCTTCTGGTTTTATGGCCAGATAACCAATGGCTGTTTCTTCATAAAAAATTATAAAATAGTCAAAACCATCAGCTATTTGATTTTCAACAGCATTGGCCGATTGAAATTTTTCAAGCATATAATCAACTTGGGGTTTTCCAACGATAGGAATATAGTGTTCACGCCAAATAACAGCTGCTAAACGTTCTATTTCTAAATAATCTGAAACTGTATCTGCAAGCTTAAATTCAACCATTTAAAATGAAGCTTTAAATAACATAGTAGAAAATCATTAAAAAATGACATATAGCACCAGCTAAGACAAACAAATGCCAAATAAGGTGGTGGTATGGTATTTTTTGAACGGCATAAAAAATAATACCAAACATATAACACAAACCTCCTGCGCATAACAGCCAAATACCATCGCTACCTATGCTTTGCGATAAATTTGAAATATCAAAAATAATAAGCCAGCCCATAACCACATATAATAAGGTAGAAATGACTTCAAATCGGCCTGTAAAAAACAATTTTAATATCATACCCACAAAGGCAATACCCCAAACGGTATAAAACAGTGGCCAACCTAAACTTTGGTGTAAGGCAATTAAAGTCACAGGCGTGTATGTGCCTGCAATTAAAAGGTAAATACAAATGTGATCTATAATTCTAAAAAACTGTTTCCAGGGACCGTATTTAATGCTGTGGTAAAGTGTAGAAGCGCTAAATAAAATGATGATAGAAAGGCCGTAAACAATAACGCTAAAAAGACTCCAGTCGCTTTTTCCAGAATCGTGCTGTATTAATAACACTAAAGCTACAATACCAAATACAACGCCTAAAGCATGAGAAAAGGCGTTTAGTTTTTCTTCAAAAGGCGTTTGTTCAACCATTTATTCTGGCGTTTTTTGGTGCACCCATTTATTGGTTAAGTCGTAGTAATTAAATTCTACTGCAGATTTTTGCGGAACTAATAATCCGTTTTGAAAACTGCGTTGTAAAATATCTTCAATTAAATAATCTTCCTTAACATTTACAGGATCAAACTTTCGTTTTAAAGAAATGCTAAACATACTTGCCGTAGTGTTGTACCAAAAAGCACGCCAGCCGCTACGCAATTCTTTAACCAAATCGAAGGCTGTTGTTCCTGTTTGTCGGTCTATTAATTTAACTAAAATTTGCCCTTCGGTGCGTGTTAGCTTTTTTAACTCATCGGAAAACTCGCCTTCGATATACTTTTGAATATGTTTTGTGTAACGCTTTTTTTGTCGGTTTCTCTTCAGTGTTTTTAAATGAACGTTCATAGAATCTAAACGTTCTGCCGCCATTTTAGCATACGGATATACCTTTAAAGTTTTTCGTCTTAAAATTAAGTAACGAATACGTTCTTCGCGATTGTCAAATTTTAGTTTTCCCAAAAGCACCACTTCATCTAAATTAATAGATTGTCTTGGCACAGAATCTCCTTCAATAATAAGATATTCAATGGCTGTGGTATCCTGTTCTGTTTCTTTAGTTTGAGAGAATACTAAAACTGGAAATAAAACCAATATATATTTTAAAAAATTCATTTATTATTTATGGGACAATTTTACTTTTCAAAGTTAAAGAATTTCTTCGCACCTCAAACGTCCACTTTACAGTATCTCACTTTATTTTAAGCTATTTTAACAAAAATCACAGCCACAATATGTTATTTATTCATTTAGATTTCTATTAATATTATTACTTTAGTGCAAAACTTTTTTAAATGGCAAACAAGAGCATTCTAAACAAAAAGTCGATGGACTTTTTAAAAAAATATTTGAATAATGCAGCCCCTACTGGCTATGAGTGGAACGGACAAAAACTATGGATGGATTACTTAAAACCATACGTAGACACTTTTATTACAGACACTTACGGAACTGCAGTTGGTGTTATAAATCCAGATGCAAAATACAAAGTAGTTATTGAAGGACATGCCGATGAAATATCATGGTATGTTAATTATATTTCGGATAACGGATTAATTTACGTGATAAGAAATGGCGGAAGCGACCACCAAATTGCGCCTAGTAAAATTGTAAATATTCACACCAAAAACGGTTATGTAAAAGGTGTTTTTGGCTGGCCAGCAATTCACACTAGAGATAAATCGAACGAGCAGGCTCCAAAACCAGATAATATTACTATTGATGTTGGCGCAAAAGACAAAGAAGAAGTTGAAAAATTAGGCGTTCACGTAGGATGTGTAATTACTTATCCAGATGAATTCCATATACTAAACGGCGATAAGTTTGTTTGTCGTGCCTTAGATAATCGTATGGGCGGTTTTATGATTGCCGAAGTAGCTCGTTTATTAAAGGAGAACAAAAAAACATTACCATTCGGACTCTACATTACTAATTCTGTACAAGAAGAAATTGGTTTACGTGGTGCCGAAATGATTACCCAAACTATAAAACCTAACGCAGCTATTGTTACCGATGTAACTCACGATACGAGCACGCCAATGATTGAAATGAAAACACAAGGCGATTTACAAATTGGTAAAGGTCCTGTGGTAGCTTACGCCCCTGCTGTGCAACAAAAATTGCGTGATTTAATTACCGATACTGCCGAGACTAAGAAAATACCTTTCCAACGCTCTGCCCTATCTAGAGCTACTGGAACAGATACCGATGCTTTTGCTTATAGCAATGGTGGCGTTGCTTCAGCATTAATTTCGTTACCACTTCGTTACATGCATACCACTGTTGAAATGGTACACAGAGACGATGTTGAAAACGTTATTAAATTAATTTACGAAACCTTACTAAATATTAAAGGTGGCGAAACCTTTAGTTATTTTGAATAATAAATAACTTTAATTTTAAACGTCATAACACGATTTTGAAAACCTTAAAATTCTTGTTATGGCGTTTTTTTATTTGAAATTATGGACGAATTAATCGACATAGCCGATAAAAATGGAAACCTTCTAGGCGTTTCCGAACTCAAATCGGTAATCCACCAAAAAGGCTTGTACCACCATACTGCGCACATTTGGTTTTATACTGAAAATGGCGAGGTTTTACTATCGCAGCGTTCGGCAAAAAAAGCCATTTGTCCACTTATGTGGGATGTGTCTGTTGCAGGACATATTGATGCAGGCGAAACCGTAAAACAAGGTGCCATTAGAGAAACTTTTGAAGAAATTAAGGTTTCTATTTCTGAAAATGAGCTCATTGAAATAGGTGTTTTTGAATGTTTTCAAACCTATGAAAATGGCATTACTGATAACGAGTTTCACAATACATTTATTTCAAAATTAAACGTACCATTTTCAAATTTAATTCCTCAGGAAGAAGAAGTTGATGCTTTAAAGTTAGTCCCTTTAAAAGAATTTGATGCGCTTATTGAAAACATAAATGATGCCAATAATCATTTTGTGGCTTCAAATAAAGCGTATTACGAATTGGTTTCAAAAGCCATAAGAAATCAACTTTCAGTTTAAGAGATTTCATTTAAACTTCTTCTAAAAACAATTTAAAAGCAATTTCAACATGGTTATCAATCTTAACCAAACCAAATAGTTTAGATGGAGTTTCAATATTAAAATCGTCTAAAAGTAAGTTTAAGTTCCCAATAACTTCAAGTTTTTCTGTTTTATTAAAAACAATGGGAACCTTATAAGTATTGGTTACCCCAGCCATGGTAATATCTACAACAACCTGAACATTATTTTGCTTTTTATAATTTTCAATTTCTTTTAAAATTAATCGTATATGCGGATGCTTCTTAGTTTTTATAATGTCTTTAAAATCTCTATTAATTCCTTTTCCGCCACAATCAAAATTTATATTATTTAAAACTAAAGCAGAATTTGTAAACTTTATTTTATGGCCTTCAATATGATAATAAACAGGAATAGGCGATTTAAATTCAATAAAATTATAATCACATTCAAAACCTTTTACATTACTGGTTCCAACAACAGATAAGGTGCTTTCTGGCGCAACTTTAAAAGCTGTACTTTCTACGTTAGTATCTCTAGTTGTAAAACCAAATACGGTACACATTAAAACTAAAAATAATACCTTTTTCATGACTATAATATTTACTTTTCAAGTTTAAAAAAAGTCTCAAAGCATAAGAATGAATTTAAATTCCTAGACTTTGAGACTTTTATATATTTATTTGATTCTTAGAAACTAATGGCAGCTTCTAACATAAATCCGTTGAATTTACCACCGTCTAAACGACCTGTAGCACCTTCATAGTTTTGACTCACATACTCAGCTTTCATTAAGATATTTTTAGTCATAAACCAACCACCACCAGCTTGTACTCTTTCAATAGTGATGTCGTCAATTCCATCATATTCAGAGTTTACTGTATTGTAACGTCCGCCAACATAGAAGTTCTCATTCTTTCCAAATCGGTATAATAACTCACCCGACAGTTGATCGGCAACACCAGTTAATTCTTCTGGTAAAAATTCTCCTGCACTATCATAATTTGTTCCTCCTGAAGCTCTTTCAATTGTTCCAAAAAACTCAAAACCTTTATATCTAACAAATGGATTAAACATAACTGCCGTTACACTGTGTTTAAAGTTTGGAACAAAACGTCCTGATCTAAACCCAGATGAACCTGGAGCTTCCATAACGTGGTAGTATCTAGAACCTGCTCTGTCTGCAGAATATAAATACAAACTAGGTGTATATCCTGTAGTATAAATCGAACCAGTTAATCGTACTCTTAAATCTTTATTTAATTGTTTATCGTAACCCAATTTTCCTAAAAAAGCAGCACCTCCTGTAGTTCCGTTTGCTTTTTTCTCAACAGATTGATTCAATTTTCCGTTTGCAAAACCAGCCATCACTAAAAAGCCATTTCTTTGGTAGTAAAGTTCGGCACCAACTTCGGTTGTAAACGAATCCATTATTAAGTTTCCAACAAATGGATTAAATAAAGTTTGTGCATTATCACTTCTTCTAAAATGCGCATCACCATAGTTGTTTTCCATATGCCCTACTTTAAGGGTAGTATACTTCATGACATTTTCTAAAAGACCTTTACTAATAAAGTCTAATTTATCAATTTGAAAGTACCCACCTTTTACGTATGGTTCTGGGTGATGACGTGAAGATAAATACGTTCTTAAGTGCATTCTAACACCATCTGCAAGTGCCACATCTAAATCTAAGTTTGCTGTTGCTAAGTTAAAATTAGCACCTAATTCTGCTAATTCATTACCTGCGCCTCCATTATTTGAATGGCTTAATGATTGAAACTGTAAAGTAGAAGCACCACCTACTCTAACTTTCACTTTGTCAAATGTTGAAACCGTATCTTTTGGGGCTTCAAAAACGTTAATTCCAGATTTATCAGGTGATCTAAAATTATCGATATGTCGGTTGTTTTGAGCATAAAAACTAAGGCCAGATAAAACCGCCACAGTCAACATTACATTTTTAATAATTGATTTCATAATCATTCTTTTTTAATTGTTTGTAATTATACTTGTTGTTTGTTATTATTTAAATTTTGTTGTGAATTTAATAGTCAAATCGTCGCCAGTAGTAATGGTTCCAAATAATGCTTTTGGAGGATCTACTTTAAAGTCGGTCATTTTAATTTTCTGTTCACCCATCAAGGTTACAAGTCCATCTTTAATGGTTGTACTAAATGCCATGGCAATGCTTTTTTTACTACCTGCAATGGTTAAATCGCCCACAGCTTTCACGTTAAAAACACCATTTCCTTTAGCTTCAACAGTTTCAACTTTAGTTAATTGGAAAAGAATATTTTTATGTTTATCTGTTTTTAAAGCCTTATAAGTGTTTTTATCCATACCACCTTTGCCACTTTTTAAACTTTCGGCCTCGATTTGTATAGATAAAGCTTCAATTTTACCATTTTCGATATCACTAAACTTAATTGTTCCTGATTGCTTTTCAGCATTTTCCTCCCAATCGTGTAAATTGGATGTGCCATAAATTTTTAAAGACGAATCTTTATTTACTAATGTTAATTCCTGTGCTTGAGTTAAATTAACTGTGATAAATAAAAGAGCTACAAAAGTGAAAATGCTTTTAAATGATGTATTTTTAGTTTTCATTATTCTTTTTGTTTTTAATTATGTTACAAAGTTCAATGTATTATCAACAATACAATATGATTTTTATCATGTTGGATTATTGATAATACAAAAAAAGCCTACTTAATTTGTAATATGTTGATTTTAAGGGTTAAGAATTAGGGAATTGGATTAATTAATTTTTTAAGATTTTAATCACAAAAAAATTTTTAAAATTCAGATGTTACACACATAATGTATTAACGTTGTGTTAAACAAAAAGGATTATAAACCTAATAATCATAATGCTTCACAACGCATTGACTTACTAATAATTGGTTTACAAAGTGAGCAGATATATTCATTGATTTTCCTTCGTAAAATTCATATATTTACTAATATCATTTTTTTAACTATGAGCGAAATTTATACGGTAACAGTTAATAATGGAGAGTCTTTTGAAATATCACCCAACGCCATTTCTAAACTAGATTTGGTTAAAACTTCCAAAAAAAACTATCATATTCTGCAAAACAACACGGCTTTTCATGCTGAAGTTGCTCATTCCGATTTTCAAAATAAAACCTATCACATAAAAATAAATAACCAGAGTTACCGTGTTGAAATTAAAGATGACTTAGATGTACGCATTAAAAACATGGGCTTTACTTCCAAAACCACCCCTCAAATTGATACTATAAAAGCGCCCATGCCCGGCTTAATTCTTGAAATTAATGTGAAAATTGGCCAAGAAGTTAAAGAAGATACTCCCCTACTTATTTTAGAAGCCATGAAAATGGAAAACAGTATTGTTTCACCCAGAGCAGGCATTATAAAATCCATTTTAATTAAAAAAAGTGACGCTGTTGAAAAAGGTCAATTATTAATTGAATTTGAATAAATAGGTTTTCTAAATCTAATTAACTATTTAAGCGATCATTTCTTTAAAAAATATTTCAATGAATAAACTATTAGTCGCAAATCGAGGAGAAATTGCCATTAGAGTGATGAAAACCGCCAAAAAAATGGGCATAAAATCGGTTGCTGTTTTTTCGGAAGTCGATAGAAACGCACCACATGTTAAGTTTGCCGATCAGGCCATTTGTATTGGCGAAGCACCTTCTAGTCAGTCCTATTTAAGAGGCGATAAAATTATTGAAGTTGCAAAAAAACTTCAAGTCGATGCCATTCATCCTGGCTATGGTTTTTTAAGTGAAAATGCAGCTTTCGCTGAATTGTGCGAAACAAATCATATTATTTTTGTTGGTCCGAAATCAAAAGCCATAAAAATTATGGGCAGTAAATTAGCTGCCAAAGAAGCTGTTAAAGCCTATAACATCCCCATGGTCCCAGGCATTGGTGAAGCCATAACCGATGTGAATAAAGCCATAAATATTGCAAAAAAAATAGGCTTTCCAATTCTTATAAAAGCTTCGGCCGGCGGTGGTGGTAAAGGCATGCGTGTGGTTGAAAAGGAAAGCGAATTAGAATCGCAAATGCAACGCGCCATTAGTGAAGCTACTTCGGCTTTTGGAGATGGCTCTGTTTTTATTGAAAAATATGTAACATCTCCCCGACATATTGAAATTCAAATTATGGCCGATAATCATGGGCATATACTCCATTTTTTTGAACGTGAATGCAGCATACAACGCAGACATCAAAAAGTTATTGAAGAAGCGCCTTCTTCCGTTTTAACGCCTAGTTTACGAGAAAAAATGGGTGAAGCAGCCATAAAAGTGGCTAAATCTTGTGATTATGTCGGTGCCGGAACCGTTGAGTTTTTATTGGACAACCAACATAATTTCTATTTTTTAGAAATGAACACCAGATTACAGGTAGAACATCCTGTAACCGAATTAATTTCTGGAGTTGATTTGGTTGAACTTCAAATAAAAGTAGCCAGAAATGAACCGCTTCAAATACAACAAGAAGATTTAAAAATTCGAGGGCATGCTTTAGAATTACGTGTGTATGCTGAAGACCCTTTAAACGATTTCCTGCCTAGCGTAGGGCATTTGGAAACCTATAAAATCCCGACAGGAAAAGGCATTCGCGTAGATAATGGTTTTGAAGAAGGCATGGACATTCCTATTTATTATGATCCCATGCTTGCCAAATTAATTACCTACGGGGAAACACGCGAAGAAGCCATTCAACTTATGATTAAAGCCATTGATAATTATCAGGTTAAGGGCGTAGAAACCACATTGGCTTTTGGAAAATTTGTTTGCAAACATGAGGCTTTTAAATCTGGAAATTTCGACACCCAATTTGTTAAAAAGCATTTCAGTAAAGAATTACTACAAAACGCATTTAATGATGAAGCCCAATTAGCAGCTTTAATTGCTGTAAAACAATATCTTGAAGACCAAAAAGTATTAAGACTTCCTAATTCATAAGCATTAAAAACACAAATCCATGAGCTCGAAAATAAAAAAACTTGAAGAACTTAAGGCTTTGTCGCAATTGGGCGGCGGACAAACACGTATTGACAAGCAACATGAAAAGCAAAAATTAACCGCTAGAGAGCGCATTCAATATTTGTTAGATGAAACCTCATTTGAAGAAATCGGCGCTTTAGTTACCCACCGCACCACCGATTTTGGCATGCAAGACGAAATCTATTACGGCGATGGTGTAGTTACAGGATACGGCACTATTGATGGCAGACTTGTGTATGTTTACGCCCAAGATTTCACCGTTTTTGGAGGCGCATTATCGGAAACTCATGCCGAAAAAATTTGTAAAATCATGGACATGGCCATAAAAATAGGCGCGCCTATTATTGGACTTAACGATTCTGGTGGCGCTAGAATTCAAGAAGGCGTACGCTCGCTTGGTGGCTATGCCGATATATTTTACCGAAATGTGCAAGCTTCGGGCGTGATTCCGCAAATATCGGCCATTATGGGACCTTGCGCTGGTGGTGCGGTGTATTCGCCAGCAATAACCGATTTTACCCTAATGGTAGAAAACTCGAGCTACATGTTTGTTACAGGGCCTTCAGTGGTTAAAACCGTAACGAATGAAACTGTAAGCAGCGAAGATTTAGGAGGCGCGAATACCCACGCATCCAAATCGGGGGTAGCTCATAAAACATCTATTAACGACGTAGAATGTTTGGAAGACATAAAAAAACTACTAAGTTATCTGCCTCAAAACAACACAGAGACTACAAAAAAAACAGATTGCGAATTGCATGATGAAGTTCGTGATGTGTTATCGGACATCGTTCCAGAAAACCCCAATAAACCCTACGACATGCATGCGGTTATTAAGGGGATTATTGATACCGATTCGTTTTACGAAATTCATAAAGATTACGCCGAAAGTATTATTGTTGGTTTTGCTCGATTGGGCGGAAGAAGCATTGGTATTGTCGCCAATCAGCCCATGTCCTTTGCAGGTGTTTTAGGGGTGAAAAGCTCTAGAAAAGCAGCACGATTCACCCGCTTTTGCGATTGTTTTAATATCCCTTTATTAGTTTTAGTCGATGTTCCTGGTTTCTTACCTGGAACCGATCAAGAGTGGAATGCCATAATTACGCACGGCGCCAAATTATTATATGCTTTTAGTGAAGCCACAGTACCTAGAATAACCGTAATTACCAGAAAAGCCTATGGCGGTGCTTACGATGTGATGAATTCTAAACATATTGGAGCCGATTTAAATTTCGCTTGGCCTGGTGCCGAAATTGCCGTTATGGGCGCCAAAGGAGCAAGTGAAATTATTTTCAAAAAAGAACTATTGAAAGCTGAAAATCCTTCGGAGAAACTTGCTGAAAAAGAAAAAGAATACGCCGAAAAGTTTGCAAATCCGTATGAAGCTGCAAAACGTGGTTTTATAGATGAAGTCATTCTTCCAAAAAACACCCGAAGAAAACTAATAAAGGCTTTCGCTATGCTAGAAAACAAAGAAGTAAATACGCCTAAACGCAAACACGGGAATATACCATTGTAAAAAGACTACCCTTTAAACTTGACAACCTGCGCGTTAAACATAAAACCATCTTGCCAACGCTCAAAACGGCTATCAAAATGTTCGCCGAAAACTAAATATTGACAACGTTCTATACTTTCGGGAGTACGGGTTACTTCAGCAAAATTTTGGTTTCCAAATAAAAATTCGGCATCTTCAACAATACACATTTGAAGCTTGTTTAAGTTAATACCATTTAAATAAAAAATCTTATTTAAACGTTTTGGTGTCGCAATAACAACATCAACCCCATCATAAATTTCATCTCGTTGGTGATCTATATTTTTCTCATCATAAGCACAATATACCCGTAAATCGGTACCACGTGAAAAGGCGTTAAATTCGAGTTCTAAGTCTAAAGCAGCTTGTTTGTCTTTTACAAAAATTAACGCTCTTGGCGCGTCTTCAAAAGCTTTTCCATTTAATTTCTGAATCACACTAAGCACTATACTCGTTGTTTTCCCCGAACCTTTTGGAGCCATAACAAACATGCTTGCGCCGCCTTTAATTTTAGATAATATTAGTTTTTGAAGCGGTAAGGGTTCATTAAAACCTTTGCTTTCTAACGAATTTCTTAAAGGTTCAATGAGTTTTTTAAATGACATAAAGCTTATTATTTATAGAAATGCAAAGATAGGATTATTAACGGCTAAGAAAAACTTATACACATTTCTATGGGGATTCATAAGGTTTTCCTTATGTTAGGAATCAAACTTAAAATATTCAAATTAAAATTCTTTAAATGTATTGTCTATTGAAATTATCGTAGTATAAATTCCTCTTAATTGAAATTGAAAAAGTTGATTAAAAGTTAAAATTCACGTTCATAAATTGAATCATACCATTTAATTTGTAAATTTGATATTATGGGTTTAAGCATAGAAAATAAAAAAATTGAATTAATACAATGGTTGTCAACATTGAATGACCAATCATTAATTGATAAATTAATGATATTAAAAGAAAAGGAAAGAACCGATTGGTGGAATGAAATTTCTGAAAGCGAAAAAAATTCTATTGAAAAAGGAATTCAAGATGCTGATGACGGAAAATTAACTTCTCACTCTACCGTGAAGACCATATATGAAAAGTGGTTATAAAATCCTTTGGACAGACCACGCTATTTCTGAATTAAAAGAGACTATTGAGTTTCTTGAAAAAATTTGGACCGAAAAAGAACTACGAAAATTTGCCGCTAAATTAAATCACACTATTGATTTGATATCTAAAATGCCCGAAATTTTTCCTGAATCCATCGAGAAAAAAAATATTAGAAAAGCTGTTGTTGAAAAGCACAACAATTTATATTACCGTGTTAATAAAAATTCAGTCGAGATTATCTCATTATTTTCAAACAGAAAAAATCCGAAAAAGAAAAAGATATAAAGCCACTACACAAGGTTAATATCTCTAATAAACATACAAAACAATTCAGAAAATAAACAAAGTAAAAAGGCACCCAAAAATGAGTGCCTTAAAACGCTATTAATCTTCCTTTTTCAAAAGAAATTAAAATTCTAAATCTGCTACGATATCAAATTCATCGTAAATGGCTTTATCTTTTAAATCATCAAAGAAACTAGCCGAACCGTAACGGATATCATATTTTGTTCTATCAATTTTTAATGATGCTGTTGCTTTATTTCCGTAAATAGAAATGGTAAAATCAATAGCATGTGTTTTACCTTTAATGGTTAAATCACCTGTAACATGGTAAGCATTTTTACCTGATGCTTTTACTTTTTTAAAGACTAGAGTTGAGGTTGGAAATTTTTCAACACCAAAAAAATCATCCGATTTTAAGTGCCCATCTAGTTTTCCTTTGTATTCTCCTTCTAAATCTGTGCTCGATAAAGTCGTCATATCCATAACAAACTCACCACCTACTAATTTATCTTTGTCAAACTCTAAAGTTCCCGATTTAATAGCAATCGTACCTTCGTGAGAACCTGTTACTTTATAGCCTTTCCAAACCACTTTGCTAGCCTCGGTTTTAACTGCTTTTTTTTCTCCACCAATAGTTGTAAATGATGATGCAAAAACAGTAACTAAAGCGATTACTGCTAATTTTTTAATTGTGTTTTTCATGTTTAATTATTTTACTTGTTTTTAATTTGATTTATGATCCGTAATAAAAGCGTTCTTTAATAATTTTTCCGTCTTTCCATTCTTGAACTGCCACTTGATTGTAGTTTTTAACGCCCCAATCTTTATGGGTATAATCATAATGCCACTCGACCATGGTGATGTTTTCGCCTACCGTTACTTTTAATGGTTTGGCACAACGAAACTCGGTAATCGATTCAAAAAAAGCTTCTTCGCGTTTTCTATTTAGACATTTTCCAATGCATTCTGGATTGTCATTTTCTTGAATAATCACATCATCGTGATAAAACATTTCAAAGGCTTCTAAGGATTTACCTTGAAGAATAAGGTCGTTTACTTCACTTATTTTTTCGATTAATTCGTGCATCACAGTTAATGAATTATGATGGTACAAATTTCGGCAAGAAGACTGAACTATAAAATGAAGTAGATTATTAAATGATGTTAATCTAGATTAACATTTACTGTTCTAGAATAAGCTGACTTTTAATTTTACTTAGAAATTCTTTAGTAATTCCAAGGTATGAAGCAATCATGTACTGCGGAATACGTTGCTCTATTAATGGATATTGATTTCTAAAAAACAGATATCTATCTTTTGCTGAAAGACTAAAATTTCGAATAATTCGTTTTTGTGAAGCGACTAAGGCACGTTCTACGATAAGTCTGAATAAACGTTCTAATTTAGGAATTTCGGCATATAAATCCTCAATATCATCATGAGAAAACATGATTAATTCGGTGTTTTCTAGACATTGCACATTAAGATCGGCTGGGGTTTGGGTGATAAAACTACCAATATCGGAAGTCCACCAATTTTCAACCGAAAACATAATGATGTGCTCCTGCCCTTCTTCGTCTACAAAATAGGTTTTAGTACACCCCGAAATTACAAAACATTCATATTTACAAACATCGCCTTGCTGAATAACAAACTGCCCCTTTAAATATTTTCTATAACTTACTTTTGAAGTTAAAAAAGCTTCTTCTTTTTCGGTTAATTCTACAAAATTTCGAATGTAATCTAAAAGTGGCTGTATTTTCATTTGAAGGTTTTAATTGATATCAAATTTAACAATAATATCATTGGATTAAAATATAGTTAAGAGGTTTAAAGCCTGATTTAATTGAATTACTTTTGAAGCATGCAAAAAAACGAACATTTTAAGTTTGAATTTGTAGCCTTAATGGCTTCATTAATGTCTATAGTTGCCTTATCTATAGATGCGTTACTGCCTGCGTTGCCAGAAATAAGTCAGCATTTTGCCATTCAAGACACCTCTAAAAATCAATTATTAATTACCATGATTTTCCTTGGTATTGGTTTCGGACAACTCCTTTTCGGACCTTTATCGGATAGCTTCGGAAGAAAACCCATTGTTTTTGTTGGCTTTTTAGTTTTTATTATAGCAAGTATTGTTTGCGTTACTACCGATAATTTTGAAATTATGATTATTGGTCGGATTTTTCAAGGCGTAGGTTTATCCTCGCCTAGAAGTTTATCACTTTCCATGATTCGCGATTCCTTTGAAGGCGATTATATGGCGAAAATAGTATCGATAGTGGTCATGTTTTTTATTCTCGTTCCTGTAGTAGCACCAACATTGGGGCAGTTATTAATGTATGCCTTTAGTTGGGAAGCCATTTTTTATTTCAACCTTATTTTTGGGGTTTTAATAATGATTTGGTTTTGGATTAGGCAACCTGAAACTTTACCTAAAGAACAGCGTATAAAATTCTCGACAAACCTTTTTATTAATGGAACTAAAGAATTTTTTAAACAAAAAGAAGCGGTAGCGTTTACAGTAGTTTCAGGCTTTATTACAGGCTCGTTTATGGTGTATTTAAGTACAGCTCAACAAATATTTCAGGAGCAATACCATCTCGCTGAAATGTTCCCCTATATTTTTGCGAGTTTAGCCATTTCTATTGGTCTGGCCACTTTTTTTAACAGCCGTTTGGTTGTAAAATTTGGCATGTGGCGCATTGCACATGTTGCCACGGCAGCCTATGCTATTGTTTCGGTGCTTTATGTGATTTTATTTTGGTCTGGAAACAACCCAAGCATTTATGTTTTACTAAGCTTTTTTGCTTTGCAGTTTTTTGCCGTTGGTTTCCTTTTTGGAAATTTAAGAGCCATCGCCATGCAACCGCTTGGTCATATTGCTGGTATCGGTGCTGCAATTAATGGTTTTGCGTCTACCGTTATGGCGGTACCCATTGCGAATTACATTGGCGGATTTGTAAAACATTCCGTGTTACCCCTTTTCATAGGATTCTCAATTTTTGGCGTATTATCATTAATTATTTTTATGATTATGAAACGTAAAAAACAATTAATTCTAGCCAAATCAGCGGCTTAAATAACGGCTTTTTAAAACGCTTATATGATGCTTTTCATGACCTAAAATGATGAATGCAGCTGCGCGTGCAGACATGTCATGATCGCTTACCGTGCCTATCTGTTTTAAATCTGAATCTGATAAACTTTTTATAAAAACGATTGAATTCTGGCGTACAGCTTCATATTCTTCAATTAAAGCTTCAATAGATTTTAAGCTGGCTTTTGAAGGTGCTATATAATCATCTTGATGGTAACCCGGCAACGGTGTTTTATCCTGTCTTGAAAGGCGTAAACATCTGTAAATAAACACCCGTTCGTTATCAATAATATGCTGAAACACCTCTTTAATCGTCCATTTTCCTGGTTGGTAAGCATAATCTAATTTAGTATTAGGAATGCTTTTGAAAAAAGCCAAAACAGCTTCTTTTCCTTTTGAAAAACCTTCTAATAAAGTAAAATCTGTGGGTGCTTCAACAATATAGGTTTTGTAATACGGGTGGTATTCAGTTGATTTTAATTCGGTTACTTTCATAAACATTAAATTTTAGCTTGGTAGGTGTATAAATCAAAATATCTTCCGTTATTGGCAATCAGTTCGTCGTGAGTCCCACGTTCTATAATGTTTCCAGCTTCAATTACTAAAATCTGGTCTGCTTTTCTAATGGTACTCAATCGGTGTGCAATTACAATCGTGGTTCTATCTTTAACCAATTCATTTAAACTTTTCTGAATTAAAGCTTCACTTTCTGTATCTAAATTTGAAGTGGCTTCATCTAAAATAATAATTTTCGGATTGGCTAAAATAGCGCGAGCAATAGCTAATCGCTGTCTCTGACCTCCCGATAGCTTCACGCCTCTTTCGCCGATTAATGTTTCTAAACCATCATCAAAACGGTCGGTAAATTCGTTAACATAGGCGGCTTTTACAGCGTTTTGTAATTCGTCTTCGGTAGCATTTGGCCTTGGAAATAGGATGTTTTCTCTAATGCTGCCTTCAAATAAAAATTCGTCTTGTAAAACCACGCCCAAATACTTTCGGTAGCTCTGTAATTTTACTTTGGATAAGTCTTCATCATCAATAAAAACACGTCCGGATTTTGGAGTTAAAAAGGTTGCCGATAAGCCTGCAATAGTCGATTTTCCTGAACCCGAACTCCCAACCAAAGCCGTTACAGAGCCCGCTGGTGCTTTAAAACTGATGTTATGAAGCACTTCTTTATCTTCTTCATATGAAAAAGACACATCTTCAAAAACAATATCGCCTTTCAAATTGTTAAGTTGAATGGTTCTGTTTACGTTGTCTTCTTCCGCAGTCATATTCATCAGCTCTTCGGTTCTATCCAAACCTGCTAAAGCTTCGGTTAACTGACTTCCAATATTACTCATTTGTACAATGGGCGCAATCATAAAACCAAGTACCAAAGTGAAAAATAGAAAATCACCCATAGTCATTTCATCTTGCATCATATAATACCCTCCAATGCCCATAATACCTGTGGTAGCCACACCTATTAAAAAAGTTGATGAGCTGGTCATTATAGAGGTTGCGGTTAAACTTTTCTTCACATTTTGAAATAATTTATCAACCCCTTTTTCAAAAATTTGATTCTCTTGTTCTTCAGCATTAAAAGCTTTAATCACACGAACGCCTGCTAAAGTTTCGGTTAAACGGCCTTTTACTTCAGCATTTATTTTTCCGCGTACTCTAAAAATCGGACGAATATATTTAAAGGCGCGCAAAGCGATATAGCCAAAAATAGACAGTGGCACGAACACAAAAAGTGTCATCCATGCGTTTAGTTTTATCAAGATAATTAACGATACAATGGCCGTAAATGTTCCGCCAACCAATTGCACTAAACCAGTGCCAATTAAATTTCGAACCCCTTCAACATCACTCATAATACGCGATACCAAACCGCCTGTTTTATTGTTATCAAAAAAACTAATGGGCAACGAGAGTACTTTTTTCTGAACTTTAGCACGTAATTCGCTAATTAAATACTGCGCCTGAACGCTTAAAATTTGAGTTAACGCATAAGAAGTAAGCGCCTGCACCAAAATAGCCACCAAAACAATGGCTATTAAAGTATACAGTTGCGAAGGATCTTTACTTGGCACCACATCATCTAAAAGCACTTTACTTTGCCATGGTAAAATAAGCCCAGCCAAACTTCGAATAACAATTAAAACTAAACCTATAAAAACCAAATTTCGCCTAGGCCAAATAATGGTTTTAAAAGCTTGTGCCATGGTGACTTTAGGCGTTTTTTTATTGGTTTTTGAAGGTGTTTCTTGAAAATGTTTCATAACTATTTTTGAGTATAGCAAGGTATGTTTTTTTATTGAAAATTTATTTCATCTTCTAAATTTCAGTTACACAAAAGATTAGTGTTTCCTAGATGAAGAAACAGCCTACTACCACAATTAGAAACTACCGAATGATAACAAGAACTGACAAAAAAATAATATAAAATTAGTTTTAAAAATAGCTTAATTCACTACTTTTAAAGTCTAAAAAATTAATTAAAACAATCATGAAAATAATTGGAATTGGTAAAAACTACGTAAACGACAAAAGTGAAATTGCAGCGCTTAAAACGGGACATCAACTTATTTTTTTAAAGGCTGAAAGTACTTTAGTTGAAAACAATGCGGATATTGTTTTTCCAAAAATTACTGAGCAACTTATTTATGAAGTTGAGTTGGTTGCTAAAATAGGCAAACAAGGTAAAGATATTTCGGAAGCCGATGCGGCCTCTTACATTAGCGAAATTGGTATAGGTATCGATTATACGGCTAAAGATGTGCTTGGCGCAAGCAGAGAAAACAAAGGCCCTTGGGCTTTAGCAAAAGGATTTGATGGTGCTTCGCCTGTAGCTGGTTTTAAACCGGTTTCTAATTTTTCTGATTTGAATGATATTAACTTCAACCTAGTCATTAATGGTGAAGAAAAACAAGCAGGAAACACTACGGATATGATTTATAATTTTGTTGAAATTATTTCTTTCGTTTCTAAATATATGACTTTAGAGCCTGGCGATTTAATTTTCACAGGAACACCTGCTTCTGGCGCTGGACAAAACTTTAAAGGCGACCACTTGCAAGCTTCAATTGAAGGTGAATTATTATTAGATTTTAAACTTATATAATCCCTTTTATCTGTTGTGTGTTTTGAAAAGTCAGTTCGAGTGATTTTCGATAGAAAATTGTATCGAGAACAGCCTTTTCAAAACACACAACCGTTTTTCTCCTATAAAAGTTCAACTAAAACCTTATGAAAAACTCTATTGCAGAACGCGTTTTCGATTTTTTAGTAAAATACCCGCCTTTTAACCTTTTAAATACTCCGGATTTATTTGAAATCTCAAAAGAAGTCTCCATTATTTATTTAGAAAAAGGCGATACATTATTTGAAAAAGGCGATCCTGCAAAACCGCATTTTTATATGGTTAGAAATGGTGGTGTGAAATTAATTCATACCACAAAAGAGCAGACTCAAGAAATCATCAATATTAGCGATGCTGGTGATGTTTTTGGTGTTAGGCCACTAATTGCGAATGAAAACTACAAACTTTCGGCTACAGCCAACGAAGAATCTATAGTTTATGCCATTCCTATTAAAACTTTTACGGCAGTAACCCACAACAATGCTAGCGTTTACAAGTTTTTAATTACGGCCTTTGCAACCAATGCCTACGACCCGTACACTGCCGAAGAAAGCGGTAAAATATTTGTAGATTATTTACCTAATAGTTCGCATGATATTGTAAATTTTCAAACCGCCAATTACACTAAAAACCCTGTAACTTGTCATTTAGACTCGTCTCTAAAAGAGGCTGCCATAAAAATGAGTCTTCATAAAATTGGCTGTATTATTGTTATTGACGATGCTGAAAATCCGGTTGGTATCATTACCAATTCAGATATTAAAAACAAAATTGCCACAGGCCGTTTTCCTATTGAAACTCAGGTGACAAATATTATGAATACGCCTGTAATCACGAGTAAAAAGAATTTAACGGTGGCCGATGGGCAACTTATTATGCTGAAACATCACATTGGACATTTATGCATTACCAAAGATGGCACGGCAAACTCTAAACTTATTGGCGTACTTACACATCATGATGTTTTAGCGACTTTAGGCAACAATCCAACAGTTATTTTAAAAGAAATTACACGCGCCAATCGTACTAAAAAACTACGCGCAGCACGATTAAAAGCCAACAGCTTACTTAAAAATTATTTAGAACAAAACATTCCTGTGGGACATATTGTGAAATTAATTTCACAAATTAACGATGCCGTTACAGTGCGCGCTATTGAAATTGCCTTAAAAAAAATGCCTACCCATCCCCCTGTAAAATTTTCATGGATTGCTTTGGGAAGTCAAGGCAGGAAAGAACAATTACTATTTACAGACCAGGATAACGCGATTATTTTTGAAAATGTTTCTGAAGAAAAATACGAAGAAACTCAAACTTACTTCCTAGAACTAGCAAAACTAGTTACTAAATCTTTGAATAAAATTGGTTTTGAATATTGCGAAGCCGATATGATGGCAAGCAACCCCAAATGGTGTTTATCCATCACACAGTGGAAAAACCAATTTAACGATTGGATTTTGCATCCTGATGAAAAGGCTGTTTTATTATCTTCCATATTTTTCGATTTTAATCACATTTATGGCAACCCTGAATTTGCAAGCGATTTAACCGATTCTATTTTTGAAACTTTAGATCAAACTTCGTTATTTTTTAAATATTTAGGTCGCGATGCGGTGAAGAGTCCGTCGCCATTAGGTTTTTTCAATCAATTTGCTGTTGAAAAAAACAGTGATCAAAAAGACCTTTTCAACATTAAAAGCCGAACCATTATGCCTTTGGTTGATGCGGCACGATTGCTTACCTTAAAAAACAAAATAAAAGGCATTAATAATACCTCCGAGCGTTTTGAAGAATTGGCAAACTTAGATCCTAATAATAAAGAACTGTATCAATCTTGTTCTTATGCCTTCAAAGCATTAACAAAATTTAAAACCAAGCAAGGCATCCTTCATAATAATTCTGGAAAATACATCGAATTAAAAACCTTAACTAAAGAGGAACAATTAAAATTAAGACGCTGTTTAAAACCTGTTCATGCCATTCAGGAAGTATTAAAATTACGTTTCGATTTAAAAAACTTCATGTAATATGAAATTCAATTGGTTTTCAAAAAAAAAGCAAGATTACCCACAGTTTTGGCTAGATTATCTGGAACATTTTAAAACAAAAAGTAAAAGTAATATTAACGACACCAGATTTATTGCTTTTGATACCGAAACAACAGGTTTTAGCATTAAAGAAGACCGCGTTTTATCCATTGGCGCTGTCTCCTTTACCAATAAAGTTATCGATGTTAACAAAACCCTAGAACTTTACCTTCAGCAAGATGTTTTTAAAGCCGAATCTGTAAAAATTCACGGCATATTAAAAAGCAGTACCATTGATAAAATAAATGAATTAGAAGCTCTTAAAACCTTTCTGGCTTACATTAAAAACGATGTTTTAATTGCCCATCATGCTAATTTTGATCGGGGTATGATTAACGAAATGCTTCAAAGGCACGGCTTAGGAAAATTAAAAAATGAATTTATAGACACGGGCGTCCTTTACAAAAAATCCATTCATGTTATTTATAGAGAAGAACAGCCCGCATACACTTTAGATTATTTGTGTAACGAGCTGAATGTTCCTATGGTAGATAGGCACACCGCCACTGGCGATGCGCTTATTACGGCTTTGGTGTTTTTAAAAATATTAGCCCGTTTAGACAAAAAAAAGCATCTAAATTGGGGCTATTTACTGCCTAAATAATTTATAAGGCATTATCTATAATATCTTGTACCACTTCTGGATTTAACAAGGTACTTGTGTCCCCTAAATTACTAACATCTTTACAAGCAATTTTTCGTAAAATACGACGCATAATTTTTCCCGAACGGGTTTTAGGTAAACCAGAAGTAAACTGTATTTTATCTAGCTTAGCAATTGGGCCAATGTGCTCGGTAATCATTTGATTAATTTCTTTACGCACATTATTCTGGTCGCGACTTTCGCCTGTATCTTTTAAAATCACATAGCCATAAAGTGCATTGCCTTTAATATCATGGGGGAAACCTACAACAGCAGATTCTGAAACTGCAGGGTGCTCGTTAATGGCATCTTCAATTGGAGCGGTTCCTAAATTATGACCAGATACAATAATAACATCGTCTACACGTCCTGTAATTCGGTAATACCCTACCTCATCACGTAAAGCGCCATCACCAGTGAAATATTTGTTTTCGAAAGCAGAAAAATAAGTCTCTTTATAACGGGTATGGTTGCCCCAAATAGTGCGTGCCATACTTGGCCAAGGAAACTTAATACACAAACGTCCATCAACTTGATTGCCTTTTAGCTCCTCGCCGTTTTCATCCATAAGTGCTGGCTGAATCCCTATAAACGGTAATGTTGCATAAGTTGGTTTGGTTGGGGTAACGAATGGAATTGGCGAAATCATGATTCCGCCTGTTTCGGTTTGCCACCAGGTATCTACAATCGGACTATTCTTTTTACCAACATTATCATTATACCAATGCCAAGCTTCCTCATTAATTGGCTCGCCAACAGATCCTAAAACTTTCAATGACGATAAATCGTGTTTTTCAACCAAATCAACCCCTTCTTTTGCTAAAGCACGAATGGCAGTTGGCGCGGTATAAAATTGTGTGATTTTATGCTTATCGATAATCTCCCAAAAACGACCGAAATCAGGATAACTAGGAACACCTTCAAACATTACAGAAGTCGCACCATTTGCTAGCGGACCATAAACAATGTAACTGTGTCCTGTAATCCAACCAATGTCGGCAGTACACCAATAAATATCATTTTCTCTGTATTGAAACACATTTTTAAACGTGTAAGCTGTATAAACCATATAACCGCCTGTGGTATGTACCATACCTTTAGGTTTTCCGGTAGAACCTGATGTGTATAAAATAAACAACGGATCTTCAGCATTCATAATTTCAGCTTTACATACGTCTGATGCTTCATCTAGAAGCGGTTGCAACCATTCGTCTCTTCCTTCTTTCATTGAAATATCGGAATGAATACGTTTTGCCACTAAAACAGAATTTACTCCCGGACAATCTTCCAAAGCATCATCTACAATGCCTTTTAAATCGATGGTTTTAGCTCCACGGTAGGATCCATCGCTTGTAATTACCATTTTACAATCGCTATCGTTAATTCGGGTTGATAATGCTGTAGAAGAAAATCCTGCAAAAACCACCGAATGAATTGCGCCAATTCTAGCACAGGCCAATACCGAAATTGCTAATTCAGGAATCATGGGTAAATAAATACAAACGCGATCGCCTTTTTTAATGCCTTTAGCTTTCAAAACATTGGCGAATTTATTTACACGTGCGTATAATTGTTTGTATGTAATATGCTCTGCAGGTTCATCGGGGCTATTGGGTTCAAAAAGAATGGCGGTTTTATCGCCTCTAGTCGATAAGTGCCTGTCTATACAATTTTCGGTAATATTAAGTTGTGCGCCTTCAAACCATTTAATTTCTGGTTTGCTAAAATCCCAACTTAAAACCTTATCCCACTTTTTACGCCACATAAAATGCTCTTCGGCAACTTCTTCCCAGAAATTTTCAGGTTCTCTAATGGATTTACGATAAACTTGGTAGTATTCTTCTAAATGTTTGATATGATAATTACTCATAATGTCTTTTTAATTTTTATGTGAAAACATAAATTTTAGTTTCTTAAAGTTTGGTGTTCCTAAATTATCAATTTCCTGCGAACTTTCTAAGTTTTTTCTACGGAATACACGTTTCTGTAGCTTAACCTTTGTAATTAAACTATAAAAGACTAATCGCAGCTTCTCTAACTTAGTTTTGTTAAGCAGTAAAATTATTATTGAAAATCCGGTGAATTTTGAAGTGAAGTGAATGCCTTAACCTGAAAAGGGAAAGGCATTCATTTTACTAAATGTTATTATAAAGTTTAGTTTAGTTGGTGGTGCTTTTGTTTAATACGAGTGGTTAATTCGGCAAAAAACACCATGTATTTTCGATTATAACATCAAAAAATGACATAATTTCTGCTAATATAGTATTTAGAATGTTAAAACCAATTATTTTTTTCAATAATGCTATTTTCTGTTGAAAAAAAATTGAGATATGTTTGGATGCTGAAAGGTTTTATGGAAGTGGTACGGCGGTTTCGACAAGCTCAACCTGACAACTAGATAACTTCAAAATTTATAACTCCTATTTATATTTTGTTTTAAAAGAACTTCTGCTTCACTTCTTGACTATTAAAATTAATGTATTTAGAGTGTTACGTACAACTATCGAGAATTGATGGGTTTTCACAGATATAAATACAACACCATTTAAATATTGCCTTTTCCCCTACTTTGAAGCACTAATATCTTTATTTTAAGCACTAAAAAAGCCTCTCGATTACACGAGAGGCTTTAGATTATGTATGAATAAGATTCCTGTTTACACAGGAATTAGCAATTATGCTTTCCCGTCCATTTTATCTTTAAGCGCTTGTAAAGCGTCGTTAGCATCACCTAAAGTTGGTTTTGCTTCGGCAGCAGCACTAGCAGCTTTCTTAACAGCAGCTTTTACGTTTGCAACTTCTTCAGCTTTAAAAATGGCTGTATGAGACGCTACTACACGTTTAAACTCTTTGTTAAATTCGATAATTTTGAATTCAGCAGATTCACCTTTCTTAAGTTTGCTTCCATCTTCTTTCTCTAAGTGACGTGCTGGTACAAATGCAACGATATCTTCGTTAAATTCGATAGTAGCACCTTTGTCAACGATTTCAGAAATTTCAGCAGTATGAACTGTTCCTAAAGCGAACTCAGTTTCATACTTATCCCAAGGGTTAACTGTTGTTTGTTTGTGACCTAAAGATAATTTACGTCCTTCAACATCTAATTCTAATACCACAACATCTAATTTATCGCCTACAGCGCAGAATTCAGATGGGTGCTTAATTTTCTTAGTCCAAGATAAATCAGAGATGTAAATTAATCCGTCGATACCTTCTTCTAATTCAACAAAAACACCAAAGTTTGTAAAGTTACGTACAATACCAGTGTGTTTAGAACCTACAGGATATTTTCCAGTAATATCAGTCCATGGATCAGCAGTTAATTGCTTAATACCAAGAGACATTTTACGATCTTCTCTATCTAAAGTTAAGATTACTGCTTCAACTTCATCACCTACAGAAACGAAATCTTGAGCAGAACGTAAATGTGTAGACCAAGACATTTCAGAAACGTGAATTAATCCTTCAACACCATCAGCAACCTCGATAAATGCACCGTAATCAGCGATTACAACTACTTTACCTTTTACTTTATCTCCTACTTTTACAGTATCAGCTAAAGCTTCCCATGGGTGTTTAGATAATTGTTTAAGACCTAATTGGATTCTTGATTTGTTTTCATCAAAATCAAGGATTACAACATTTAATTTTTGATCTAACTCAACAATCTCATTTGGATGGTTGATTCTAGACCAAGATAAATCTGTAATATGAACTAATCCGTCAACTCCACCAAGATCGATGAATACACCGTAAGAAGTAATGTTTTTAACAACACCTTCTAATACTTGACCTTTTTCTAATTGACCAATAATTTCTTTCTTTTGTTCTTCAATATCAGCCTCGATAAGTGCTTTATGAGAAACAACAACGTTTTTAAATTCGTGGTTGATTTTAACAACTTTGAATTCCATTGTTTTATTTACGTACTGGTCGTAATCTCTAATTGGTTTCACGTCAATTTGAGAACCTGGTAAGAATGCTTCAATTCCGAAAACATCTACAATCATACCACCTTTAGTTCTGCATTTAACAAAACCATTAACGATTTCACCTGATTCATGAGCCGCGTTAACACGATCCCATGCTTTAATTACACGTGCTTTTCTGTGAGATAATACTAATTGACCTGTTGCGTCTTCACGAACATCAATTAATACTTCTACTTTATCACCAACTGCTAAGTTAGGATTGTAACGAAATTCGTTTAAAGAAATAACACCTTCAGACTTTGCGTTGATGTCGATAATAGCATCACGATCTGTAATATGTACTACAGTTCCTTCTACAACTTCGTCATCTAAAGTGTCAACGAAATTTTCAGCTACTAATTTTTCAAATTCTTTTAATTGTAAATCATCAACTTCATCAATACCTTCTTGGTAGTTGTGCCAGTTGAATTCTTTTAAGAATTTTTCAGGGTTTGCTTTAGCTTCAGATACTTGTGGAGCTTCTACAGTTTTTGCTTCAGTTGCCTCAACTTCAGCTTGTTTTGCGTTTTCCGCCATTTTAATGTGTGATAATGTAATTTTATGATTTACAACAAATTACATTATGTTTTGTATTCTGTATGTTTTGGAAGATTTAAGCGAATAACACACAGAAGTGTTATATAAATTTTAGTTTCATTCCTTTTATCTTTCCACCGATTCGCTAAAAGGAGTGCAAAAATACATAATATTGAGCTAAATACCTAGAAATGAGAAAATAAATTATAGTTGAACTGAAATGGTTTGAAAACAACCAAAATACCTCATAATTTCTCGTTTAAATTGTATCCTTTATATCTGATTATTTTCTTACCTTGTTGTACTTGAAAACAAATTTTTAACTTATTACAATAATTAATTAATCATGACAACAAAAGAAAAATACCAACCCGTACTAGATTTAGGTGAATCGTTACACATTAAAAATGGAGACGTAGTTGAAGACGCAGGCGTTTTAAAAGTTAAAGGTGAAGCTGCAACGCAATATGAAAAAAACTTATTATGGGATAAAATAAAAGCCATTGGTGGTGAAAACCCAGCAGATATTAAAGCTAATATTACGGTTGCAGACACTAGCGTTTATCACAGGCATGTGGTTAAAAGCGGTGAAACTTTAGGGAAAATTGCTGTGCAGTATTATGGGAAAGCTTCAAAATACCAAGACATCTTTAAAGCAAACTCTGATATTTTAAAAAATCCAGATTTAATTCATCCTGGTCAGGAATTAATTATTCCTAATTTGTAACATCACAAATTTACAAGCTATATAAAACGAATCTTTAAATGTTTAAAGGTTCGTTTTTTTTTGTTGTAACACGAAGATTCTCAGAGAACGTACAGAGTTACACAAAGTATTATCCATCTGCGAGACTCGGTGAAAGCTCTGTGATACTCTACGTAACAACAGATTACAATTTAGCCTCCACTAAGGCAAGTAACTTCTCAAATTGCTCATCTCTTGATAAATTTGAATTATCAAATTCAATAGCATCTTCAGCCATTACCAAAGGGGAATCTTCTCGTGTAGTATCTAAGTGATCGCGTTCTTGAACATTTTTAAGAACAGCTTCAAAAGTTACTTGATCACCTTTATCAACAAGTTCATTATAACGTCTTTCCGCTCTAGTTTCTGCGGAAGCAGTCATAAATATTTTAAGTTCGGCATTCGGAAAAACGACGGTTCCTATATCGCGACCGTCCATAACTACCGCTTTATTTTTTCCTAATTTTTGCTGCTGTTCTACTAATTTTTTACGCACTTCGGAAACCGATGCCACCGTACTTACAAAAGCAGAAACTTCTAAGGTTCTTATGTCTTTTTCAATATTTTCATCATTTAAATAAACTTCAGCAAAACCTAAAGCTTCATTAAATTTAAAAGTAATTTCGATATTTGGAAGTTGAGAAATTAATTCTTCAACATTAAAATTTTCTTTATCAATCAAACCATTTTGCATCGCATAAAATGCAACAGCACGATACATAGCGCCCGTATCAACATAAACATAACCCAAATGTTTGGCTAATTGTTTTGCGACTGTACTTTTTCCTGTTGACGAAAACCCGTCTATGGCAATGGTGATTTTTTTCATTAAAATGTGTTGTGAGGTTTAAAAGTTATGAAGTTATAGAGTTATATGGTTATAGAGTTTCTAAGTTTCTAAGTTTCTAAGTTTCTAAGTTTCTAAGTTTCTAAGTTTCTAAGTTTCTAAGTTTCTAAGTTTCTAAGTTTCTAAGTTTCTAAGTTTCTAAGTTTCTAAGTGAAAGTTCTAAAAACTAAATTGTATTCAAGGATTTTTTGATAAAACTTATTCATAACTTATAACTTTAAGTACTTTTCTATTGTAAATCTATTTGCAAACCAAAAAAGTTTGAATTTGCGGCGCTTGTATATTTAGCATAGGTATAACTAAAGCGCATTTTATTCATTTTAATGGAAAGCCCTGCGGAAAGTCCTGAAAAATTACGTTGATCTACTATTCGCAATTCCTCTCCCCTTCTAAAGTTATAACCCAAACGAATGTTGAAGCCGCTATCTGGAAATAATTCAACTCCTACGATGGTATGACGAATCACCTGCCCTAAAAACCCAACCTTTTCGGAAGTTTCATTACCTTCTAAATCGCTTGTTGTTCTTGCTGGATTAGGCGAAGAAATTGGCCATTTTTGCAAATTTTCTAATGTAACATGCCAACGAATGGGAACATTTTCTAGTTTTTGAGAAACCCCTAATGCCATTTCGAAAGGCAAACGCTCGTAAACATCGGCGTAGGTTGTTATTTGTGTTCCTAGGTTTCTAATTACGAATGCGGCATTTAAATCCATGTCTTCATTAATATAGATAAGTCCCATGTCGACTGCCACTCCAAAAGAATTATACTGTTCTAATTTTGAAGAAATCAACTTAGCATTCGTTCCGAAATAAAAATCGGAGCGCCCCAATTGAAGCGCATAACCTAAAGATAAAGCGGTTTCGTTTCCTGAAAAGGTTCCTGTAGAATTTCCATCTTCATCATAACCATCAAAAGTACCGTAATTAATATAAGTTACACCTGCATGAAAAGTTTGTGTTCGTCTATCGAAAGTATATGCATAAGCAGCAGTACCGTAACTAATTCCGCCTAAATAACTGGTGTAATTTACTGCTAATTGATTATCCATTTCAACATTAATAGTTGCTGGATTAAAAAATGGCTGTGTAACATCGTAATCGACATTTGTTAGCACTTTACCCCCTAATGCCGCCTGACGTGGTGAAGACACCAAGTTTAGGAATTGGTACGTAGATTCGCCTCCAACTTGAGCTGTTGCAGAAACACCAATGAGCAAACAAAAAAACGGGATAATTTTTTTTAGCATATTTAGGATACAAAGGAAATAAAAAATTTCTTCAAAATCTTAATATAATTCAGTTGAATTGACTTGTAAATACATTCAAATTAAATTTTTTATTTAAAACCCTGCTTTCGCAAGAATGACAACCGTAAAATAAACCCATTTAAAGTTATTGTTTAGGAAGTCAGTCTTAAAACGACAGCATGTATCATTTATTTTAAATAAACATAAGTTCTAATCCGTTTTTATACTCATGGTTTAGTCTCTATCGTTCTAAAAGTTAAATTAATTCTAGGACTTATTACTTTTTTGGTTGGAGGTAAACGGTGTAGCCAATTGGTTTGTGTGCTGCCTTTCATAACCAATAAACTTCCTTTTTCTAAAATAACCGAAACCGTTTGTTTAATTTCTTTATGTTTAAACATGAATTTACGTTCTGCTCCAAAACTTAAGGAAGCAATTGCTCCATTTTTTTTCAAATCTTTTTCACCATCACTATGCCAAGCCATCCCCTCTGCGCCACTGTGATAAAGATTTAGTAAGCAAGAATTAAACGTTTCACCTGTTTTATGTTCTATAAGGGCCTTTAGCTCCAAAAGTTCTGGTGTCCATGGTAAAGCCGATTTTGTAGTTTTAGAATAAGTATAATCAAAGGGTTTATCGCCATACCAAGCTACTTTTCGTTTGGTAACAATTAGTTTTCCAAAAATGATGGCTTTGTCGTTTTCCCATTGAATATCATGTAATAATTGCTCGAAATAATGCTGTGATTTTTCTAAATTCATCACAGGACCATAATAATTTACTTCGCCATCAAAAGGTAGAATATTGGGGTTTGGTATATTATTAAATAAGTCCATGTATAAAATTTGAGCTATTTACAAATATCCAAAAAGTTATAAATCTTAGGTTATGAAAACACTTAAAAATTCAAGAAAAAAAACCTCAAAATACAATTATAAAAGTGAGAAAGAGAAACTAAAAGCAACCTAAAAACAGGATACAGTACTAAGCTTTATATGTCTATTGATTAAACAAAAAAGAGGCTATCTGAAAAGTATCCTTGATGTCATTTTCAGCTTGTCGAAATATTTTTAATTGATTGCTAAACAATAGCGGTTTCGATATGCTGAAAAATCAAACTTAATTTACTTTTAAGATGGCCTCTTATTCTATAAATTTAGAACAATAAACGCGCTAAACGCTTATTTTAAATAGGCTAAAACATTAGCCTCAATACGCTCTTGAATATTACTTACATCGGCTTTTACAAAAGTTTCGCCTGTTATGTTTTCGTAAAGTTCGATATAGCGCTCGCTAACCGATTGAATGTATTCATCGCTCATAAATGGAACTTTTTGTCCTTCTAAACCTTGAAAACCGTTTGAAATTAACCATTGGCGTACAAACTCTTTACTTAATTGTTTTTGCGCTTCGCCTTTATCTTGACGTTCTTGATACCCTTCAGCATAAAAATAACGTGATGAATCTGGCGTATGAATTTCATCAATTAACACTATTTGTCCGTCTTTAGTTTTTCCAAATTCATATTTAGTATCTACTAAAATTAAACCTCTTGATGCGGCAATTTCAGAACCACGTTGAAATAATTTACGGGTATAATCTTCTAATACAATATAATCTGCTTCTGAAACGATTCCCTTTTTCAAAATATCTTCACGAGAAATATCTTCATCATGATCGCCCATTTCTGCTTTGGTTGCAGGCGTAATAATAGGTTCTGGAAAAGCATCGTTTTCTTTTAGCCCTTCTGGCATTGGCACTCCGCAAAGCATGCGTTTTCCGGCTTTGTACTCGCGCGCTGCATGCCCCGACATATAACCCCGAATTACCATTTCTACTTTAAAAGGTTCGCATAAATGACCAACCGCCACATTTGGGTCTGGTGTTGCAGTTAACCAGTTAGGAACTAAATCCTCTGTAGCCGCCATCATTTTGGTTGCTATTTGATTTAGAATTTGCCCTTTGTAAGGAATCCCTTTTGGCATTACAACATCGAAAGCTGAAAGTCTATCGGTTGCTACCATAACCAATTCTTCATCGTTAATATTATACACGGCTCTTACTTTCCCTTTGTAAAGACTCTTTTGTCCTGGAAAATTGAAATTGGTATCAATTATTGTGTTACTCATTTTAAATAGATTTATAGTCTTGTGCTAGATGCTCGTTAATGCGTTAAGCCGTTCCTAGCGTTACCTTGTTTCTTCAATATATTTCACTCAATACTCTTTTTAAACGCTTCATTTCTTAACGAAAGTACAGCTAAAAAGTCCAATGAAAATATTGCGCAAAATAAAGTAAAATATATTAATTCTATCATTTGAATTTAGACTATTACATCTTGATTAACGTATGAAACCAACAAAAGCCTTAAAAAACGTAGATTTTATTCAATAATTTTTGGTGTAAGCCGTTTTGAAGCACAAATTTTTCAACTAGTTTATAACTATGAGACGAGGAAAAGCATTGTTTTACACAGCTCCTGAAAAATTTCCTTTTGAGGTGCTGATTATTATCCTGAATCCATATTTAATAACGAGTTTCACAAAAATTAAAACTAACTTTATACATTATGTAACTTTTATAAGTTTACTTAAACCTATTTAATTAAAACTTTGAAAAAAATGCTTACTTTTTCATTAAATCATATTGCGCTTTCTGTTAAAAATGTTGATAAATCTGTTGATTTTTATAAAAAAGTACTTCAGCTTAAAGAGATTGAAAACACAGCTTCAAAATCAAAAACAAGATGGTTATTACTGAGTGAAGGCAAACAAATACATTTAATTCCCCGCTCAGATGCTGAAATAAAAGTCAATAAAGCTGTTCATTTTGCATTAGCTACTCCCGACATCAATGCTTTTATCAAACATTTAGAAACTTTAAACATCGAATATTCCGATTGGCTCGATACACCAAAGAAAGATTATATTAGAAAAGACGGCATAAAACAAGTCTATTTTCAAGATATAAATGGCTATTGAATTGAAGTGAACGACGCTATTGAATAAGAATTAATTTTGTTTCTGATAAAACCACTCACTAACAATTTAAGCCAATAAATCTATAGTATTCAATTCTTTAACCCGTAAAAAGTTGTTTTATTTTGAAAGCTGATAATTATTTACCAAAACTGAAGCTGAAATATGTAAAACGCGCTCCAATTCTCTAATCATCTCAACAGTCAGTTTTTTCTTTTTATTCAAAATTTCTGAAACTCTACTTTTTCCTCCAATGATGCCAACTAAGTCTTTTTGTTTTAGATTCATTTCTTCCATTCTAATTTTTATGGCTTCAATAGGGTCTGGAGCTTCAATAGGATAATATTGATTTTCATAATTATCAATAAGCATTGATAATATTTCAGCTTCATCTCCCTCTTTTGTATCAGGAGCAGCATCAAATATAACTTCAAGTCTTTCTAGAGCTTTATCGTAATCTTGCTCCGTTTTTATAGGTTTTATTTTCATGATCTTAATTTATTAAATGGTGTCGGCATCTATTTTATCGTATTCGGAATGCGTACCAACAAATCTTATAAATGCCCATTGCCTGTCAAAATTAAATTTCACAATCAATCTATAAGAATTTCCTTTTATGTTGAAAACGATTCGACTATCTTTTAATATACTGGCATTTATGTAGGTTTGCTTAACATCATTAGGAGATGTCCAATTTGAGTTTTTAGCTGTTTCATACCAGGTTTTCAAATATTGTTCAGAGTCAGCATGCTTTTCCCAAAACACTCTTAATGTTCTCTTTGCAATTATTCTTTTCATAAATAAAATTCTAATGCAAATGTAAAAAAAGTTCTCGAATAAAGAACTTTTTTTGTTGTTTAAGTAACGCGTAACGATGTTATATAATCCAATTAAACTTTGTTTCTGATAAAACCACTTACACTAACTCAATCTAATGTATTTGGGTATTGATGCTTTAATACTACGCAGTTAACAAATTAATCTATTTATTCTTTATCCGAAGTCAAAAATTCAATAGCGGTTTGAAGCACTACGTCTTCACATTGTTGTTTTTTTAATTCATTTTCTAAGGTGATTGGTACGCGAATATCTGGTGTCACACCTTTTCCTTCTAAATTAACTTCTTTGGTATTTGCAAAATAGGTTTGACCACCTGTGTAAGTAAACACCTGTTTTTTAGGTAATGTTACCACCGCTAAAATACCACCGGCGCCTTCTGTACCATGTTCTGCTATAACGGTGGCTCTGTTTTGAGATTGTAAATATTGTGAAAAGTATTCGGCAGCACTAGCCGATTTATCATCAACCAAAACAACAATTTTACCAGAATAATAAAGATTAGACTTAGGTGAATAGATTTTCATATTATTACTCCCTGCCTTTATAAATTCGTGCTGTTTCGGATCGTAATTATACAAATCTAACCAATTAAGCGGTGCAGGATTTTGCTCTGAAAAAAAATAAGAAGTCATCGTATACATCAAAATAAGAAGACCTCCTGAATTACCTCTTAAATCTATAATTATGCCTTTTCTATCATTTACTTTTGATAAAAAACCCTCGTAGGTCGCCAAAGTTACAGGTATTTCCTCAAAATTTTTCCATCGGATGTAGCCAATATTGCCCTCGTTGAAAAACTTATAACTAATTTGTAAGTCAGACTCATTACTGTCGCAAGATTTTTCAGAATAAGTGAAACTGTCAGCATCCTGAGTAACTAATTGCACCTTTTGAGGTTTCGTTTGATTAGGATTCTTATACGCTACGGCAACATTGGTGCCTATCGGGAAATTGAAAAAGAAGTTTATACGTTCTAAAGCAATAGATTCATCCGTGCCTTTACTGGTGTTTATGGGGATATCCTCCATATGCTCTGCTGGTGTCTTTCCATTAACACTTACGATTTCGGTACCTACTACCCAACCCGCTTTTTTAGCAGGTGAGTTTTCTGCTATCGTTGTAACTACAAAACGACCATCTGAAAGTTCGACTACAGACACACCAAGCGAACCGCCCCAAAGTTCCCCCAGTTTTTTATAGTACTTACTCACTAAGGCCATATCATAGCTGGATGTTTGTACATGGGCATCTTTAAGTGAAATAGATAGGTCTTTTATAGCAATAAAATAATCTCCGGTATCCTTTCTTTTTTCCGCGTCTTTAATCTCATCCTGATACTTGGCTCTAATTTTTTCCCAATCCAGGTTTCTCTTTTTTGTATAAGCATAGCGTTCTTTTAGGAGATCGATAAGTGCATTATAAGCTTCAACTAAGCCCATTTCAGAAAAATCTGGGGCATCGTTTTTGGCAGTTGGTTCCAACAAATCCATAACACCATTAGAGTCACGACTAAATTGAATAGAACCATCACCTTTTATAGTCGCCAGAGTATAGCCTGTTTCCAGATTGGTTACTTGATCATCATCGGTAAACATTTTTTTATCCTTACCCCAATTTTTAGGGAATACTTGCTTATTGTCTGAAGCATAAATTAAAAGGGTACCCTCTGAAATTTGTTCCGTTTCAGAATTTAATGTTACCGATTGATACCCGTTTTGTTCTAATTGATCTAAATAGGAATCACCATACATATTCAGTCCTATTTGCGTATAAAAAACTTGCACCCCTTGTTTGGAGCTGTTTTTCTTATCAAAATTGACGAACCTCCCATTTGGTTGGATGGGTAAATCTATTTCGAAAGTTGTAGGTGACGGATAAATAGGACTTGTAGAGCGTCCTAAAATCTGACTTTTCATAGGAACAAATAAACTATCGGCATCGCCTTTTATAGCATAGGAAAAATCCATTAAGGCAAAGGTTGGGCTATGGTAGTATTTAGGAATCAAATAACTTTTGTAATCTAGTTTTCCTGATATTTTCTTTACACCATTTTCTGTTTGCGCTTCTACTCCACCTCCTAAAAACAAAAGTACTAGTGGCAAAATTGCTAGTTTCAAAATTTTAAAATCTAGATGTTGTTTTGGTTTCATGTGATTGGTGTTGTTTGTTTGAATTTAGAATTTAGGTTTGGACTTAAATTAGTTCGCGAAAATAAAAGTACTTATTTTCCGATAAGCACTTAGCTAAATCTTTATATTTTGTTTTTTCTTTTATGTACTAAAGCCTGATCAAAAAATTTGTTGAACTTAATAAACATTCCTAACCCTAGAATTAGGACCAAAAACCGTATTAATTATAGCCATTATTGCAATAGATTCATTCTATAGTTAATTCAAATTCCTTCTCTATATGATTCTTAGGATAGAACAAGATGAAATTAAGCATTACATCAGATGATGAAAATGCTCTGTACTTATTTCCCCATACTTTGGCTGCTTTTTCTTTTGGTTGTTTTGAGTTTAAAATCTCTATAAATATAGGTCGAACAATCTTTTTATAATCATAAAAAGACAAATTTGGGTCAGCTTTAAATATATCATAATTAACTTTAGAAACCGCCATACCCCCCTCTGGAATTGAAGTAGCATCAGAAGGAATACTTTTATCATCATTTTTTAGTTTTTCAAAATTGAAATATGGTATTTGTGATATTCTATTTCCATAATCATCAATATTAACAAAAGAAAAATTAATTTCTTCCGTATTCTGTTTGAAATCTAAAATGACTTTGTTTTCATAAAAATCTATAACTTTAAAATCTAGGCTTCCTATTTTTAAAGATTGACCTTTATTTAACTTATTAATTTTAACATAATGGTAATCCAGGATAAAACTACTTTTAAATTTAATTTTTCCTTTTAAATTTTCCTTATTCTCTTTGGAACTTATTTTGAAAGATTTAGTAATAGTCTTCCAATCATTAGAATATGATTTACCATCTTTAAAACCAGATGAAAATTTTGAACCAAAGGTTACACTACCATCCTTTTTTATTTGAATATTTTTAAGATTTTGATCTTTAATTTGATTATTGAGAATTAATAGTTTAAAAATATTTGATAGTCCTCCTTTTATATAAGAAGGAAAATAAGAATCAAATTCTATAACAAGGTCAGAAAAAGGATCGTCTATAATTTTAATTTTTGAGTTTATAGCTAATGTATCTAATGCACTCTCCAATTGTTTATTAGTATATTTTTTCTCTACCCAAGGAAGCTTATAGTTTTCATCTAATTCTGAATAATACTTTTGGTTTTTAAAAAGCCCAGAATTCATCCCGTACATTATTTTTTCATAGATTTCAATTTCATCTACTTTTGTGGAATCAATTTCTTGCCCTAAGACTGTTAATGAAAAAAGACTGAATATTATAATACCTGTTTTTTTCATTTTTTAATTTTTGGTAACGGCTACATGTATAATTTAGTTGCGTATTTCGGGACTAATTTAACAAACAAAACTGAGAGCGAGAAAATTCCGAAGGAATTTGCCAAGTAATGACTGACCAAAGCAATTAATTATACATATTGTTGTGTGAAGTACTTTTTCGTACTTAATTGGCATTATACCCAAATTTTCTACTTAATAAGGTTTCTTTCCACCAACTTTCTCGTTCAATTATTACTTCGTTTTCGGTGGTAGATTTGAATATATCTAAAATTGAAAATCGGAAGAATTGTTTAATATGGTTAAACTCTAAATTTTTGAGTTCTTTATTTCCTCCATTTCCAATTTTAACATAGGATTTCCAACGATTTAAAATCATTTCATCTCCGTAAGCTGAACCAACATACATTTTTCCGTTAGAAATATCTGTTATTAAGTAAACTCCTTTTTGGTTTCGTAATGCTGTTTTCCAAGTATCTTTTGTAATTACTCGTGAAAGTTCGTTCCATGATATATTTACTTTATCATAACCTGGAAAAATATCATTATCAAAAATATCTGGTAAAATTTGAGCAATTTCGCAGTCGTTAATTACTGAAGTTGCTTTTCTAACCATATTTTGAGATTTGTTCTTAAATCTTACTATTATTCGACCAAAATATTTCTCATATTCTTTCAATGTTTCGTATTCGTATCCAATTCCGTTCTGAACATTCAAATCTTTTGTTATTCTCCCAATATGAAATAAAAGCCAAAGGTTTTCATTGTTTTTAATGCGAATAAAGCCGACAGTGACCTGTCCTGTTTTATAAGATTTCATTTTGTTGTAATTCCAATAATGTCCGCCAAGAATAGTGTCCATTTCATTATTCTTAAACATTTCAATTGGATTCCAATTCCCTCCAAACATTAAATTAAATCTGATTTTGGTATTGTTTAGATTTTCTAATTTTAAAATGTCGTTTAATTTAATAGAGTTCATTCAGATTTCGAGGTTTTTCGGGTATTACACACAACAAGAGCATATCAACCATATACTCCTATAATTTTTTTAATTCAACCCAAAAATTAAAATCAATAACAATTTTAGGGCTAATCTTAAAAAAAGATGATGGTATGTTTTACACAACCGTCATCTTTCATATTTCATATTTTTAATATTTTAATGTTATCAACCAAGCATCATGGTTTTTCAGGTCTTTAACTTTGTGCTCCTGCCCCCTAGCCCTGATTGTAGTGGCATCCTTTTTTGCCTCTTAAAGGGCGAAAAAGATATAACGGAAAGCAGGTTTCTGCTCCTGAAAAAAATTATGCCATTTTTAGTCTGCGTTTTCTATGCTTTTATAAGCTTCAATCACTTTTTTAACGAGTTTATGACGAATAACATCTTTATCGTCTAGGAAAATCATGCCTACACCTTCCACATTTTTTAAGATGAGTAAAGCTTCTTTAAGTCCGGAAATGGTACGGCGCGGCAAATCGATTTGACCAGGATCGCCCGTTAATAGAAACTTGGCGTTTTTTCCCATACGGGTTAAAAACATTTTCATTTGGGCGTGGGTGGTGTTTTGTCCTTCATCTAAAATCACGAAGGCATTATCTAAGGTTCGACCGCGCATAAAGGCCAGAGGCGCGATTTGAATAGTACCATTTTCGATATAATGCGCGAGTTTTTCGGGAGCAATCATATCCCTTAACGCATCGTATAAAGGTTGCATGTAAGGGTCTAATTTTTCTTTTAAATCGCCCGGAAGGAATCCTAAATTCTCTCCTGCTTCTACCGCTGGACGGGTTAAAATGATACGCTTAACTTCCTTGTTTTTTAAGGCTTGAACCGCCAAGGCTACGCCCGTATAGGTTTTTCCGGTTCCTGCTGGTCCGATGGCAAAAACCATATCGTTTTTACGCATAAGCTCGACCATTTTACGTTGGTTTGCTGTTTGCGCTTTTATAAGCCTGCCGCTTACGCCGTGCACTATTACTTCGCCGCTTTTTTCGGAGGTGGAATAATCGTCGCTACTCTGGCTGGTTAACACACGCTCGATAACATTTTCGTCTAGCTTGTTATATTTTGCGAAATGTTTTAAAAGCATGGTAATACGCCTATCAAATTCTTCTAGCAATTCTTCATCGCCAAAGGCTTTAATTTTTGTGCCACGCGCTACAATTTTTAGTTTTGGGAAATATTTTTTTAAAAGTTCAATATTGGTGTTTTGTGCTCCAAAAAACTCTTTTGGAGAAATCTCTTCAAGTTCGATGATTATTTCGTTCAAAGGCGTAAATTTAATTTTGTTCCAATTAAATACTATCAGACCAAATGATTAGTTTTATAAATTCTTATTTCAAGGAATAAGTTGGTGTAAGCTACATTTTTAATTTAAAATATAAAAACGAAAACGAAAATTTATGTAGGTTTGTATCACATATTTGTGAAACTCGAAATTAAGGGCATTTGAGTGACAAAACACTAAAAAAACACCAACAATTTTGCCAATGGCAATTATTACATTAACAACCGATTTTGGAGAAAAAGATTATTTTGCAGGGGCTACACGAGGCGCGATTTACAGCGAATTATCTGATGTAACCATTGTTGATATCTCGCATTCTATTTCGCCTTTTAACATCCCGGAAGCCGCCTATATTATACAAAATGCCTACAGCAGTTTCCCGAAAGGCACCATACATATTATTGGAATTGACTCTGAGATAAACCCTGAAAATAAGCACATTGCCATTAAGCTAGACGATCATTATTTTATTTGTGCCAACAATGGTATTATGAGTATGATTTGTTCGGAAATTGCACCAGAAAAAATTGTTGAGATAAACATTCACGATAAAATTAGCACCAATTTTCCTGTATTGGATGTTTTTGTAAAAGTAGCTTGCCACATTGCTCGTGGTGGAACGCTTGATGTTATTGGGAAAAGCATTCCTGAAATTAAACCTATTAAAAACATTGTGCCTTATGTAAATGACGATAAAACCCAAATTATGGGTAGCGTTATTTATATTGATAATTACGGTAATGTGATAACCAATATTAAGCGTAACTTTTTTGAAAACATACAAAAAGGCCGTGCTTATGAGATTGCTGCTAGAAACTATAAATTCAATAAAATTAATCAGAAATACAGCGATATCGTTAATTTTGATATTCCTGAAAACAAACGAAATGATGAAGGCAAAAGGTTAGTGCTTTTTAATTCGGGGAATTTTTTAGAAATTGCAATTTATAAAAGTAATAACGAAACTGTTGGTAGTGCCGCATCCCTTTTAGGACTAGGTTTAATGGATACAGTAAGTGTGAAATTTATTCCAGATCCTATTAATTCGGATGCTACTGAATTGCCGCATAATATTCATAAAATTTCCGATTACGAATAATAATGGATGGATGAAGACAGAAGACGGGAGACAGAAGACGGGGGACCGGAGACGGGAGACGGGAGACGGATGAAAAAAATGACAGGAGACAGATGACAGGAGACCGGAGCCAAAAACAAACAACTAACAACCAATAACCAATAACCAATAACCAATAACCAAAACTAAATGTTCGCCATTTTAAGAAAAGAAATAAATTCATTTTTTGCATCGCCCATCGGCTATTTAGTCATTGGTATATTTATCGTACTAAACGGACTATTTTTATGGGTTTTTAAAGGCGAATTCAATATTTTAGATTATGGTTTTGCCGATTTATCGTCGTTTTTCTTATTAGCGCCTTGGATTCTTATTTTCTTAATTCCCGCGGTGACTATGCGTAGTTTTTCAGATGAAAAAAAACAAGGTACTTTAGAATTACTGCTTACTAAACCCATCTCGCTTTTCAACATTGTTTTGGGTAAATATTTTGGTGCTTTTATTTTAATATTAATTGCGCTTTTACCAACGCTACTTTACGTTTATACAGTGTATCAATTAGGAAATCCTGAAGGTAATTTAGATATGGGTAGCACTTTAGGTTCGTATTTCGGACTTCTATTTTTAGTGGCTGCATACACGGCAATTGGCGTGTTTGCTTCAACGCTTTCAGACAATCAAATCGTGGCTTTTATTTCTGCAGTTTTTATTTGTTTTCTGTTTTACATTGGTTTTGAAGGTCTTGCCGATATCATTTCTAGTCCGTTTACAGAACAACTTGGCATGAGCGCGCATTTTAAAAGCATGAGCCGCGGGGTTTTAGACACGCGCGATATATTATATTTTTTAAGCATAACAATCTTCTTTTTAATGCTAACCAAATTAAATTTGAATAAAGCCAACGCATGATTTTAACACCTATTTTTATCATTTCAATGTGTATCGTTTTTGTGCTTGTTTGGCTATTCATGAACACCATAGACAAACGCAAATGGCTCACTTTTTTAATTAGTTTAGTGTTAGCACCTATCGCCTATTTTTATTTGTTTTATCCTGTTTTAAACATATTTAGCAGTTACCATCACGAAAAATATTTCAATGCCGAAGCATGGGCAGACCAACCTGAACTCCGTTTTGAAATGCTAGACAATATGGTACAGGATAGTTTGCTTATTGGCAAAAACAAAAACGAAGTAAAATCCCTTTTAGGAAAAAGCGAATGGTTTGGTTGGGATGATGCCATTAAGGCTAATTCGCAAGATAAATGGAATTATAATTTAGGTTTTAAACCTGGAGCTTTTAATAACAGTCAAGAATGTATTGAACTTGATTTTAAAAATGATAAAGTAACCAGTTTAAGAACCTATCAATTAGAAAAAACTTTTGAATAAAAACACAAAACACATATTAATAAGCCTTATCGTTTTAATAGCGATAAACCTAATTGGCAGTAAAGTTTTTAAACGATTTGACTTAACATCCGATAAACGCTATACGTTAAGCACTTCGGCTATTAACACCGTTAAAGACCTTGAATCGCCAATTATTATTGATGTCTTTCTAGAGGGCGATGGTTTTCCTTCGGAATTTAGACGCCTAAAAAAAGAAACCCAGCAATTGCTTGAAGAGTTTGCTGCCGAAAACAACAATATCATTTTCAACTTTATTAATCCTATTGAAGAAGATGCCACTCGAGAACGCAATATTCAGCAATTAACGCAACGTGGTTTAACACCAATGCAATTGAATGTTACCGAAAACGGAAAATCTTCGCAAGCCTTAATTTTCCCTTGGGCGCTAGCAAGTTATAAAGAAAAAACAGTTATTATTCCCTTAGTAAAAAATAAAATAGGTGCTTCCCAACAGGAACTAGTAACCAATTCTGTGCAGCATTTAGAGTACGCTTTCGCGGATGGATTTAGCAAACTTACTACACCTAAAAAACGAAAAATCGCTATTTTAAAGGGCAACAAACAACTGGAAGACAAATACATTGCCGATTTTGTTAGAAAAATTGGCGAATACTATTTTATTGCACCTTTTACTTTAGATAGTGTTTCAAAAAACCCGCAAAAAACGCTTCAAGATTTAACAAAATTCGATTTAATTATTTCGGCAAAACCTACTGAAGCTTTTACGGAGAAGGAAAAACTTGTACTGGATCAATTCACCATGAATGGCGGAAAAAGCCTGTGGTTAATTGATGCTGTTGCGATGGAAAAAGACAGCTTATACAATGCTAACGGTACTAATGTTGCCATTTCTAGAGATTTAAATCTTACCGATTTCTTTTTTCAGTACGGTGTTCGTGTCAACCCCGAAATGGTTAGCACCCTGTATTCTGCACCTATTACTCTAGCCATTGGCGAAGGGAGTCAGTCGCAGTTTCAACATTTACAATGGCCCTATTCGCCGCTGGCGGGCACGAGTAGCCACCACCCTATTGTTAATAATCTAAATTTGGTAAAATTCGATTTCGCGAATCAAATTGACACCCTTAAAAACAACATTAAAAAAACCATTTTATTAGAAACTGCGCCTTTAACAAAATTAGAAGGCACGCCGCGTGTGGTAAGTTTAAGCGTGGTGACTAAGGAACAAAACCCAGATGTTTTCAACGCTGGAAACCAAACCTTAGCAGTTTTATTAGAAGGCGAATTTAACTCGGTTTATAGCAATCGAATTAAACCGTTTAAACTTTCGAATGAAAAAGATAAAAGCAGTCCAACCAAAATGATTGTGATTGCCGATGGTGATATTATAAAAAATGATGTTGTTAAAAATGCACCACAAGAATTAGGATTCGACAGATGGACCGGACAAACCTACGGAAACAAAGAATTTTTACTGAATGCCGTTAATTATTTATTAGACGATAGCGGACTTATAAACATTCGTTCTAGAGAAATAGCAGTTGCGTTTTTAAATCAGCAAAAAATTGCATCAGAAAAAACCAAGTGGCAACTTGTAAACATTGTACTTCCGTTGGTTTTACTCGCGCTTTTTGGTATTGGTTTTAATTACTTCAGAAAGAAAAAATACGCTGCCTAAATGTTAATAAGTTTGTTTCCAAATATAAGGTGTTTAGAATATATTTGTATGAAGCATAATTACAATTAAAACTAAGCTAGTTAGATAAAATAAAGAGTGCTTTTAGTCCATTTTAATTGGAAAAACAAAAATCTCTTTACGGCACGAGTCTTAGAAAAATCATAATATTTTCTCATGAAGTTTATAGTATCAAGTACTTATTTATTAAAACAATTACAGGTTTTAGGTGGTGTAATTAACAGTTCGAACACCTTACCAATTTTAGATAATTTCTTATTTGAGTTAGACCATAGCCAGCTTACAATTTCGGCAAGCGATTTAGAAACCACCATGGCTTCTAAATTAGAAGTTGAAAGCGATAGCACGGGTAGCGTTGCCATTCCTGCACGTTTGTTATTAGATACTTTAAAAACATTTCCTGAGCAGCCCTTAACTTTTGTTGTTGAAGATAATAACACGGTTGAAATTAGCTCAAATCATGGTAAATATGCTTTAGCTTACGCTGATGGAAAAGAGTTTCCTAAAGCTGTAGCACTAGAAGACCCGAGCAAAACAGTAGTTATTGGCGATGTTTTAGCAACCGCTATTAGTAAAACCATATTTGCTGCTGGAAACGACGATTTACGCCCTGTTATGAGCGGTGTATTCTTTCAGTTTTCAACCGAAGGTTTAACTTTTGTTGCTACCGATGCGCATAAATTAGTAAAATATACACGCGAAGATATTAAAGCCAATCAAGTGGCAGAATTTATCATGCCTAAGAAACCTTTAAATCTTTTAAAAGGTATTTTAGCAGCTAGCGAAGATGATGTAACGATTGAATATAACGAGTCTAACGCCAAATTTACTTTTGAAAATTCAGAATTAATTTGCCGTTTAATTGATGGAAAATATCCTAATTACGAAGCGGTTATTCCTAAAGAAAATCCTAACAAATTAGTAATTAACAGAAATCAGTTTTTAAACTCTGTGCGTCGTGTTAGTATTTTCTCAAACAAAACAACACACCAAATTCGATTAAAAATTGCAGGAGCCGAACTTAATATTTCTGCGGAAGACATCGATTATAGCAACAAAGCTGAAGAGCGTTTAACCTGCGATTATCAAGGTGATGATATGCAAATTGGTTTCAACTCCCGTTTTTTAACTGAAATGTTAAACAATCTAAATGCTGATGAAGTACAATTAGAGATGAGCATGCCAAATAGAGCTGGAATTTTAACGCCTATTGACGGACTTGACGAAGGTGAACAAGTAACCATGTTGGTTATGCCTGTGATGTTAAACAGCTAATCTATCTATTCTAGTAAAATTTCTGAAAATATTCAGGTGAAAAATATATTAAACAGTATCAATTTTTTGATGCTGTTTTTTTTATGACATTCTCATACGGATATAGCTTTGATACCAATTACAACATAACACAATGATTAAATTTTAAACTATTGATTGGTATCATATCACAAAACTATTGAATACTTTAACTTGACAAAAGCGTTACCGAAAGCTCTTCATGATTAAAAAAGCGTAAAATCTCATCAAAATTAATCACAAAAAAGAGGCTGTCTGAAAAGTCAGTTAAATTTGATTTATCAGATTAAGCTTGTCGAAACCGATATTGATTAGCAATCAGTTAAAAATATTTCGACAGGCTAAATAGGACATCAAGTATACTTTTCAAACAGCCTCCTTTTTACAAAATAAGTTTTATCCTATACCCTATTTTTTAATAGGCTTAACAGGGTAAGATTTCATTAACTTCTTTATTTTTCTAGGAATTGTTTTTTCACGTTTCTTTGGCTTTTCATTAACTACAGAAGTGATAACACCTTGCCAAACAAGTTTCTTTGAACCCTCGTCGTACATATCCACTACAAAGGTTCCTTCTTTATAATCGTCTTCATTATAGGTTGTCGTAGCAGAAACCATTCCAGTTCCCATACCCATACCATAACCCCAGCCCCATCGGCCCATTCCGTAACCCATACCGCCATTAAAATCGGTATAAGCTGTAGTGCTTGTTTTATTGTTAACCACAATATATAAGGTTACTGCAGCATCACCACCTGTTTGCACTAATTTCAATCCTCGACTATCAAATTGAGATTTCATCGCATCGGTGATTCTTTTCTTGTCAAAATCGGTTAAAATTTTGTCGCTATCTTTTTCCCAACCTGCAAACGAGTAGGTTTTATATTTTGTAAAATCGATAGATTTATCATAATCACTTTTAACCTGAGCAAAAGCAGATACCGATAGTAATAGTGCAATAAACGGAATACTTAAAAATTTCATTCTTGATTTCATATTTCAAAATTTAACTAGTTATTATTAATTAATATTAAAGACAAAGTCTTTTCTTTTTTATGTTTTTTAATTAGTAGCGTTTTATATTGCTTAAAAGCTCAGTAAATATAAATAATTAAAGCAAACTGAAATTTGAAAAATTTAATAAATAACTGTTAATTTCTCTGATTCCAAGATGAACCAAAAACGATGTAATAACCAAAATCATTATTCGACCAGGCCACATCCATGCCCACTCTTAATTTAAATTTACGAGCTATTAAATATCTAAAACCAGAACCATAGTTGTAAACTAAATTAGCATTGGCGAAGTTCTCATTTTCCTTTACTGCTTTAGCCATTCCTGCAAAACCTACAGCGCTCCAACGCATAGTAAAATCGTATCGTTGTTCTGTTTCAAATAAATAAGTAGATTTCCCTTGGTATCTCGCTTTTGGCACCCCTCTTAATTCTACCGCTGGTTCTAAATAAAATGGGCCATCATTACTTTGAAATTCCAACTGTAAGCGAAATCCGCTAACCCAATTGTGCTTCACTTTAATAAATTGAAGCGCTGAAATCCTAAGATCCTGGAAATTATAATCACTTCCTGTCCATTGCTCATTTATGTGGTATGTTGAATTAAAAAAGCTCCCCGAATCTGGTGTAAACATAGAATCGCGACTATCGTATTCCAGAACTAATGCCGGACTACTTAATGTGCTAGATATGTCTTTTTCTTTAACAAAATCTGGTAGGTTTTGAAATTCAAATTCTGGGGTAATCTCACTATGCATATAAGCATATTCAAGACCCGCATAAAATTTAGTATCCCAAAGCTGCTTCATAAAAGTTAATACAACGGGAGTCGATTTAAAATTAAATTCAAATTCCTTTTCACCTTGATTTAATACATTTCTATAGAAATCCATATTTATAGACCCATGGCCTGTAGCAAATGTGTACTTAAATTTATGTTTGGTATTAAAACCTAAATGATAAATGCCTGCTCCCCAAGATTTATTTGCGGAATAGCCTCCAAAAATAGCGGTAATATTTGGTGGTGTATAGTTTTTAGTGGGATGCTTATTGGGCTTTATAAAAATAGGACCTCCCATTATTCCAAAATCACCTAAAGCCGGTTCTGTAATAGGTTGAGCAAAAGGGATAAACCCCTGTGGATTCAATAAAAAATCACTAAAATCTAATTTATTATCTAATGAATCTTTAAAAACATATTTATGCTTTTTTTGTGCCTGTACAGATAAAACAAAAAATAAACAGAAAAAGATGAAATAAGAGTAACAATGCTTCATTACAATCGATTTATATGTAAATGTACTAATTAGATATTTATTTTATAAAACCATATTTCCTATTACTATTAATGAATCAGAATAAGTTATTTAAAAACATCAAATTATACATCATCATAAAAATAATAAAACAAAAACTAACAGACATTTAAAACCACGCATTTATGAATAATAGCATAACCAAACCCCTTCAATATTTGTTTTAAAAATTAGCATAATAATAAGAAGCATTGTATTTTCGGCACAATAAAAACAAACAGTAACGTTATCATTTAAAATTTAACCCATTCTATATGCCTCGTTTAACTTTCTTGCTTATTTTATTGATTTCTGTGTTTACTTATGCTCAAAATGACGCCATTGGAGCACATGAAAAACTTACGTTTACAGCATCTTATAACATGTCTGGCATCTTAACCGATTTGGCCGAAGTAACCATGGAAACAAGTCCTGTAAAAACATCGAAAGCCACTTTATTACGATTAAAATGTACGGCAACCACATACAGCAAATGGGATAATTTTTTCAAAATTAGAGATTTATACGAAAGCTACGTAAATCCTAAAACCCTTACCCCTTATTTGTATAACCGTGATATTAATGAAGGTGGTTATTACAAAAACATGAAATACACCTATAGCCATAAAAGCCATACGGTAAAAACGGTTCAGAAAAAACGTAATAATAATGTTGAAAACAAAACGGTAAGCATTGGTGCGAATACTAAGGATGTGATTTCTACGCTATACAGCATCAGATTATTAGATTTTGAAACCATGGCTGTTGGAACATCAAAATCATTCAACATTATTTTTGATCGTGAAGAAGCGAAAGCACAAATAAAATATTTAGGAACCGAAACTATTTCTACGGCTTTAGGGAGCAAAAAATGTCATAAAATCGCTTTAGGCTCGTCACAGTCGAACGCAGTAAAAGGCACCTTATATTTTACGGCCGATGCCAATAAAATTCCTGTTTACGGAAAATTTAAAATTCCTGTTGGTAATGGCGAATTAAAAATTAAATCGGCTTCAGGACTTAAAAACTAAACATAAAATGAAAAAACTTTTTACCATACTAGCCCTTGTTTTAGCAGTTTTAACGGTTATTTTTGCGGTTTTACCACTATCTAACCTAGCTATTTTTCCTGGAATTCCTGCATTAATATTCGGAATTGCCGCTTACTTTTTATCAAAAAAAACAGGCGAAATAAAAAAAAGTATTCAATTTTCTATACTACTCACGGCTTTGGCTTTAATTTTAGCAACCTACAAAGCTGCATTCACCAAAACTGAAGTTGCCAACACCGAAACTTTAGAAGCCACAGAAACCAAACTTGAAGAAGAATCGATTGAAGAATTAGAAGGTCTTGAACTAGATGATATCGAAATTGATGATTCTGAATTGGAAGGTGTTGAAATTGATATGGAGGAATAGTTGGAGATTTTTTTTATTTAATAACAAGTCACGATTCTATCCTAGCTGAAGAACTCATTTTAAAAGTCTATCCATAAAACATTTCCAGCATTGAATATAAAATGCTGTTTTAACTTTATCAATGTGAGTTGCTTATACGCTATATCCAAATTATCCTATGGCAAATACTCGGTTATAAACACGTAACTTTCCATTTACATAAATGTATTGTATACTACTGATGAAGCTACAAAAGTATCCATATAATTCAACTTTTAGTTATCTTTGCTAAAATATAACGACAAATAAACTGTATGAAACCTAAATTTGAAGTTGTTTTTCTTGAACAAGCTATTGAGTTTATGTCCAAATTGGATGCCAAAGCGAAAAAGAAAATCTACTTCAATTTGGATAAAGCAAAACTTGAAAATAATCCAAAGCTATTTAAGAAACTAACTGAGGACATTTGGGAATTTAGAACACTTTATCAAGGAATTCAATACAGACTCTTTGCTTTTTGGGATAAAACTGATAAAACCGAAACGCTTGTGCTATCTACTCATGGAATGATAAAAAAGGTAAGCAAGGTTCCAAAATCAGAAATAGAAAAGGCATTGAAAGTTAGATCTGAATATTTTAATGAATAAACTTTTAAGATTATAGCAATGAAAAATAAAAAAATGAAAATGATGACACTTGACCAAATGAAGGCCAAGGACATTGGTGAAGTTGGAACACCAGAACGTGACAAATACGAATTTGATTTACGAATGGAAGTGCTTGGAGATATGATAAAATCTGTCCGAAAAGAACGCAATTTAACTCAAGAACAGCTCGGAGAATTAATAGGGGTTCAAAAATCACAAATATCCAAATTGGAAAGAAACACCAAAAACGTAACCATCGAAACTATTTTAAAAGTATTTAGTGCATTGAAAGCAAACGTTCGATTTAGTGTTGAAATGGATGAATCGGAATTTAATCTAGCATAAATAATCAAGGCAATTGTATATAATAGTAAAATCTGTAACAGATTAAACTTATTATTATAAATGCATTTTATAAAAACAGTCGGCTATTCACTGTTAAAATAGGTTGAAAATCAACTTTCAATACATACAATTTTGTAATATAGCATATCAATTATAAATTCTATACACTTTGAAAAATGTAATCGCCTTCCTCTGTATGGCCGTTTTATTTACGTCATGCATCTCTTCACAAAACAAAAAGAAAAATAACGACAACCCTGAAGTCTATGCAAAAACAATTACAGCCGAGGCTTTAAAGAAAAACCTATACATTTATGCTTCCGATGAATTTGAAGGACGCGGTACAGGCGAACCTGGACAAAAGAAGGCTGTTGAGTTTCTAAAAAACTTCTACATTGCTAATGAAATTTCGTCACCCCTTGGAGAAGGCAATTATTTTCAAAAAGTGCCTTCATCTTTCCTTCCATCAGGAACAAAAGATTCTGAAAATGTTGTTGCTTATATAAAAGGTTCTGAAAAGCCAGATGAAGTACTTATTATTTCTGCACATTTAGATCATATAGGCGTGTCTTCAAATGGAGAAATTAATAATGGTGCTGATGATGATGGCTCTGGAACTGTAGCTATTTTAGAAATAGCCAAAGCTTTTAAGGCTGCCGAAAAAGCTGGTCACGGACCAAAACGAACTATTCTATTCCTACATGTTACTGCGGAAGAAATTGGCTTACAAGGTTCTAAATATTATACCGATGTGGAGCCTATTTTCCCTTTAAAAAATACAGTTACCGATTTAAACATCGATATGATTGGCCGAGTTGACCAAAAACACGAAGGCAAAAAAAACTACTTGTACTTAATAGGTTCAGACAAACTAAGTAAAGAATTACACGAAGTATCGGAAGCTGTAAACAAAAAATATGTGAACCTAGATTTGGATTACACTTACAACGATGAAAACGACCCAAACCGTTTCTATTACCGTTCAGACCATTATAATTTTGCTAAAAACAATATTCCTGTAATTTTCTATTTTAACGGCACACACGCCGATTATCATAGACCTAGCGATACCCCAGATAAAATTAATTACGAATTTTTAGAAACCCGTACACGTCTTGTGTTCTATACCGCTTGGGAGCTTGCTAATAGAGAAAATCGTGTAAAATTAGATTAATTTCAATCATTTAAAACCACAAAAAAAGCCTTTCAATTTCTTGAAAGGCTTTTACTTTTGGGTGGAAGACCGGATTCGAACCGGCGACCCTTGGTACCACAAACCAATGCTCTAACCAACTGAGCTACAACCACCGTGTAACTGCATTTTGTAATGCGTGTGCAAATGTAAACGTTTTAAGTGTTATCTACAAAGACTTTTTTCAAAATTTTACACAAAAATTAAAAATATTTTCAACCAAAAAGCTAACTACTTTAAATCGAACAAACTACTAACAGCGGCATAGCGTTCCACATTAAAACCTTCGGCATGCTCTACACCTATTAAGCGTCCTAAATCGCGAGCACGATAAATTATACTATCTGTAAAATTTTTGCTAGATATTGGTGTTTCGGGTGCTTTGCTTGTGGCATCATAAAACTGGGTTTTATACGCTAAAACAGCGTCCATTTTTTTTTCTATAAAGCCAGAAACATCCACAACAAAATCTGGTTCTAAATTTTTCCATTGTATGTAATGATAAACATGTTTAGGGCGCCATTGGTTTTGTAAAACACCATCTTCTAAAGCAGTTTCAATTTTAATTAAACCACTTAAAAAACAAGCATCGCTAACTAATTTACTTCCTTTTCCATGGTCGATATGCCTATCGTCAATCGCGTTGCACAACACGATTTCTGGTTGGTATTTTCGAAGTATTTTAATGATTTCTAATTGATGTGATTTATCATTAACAAAAAAAGCATCAGCAAATCCTAAATTTTCTCTAACCGAAACTCCTAAAATTTCAGCAGCATCTGCCGCTTCTGTTTTTCTTGTTTCCGCAGTACCTCGTGTGCCTAATTCACCACGAGTTAAATCTAAAATCCCAACTTTTTTACCATTTGCAACTTCTTTAGCTATGGTGGCACCACAACCTAATTCTACATCGTCTGGATGCGCGCCAATGGCTAGAATATCTAATTTCATCTATTTAATTTTATTTTCAGAAAGATTTACAAATTAAGAAATTTTCATGGCTTCAATTCATGTTTGTCCTCAATAATATTGCTGTTCATTTTTTTCATTGATAAAAAAACGAACCAAAAAAATCTAGGCTGACGAATATTTATCTAAATTTTTCATTCGACACCTAAATTTCAGGAACTCGCTTTGAAAATTTCTAGAAAATTATAAAAATCGGTTTAGCTCAAACAGCCTGAAATTTCACGGTGTTTTCACTTCAAATTTTACGATAAATTTTCGATAGGCCATAAAAAACAATCTTAAAATAATAATGTTGAATTTCAATTTAATTATAGACTCTAATCTTGTTTTATAAAATCATTAAAACCTCCATGCCACAATGCGAGACAATTTATTGCCCTGTCCCATTGGTATGATTTTCACTTCCTTAACGCCAAGTTTTTTTAAAGACACTTGCATGCCTTTTACCAAATCTTTTTTAGAAACCAAAGTTGTAAACCACTTACACTGCGTTTTATACAGCGAACTTTCATAAAGGTAATTATGAATAAAAGCCTTCTCCCCGCCTTTGTACCATAATTCATTTTGGGTGCCTGCAAAGTTTCGAACCACTTGGTCGCCTTCCGCTTTTAATCCTTTCAATTTTCTCGCAGTGGCTTCTAAAGCGTCTGCTTCCGATTTAAAAAATGGAGGATTACAAATAGCTACCGAAAATTGATCCTCTTCATTTAAAATTCCTTTAAATATCAAAGCCGCATCCGTTTGCTGTCTTAATGAAATAAAGTCGTTTAATTTGTTTTTATTGATGATGTGTTGCGCGTTTGATAGCGATTTTTTATCAATATCGGTACCTACAAAATGCCAGTTATATTCAGCATGCCCCAATAATGGGTAAATGCAACTGGCGCCTGTACCAATATCTAAAACCTTAATGTCTTTTTTTATGTTTGAAGCTTCCAAGAGCTGGGCAACATGATGAATATAATCTACACGACCTGGAATAGGCGGACATAAATTTCGTTCGGGGAAATCCCAGTATTTTATGTTATAATACTTTTGTAACAATGCTTTGTTTAAAGCTTTAACCGCTTTTGGGTTTGCGAAATCTACCGTTTGTTTATTGTATTTGTTTTCAAAAACATAAGGTTCCAATTCAGGGAAAACCGACTTTAAAGATTCTAAATCGTAACCTGATTTATGTTTATTCTTCGGATGAAAATTTGAATGTGTTTTGATGGCTTTTCAGTTTAAATGATGAACTTGTAATCTTGTAGCTCTAAACTACAAAGGTCAAAATAATTTTGCATCTAAGTTGTTCTATTTCTGTTTTTTGTGATTTTTAATTTCAAAATACTGAAATTCCTTCTTTAAAAACATGTTTTATCACTATAATAAAACTCAATTAGAAGCAAACTAAGCATAAATTGTTTCAATTTTAATTATCAAATTCTGCACTTAGTAAGCTGCAAAATCTTACTATATTCGTAAAAAATTTAAATATGTTAAAAGCAGTTATTTTTGATATGGACGGGGTGATTATAGATAGCGAACCTATGCATAATCAAGCCTATCATAATATGTTTGATGAAGTTGGTATTAGCGTGTCTTCAGACCTTTACGAATCGTTTACTGGGCAATCTACCATAAATATTTGTAAAAAACTTTGCGACCATTTTGAGTTAAGTCACCCACCAGAAACTTTGGTGCAATTGAAACGCAAGCACTTTAAACAATTTTTTGATTACAATTCTACCTTAGGCTTAATTGACGGCGTTTTAGATTTAATAAAAGATTATCACAGTAACGGATTAACACTTGTTCTAGGGTCTTCGGCATCTATGACCAGCATCAATCAAATTTTCGATAGATTTGATTTAAACCAATATTTTACTGCAAAATTAAGTGGTGGCGATTTAAAAGAATCGAAACCTCATCCTGAAATTTTTATTAAAGCTGCTGAAGCTACAGGGTTTAAAAAGGAAGAGTGTTTTGTTATTGAAGATTCTACCAACGGCATTAAAGCGGCAAAAAGCGCCGACATTTTCTGTGTTGGCTTTGATAGTTTTCATTCTAAAAACCAAGATTATAGCCAAGCAGATTTGGTGGTTTCAGATTTTAAAGAGATTACCTATAAAAAAATGCTTTCCTATTTTTAAACTTATTCGGTTTCTTTTTGCGCGTTCACTTTTTGGATAATGGCTTTTAATCGTGCCTTTCTAGCAGCCTCTTCTGCCTTCTTTTTATTTTGCTTTCTATCCATTAACTTAGAATGCTTCGCTTTATTTTTTGTGTTTTTCTCGCGACCTGTTTTTGCCATAATACTTCGTTAATTTGTGAAACTTATTGTTTTTTAGTTTTTAATAAACTGTTTTGCTCTTCCATAAGCGATGTGAGTTTAGATAACAACTCAATATCCTTTGGGGTTGCCACTGTTTTATCTTTGGTATCCTGTGCTTTATTTCTTAGCTTATTCATAAATTTAACGACAATAAAAACCGTAAAACCAACAATTAGAAAATCGATCATTGCTTCGCCTAATGCACCGTAACCAATAGCCACTTCTTCTTTTAAAATTGCATCTGAAGCATCTAAAACAGCATCTTTAAGAATGATTTTTTTATGCTGAAAATTAACGCCTTCCGTTAATAGAGAAAGCGGTGGTAAAAATACTTTTTTCACTAAAACATCGATAACTTTATTAAATGATGCGCCAATTATAATGCCCACGGCCATATCCATCATGTTTCCTTTTACCGCAAATTCCTTAAATTCTTTAAGTAACTTCATATTATTCAATTTATAAAACAGCTTTAAAACTGCAAAGATATTGGTTTACTTAAACATTGTACAAAGTAATTTGAACGAACCGTTATTATCTGCTTTTAAGCACATATTTAACATTATTAGCTTAAAAACTAATATTTTAATTTATTAGCTTAAAAGATTATAATTTTGTTATTCTGAATAAAAAACAATACATTTGATAGATAGATTAGTGCACATATATATGACAAGCATAATAACAGGCGATATTATAAACTCAAAAGAAAGCTCTCCAAAAAATTGGTTAGAGCCACTAAAATTGGTACTAAATCACTTTGGAAACAGCCCTGCGACATGGGAAATATTTAGAGGGGATAGTTTTCAATTGGAAGTTGCCCCAGAACAGGCTTTAGAGGCTTGTATATTGATAAAAGCTACCATAAAACAATTTAAAAATATTGATGTGAGGCTGGCTATTGGCATTGGCGAAAAATCGTTTGTTTCAGATAAAATAACAGAATCTAACGGAGAAGCTTTTATTAATTCGGGCGTTTGTTTTGAAGAGTTAAAAAAAACAACTTTAGCAGTAAAATCATCTTTTGAAACGTTTGACACCCCAATAAACATCATGTTAGAATTGGCGCAACTCACCATAAATTATTGGTCGAGCACATCGGCTTTATTAATAAAAACAACCTTAGAACATCCTGATTTTAATCAGAGTGAACTAGCCAAAACTTTAGGAAAAACGCAAGGAAACATTAGTCAAGGCTTAAAACGCGCTGGTTTCGACGAACTTTTTAAACTTCTAAATTATTACAAAACCCAAATACAAACCATATGCTAATTCTGGCACTTAAATTAATTTTAGCTCATCTTATTGGAGATTTTCTATTACAACCAAATAGCTGGGTAACACATAAAGAAACCTACAAACACAAATCGAAATTTCTATATTGGCATATATTAGTGCAATTCTGTGCGCTTATTCTCGTACTTCAATTCAACTTTAAATATTGGGCAGGTATACTAATTATATCTATTTCGCATTATATTATTGATCTTATAAAACTGCATCTTAAATCGTCTGTGAATAACCGTTATTTATTTGCTTTAGATCAATTAGCACACCTCATCATCATTGCATTGGTTGTAAAAATCTACGAACCTTTTGCATTTAGTTTCAATGTGCTTTTTAATGCTAAAAACTTATTATTTATAACCAGTTTAATTTGTTTAACCAAGGTTTCATCAGTGATTATGAAAACCATCATATCCAAATGGGATTTATCCGAATTTACCGAAGCCTCTTCATTAGAAAATGCTGGCGCTTATATTGGCATTCTAGAACGCTTGTTTGTTTTCGCCTTTATTGTTACCAACCATTGGGAAGGTGTAGGCTTTTTAATTGCGGCAAAATCGGTATTTAGATTTGGAGATTTATCGAAAGCAAAAGACCGAAAACTTACAGAATACATATTAATAGGCACTTTGTTAAGCTTCGGATTAGCGATAATTTTCGCTTTGGGCTTCAATTATGTATTAAAGCTGGTTTAGTTCATTTCTAGAATAGCGTTACCGAAATTAACACCAAAAGGCACACACCAAACAATGACATAATTATATTCTGAAAAATCTACATTATCTGGGATATCATATTCGTATTCTCCGTCTAAACCTTTTAAAGCTCCTAAGGAAATATACTCGCTAGCGTTGGCATCGGTTGCTAAATAGAGTTCTAATGAAGGACCTTCATCAGACTTAAAATTAGAAAGCTTTAAAACCGTTTTTTCTTTATTTACAGAAGCTACGCCCGAGGTTGGGTGTGCTACAGAAATAAAATTCCCGCTATACGTTGCTTCATCTTCCATATCCATGTTTTCCTCCATGGTCATGTCTTCTTCATTAATTGATGCATCATCACTTGAAGAACATGCAGTTAAACAAATAGCACTAAAAAGAATTAAAAAATACGATTTCATAATATGTTGTGTTAAGTTAGTATCCTTCATAAGTCGAAAGCTACTGAAAAACTTTACACAATTCATCAATAAAAAATTACTTTTTATAATACTTTGAATAACCACGATAAGAGAAAAATCCTAAAATGGCAATAAGTCCGCAGGCAATAGCTATAAATTTCACGCTCACAATTTGATCGCCACTGGCATAACTATGCAATCCAGCTAAGTAGAAATTCACTCCGAAATACGTCATTAAAATACTAGAAAATGCAACGATTGATAATAAGTTAAAAATCCATCGTCCGCGTAGTCCTGGCACCAAACGCATGTGAATTACAAAAGCATAAATCATAATACTAATAAGTGCCCAGGTTTCTTTAGGATCCCAGCCCCAATAGCGTCCCCAACTTTCATTAGCCCACATACCACCAAGAAAGTTTCCTATGGTAAGCATAACCAATCCAACGGTTAAAGCCATTTCAGTGATAATAGTTAACTCTTTAATATTTAAATCCATTTTCACTTTATTGGCCTTATTGGTAAAAATCATTAAGAATAGCGACACAATCCCTAAAATCATACCCAAAGTAAATGGTCCGTAACTTGCTACAATAACCGCCACATGAATCATAAGCCAATAACTGTTTAAAACAGGTTGTAAATTAGCAATAGCAGGATCCATCCAGTTCCAATGTGCAATCATTAAAATCATAGCGGTTACAAACGCTCCTGCTGCAATAGTTAGGTTAGACGATTTTCTTTTAAGAACATCACCTATTGAAGCTGATATAGTCGCTAAAACCCCTGAAGGTTTTACAGCAGACGCTTTTTTGCCCGCTTTACTTATTCCTGTGATTAAACCAAATAACATGGTTGACCATGCCACATAAATCATAGACTCGTAAGCATCACTCCAAGGTGCGTGACCAGAAATGTACCATCTTGCTATTAATCCTGCTGTATGTAATACAAACAGTCCTATTATTATGAATTTAAAAAAATTTATAGCGCCATTTACAAATTTTCGTTTATCATTAAAAATTTGAACAATTAGTAAGATAAACATTAGTGTTCCTGCATATAAATACCAACTAAACAACTTCTTAAAAATATCGTATTTATTATACAGTATTTCGGCATTTATCTTTTTATCACTAAGCATGACTTTGCCTCCGTAACGATGTTGTGTTTTTTCAAAAGCTGTTAAGAGTTTTTCAGATTCACTAAAATCGCCTGTTTTTTTGGCTTCATTTAAGGTAAACAAATAGGTTCTGAAACCATTTTTAACAAAATTACTGTAAAGCGAATCTTTTATAACCGACATATGCTGCGCATAATCGTAAGTAGAAATCCACTTATTATTTGGATCTTCTGGAATTGGGAATATTTTTAACGACATCCCTTCAATAGCATTATACAGTAAACTAACACGTTGGTCGGTTTCTTTAAATTCCTTTTGAAAACCAGTAGGCACTTGTGCTTTGTAAGCTTCATCTAAAAATGGGCCTAAAATATATTCGCCACGTTCTGTAAAGAAATCGGCTAAAGCCACATACTTTTCTTCTTTTGGAATATGAAGAAGATGTCTTATCGAATCACCTTTTTTAGGCTTTAAATAAATGATTGGTACATTATACCAAAGCATCGGACTTTCTTGAATGGACAGGAATACTTGATTGGCATCAAAATCGCCATAAGTATCACTTTTACTTAATTTACGAAGCATTTCTGATGCATAAGTATCTACAGGCATCATTCGCCCGCTTAAATCTTGAATCACTAAATTCCCAAATTTATCGGCGTGTGCTTTCGGTGTAATATTGCTATGTAGAATAGAATCTATTTGTGCTTTGGTTGGTTTAGAGTGGTTATGACCATCATTAGCCGAATGTTCATGATCTTGTGCAAAACCTGTCAAACTTAAACACAGCACTAAAACTGTGAGTATTTTAGCTTTTTTAGCTTTAACTTTTTCCAACTGCTTTTTCAAATCTCCAAATCGAGAATGTTTACTAAACAAAATAGCCATTAATCCAAAATACAACATAAAATAGCCAATATAAGTAAGCATAGTCCCCCAATAATCATGGTTTACAGAAAGTACCGTCCCTTTTTCATCAGGATCGAAACTCGATTGAAAAAAGCGGTACCCGCCATGATCTAGAATATTATTCATGTAAATTTTATAGTCGAAGTCTTCTTGGTTTTTATCTATAACCGTAACTTCACTAGAATATGCCGAAAAACCACGTTCTGTTCCTGGGTAGCGCTCGGCTTCAAAATCGTTTAATTTTATTGAAAAAGGCAATTCTAGAACTTTCGAACCGTATTTAAACGCGAAATCTAATCCGCCAACACTTATCTGTTTAAACATACCTCCACTTCCCTTATTTCCAAGGATGCTAATACTTTTAGATTCACCGTTAGTGGTAACTCTAAGTTTAACTCCATCGGTACTGCTATTTTTAAGGATTTCTGAAGCTTTAACTACATCAAACTCTCCTTTTACAACTGGCTTTGGAAATACCATCTGCATGTTTCCAATCACATATCTTGATCTTAAAACCAAAGGTTGTAAACTATCTTTTACCAACTTACCTTGTGCCATGGTTGCCATGGTCATGTACTCGCCTTCAAAAGGAGAATTTATAGATAAATCGCCATTTTTATAGGTAATATTTATGGCGCCTTCTGTAGGTTTATTTAAAGCAATAAGAATTCCGTGAACGCTTTGTACTTCACCTACTTTAAGAAAATGATTGTGTGGTCCATTACTTCCTGCTTCTACTAACTTTAAATATTCTTCGCCATTTTCATTCGGAACGATATCTTCTTCAGCTCCAACAATAAACTTTTCTAATTCGATATTTACAGGTTGATTATGGTATTTTGTATCTATTTCAAAATGATTATTTAAACGTCCTGAAAAATCAACTTCACGTTCAATTGGCAAACGCTGTGGCACGCCATCAATTTTATAATCGCCATCGATGTAAGTTGTAATATATGTTTTTTGAGAAAGAAAGGTGTTTTCGGTGGCGCCTTCACGAATGGCCATCATACCTTCAAAACTAGCATAACGTGTAATAAACGCCCCAATTAGAATAAAAATAAAAGATAAATGCAAGATGAAAGTCGCCCATTTTTCCTTTTTATAGAGCCTGTATCTAAAAACATTTCCAACAAAATTAATTACGAAAAACACCATAATGGCTTCAAACCACCATGCGTTGTAAATTAAATTTCGTGTATATGGCGTTGGTGATGTGTCTTGGCCGGCGTCTAAAAAAGTTCCTACTGCCATAGCTGCTGCAAATACTATGAATAAAACGGCTGTAAGTTTAGTTGAAAAGAAAATGTTAGCGAGTCTTTTTTGCATAATAGTAACCTATTTTTGAGGTCGCGCAAATTTAAGAATTTAAGTTTGTTTTGAAGTGTTAAAGTATTCAAAAAAAGAGACTAATTCCGTAAGAAGTAGATGGAATTAATACCTTTATATTCGTCGTGTCTTTCTTGTGAAATTTTGAGGAATGTATTATTTTACTGAGATTTACAAAGGCTTGATTTTGTGATTTATTCTCCGTGAAACTCTGTGGTTACTCTGTGCAACTTTGTGTAAATATGATACTACACTGAGACTCGCAGAGAAAAATCATCTCACTATAAACTGTGACTGTAAACTGAGACTAAACCCTACCTCCTCTAGCTTCAAATATTTTCATATACAAAAAAGTGCCCATTTTACGAGCGCGGTGCTTGGCATTTTGGGCATAATCGCCTTCGAAGAGCTCGTCGATAGTTTCAAACCACAAATTAATCCAGAGTCCGAAATGGCGTTCATTAATACAATGATTATTGTCCTGATCAACTTTAATGTGCGCCTCTAAAGGATTTCCTAGATATTTTGTTTTTAGGAACAAACTCGCTTCCCAAAAGTTGGTTAAATTTTCAATATGTGCAGGCCAATCTTTAATCAGGTTGTTAAAAAACGGTCCTAACTCTTCATCACTTCGAATTTTATCATAGAAAGAAGACACGAGTAAATGCACATCTTCTCTGGTTTTAATATCTTTTTTCTGCATCTAACAAAGATAGCACAATTGGTTTTTAAATAGGCTAATATTGTCTATTTTAGCGGTATGATTTCAGTAGTAATTCTTGGCGCAGGCAACGTTGCCACACACTTGTTTAAAGCGTTTAATAAAACCGATGAAGTTTCTGTAATACAATGGTATAACAGAAATTTAGACACCATAAAACCATTTAAAAACTTGGTTGAAATAACCAACGATTTAAATGCTTTAAAAGAAGCCGATGTTTACATTTTAGCCGTTAGCGATGATGTAATTGGCGAACTTTCATCTAAATTACCTTTTGAAAACCGATTGGTTGTACACACTTCCGGAGGTGTTGGTGTTTACGAATTAGACAAAAAACATAAACGTGGCGTGCTATATCCCTTGCAGACTTTCAGTAAGAATGCTGAAATAGATTTTGCAAACGTTCCTATTTGTATTGAAACTATCGACAAAAAAAGTTATCCGCTTTTAAAGCAATTGGCACGAAGCTTAGGAAGCCCAACAAAACGTGTTAATAGCGACCAACGTCGTGTGTTACACGCTGCGGCAGTTTTTGTAAATAATTTTACCAATCAGCTTTATCGTATTGGTCATGAAATTACAGAAAGTGAAGGCGCCGAATTCGATTTGCTAAAACCACTAATTCTAGAAACTGCCAAAAAAGTTCAAGATATGTCGCCGTATATGGCGCAAACAGGGCCTGCTAAACGCAACGATAAAAAAACTATAAAAAAACATGTGAAGCTTTTAAAAAAGCAAGAGCATAAAGACATTTATAATTTACTAACAGATTCTATAAAACAAACCCATGGAAGAAAAAAGCTATAAAGAATATTTAGAACACATTACAACTTTTATTTTTGATGTTGATGGTGTTTTAACCGATGGATCTGTAACTGTAACAACTACGGGCGAAATGTTAAGAACCATGAATATTAAAGATGGTTATGCATTAAAAACAGCTGTAGACCGAGGGTTTAACGTGTGTATTATTTCGGGAGGTTCTAATGAAGGTGTTCGCATTCGCTTAGAAGGTTTAGGCATTACCGATATATATTTAGGGGCTCACAACAAAATAGAGCAGCTTGACGATTATTTCACCAAAAAAGATATCGTTTCAGAAAACGTGTTATACATGGGCGACGACATCCCTGACTACCCCGTTATGAAAGGCATTGGTTTGCCTTGTTGTCCGCAAGATGCTGTTCCTGAAATTAAAAACATTTCAAAATACATTTCACATAAAAAAGGAGGCAAAGGTGCCGTTCGCGATGTTATCGAACAAGTTTTAAAAGTTCAAGGAAAATGGAGTGGCAATTTTTCAGCTAAGTATGATTGATTGAATTTGGTTGTTGGTTGATGGTTGTTGGTTATTGGTTATTGGTTATTGGTTATTAACAAACTAACTTTTTAACTCCATAACAACTTTTAACCGCATCACTTCATAACTTCCTAACTTTCTAACTCCTTAACTACATAACCCCTTAACCCCCTAACTCCAAACTAAAAAAATGCATAACCTTCTAACCCTCATCCGTTGGAAAAACCTCATCATGATTGGCCTTGTGCAATTACTGGTTAAGTATGCACTTTTAGAGCCTTTTGGGGTGGCAACGGCTTTAAATGGTTTTGGCATTACATTGCTTATTCTTTCAACCATTTTTATCGCTGCTGCAGGAAATATTATAAACGATATACAGGACGTTGAAACCGACGAAATAAACAAACCCAATAAAGTTATTGTTGGAAAATCAATTTCAGAAAAAACAGCATACAACCTTTTTATTGCTTTTAATCTTATTGGTGTTGCCCTTGGCTTTTATGTCTCGCATTGGGTAGGTAAAGCACCATTTTTCACCATATTTGTTTTAATTTCAGCATTGCTTTATGTGTATGCAACTACTTTAAAACAAACACTTTTAGTTGGTAATATTATTATTTCGGCACTTGTAGCATTAAGCATTATTATAGTTGGGATTTTCGATTTATTACCTGTAATTAATCCACAAAATCGAACCACACAAATGCTCTTTTTTAAAGTGATTTTAGATTATGCTTTGTTTGCTTTTATTATCAATTTACTTCGAGAAATCGCAAAAGACATTGAAGATATTGATGGGGATTACAAATCGGGCATGAACACATTACCCATCGCTATTGGCAGAAATCGCGCAAAAACCGTTTTAATTACCTTAAATATTATTCCGCTAGGCGCACTTGTTTACTACGTCTCAACAAATTTGTACAAACAGCAAATGGCCGTGATTTACTTTTTACTTTTTGTAATCGCTCCACTCATTTATATTTTCATTAAATGCTGCTACGCGTCTACCAAAAAAGACTACCACCATATTAGTAATATGTACAAGTTGGTCATGCTTTTCGGAATGCTTTCCTTACTTTTATACAAGTTTGTAATTTTTAACTCATGATTAACAAAGCCTTAAAAAACTACCACATTATATTAGCGTCAGGGTCGCCAAGAAGACAAGAGTTTTTTAAAAACTTAGGACTCGATTTCGAAATTCGATTAAAACCCGTAAAAGAAGAATATCCGCCACGATTAACCCATTTTGAAATTAGTAATTACCTCGCTCAACTAAAAGCATTGCCTTTTAAAGGTGAATTACAAGCCCAAGATATTCTTATAACTAGCGACACCATTGTTTGGCACAACAATCAAGCATTAGGCAAACCAACCGATGAAAAAGAGGCGTTTAACATCTTAAAATCGTTAAGCAATACAACGCATGAAGTGATTACATCGGTGTGTTTTACAACCCAAACTTTTGAAAAAACCCTGTATAACATCACCAAAGTTACCTTTAAAACACTAACTGATGATGAAATAAACCATTACATAAAAAACGACAAACCATTTGATAAAGCAGGGGCTTACGGCATCCAAGATTGGATCGGACAAATAGGCGTTACAAAAATTGAAGGTTCTTATTTTAATGTTATGGGGTTACCTACCCATTTAGTTTACAAAACTTTAAACGCTATTGCGGAAGAAAAATAACTTCGTAACTTTAGAAATAAATCTACGATTATGAAAAATCTTTCAAATGAAAAAATATGGTATTTTTTAAGCATCATAGCTTTCATATTAATACTATCTTGTCGTGATTCAAAGGCTGTTGAAGCTTTTTCTTCAGAAAAGAAAATTGAAAAAATAACTGAAGACAAATCAGTAAATTCAAAAGAGGTAAAAGCCGCCTTATCTTCCGAATTTAAAACCTATTGGTACGCTGGCGAAGCCGAAATTTCATCGTATAAATTAGAACAAGCCCGTTATGGTGAACTTCGTGAAGGCCACGCTGTTTTAGTTTTTGTTACTGAAGAATTTCTACCCAACATTCAAGTTAAAGCAGACCAACATAATCCAGAAAATGTGCCTGTTCTTAAATTAAACGCGACTAAAAACTTTAACACAGGTATTTATCCGTATTCCATTATGCAGAGTACCTTCTACCCTGTTTCTAACAAACAACATGCTTTAAAAATTTCAAGTTCTATTCAAGAATGGTGCGGCCATGTGTATGCGCAGCTTAATAACCGAAATCAATTTGAAGTGATGTCGCACTCCTATTTTCAAAATGAAGCCGATAACCATTTCAAAATTGATAAGGCTATTTTAGAAAATGAATTATGGACACAATTACGAATTAACCCAAAATCACTTCCAACGGGCGATATAAAAATAATTCCTGCATTTGAATACACACGATTAAAACATATTCCTATAAAAGCCTACCAAGCTTCTGCATTTTTACAAGACAACAATTACACCTTACATTATCCTGAATTAAATAGAACATTAAGCATCACGTTTAATCCCGATTTTCCTTTTGAAATTTTAAGCTGGGAAGAAACTTTTAAAAGTGGTTTTGGAGCAAATTCAAAATTATTAACCACCAAAGCCACACGATTAAAAACCATAAAATCGGCATACTGGAAACAGAACCATAACGAAAATGAAAATTTGAGAAAAACGCTGCTTTTAAAATAACATTTTGCGTTTTTGACTGTATCTTTGGTATTCAATTAATACACTATTTTATGCTTGTAGATTTCCTTGAAGTTTACCAAAAACAACTCATTATTTCTGGGTTTGTTATTTTTTCATTGTTAATATTACGTTTTATAATCACCTTCGCCATTACAAAAATTGCGAAAAAAAATGGTATTAATGAAGCCAGAACCCGTTTAATATCACGCTATGCTTCGGTTAATTTAATTTTAATCGCCATTCTTATTGAAGCCTTTGTTTTTGGGACAGATTTTAAAGATTTAGCCGTTATTTTCTCCTCTGTTTTTGCTGTAATTGGAATTGCACTTTTTGCTATTTGGTCTATACTTAGCAACATCACTTCAGGCATTATTATGTTTTTTAACTTTCCTTATAAAGTGGGCGACAAAATTGAAATTCACGATAAAGATTTTCCTATAACTGCTATTATTGAAGACATTCGTGCCTTTCAACTGCATTTACGACTTGATAATGGCGACTTGGTAACTTACCCTAATAATTTAATGCTTCAGCGCGCTGTAACGCTTATTAAAAAAGACGCCATAGACGAAACTCATGAAGATGATGGCGATGCTGTTTAAAATTTATTATATTTAAGCTATTATATTTTTTATGGGCAAAGCAAGAAGATCCAAAAATTCCAAAAAAAAGACAGGACATGCTCCTGGTAGTGCTATATATACGGGCGATCGCTCTAAGGAAAAACTGTTTATTGAAACCTTCGATTACAATCAAACGCATTGTACTGTAAAAGAATTAAATTCAGTAGAAGAAAGTTTTAATTTTAAACATTCCGACTCGGTAACCTGGATTAATCTTAACGGATTAAACCACGTTAAAGACATTGAAATTTTAGGAAATCACTTTAATTTACACCCGCTTGTTATTGAAGATATTGTAAGCATTTCTCAGCGGCCTAAACTCGATGATTATGGCGATTACATTTTTGTGGTATTAAAAATGCTTTATTTTCAAGATGAGGATGCTGAAAACATTTCTTCAGAGCAAGTTAGTTTTGTACTAGGGAAAAACTACGTACTTACTTTTCAAGAATCTGAAGGTGATGTTTTTGATGCGGTAAGACAACGTATTATAGCAGGAAAAGGTCGAGCCAGATCTTTGGGTTCCGATTATTTGTTATACATTTTAATTGATGCCATTGTAGACCATTATTATGAAGTTATTGATGCTTTAGGAGATAAAGTTGAAGATTTTGAAAGTGCCATCTTTTCAGGAAACGTTAATGATGATACTAGCAAAAATATTCGCGATTTAAAACATGAGATTTTTAAAATGCGTCGCTCTATTTTTCCGCTTCGCGAAATTTTGGTTAAAATCGATAAAAATGATAGTCCGCTTATCGAGAAAAAAACCATCACTTTTTTCAGTGATATCTACGATCATTTAATACAAGTATCTGAAAGTATTGATATTTACAGAGAAATGGCTTCTAGTTTAATGGACATGTACATGACTACCATTAGCAATAAAATGAATGAAGTTATGAAAGTGCTTACCATCATGGCTTCTATTTTTATACCGCTTACTTTTATTGCTGGTATTTATGGGATGAATTTTCAATACATTCCCGAGATTCAATACAAATACGGTTATTTTGTAGTTTGGGTAATTATGATAATTATAGTATTTGTGATGATACACTATTTCAAACGTAAAAAGTGGCTGTAAAACCAACACAATTCACATTCATATTTTAAACAATATTTCTTTTAGAAAGGCCGTACTTTCAGGCTTAAATGCTTATTTGAAATAAACTTCTATTTTAAACACACTCCACAAAATATTCGAAATCCATAACAATACCGCCTAAACTTTATTATTATCTGTTTTTTTTGATGTAATTTTTATTAATACACTAACTAATTTTGCATTTCATCGATAAATCCTTACGGTTTTCCCGTAAAATTAATCTTTATACTACATTTTTAAGCTATTAATTTGGAAAACAAATAGATAGAACATACATTAGGCAATCGATTACAACTATCAACCAGTGTAATCGATTGCATTAATATTTGTATTAACGTGATACAGATTTATTTGTAAAAACAACTAAACATTAACTATTTAATTTAAACTCATGAAAAAAACTCTTTTTTCGTTAACTTTCTTCTTAGCAACTTGTTTTGCTATAGCACAGACAGTTACAATTAACGAAACTACAGGTTGGCTGGAATCGGCCACTGTAAAATGGATCCCCGTCTCTGGAGCCGACTCCTATAATGTATATTATAGCGGACAAGGCATTAGTAACCGGAAAATTGACACACAACTAATTCGTAGTTATGGAAGCTATTACCGTGCAGATGTTTTAGGATTAAAAGCAGGACAGTATACCGTAAAAGTAGTCCCTGTATTTAATGGCTCTGAAGGTTCTGGTACAACATCAAACACCATAACAGTAAAGGCGCAAGACCGTACGGGTTTTGCTTTTAGTAATGGTCGTGTTCCTGGAGCTTACAAAGCAGATGGAACACCAAAAGATAACGCTGTTATCTTATACCTAACTGAAAATACTAAAAACTCTATTAGCTTAGATGTTACAGGCGCTAGTTCTAACCCTTGTGTTGGCATACAAACCATTCTTGAAGGCTTTAAAAAAGGAAAAGACACACGCCCTTTAATTATTCGTCTTATAGGACAAGTAACCGATATGTCGTATATGCAAAATGGTGATATTGTTATTGAAAACAGTAATAATGCCTCAAGCTACATTACCTTAGAAGGTGTAGGAGATGATGCCACAGCTGACGGTTGGGGTATTCGTATTAAAAACGCTACCAACATAGAAGTAAGAAATATTGGTACCATGAACTGCGATAGCGGTGAGGGTGATAATATTGGTTTACAGCAAAACAACCAATATGTTTGGGTACACAACTGTGATTTCTTCTATGGTGATGCTGGTGGAGACTCCGATCAAGCAAAAGGAGATGGCGCTTTAGATTGTAAAAAATCAACTTATGTTACTTTTTCTTATAATCACTTTTGGGATGCAGGAAAATCTAACCTTTTAGGTTTAAGCGAAAATACGACTGAAGGTTTGTACATTACTTACCACCACAACTGGTACGACCATTCCGATTCGCGCCACCCTCGCGTACGATTTTATTCCGCACACGTTTACAACAACTACTACGATGGTATTGCTAAATATGGCGTTGGCTCAACCAAAGGATCATCGGTTTTTGTAGAAGGAAACTATTTCCGTAACTGTAAATACCCTATGCTGACTTCTATGCAAGGGTCTGATGTTTATGATGAAAGTGAAGGTTCCAACGATTACTCGGATATGCCAACTTTTTCTAAAGAAGATGGTGGTACCATTAAAGCTTACAACAATTACATGACTGGGCAAAAACGTTTTGTTGCCTATGGAGACTCTAATTACTCAGGGTCGACAACAGATTTTGATGCTTATGTGGTTACAAGTAAAAGTCAAACTATTAGCAGTAGTGTAAAATCATCTTATGGTTCTAACACTTACAATAATTTCGACAATTCTTCTGCAATGTATAGTTATACTGCAGATTCGCCTCAAAACGCTAAAACTAACGTGACGACGTATAGTGGCAGACAAGAAGGTGGTGATTTCAACTTCACTTTTAATAATTCTGTAGATGATACGTCTTATGCCGTAAATAGTGCCCTTAAATCAGCTTTAGTAAACTATAACACATCTTTACAATACATTCAAGGCGAAGGTACGCCTCCAATAATTCCAACCGACCCAAGTATTTCGCTTACTGCTAATGCAGGCGATGGTTCTGTAACTTTAAATTGGACTACAGCGAATTTATCTGCTTCAACTTTTGCAGTTTACAGAAACACAAGCTCTAGCACAAGCGGAAGAACGAAATTAACCGATTTATCATCTAGCGCTACAAGCTACACCGATAATTCTGTTAATAACGGAACGACCTACTACTATTGGGTACAAGCCAATGGTAACGTAGAATCTAATTCTCAATCTGCAAAACCAGACGGTGATGGCGAAATAATAACACCACCGCCAGCGGGAGGTACAACGCATAACTTCACAACTTCTGGAACAAGCAGCAGTGTATTTAGTATTTCTGGAAACCTTTCCGATTCTAAAGGAACGGTTAACTACGCCGGTTTAACTCTAACACAGTGTTTAAAAATTGAGTCTAGTACAAGCATTGCTTTTAATGCCGCTTCAAGTGGTTCTATAACCCTTGTTTTTAACGAAGGTTGGTCTGGAAGCATTAAAATTGATGGCAATAATGTTAATGTTTCAGGCGGCGAGTTAACGCAACAACTAAGTGCTGGTTCGCACACCATTACAAAAGGTGACACCGCAAATCTTTACTACATGATACTTAGCACAGGAGATGTTGTTAATCCGCCTCCAGGAGATCCTATCGTATCTTTAAGTGCTTCTGTTTCTGGCACCAATGTGAACTTAAGTTGGACAGCTAGTAACATCACAGTTGACGCTCTTGAAATCTATAGAGATATCGATTCTGATCCTGCTGGTAGAACAAAAATTGCAACTTTAGCACCAGATGCTAGATTCTACAGCGATAATACGGCTGCTGCCGAAACAACTTACTACTACTGGGTAAAAGTTAGTAATGATTATTCATCGAATGCTGCGCAAGTGACTACTCCGGATTCAGATGACGATCCTGATCCTGAAAACCCACCTATCGACCCTTCAGCCATTTACGTGGCCAATAACGGTTCTGCAAGTAACTCTGGATCTATAAATTCACCAAAAACGTTTGAATCTGCGCTTTCTAGCGTGTCTTCAGGAGGTACTATTTATGTAAAAGGAGGTAAATATAACTTCTCTTCTACCATTGTAATCACTAAAAACGGATCTTCAAACTCTAAAATTAAAGTATTCGGATACGACGGTATGCCTGTTCTTAGCTTTGCCGCTCAGTCGGAGTTATCTTCAAACCGTGGTATTGTTTTAGATGGTAACAACTGGCACTTTAAAGACATTACTATTGAAGAAGCTGGTGACAACGGTATGCTACTTTCTGGAAACTACAACACCATTGAAAGTTGTATTTTTAGATCAAACCACGATACTGGTTTACAGTTAAGTAGATACAATACAAGTGCAACTTCTATTAGCGATTGGCCTTCACACAACTTAATTTTAAATTGTGAAGCATACGATAACCGTGATTCTGATAATGAAGATGCTGATGGTTTTGCCGCTAAATTAACTTGTGGTGTAGGTAACACCTTCCGTGGATGTGTGGCGCACCATAATATTGACGATGGTTGGGATTTATACACGAAGAGTGATACAGGACCAATTGGTGTAGTAACTTTTGAAGACTGTATCGCCCATAGTAACGGTACGTTAACTACCGGTGGATCTTCTGGTGGTGGTGATAAAAACGGATTCAAACTAGGATCTAGTGCTCACAAAGTAAACCACATTGTACGTCGTTGTATCGCTTACAATAACGGAAAACATGGATTTACCGATAACGGAAATATTGGCGCTATAGAGTTCTCGAACAATACTTCATATAATAATGGCGATTACAACATCCACACAAGAGATGGTGCAAGCCATGTTTGGAAAAACAACGTTTCTTTTGGCAACTCACAAAACGATCGTATTCGTGGAAACTACTCGGCTCCTAACGCATTTATTAATGTAGATGGAAGTCTTTCGGTTAGCTCGAATGATTTTGTATCCACCAGCCCAGGTCCAAATGCCGATCCAATTTCTAACGGTTTCTTAAACCTAAAATCAAGCAGTAATTTAATTGATGCAGGTGTAACTACTTCAGGAATTGATTACAGCGGATCTCGACCAGATTTAGGTGCTGTGGAATACGGTTTAGTGATCGAACAACCTGAGGATCCTGTTGTTTCACTTAACGCCGTTGCTACTGAAACTGAAATTAACCTTAACTGGACTTTAGTTGAAGGAACTGCAACAAGCTACGAATTATACAGAGATACTGATACCGATCCGGCTGGTAGAACTAAATTAACGAATATCGCTTCTGTTAATATTACGAATTACACCGACAACACAGCTGCTGTAGGTACAACGTACTATTACTGGATTAAAGCTAACGGTTCATTTAACTCTAATGCTGCATCTGCAACGATTTCTGCACCAGATGCAGACCCTGTAGTTTCACTTAACGCCGTTGCTACTGAAACTGAAATTAACCTTAACTGGACTTTAGTTGAAGGAACTGCAACAAGCTACGAACTATACAGAGACACCGATGCCGATCCTGCTGGTAGAACTAAATTAGCAAATATCGCTTCTGTTGATATTACGAGTTACACCGACAATACAGCTTCTGTAGGAACAACGTACTATTACTGGATTAAAACAAATGGTGCATTTAATTCTAATGCTGCTTCAGCAACGATTTCTGCTCCTGGTAATTCAATAAGCTTAACAGCTACTCCAGGAGAAACGTCTATAAGTTTAAATTGGAACACCAATTTTGCTCCAACAAGCATTGAAGTGTACAGAGATTTAGATTCAAATCCAAGCGGAAGAGTACGTATAGCTACTCTGGCTGCATCTGCTACCAGTTATGTAGACGCAACTGCCCAAGCTAATACCGAATATTTCTATTGGATTAAAGCCAATGGTTCTATTAATTCAAACTATGCATCTGCAACGGTTGAAGGTTCTATTGTAGAACCAACAGAACCTACACGTATTGAAGTTACCGATGCTGGAACAATCGCGTATGATGGGGCGATAAAATCTTATGATAATGCCGATTTTCAAAACACCATCAACCTGTCTAACAGTGCAGGAAAACAAATTGTTTGGAACTTTAATGCACCAACAGCTGGAAACTACACGGTTACACTTAGATATACTAGAAAAGCTTCTATGAATCCTTCGGTTAACATGAGTTTTAATGGGAATTCACAAACATTAGAGCTTCCTCAAACAGATGGTTCTGCATTTAATAGAGCATCATTAACCGTATATTTAAATGCTGGAAATAATGACGTTGTATTAACAACCAATGCAGATGGAGAAAGTGCCGATATCGATTGGATTGAATTCGAATATATTTCTGGTTCAGCTAAAGAAGCTTCTGGTAAAGTTACCGATGAAGATAGCGCCTTTGCTGTATCGGTATTCCCTAATCCAGCGACAGATTTCATCACTGTAAAACTATCTGGAAGTCAAACGTCTAAAATTGAAATTTATAACACTTTAGGCCAATTTGTGTATTCAAATACACAAGCTTCTGGAGCAGAAAAAATTGATTTAAGATCCTTACAATCTGGAATTTACTTACTCAAAGTAACAAACGGAAGCACCGAAACTTTAAAACGTTTCATTAAAAGGTAATAAATCTTTTTAAATTAATTTTTATTCATATAATAATCACGGTTGGTAATTTTACTAGCCGTGATTTTTTTTGAATACTATGATTAAAGTTAAAAACAAACAATAAATAGCCTAAATCCATTGACTATTTATTATTTTTTATTGATTATTAACCTTTGAATTCTACTTTATACAGTGTTTGCCGAGGTATCTTTGAAACTCTGTAGCTATCAAACTTTGCAGCTTTTTAACTCTTTAACTTTATAACCTTATAACTATATAACTTTGCAACTTTACCCCCTCTAAATCCAAACCGTTAAAGAAACATTAAAACCTCGGTATTCAGTTTATAACTTCGCTATATTTGGTTTTTAGCTAAAATCAAACATGAATAAAACAATACTTTCTTTTATGATAGCGGTATTTTCGCTATCAATTTTTCACGCCCAAACCCCAGCAACAAACTCATCTTCAAAAATTTACGAATCCATTCAAAAATTAAACTTTTTAGGTTCGGTACTTTATATTGCTGCGCATCCAGACGATGAAAACACACGTTTAATTGCATACATGTCTAACCAGATAAAAGCCAGAACGGCCTATTTGTCTTTAACACGTGGCGATGGCGGACAAAATTTAATTGGGTCAGACATTAGAGAATTATTAGGCGTTTTACGAACGCAAGAACTACTAGCTGCGAGACGTATAGATGGCGGCGAACAACTGTTTACACGCGCCAACGATTTTGGCTACTCCAAACATCCTGATGAAACTTTTGAGATTTGGGATAAAGACGACGTTTTAAGCGATGTGGTTTTAGCCATTAGAACGTTTCAACCCGACATTATTATTAACCGATTCGATCACCGATCGCCAGGAACAACCCACGGACACCATACAGGATCTGCTTTACTTAGTGTTGAAGCTTTCGAACTAGCAAACGATAAAACCGCTTTTCCTAAACAATTAAACAAAACGACATTATGGCAACCAAAACGCCTATTTTTTAATACCAGTTATTGGTTTTATGGCAGTCAAGAAAAATTTGATGCCGCCGATAAAAGCAACATGATTAGTTTCGATATTGGCACTTATTACCCACTAAAAGGCTTATCCAACAACGAAGTGGCTGCTTTAGCCAGGAGTCAGCATTTATGCCAAGGATTTGGTAATTTAACCCAACGTGGTACGCAACAAGAATATATTGAATTTCTAAAAGGCGAGCCTTTAAAAAACAATGACGATATTTTTGATGGCATTGATACAACTTGGAATCGCGTTAAAGGCGGAAAAGAAATTGGTGATATTTTATATGAAGTAGAAAAAAACTTCAATTTTACCAATCCTTCAAAACATATTCCGCAATTGGTTGAAGCCTATAAACTCCTTCAAAATATTGAAGATGAACATTGGAAAGTTCAAAAAACAAAAGAGCTTTTAAACATTATTGAAATGTGTGCTGGCTTATATTTAGAAGCTTCCGCAGAAACAAATTATGCCACACAAAATGAAGCGATTAAACTAAATATTGAAATATTAAACAGAAGTGAAACACCTATAACTTTAGTGGGATTTAAAACCACTAATAATGTAAACGTTTCAAAAAATATCGCATTAAAAAACAATATTAAATACAACTTTAACGAGATTCTAAAAATTAAAGCAGACCAGCAACCTACAACGCCTTATTGGCTAAATACCAAAGGTACTTTAGGCATGTATAAGGTTGATGATGAGAGCTTAATCGGCTTGCCAGAAACCCCTCGTGCCTATCAAATTGAATTTAACCTATTAATAAATAATACCCCAATCACGTTTACAAAAGATGTGATTCAAAGGTATTCCAAACCCGATAAAGGCGAATTATTTCGTCCGTTTGAAATCATTCCCGAAGCTTCAGCATCAATCACCGAAAAAGTGATTATTTTTAATTCCGATGAAAAACACCATATAAGCGTGGTTGTAAAAGCTGGCCACGATAATTTAACTGGTAAAGTTGAAATTCAACACCCAGAAAATTGGATGGTTTCACCTAAATCTCAAAAGGTTTCCATTGCTTATAAAGGCGAAGAGCGCAGTTATAATTTCACGTTAACACCTCCAAAAAATGCTAGTGAAGGCGTTATAAGTCCTATTGTTTATGTTGGAGATAAAGCGTATAGCAAAGAACTTATCGAAATAGATTACAGCCATATTCCGCTACAAACCGTTTTATTGCCTAGCGAAACCAAAGTGGTGCGATTGGATATTCAAAAGAAAGGAACAAATATCGCATACATTCAAGGTGCTGGCGATGTGGTTCCCGAAAGTTTAGAGCAAATTGGTTATCATGTTGAATATTTAATAACCGATGAGATTAGCCCTGAAAATTTGCAAAAATATGACGCTGTGGTGGTAGGTATTCGTGCATATAATACCTTAGACGATTTACAGTTTAAACAACAACAATTGTTTGATTTTGTCGCTCAAGGCGGAAATATGATCGTGCAATACAATACCAATCGTGGCTTAAAAGTTGAAAATATAGCACCTTACCCACTTTCTTTATCCAGAGATCGTGTCACAGATGAAAATGCAAAAGTTCGTTTTTTAAACCCCGAACACCCCGTTTTAAACTACCCAAATAAAATTACTCAAAAAGATTTTGAAGGTTGGACCCAAGAACGTGGTTTGTATTTCCCGAATTCATGGGGAAAGGAATTTACGCCTATATTAGCCATGCACGATAAAAATGAATCGGATAAAGATGGAAGTTTACTCATTGCTAAATACGGAAAAGGCTATTATATTTACACAGGATTAAGCTTTTTTAGAGAATTTCCTGTTGGTGTTTCTGGTGCATACCGCTTGTTTGCCAATATGCTATCTTTAGGAAAAGAAAACACCAATACGCAAGAAAACTAAAGCAATATTATGGATCAGGAAAACACACCAAAACAACCTTGGCTAAAACTATATTCAATCGTTTTAATTGCCAACGCACTCTACTTTATTGCTTTTTACATCATCACAAAATCCTTTTAAAACATGCAAACTTTAAGCTGGGTTGATTGGACCGTACTTTGCACAACATTAATCGCTATTGTTGCTTATGGCACATGGCAAACCAAAGGCAGTAAAAATGTAACAGATTATTTACGGGGCGGTAATACTTCAAAATGGTGGACCATTGGATTATCGGTTATGGCAACACAAGCCAGTGCGATTACCTTTTTATCAACACCAGGGCAAGCTTTTAATGACGGCATGGGATTCGTACAATTCTATTTTGGCTTACCTATTGCCATGGTGGTTATTTGCATGGTTTTTATTCCGCTTTATCACCGACTTAAAGTTTATACGGCCTACGAGTTTTTAGAAAACCGATTCGATTTAAAAACACGAACCCTAGCTGCTATCCTCTTCCTTATACAACGCGGATTGGCAGCTGGAATTACCATTTTTGCACCTGCCATTATTTTATCGGTGGTATTGGGATGGGATTTATTAACCCTAAATATCATTATTGGTTTATTGGTTATTATCTATACCGTTTCTGGCGGAACCCGTGCTGTAAACGTTACACAAAAGCATCAAATGGTGGTTATTTTTATAGGTATGTTAGTGGCTTTCTTTTTAATAGTTGATAAGCTTCCTCAGGATATTACCTTTAAAAAAGCCTTAGACATTGCTGGAGCAAGTGGCAAAATGGAAGTGCTTGATTTTTCCTTCGATTTGAATAACCGCTACACCTTTTGGAGTGGTATTATTGGGGGAACTTTTTTAATGCTTTCCTATTTCGGAACCGACCAAAGTCAAGTTCAACGCTACCTTTCTGGAAAATCTGTAAAAGAAATGCAATTAGGCTTAATTTTCAACGGAATTTTAAAAGTGCCCATGCAATTTTTTATTCTATTGGTTGGCGTTATGGTTTTTGTCTTTTATCAGTTTAACGAATCACCCGTCAACTTTAACCCTACTGCGACAGAATTGGTTTTAAATTCGCCATATGCTGAAGACTTTAAAACCCTTCAGAAAGAACAAAAAGAGGTGTTTAATGATAAACAGAAAATTATAAAATCATTTATAACTTCTAATGATGAAAACGCTTCAAATTACATCGCCATTGCCAATCAAGTGAATGATGAGATACGAAGTGAAGCTCGAATTTTAATCGATAAAGCTTCTAAAAGTGAAGGTGTTAAAATTGAAAGCAACGATAAAGACTACGTTTTTATTCACTTCATTTTAAACAACTTACCGCGTGGACTAATTGGTTTATTGTTAGCCGTTATTTTAAGCGCCGCCATGTCTAGTACTGCCAGCGAATTAAACGCTTTAGGCTCGACAACAACCATCGATTTATATAAGCGTAATACCAGTGAAAAAACAGAAGCAGACATGGTAAAAGCTTCAAAATGGTTCACTTTTGGTTGGGGTATTATTGCTATAGGAATTGCCTGTGTCGCGAATCTCGCCGAGAATTTAATTCAGTTGGTAAACATTATTGGTTCTATTTTTTATGGTAATGTATTAGGCATTTTTCTATTGGCATTTTTCTTCAAATTTGTAAAAGGGAATGCCGTTTTTATTAGTGCATTAATCACTCAACTGGTTGTAATCGGTTTATTTTTCCTAAATCAATTCGAATATATTAATCTTCCATTTCTGTGGTTAAATTTCGTAGGCTGCTTCATCGTTATTATCTTAGCGTGTAGCCTTCAATTTATAAATCCGAATGACAAATAAATCAAAACAAAAAACCATTAACTGGGGTATTATTGGCCTTGGTAAGATTGCCAATAAATTCGCAACAGATTTGCAAACCGTTGAAGGCGCTAAACTATACGCCGTTGCATCGCGAACTCAAGAAAAGGCTAACGCTTTCGCGGAAAAATTTAACGTTACAAAAGCTTATAATAGTTATGATTTATTGGCTAACGACCCCAATATTGATGCCGTTTATATAGCCACACCACACGCTTTACACAAAGAAAACACCCTACTCTGTTTAGAAAAGGGCATCGCTGTACTTTGCGAAAAACCTTTTGCGATGAACGCGAACGAAGTTGGTGAAATGATAGCCAGAGCCAAAGAAAAAAATGTGCTTTTAATGGAAGCGCTTTGGACTTACTTTTTACCGCATTATCAATATGTTTTAAAAGCAATTGAAAACAAAACCTATGGTAATATTATTAAGCTTGAAGCCGATTTTGGTTTTCACAGAGATTTTGATGACAACACACGGTTATTTAATAAATCTTTAGGAGGAGGGAGTTTGTTAGACATTGGCATCTACCCTATTTTCGCCGCATTATCTACCTTGGGAATTCCTGAAAACATCGCTGCCACAGCCACTTATTTTGATAATGGTGCAGACTCATCATGTTCTATGACATTTGAATATAATGACGGCGTAACCGCATATTTAAAAAGTTCGCTTTTAGAAAATTTACCTACGGAAGCTATTTTTCAATTTGAAAAAGGAAAAATTAAAATTAATACCATGTTTCATCAGCCTTCAACAGTAACTATTTATTCCGAAGATGATGTAGAAACCATTACTTTCGATTATGAAACTATAGGTTATAACTACGAAACCATTCATTTTAATGAATTGCTTCGTCAAGGTAAAACTGAAAGTCCGATCATGAGTTTTAAGTTTAGTAAAACCTTAATTAAAACGTTAGACAAGGTTCGGGAACTTATAAATTTGAGGTATTAATATCTTTACCCCCTAAAATCTCCTCTAGAATATTTCTAAATAAAATCTTTAAACTTCCTCTTCAATGTTTTTTATGAAGCTGAATTGATAATGTAAAGTAACCCTCTTAGTAAACAAAAAACGCAACCTATATGGCTGCGTTTTCTAATATTTTAAAGTCTGAGTTGGTTTACTCACCAAGCCATTCTTTCAAAGAATCTTGATTCATTTTTACATAATCATCGTTTCCTGCAATTTCGGCTAATTCTAAAGACTTCCTAGCTGCATCAATGGCTCCTTTAGTATCACCAGCTTTGTGATGAATTAAAGACTGCTTTCTTATATAGTAAAAAAGTGGTTTAGCTTTTGTCATTTCAACAGCTTTATCAATCCACTTTTTAGCTTGTTTAATGTCTTTATCTTCTTGTAAATAATAAGAAGCCGAAGCATAATAATCAGCTGCTTTAGGGGAACCTCCCATAACATCATTAATACTAATTAAAACTGCTTCATCAGTTGGTACGGTAAACGGAATAGCGATATACGTTTTTTCCCAAATTAATTCAATATTAGCACCACCATTTGTAATGCTATTAATATCTAAAGTAAATGTTTCTACATTAAAAGGTACCGTGTGAGCTTTAACAGAAGTTACAGCTACAACTTTAGTTTCATCCCATTTTTGTGGCACACCCCAGTTTTCTGTATCAGAATAAAAATAAACTTTCCAAAGACTTTCGCCTGGTTCGGTAAATATAGCATAAGAACCAGCTTTTAGTGTATATCCATCAATTTTAGCATCTGTACTAAACGTAATGGTCGTGTTCTTGTTAGCACCAGTTCTCCAAATTTTACTAAAAGGCACTAGGTTTCCAAAAATGGTACGGCCTTTTACACTTGGTCTAGAATATTCTAAGGTAACATCTGTTAAACCAACTTTTTGCTCCAACTTAGCGGCAGGACTTGGTTGTGGTGTTTTTACTTGAGCATTAACAGTATACACTGTAGCGCCAAGCATAAAAAGTAATAGTAATTTTTTCATATTAATTCGATTTATTTATAAGTTATCATAAGGTATAAAATTACGTATCAAAAACTCGATAATTGTTAACAAAAACTTAAATAAGGCTGTAATAGGAAAAAACAACTACTGTTAACACACCGTAGTTATTGAAACTAAGCGAATAAAATGATGCTATTAATTGACTTTTGACATAGTTATTAATTCCAACAGTTAGTCTGTTTACTTTTTAAATTTAATTTCTGGTAAGACTATTAGAATTTCATGTTCCAATTCTTCTTTTTGCCAGTAAAGTATGTAGTTGATTTTTGATTCTGATAATTGATATCCTGATTTCTCAAATTCGAGTATTTTCACTTTGAAATTATTTGAAAATTTTATTACACAATTTCCTTTTTTATCAGAACACCCATCGTTACTCACTATTAATTCGTCTCCGCACATTAAATTATTTATAATAGTCTGCCTCGAAATAAAATAATCTAACCAAATATCTTTATGAGACAAATGTATAACCAACAAGTTTGATGTTTTGTATTGAGCATCATCATTTATACGCTCTAGGTTTACGCAAGAAATATCGTCAAGGTAATTACCATTTAAATGTATTGTTAGATTTTGTTTGGCTCGTGTCATAGCTACATAAAGCTGTCTTTTTTTCGCTTCATTTTCTAGCTTGTAACCGTTAAGTATTAGAAAAACATTATCAAATTCTTTTCCTTTTGCCTTATGAATAGTTGAAACAAATATTGTTTCCCCTATAGCATTGATAAAGTCTTCAAGTTTCGATTCCTTCACAAAAACCTCAAAATCTGAGTGGTACTTCTTTTTGGGGTTACTTAATTCAAAGTCCTTAATTAGGTTGATACAAATATCAATTTTAGAGCTTTGCTTATATTTATCCCAAAGGTTTTTCTTTGCTATTTTCCAGTTATCATCGCTAATAATATATTTATCTGCTGAAAAATTAAGCTGCTTAATAAAGTATCTAACTTCTAATAAATTATATAAACTAAAACCTTCATTAGTTTGAATAAGTTTTGCTGGTAACCTATGGTTTAACAAAAGTCCTTCAATTTGTAAGGCTTCAAAATTTGTTTGTGTTAACACACAAGTGGTCCCTATTAAATCTGAAGAAACTATGTTATTAACAACAGGTTCAATAAGATGAGTACTATTATACTTAATTAATTTTAGTAATCCTGTCTCGCGTGAATACGGTATAATAGGTGTTTCTTTAAGCCGGTGCTTAATTTTTCGAACAAACTGATTTGTAAAATCAACAAGATTTGCTTTGCTTCTATAGTTTTCAATCAGTTCTACTTTTTTAGCTTTTTGCTCGGTTATAAATTGCTCTAAATATTTGGAGCTTGCCCCTCTGAATTCGTAGATATTTTGATCATCATCACCTACGGCAATAACCCTAATATCTTCATTTTGTTCCATTAAAACTTTAACTAGGTCAAACTCATGGCTATCCATATCCTGAGCTTCGTCAATAACTAAAACTGTTTTTGTAATACGGTTAGCTTCAATATCATTATTTTTAATTTTCTCAACAGTATGACTAATAATGGAGTGCGACTTTTCAATTGAACCAACCTTACCTAGTAAATCGAAGCAATAGGCATGAAAAGTTTTTATTTCGATAAAATTGGCCGCATTTCCAATTAAATCTAGCAAGCGTTTTTTAAATTCGGTTGCAGCTGCTCTTGAAAAAGTTAACATTAAAAGTTGTTCATGTTTTACATCTTCCATTAACAAAAGAGATGCAAGTTTATGTACCAAAACCCTTGTTTTACCACTGCCAGGCCCAGCCGCTACAGCAATGTGCGGCGAACTATTATCCTTTATTATTCCTAGTTGTGAAGTCGACAACTCTCCAAAAAGTTGTCTAAATTTAGTGGGAGTAATATTTCTTTTAATCTCATTTTGACGACTACCTTTAAAATATTTGTTTAGAAAAGAAACGTAGTTTAATTGAAAATAATCTTCAACAAACTGTAAGGCTTCTTTATAATCTCCAATCATTTTTTTTGCATATTCACCAACAATGTGAATCTGTTGTATTTTATTTTCATAAAACTGGTTCAACTTTTTATAATCTTCAGTTTTATATCTTTTCTTATTATCCTGCTCTAGTCGTTCAATAGTAAGTTTATTATAAACCACAAGAAAGCCTCCTTCTATCTTAATTGCATCAATTCTAGACAAATAAAACAAGGCGTCTTCAATATCATTTAATTTGATACTCAGTTTGAATAGGGCGTTTTGTTTTTCATATTCTTCTTTGAGCTGATGAACAGAAAATTCAACTAAAACCTGTTCCTTATCAACTTCATTTGGCAAAACGTTTTGTGAGCTTTTTAAATAGAGCACATCAACGATAAATCGGGCTAATTCGTGTCTTTTTTCAAGTTTAGCTTTTAATTCTTTTTGAGAATAATGGGATACAATTGCTAAATGATTTTTTGACAAATGGTGTTGTTTTCTCTTAACCCAATTTTTAATAACCCAAAAGTTAATTATGGTTCTTATTTTATTTGGAGAAACATCTTTACATCCGTATTCTTCTGCCAGTTCGTTAAGTTCTTTAATATGAAATGACTTTTCCTCCTCTTCAAATTGCGAGGCCAAAAACATCTCAATTTTACTAATTGAATTAACAATGCTGAGTGAACGATTTTTATTTTCACCCCGTTTAATAAATGCTGTTAAGTCCTTTGTATCTGCTAATATTTTTTCTTCACGTAACAAATTAACAACATTAATAACTTCCTCTTTTACTATTCCTAAGTGGTCTGAAATATGGTCAATTCTTGATTCAGCTACTTCACTCGTATCCTGTTTTCTACTCTTACTTGAGAAAAGTTTTTTAATAATTCTAACCGCCTGTAATTTTTGCTTTTCATTGAAATTTTTAGAAGTCTGTATTTTATCAATGGCTTCTTGAGCATTTTTGGACAGGATACTGTTTGCAAAAATCCGAGGCATATTTTGCCCACGCTTAAGGTATCCTGCTTCTTCTAATGCAGAGATAGCTGTGGTAACTCTAGTTTCAATTTCTACTACATTTTCATCCCAACCAGCTTTGCGAGCAATTTCTAATGCAGAATTAGAAACATTTGACCGAAATCGAGTGATATCCTTTATTGCTTTCCAAATTTGCTGAATCTCCTTTATATTCAACTTAGTTTGATTAAGCAAGATAAAATGTTTGCTTAAGTCTTCTTCGTTAAACAGAACATAACAATCTGCTGTAATACTCTCGTCTCTTCCGGCTCTTCCAGCTTCCTGAACATAGTTTTCAAGGGAGTCTGATAATTCATAATGAATAACTATACCTACGTCCTTTTTATCTACTCCCATTCCAAATGCTGATGTCGCAACCATTATATCTACTTCGCCGCGAATAAATGCATCTTGATTTTCTGACTTTTCCTGCTTATCCATTTTTCCATGATAAGCTTTCGCAACATAACCGTCGTTTGATAGTCTTTCAGCTAATTGATAAGCCCTTTGGGTTCTTGAAACATAGATAATTGCTGGACATTTTTTTCCATCAATTAGATGACGTACTGCATTATATTTATCTTCTTCATTATCCTTAGGGATTACCTTATAATTAAGATTGGTACGTGATGCTGTTGAACTAAAGATTTCTAAATGTAATGATAGCTTTTCTTGAAAATAATCTTTTATATCCTGAATAACATTTTGCTTTGCTGTAGCCGTAAAACAAGACACTGGAATTCCCGTTTCAAGGTTTTTCTTCTCTTGTAACGTTTTTATAAAATCTCCAATATAAAGGTAATCAACCCTAAAATCCTGTCCCCACGATGAAAAGCAATGTGCTTCATCAATTACAAACCGAACTACATTTCTACCAAGTAGTAAGCGTTCGATAGATTTAGACCTAAGTGATTCTGGTGAAATATATAACATTGAAGCAGAACCGTTTTCAACTCTCCATAAAGATTTTGCTCTTTCAATAGGGTCTAGTAATCCATTTATGGTAACAGCATCTGTAATATTTGAATTTTCTAAATTATCAACCTGATCTTTCATTAATGATTGAAGCGGTGAAATAACAACCGTTAAGCCTTTTACATTTTCGCCACTCATTAGTGCAGGCACCTGAAAAGTTATCGATTTCCCCCCTCCGGTTGGAAACACAGCTAAAATAGACTTATTATTAATGGCTGCATTAACGGCATTCTCCTGTAATGCTTTACCACCATAAGTTCTAAACGAATCAAACCCAAAAAATTTCTTTAAACCAATTTTTGCATTAAGTGCCGTATTACAATAAGAACATCCTTGCAAACACGGATTATTTCTTAATAAATACATGACTCTCTCCACTTCTGGATAATTCTTTATTACCCATGGAGGGGTAATTGAATATCTATTATCTATGTTTATTAAAGCCAAACAATAGGCTAATTCTGCTGGAGTTTTGTTAATTAAGTTATATAAATTAACATGTTCACACAAATGATTAAAAAACCTAGACTTAATTAAATTAACAACATCATGATTAACCGTAGAATAATTTAAAAATTCAAAAAAAAATTTAAATTCTCTTTTATCCTGTAATAAAGCAAAATAGATTTGCTTTAAATCTGTATTCAATTCTTGAAATTCAGTTATTTCATCATAAAACAGGTCTTTTGCTTTTATCGCATCGTTTAAAGGGTTGTTTAATTCTTCAGTCTGAAGTTTATCATCTTTTAAAAGTGCATGATACGGATTTTCAGGAAATAACAAAGGAGATAAATATAAGGTATCAATGATCTTAAATTTTGAAAAAACCTTATTTGCTGCCTTTTCAATATATGGTAAATCGTGTTTAATAATGTTATGACCACATAAATATGCGTTTTCACCAATAAAGTTAAAAAACTCTGAAATCGATTTGGAATGTAGCTTTAACCCATCCCCCGTTATCGCACCAATATCAAGGATCTTTTTGGTCTTAACATCTACTTCTGTATCTATGAAAACGATATTATTCATTATTCTTAATTCGAACTGCTAGTAAATGTATAATTTCTTTTATTATAAACTCCAATTGTTTTGACACATAAAATTTATGCTAAGATATTGTAATTAACCTATTGCAACAAGACTGATTGAACCGATTGCCCTTTGGAAACATTCCGACAATAATATATCTATTGTACGCTCAATTTTCATAATGTTGCAGTTAAACTGTCAATATTTTGAATTTGATTGTTTATGTATTTTAACACCTAATTTAGTAAATAAAAACTGATTACAATTCCGAACGCTTACGGATTGAAAGATTTTGATAGAATAAGCTAGTAAATACTTAAAATTTATTAATTGTAAAAAAGGCAAAAAGCTTAAACATTACAGCTTATACAAGTGTTTTGTACTCTAATTCCTATTGTTGTATTAACAAAAATGATTTAGCATAAAATTAAAAAGGAATAAAAAATCAAATGAGGATTTAAACAAGAAAAAGCCTCAAACATCAGTTTGAGGCTTAGATAATAAAGTGACCGGGCTGGGGCTCGAACCCAGGACCCTCTCCTTAAAAGGGAGATGCTCTACCAACTGAGCTACCAGGTCAATATCTGGTTGTTTGTTTTTGGTTTTTAGTTGTTGGTGTTACTACTAACCATCAACCAATAACCATTAATCAATAAAAATAAAAATCCTCAACAAATAAATGTTGAGGATTCAAAAAAGGCAACGACCTACTCTCCCACAAATGCAGTACCATCGGCGCTAATGGGCTTAACTTCTCTGTTCGGAAA
>NZ_JACLAF010000011.1 GCF_015355625.1 Tamlana sp. I1
TCATAAACGTAAGAATAAGAAAACCCCGTTTTTGGCTCTGATCAGCCTTTTTCGGGGTTTTTATGTACTTAAATTTACGTAAAAATACTTGTATTTACAAGGGATAACGCGTTTTCTGAATGTGCCTTTTATGTTTCAGTTAGAAACATAAAGAGGTTGTCTAGAAACATAAAGAGGTTGTCTAAAAGTTCAATATGACAAATCAAATTCAACTTACTTTTTAGACAGCCTCTTCGTTTTTTAGAAAATCACTAAATTTTATAAAAAAGGATAATCGGTGTAGCCTCTTGCAGTTCCTCCTCCAAAAAGGGTGTGGGTATCGCTTATATCATTCATTTCAGCATGTAGTTTTACACGTTTTGGATAATCAGGATTGGTTAAAAACTTTCTTCCAAAACCAACTAAATCTACTAAGTTTTCAGCTAACAAGGCATTGGCTTGCTCTGGTGTTTTGTTTCCTGTTGCAATAATCGTGTTCGAGAAATCTTTACGTAAAGACACTCTAAAATCATTTGGGATTTCAGGGGCATCATCCCAATCGGCTTCACATAAATGAATATAGGTTACACCAATTTTTTCTAAGGCTTTAGAAGCAACTTTAATGGTATCCAATATTTCAGGATCATTCATGTCTTTAAAACTGATAAAAGGCGATAGGCGAACCCCTGTCTTTTCAGGGCCTACAGCATCGGCTACAGCCTGTGTTATTTCGGTCAAAATACGTACACGGTTTTCTTTACTTCCGCCATATTCGTCGGTTCTTTCATTGGAATTACTCCTTAAAAACTGATCGATTAAATAACCATTTGCGCCGTGAATTTCTACACCATCAAAACCAGCTTCAATCGCATTTTTTGCGCCTGTTTTAAATGCTTCAATCACTTGATTTATGTCTTCTTTGGTCATGGCTCTAGGTGCTTCAACCGGAACAAAAGTAGCATCGCCATTGGGTGCGCCATCAAAAATATACACATTGGTTTCTTTGGCTATTTTAGCTGAAGGCGCAATGGGTTGTAAACCATTAACTTTCGAACTAGAAACCCGACCCACATGCCATAATTGTAAAAATATTTTACTGCCTTTTTTATGGACTTCATCAGTCACTAATTTCCAACCTTCAATTTGAGCTTTGGTGTAAACTCCAGGAGTATTGGCGTAACCTTTTCCTTGTAAAGAAACTTGAGTGGCTTCCGTTATAATAATGCCAGCTTCAGCCCTTTGTCCGTAATATTCAGCCATTAATGCGTTAGGAATATCGCCAGGTTGCGAAGCTCTAGAACGCGTCATGGGTGCCATTAAAAAGCGATTTTTTAAATCTAAATCTTTCGATTGGTATGCTGAAAATAAATTGATTGTATGAGACATGTTATTTTTTAAAAATTTTATAGAGTAGAAATAGGGTTACGAAAAAAAGTACGGGCCATAAAATGAATAAATCAACTCTAATAATAGCGCCAACTTCTTTTGGAGCCCAGACGAAATATAAATAGGCTTCATAAGCTAAATAAATTACCCAAATAATAGTTAAAGCGATTTTGTATCTTTTTTTATGATTCATGGTTTTAAGCGTTTTAATTTTCTAATTTAGAAATTGTTATTTATGTTCTAAATTAATCATTTAGCTTATAAAATGAACGTTTGTAACTCTTTTATTACTGATTAAAGTTTAATTCAGAATTATCAATAGGCGTATTTGGGTCGTCTTTTATCATGTTTGCAATCGCATCTTTTCGCATAAAAACAACACCAGGATGGGATTTTGCATATTTAATAAAAGCATCAACCACATGAACTACAGCTGGTGCACCTCCAATTCGGTCGTGTAAACTCACGCTCATCATGCGTCTTCTTGTACTGCCTTCTTCGTATAATTGGTCGAATTCAGCCTTTAGTTGTGCTAAAAATTGATCGGGACTCCATTGTTTGCCTTCAATATTTACAATGTCGTTATTTCTTAAGGTGTAGGGCATCACCACAAAGTTTTTACCACGTACTTTAGTGATGAATGGTTCGTCACGACTTAAATCATCAATGTGATATAGAAAGCCTAATTCTTGTAAAACTTTAAGGGTGTTTGGTCCTCTTCTTAGCCAATTGGCGTTGTATCCAATGCCGCGTTGTCCTGTAATGGCTTCAACGGTATCGATGCCTTTTTTTATAAATTCCAATTCGTCTTCATAGCTCATATCCCATTGGTCGCTCCACGAGATTCCGTGGGCTGCTATTTCATGACCACCATTGGTAATAGCTTTGGCAACTTCAGGATATTTTATAGCCGCTTCGCCAACCACATGTGAAGTCACTTTTATATCGTGTTTTTTCCAAAGATTTAACATGCGGTAAATGCCTTCTTTAGCACCGTACCTAAACCAGCTTTCGGCTGGCATGTCGGGGTTGCCTTTTGGTAAAGGGTTTCCAGAAAACGGACTTTCGGCACCCTCGGGTTGGCCGCCGGTTTCAAATTGCATGGAGAATGATATGACTAATTGGGCATCGTTTGGCCAATAGGTTTTGGTATTTGTTGTTGTATTTTTCATTGCTGTTTCTTTAGATGTGTTGTTATTGCAAGAAGTCAACCCAAATAGAAAAATAAGGGTCGTAGCTAATGTAATTTGTGTTAGTTTTTTCATGATTTATTATTTAAAAGTGACTACCTTTTCTAGTGTTCTTCTGGTTTTAGGGCGCGGTTCATTTACACGGTAGCCAAATGCAACCATATATGATAATCCGTATAAATTAGTATCTATACCTAAATCGTCTTTCAGTATTTTTTCGCTTTTCGATTGATTAAAGCCTTCAATTGGGCAGGAGTCTATACCAATCATAGCAGCGCTTGTCATCATATTCGCTAGTGGAATGTAGCATTGTTTTGAAGCCCAATCGAAAAGTTTTCGGTCGTCAGATAAATCAAAATCACTTTTTTGAAATGTTTCATACATACTGCCTTTTTGTTCAATAACATTCTCGGGTAACTCCTGGATGTCTCTCATAAAATCTTCAATGTATTGGCTATCGTATTTCATTAAAGGCTCCCTCATGGTTAATCCTAAAACAAAGTGACTAGCGGTGTCTAGTTTGGCGGTGGCTCCCCAAGCGCTATCTTTTAACTTGCTTCGCAGCTCTGGATTTTGAACCACAACAAAATGCCAAGGTTCGAATCCAAAAGAACTTGGTGATAATATGCCAGTTTCAAGTATAAAATTCATGTCGCTATCGCTCACTTTTTTATTGGTATCGAATAGTTTACAAGCATGTCTGTATTTGTAAGCGTCTAATATTTCTGTTTTATTAATCATGGTTCTAAGTTTTAAATGATAAGACAAAGGTACAGATCCATGGAAGTGTTTTAGTTGTATAAATACATTGTATATTTGTATAAATAAATGTTTTTATGGCTCAACGGTTTTATATTACAAAAGATTTAGATGTACTTGAATTTGAAGCGGTTAACGAATGGGGTTACCCTAGGCATAAGCATAATTTTTTCGAACTTACTTTTGTTTTATATGGTAAGGGGCAACATGTTTTAAACGAGAGTATTATAAATTATAAAACAGGCGATATCTTTTTTTTAACTCCTAAAGACGAGCATGAATTTATAATCGCAGAGCCAACCCGTTTTGGGATTATAAAATTCACAGAACAATTATTTTTAGAGAAATCGACCTTCTCTGTCCAGGTTTACGGTCAGAAAAATATAGATGCAGTTATTTTTCATGCCAATATTATCGCAGAATCTATTGTACATTTTGAACATGACAAAGCCCAATTAACAGGCTTATATCATTTGATTAAAAATGAAATAAATAACAAGTTGGTTTTTAATAGGCATGTTTTAACAGAATTATTTGCAGCGCTTTTATTGGTGCTTTCAAGAAATTTAAAGGCAAGTATAAAAAATAAAACAAGCGAAGGGATTTCAGATCAAGAAAAAATTGAAAATATCTTGGCTTACATCAGGCAGAACGTACTTGATAAAGAGCTAATAAAAATTAAAAGAATTGCCGAGGAGTTTTATATGTCGCCCAATTATGTGAGTGTTTTTATAAAAAAGCATGCTGGAATTTCGATTCAGCAATATGTTATTCAAACCAAAATAAAAATGGCCGAAAGGCTTTTAAAACAATCCAATTTAGGAATTAATGAAATAGCCGATAAATTAGGTTTTGTAGATGCGAGCCACTTTAATAAAATTTTTAAAAAATACACGGGTAAAAACCCTAGTGCCTATGAATAAGTGTTAATATAGTTTTTTTGTGCTTTCGCGTTCAATTAAACTGGTTTTAATTACTTTGGTTACAAAGGGTTTGGCTTCGTTTTCATTTTCAATGCGTTCGATAAGCATTTTTGCAGCGGTTTCTCCAATATGCCTGCCGTGTTGGCTAATGGCCGAAATAGAAGGCGTAAGGTGTTGCAATAATTTACCATTTGTAAAACAGGCAATCGACATGTCTTCTGGGATGTTATATTGCATTTGTTTTACAAGACGCAGCGCATTTACGGCGGCGCTTTCTTCCAGGCATAATAAGCCATCAATGCTTTTATCGGCTAAAATAATTTTCATAACCGTATCAAAATCTTCATGGTTTCCTATACGTACAATAAGGCGTTCTTCAATTGGGATATTAAAATGATTCAAGGCCTTTTTATAGCCTTCAACGCGTAGTTTTCCAACGCTTAAATTATCAATTACCGAAATTAATGCAACTCGTTTACAGCCCGATTTTATAAGGTGACTAGTTGCATGAAAAGCACCTTCAAGATCACTTACTACTACTTTGTCGCATTCTAATTCTTCCGAAATGCGATCGAACATAACAATAGGAATCCCTTCGTTTAGTGTGTTTTTTAAATGTGTGAAATTCTGTTTTACTTGGGTTTCTTCAGCTAAAGAAATAATAACCCCATCCAACGAACCATGTTTTAGTAAATCGATGGTTTTTACTTCTTTTTCATAAGATTCATTTGAAATACAAGACACCAAATGATAGCCTTTTTGAGACGCAATATGCTCAATCCCCATAAACACTTTAGCAAAAAAAGTATTCATGATATTCGGGATTACCACCCCAATAGTATTAGTTCGTTTGTTTAATAGATTTAATGCCGTAACATTAGGTTTGTAATGGTGTAATTTGGCGTATTCTTGAATTTTTTCTTTGGTTTGAATACTAATTTCATGACTGTCTTTTAACGCTTTAGAAACCGTAGCGATAGACACATTAAAGTTGTTTGCAATGTCTTTTAAGGTGATTCGTTTTTTCATTTTCTTATGAAGGCAAAATAGGAGTACAATTTATGCTTTTTATTGGTCTTAAAAATACTTAAAACGATGTTGTTTAGTGTATTTCGCTTTAGCTTCTAAAAACCTTGCATTTTATTTGTGGCGTGATTTAGTTCCGAAATTTAGTAAATTGAAACCGAATAGAAAATCTGCAAGGATTTTGTAAGCAAGTGGGACCTAACTATTAATTATACACGCTGTTGTGCTTAGTGCTTTTTTAATATTTCAATCAATTTTGTATTCACATAAACACTTTCTCTTCCAATCTTTTGAGAGGTTAGTATTCCAATTTCTTCCATTTTTTTTAAATATCGTGAAGCCGCTTTTCTTTCTACGTTTAATTTTTCTACAACAAATTCTATTTTAGAATAAGGTTGTTCAAAGAGTAACTCAATTAATTCTTTTCTGTAAATTTTAGGCTCCTTTTCTTGTGCATATATTATAGTTTTATCTAATAATTCTTTAATTGAATTTATTTTATCAATAGTCCTATTTGATGTTACTTCAACAGCTTTTAGCATATAAATTATATATTCAGACCATTCGTCTTTATTGTTAACTGTGTTTAGTAAACGGTAATAATCTGCTTTATTTTCATTGATATATGAACTTAAATATAAAATAGGAATATCTAAAAGGTCGTTTATAATTAGGTATAAAATGTTAAGTATTCTTCCTGCTCTTCCATTTCCGTCATAAAATGGATGAATACTCTCAAACTGATAGTGTAAAATAGCCAAATTAATTAGCGGATTTAAATCGTTTTGTTTAACATTAAAATGTTCTAAGAAATTGCCAAGTAAATCTAAAATTTCGTCTTTTTCTTGTGGTGGTGTATAGATAATTTCTCCAGTTTTATCATTTTTTAGCACAGTTCCAGACATTGAGCGAATTCCAGCATTATTTTCGATAATGGTTTTTTGAATAGTTTCGATATCTTTTAGCTTTAAAAATCCTTGTTTCTGAATTAATTCAAAACCAGAAAAAATAGCACTTCTATAATTTATAACTTCTTTAACTTGAGTTGGTTGTTTTGTGTTTGTCGCTAAAGCTTTATATAGTTCATCTTGTGTTGTAATGATATTTTCTATTTCCGAACTATCTTTAGCTTCTTGTAAAACAACAGCATTTACCAACATTTCCTGATTAGGAATAGTTTTAGCAATTCCTTTTAATTCTCCTAATGAATTTGAGGATTTACTCAATTGACGAAGAATTTCAATAGTTTCTACCTTTTCTCTTTTTGGTGGAAGTTTTGCAAGTTTATTGATTTGGGACATTTTATCTCTTCTGATTTGCATATGTACCAAAAATACAAAAAATAGTGCATTTAAAAGCAATATGCGACTTTTTGTCTCGTATTAAGTACAACATGTTTTAAAAAGTGATGTTCAGATGTGTTGCCGTTCCATGATGATCCAAACAAGTGATGTCTAAGATGTCCAAATATTAAAAGGAATAATATCTAAAGACCAAGTTCACATACCTTTAGAATGTCGTCCATCACTACGAATAAGTGATTTGGTAAAGAAATTAAAAGGCCGAAGTTCAAGAAAATGACAACAGGAGTATCCAGAATTAAAACAGAAAAATTGGGGCAGACACTTTTTGGGAATTGGATATGGATGCTGGAGTACAGAAAATATAACTGATGAGATAGTTAATGAGCATCATCGCAGAGCAGACGATGGAAATGGAACAAATTTTATTATTAAAAAATGACCTTTGCGGTGACTTTAATCCATAATGGTTTCGTTATGATAGGAGCTCGCTGTTTTTTCAATTTGATTAGCATTTTAATTAAAATATACGATATTTGATTTACCAAACTAACTACTATGAGTTCTACTACCGAAGAAAAAGCCTTAACACCAGAAACTATAGAAAACCTAAAAATCTCAAAACCAGCTATAAATAGTGTGGGGTTTGGTGGAATTGCCGCGGCTGTTAGTCAAGTTTCAAAATATATGAATGTGGCCGATGCTTTTAAATTAGGCGCTAAAATGAATCAAAAGGGCGGTTTTGATTGTCCGGGTTGTGCTTGGCCAGATCCTGATGATGAGCGTTCTTCTTTAGGTGAGTTTTGCGAAAATGGTATTAAGGCCATTGCTGAAGAAGCTCAAAATAAAACCATAGGCACCGAATTTTTCAATAAACATTCCGTTGATGAATTAGCCAGTTGGAGCGATTTCGAGATTGGAAAATCAGGACGTTTAGCCGAGCCTATGTTTCTTACTGAAGGAGCAACTCATTATCAACCCATTTCCTGGGAAGATGCTTTTAATAAGGTTGGTACGCATTTAAATGCTTTAGATTCTCCTGATGAAGCTGTGTTTTATACGTCGGGGCGAACCACAAATGAAGCCGCTTTTTTATACCAATTGTTCGTTCGAGAGTATGGAACTTCTAATCTGCCCGATTGCTCTAATATGTGTCATGAAGCGAGTGGAAGTGCATTGTCTGAAACTCTAGGAATTGGTAAAGGTTCGGTGACTTTAGACGATTTATATAAAGCCGAATTGGTGCTAGTCGTTGGGCAAAACCCAGGGACAAACCACCCTAGAATGTTAACCGCTTTAGAAAAATGTAAAAATAATGGTGGAAAAGTGGTGGCTATCAATCCGCTACCAGAAGCCGGATTGGTTAGATTTACCAATCCGCAAAACCCTATAAAATTATTAACCGGCGGAACACAAATTGCCGATGTGTTTGTGCCAATTACCATTAATGGTGATGTGGCTTTTTTTAAAGCCATACTTTTAAAATTATTAGCTGAAGAAGAGCAAAAAGGCGGTGTTTTTGATAAAGCCTTTATTGAAGAATTCACCCAAGGTTACGATGCCTTTATAGCCGATTTAAAAACCTATAATTTCGATGAATGCTTAAAAGCTTCAGGAGTTTCTGAAACTGTATTTAATCAAGTTTTCGATTTAATTCTGAATAATGAAAAAATCATTATTTGCTGGGCCATGGGCTTAACACAGCATGAAAATGCGGTTGATAATATTCGCGAAGTTGTTAATTTGCTGCTTTTAAAAGGTAGTATAGGAAAAGAAGGAGCAGGTACATGTCCTGTTCGTGGGCATTCTAACGTTCAAGGCGATAGAACGGTGGGGATTTTTGAAGCAGCACCTCAAGCTTTTTTAGACAAAATTGAAGAAAAATACGGCTTTAAACCTAGTGCTAAACACGGATATTCGGTGATTGATGCGATTAAAGCCATGCATGAGAAAAAGGCAAAAGTATTTTTTGGTTTGGGAGGCAATTTTATTTCGGCGGTTCCAGATACTACGTATTCTGCACAAGCCTTAGGGAATTGCAATTTAACCGTGCATGTTAGTACAAAATTAAACCGTTCGCATTTAGTAACTGGAAAGGAAGCATTAATTTTTCCATGCTTGGGAAGAACCGAAAAAGACTATCAAAAATCGGGGTTACAGTTGCAAAGTGTCGAAAATTCTATGGGGGTGGTGTCGTCCACAAAAGGTGTTTTAGAACCCTGCTCATCGGCATTACTTAGTGAAGTTGCTGTGGTTTGTGGGGTAGCACATGCGACTTTAAAAGACCGCTCGAAAATTAATTGGTTGCAGTATAAAGATGATTACAATTTGGTGCGTGAAGATATCGCGGAAGTCGTTGATGGTTTTAAAGATTATAATACCAAATTAAAGCAACCTTCAGGGTTTTATTTACCAAATGGTGCGCGTATTAGAAAGTTTAAAACCACAACAGGAAAGGCTAATTTTTCAATAAATAAGTTGCCAAATTGGAAGTTAAAAGCAGATGAGTTAATTATGATGACCATACGAAGTCACGACCAATTTAATACCACAATTTATGGTTTAGACGACCGCTATCGTGGGGTTTATAACGGAAGACGTGTTATTTTTATGAACCGAGAAGACATGCAGGAACGCGGTTTACAAGAGCAACAGCTTGTTAATTTGCAATCGGAATTTAATGGCGTGATTAGAAAAGCACCTAATTTTAAGGTTGTTGGTTACGATATTCCTAAAAATTGCTGTGCTACTTATTTTCCCGAAACCAATGTTTTAGTGCCTTTAGATAGTTTTGCGCATACGGCTAAAACGCCCGCATCTAAGAGCGTTAGTATAACGGTAAAGGCGGTTTAAGATTTCACTAAAACTCATCCTATAATTTTTCTAAAACGCAATAATTCTTAAATCTATTTGAGAAATCGACAATAATTGATATTCTTCAAAAATTTCTTCAAATAAGACACTTAGAAATACGTATAAATACTTAGTTTTGTTTTCAAATACGTAATTATGAAAGGCGTATATGTTAAAATCTAAGTTTTAAAAGGATTTAACATTGCGAATTACATCTGACCGATTTAACAAATTAAAACTATACAGATGAAACACGTTATTGTTGTTGGAAACGGAATGGTTGGTTATAAGTTTTGTGAAAAATTTGTAGAGCAATCTAAAAATAAAGAATTTAAAATCACTGTTTTTGGTGAAGAGCCAAGACCTGCTTATGACCGCGTTCATTTAAGTGAGTTTTTTGAAAACCAAGACGCTAAGGCTTTAGAAATGGCGCCTAGAGAGTGGTATGAGGAACACGGAATTGAGCTAATTACTAGCGAGCGTATTACCGATATACATCGTTCTTCAAAGAAGATTACAACAACAAAAGATTTACACTATAAATACGATTATCTGGTTTTAGCAACCGGTTCTGCGCCATTCGTACCAAACATTAGTGGTATAGAAAAGAAAGGTGTTTTTGTTTATAGAACGATTGAAGATCTGGAAGACATGCTAGGTTATGCTAAAGAAGTTATTGGCGACCGAAAAGAAACTGTTAAAGCAGCGGTTCTTGGTGGTGGTTTATTAGGTCTTGAAGCTGCGAAAGCGGTTAAGGATATGGGTTTCGAACCACATGTTGTGGAGTTTGCGCCTAAATTAATGCCAAGACAATTAGATACGCGTGGAAGTAAAGTGCTTCAAGAAAAAATTGAATCGTTAGGGATAAATGTGCATTTATCTAAAGCTACTAATAAAATTTTAGGCGACGATGTAATTACAGGTATGGAGTTTGGCGAGTACGATAAGATTGATGTTGAAATGCTTGTGGTTTCGGCGGGAATTAGACCTCGTGATGAGCTAGGAAAAACCTGTGATTTAAAAATGGGCGTACGTGGTGGTATTGTTGTAAATAACAGAATGCAAACCTCCGATCCAGAAATATTTGCCATTGGTGAAGTAGCGCTTTATAACAATATGATTTACGGTTTAGTAGCGCCAGGTTACGATATGGCTGAGGTTGCAGTAAATCAAATTATAGGAAATACGGATGTTTTAATGGCTGAAGAAATTGATATGTCTACCAAATTAAAATTAATTGGTGTTGATGTAGCAAGTTTTGGTGAGCCGTTTATGCCAGTTGAAAAAGGCTATTCGATTATTTTCGAGAATAAAACAAAAAACTTATACAAACGTGTTAATATTAGTCATGATGGTAATTTGTTACTAGGAGGAATCTTAATTGGCGATGCTTCAGACTACAACATGTTTCATCAAATATATTTAAACGGATTACCAATTCCTGAGGATGCTGAAGAGTTAATTATTGGTGCAAGAGGCGAAGGAGGTTCTTCTTTCGGAAGCGTTTTAGATATACCAGATGCAGCACAAGTTTGTTCTTGTGAGAGTGTTACCAAAGGTGATATTTGCTGCTCAATTACCGAAGGTGGTTGCGAGAATTTAGGTGATGTTATTGCAAAAACTAAAGCAACAACAGGTTGTGGTGGTTGTAAACCAATGGTTGTCGATTTAGTAAACGAAACTTTAAAATCGCAAGGTAAAGAGGTTAAAGAGGTATTGTGTGAGCACTTTAGTTTTAACCGTCAGGAGCTTTACGATCTTGTAAAAGTGAATAAAGTTGCCGATTACGACGAAGCTTTAAACCTTTTTGGTGAAGGCCATGGTTGCGAAATTTGTAAGCCTGCATTGGCATCTATTTTTGCGACAATTACTATGGAAACGCCAAACCGTCAAGTAGCAATTCAAGATACAAACGATAAGTATTTAGCTAATATTCAGCGTAATGGTACCTACTCTGTAGTGCCACGAGTTGCTGGTGGAGAAATTACACCAGACCAGTTAATTATAATTGGTGAAGTTGCTAAAAAATACGATTTATATACAAAAATAACTGGTGGCCAACGTATTGATTTATTCGGAGCACAAATTCATGAATTACCATTAATTTGGAAAGAATTAGTTGATGCCGGATTTGAAAGTGGTCATGCTTACGGTAAATCGCTTAGAACAGTGAAAAGTTGTGTAGGTTCTACTTGGTGTCGTTACGGTATGCACGAAAGTGTTACTTTTGCTATCGATATTGAAAACCGATATAGAGGCTTGCGTTCACCACACAAATTAAAAGGAGGCGTTTCGGGATGTATTAGAGAATGTGCCGAAGCTAGAGGAAAAGATTTCGGATTGATTGCTGTTGAAGGTGGATGGAATTTATATGTATGTGGAAATGGTGGAGCAACACCAAAACACGCCATATTATTTGCAGAGCAGTTAGATGATGAAACTGCAATTAAGTACTTAGATAGATTCTTAATGTTCTACATTAGAACGGCAGGACCTTTAGTAAGAACTGCGCCTTGGTTAGAAAAATTAGACGGTGGTATTGAATACTTAAAGAAAGTTATTATTGAAGATTCTTTAGGAATTGCTGAAGAATTAGAAACTGAAATGCAAGGTTTGGTTAACAAATACGAATGTGAGTGGAAACAAGCTATCGAAGATCCAGAAATGATGAAACGTTTCAAGCATTTTGTGAATTCTGATGATACTGATGATAACTTAGCGTTTGTTCCAATGCGTGATCAAAAAATGCCTAAGGCTTGGAATTAAGGAAAAGTTAAAAGTGGAAAGTTAAAAGTTAAAAGTTTGTTTGCGGATGAAATTTAACTAATGACAAACACTGAAAATGGCAGACAGTTCGCGTTAGGGATTGAAGCGGCATCCTTTTTTGAGGTACGATAAAAAAGATATAGCGGAAAGCCCGACCCTTGTGGTAACGCCAATAAAATAATACAGTTGATTCGTTAAATCGATTATTTGTGTAATCGTGACATCGGTTAAACGTATTAACGATTAAACGCATAAACAGAATAAAAAAGTAGATTTGTTTATTTGAAACGTCGGTTAAACAATTAAACAGTTAAACGAATCAACATAATAAAAGGAATTAACAAAAAATAGAGATATGCAAGAGCAAGATATACTTAATCAATACCAATCTGTTTCAGAAGATAATGTTAAGGAGTGGTTTAAAGTAGGGGTGGTTGAAGATTTTCCTGAAAATAGCGGGGCCTGCATCAAGTATAAAACCAAACAAATTGCGGTTTATAACTTTGTAAGAACTGGAAAATGGTATGCGACTCAGAATTTATGTCCGCATAAAATGGAAATGGTTTTGTCTTTAGGGATGATTGGCGACAAAGATGGCGTTCCAAAAGTGGCTTGCCCGATGCATAAAAAGAATTTTTCTTTGGAAGATGGTTCGAATTTAGGAGGCGAAGATTTAAAAATTGCGACCTATCCTGTTAAAATTAAAAAGGGAAATGTGTATATTGGCTTTTCAGATTAACGAAAAGTAAATATACATAAGATGAAGCCTACAAGATTTGAAACCGCAATAGCCTTAATTGATAAAAAAAACGCAGAAGACACAAATACTTACCAGGTTTCTGGTTTGGATTATCCTAAAGAATTGTTGTACTCGCAACGTATGTCTAGGAAGTTATTGCAGTTTAATCCAGATGCTTCAAAAGCCCTTCAAATTGCAGCACGCGCCCAACATATTTGTCGTTGGAAAATAGCTAGAGACGAATATCCTATGGATCGTGTTGGGTATTTAAAGTGGCGTGAGACTCTTAAAAAAATGCACGCCGAAATAACGGCCGAAATTTTAACTCAAGTTGGTTATGATGCGCAGTTTGTAGACCGCGTTTCTTTGTTGATTAATAAGAAACTTATTAAGAAAAATGAGGAAACTCAAATTCTTGAAGATACCGTTTGTTTGGTGTTTTTAGATTATTACTTCGAGGAATTTGCGGCCAAACACGATGATGAAAAAATCATTGATATTCTTAAAAAAACCTGGGTTAAAATGTCTGATAAAGGCCATGAAGCAGCCTTAAAATTACCTTATTCAGATAAGAGTTTAGCCTTGGTAAAACAAGCAATTTCATAAAGTGCAACGTATGGCAAAGCGAGGTAATTCATTAGACCAAAGAACGTTTGATAAATTACGTCGCCTTTATATTATTGCATTAAGCACCATTGCCGTTTCGGTAATTGTTAGCCAGCTACTTATACGTAATCACCTTAACGATCAGGCCACCGATTCTTCGGTTATTAACGTGGCGGGAAGGCAGCGTATGCTTAGCCAGAAACTCACAAAAGATGTGGTTTCCTTATCTTCGGAAACTGCTTTAGATAAAAGAATTTGGCTTAAAAATAAAATAAAAGAAACTCTAAATCTTTGGGAGCTTTCGCATTATGCACTTCAAAATGGAAATGATAGTTTAGGGCTTCCTGAAAAAAACACATCGGAAATCCATGCGCGTTTTGCCATATTAAATCCTGTATTCGACAGGATTAACTTCGCTTCAAAAGCCATTATTACTAAAATTGAAAACAATCCATCTTTAAGCTTTTCTAATTTTGCTTCGGAAGTAGAAGTTGTCAAAAATAATGAAGGCGACTTTTTGTTGATGATGGACGATATTGTGAATCAATACGATCTTGAGGCCGACAGAAAAGTAACGCGACTTAGACAGTTAGAAATGTGGTTAACTGGATTAACCTTATTAATTCTATTGGCTGAGTTTTTATTTATTTTTTGGCCCGCAGCAAAATCGGTTAAAGGGGTACTTACAGAATTATTATATGCCGAAAAACACGCCAAAAAAATGGCTTTTGATGCCGATGAATTAAGTATCGCTAAAGAAAAATCGATAAAAGAATTACGAGCACTTAGCCGTGCCATGGACGACACGCTGCTGTTTGCTAGAATTTTACCAAACGGACAAATTGTGCACATGGGCAATAAGTTTTCGCGTTTGTATAATTACTCGAAATTAAACGATAAAGGCCTGTTTTGGACGACACTTTCGCCGGTAGAAAATGAACAGTTGGCCATTGAGGATCTTATTGCAAAGCATAAAAAAACGGGTTGGCAAGGTGAAGTAAAATCTACAACCAAAAATCATGTTGATGTGTGGTTAGAAATGGCCATAATACCCTATAGTCCTACTGAAGATAAATCGGAAATACTTATTATCGCTTCCGAAATTACCGAAAGGAAAGTGGCGCAATTAGAAATTGCCAGACTTACTGCGGCAAGTTTTGAGGAAAAGATGAACCAGCAAAAAATTATTTCGAGTAAGATTATTGAAAACCAAGAAAAGGAACAAAATAGAATTGCTAAAGACGTACATGATGGCATTGGGCAAATGCTAACTGGGTTGAAATATAATTTAGAAAGTATCGATACCCAAGACATTGAAAAAGCAACTTCGAAAATTGAACATTTAAAAACCCTTACTACCGAAATTATAAAAGGGATTAGAACGGCGACCTTTAATTTAACGCCACCAGAATTAACCGATCATGGTGTGGTTCCTGCCATTGCGAAGCTTATTCAAGAATTATCGAAACTTACTGGGAAGCAAATCATGCTTTTTAATAAAACCGATTTTAATCAGCGTTTAGATTCACTTACCGAAATAAATATTTACAGAATTACTCAAGAAGCCATTAATAACGCTATTAAATATGCCGAATCTTCGCATATTCTAGTGTCTTTATCGCATAGTAAAAACATTTTAAGTATTGTAATTGACGATAATGGCAAAGGTTTCGATCCTAAAAAGGTTAAGCATATTAAAACTGGCGATGGTGGTATGGGAATGACCTTTATGCGCGAACGAATTAAATACATTGATGGCCGATTTTTTATTAGTTCTGAAAAAGGAAAAGGCACCCGAATTACTTTGAATATTCCTTTAAAAGAAGTGTAGTAAGACATACCTTTTAATAATACGTATTTTTTAATTGATGAAACGAAAATTAATAAGTTCTGGTTCATCCTTTGAAGCAGAAATTGGTTATTCCAGAGCTGTGGTTCAAGGCGATTGGATATTTGTATCGGGAACAACAGGTTACAATTATAAAACCATGCAGATAAGTGATGATATTGTTGAACAAACCGAACAATGTCTGCTCAATATAAAAGACACACTAGAACAAGCCCATGCTAGTTTAGCAGATGTAGTACGCGTAACCTATATTTTGCCAGATGCTAATTTGTTTGAAGCCTGTTGGCCAGTTTTAAAAAAGTATTTTGGAGCAGCGAAACCGGCTGCAACCATGTTTTCGGCGGGATTAGCCAATGATAAAATGAAAATAGAAATTCAAGTAACAGCACTTAAAATATAAATACGTAGTTTTTACTTAATTTTATTATTTTTGTACTTATATTTAGAATCTATGGACATAATTAATGTTGTGCTTGCAGACGACCATGTTTTGGTGAGAGATGGCATAAAAGCACTTTTAGAAGATCAATCTGGAATTAAAGTTATTGCTGAAGCTTCAAACGGAAAAGAAGCCTTAGAGATTATAGCTTCTACGAAACCACATGTGTTGATCGTGGATATTAGAATGCCAGAAATGAACGGTATAGAGGTGGTTAAAGCTATTAATGATACGTACACCGACGTGCGTACTTTGGTGTTGTCTATGCACGATTCAGAAGAATATGTTGTAAAGGCTATTCAAGCTGGTGCCGATGGTTATTTATTAAAAGGAGCAAGTAAAGAAGAGTTTTTAAAAGCGTTGACCAATATTGCTTCTGGAGGTAAGTATTTTACAGGCGATGTTTCGGCAATCATCATGAATAATTTTGTAAACGGAAACACAAATACCGAAGTTGTTACAGAAAAGAAGGTGAAAATTGATCCGTTTAATTTAACCAAACGCGAAAAGCAAATACTTAATTTAGTACTGCAATTAAAAAACAACAAGGATATCGCTGAAGAACTTAATATTAGTAAGCGAACTGCTGAAGTCCATCGTTTTAATTTGATGAAAAAACTAGAAGTTAAAAACTTAATGGAACTTAGTAATAAAGCCAAAGAGTTTGATTTGGGCTAGTCCTTACTTTTTAACTTTATCTGCCCGTTTTTGATCATAAATTTAAACGACCTGTTCCCTATTGTAATATTTTATCTTATACTTTGCGAACTCCTGTTTACTAGAAGTCACAGGGGGTAGAGCAAGACTTAGCTATATTGGTTATTATGGCTAAGTCTAATTGAGTTTGATGATTTTCAAAATGTACCATGCTTATTATAAACTGCAATAGTATGGATTCTCAAAAATGTTTTAAGCAGTTTTTTTCCATAGAATGTATTTTAATATTTCAAATTTTTTTAATAAAATCGAGTCCTTTTAATAATTATTCAAAAAGTCCTTTCATAAATTATTAAACTCACATTTTTATATAATTACGTATTTTTTGGATGATAATTACGTATTTATACTTAGTTTTGTATTGAAGAATATATGGTTTCTGTACTATAAATTTAAAAATACTATAACTATGAGCACAACACAAGGCGCAAATAAAATACTATTTATAAACACTTTAGCTTTTACATTCTGTTTTGCAGCGTGGTTGCTAAATGGAATTTTAGTTACTTTTTTAGTAGACAATCAAGTGTTTGATTGGAGTGGAGTACAAATTGGGTGGTTAATAGGTATTCCTGTGTTAACGGGTGCTATTTTTAGGTTACCAGCTGGTATTTTAACCGATAAGTTGGGCGGGAAGCCTGTTTTTGTTGCCTTATTATTATTGTGTGCGGTTCCTATGTATTTGTTGTCTTATGCCAACGACTTTTGGGCTTTTGCCTTATGTAGTTTAGGATTTGGTCTAGCAGGTGCTAGTTTTGCAGTTGGAATTGCTTTTACTTCGGTTTGGTTTCCAAAAGAAAAGCAGGGGCTTGCTCTGGGAATATTTGGGGCAGGTAATGCTGGTGCCGCAGTAACAACATTGGTAGGGCCTAAACTTTTAAATTTCCTAACCGATAATAAAACAAATTTAGAGGGGTGGAGAGACATGCCAAAAATGTATGCTGCAGGTTTAGTTATCATGGCAGTGGTGTTTTTTTTAACCACTAAAAATAAAAAACCGGCATCAAGCTCTAAAAATTTAAAAGCGATGATGACACCACTTAAAAGTATTAGAGTATGGCGATTTGGTTTGTATTACTTTTTAGTATTTGGTTGCTTCGTGGCTTTTGCAGGTTGGTTGGTGCCATATTATACTAATGTTTACAGTTTAGATTTGGTAACCGCAGGAATATTAGCTTCATGTTTTAGTTTGCCTTCAGGGATTATTAGAGCCTTTGGTGGCTGGTTGTCCGATAAAGTAGGAGCAAGAAAAGTAATGTATTGGGTGCTTGGGTCTACCTTGGTTTTTAGCGCCATTTTAATTGTACCAAAAATGGATATTTATTCTGCAGGTAAGGGGGTTATGGCGAAAGCTTCAGGAGTCGTTACAGATGTTACCGATACCTATATTGAACTCGAAGGTGTTAAGTATCCTATAAATGCTAAAACCGATAAACTAGCTCAAGCCGATGAAGAGTTTCATATTTTTCCAATTAAAGAATCTTGGCAAGAAGTGCTTGTTAAAGAAGGTGATACTGTTCAAAAGAAACAATTAATAGCTAAAGGTAATACACATATATATTTTCAAGCCAACCTTTGGATATTTGCTATTGTAGCTATCATAATAGGATCGATATGGGGTATTGGTAAAGCAGCCGTTTATAAGCATATTCCAGATTATTTTCCTGAAGAAGTTGGTGTTGTTGGTGGTATGGTTGGTGTGCTTGGAGGTCTAGGTGGTTTCATTTGTCCGATTCTTTTTGGATATCTTTTAGAAGGCACCGGTCTTTGGTCTAGCTGTTGGATATTAATGTTATTCTTGTCTGCAATCTGTTTAATATGGATGCATAAAGTGGTTCAAAGAATGGCCGATAAAGCAACGCCAGGATTAGTAAATAAATTTGAAAGAAAATAAAACGATCTAATTTTAACTTCTAATGAACCTGTTCTATTTTGAAACTGATTCTTAGTAAATTATTAAAAGGGGTGTTCTTTAATTATCAAAAGTGTAATTATTTTGAGTTACTTAATTGCGGTGTTGTTAAATTAAGTATTAATACTTAATTTCGTGATAAAGATGTAGTATTCTGTTAGTGGTATAACATCTTATTAACTCTAAAATTAGAGTCTAAACAGGGGAATACAGCTAATAAAAAGTTCTTATAAAGTGATGTTTAATCACGAATTAATAAAAGTGAAAGAATGAAGTTGCAAGACATGTAACTTTTGCTACCGTAGTGTCTTATGGTTATTTCATAATTGGAATCATAGTGGTTGTGACTACGGTAGTTTTTTTTAAATCGACGTTTCAGCGAAAGCTGAAAATCAAGTAGAATTAGGTTGTAGCATTGCTCGAGATATCTAATTCTAATGAGGTGGAAAAACTCAAAATAGATTGCTGAATTTTATCATAATAAAATTTAAAAGCACCTTTTTTGATGTATTCAGAATAATGAAGTTGCTATTTGTTTTCTGATGTTAAAATGTATTATTTAGTATAAAATGCTTGTCTGAATGATTAAAAATGAAGTAAAAACTACGTGTTCGTATTGTGGTGTAGGCTGCGGTATTATTGTAAAGAAAGACAGTAATAATAAGGTTTTTGTTGAAGGTGATAAAGATCATCCTGTAAACAAGGGCATGCTTTGCTCTAAAGGGATGAACCTGCATTATGTTGCCAACGATATTTCCGATAGAATTTTATATCCAGAAATGCGATGGAGTCGTTCGCATCCGCGCGAACGTGTAAGTTGGGATACGGCTATGGATCGCGCTGCAAGTGTTTTTAAATCCATAATAAAAAAGCATGGCCCAGATAGCGTTGCTTTTTATGTGTCTGGACAAAGTTTAACCGAAGAATATTACATTGCTAACAAGCTTACTAAAGGCTTTTTAGGAACTAATAATATAGATACCAACTCCCGACTTTGTATGAGTTCGGCTGTGGTGGGATATAAGAAAACATTTGGTGAGGATTCTGTACCAATTTCCTATGCCGATATTGAGTTGGCAGATAGCTTTTTAATTTCGGGAGCAAACCCAGCTTGGTGTCATCCTATTCTTTTTAGACGGATTGAAAAACGCAAAGAAGAAAATCCAGATGTAAAAGTTATTGTTGTAGATCCTAGAAAAACAGATTCAGCAAATTTCGCCGATTTACACTTACAATTACTTCCGGGAACCGATGTTATTTTATACAATGCCATTGCAAGATGCTTGTATAAAATTGGGTTGATTGATGAAAAATTTATCGAAAAATATACTGAAGGTTTTGAAGCTTATAAAGAATTAATCTTTTCAACATCGTTAAAACAAGCATCAAAATTATGTGGTGTTCCTGAAGACGATATTAAAAAAGCAGCCAAAATTATTGGACTTTCAAAAGGATTTATCAGCATGTGGGCCATGGGGCTTAATCAAAGTGTTGTTGGAACCGATAAAAATGTATCGCTTTTAAATTTATCGCTTATCACAGGACAGGTTGGAAAACCAGGTTCTGGTCCTTTTTCGCTTACCGGGCAGCCTAACGCTATGGGCGGACGCGAAGTAGGAGGGATGGCAAATTTATTAGCCGTTCATAAAGATTTAATGAATGAAGAACACCGCCGTGAAGTAGCTCAGTTTTGGGGTGTCGATAAAATTAATCCGAAGCCAGGGTTAACAGCAACCGAAATGTTCGACGCGCTTGAAAGCGGAAAACTTAAAGCTGTTTGGATAGCTTGTACCAATCCGTTGGTGAGTTTACCAAATTCGCACCGTATTGAAAGTGCCATGAAAAACGCCAAGTTTGTGGTCGTTCAAGATATTTCACATAAATCGGATACGGTAGATTTTGCAGATTTAGTACTGCCTGCTGCTGGATGGTTGGAGAAAGAAGGTACGATGACGAATTCTGAAAGACGTATTTCTTATCTTCCTAAAGAATTAGATCCGCCAGGAGAAGCCAGACCAGATGTCGAAATTTTCTGCGATTTCGCACAGCGTATGGGCTTTAGAGGGTTCAATTTTAGCAATGCGAGCGAAGTGTATGATGAATATGCTTCCATGACTAAAGGCACCAATATCGATGTGTCTTTCCTAAATTACGACCGTTTAAAAAACGAAGGCACTTTTCAGTGGCCAGTTCCAGAATACAGACATCCAGGGACACCTCGATTGTTTGAAGATAAAAAGTTTTATACGCCATCGCAAAAGGCACAATTTAATATACCAAGTACCATTGAAAACACCTCGGTACAGCCTAATGAAGATTATCCGTTAATCTTAACCACAGGCCGTATTCGCGACCAGTGGCACACCATGACTAAAACAGGTAAAGTGTCTCGATTAAAAACGCACTACCCAACGCCTGTTTTAGAAATTAATCCCGTTGATGCTTTTTTAAATAAAATTAAAGACGGTGCCATTACTGAAGTTAAAGGAGAAAACGGTGTGGTAAGAGTGCGTGCAAAAGTTACCGATACCATTAAAAAAGGCGTGGTGTTTTTACCAATGCACTGGGGAAAACAGTTGCAAAGCGATTTAAACCGAGCGAATAATTTAACCAATACACACGTAGACCCTACATCAAAAGAACCCGATTTTAAGTTTACTCGAGTAGCGGTTTCAAAATATAAAAAACCCGTTGAAAAAATTGTTATTGTTGGAGCAGGAGCTGCAGCATTCCGTTTTGTTCAAAATTATAGAGAATATAACGAGGTTGACGAAATTCACGTATTTTCAAAAGAACCTCATTTGTTTTACAACAGGGTTTTATTGCCAGAATATGTGACCGAAGAATTATCATGGGAACAACTTCTTAAAATCAAAGAAAAGGAATTAAGTAAGTTGAATATAAAATTACATCCTGAAAAGGAAATTTCACTCATTGATAAAGAAAACAAAATAATAACCGATAGTGATAATGAAACGCACAGTTTCGATAAATTAATATTGGCAACAGGGAGTCGTGCATTTATTCCTAAAGATGTTCAAATTGATTTACCTGGGCGTTTTACCATGCGTAATAAAGGCGATGCCGATGCATTTAAAGCCTATTTAGATGCCACAAATTTACCGCCAGAAGAGCAGCATGTGGTTATTGTTGGTGGTGGTTTACTAGGTTTAGAGTTGGCTGCAGCCATGAAACATAAAAATGCTAAAATTACCATTGTACAACGTGCATCGCGTTTAATGGAGCGTCAATTAGATAAAGTTTCTAGTAAACTATTGGCTTTAGATGTTCAAGAGCGTGGTATTCAAATTTATTTTGATAATGAAGTAAGTACAGTGTTTGATGATGAAGATACTGGCGAATTAAACATCACACTAAAAAGTGGTAAACTTATTAATGCTAACGCTATTGTTTACGCCATTGGTACCATTCCTAACATTGATATCGCTAGAGAAAACGGTATTGCTTGTAGTAGAGGTGTGAAAGTGAATCAGCATTTAGAGTCTTCGCATAAAGATATTTTTGCCATTGGTGAAATTGCAGAATATAACAATCAGTTATTCGGAATTACTTCTGCAGCAGAAGAACAAGCTACTATTTTAGCAAACTTTATTGCTGGCGATATTAGCTGTGCTTATAATGGCTCGGTACTTATGAATATATTGAAATTCAATGATTTAAATCTGTGTAGTATTGGCGATATTATTGTTCCTGAAAACGATGATAGTTATGAAGAAATTATTTTCACCGACCTAAAGAAGCGTTATTACAAAAAATGTATTGTAAAAGACGACTTGCTAGTAGGGGCTGTATTAATGGGTGATAAAAATGAATTCGCCGAATTTAAAACCATGATTGAAAGTAAAATTGAAATGGCCGACAAGCGAAACACCTTGCTTCGTGGCGCTTCAAACGATACACCTGTTTTAGGGAAATTAGTATGTTCTTGTAGTCAAGTTGGCGCAGGAAATATTGAAGACGCTATCGCAAAAGGCTGTACCGATTTTACAGAATTATGTAATAAAACAGGAGCAGGATTAGGCTGCGGAAGCTGTAAAACCGAAGTTCGAGAAATTCTTCACAATTCAAAAGTATTAGCATAATGGAAGAGCCATATAGACTGAAAATAAACGGTGGTGTATTATCGCCAGGTGAGTTAAAAGATATTTGTGAAGCAGCAGAAGCTTTGGGTTTAGATGCCATTTCATTTGGGTCGCGTCAAGATATTATTTTACCCGAAGAAATAGATGAAAGCAAGTTAACTAACTTTGATAAAATTCAATTTATAAAACCAAAACGCGATGGTATTGAAAACATCGTATCTTCATACGTTTCGGCAGAAATTTTACCAAGTACAGCATGGCTTACCAGCGACCGTTATTTATATATTTTAGAGCAGTTTAAGCATAAACTTAAATTACGAGTTAACATTACAGATCCCAAACAACGTTTGGTGCCTTTATTTACAGGTAATGTGAATTTTATTGCTTCAGAGCATGAAGATTATTGGTACTTATATGTACGTCTACCAGGTTGGAAAAAAACCTTAATGTATCCAGCACTTATTTATAGTTGGGATATGGATAAGATTGAATTTGCTATTGAAGGCATTTTACAAGAGGAACCAGAAACTATTGAAACCGTTTTCGAATTGGTTAGCGATGCTATTGATACAAATAATAGAACCGTTGATCATCCTTTGGAAGTACCATTTTATCCTTTTCCTTATTATGAAGGGATGAATCGTATTGGAACCGATCGCTATTGGTTAGGATTATATTGGAGAAATAACCGCTACGATGTGGCTTTCTTAAAAGCGATGTGCGACTTATGTTCGGATAACAAAATTGGTAAAATTTCTATAACGCCTTGGAAATCTTTTATTGTAAAAGGAATTCCTTTAAAGTCTAAGTTGCAGTGGGAGAAGTTTTTAGGTAAGTTTGGTATTAATGTGCGTCATTCGATGTTAGAGATGAACTGGCACTTACCGGTTAACGACAGAGAAGCTTTAAATCTTAAAAAATATTTGGTAACTAATTTCGATCAAAATGATATTAGTACCTACGGATTAACCTTTGGGATTACCAGTTACGAGAGCGATACTTATAACTTTACATCCATTGTTATTGAAAAAAATAAACAGCCAGAAGCTATAGGCGATTTTAAAATTAGAGATACTTATAACCTTCTATACGCTAAAAATTTCGACCCGAACACGCAGAAATACATCATGCATGTTCAAGATGTAGATAAGGTTGAATTGCCTGGTTTGTTAATGGAATTAAGTCAGTTGTATTTTGAACAATTAGGTACCGAGCGTGAAGCTGAAGAAGAAGTTCAAGCCACTAAAGCGGAAACAACCGAAGAAGAGGTTTACCAATGTTCGGATTGTGGAACCGTTTATAACGAAGTTTATGGTGATATTACTCAAAATATCGCGCCAAACACCCCTTTTGAAAGTTTAGATGCAACTTATGAATGTTCACTTTGTGAAGCTCCTAAAAGTAGTTTTCAAAAGAAAGTTTTAGTGAAATAATCTTCATAAAATATAAAAAACACACTTTACTCGAGTGCGATGTCTCCCATGCGTTCGATATTTAAAATGCGCTTGGATTTGTATTTTAAAGCATATCGACGCCGGAGATGTCACTTTTTAAACAGTTTTGTTTTAGTGTTCAGTTTTTCTATTGTTTTCAAAAAGTTCAATAGCTTTAAGGTAGTTACTTGCTCCTTTAGGAGTTAAATCAGTTGAAAATCCAGAAAGGTTACTATAATTTTCATCTATCCAAGTTGTAAGCGTATCGCGTCTAGACTGCCATTTTTTGAAATCTAGAAAGATATAATCAGTAGTATGAATTTTTTGAATACGTTTATCTTTTAAAACAAATGTAGCCTTGTAAACCATAGCGGAATCTTGAAGAAACTTGATTCGTTTGCATGTTTTGGAGATTGTAACACCAATCGAATCCTTATAATTTTTAATTTCAACAATCTTATATTTAGGGGTAAATACAGAGTCCCATCTAAATTGGGTGTAAAGTTCTTTTTTGGTTCTTGTCAATAAAAAATCCTTTTCTGTAGTTTGAATACTGTCCGTTATATACTTAGAAATCAATTTAAAATCACCATGATTTAAAGCTGAATAGTAATTTTTAACGATGTCTTCAGAAGAAATATCTCGATTATTATTACATGAAATTGTTAAAATAATCAACCCAAAAGTTGAAAATAGGATTTTAAAAAACCGCTTCATTTTAATAAATAAATTTTACAATTAACAATTAACAATTAACAATTAACAATTAACAATGTTCAATTTGTAATGAATACATTTTTTTACCCCCCAATAGCCGTCATACTCCTATTATTAGTATGCAATTCCGGTTCTTGAAGTTTTTTTAAGGTATCCATACCACCGCGGACTTTCAATTTCGCCCACACCGCTTTTTGAATCACAGATTCAATAGATTTTCCAGCACGAAGCGTAGTTAATAAATCGGATTCGGTTGAAGAAAATAAACAGTTTTTAAGCTGGCCGTTTGCAGTTAAACGCAGTCTGTTACAAGAATCGCAAAACGGATTGGTTACCGAGCTTATAATCGCAAAAGAACCTTGATAGCCCTTGATTCTATAGTTTTTAGAAGTATCATTAGGCGCATCTTGTAAGCGTTCTACTTCGTCTTCCGCGAAAGCGTCGTGAACATAACGCATCACTTCAGCATAAGAAACCATTTTGCTCATATCCCATTTGTTACCATCAAAAGGCATGAATTCTATAAAGCGCACCGAAATAGGTAAATCTTTGGTGAAGTTGATAAAATCGATGATTTCATTTTCATTAAAACCTTTCATTAAAACGGCATTAACCTTTACGGTAAAACCTTCTTTAACTAAAAGTAAAATGTTGTTGTACACCTTTTTAAACTCATGTCGTCGTGTAATGTGTTTAAATTTACTTTCATCTAAAGAATCTAAACTCACATTGATTTTATTAACACCGTACTTTTTTAATACATCAATGTATTTATCAATAATCACCGCATTGGAAGTGATAGAAAGTTCTACCGGTAAAGTGGCGAGTTTTTCCAAAATAATAGGAATGTCTTTTCTAATTAAAGGTTCGCCACCTGTTAATCTAATTTTGGTAACGCCATTATCTACAAAAGTTTTGGCGATTTCGTATATCTCCTCGTAGGTCATTAAATCACTTTTAGGAGAGAGGGTAACACCTTCTTCTGGCATGCAATAGGTACACCTTAAATTACAGCGTTCGATAAGTGATATACGCAAGTAAGCGTGATCTCTACCGTGTGAATCTTGTAATATGTTTTTATTCTCGCTCATTACTTTGATTTGTTTATTTGTTTAGCTGTGTATTTGTTTAATCGGTTAATCGACTCAACGATTAAACAATTCAACGCATCAACATTTTTAATCATGCCTAGCCCCCTTCAATATTCTAAAACTATGCAAAACCCCAGGGAAAATAGCGTCCATAGATTCTTTAGCACCATTAGTCGATCCTGGTAACGCCAAAACTAGCGTGTCTGAAATCGTGCCAGCAACACTTCTTGACAGCATGGAAAACGGCGTACGTTCTTGTCCGTAACCACGAATGGCCTCTTCAATTCCTGGAATACGTCTGTCTAAAATTGGAAGTAAAGCTTCAGGCGTGACATCTCTACCCGAAAGACCTGTGCCTCCGGTGTAAATCACCATATCGATACCTTGTTCTTGATAGTTTTTAGCTTTTTGCTGAATGATGTCTTTTTCATCTGGAATAATCACGTATTCTGATATTTTAACCCCAGATTCCTCGAGCTTTTTAATAATAGCTTTCCCTGCTTTATCCTCTTTATGTCCCGCCGAAATAGTATCACTACAAACCACAACAGCTGCGGTTAAATCTTTACGGAAGCGGTCTTTAAAGTCAGATTTCCCACCTTTTTTATTAAGGAGTTTGATGGCGTGAATTTCAATGCCTTTATCAATAGGTTTCAGCATGTCGTACATGTTAAGCGCTACAACACTCGCACCATGCATAGCTTCTACTTCAACGCCTGTTTTATAGATGGTTTTCACGGTAAAAATCACCGAAATTTCTAAACCATTGATTTCATATTCAACGCCTGTAAATTCGATAGGTAAGGGGTGGCAATCAGGCAAAATATCTGGCGTACGTTTTACGCCCAAAAGCCCTGCTGCCTTACTCATAGCAAATACATGCCCCTTAGGAACTGTATCATTTTTAATAGCTTCTATAGTTTCTGGTTTACTAACTTTTACCACAGCTTGTGCTACCGCTGTACGTAATGTTGTGTTTTTATGTGTGATGTCGACCATTTCGGGATTGATTAATTATTATTTTTTATTGATTATTTGTGTTTGCTGGTATTCTAGAGACCTTAAAGTTTGTTTTTAATTTTCGTGATTTTATCAAGATTTGTTCTCTGTTTTATTTTGAATTAAGTTTTGATTTAAAGCGAATTCTATTTAAAGAGTCAACGAGATGATATTTTTTTAATTTATTTTTTATTGATTATTTGTGTTTGCCGTTTTTCTAGAGACCTAAAAGTTTGTTTTTAATTTTTGAGATTTTATCAAGTTTAGTTCACTGTTTTATTTTTGAATTAACTATTGACTTAAAGCGAATTCTATTTAAAAATTATACATGTTGACCCTTTTTAGATTTATTTTTTTTATTGCCTATTTATGCTTGCTGTTTTCCTAGAAGCCATAAAAATTGCTGTTAATTCTCGTGATTCTTTCAAGATGCATTCTACGCTTTCTTTCTGAATTAAATTTTCATCTAAAGCAAATTCGATCCAAAAATTCGATTCATCAACTTCTTCAATTACGATACTTATTTTGGATATAAAACTAGCTTTTGATTGTGCAATACAAGTCGCTCTATAATTTGCTGCAACAGAAGTAGAACATCTAATTAATTGCCCTTTTATATGATTTGCTAAATAATTGTTAGGGAATTGCCCTGTGATTTTAATGCAATTATGTGCAAAAATTTTAGTTCTATTTTTTAAGGCTTCCTTCATAAATAATCATTTTTTTCAGGGTTTCAGTGGAATAATCAATATTCAATAATAAATAATCAATTCCTTCAGGGTTTCATAGGAATAATCATTAGTCATTAAAAAATAATCAATTATTAACCTTCCATTGATGCGAGTCATCTTCGAAAATCTCTTTTCCAAAAACCGGAACATCGGCTTTAATGGCTTCAACGATGTATTCTAGAGCTTCGAATACTACTTTTCGTCTTGGTGAGGACACGAATACAAATAAGCAAATTTCGCCTGCTTTTACAGTACCTAAACTGTGATAAATATGCATGCAGGTTAAGTCGAATTTCTCGAAAGCAGACTCACGAATGTCGTAGAATTTCTGATTAGCCATATCCTCGTAAGCCGTGTATTCTATGGCAGAAACGGTTTTTCCGTCAATCTCATCGGCTCTAACTTGTCCGAGGAAAATGTTATGCGCGCCAATGCTTGTTTTTGTTTGGTGTTTGTAAATTGAATTCCCAATAAAATCGGAAGTTATTGCGCCTTCTTGAAATACGTTTTTAGTTTTTTTTGTTTCCATTGTATATGTTTTTCAGAGCCTTCAGGTTTCAAAAACCTAAAGGCTCTTGTTATTATAAATTTTATGATTTTACTGATTTAGTTTCCAATTGCTCATTTAAATAATCATTAATTTCCGCAGCGCCTTCAATCAGACTAAAACAATTAGTAATGCCCAATTCTTGAAGTCGTTCTACAGCATGTTCACTACGTATTCCTGCTTGACAAAAAACATAAGCCTTTTTGGAAGTGTCTATGTTGATGTATCCTTCTTCTAATTCAGATAGCGGTACATATGTGATAGGAATAGCTTCAACTTTTGGTTGTTCGTGGTCTTCTCGTACATCGATAAATTGCATGTTATCTTCTAATGAAACATCGTAAATTGAAATGTTCTCTGTTGGAACTTCACAGCCTATATTAATGTGTTGCTTTTGAAAATTATCCTTGTCTTTTAAAACCAATTCAATAGCGCTTTCAGAACGGTTGATTTTTAAAATCGTGTTTTGAAGCGTTAATGCATTGTAGCATAAAAGTTGTCCTGAAAGCACGTTGCCAATCCCTAAAATAATTTTTAAGACTTCGTTAGCCTGCATGGTGCCTATAATGCCAGGGAGGACACCTAAAACACCAATTTCAGAGCAGTTAGGAACAGCACCTTTTTCTGGTGGATTCGGGAAAAGACAGCGGTATGAAGGGCCGTTTTGATAATTAAATACCGAAACCTGACCTTCAAACTTAAATATAGAACCAAAAACGAGTGGTTTGTTGGTGATTACGCAGGCATCGTTTACCAAATAGCGCGTTTCAAAATTATCGGAACCATCTATAATAATATCATACTGTTCGAAAAGCTCTAATGCATTTTGATGTGTTAAGCGTTCGGGGTAGGTGTTTATGGTAATATCTGCGTTTAAATCGGATAAACGTTCTTTAGCCGCAAGTGCCTTATTTTTGCCTATTGAAGCGCTACCAAATAAAATTTGACGTTGTAAGTTTGATAAGTCAACCGTATCAAAATCGATGATGCCAATGGTGCCAACACCAGCTGCTGCGAGGTATTGCAAGATTGGGCAACCTAAACCACCAGCGCCAATAGCTAATACTTTGGCTTTTGAAATTTTATCTTGCCCTTCCTGACCAATTTCTGATAGTATGATGTGTCTGTTGTATCTCATTTTAATTCCTGCGAAGGCAGGAATCTCTTCCTACCTAATTTGTGATTTATATTTTTACTTTTCCAGACCTTTCAGGTTTTAGAAACCTGAAAGGTCTTAAATAACCGTTATAAATTACCCGCCAGCAAACGGAGGTAACAATGCAATTTCTTGTCCGTTTACTATAGCATCTGTAGCAACCAATTCTTGATTCTGGGCCACTTGAAAATCTTTGGTTTTCAAAGCTTCATATTTAGTATACAAAAGTGTTAAAAGCTCAGAAATATGTTTGCCTGAAAACTCTAAAGTTTCCTCGCTTTTCTGCGTGACTTCAGCAATAAGTCCGAAATATTTAATGGTTAAAAGCATCTTTCAATTGTTTTAGTTCTTCTTGTGTGTTTACATTCATAGTACTTAGCTGTTCTTCTTCCGTATTTAAAACCACATTTTTAACCTTACAGGTGTTCACAGCAACCCGTAAGCGTCTTTCATCATTTATAACCAAATTTTTAAAAATAGGCGCACAGCGTTTGTGGTACAAAGCAATGAGTGGCATGGATTTATTGTTGCTTTCAATTTGAATGATATCGAAATCGGTATCCATATTCTGTATAAGCTTTTCTAAAATTGATGTTTTAATCAATGGAATATCGCAACTTAAAACCAAGTTGTAAACGGTTTTTGAAGCTTCTAATCCAGCGGCAATGCCTGCTACGGGTCCCGCATTTTTAATATTATCACTAACCCTTTTATAATTTAAAGCATCATGAGCTGTGTGGTCTGAAACGATGATAATTTCAGAAACCAAAGGCTTTAAAGCATCAATACTGTATTGCATGAAGGGTTTTCCGTTAAGGCTTAAAAAACCTTTATCGGTACCCATCCGGCTACTTTTTCCGCCAGATAAAATAAGGCCTGTTATGTGTTTTTTGTCAATCATTTTATGTGAAAAATAATTTAGCACAAGCTATAATGAGTACAAAGGCTAAAATGTATCGTAATTTGGTGTTGTTAATTTTTTTACTGCCGTAATAACCGCCTAAAACACCTCCAATTAAGGCGATGGCGACTAATAAAAACGATTCTTTTTCAATAGTTACGCCGCTACTTATTTGTCCGATTAGTCCCGCTGCAGAATTCACCCAAATAAAAAGGGCAGAAACGGCTGCGGCTTCCTTCATTTTACCCCAATGCAAGAGTAAAATAACAGGCGTTAATATAATGCCACCACCTATACCTATCAGTCCTGAAAAGAATCCGATAATACCACCAACAACTAAACCTTGCCAAAGCTTAACATCTTTAATTTTGTCGTTTTCTTTTCCGAATACATTCAGCATTTTTAGAATGGCAAAGACTAACAAAACGGCTAGAATTTTTTTATAAATAGATGCATCAACTTCAATAGTGCCTCCTAAAAAAGCCAAAGGAATGGAAGCGATGGCGAAGCTTATAAATAGTTTTTTATTAAAGAACCCAGCTTTAAAATAATAATAGAATGAAATCCCTGCAACAAATAAATTAAGCAATAAAGCGGTAGGCTTCATGGTTTCTGGTGCAAATGAAAACAAAGCCATAAGCGCCAAATAGCCACTTGCGCCACCGTGCCCCACACTTGAGTACAGGAAAGACACAATGGGTAAGATTGCTAGGAATATGTATATGTTTTCGGTTTGGAGCATGTTTTTTGAGTTAAAAGTGCCTAGAGTGCCTAAAGTATTTAAAGTTAAAAGTTAAAAGTGTCTGAAGTATTTAAAGTTACTATTGTTTGAAGTTTAAAGTTTGTTTGCTATTGCAGTAAACAGAGCTAGGAGTTCTTTTGTTTCTTTTATTACGGGGTTTAACTTTTCATTTTCTATCCAATTCAAATCTTTTATTATTTCTAACCAGTATTCGGTTTCGCTGGCTTCACTTTCTGAAATTTTAATTTTGTTTTTAAAGTCTCGCTGACTCCGAGATCGATTTGCTTCACGATAATTAGCACCAATACTAGTACCTGATTTTGTTATCTGATTTTTAATGACTTTTGCTTCTACAGTTTGTGGTAATAAAGAGGATATTTTAATTATGGATATTCCAAATTGTCGTGTTCTAAACTCTAGTTTTTTAGCAAATTCTTTATTATCCATTATTTTTAATTTATCACTTTTATATCTCTGTTCCTGTAATTTTAGTAAACTTCAATCTCTTTTTTAACACGTCCCACTAACTTTAAATACTTCCAACTTTAGCACACTTTAGGCACTTTTTAAACACGTACCCCTAACTTTAAGTACTTCCAACTTTAGAGCACTTTAAACACTTTTTTAACACGTGCCCTTAACTTTAAATACTTTCAACTTTAGCACACTTTAGGCACTAATTATAACAGGCACTTCTACAATAACTCCAATTTCCCCAACTGCTCATCCAAAAAATCCCAGCAATTCTGATTGATTTCATCGAAGGTTTCAATTAATGATTGTCCGTATTGGGTGAGTTCTACACCGCCACCGCCTTTGCCGCCAACGCTATTAATGGTGACTGGTTTTTTAGCCGATTTATTTACCGAGTCTAAAAGTTGCCAGGCTTTTTTATAGGATATGTTTAAAGAACGTGCGCCTTTGGAAAGCGAACCCGTTTCATGAATCGCTTTTAATAAATGCACGCGGCCTTCACCCAGAAGCACATTGTTATCCGATTCGATCCAAATTCTACTTTTAATTTTATAACCCATAATAATTAAGTTTGTTTAAAGAGGTAAAAGAATAACTTCTACGGTATCGTTTTCAGAAATCGTCATCACATCGCCTGGCACATAAATCAAAGCGTTTGAAAGCGCAAAAGTTTGTAACATTGATGAGTTTTGACCTTCTAAAATTTCAACAGTACCATCAGTATATATGGCTTTTAAAAATTGCGGACGATCGCCACGTTTTTCAAAATTAGATTTCGATTTAGCCTGTATGCGAGGTAATTCAACTTCATCACGATTCATCATTTGTTGTAAAGCGATATACACATACACATAAAAACAGGTTAATGCTGCAGCAGGATTTCCTGGCAATGCAAAAATTTGAGTGGCTTCTTTTTTTCCGTAGAATAAAGGTTTTCCAGGTTTTTGGGCCACTTTATAAAATAGCTCCTTCACGTTTAAATCTTCTAGAGCCTTGCCAACAAAATCGTAATCGCCCACTGAAATTCCACCTGTAATAAGCACCAAGTCGTTAGTGTTTATAGCGGTTTTTAGTGTGGATTTAGTTTGTTCGAAATCGTCTTCAACTTTATATAAATTGACATCGTAAAATTTTAAATTGTAGAGCGCACTTAAAAGCATTTTGGAATTGCTTTCGTAAATTTTTCCGTGAGAAAGAGGTTGTCCAGCTTCAATTAGTTCGTTTCCAGTGGTTACGATAGCAATACTTGGTTTTTTATAAACTGGAACTTCTGTAATTCCTAAAGAAATAAGATAACCAATAGCCGCAGGCGTAAGCTTTGTTCCTTTTTTTAAAGCGATATCTCCGGTTTTAACTTGCTCACCTAACGGACGAATATTAAGTTCTAAATCAATTTGATGCGCTATTTCAATGGTTTTTCCGTGGTTTTCAACTTTTTCTTGCATCATTACTGCGTTTGCAGAATCTGGAACTGCAGCACCTGTAAAAATTCGTACTGCTTCGCCAGGCTGTAAAACGGGTTGAAAAGCATCGCCAGCTTTTATTTCTCCAACTAAGTTATAGACTAGTTTGTCGTGCCTGTTTAAGGCATAACCATCCATTGCCGATTGCCTAAAAGGGGGCATGTTTATAGGGGAATTTATATCTTCAAACAATAGGTATCCTCCTGCTTTTTCAATAGGCTTGACGCATTTTTTTATAAGGGGTGTTCCGTTGTTTTTAACTGTTGTTATTGCTTCTGCAATTGAAACCATAAAAGTTGCTTTTCGTTGTGTCCATGCAAATATAGCGAAATCATTTTTTTTCTAAACATGATATAAGTCAGTTTTAGACATTTTTATTTAACATAATTTTACCTTAAATTTAGAAAACCAATACAGAAATTGATAATATGCCAATTAAGAGCTATTTAGCGCACCCCTACGATGGTAAAAAAGATGATCTTGTAATCGCTTTATCACAAATTTCAAAATGTGATGTTATTCCTGCAGAAAACAACGATGTACTTATTATAGTTACAGAAACCGATACTTTAAAAGAAGATGAACAATTAAAAGAAACCATTGAAGCCATAGATAGTTTAAAACTGTTGGCTATGGTTTCTGGATTTGATACACCTAAAAACAATTAATATGCAAAACACTCTATCTAACAGTGTGCTTTCTAGTAGACGAGATTTTTTAAAAAAGATGGCAGCTGCTGCTGCAATGACTGCTGCTGCAACTATGTTTCCAGGCATAATCTTTGCCGCAGAGCAAGAGAAAAACATACCTAATGCGGCTAATTTAGATTGGAAAAAAGGGCCTTGTCGTTTTTGTGGTGTAGGTTGTGGTATTTTAGTTGGTGTAGAAAATGGTAAAGCCGTTGCAGTAAAAGGCGACCCTAATAGTTCTGTTAATAAAGGATTGCTTTGTGTTAAAGGATATCATCAAACCATGTGTATTCAGGCGAAAGACCGATTAACGCATGCATTGGTTAAGAAAAACGGTACATACGTAAAGACACCTATTAATGAAGCTTTAGATCTTGTTGCAAGCAAGATGAAGGAAACCATTGAAAGTCATGGTAAAGATGCTGTGGCTATGTATACTTCGGGGCAGTCTACAATCCCTGAAGGTTATATCGCTTCAAAATTAATGAAAGGAGCTATTGGAACGAATAATTTAGATTGTAATGCACGTTTATGTATGGCGAGTGCGGTAACAGGATTTTTAACCACTTTTGGTGCCGATGAGCCTATGGGATGTTATGAAGATATCGATCATGCCGATTATTTTATCACTTGGGGAAATAATATGGCAGAAATGCATCCTGTATTATTTTCAAGAATGTTGGAGCAAAAAAGTAGGAGAGGTGCTAAAATAATTGATTTCGCTACAAGAACAACGCGTTCTAGTACGGCTTCCGATCGTTCTATTTTATTTGAGCCTCAAACCGATTTGGCTGTGGCAAATGCTATTTGTTATGAAATAGTGAATAATGGTTGGGTAGATAAATATTTTGTTGAAAACCATTGTAATTTCAGTAAAGGATTAACCAATATAGGTTATGGTTTAGAAGATAATTTTAGTTTCACCGACAAACCAGAAAAAATAGATTTTGCGGCGTATAAAGAATTTTTAGAAGATTATACTCCAGAAAAAGTAGCAAAATATTCTAGAGTTTCGGTAAAAGATATTAAGTATTTGGCAGCTATTTACGGCGATCCAAACAAAAAAGTAGTGTCTTATTGGTGTATGGGAATGAATCAGCATACACGCGGAACTTGGATTAATAATTTAGTGTACAACATTCATTTACTTACAGGGAAAATCTCGAAACCAGGAAATGGACCATTTTCTTTAACGGGACAACCTTCTGCTTGTGGTACAGCACGTGAGGTTGGTACTTTTACCCATAAACTACCTAAAGGTGTTGTTACAAATGAAGAAAATAGAAAGTTAGCAGCAAAGATTTGGAAAGTTCCTGTAGAACGTATTCCGTCGAAGCCTACCTATCACGCTACCGAAATGTTTAGAGCTGTAGATCGTGGCGACATTAAATTTATATGGACCCAAGCAACCAATCCATTAGTATCCTTGCCAAAAACAAGTCGTTATCGTCCGGCGATGCAAAAAGACTCTTGTTTTGTTGTGGTTTCTGATGTGTTTCCTACGCCAACTTCCGATGTGGCTGATGTTATTTTACCAGCATCATGGCATATTGAAAAAAGTGGTTTATATGGAAATTCAGAACGTAGAACCCAATACTGGGATAAAATGGTTGAAGGTCCAGGAGAAACCACTCCCGATGCTTGGATGTTTATTGAGGTGGCAAGACGTATGGGTTATGGTGATTTATTCCCTTATAGTAAAGAAAATCACGTTGAAGAAATATTTAATGAATACCGCCAGTTTCATGAAGGAGCAAAACATGGTATGGCACCTTTAGAGGTTCTGAAAAAAGAATCTGGCGCCATTTGGCCTTATGTTGATGGTAAATCAACACAGTGGCGTTTTAACGAGGAGTTTGATCCTGCTTGTAAAAAAGGTTCTGGCTTCGATTTTTACGGAAAACCAGATGGCAGAGCTGTTATTTGGCAGCGTCCTTATGAACCAGCTCCAGAAGTTCCAGATAAAGAATATCCATTTTGGTTAGATACAGGAAGAGTGATAGAGCATTGGCATACGGGGTCTATGACACGTAGAATTCCTGTGTTAAATCAAGCCATGCCACATGCTTATGTCGAGTTTCATCCAGACGATGCTAAAGCTTTAGAGATTAGAAACGGCGAACTTATAAAAGTAACCTCACGACGTGGTTCATGTGTGTTGCCGGCTTCAATAAATGAAAGAGGATTACCAACTAAAGGTCAGGTTTTCGTTCCGTTTTTTGATGAAAACATGATGATTAACGATGTAACTTTAGATGCTTTTTGTCCGATTTCTAAAGAGCCAGATTTTAAAAAATGCGCTGTTAAAGTAGAAAAAGCATAGGCATGAAAAAGAGACTAGGTATCATATCATTATTTGTAATTCTATTTATAGCTTTTATTGCTGTTTGGAGTTATAGTTATCAAATCGGACTTGAAGAAGCGTATATTCCCCTTGAAGATGATAATAGCGGAATTAAAGTAATTCCATCAGAATCTGGGGTTTTTGAACGTTCTCAATTTGCATTAGATTATGCTGAAATGCCAATTGATGAAGCGCATCAACGCAGTTTGAAAACCTATTATAATAATAGAGCCTACCACGGTGCGCCACCAAGTATACCACATCCTGTAGCAAACGAGCGTAGTTTGGGCGGGAATACCTGTTTACAATGCCATCAAAATGGTGGTTTTGTAGAAAAATTCGATGCATACGCGCCTGTAACACCACATCCCGAAATGGTTAATTGCCGCCAATGTCATGTCGCTCAAAAAAGCAATACGCTTTTTAAACCAGCTAATTTGGTTAAAGTAAATGCGCCAGAAGTTGGCGATAATAATGCTTTAATGGGAAGTCCGCCAATGATTCCGCACCAAATTCAAATGCGAGAAAACTGTTTGTCTTGTCACGCAGGACCTGCCGCTCCTAAGGAAATTAGAGTAACACACCCAGAGCGTGTGAATTGCAGACAATGTCATGTGCCTACAGATAAACCGGTTTCAGAAATAAAGGCTTTTACACGAACTAATAGTAATTAAAATGATTAGAAAGAACTACATATATATTCTGGCTTGTACATGTGTTTTAGTGCTTTTTTCATGTAAACATGGCGAAGGCGAATACCATGGTGTGATAGAAAAAATTAACGCCGAAGGTAAAAACTATCATGGTACTTCTATTTCATCAGAACAATATATAGAAGGTATTAAAACTATTGAAATTACAGAAGACGGACACACCTTTTTAATACCGGAAAGAAAAGGGCAAATACGATCGTATGCTTGTACCGAATGTCATTCGAAACCTTTGGAAGACATGCAAAGTAAAGGCATAAAGGAAGCGCATTGGGATATTAAAATTGTACATGCCAATGAAAACGCTATGAATTGCGTAACCTGCCACAACCCCAATAACATGGATCAATTAAAAAGTTTGACAGGAAAAGATATCGATTTTAATAAGAGTTATAATTTGTGTAATCAGTGTCACTCTAAACAATTTGAAGATTGGAAAGGTGGTGCACATGGTAAACGAATTGGCGGTTGGGCGCCACCAAGAGCATCCATGACCTGTGTGAATTGTCATAACCCACATAAACCACACTTTGAGTCTAGGTGGCCTTCACGTTTTAATACGCAAACAGAGTTAGAAAGAAAATAATTAAAAACTGTATAAAAGTTTTATAATATTTAAGATATGAGCAGCAATAACAAAAAATGGTTTTCTTTAAATTTAGGAGGTAGGAACAAAGAATCTTCTGGTTCTTGTGGCTGCGGAAAAACTTCAGGAGGCTGTGGTTCTGGTTCTAAACCGAATACCATAGATTCCGATGGTTATCAAATGACAGATGATGAATTTGCTGAAGCCGCCATCAATGCATCAATAGGCGAGGAACGTAAAAAAGACGGTTTCGAACAAGTTTTTGATGTTAAAATGGACCGACGAACCGCTTTTAAAAAACTAACAGCAAGTTTGTTAATTGGGGCAGGAGCGGTAAGCACGTCTTGTAGTGTAATTGGTAGTGATGAAGGTAAAGAAAAAGCACAAATAGACTGGGAAGAGCAATTTAAGGGCAACTATAAAATGATGTCTGATGAAGAAAAGAAAGCTACCGTTGAAAGGCTAACACGTTCATACGAATTAAGAACGGGGAAAAATATAACGATGTCTTCAAAAAATGCTGAAGAAGATGTGTTGTTTGGCTACGCTTTTAATATTTCGAAATGTCAAGGTTATATGGATTGCGTAAATGCCTGTGTTGAAGAGAATAACCAGGATCGTGATTCGGAAATGCAATACATAAGAATTCATGAAATGAAAGATGGTCAAGGCTTTAATTTTAATGAAGCCGACGATAATTATTATCATGAAGTTCCTGCCGAAGGACATTTTTATATGGGAACACAGTGTTTTCATTGCGATAATCCGCCATGTGTTGAGGTTTGTCCTGTACAAGCGACATGGAGAGAAGATGATGGTTTGGTGGTTGTAGATTACGATTGGTGTGTAGGTTGCCGTTACTGTATGGCTGCTTGTCCTTACGATGGTAGACGCTTCAACTGGAGCAAACCTGAAGTTCCAGAAAAGGAAGTAAACCACAATCAGCATTATTTAGGAAACCGCATGCGTAAAAAGGGTGTTATGGAAAAATGTACCTTCTGCGTGCAACGTTCTAGATCGGGTAAAAACCCAGCTTGTGTTGAAGCCTGTCCTACAGGAGCACGTATTTTCGGAAACTTATTAGATCCTAAAAGCACCATTAGATGGGTGCTAGAGAATAAAAAAGTATTTAGATTAAAAGAAGATTTAGGAACAGAACCTAAGTTCTGGTATTTCATGGATTAGAGTGTTGTGGAATCGTTTAATCGTGTCATTGATATCACGTTTACACGCATCAACAAATTAGCACAGAAAGGACGGGAGACAGTTGACGGGAGACAGGAGTTAGCTAGTTTTAAAAAAAATAGGTTGAATTGTTTAACTGTTTAATCGTGTCATTGATATCACGATTACACGCATCAACAAATTAGCACAGAAAGGACGGGAGACAGTTGACGGGAGACAGGAGTGAGTTAGTTTTAAAAAAATAGGTTGAATTGTTTAACTGTTTAATCGTGTCATTGATATCATGTTTACACGCATCAACAAATTAGCACAGAAAGGACGGGAGACAGTTGACGGGAGATAGGAGTGAGTTAGTTTTAAAAAAATAGGTTGAATTGTTTAACTGTTTAATCGTGTCATTGAAAACACGTTTACATGCATCAACAAATCAACGCATAAACAGAGTAAAAGTAACGCTAAGTAAAAAATGTTGAATTGTTTAACTGTGTCATTGAAAACACGGTTACACGCATCAACAAATCAACAATTACACATAATTAGAATAATTAAAAACATGAGTGTATTTAAGGTTTTTAGAAGTTTAGTTAAGGATAGTTTAGATACCATAACCCATGGGTCGTTAAAATACCACATTTGGATGGGGGTATTAACTTTTATCATGTTGGTTGGTATGTATTGCTATTCCATCCAATTGGAGGAGGGTTTAAGTGTAACAGGTATGACCGATCGTGTAAGCTGGGGACTGTATATTTCGAATTTTACGTTTTTAGTTGGGGTTGCTGCTGCAGCCGTCATGCTGGTTATGCCTACCTATGTCTTGCATGATGTCGATTTTAAGCAAGCTGTTTTAATAGGTGAAGGACTCGCTGTTGCGGCTTTAATTATGTGTTTGGCTTTTGTAATTGCGGATATGGGAGGTCCGTCGGTTTTATGGCATATGATTCCGGGGATAGGTGTGTTTAATTTTCCGAATTCCATGTTAACCTGGGATGTTATCGTACTTAATGGCTACTTGTTTTTAAATATTACCATTCCATTATATATTTTATTTAGACACTATCAAGGTAAAGAAGCAAAGTCAAAAATCTATGTACCAGGAGCTATTCTATCAGTGTTTTGGGCTGTTGGTATTCACTTAGTTACGGCATTTTTATATCAAGGACTACAGGCGCGTCCGTTTTGGAATAATGCGCTATTAGGGCCTCGTTTTTTAGCCTCGGCTTTTGCCGCAGGACCTGCACTAATTATCTTGGTTTTAGCAATTATTAGAAATTTTACCGAATTTAAAATACAAGATAAAACTCTTAGAAAAATAGCTATGGTTGTTACCGTAGCCGCTCAAATAAACTTAATTATGTTGGTTTCGGAGTTGTTTAAAGAGTTTTATGCTCCTACGCACCATAGTGAAAGTGCTTATTATTTGTTTTTCGGGCTGCATGGAAAAGATGCTTTATTACCATGGATTTGGACTGCTATCCCTTTAAACGTCTTGGCAACTGTGTTATTAACCTTTCATAAGTTTCGTAATAATTTCAAAATCCTATTCTTTTGTTGTTTTATCTTATTCATAGCCATTTGGATTGAAAAAGGATTTGGCTTAATCGTTCCTGGGTTTATTCCAGGACCTTACGGTAAAATTGTAGAATACACACCAACTGGAATAGAAATAGGAGTGACGCTTGGTATTTGGGCCATGGGCGCATTCATATTCACCATTCTAGCAAAAACAGCGATTGGTATTGAATTAGGGAATTTAAGATATAAAGAAAAGCAGTAATCGCATTATAATTTCATATTTAAAGGCTTTAAAAACATCAATTGAATAATTTCGGTTGGTGTTTTTTGTTAGACTCTCAAAAATTATCGATTATCATAAAAACTAAGTATTATTACGTATTTTCGTTTTAAATACTTCTTTTTATGTCACTAAATACTTCACATTCTAAATTAAGAAAAAAGGCACTTACCGATGTGTCTTGTGAAGCTTGTACCAATGAAAATTGTTTAATAAATAGAAGTTTACAATCCATCTCTAATACTGAATTCGCCAAAAACAAAAGCACCTTAAAATGTAAAAAAGGACAGCAATTTATAATGGAAGGCGCTCCAGTAAATGGCTTGTTTTTTATTTTAAAAGGTACGGTAAAAGTTTTTAGAACAGGCATAAACGGCCGCGAACAAATTGTGCGTTTTGCCAAAGAGGGAGAAATTATTGGTCATCGTGGTTTTGGTACCGAAGAGTATTATTCTATTGGAGCAATTGCACTGCAGGAGTCTGTTTTGTGTTATTTTTCTAAAGATGATCTTCAGGATGCTTTACTTGAAAATCCTAAGTTTGCTTACGATTTAATGTTGTTTTACGCAAACGAATTAAACCGTAGTGAAAACAAAGTCAAATCCATTTCGCAAATGACGGTTCGCGAACGCGTTATCGATACTTTATTATATCTACATCGTAAATTTGGTGATATAAACGGATTTTTAAGTTTGCCATTAAGTAGAAAAGAATATGCCGATTACGCCGGAACTACCGAAGAGCAGGTTATTCGAATTTTTTCAGCATTGAAAAAAGAAAAGCTTATTTCGGCTAAAGGAAAAAAAATTGCAGTATCTAATATTCAACTTTTAAAGAGTGAAATTAGTGAGCATAATTATTTCTTAGATGCCTAATTGGAATTAAGCAATTCCTTATTAATACGCTTCTAATTTATTAACCTTACTTTTGAAGCATCATAATATATTATCATCAACCTTTAGTTTATGTCATATCAAGATGAATTTGTTCTTTTCTGGGAACAGGTAAAAGAAAGTTTCGAAGCCGGGCGTTTTGCTAAATTAACTATGGCAAAGACTATTGGTAAGCCAAACTTAAAAAACATATTTGTTAGACCCTTGTCTTCTAAAGATGATTTACAAGTTCTAGTGAAATTACGCTACCAATCTAAAGAGACCGAAGATGAAGAAAAAGAACTTACTTTAGACGAAGCTTTTGTGTTTTTAAAACCATACCTGAAAACTTCTTTTTTATCTGTGATTTTATTTACCACTACAAAAGATGTGACTTTCAAAATCAATAAAAAAGGGGCTGGGCGTATTTCTGAGACAGCACCAACTTTCCGTGATGTTATACCGCCAAAGCGAGATTTGGAGTAGGTTAAGGGGGAACACAGGACAAGAACGTCTGTTTTGTTTTAGCGAAATTCAGCTTTTTTCTGCCTAACACAAAAGCGAGTTAGTATGTTGTTTTCATGAATCCAATTCAAATAAACTTCTCGTCTGCTCTCGAAGACCCTTTCAAAAGGAATGAATGCCTTGTTATCATGAATCCACAATTAGTGTCTACGTCAAGAAATATTGAATCCTTATTTTATTAAACACAACTTTAGATAATGATTTGTAAACACTGTCTCTTAAATTCAATTTAAAATTTTAGTGCTAGTGAGAATCAATAAATATTCTAACAAAACCAATCGAAGTTTATCGTACGATAATAAAGTAAGTTTCTCATTTATCTCCTAAATCATCTAAAACTAAGTAAAATTATTACAGTTAAAATGTTTTTCACGTAAAATTACGTAGATGATTACTAGTTGTTTTTAATGGTGTTAAGTATTGATATTTAGCTGTTTGTGAATTAAACCTGTTTTATAGCAGGTTTTTTTGTGTTCTAAAAAGAGGTTTGTACATGGTGTTCATCATGAAATAGAACTAAGACTACTTATATATTTGTCACAGATAAGTATTAATACTTAGTTTTAATTTAAAAATCAAACAAAATGAATGCACTAATCAAAAAATCAACTTGGATCCTACCAGTAGCCCTTTTAATGTTTTCTTGTGGGAATAAAGAAAAAAAGCAAACGCTTGCTGAAAATGTAGTTGCAGAAACTTCAAAAACAAAAACATTAGATATAGAAAAGCCACAATTAACTTTTGGTTTTATTAAACTAACCGATATGGCGCCTTTAGCTATTGCAAAAGAAAAAGGATTCTTTGAAGATGAAGGTCTATTTGTTTCTGTTGAAGCTCAATCTAACTGGAAAAACATATTAGATCGTGTCATTGATGGTCAATTAGATGGATCTCACATGTTGGCAGGTCAACCTATTGCAGCAGGTGCTGGTTTTGGAAGACAAGCCGAACTTGTTACTGCTTATTCAATGGATTTAAACGGAAATGCCATCACAGTCTCAAACGATGTTTGGTCTAAAATGAAGCCAAATGTTCCTATGGATTCGGATGGTAAGCCAATTCACCCAATAAAAGCAGATGCTTTAAAACCTGTAATTTCAGAGTATAAAAACTCTGGAAAACCTTTTAAAATGGGTATGGTATTCCCTGTATCGACACACAACTACGAAATTAGATATTGGTTAGCTGCTGCAGGAATTAACCCTGGTATGTACACGGCCGATAATGTACAAGGGCAAATTGATGCCGAAGTATTACTGTCTGTTACCCCTCCGCCACAAATGCCAGCAACACTTGAAGCTGGAACTATTCACGGTTACTGTGTAGGTGAGCCATGGAACCAACAGGCTGTTTTTAAGGGTATTGGAGTGCCTGTGGTAACTAATTACGACATCTGGAAAAACAACCCAGAAAAAGTATTTGTTATGACTAAAAAGTTTGTTGAAGAAAACCCAAATACTGCTATAGCTGTTACAAAAGCATTAATTAGAGCAGGAAAATGGTTGGATGAGCCAGGAAATAGAGCAGAAGCTGTTAAAATTTTATCGATGTCTCAATACGTAGGTGCAGATGAAGCTGTGATAGCAAATTCGATGACAGGAACATTTGAATTTGAAAAAGGCGATAAACGTGATATGCCAGATTTTAATGTCTTTTATAAGTACAACGCAACGTATCCTTTTTACTCTGATGGTGTTTGGTTTTTAACGCAAATGCGTAGATGGGGACAAATTCCAGAAGCGAAATCAGCCAATTGGTATGCCGAAACTATTAAAGAGATTTACAGACCAGATATCTGGAAGAAAGCGGCCCAACTTTTAGTTGAAGAAGGAAATATTCCTTCAACCGATATTCCTTCAACCGATGGTTATAAACCAGCAACAACCGATTTTATTGATGGAATTACTTATGATGGTAAAGATCCTATTTCATACATCAATAGTTTTTCAATAGGAAACAAAGATAAAGCTGTACAGTAAATTAAGTTCAGTTTAAGAATGATGAGCTGTCAGTTCGAGTGATTTTTATTTTCAAAAATCGTATCGATAACCAATAACCAGGAGCAGAATCTCGATGTAAATATCACTCGAATTGACCATTTATTTCAAAATATAGAACCACAAAAAAATAAGAGAAAATGAAGCAAAGTATCACATTAGAAAAAGTAACCAAATTTATGGGTTTCGGTTTTTTAACCACCTTAAAAGACCTATTCACGGGGAAGTTAGAAAAAGAAGATTTTAAAAACTTTTTACGCAAAGTTATCGTACCTCTTGCTTCCATTTTATTATTTATTGGTTTGTGGCAATTGGGCTCACAATCTTTATACAATAGAGAGGCCAATTTTAAAATTCAAACCGCATTAACCGATCAAGGACCAGAAGCTGCCGAAGCCATGCGTAAATGTATTGCCTCTGGCGATGTAAGTTGCCAGCCAAATACGCTGCCTTCTCCAGGTCAGGTGTGGGATTCATACAAGTCTTTATTAAGAGATCATAATATTATTAGAGCCGATAAAGCAGCGTTTATAGAAAAAACAGCAGCTTTAAATGCCAAACGTATTGCCGCAGGAAAAGCAGCGATAACCTATACAGGAAGACCTTCATTTATAGATCAAATAATCATGAGTTTAAAAACTGTGTTTGCTGGTTTCCTTTTAGCCCTTGTTATTGCTATTCCAATTGGTATTTTAATCGGATTAAGTCCGACGTTAAAAAGTGCTTTCAACTGGTTCATTCAAATTTTTAAACCTGTTTCGCCAGTGGTTTGGTACTTGTTAGTGTTTATGATTGTAAAAACGATTTTAATCGATTCGACTGATGATAGTTCCTTCATCATATCCTTTATAAGTGTTGGGCTTTGTTCCATGTGGGCCACTTTAGTTAACACAGCAATGGGAGTGGCGTCGGTAGATAAAGATTATATAAATGTTGCCAAAGTATTAAAATTAGGCCCAATACAAAAAGTGTTTAAAGTGATTTTACCTTCGTCGTTGCCACTAATCTTCACAGGGTTGAAAATTACCTTATCAGTAGCTTGGATGGTTTTAATTGCCATTGAATTATTAGCACAAAGTCCAGGTTTAGGATTGTTTGTTTGGGAAGAATTTCAAAATGGAGCAAACGATTCAAATTCAAAAATTATCGTAGCCATGTTTGTTATTGGAATCATTGGGTTTTTATTAGATCGATTGATGCTGACCATACAGAACTGGGTAAGTTTCGATAAGAGTAATGGGATATAAAAGGACAGGAGACGGATGACGGGAGACAGAAGTTTAGCTGGATTGTTTTAATAAAATGATGAGGAATCGTTGAATTGTTTAATCGTGTAATCGCATCCACAAATCAACACAAAACGAATCAACTATAAAGTTTAATCTTGGCTCTTGGCTCTTGATTCTTAGCTCTTGACTCTAAAATCTGAAAATCAACAAATCACAAATAAACGCATAAAGAAAATGGCATACTTAGAATTAAATAATATATATAAATCTTACGGACAAGGCGACCATGCTACCGAAGTGCTTTCAAACATAAATTTAACGATTGAAGAAGGTGAATTTGTTGCGATCGTAGGGTTTACAGGAAGCGGAAAAACAACTTTGGTAAATTTAATAAATGGCTTAATCGAACCAACAAGCGGCGAGGTTTTATTTAAAGGACAACCTGTTGTAGGCACCAGTCATGAGCGCGGTGTTATTTTTCAAAACTATTCGCTTTTACCTTGGTTAACCGTTGGACAGAATATTTTTATGGCTGTAAAAGAAGCTTTTCCGAAGAAAAGTAAAGTAGAGCTTAACGAAATAGTTAAAGACTATGTGGAAATGGTGAGCTTATCACATGCTATAAATAAGCGTCCTAATGAATTATCAGGAGGTATGCGCCAACGTGTTGCTGTGGCAAGAGCTTTAGCCATGAAACCCGAAATGATTATTATGGACGAGCCTTTGGGAGCTTTAGATGCTTTGACCCGTGGAAATCTTCAAGATGAAATTTTAAATATCTGGGGAAAAGACAAGCGTACTGCACTGTTAATTACAAACGATGTAGATGAAGGTATTTATATGGCAGATCGTATTATTCCTTTAAAACCAGGGCCAAAAGCCACTTTAGGACCTGAATTTAAAATTGATATCGAGCGTCCGCGTGATAAAACAGAAATGAATGACAACCAAAATTTTAAAGATACAAGAAACGCCATTATCGAATACTTAATGGAGATTGGAAACTCTAGAAAATCGGAATCGCAAGGCGTTTACGAATTGCCAGAATTAGAGCCTAAAAGTTTTGTTGGACGTTTTAAATAAATTGAAATTATGACTACACATACCATAGAAAATACAAGTAATACCGCTATAAATAAAAATCTAACTTTTCCATCTTCTGAAGTGATGCTGGATTTAAAAAACCTTAAAAAAGTATATCCTACACCAAAAGGGGATTATGTGGTATTGGAAGATTTAAACCTTCAAATAAAGAAAGAAGAATTTGTTACCATTATTGGGCATTCAGGTTGCGGAAAAACAACCATGTTATCTATGATTGCTGGACTTAACGAGATTTCAGGAGGACATATTTCGGTTTTAGGAAAACACATTCAAGGTCCTGGACCAGATCGTGGCGTTATCTTCCAATCACCAAGTTTAATGCCATGGATGACTTCACTTCAAAACGTATTATTAGGTGTCGATCAAGTTTTTCCTGATGCTACCAAAGCACAGCGTCATGATATTGCTAAATACTATTTGCAAAAAGTAGGTTTAGAAGATGCATTTCATAAAAAAGCTTCCGATTTATCACAAGGGATGCAACAACGTGTTGGAATTGCTCGAGCTTTCGCCATTAAACCTAAAGTATTATTGTTAGATGAACCTTTTGGAATGCTTGATTCATTAACCAGAGGAGAACTTCAAGACATTCTAATTGAAATTTGGAACAAAGAAAAAATTACAGCGGTTATGATTACCCACGATGTGGATGAAGCCATATTTCTAGCCGATCGTGTAGTTATGATGACAAGCGGACCAAAAGCTAAAATTGGCGATGTGTTAAATATTGATTTCGAGAGACCAAGAACTCGAAAATCTGTTTTAGAACATGATGATTATTATTCATACAGAAAGCATTTAATAGATTTTTTAGAACATTAATAAATATATTCTTTGAAACACAGCGTAATATAAATTTTATAAAACATGAGTATTGTCATGATTTATGTGTTTTCGTACTTTTATATTCGTTGAGTTTATTTAATAACCTATAAATAAAAAAATAACATACTAAAAACAACAACATGAAAAAACAACATTTAATTTTTGGACTATTACTACTGGCTTGTATTCCATTTGCACAGGCGCAATTTACATTAGATGGTCAAATACGACCAAGAACGGAATATCGTCATGGTTATGGTACTTTAATTCCTTCAGGTGTAGAGCCTGGGTATGGTATTTCAACAAGAGCGCGTCTAAATGCTGGATTTGAAACAGGTTCCTATAAAGCTTACATCAGTTTACAAGATGTTCTGGTTTGGGGAGAAAACAGACAAATTAAACCTGAAGATGCCAATAATACTTTTAATGTTTTTGAAGCTTGGGCTGAAATTAAATTGGGTGAAGGCTGGACCACGAAATTAGGACGTCAAGTTTTGTCTTATGATGACCAACGAATTCTAGGTGGTTTAGATTGGGCACAACAAGGACGTAACCACGATGCAGGATTGATTAAGTACAAGAAAAATAATTTTGCTTTAGATGTAGCTTTGGCCTTTAATCAAGATTATTCAGATCCATCAGGTTTCGTTTCTCAAGGAAATGAATATAATACTACAGGATTCTTTACATATAAGACCATGTATATGGCTCACTTGCATCAAGATTGGGGGGATTTTTCAGGAAGTTTATTAATTATGAATAACGGATTTCAAAATGATGCTGCTGGCTTAAATGATATTGCTAATTTACAAACCGTAGGTGTGCATTTAAACTATGGAAAAGGGGCATTCTCTTTAGCAGGTAATTTATACTTACAAAATGGAGAAGCCATTTACGGAACGAATTATAAAAACGTAAAAGCGGCTTTTTTATCTAGTTTAGATTTTGGATTTAAAGTTTCTAAAGCCGTAGGTTTAGGCTTAGGTGCTGAAATAATTAGCGGTAATGATGAGGCTAGTTTAGATGATACCGGCGCATTTTTTCCATTATATGGAACAAATCATAAATTTAATGGTTTCATGGATTATTTCTACGTAGGAAATCATGCAAATTCAGTAGGTTTAGTAGATGTTCATGTAAGTGCTAATTTTAATTTTAGCAAAACCTCTAGCTTATTGGTTAAAGCATTAAACTTTAGTGGTGAGCAAGAATTACCAAGCGGAGAAAAGTCTTTAGGAACAGAAATCGATTTAGTATATACTAAAAAATTCGATGGTTTTGCTTTAAATGTTGGGTATTCTCAAATGTTTGCTAGCGATGGAATGTATGAATTAAAAGGCGTGTCAGAAGACGTTGCTTCTGGTGTACAAAACTGGGCTTGGGCCATGTTGGTTTTCAAACCTAAATTTATAAATTAAAATAATTTACCAATTAATACATCAAAATCCCGCTCTTGCGGGATTTTTTGCTTTTAAAAATAGATAGTTCTCTAGTTGGTATAGACTTAATCTTGTAAACATCGTTTAAAAAAATTCTATTTATCCTCTAAAACTAAAAACACTAATATAACTGGATTAAGAATATTTATTGTATTAGGGTATTTAGTGGTAATTATTTAATGAATGTTGATTTTATTTCATTATTTATTTATAAAAGGAGGTGAATCTCACGTTTTTTTATTTGGTGTGAGATTTTTTATATCTTCCCGCCTTTTTAAACCCAAATCCATACAATAAAAATGAATGCTTGCCTACGCAATATATTCCGCACACTATTAATTGGTGTTGCTTTTTTTAATGGTTCTTTAGGATTTTCCCAATGTGCAGGTACAGGGGCAGAAGTCACGATTTGTAATAAAGAAACAGACTCTAGTTTACAAAACTTTAATCTTTTTGATGTTTTAGTAGGGGAGACCGCAGGAGGTACTTGGACAGCAGAAAGTAACTTTAACTCTAATGCTTTAGATAAAACGACGGGAGAGGTAAATCTTTGGAAGATTAATAGGTTTGGGGCTCATGCCTTTACTTATAGAAACTTAGCCTGCGATACAAGTTCAGCTACAGTAATTATAAACTTAGGTGGTTATCCTGGAGAGAGCAACCAAAACCCAGGAACTAATAACGTATGTCAAATCCTAAAGGACGATGATGATGATGCCATCAATATCATAGATTTATTTATATTTATTGATACGGTTAACGATCTTGTTGGACCAGATACAGGTGGTGTTTGGACCGAAGATTCATCAAACTTAGCCTTAGGCGTATTAAACAATGAGTTTTTTGATTTTGAAAATGTGCCTATTGGTACCTATACCTTCACTTATACCGTGCCTTCCGTTAGTAATTGTCCGGAACGTACTGCAATTATAGATGTTGAGGTTCGTCGTTCTCCAAATCCAGGAACGCCTTTAAATTTGAATTTATGTGAAACAGATGATATGTCTGGACTAACAAACTTAAACCTCTTTTCAAGGTTAATTGATGCCGATACTAACGGTGAATGGACAGATTCTACTATAGTTTCTACAGGTGAAATTACTAATGGTACCGATTACGAAATAAATGTACAAAACATCTATAATAATTTCGGAGCAGGAAGGTATTCCTTTACTTATACGGTATTACCAGAGCATCCAATTTGCGATGAAAGAGCTGCCACTGTTGTTATTTGTATCGAGAAACAACTTAATTTAGAAGCGACTGTAACGGTAGATTGTAATGGGATAGTGGTTTTAAATTATAACAGCGTGCTTCTAAGTAACGGCGCTTATGATTTGTCATATACGATTTCAGGAAATAGTTTAGGGACTCAGTCCAGAACCATAACAGACCTTGCTTTTCAAAATGGAACGGCACAGTTTGATTTGTTACCAGGACTTCATTTGGCTACTAGCGAAACTTTAAGCATTCAAATTGATGATATCGTAGCCGAACCAACATGTGGTCCAACGGTTTTATGCACATCGATAGTGTCTGTGCCTTCGGAAGATTTTGATTTGTATATTGAACCTTCAATTACAGTAGCTTCAACTTCAGGCTGCGAGCTTGATGATATTTTAATCACTTATGCCAATGCTACTGATGCTGCTTTTGTTCCATTAAATGGCGAAATTTCAGTTGAATACTCTATAAATACGGTGCGTTTTACAGATGAAGTAAACTTCTTAGATGGCAACGCAACGGCTTCTGTATCTGTAAATCGGTTTGTTCAAGGTACTAATTCATTGATCTTTTTTGAAACCAATAATTTTATACACTGTGGCGATATTACTAAAATAGCCAATCTTAATTTTATTCCAGCACCACCAAATCCTATTTTTAATATTGCAGCAGATAGTAGGTGTGATGCTTCTAGTTTACAGTTTGGTTTCGATAGCCCTTCCGGGGAATTCATCTCGTACAGTACGGTGACTTTCGATATTTATCAATTTGGTAGCGAACCACAGCAATTTGCGCCTAGAGATGCTAGTGTATCACTAACCAATAACACGCAAGGTGATGGGATTGATATCAATATTGTAAATAGTAATGATGTTAGCGCGCTTCCCAATGGCGACTATGTTTTTGTAATTAGAAGTGTGCAAAATGATGATGCTGCTTGCAGAGGATTAAGTCAGCTAGATATTGATAATTATACAGCTCAAGGCATGGAGGTTGGATTAACTAAAGAAGGCACAAATCATATATTTGATGCACGTTTAACCTTTAGAATTGGCGATCCAGAACCTGCAGCATTAGTTAAAAATACGTTCGAAGTTTGCTTAGTGAACGGCGCCGTAACTTTAAGCGATTTAAACATATCAGCAGGAGTAGATGTTGATATAACGGTAACCGATTTAAACGGAATGTCATTACCAAACACCTACGAAATCACTCAAGATGAAGCCTTTGTTGCGGTTCTTAAAAGCGCCATCACAGGTTGTGATATTGGTACAGAACCTATAACGGTAACCGTAGTTTCAGAAGCTTCTATTCCAGTCTTAAATTCTAATGTTTTCTGTAGTGCATCCACGTATACCGTTTCTGATTTAGATGTTTCTAGTCAAAATATTATTTGGTATGACGCCGAAACCAACGGAACGGCTTATAGTTCAACAGATGACCTAGATATGAGTAAAGCCTATTGGGCTGAAATCACCATTTCTGGAGGTTGTGTAAGCCCTAATAGAACACAAGCCAACATTACTTTTGTAGATAAGGCTGAAAAACCAACACCAATAGACAATATGTTTTGTACGGCTGCAAATGCCACCATAAGTGATTTAAAGGTGGATAGCGATGCTTCAGCAACATTAAAATGGTACACCTCTGAAACAGGTCCTGCATATACAAGCATATCTTTAGCTTTAGATACTGCTAATGAATATTGGGTATCGCAAACTATTGCTCAAGGCTGTGAGAGTGACCGCGTTCAGGTGGTTTATTCCATTACCGATGTGGTTGCAAATCCAGAACCTTTAGATAATAATTTTTGTACCGCAAATGGCGCCGTTTTTACTTTAGCAGATTTAGCTTTTAATGATGCTACCCTGTCACGACAAGGTGTTATTTCTTATTTTTCAGACCCAGCAGGAACGCTTGCTTTGGCTTCAACCGATTTATTAGAAAACACCACATCGCCTGTTTATGTGCAACAAGTTATTGCTGGATCATGTACAAGTGATCTTGTAGAGGTGGCTTTTAAATTAGAAGATATCGCTTCAAAACCGGTATTGCAAACAGCTGTTTTTTGTTTGGAAAGTAATCCAACAGTACAGGATTTATTAGATGTACTTCAAAGTGAAACTTCAAACGAAATTAAACTTTACGAAGATGAAACCACTAGCACACCTTTAAATGTCAATATAGAACTGGCATCATGGTCGGCTAATATTTATGCCTCACAAACAGTTTTAGCGGGCTGTGAAAGTATAGAGCGATCTTTAGTGAATTTTACATTAGAAAATCCAACCATAACGCCTAATGATTTTGTAACACTACATTGTGGAGCAGGCAACCCTGCTTTAAATGATGTGTATTTAGGAACTGAAAACATCCTATGGTTTGATGAAAATAACAATCCGTTATCAAGTTCAGAAATACTACAAAACGGTGTGTCTTATTTTGCCCAATTACAAGTGGGGAGCTGTTTAAGTGCGCCTTTAGAAGTCCCTATTACTTTAGTTGAAGTTTCAGATCCTGTAGCGAGCTCTGCAACGGCGGAATTTTGTGGTATAAATGAAAAAATAATAGCAGATATCCTGGAAGATGAAGATGGAAATATGCGCTTTGACATCCCGTTAAACCACACTTTAGTTTGGTATGATTCTGATGATATGGCTACTAGAAATTTGCTTGATGATTCGACGGTTTTAGAACAAGGTACTTATTACGCCGTTTACGAAGTTGATACAAGCGTTTCAGGAGAGCGTGTTATTTGCGAAAGTAATAGTTTGGCTATTTCCGTAGATCTTACGGCTTGTTCTCCTAACGAACTCGTTATTCCCGATGGTTTTTCACCTAACGGCGATGGTATTAATGACACCTTCGAATTACAAAACATTCAGTTTGTTTATCCAGATTACAACATTGATATTTATAATAGATACGGTAGACTTGTTTTTAAAGGAAACACCACCATTGGTTTTTGGGATGGAAAAAGCAATCAATCAGGATTGTTTAGTAATGATGTCTTACCAACAGGCGTATACTTTTATGTAATTAATTTTAACCGATTTGATACAAAACCATATCAAGGACAAGTTCATTTAAGAAGATAATGACCAGCAATACCAAACCAAATCAACCACAAAAAATGCCTAAGTTTTTCATAGTCATTTTATTTTTAGTTGTGTTATACCACAAAGTATCGGCGCAGCAAGATCCGCAATTCACCCAGTACACTTATAATATGAGTGTTGTTAACCCTGCTTATGCAACAAGCGATTTGGGTATTCTAAATCTTGGGGGGACTTACCGTAGACAATGGACTAACACTTTAGGAAGTCCAAGAACATTATCGTTTTTTGCCCATACGCCATTTAATGATAAAATTGAAATGGGCATGACTTTTACAACTGATAGAATAGGTGAAGAAGTTATTGACATCAACGAAAAAAATATTAATGCCGATTTCGCTTATCTTTTAAATATAAACGATAATGCTAAATTATCATTCGGAATAAAAGCAGGTTTTACCATATACGATTCTACATTTACAGGAAATCTTATCAATCCAAACGACCCTACATTTACCGAAAATGTGAACGAAGTCTATCCAACCATTGGAGCAGGTGCTTATTATTTCACAGATAACTATTACATCGGATTATCGGCGCCCAATTTTATTCGCGCCAATCACTTGGATGATGCGGTGGTGTTAAACACCATGGGTAAAGAAGAAATTCATTTTTATATGATTGGTGGTTATGTGTTTTCTGTAAATGATAATTTCAAATTAAAACCGTCCTTCATGGCAAGAGCTGTAAAAGGCGCACCTTTTAATGTTGATATATCTTTAAATTCATTAATATACGATCGTTTAGAAGCAGGTATTTCTTATCGATATGATGATGCCATTAGCGGCATTGTTGGGTTTCGAGTTACGCCAGCGCTTAAAGTGGCTTATGCTTATGATGCTACGGTTTCAGACTTTTCAAATCATAACACAGGCTCCCACGAAATTGTTTTATTATTCGATATTTCTTTATTCGGATTAAAAGAGGGTTATAAAAAATCTCCAAGATTTTTCTAAAAAAATAGCGATGAAAAAATTACTACCTATACTAGCTTTTATGATGCTGTTTTCGGCTTTTTCGCAAGAGAAAGATAAATCAGATCCTAAAATTTTCAATAACGATTTAAGGAAAGCAAACACGTATTTTGAGCGTGCTTTTTATGCGAAAGCAATTCCGCTTTATGAAAAGGTTATACGAAAGCACAGAACCAATGCCGTGGTTGAAAATTTAGCCACCTGTTACTATAGTATTGGGGATTTGGAAGCTTCAGCGCGCCTTTATGGTTATCTGGTTAACCGCACAAAAAGTAATAAAACAGAAAGTAATATTTTTAGATATGTTCAAGCTTTAAAGGCTTCTGGTAACTATGATGATGCCAACAGTGTGATGCGTGAATTCCTTGTTGAAAAGCAAGACTCGTTAGCTTTAATAGCTTTTGATGACGCTGTTAAAACTCAAGAAAATATCATCGCTATTGGAAACCGTTATCATTTAGAAAATTTGGCCATTAATAGTGCGTATTCTGAATTTGGAATGCTGCCTTACAACGATTTATTAGTATATGCTTCCGCTGAAAAAGAAAGTGGTAAAAACAATATTTTAAAAGGTTATTACGGTTGGAATGAACAACCTTTTTTAGATATCTATACCATCTATAAGGATAGTTTAGCACTTGGTGGTGCAGCTTCAAAATCAATCTCAGAAAAGGTTAATACCAAACTTCACGAAGGGACGGTTGCATTTAGTAATGACCATAAAACCCTGTATTTTACTAGGAATAATTATTACAAAGGGAAAGAAGTAAATGATGATAAGTTAATCACGCATTTAAAAATTTATAAGGCAGAATTGATTGATGGTGTTTGGAAAAACATAGAGTCACTTCCCTTTAATGGCGATGATTTTTCGGTGGAACACCCCGCTTTGAGCCCCGATGGCAAACGTTTGTATTTCGCATCGGATATGCCTGGAACTTTAGGAAACTTCGATTTGTTTTACGTCGATATAAACTCCGATGGTACGTATGGTGCTCCGGTAAATTTGGGTTCTAAAATTAATACCAAACACCGAGAGCAGTTTCCTTTTATCGGTGCCAATGGTGATTTGTATTTTTCTTCAAACGGGCATTTTGGTTTTGGTGGGTTAGATGTGTTTTGGGCTAAGTTTGATGGAAGTCATTTTCAAAATCCAGATAATTTAGGTTTACCGCTTAATTCAGGTTTCGATGATTTTGCTTTCTTTTTAGATGATTCTCAAAAATCGGGTTACGTATCATCCAATAGAATGAATGGTAAAGGAAGCGACGATGTTTATAGTTTCAAGGAATTAAAACCTTTAATTATCGAAGATTGTAAGCAGTTTATAGCAGGTATTATTACCGATAAAGCCACCAATGAAGCACTTGAAAATTCAAAAGTAACCATTCGTGTTGTTTCAGAAGAAGATCCTGTGCTTTTGGGAACTTTTGCTACCAAAGAAGATGGTGCGTTTAACACGGTTTCAGGTTGCGAAATCACCTTGATGGTTAAAGCTACAGCTGAAGGTTATCAGGATGCCGAACGTAAAATCGTAATAGGTGCTAAACGAAATATAACAAATGATGCGTCATTAGCCTTGGTGTCTTTGGCTTCTATCAAGCAAAAGGAACTTGAGCAAAAACAAATCGAATTAAAAAATCAGCAAATCGCTGCCCAAGTAGCTCTAGAAAAGGAACGTGAAAAACTTGAAACTGAAGCAGAAAACAAAAAAATAGAAATTAATCATATAATAGCAGCAGAGCCTTCTATTAAAAAGTTAAAGGATAAAATTGTTATAGAAACAGACGATATTAATTTTGATTATAAGTTGTGGTACATACGTAGAGATGTAAAAAAAGTGTTGCAGCCTGTTGTCGATTTGATGAAAAAATATCCTGAAATGCAAATAGAAATCGGCTCCCATACCGACATTAGAGGTAACAAGGCTTATAATCGAGATTTGTCTCAAAAACGAGCCACATCTACCAAAGAGTTCTTAGTCTCTAAAGGTATTGATGCTTATCGTATTACGGCAATTGGTTATGGAGAATCTCAACCCATTCAACCCTGTAAAACTGAAGATGATTGCAGTGAAGAAGAGCATGAAACAAATAGACGATCAGAATTTGTAATAACACAATTATAGATTAAGTTTTTCTATTCTCCCGTCTCCCGTCTCCCGTCTCCTGTCTCCCGTATACGTCCTCAACACCACCCATCAAGCATGCTAAATGCTTCTTAGGTCAAAAAAGCAGACATTTTCAGTAGGAAAAATATTTATTATATTATGATTGCAAAATACTTTTCTTACATTTAAAGCATAAAAATTCACTATGCTGAAAAAAGTTTTTGCCAGCGCCGTATTTGGTGTAGAAGCTTCAACCATTACGGTTGAGGTTAATGTCGATTCGGGGGTTGGTTATCATTTGGTAGGATTGCCCGATAATGCCATTAAAGAAAGTAATTATAGAATTGCAGCAGCACTTCAAAATAACGGTTATAAAATCCCAGGAAAGAAAATAACCATTAATATGGCGCCTGCCGATTTACGTAAGGAAGGCTCTGCTTACGATTTAACCCTAGCCATTGGTATTCTAGCCGCATCCAAACAAATTCAAGCCAACGATTTAGATAAATATTTAATAATGGGCGAATTGTCTTTAGACGGCAGTTTACAACCCATAAGAGGCGCTTTACCTATTGCAGTTAAGGCAAGACAAGAAGGATTTAAAGGTTTTATTCTTCCGTTGCAAAATGCTAAAGAAGCCGCGATTGTAGATAATCTTGAGGTTTATGGTGTAGATAATATAAAACAGGTTATTCAGTTTTTTGATAAAGGAGAACCCTTAGAGCAAACCATTATTGATACTCGGGAAGAATTTAATAAAAGCTTAGATTTTCCGGAGTTTGATTTTAGCGATGTAAAAGGTCAAGAAAGTATAAAACGCTGTATGGAAATTGCAGCAGCTGGCGGTCATAATATTATTTTAATTGGTCCTCCTGGCGCTGGAAAAACCATGTTAGCAAAACGATTGCCTAGTATTTTACCACCTATGACACTTCATGAAGCTTTGGAAACCACAAAAATTCATTCTGTAGTGGGGCGTGTAAAAGATTCCGGATTAATGGCGCAACGCCCGTTTAGGAGTCCGCATCACACGATATCGAATGTTGCCTTAGTTGGTGGCGGAAGCTATCCGCAACCCGGAGAAATTTCATTATCGCATAATGGGGTTTTATTTTTAGATGAATTGCCAGAATTTAAACGCGAGGTTTTAGAAGTGATGCGTCAACCTTTGGAAGATCGCGAGGTTACCATTTCTAGAGCGAAATTTACGGTTACGTATCCTTCGTCGTTTATGCTAGTTGCTAGTATGAACCCGAGTCCAGGGGGTTATTTTAACGACCCTAATGCGCCTGTAACTTCCAGTCCTGCTGAAATGCAGCGCTATTTAAGTAAAATTTCGGGGCCTTTGTTGGATCGTATTGATATTCATATTGAAGTAACGCCGGTGCCTTTTGATAAACTTTCAGAAGAAAGAAAAAGTGAAACCTCTGTCGAAATTAGAAAACGTGTAACCATAGCAAGAAAAGTACAAACCGATCGTTTTTCCGATTCTGAAACGGTGCACTATAATGCTCAAATGAACACAAAGCAAATTCGTAAGTATTGTGTTTTAGATGAGTCTTCAAAAACATTACTAAAAACAGCGATGGAACGTTTAAATCTTTCCGCAAGAGCGTACGATCGCATTTTAAAAGTATCTAGGACCATTGCCGATTTAGAAGATTCAGAAAGTATTAATGGCAACCATATTAGTGAAGCCATTCAATATAGAAGTCTGGACCGTGAAGGTTGGTTAGGGTAAATCGTGTTTCATTGAAATTTCAAAATAAAAAAGAGGCTTTCTAAAAAGTAAATTAAATTTGATTTACTTTTTAGAAAGCCTTTTGTTGTTAAGTCAACTGTGCAATTATTTTTATTTCTTTTCGAAAGTTGTGGTAAGGGTAGAGGGGATTTCTTTACCTTTTATATCAATTAATATTACCGACCTTTCATAAGAAAACTCGGTTCCTTCATTGTTAATTACAATGGCTAATGATACTCTTGAACAATAAGACACGGTTGTTAAGGTGTTTCCGTTACTAAGTTGCCAAGTGCCATCGGATTCTATGGTGTTATCGCAATCGCTAAGGGTGCTTCCTTGTAAAAAAGTGTAATCTCTATCGCTTTTAAAATTGTAAATATTGTCTTTAAGGCAAGCTGGGTATTGCGCATAAATATTTGTACTAGGATTTGTTACATCGTCATTTGTAAGATCGATAGGTTCATCAGAAACAACACTTTTTAAAACCCATTCCCCTGAAAATTCGGTTTCCTTATCTGATAATTCACCCGTAATCGGATCATCACACACTAAGTTATCGTCGTTCGAGTTGCAACTAAAAACTAAAAGGTTTATGGCAATTAGGGTTGCTAAAAAAAATGGCTTTTTCATGATTTTTATTTTTAATAAGATGTTGAATTAAATATTGAGGGTATTAAAATTTAATGGGGATGATTTTTTGTGTAAAATGTTGTTTATGAGCTTAGTGTGTTTTTAATTTCTCTACAAAAATACAACAAACAAAAAAGAACGAAGCATGACACTTCGTTCTTTAGGCTATAATTAACTAGGGAGATAATTATGCTTCAGTGTCATCTTCTTCCTCTTCTTCGGCTTCAACAACTTTTTTATAAGTAGTTGTAGTTTCGGTAGTGATTTTTTCGTCATTTACATCTGTAAAAGTAACTGTACCTACAACAGAGAATTCTGTGTTGTCTTCATTGAATTCAAGATTCGTTTCGGTAGCGAAACAATTAGCTACATTTATTAAAATGTTTTCTTCAGTTAATTTCCAAGTACCATTTGCTTCATGTTCTTCTTCGCAATCTTCTGCATTTTTTCCTTGGGTAAAAGTGTAATCTCTATCTGCTTTAAAAGTATAAACAGCATCTTGTTGGCATTCGTCATATTGCGAATAAATATCAGTACTTGGGTTGTCTGTATCGTCATCGGTTAAGTCGATTTCGTCTTCAGTAACAATGCCTGCTAGAGTCCAAGTTCCTGCAAATTCAGTTTCATGCTCGGTTAATTCTCCTGTTAATTCTTCTTCGCATACAATATCGTTGTCGTCGTTACTATTACAGTTAACAAGAAATACACTTAATACTAATAATGCTAATAAATTTTTTACTACTAAAATTGATTTGTTCATGATATTGGGATTTTTAATTTGTTTTAAAGAAGATGTATAAATTGTCGAAGCGTTGCGTTGGAAACATGAAAATATTTTATTTAATTTTTAAACCTTTGTGAACGAGATTTATAGGCAAATATTTTTTTTAAAAAAAGTTGTATTCATCATATTGAATTATTGAATTAAAAATAAAACAACGATTTCTTTAGCGTTAAAATCGCTTTTTATACATTAGACAAATAATTATTCAATTTTAGCTTATGAAAAAAGTTCTCGTCCTATGCTTTGCCGTTTTAATTCTTGCTTGTAATTCATCTAAAAAAGAGAAGGTTGCCAATGCCGATGAAACTAAAATGGTATCAGAAAAAGTTAAGCTTTACGAAGTCCCAAAGTTGGATTTAGGTCAAGCCAATAAGTTAGCCGATTTGCCGCTACATTGTATTAATATTGAATATCCAAATCGTTTGTCGCAAACTTTAGGTAGTGATGAAGATTTAAAATCGCCAGCGGTTTTACATCCTGCATTTTATGGGTGTTTCGATTGGCATTCGTCGGTTCACGGCCATTGGAGTTTGGTGAGTTTACTGAAGACTTTTCCAGATTTAGAAAACGCCGATACCATTAAACAACGTCTTCTTAAAAATATTTCTAAAGAAAACATTGAAGCCGAAGTCGCTTATTTTCATGGAAAACTTAATAAAACTCATGAACGTACCTATGGTTGGGCATGGTTACTGAAGCTTGCAGAAGAAATACACACTTGGGACGATGAAACAGCCAGAACCTTAGAAGCGAATTTGCAGCCATTAACCAATTTAATTGTTGAAAAATACATTGAATTTTTACCAAAATTGAATTACCCACTTCGCGTAGGAACCCATACAAATACAGCTTTCGGTTTATCCTTTGCTTACGATTATGCTGAAACAGTTGGACATGAAGCTTTAAAAGCATCTATTTCCAAACGTGCTAAAGATTTTTATTTAAGTGATGAAAATTGTCCGATGAGTTGGGAGCCTAGCGGAAGTGATTTTTTATCGCCATGCCTAGAGGAGGCAGCACTGATGAAACGCTTACTTTCAAAAGATGAATTTATAACTTGGATAGACGTTTTTTTACCTCAATTAAAGGATGAAAATTACAATTTAGAGCCCGGAGAAGTTTCTGATAGAACCGATGGACATTTGGTGCATTTAGATGGTGTGAATTTTTCTAGAGCTTGGAACTTAAATAAGATTGCTGAAGGTTTACCGCAATTTAATCACTTAAAAAATATCGCAAATAGAGGTATTCAATATTCGTTGCCAAGCATTTTTGAAGATAGCTATGAAGGCGGGCATTGGTTAGGAAGCTTTGCGATTTATTCGTTAAACTCTGTTTCTAAAAATTAATTAAATAAAATAGGGTAACACCGAAACATCCGTTTGAAAAACTGGTTTAAAAATATTGGCCCAGGCCCTTTGGTAGCAGCTGCTTTTATTGGTCCAGGCACGGTTACGGTTTGTACTTTAGCGGGGGTGGGTTTTGGATTTTCCTTGTTGTGGGCTATGGTTTTGTCTATTTTGGCAACCATTGTTTTACAGGAAATGTCGGCTAGATTAGGCATCATTTCTCAAAAAGGTTTATCGGAAATCATTCGAGAAGAAATAAAACATCCGGTAATTAAAGTATTGGCTTTACTTTTAATACTCTCGGCAATTGTTATTGGCAACGCAGCCTACGAAGCAGGAAATATAAGTGGTGGTGTTTTAGGTTTGGAAGCCATTATAGGAAAACAAAGTATTGCTATTGGCAGTTTCTCTTTAAATGGTTTAAGTGTTCTAATTGGTGTTATTGCCTTTTCGTTATTGTACATTGGTAATTACAAAGTCTTAGAACGGGTTTTGGTTGCTTTGGTAACTTTAATGAGTTTGGCTTTTCTGCTTACAGCTATTATAACAAAACCAGATTTAGCTCAAGTTTTTAAAGGGGCTTTCATTCCAAATATTTCAAAAGAAAATTTACTTACCGTTATTGCTTTAATAGGCACTACGGTGGTGCCTTATAATTTGTTTTTACATGCTTCATTAGTTAAAGAAAAATGGCAAAAACTTAGCGATTTAAAATACGCTAGAAAGGATACTATTGTGGCCGTAATTTTAGGCGGTATGGTGTCGATGTGCATTATGATATCGGCAGCTTCAATACAAACTTTACAAGTGCATAACGCGGTAGATTTAGCCAAAGGTTTAGAGCCTTTATTTGGTAGTTTTGCTAAATATTTTCTTGCTGTTGGTTTATTTGCTGCAGGCATAACAAGTGCGATTACGGCGCCTTTAGCTGCCGCATTTGTAATGAGTGGCTGTTTGGGCTGGAAAAGCGATATGCGCGCTGTAAAGTTTAAAAGTGTTTGGGGGAGTATTATAATTTTAGGGGTTTTATTTTCTTCATTAGGGATTAAATCCATTGAAATTATAAAATTTGCTCAGGTAACCAACGGCGTTTTATTACCAATAATAGCAGGTTTTTTGCTTTGGATTATGAATAAATCTTCAGTTTTAGGGGCTTTTAAAAATGGCTTAAAACAGAACGTTTTAGGAAGTATTATTTTAATTATTAGTATCTTGTTGTCTATAGCTACCTTAAATAAGGTTTTTCAATTAAATATTTTTTAAACATGCAAACACGCATAGATGTTAATGCCGATGTAGGCGAAGGAATGGGAAATGAGGCTGAACTCATGCCATACATTACGTCTTGTAATATTGCTTGTGGCGGTCATGCAGGCGATTTGCAAACCATGAAAACTGTGGCGCAATTAGCAAAACAACATCATGTTAAAATAGGGGCGCACCCTTCGTTTCCAGATAAGGAGAATTTTGGGCGACAAGCCATGGCTATGCCTTGTGTGGCGCTATACACCGCGATTAAAAATCAAATAAAAGACTTAATTGCTGTTTTAGATGAAGAACATTTACACCTGCATCATGTAAAACCGCATGGCGCATTATACAACTTAGCAGCCGTAGATGAAAAAATAGCAAATGTGATTATTGAGGTGATGAAGGGGTTAATGCTACGCGTAAAACTTTATGTGCCTTATCATTCGGTAATTGCTAGATTGGCGATTGAAAATAATATTCCCATTATGTATGAAGCTTTTGCCGATAGAAATTATAACGACAATTTAACTTTGGTTTCTCGATCTGAAAATAATGCTATGATTCATGATGCCGATACCATGTTTAATCATGTTTTTAATATGGTTACTACAGAAAAAGTAAAAACCATATCGGGTGTGTTAGCAACCATAAAAGCTGAAACCATTTGTGTTCATGGAGACAATCCTGAAGCCTGTACATTAATTTCAGAATTAGCAAGCCGTTTAGAATCTAAAGGCATTCAGGTTATTTAATGTTGGGTTTTAAACTTTCATATAAAGCTTATGGTGATCGTGCGATTTTGGTAGAATGGCCGAAACTTATTGCTGAAGATATTCTAAAAGATGTATTAAATTTTAAAGAAAAGATAAAAGCTTCAGATCTTGAAAACATCGCCGAAATACGTTCGGCATACCAATCTCTTTTAATTATTTTTGATGCTGCTTTTTCGTTTGAAACGGAAGTGAAATCGCTTCAAAATCTGTATAAAACTGAAACAAAATCTCTTGAATTACAATCTACTCTGTGGCGAATTCCAGTGTGTTATGATGCTTCTTTTGGTTTGGATTTGGATGCTATTTCTGATGCTAAAAACATATCAAAAACAGACCTTATTAAACGGCATACTCAGGCTATTTACAGTATTTATTTCATTGGATTTTTACCTGGATTTTTATATTTAGGGGGCTTGGATGAGGTGCTATGGACACCTAGAAAAGCCACGCCACGCATGAAAATTGCAAAAGGAGCCGTTGCCATAGGAGGGAATCAAACAGGTATTTATCCTACCGAAAGTCCTGGAGGTTGGAATATTATAGGGAATTCACCCATCGATTTTTTTAATTTGAATAATGAAAGGCCTTGTTTTTCAAAAGCAGGCGATCGTATTCAATTTTATGCCGTGTCTTTAAAAGAATATCACGACATTAAAGTTTTGGTTGAGGCGAATGTTTATCAAATAGAAAAGGAGGTAGGTGATGATTAAAGTTTTAAAACCAGGATTATTTACTACCATTCAAGATTTAGGACGTTTCGGATTTCAGGAATTTGGCGTGCCTTATTCTGGAGCAATGGATGTTTATGCCGCTAAAATGGCCAATGCGTTGCTTGGAAACTCTCAAAACGATGCGGTTTTAGAAATGACCATGTTGGGGCCTACTTTACAATTTAATTGCGCTACTTTAATTTGTGTTTCTGGCGCAGATATGCAAGCTAAACTAAATAATAAACCGATTGAAGCTTATAAATTGGTACAGGTAAAAGCGGACGATGTATTAAGTTTTTCTTCAGTAAAAAAAGGATTTAGAGCTTATTTAGCAGTGAAAGGTGGTTTTCAAACTGAAACTGTAATGCAAAGCCGAAGCATGTATCAAAGTATTACTGAAAATCATTATTTAAGTGAAGGGGATACATTACCTATTGAATCGTATAACAATCAGCAGTACAATCCTAATGCGGCTTTAAAAGTGCAACATGATTATATGGGGCAATCTGAAATAGGTGTATTTAAAGGTCCTGAATTTGATTTGTTAACCAAAGCGCAACAAGAAAGATTACTAAGCTTTAATTTTAAAATTTCTAAGGAAAACAACCGCATGGCATATCAGTTAAACGAGCCATTGGAAAACACATTGGAAGCCATTATTACCTCGCCAGTTTTACCCGGAACCGTGCAGTTAACGCCGTCTGGAAAGCTTATTGTTTTAATGCGAGATTGTCAAACAACGGGAGGATATCCTAGGGTTTTACAATTAAGTGAGGCAAGTATATCTGCGCTTTCACAAAAATATACAGGACAATCTGTACGATTTAAGTTGCTGGTTTACGGTGTTCGAGCGGAGTAGAAGAAGGTGTTATTCTTAATCAAATAGGAATTACACTTTCAATTTTTCCAATTTATCCTGATAGCCTTTAATTTCGTCGCGTAATTTTGCGGCAATTAAAAAATCTAAAGCTTTGGCCGCTTCTTCCATAAGCTTTCTTTTTTCACGAATTTTCTTTTCTAATTCAGGTTTGCTTAGGTATTCGCTTTCTGGTTCGGCAGCGCGAGCAGCTTCCAATTCGTAACTATAAGTACTCACCGAGTTTTTAGACAAGGCGTTGTTTAAACTTTTGTTTAAAGCTTTTGGTTTAAGTTTATGTGCGGTGTTGTAAGCAATCTGTTTTTCTCTTCGGTAATTGGTTTCATCAATGGTTTTTTGCATGCTTTTGGTAATCTTATCAGCATACATAATCGCTTTACCATTTAAGTTTCTCGCAGCACGACCAACGGTTTGTGTTAACGATCTTGCAGAACGTAAAAAACCTTCTTTGTCGGCATCAATAATAGCAACCAAAGAGACTTCTGGTAAATCTAAACCTTCACGAAGTAAATTCACACCAACAAGCACATCAAATAGCCCTTTACGTAAATCTTGCATGATTTCAACACGTTCTAACGTATCCACATCACTGTGAATGTAACGGCAACGAATTTGAATACGATCTAAATATTTAGTCAATTCTTCAGCCATTCGTTTAGTCAGCGTGGTAACTAAGGTACGTTCATCTTTTTCAACACGTTGCTGAATTTCTTCAATTAAATCATCTATCTGATTTAAACTCGGGCGCACTTCAATAATAGGATCTAATAGTCCTGTCGGACGAATAATTTGTTCCACATAAACCCCATCACTTTTTTCCAATTCGTAATCGGCTGGTGTGGCACTTACATAAATAACTTGGTTTTGCAGGGACTCAAATTCTTCAAATTTCAAAGGTCTGTTGTCCATCGCTGCAGGCAAACGGAAACCGTATTCTACTAAATTTTCTTTTCTACTTCTATCGCCGCCATACATGGCATGAACTTGCGAAACAGTTACGTGACTTTCATCAATAATCATTAAATAATCGTCTGGAAAATAGTCTAACAAGCAAAAGGGACGCGTGCCTGGTAATCGGCCATCAAGGTATCTTGAGTAGTTTTCAATCCCCGAACAATAACCTAATTCCCGAATCATTTCAAGGTCGAATTCGGTACGTTCTTTAAGACGTTTTGCTTCTAAATGTTTACCAATTTCTTTAAAATAATCATGTTGTGTAACTAAATCGTCTTGAATTTCTTTAATAGCGCCTTGTAAAACATCCTGAGATGTTACAAACATGTTGGCAGGATAAATGGTTAATCGGTCATATTTTTCAACGACTTTATTCGTTTGAATGTCAAAGGATTCAATCTCTTCAATTTCATCTCCAAAAAAGTGAATTCTAAACGCATCATCGGCGTAACTAGGGAAAATATCAACGGTATCGCCTTTAATTCTGAAATTACCGTGCTTAAATTCAGATTCGGTTCTAGAGTATAAACTTTGAACCAATTGATGCAGTAATTTGGTTCTAGAAATCACTTGATCACGTTCTAAAGTGATGACGTTTTTTTGAAATTCCACAGGATTTCCAATACCATATAAACAGGACACCGAAGCGATTACAATCACATCACGTCTTCCAGAAAGTAAGGAAGAGGTGGTGCTTAATCGCATTTTCTCTATTTCTTCATTAATCGATAAATCTTTTTCTATATAAACGCCAGAAACCGGAATATAGGCTTCGGGTTGGTAATAATCGTAGTAAGACACGAAATATTCAACAGCATTGTTTGGAAAAAACTGTTTAAACTCAGAATACAGTTGTGCCGCCAAAGTTTTGTTATGTGCTAAAACTAGGGTAGGGCGTTGCACTTCTTCAATCACATTGGCAATGGTAAATGTTTTTCCCGATCCTGTAACACCAAGTAAGGTTTGGTATTGCTCGTTAGAAGTAATACCATTTACAAGCTGTTTTATGGCTTGTGGCTGATCGCCTGTTGGACTAAATTCCGATTCAATTTTAAACTGCATTTTGCAAAAATAAAGAATTTCTAACGCTTAGTTTTATTTAGATGCTTCTTATAAAGTAAAGCCGCGCATTTAGTTTGATTTTTTACCAAGGATATAGCTATCTACCTGAAAACGGAGGTTGTTTATAATCTTTCTGGTTGCTGATTTCGAAGATTTCAGTAAACAAATTCGATCTAGTAACTGCTTACACAGTATTGGGTTTTGTGTTTATTAATCGACGTCTTTTTGTAATTTATCAGGATCTTGTCGTGTGTCAAAAATTGTAATTATTTCTATTTCTTTTCGTTCAGCTAATATTCTGTAGAAAAATGTTGTTTGCTTTGTTACAACACATTTATAAAGGTTTTTAAAGGCTGTAGATTTCGGACAACTATCTGGTTGATTTGATATTTGTTTGATTTTCTCGTTCAGTTTTGAGATAAATTTATCACGAGTTTTTAAACCCCACTCTTCGATTAAATATTCTGATAGTTTTAGAAGTTTTGATTCGGCAAGTTCGGATAAGAATACTTTCATTAAGAAATTTTCTTTAGAAATGACTCGAAAGAAACTCTTTTTCCTTTGTCCAATTCCTCAATTCCTTGTTTTATTTCAGATTGTTCAGATAAAGACAATTCATCCCAAAAATCGTTTTTTTCTTTTTTCACAAAGTCTGCTATGCTTTGGATAAAATCGGCATTTTCGGTCTCCAAAATAGTTTTTAGTAGCTCAAGTTTTGTAGTTCGAATGTCCATTTTAAAATCTCTTTATTTAATCAAATGTACAAAAAATATAAATTAGTTAGTTTTTTGCTGTTATGAAGCTAAACAAAATACTTAGTTGTATTAATATTTTTGATTTGTCTTTAATTCTACAAAAAAGGCATTGTAAATTAAACTTAAAATAATGTGATATTTTACCTTGATTTAGGTCCTTATAATTTGTTTTTAATAAGCGTTTAAAATTATTTCAATATGATATTTTAGCTTATTGGGCAACCTAACGTTTTAAAGTAAAATGTCCTGAAAATTCTCGGCCATCTTCAAGAACGACTCTAAACCAATAATCATCGGTTGGCATTTTACTGCCATTGCAGGTGCCATCCCAACCATTAGATTGCACAGATAATTGTTTCATTAGTTTACCATAACGGTTATAAATTAAAATCACACTATTGGGTTGCACCACATTACTTAAGCCTTTAATTTCCCAAAAGTCATTAAAACCATCGCCGTTTGGCGTAAAAAATTTGGCATGCCCAATTACTGAAATATCCAACGAAGCCGTTCCGCAGATGGCATCTTTTACAAAAATGGTATGAAAACCTGGGCTTACATTGTCGAAAAAAGGTGCTTCTTGATACACAATAAAATTAGTGCCTTCCAATCTTAAAGCGTACTCATAGTTACCTTGCCCAAGGTTGGTAGGGTCTATCGTGACTGAGTTGTTTTCTGAAAGATCTTTTATAGTCACATCATCTTGTGTGATATGTGGCATTTCTGATGCGTTTACTAGAATTTCCCGTGATCGCGAACAAGAACTTCCATCTGTTTTTGTTAAAGTAACAGTGTATGTTCCCGGCGTTGAAACGGTTATTTCTGAGTTATTCGATATAAACTGATTCGAAGTTGTGCCGTCTAAACTGATCCATAACCACTCATAATCAAAAATTTCTGAAGGATTGGCTTCTTCAGGATCTAATAAAATTGAAAAAGAAGGGTCTGAAGAACATACAATTCTAGGGCTTTCAACAGTAAACTCGGGAAGCGGATTTACTACCAGCTCAATAGTTGTTGTTGCAAAACAGCTTGTGTTTATAGGGTTAATAACCTTTGCTGTGATAATTTGACTCGTAGATGTAAACGGGTTTGGAATTGTAGGACTGTTTAAAATTGAATTTCCGTTTTCATCAATATAATCATAATAAATTTCCATGTTAGATTGACTACCCAAAATGTTGCTTGTAAAATTAGATGTGTTGAAAGCGTATAAACCATCATCATCTATATCGCCAGCAGCTCCATCACAAACAATTTGAGAGCCTACAGGGTTTGCAATAGGTTGTGCGTCTACAATAAATTCTAAAGTTGTTTCATCGGAACAAGGTCCATCGGGAGCCGAAGAAGCGCTGTTGGTCACCACAATTGTAATGGTTTGACTTGCTGTTAAAAACGGGTCCGGCAACGGACTTGGGAGTGTATTTCCAAGGGCATCAAAATATGTGATGTTGACATCGGAAGGATTTTGAGTTCCTAGTAATTGAGTTTCAATTTGAGACGTGACAAAAGGGTAAGCACCATCGGTATCGTCGTCGCATTGACGCTGGATTGTAACGGGGTTTGCTACGGGCAAGGCTTCCACGGTTAAAAGCACGTAAGCGCCTAAACCTAAGCAGTCATTCGATATATTGCTATCAATCCTAACATAAATATATTGCGAGCCTGGATAGCCAATGTTTCTATAATTTGAAATGTTGGTAATTTCATTTATTTCAGCCAAAGCATCTGCCTCATTTTTAAAGTATCTAGGCGGCAATGGGTTTTGTCCTGGAGGAATAAAACCTAAAATTGTTGCAGTAACGCTGCTAAAATCGAAAGTCGCAATGCCATCTCTCGCATTGTTATTGGCGTTATCATTCCCGTTAATATCTAAGAAATCATCACATTGATTAAACGTTGCTAAAAAAGTTGAAGGAATTACCGTAGTTGAAACGTTTAATTGAATTTCTGCAACAGACGCACATCCAGATTGAGAGCTGATGCGTGCCCAAACGACATCGGAATTTATGGTTCTATTTGTAAATGTGGTTGGGTTATTAATATATTCAGGACTAGTTATATCTCCAGAAACCGCTGCCGTTTGGGTTAAAAAATAAGCGAAGGTTTCATTACTAGCATTTGTTGAAATCTCGTCATTGGCTTCGGTTAAATTAAACGCACTAAAACCAAGGGTTGCTGGATCGTTATCATCACATTGAATTAAAATTACAGGAGAGTTTATAATGGGTAAGGGATTAACGGTTAGTGTAACAGCATCTGAATATAAACCACAAGCATTTCCTGTTCTATCTAATTTTACGCGGTATTGATTCGTGTTAAAATTTAAAGGCAGACTGCTGAAATTAAGCGTGTTTGTTTGTGAATTGCTGTAAATTAAATCGTCTGTAATTGCTGTCCAAATAATACCATCTGTACTTACTTCCCATTGATAAGTTTCAGCTTCAGGAGAAATGACACTAATGTTTCCGTTGGAAGATTCGCAAATGGTGGTATTAGTAGGTTGTGTGCTTATTGAAAGTGCTGCGCTATTTAGATAATCATTATTAGGTAAAGTATAACCATCTGACGCGTTGTTAACTAAGCCAGAAGCATCGGTGGTCACGCTGATGTTACCTAAATAACCATCATCATTTCCATCGGAAAAACCGGCTTCAATCACATCCGAACAACCATCGTCATCAGAATCTGAGTCCAAATAACTAAATACAGTATCGCCATCTAAATCGTTAAGGGTATAACCCATTTCATGGCTGTCAGGAGCAGTTTCTGCAGCGTCGGCCCAACCATTTGTTCCAAAATTTGGTCCGTCTTCAATGCCGTTTAAATCGGAATCAAATAAGGTTAAACCTAATTGACCAGTTTCAAATAAATCGTAAATCCCATCATTATCGCTGTCTAAATCATAAAAATCTGGAACGCCATCGTTATCAGTATCAATGGGAATTAGGGTGCTATCATAGACATCATCTAAACCATTGGCGTCTGCATCAATACCTGAAAGCGCTAATAATATGCCTTGATTTTCAATAAAATCGGGAATACCATCATTATCAGAATCCAAATCTAGAGCATCTTCAACGCCATCTAGATCGGTGTCTTTTTTGAAACAAGTCAGAGAAATAATACCGTTATAGGTTGAAGAACTCGTTGTATTCGCAAGTTTATGCGTAAACGTAAAGCTGTCAACTTGGTTCGCAAGAAATTGATATGGCGTGTTTCCTAATGGTGACGGATTGATTTTGAATCTAATTTCAGAACCAGAAATTAGGGTCACACCTGTTTCAAAAATACCATCAAAATTGGAGTCGACTAATAAGCGATTATCAGGGTCTACCAAAGTTATATTTTTATTTACCGGAGAAACTTTAGCTATAAAATATTCTCCATCTATAGCGTTGTGTGTGTATGATATGTCTTCAGAGAACTTAAAATTAACCGATTCATTAAACGTGATATCGTAGTTGTTTTCTGCGTTGCTATCTGGGGGTATATTACTTATAAAAGTTCCTGTTCCAGTCAATCTAATGGAACTTGTTCCTGGATTGGTTCGGTTAAGGGTAATATTATCTACTGCTAATGTTGTATTAATTGTGCCATCTTGAAATCTTAGTCTAGGAGGTCTTGTGTCTGCTAAGTCTAAAATCACATCACCACGAGATTCTGTACAATTTAAAATACCATCATTGTCATTGTCAATATCAATATTATCGATAATGCCATCATTGTCAATATCATCAGGGCATATACTTACAGGGATTTCAGCAGATTCAAGTTCTTCGCCTGTACAGGTAATAATGCCTACTAATTTATATTTCCCCGGAAGGCTAGGTTTAATTTTAGGCGTACTAATCATTAGATCAACAAAACCAGAACCATCATCGAACATCCATTTAAAACTGTCGAAATTTTGGGTGTTTGCTGCTTCTAAAGTAATGTTTGGAATACAATTTCCTAAAGTGGCGAATTCGGCATCAAAATTTATTTCTGGTACGGCAGGAAACCCAGAATAGAAACTTCCGGATGTTGCTGCATTATTTTCATTAAAATAAGCGACATAAAGTTCGTTGTCGCCTTGCACAGAAATATTTCCAGTTAGCCCGTTAATTTTATAGGTAACATAATTGGCATTGCCAGTAACGGCACTTGGGCCAATAGTTGAAAAATTGGAAAGTGCTAAATGATTAATGGTAACATTAGCACCCGTTTTTGTGACTATAGTTACGCCTCCGGAATATATGGTGTTGCCTACTTTGTCTATGTTTGCAATATTATCAATATTTCCTCGAGTTTCACAACTTAGTGGTGGTACGAAAAACAAGCCTTGGTTGGCTTCGGAATCGTTGGCACCTACGCCTTGGTATGCAAAAACAGCTTCAGAAGTTTTTACATACATATTCCCGTTAGAATTATACGAGTTTCCTTCAATAAGGTAATATTCGCCAGCATTAATGGTTGCTATTGTTGGGTTGCCGTTAATGCTTATTTCGGTGCCATTAGTATGTGCTACTATTAAAATGTTTTCCCAGTTATTATTGCCACCACCTTTTACAAAAATATATTCTTTACCTACTTTAGATAAATCGGCAATTTGGTCGATACCGTAATCTCTTCCACCGCCATTGTGAAAACTTCCATTGGCAGAACCACAGTTTACAACTATGGGTTTATCAGATTGTACCAAACAACCTATTAAACCATCTCGGTTGATAGTTGCATCTGCGCTATTTATGGCGATGGTATAACTTTCCCCTTCATTTAATGTGATGTTTATAGGCGTTGTACCAGCGTAGTTTTTTATAATTAACCCAGTTGGTAAATCACTAAAATTAACCTGTGTATTATCTTCCGTAGCCATAACAGAGACAAAATTTAAATAATTGGATTGCGGATTTTCGTTTGTAAACGTACCTACTCGAAAAGTTGTGCCTAATGCCGACAGTCCTTTACTAACTAAAGCTCCAGCTTGCGCGCCTCCCCCTGCATTCATTCTAATGGAAACGTAAATTGGTGCATCAGCTTCAATAACATAGCCTTTATTAGTTGTAATTTGACTGGTTTCATTCGACGTCATGAACAATTGCCCATTGCTATTGGCAAGTAGCTTAACTTGCGGATTTGTGTTAGAAACTACACCAGATATTTGACTTGTAACAGGTTGACCAACAGGAATTATAGTATAACTTACATTTGCAGCGCTTGGTGTAGAAATGTAAATATATTGGTCTTCCGGATTCGCATTTCCAAATGCAGCATTTGTTAATGGCGGAATGTAGTGTGTTTTACTTAATTGAGAGAATCCCAAATATCCAATAAGCATGAATATTAAAAACAAATAGGGTTTTAGGTGGTTGGCGTGGTGCATTATATTTTGCTAGTCGTTAGGTTGGTAGTGTTGGTAACTAATATATGATTTTAGCTCCTATTAGACTTCAGAAATAGCAAAAGGTTTATTTTAAGTATGATGAAATTATAAAAGGCTTACTTATGCTGAAGAATTTCTAACGTTTTAAAGTAAAATGTCCTTTAATTTCAAAATCATTGCCGTTTTGTACAATGTTTGCCACGAACCAATAATCGTCAGTTGGCATGTTTTCGCCATTATAAGTGCCGTCCCAACCGGGTGAAGAGTAAGGCAGTGTTTTTAAAAGTTTTCCTAAGCGGTTATAAATATAAACTATAGAGCCAGGAAGTTGGTCGGCGCCAATAATATGCCAAGTATCGTAATAACTATCATTATTTGGTGTGAAAAATTTAGGAATATCAAATACAAAAACATCTTGAGTAACATCCATACACCCGTTTAAATCGCGAACAGTAACCGTATGATTTCCGAAGCTCACGTTTTCGAAGGTGTTCGACGTTTGCGGATCGCCGCCATCTAAAACATACACATAATTACCAATGCGACCTGAATTGATATCTACTGTGATGCTATTAGGATCTGAAAAATCGATTTTTGAAGTGAATTCAATTTCAGCTTGTTCAGATTCTATAACGGTAAATGTTTTTGTAAACTGGCAGTTATTTGGGGTTGTTACCGTAACAGAATAAGTTCCCAATTGATTTGGATTTACTGCAATTTCTGAAAATGTAGCGTTATTTGCCATTGTATTTACGGTTGAAGACCATAAATAGGTGTCACCAATATCACCTGTAAACGCATCGATGTAAAGCGGTAGATTTTCACGACACAGGACCACAATATCATCAATAGGAATTACAGGTAACGGATGCACAATGGTGTTAAATTGTGTGGTGCTAAAACAACCTGTGCTGTTATTTTCTATTCTTGCATAAATGGTTTCACCATCAAAAGCAGGATATACTAAGTCTATGGCATTTAGGTTTTCTTCAGCATCAATAAGTGTTGTATAGTAATTTACTGTATATAAACTCTGTGACTGAGTTCCTAATATTGTAGCGGTATTCGATGACAAATCAAAAGCATATAAGCCATCAAAATCATCATCACAACTCATTAAATCAGGAGGTGTATTGGCTATTGGATTTGGGTTAATCACTAAATTAAAAGTATCGGTGATATGGCATCCTGTAGAAATATATGAAATACGAGTAAAAAAGGTATGGTTGTTTGCGGTATAATTAAAGTTTGGGTTAAGTGCAGCTGTGTTCGTTTCGGCATCACTTTGTGTGCTGTGAAATGAAATGTTTACTTCGGAAGGATTGCTAACTATCATATCATTTAGCGTTGATAAATCGAAAGTATCTGTCGTATTATCGCAAATCTCGTGGGTTGTTATGTGATTTATCGGTGGAGGTAAATTCACAATAAGCTCTAATGGAATAACGGTAAAACAGCCTGTTAATGTGTTGGCGACTTTAATATAAACCGTTTTAGTATTGGATACAAAATTGGTTGGATCTGTAATTTCATTTGAATTGTCTAAACCATCATTTTGATTAATTTCAGATAATTCATCAAAATAATTAATGATGAGGTTGCTTTGAACACGATCTAATAACTGAAAATTAGCCGTTGTTAAATCGAAAGTTGTATAACCATCATAATCGGCATCACAATTTATTAAAGGCGAAGCTTCTGTAACATCGGGTGCTGCAATTATATTTATTCCTAATTCTTCAACAACATGACAGAGCGAATCGTCACTTTCTATTCTAATGTAAATACTTTGCGGATTGGTTATATTGGTATAGATTGATGGTAGTGGGTTAGAGTTTGTTTCGGCATCATTTCTAGATTCATGAAATGAAATGTTTAAAATATCGGTTGTAAAACCTTCTCTTAGTTCGGCAGCTTTTTCATCTAAATTAAATTCATGCTTACCATCGTTAGATTTATCATCACAAATAAGATAATCTGAAAAGCTATTGTACATGGGGTCTGGCGAAACTTGTAATATAAACGAAGCTTCATCAAAACAAGTTGGATCTGTTATGTTTTCAACACGAACGTATATGGTTTGCGGGCTAGATGTGTTGTGATACACCGCATTTTTATTGATTAGAATGGTACGCGCGGCATCTTCAAAATAAAACACCTCTTTACCGCTTTGACCGTTTAAAATTTCAGCATCTTTTTCATAGAGATAAAAGTCGGAAACACTAGTGCCAGAGGGTTCGCAAATTTGATAATTACTAATTGTTGGAATAATGGGTAAGGTGTTTACAATGGCTTCAAAAGTTTCAATAGCAAAACAACCGGTGCCACTAGTTGCATCTTCAACACGCACATAAATAGTTTGTGTGTTTGTGTTGAAAGCGTCTCTTTCGGTGTCTGGAATTTCGTCGGTTTTCGTTTGGGCATCGTTTAAAGACGTGAAAAAATCGATTTCTAAACCTGTGGTGCTAGATACTATTTCCGGAATTTTATTATTCAGATTTATTATTGAAAAACCATCTTGATCGTTATCACAAATAACTTCGTTTGTAGGTTGCATTGTGCTAGGAGCGGTTACCACCTCAATTTGAAATTCGTTTACCGTATAACAACCAGAAGCTCCATTACTGTTTATACGAGCGTATAAAGTGGTTATGGGTGTGGTATTTGCAATAAATCGCGGTAATTGATTTGCCGTATTGTAGTTTTCGGCATCCATTTCATTATCAAAATAACTCACTGTAAAGTTCGTGTCACCATTTGTAATGGTATCATCTAATGATTCTAAATCGATGCTAGTAATACCATCATCATCGGTGTCGCAATAAGCTATTGGTGGACTGCTAAATAATAATATAGGATTTACTAATAAGGTGATTTCAGTATCTTCTTCGCACTCACCGTTACTAATAGTTACATATAGAGTCTGTTGGCTAGTTGCAGTATAAAATTGATTTTTATCTAGGCTATTGCCGTTGGTTCTGTCGTCTTCAGTTTCATAAAAAGTAACGGTAATGGGGTAGGGTAAATCGTTAGCAATGGCGCTTTCAATTGAAAATAAATTAAAATTAGCTGCGTCTGTAAGGTCTTCATTCGTATCACAAATGGTAAAATCGCCTGTATCCGTTGCTGTTAAAAGCAAATTGGTATGTATTTCAAAAGGCGCAACCGAGGCACAACCTGTAGTGTTATCTTCAACTCTTAAAAATAGGGTTGTATAGCCAGGTTCGCTAGCACCATTAGTAAATTCGTAATTGGTATCATTGGTTATTGGGTTTGTGCCATTGCTTGCATCATCATAATTGTCGTGAAAAGATGTGGTTACTCCTGTTAGGCCGTTTAAAATTTCATCTATAACTTCGGTTAAATCAAAATTAGCTTGACCATCTAAATCATCATCACAGGCATCAATATATTGTGTGTCTGTAACGATTATTGGGCTAACTTGAACATGAACATTAAGGGTGGTTGTACTCACACATCTTGTGTTCATATTAACCACACGAACATAAACCATATCATCAGGAGTATTCGTGTTAATGTATGGTGAAGTAATTGGGTTGTTTCCTGTGGTAACATCCAAAGTATTGTAGTGGTAAGAAACGTATAAATCACTATTCCCGCCTGTTATTTCGTCATTTTTCTCGGTTAAATCTATTACAGCATAACCATCAGGATTATCGTCACTATCACAAACTTCTAAAGGTGTTGGGGTAGTGATGTTAGGAAGTTCATTTACAATGAGGTTTAAACTAGAGTAGGCGTAGCAGTTGCCATCTAAATCTTGAACGCGTACATAAATGGTTTGTGGATTGCTAGTGTTTGAAATTGGCGAAGTAATGCCATTAGTGTTGCTTCTAGCATCCGATTCTGAATAATGGTAACTATAATCGTAATTTGCAAAAGGACTATTCGCTGCAACTTGAGAGTTTTTTGTTGAAAGATCGAAAACCTCCGTTCCATCGCCGCTAGAATCATCGCACAATTCATAATCGGGGATAAGATTCATAGGCTCTTCTGTGTTTAAAACGATAACAATTTCATCCTCTTCAATACAGTTTGTTCCGTTTACAGGTACAGAAACTTCAACGCGGTAGGTGCCATTTTGAGTGGCAGTATAGTTTGAAGAAATTGCTCCAGAAATTAAGTTGTTGTTTAAATACCAAGCATAAGAAGCCAAGGGGTTTTGTATGTCGGCATTAATAGTGAAACTTCCAGCACAGGTGGATACATCTTCACCTAAATTTAAAACTCTAAAACTGTCGCCTTCAATAAAAATAGCCGAGTCTAAAGTTCTATCGTATTGGTCGGCAATAACTAATTTAATGTGGTACCTAACGTTGGGTTGAATGCTTCCTGAAGCGGTTAATATTGTAGTTCGGCCATTATAATTGGTGTCTCCTACATTGTAACCATCAAAATATTCATTGTTTTGGGCTGGACAAACGCCAAAAATTTCGTCGTGAATGGTGTTGGTGTTTACAGGGATATTTGTGCCTGGAATTACAGCAATATTTTGGTAAGGGTCTGTGGTTCCAGCTTCTTTTATTAGAAAAACAAAACTATCGGAAAACTCACAAGGATTGATGTCGAAGTATTCTTCTGAAGCTAAGATGTAATTGAATTGAAATTGATTTGAAATAGAGACAAAATCGAACTCAATGGCCGTGGCGTTTAAATGGTCGTTGGTAGTGCCTAGAGCGGCTTCTAAATCAGGATCGGTTCCCCAAGTTGTCGAACCTTCGCTAAGCGTTGGGGTTATGACGTTATTTCCTCCTGAAGCGGCACCACCTGTAGAGAGCATTATACCATTGGCAAAGGGAAAATTAGAACTGCCGCGCTCAAAATAAGCGTAACTAGAAAACCCACTTGAGGTTCCGTTTACAGGCGAGCTGATGTTGCTTATATCCACACAACCATCAACTAAATTATCTTGTATTAGGGAGGTTAAATCAACCGAATCATTAACTGATATGCGCTGAGAAAACATAACATTACAGCAGCACAAAAGGCAGAATACGATATAAAAATTTAATCTCATTGTGGGTAGGTTTTTCAATATGATTTAAACGGCTAATTGCTAAACTTATTGGGAGATTATCCTAGTTTGAGCGAAAAATAGCTATTATTTAATTCTAACAGAAAAACATTAGTTAAACTACAAATTAATTAGTTTTTAGGCTTTAATTTTTTAAAGTGAAGTGGTTTTTATAAACTCTGCCATCTTGTAATTGTACAGAAAACCAATAATCGCCAGTGGGCATATTTTGGCCATTAAATTGTCCGTTCCAGCCTTCTCCTAAGGGATTTAATTCTTTTAGAAGTTTTCCTAATCTATCAAAAATTAAAATTTTGGTTTGAGGCTGAAAAATTTCAGATAGGCCATAAACTTGCCAAGTATCATTAATGCCATCATTGTTTGGCGTGAAGAATTTTGGAAAGCCTATCACAGAAACAGCACTGCGAACAACACCACAATTATTTTTAATGTCACGAACAGAAACGGTATAATGACCCGGGTAAACATTTTCAAAAAGGTTGCTGTCTTGGTAGGGAAAAAGCATGCCATTATTAGAATTGCTTAATTGATATTGATAAGCACCTTCGCCAGATACAAGAACAGTTATGGTATTATTTTGAGTGACATCTACAACCTCAATATTAGAAATCGTAGCGATGTTTGAAGCTTCTACAGTTACCGTTCTAGTTTTAGAACAGCCGTTAGAATTCATAATATCTACGGTATAAATTCCGGCTTCATTAATTTGAATTTCATAAGTGGTTTCGCCGGTAGACCAATTATAGGTGTAATCGGTTGGAGAGCCGCTTAAAACCGCAGCATTAATAGTTATGGTGCTAGGATATGTATTTAAGCAATAATAACTTAAATCTGTTTCATGAATTTCTGGTAAACGGTTTACCGTTAGTAATACGTTGCTTATACCATAACAGCTATTTGCGTTTTCAATACGCGCAAAAATAGTTTGCGAATATGGCGTCGTGTTTGTATAATTTTCGCCTAAGGGATTTTGTTCGAGAAGTGCATCGTCATAGGTTTCATAATAGACAATATCTAAAGGCAGTGTTGTAATATTTGAATTCACATCTTTTAAATTGAAATTGTAAAGGCCATCTTCTAAACCATCATCATCACAAGCATAAAGTGCTACATCGTTGGCATCGGTATTACTTATTTCAAGGGTTAATTCAGCAAAAGAAAAACAAGTCGTATTTTCATTAATAACAGTAACGTATAAAGTTTGTGGATTCGATGTGTTTTGAAAAGCATCTGCGTTAGCTTCTTGTGTTCTTGCACTATCTGTGTAGAATTTAACGATTCTATCGGCCTCATTTCCTGTTAAACCCTCTGTAGCTTCGTTGAGGTTGAAGGTGGTTATTCCATCAATAACAGCATCTTCTTCACATTGTATTAAGCTATAATTAAAGGCGTCGGGGTTTTTATTAAAACTAACATAAGCTTCACCTTCAATTTCACAATCGCCGTTATTTGGGTTAATGTGAAGCTCGTAATGACCAGAATCGGACACATATAAACTGGTGCCTGTTTCTGGTAAAACACTTCCGTTTTTTGACCATGTAAAAGTTGCTCCTGGTATGGGGTCTGTCTTTAAGGTATAGCTGCCGCCTTCGCAGAGGTCTAGGTTTGCAGAATTTTTCCCGTTGTTAATAATATCAATTTGTTTATTGAAAAATGATGCAATAAATGGCGGTAACCCTTGCGAGGAATTCCCTGGAGCCAGATTAATGGCTTGGTGGGTATAATCGCAAGCTAAGCCAATTTGATTCGGATCGTTTATTGCAGCCAAATAGGGTAAGCCTTGATTGTAAGTAGCGCTTAAGGCTCTGTAAATTTTACCATTCGGACCTAATTGCAACGCACCTCTATACAGTTGCCTGTCGTCTATCGTTACTGCTGAATTTGGAATATTAGGCGAAGCTAAATTATACTGAATTAATTTAGAGCGATGCGTTTCTGGAAGATCTGGATTATCATGCTCGTAAAGAACATTGGACGTTTGTGCATATAACAGTTGGCTGTCTGGCGAAAACTCTAAGCCATAAGGAACGCTAGCATTAATGGGAATAAGCGAAATAGGGTTTGAAACTTTACCAGTTGCTACATCAAAATTATATAAATCCAATCCGTCGTATGAATTGGCACATGCTAATTTTAAACCATCAGGCGAAAGTTTTAAATAACCTCTGGGGTCTATAACTTGCTTTGGAAAGGTTGATTTTACTGATGTAGAATTCACACCTGAATTTGAAACTTCAAAAGCATGAAACGTATCAAAAGTTTCGGCATGTCCTGTGTATGAAGCAAAAGTAAGTACCCAAATGGATTTGGTTGAACAGTCTTTTAAAACCGCCGTGAGTTTTTCTGAAGAATCTTGTAATAAATTTATGTTTTTAGTGGTAATATCACCTAAGCCACCCTCTAAAGTTAAGTCGACTATCGAATAATTAAAACCAAATTTTACTCCCGAATTGTTCCGACTATCATCCACGGTAAATACATAATAAATGTTTTGGTCGTTAGGTTTCGGGATGATAATGGCCGATTGTGTACTGGAAGGATCGCCATATAAACCATATCCATTTGGCATCACATCATGATTTTTGTTCCAAACAGAAATGCCATTGGTGTAAAATAATAAGTTTCCAGATTCATCGGAAATGGAAGTACACCCTTCAATTGTGTTGAGTTTACCGTCCTGGAGTGCGGTAACTGTATTGGTTGCAGAATCAAAATGAATACCACTATTATGACCAAAATACCAATTTGCAGCTTCGTTTTGGGCAAAAGCTGTAAAAGAAACTATGTAAAGTAATAAAAGTAGGTTGTTTTTCATCTTTATAAGCAACGCTTCCAAAGATATTATAAATCGCGGTTTTTCAACAATCTATAAGATAAAAATACAAAAAGGGCTGTCCAGCATAAAACGATAACTATTTCGCCTGTATGCACACCATAATCATAAACCAAATTGGTTTTGTCTGGAAACTTAGCCATGGTGATGCGTTGAAAAGGCTGATTAATTAAATTGTACATAGATCTTAAGGGAAAGAAACCTTGAATATTTTCGGCTGTATTGCTGTTAAATTTCCAAGCAAAAATGCCGTATAAAATCCATTCAAAAATATATAGGATAAAAAGAAAGGCTAATGCAAAAGCAGAACGCTTAATTAACATGCCAAAAAACAAACACAAACTAAAGAAGCTAACCAATTTTACGAAGTAAGCGACTAAAAAGTTTACATCTCTAAAAACAATAGAAGCTTCGGTGTAGCTTGAATAATATAAGCCAATGCTTAAAGTTAGTATAAAAATGAGCAAGGTTGAAATTAACGAAAAGAATACAATGGCATAAAATTTAGAAAGGATAAATTCCTTCTTACTCAAGCCGTCAATAAGATTCTGTTTTATGGTTTTATTGCTGTATTCATTACCAATCATGCTTACTACTACAATGGCAAAAAAGAACTTGAATTGCGATGCAAAAAAGGTTGTTAAATGCCAAATAACAGGAAAGTTAAAAACGCCTAATTCGCCAAGTTCTAAAGTGAAAAATCCGAATACATTAATTTTTAATGAGGATAAAAGAATGATGAAAAACGGCAGAATGAAGGAAACAAAAATAAGAATCTTACTCGTTCTGCTAAGCAGCAGTTTTTGTAATTCTAAGTTTAATAGTCGAAGCATTAAAGTTGGTTTTAGTAGATTATTGATGATCGGTTAACTGTAAAAACTGTTCTTCTAAACTGGCTTTACGTTGCACTAAATGTGTTAAAATAATGCCGTTATTAAACATGAATTGATTAAAATCTTCAGATTTCATGGGTTCGTTTAAAAAGGCGGTTATTAAGTTGTCTTCAACTTTAATTTTTTCAAATGATTTATGATTCTCTAATAATTGAAGAAGCTCAGGTTGCTTGTTACATTTTACTTCAAAAAAACCATGGCTAGAAACCATTTCGTCAACGCGTCCCGAATACAGTTTTACGCCTTTTCTTAAAACCACTACGTGCGAGCATACTTTTTCAACTTCATCTAATAAATGTGAAGCCAATAAAATGGTGGTGCCTTGTGCTGCAATTTGTTTTATAATTTCTCTTATTTGATGAATGCCTTGAGGGTCTAAACCATTTGTAGGTTCGTCCAGAATTAATATTTCAGGATCGTTTAAAAGGGCAGAGGCGATGGCTAAGCGCTGCTTCATCCCTAACGAATAGGTTTTAAATTTGCTGTGTTTTCGGTCTAAAAGCCCAACAATTTCTAGCTTTTCATCAATTTTAGATATGTCGACTCCTTTAATTTTACAAACCAGTTTTAGGTTTTGTGCCGCCGTCATATAAGGATAAAAGTTTGGACGCTCGATAATGGCACCAACCTTTTTCAGTGCATTGTGTGTAGAAGTGTTTCCATCAAACCAACTAAAATCGCCCGAGGTTTTGTTTACCACGTTTAAAACAATGCCTAATGTGGTCGATTTTCCGCTTCCGTTAGGACCTAAAATACCGTAAACATCACCTTTGTTTATTGTGAAAGTTAAATTATTTACAGCGGTTAAATGCCCGAATTTTTTGGTGAGATTTTTAATGGTAAGTATATGTTCCAAAAGAAAAATGTTTTAGGATTAACTTTTACGCACACTTAAATGCATTTTAAATAGGACGATTGCATTTAAATATTGTTACAGCATTATTTGAAAAAGCCTTAAATTTGAATAAGAACTATATTATGCAAGATTTAAAAATTTCCAAAAGAAAACCGTCGTACCCTATAACGCCAGAATTACATGAATATTTATCGCGTTATAATCGTGATGTGAAAATACCAATTTTTTACGAAGATTTGTTGCGTTTTCAAGGTTCAATAGTGGTGTATGACAAAGATGATAATGATACGCTTTGGATTCGTGTGTATTATAACGAGTTTGAACGTGAAGAGATTGAATCGTCATTGAAGAAAGTCTATACTATTTTTCATTCGGATGGAAATGAAAATATTTTGCCATTTCTAAGTGTTGATGCTATTGATTTTTGCACTTTCGGAAATTCGAAACCTTTCAGAATAAAAATCAGAAATGTTTTAAATGATAATACCACCTATTTCTATATAAAAACAGCCGATGCTTCTCGTGTTTACGGTTTAGAATTAGAGCACATGTTATCGCCTTATAATCTGAATTTTCTAGTATATAAAAACACATTGATTGAAGAGCATATTGCTGGAATTCCGGGCGATGAGTTTATAAAAAATATGCTACCCAATTGTAGCAAACCAGAAAAAGCGCAAATAGCCAAGGAGTTTGTGAAGTTTAACGAGCGTTGTATGATTAGATTGCTAGGCGATATGCGCTCCTATAATTATGTAATTGTACCAACGCACGATTTTGATAAAGTGGTTTATAAAATTAGAGCCATAGATTTTGATCAACAATCTTATGAAGGGAAATTTAATATTTACAGACCGCAGTTTTTCAAAGAAAATTATGAAATGGTTCAATTAGTATCGAATACCATTCAAAAATTATCGATAGACCAATATAAAACAGAAGAGCGTTCTATTTTGGTGAAACGCTTAAAAAGTTCGCATGTTCGAATTGAAAAACTCCTTGAGTGTATGGAGCATGATGAAATTTCTATACCAGAATACATCGATTCGTTAAAAACGACCATTTTTAATTACACCCACGATGTTAACTTTAAGAAAAGTAAAAACATGGGCGAAATTTTAAGGTTTTCTTTAGCGTTTTTAACGAGAAATTACGAAAATGTAAACATTGCCGCATTAAGGAAATTACGACGTTAATTCCAGTTTTCGTCAAAATCTAACTGATCGTAATCGTCCATATCCAGGCCGTCTTCAAATTCGTCAAAATCATCTAAAGCATCGGCTTCAAAGGACTTTTCTGGGGCAGCTTCAGGAACTTGACCTTGAACAAACATAAGGTTTGGGTAGTCGTAACCTTCGGTTTCTTCAACAATTTCGGCTAATTCAACATAAAACGTCCACATGCTTAAAAAATCGTAAACATAAATCAGTTTTGTTTGTTCCTCGTTTACAACATCGTCTAAGGTCGTTTCATTCATTAAACGGGCTGTAGCTTCTTCACTTAAATCAAATAAAGAGATTTCTTCACCTTGTTCCCAAATGTCGTTACTTACATAAAATGAAGCCATTTCGGTACCATCAAAACCAAAAGATTGCGTGATGGTGTTGTGTAAATCTTCTAAGGTATCTGACTGACGAATTTCTAAATCGCGAAAAATATCTTCGTCGGTGTCATTGTCTAATATAACTCTAAATCTGTAAATCATTAGTGAAAAATTTAATGTGCAAAGGTAGACTTTTTAAGTTATTTGGTAAAGCGATGTAAAGTAAATGTCATGCTTGTTAATAAGAAAAATGCACCTATTTGATGCGCAATACCTAAGCCTAACGGAACTTGATAAATAATCGTGAAAACACCTAAAGCGAACTGTAATAAAACTAAAAGTATTAATGAATTTATACCTTGCTTTTGAAGTGGTGTTAAAGTGAATTTATTAGATTTTTTCCAAATAAGGAAAATGAGAATCACTACGATATAAGCCAAAGTTCGATGAATAAATTGAATGCCGCTAGGGTTTTCAATAAGGTTTTTGTAGAAAGGATCTAGCACATAAACGGTAAAGTGCATAAACTGACCATCATTCATTAACGGCCAGTGGTTATGCAGTAAACCTGCTTTTAAGCCAGCTATAAATGCGCCGTAAGTAATTTGAATTATTAAAACCAGGTAACTCACCAAAATTAGATTTCGCATGGGTTTGTTAGCTGGTTTTTTATTGGGGAAAATAAGATCTAATGCCACCCAAAGCGTAGCTGCAAAAGTTAAAAAAGCGGTCACTAAATGCGCTGCGAGTCTGTAATGGCTAACGTCTGGCATATCTACCAAACCGCTTTTAACCATGTACCAACCTAAAAAACCTTGAAAAGCGCCAAGGCCAAGCAACACCAAACATTTTTTTATAGTGCTTTTGCTGAGTTGTTTACGTATTAAGAAATATAAAAACGGAATGATAAACACCATACCAATCGATCGTCCAATAACGCGGTGCAACCATTCCCAGAAGTAAATGCTTTTAAAATCTTCAATATTGAAATGATTATTATAGGCGTTATATTCAGGGTGCTGTTTGTATAAATCGAAAGCTTCTTGCCATTCCTGTTCACCAATTGGTGGAATGGTACCTGTAATTAATCGGTAGTTCGAAATGGATAAACCAGAATCTGTTAAACGGGTAATACCCCCAATAACAACCATTATAAAAATGAGGAAACATCCTGTTAATAGCCAGTAGATTACGTTTTTGTTGTCTTTTTTCATGGTTATGGAGTTGCTGAGTTTCGGAGTTTCAGAGTTTCAAAGTTTCAAAGTTTCAGAGTTTCAAAGTATCTTATAGTTTGTTAATCTTTGTTTTATTTTTAGTTGTTTTTTTAATTTATAGGTTACTTCATTTCTCTGTTACTCAGCGACTTTGTTACTCTGTCACTTTGGTGCTTGAAAGTTTCGGAGCTTCAGAGCTTCAAAGTTTCAAAGTATCTATAGTTTGTTAATCTTTGTTTTATTTTTAGTTGTTATTTTTACAATCAGAGGAGATTTTCCCTCTGCGACTTTGTTACTCTGCGACTTTGGTGCTTGAAAGTTTCAGAGCTTCAAAGTTTCAAAGACTCATAGCTTCAAAGTGTTTTATAGTTTGTTAATCTTTGTTTTATTTTTAGTTATTTTTTTTAATTTAATAGGTTACTTCATTTCTCTGTTACTGTGCGACTTTGTTACTCTGTCACTTTGGTGCTTTGAAACTCTGATACTTTCCCACTCTAACACTTAACCTCTAATTTTTCGAATAAAGCTAGTTAGCATGCGTTCAATTTCTCTTGTGTTTAAATATAATTTATTGAAATTATCTTCATTTAAATAAGTTAAATTGTAAGCAATTTCAAGTTGTGTTTGTAATTCGTATAAAGAACTTAAAGCAATATTTAAAAAACGTAAATAATCCTTTGTACCATCTCTTCCATAGCCTTCGGCTATATTACTTGGGATAGACGTCGCCGATCTTTTTATTTGTGATGTTAGAGCATAGAGCTCATCATGGGGGAAGTTTTTAATATCACGATAAACTTCAGTTACTAAAGCCATAGACTTTTGCCAAACTAATAGCTTTCTAAATGTATGATTGTTTTTCATATTATATTATTCCATCATTCTGTAACTCAGAAACTATGCAACTTTGAGTCTTTGTAACTTTGAAACTCTAATCATTAACCCACTTCAACCCAAGTTTAGCGCCTTTTTCAAGCATTAGTTGATAAGCTGCTTCATATTCATTCGGAATTACGCCTTCTAAAATGGCTTCTTTAATGGCTTCTTTAATAATGCCAATTTCGCGTGATGGTTTTAAATTGAAGGTTGCAATAATTTCTTCGCCAGAAATTGGTGGCTGAAAATTACGAACATGGTCGCGTGCTTCAACTTCAATAATTTTTTCGCGTACAATTTTAAAGTTATTATGGTATTTGTTGAATTTCTTCGGATTCTTAGTCGTAATATCGGCCTCGCAAAGCGTCATTAGATCTTCAACATAATCGCCAGCATCAAAAACCAAACGACGCACGGCCGAATCGGTAACAATATCTTGCGCCAAAACAATAGGGCGCGAACTCATAAACACCATTTTTTGAACAAACTTCATCTTGTCATTCAATGGCATTTTTAGTCTTTTAAATAAATGATACACCATTTTAGAGCCTTCAAATTCATGAGCATGAAAGGTCCAACCCACTTTTTTGCTGAATTTTTTCGTAGGCGCTTTGCCAATATCGTGTAAAAGCGCAGCCCAGCGTAGCCAAAGGTTATCGGTGTTTTGTGCAATGTTATCTACGACTTCAAGCGTGTGATAAAAATTATCTTTATGGCGTTGGCCTTCAACTTCATCTATACCTTTTAAAGCAGTAATTTCTGGTAAAATGTATTTTAAAAGTCCTGTTTGTTCTAAAAGTAAGAAGCCAATAGATGGTGTTTCGCTTTCTAGAATTTTATTGATTTCGGTAACAATACGCTCGTTGGTAATTATTTTAATGCGTTCGGCATTTTTTGTAATTGAATGTAGAGACTCTGGTGCAATTGTAAAATTTAATTGCGTGGCAAATCGAATGGCTCTAAGCATACGTAATGGGTCGTCGCTATAAGTAATATCGGGATCTAGAGGCGTTTTAATAATTTTATTTTCTAAATCTTGAATGCCACCAAACGGATCTAATAGATCGCCAAAATTTTCAGCATTTAAATTTAAAGCCAGCGCATTTATAGTAAAGTCTCTTCGGTTTTGGTCGTCTTGTAATGTGCCGTTTTCAACAGCTGGATTTCTACTGTCTTCGGTGTAAGATTCTTTTCGGGCGCCAACAAATTCAATTTCAATATCATCGTAACGAAGCATGGCAGTGCCATAAGTTTTAAAAACTTGAACTTTAGGTCTGTTGGGTAAGTTTTTAGCAACTTGTTTGGCCAGTTTGATACCATCGCCAATGGCAACTACATCAATATCTTTAGCAGCGCCTCTTTTTAGTATAAAATCGCGCACAAAACCGCCAATAACATAAGAATCTAATTGTAACTCTTTTGCCGATTGCGAAATGATTTTAAATATTGGATGTTGTAATGCTTCTTTGTAATTCATTTTATTTGCCACTAATACATGACTCTTTATGTTTTCTTGCTTCAGATTTTTATAGCCACTAATTCACGAATTTTCGCAATGTTTTAAGGTGTTGGTGGCGTTTTTTTATGCTTTTTAAGGCCTAATAATCTTCACAACACCATTATTGCTTAATTTGATAATGGATGATGGTTTAGAGCAGATTTTTTCGTGCTGCAAATTTACAACATAGTCTACACCTTTTAAAATGGCAGGTGCAATTTCTTTATAGGATTTTGGAGTTGGTTCGCCGCTAATATTAGCCGAAGTCGATACAATGGCGCCGTTAAGTTTTCTTGAGAGTTGATAACAAAACTCATCATCAGGAATTCTTATGGCGATGGAGCCGTCATCAGCAATTAAATTTTCAGCTAGATTTTGCGCATCATCATAGATTATGGTGGTGGGTTTGTCGGTCACTTCAATAATATTTAATGCAGCAGCAGGAACTTGTTTTACGTATTTGTTAAGCATTCTATCGTCTGCGACCAAGCAAATTAGTGCTTTGCTATCTATGCGCTGTTTTAAATCGTAAATCTTTTTTACCGCTTCAGGGTTTGTAGCATCACAACCAATACCCCATACGGTATCGGTAGGGTAGAGTATAATGCCGCCTTGTTTTAATACTTCAATGGTGTTTTTTATTTCTTGATGCATTATGATATCTAAATAAATGAAAATGTTTTTGCAAAATTACAATTATTAGTATTTAATTCTAAGTTCTAATCTGGATGTTTTATTTAGAATAACTAAAAACAATATCTAACTCATATTGTTAATAATCTGATTCAAGTCCTTTATTCTTAGAGGGCTCTAATAGAAATTAGGGATGTTTTATGTGAAATAAAACATCATGTAAAGTAGATAAAGCTGATATACAGATTAGTGATGATATTTTTTTGTTATACCTTTGAAAGGTTAAGTGTTTTAAATGAAATTAGTTTATTATAAATCCGAATCAGGAAACTTTGGCGACGATCTAAATGTGTGGATGTGGCCACAAATTTTTGGTGCAGATTTTCTTGAAAAAGAACGAGATATTGGTTTTTTTGGTATTGGATCTATTTTAATTGAAAATTCCGTTTTTATAGATCAAGCAAATTTATGTGAAAAAAAAGTGATTTTTGGTACCGGAGTTAGATCTATAAACGAAAATATTGAAATGGACGATTCTTGGCACATTCTTTTTCTAAGAGGTCCCTATAGTTCATTGAAATTAAAAGGAGATTTAGATCATTATATAGCTGATGCTGCATACTTTTTAGCCTTATTACCACAGTATAAAAGATATTTAGATACACCTAAAAAGTATAAAACCAGTTTTATTCCTTATTTTAAATCTATTGATAAGATGGATTGGCAAAAAATTTGTGACGATTTATCTTGGAATTTAATTTTACCAACAGAAGTAAATAGTGTAGAAGACTTTATTTTGGAAGTTGCAGCAAGTGAGCAGGTTATAAGCGAAGCGATGCATGGAGCTATGATTGCAGATATTGTACGTGTACCATGGGTGCGTTTTCGTTTTTATTCGCATTTATATGAAGGGACAATGGTTTCTGAATGGAAATGGAACGATTGGTTGTTGTCGATTGGTTTTTCTGAAAACATAGAAATTAATGTAGGATTAAGAAACAAGAAAAAGATTCGTGGATTTCTTAAAAAAAGAAAAATCAGGAATAGAATTTTTAATGAAGTAAAACAAATTAATAACTCAACCTTTCGTTTATCTTCAGATGTAACTTTAAATACGATTATAAAGAAATTAAAATCCAAAAAGGAAGAATTAGTTCAACTTATGGGTTAAGCTTTTAAATGATGTGTTATGATTAAAAGAATAAAACTAGCTTACCGAAATTATAAGTTGAAATTTAAGCTTCGGAAAAGGAAGGTTTTTTTCGATTTTAATTCTATTGAGTATGGGGCTAAAAATATTTTAATAATAGATTCTAAGATTCCTAACTACAATGAAGATTCAGGATCTAGGAGGTTATATGAAATCATTAAAATATTGTTAGATCAAGATTTTTCGATTTTTTTACTTGCGGATTTGAATGAATATAAGTACGAGAATCGTTATGCTGAAGAATATATCGAAGAATATAAATCAATCGGTGTCAAGGTATATCAGCCTAGTTTAGATATTAAAGGAGACTTAATAACAAAAGAAAGATTTATTAGCGAAGTTTGTCCATTTATTAATTATGCTTGGTTACATCGCCCTGAAATTTTTAATAGTTATTATATAACAATTAAAAGTTTAAATAAGAATGTGATATTAATTTATGACATGGTTGATTTTCATTATTTAAGATTAATCAGGGAATGGAAATTAAATAATAAAAGTAAGGTTAAGCTTTCGGCCGATAAAATATTAAACTTAGAAATTGCCAATTGTAAAGCGGCCGATAAAATTATTGTCATATCAGATAATGATAAATTGTCATTAGAAAAATACTATTTAAAGCCTTCAAAAATGACAACAATAGGTAACCTGCATGAATTTAGAGAAAGGCCAAATACATTTAAAATATTTTCAGAGCGTAAAAACTTACTATTTATTGGTGGATTTAGTCATCAGCCAAATGTTGATGCTGTATTGTGGTTAAAAAATGAAATAATGCCTTTAATTTGGGCTGTTGATAAGGATATAAAAATTGATATTATTGGGAGTAATATCCCAAAGAAAATTTTAAGTTTAAAAACCGAAAACTTTAATGTAATTGGTTTTGTAGAAGATCTTTCAGTTTATTTTAACTCAGCAAAAATATTTATTGCACCCTTAAAATATGGTGCAGGAATTAAAGGGAAAATAGGGCAGAGTTTTGAATTTAGTTTACCCGTTATAACAACCGATATTGGAGCAGAAGGTTTTGATTTGTCACCATTTTCAGAGGAAATGATAGCTAATACATCCGAATTATTAGCCTCTAAAATATTAAAACTTTATAACGATCAAGATTTATGGCGTGCTATTAGCAATCGTTCCGAACAGTTTATAACTCCTTTTACAAAACAGCATATAGAAAATCAGCTCAAAAAAGTTTTTAATTTAAAGAAGAGCCATTATAATTGAACTGATTAAACCTGTATTTTATAATAAAATAGGGGGCTATGAGATGCTTTAGGAGTGGATAATTATTACTTATTTTCTAAAAAAAAACTATATATTAAAAAAAAGATGTAAATTTATTTTACAAATAAAATTAGTTAATTAATGTTAAAACAATAATCATGAAAAAAATCAGTAAAAATTTTTTAATTGCATCATCCTTTATTTTTGCTTCCCTTGGAGTGTTTGCACAAAGCAATGCCAGTGATTTGAGTAGTTTAGTAAATATGAAAGCAAGTTATTTAGATGACGAGATGAGTAATCACGGCTATAAATTTCATAATACAAACAAAAGCGGTTCTGATATTTACCAAAATTGGTGGAACAGTAGCAAAAATAAATGTGTCTCAGTACATGTAACAGATGGTCGTGTTAAGTCCCTTGTTAATACACCAGCTTCTGATTGTGGTAAATCATCAAGTAGTAGTGGATCTCATAACAATTATTCACATAGACAAGGTAATGTAAATAATCTAGTAGGTTTAAATGTTAGCCATTTAACTAGCGAAATGAATAGACGTGGTTATACTTTACATAAATCAGATAAAAGTGGTAGAGACTACTATGAAAACTGGTGGAATAAAAATCAAGAAAAATGTGTTTCAGTACGTATAAGTAATAATGAAGTTAAGTCTGTTACAAATACAATGCCTATAGATTGTGGTAGTAATTCTAATAGTTATAAACACAGTTATGATTCAAACAAACACCATTATACAGGAAAAAAACAATACAGTGATTTAAAAGGTTGGGATGCTGTAAGAGCATACTCTGAGTTAGAGGGTCGTGGTTTTCGTCAAGTTAAAGAGCATCAATCTAATGGAAATACTTACAGACTTTGGAGAGATTATGACACCAATCAATGTATAAAAACAGTAAGTGTTAATAAAAAAATCAGCCAAATCTACGCTTCTGATCACTGCGATTAAATAGATTATTGATTTTTTACTTTTAAGTCTTTATATTTAAAAGAATAAATTAAAAAAATCTCAACATTTATGTTGGGATTTTTTTGTTTCAGGTTACTTTTAATTTTATGGTTGCTTTGTAATTAAAAGAATTCGATATAATGTGTTATAGATACTATAGAGAAATAAAAACTAATTGTAATTTTGTAAAATGAATTACATAATTAATAAGAGGTTTCAAGCTTTTGAAACAACCTTAACTAACTTTATAATTAATTTTGATACTCTAGGTGATAACTACGGAAATCAAGATAGAAATTCATTAAAATTATTTCAATTACAAGGAGAAACCATAAATGTAAAATCATTTAGGATTCCTAACTTAGTTAATCAAATAGCTTATTGTTTATTTAGAAAAAGCAAAGCACAACGCTCGTTTGAATATGCTTCCAGACTAAAGGAACTCGGTATTGGAACGCCAAACCCTATAGCATACTACGAATTTAAAAATTTTTTTTTGTTTAAAAAGAGCTTTTATATTAGTGAACATTTAAATTATGATTTAACTTATCGTGAATTAACTACCGATTTTAATATCCCAAATTACGAAGCGATTCTTAGAGCTTTTACACGGTTTACCTTTCAACTGCACGAAAAAGGAATTCATTTTTTAGACCATTCTCCAGGAAATACCTTAGTTCAGCTAAACAACGGCGATTATAAGTTTTATTTAGTAGATTTAAATCGTATGGAATTTAGAGCTTTAGATTTTGAAACCCGTATTAAAAATTTTTCACGATTAACGACTCATAAATCTATGGTAGAAATTATGAGTGATGAATATGCGAAATGTTCTAAAGAAAATTATAATAAAGTATTTCAGCTAATGTGGAAGGGTACAAAAGATTTTCAGGAAAAATACCACAGGAAAAGACGCTTAAAAAAGAAGCTTAAGTTTTGGAAATAAGTTAATTTATCTTTATTAATAACACCAATGTGTTTCGCTTTTTGAAGTGATTTTTAAGGAAGCAAATATTTTTTTGTAGTCCAGTTGACTAGAAACCGTAATTTAAAAATAAAACCCATTTAACAACTTAGTAGTATAAAAAGCTAGTGTAATCTTATCCAATTTAGAACTGCTTAAGTTTTTAATTTTTAATTTCGAATATAGTGTCTACAAAACGATCAACAGTAAATTTATTGAATACGTCTTCATTTAAAGGGACATAATCTTTCGATAAAAATGTGCTATCAATTTTAATGTTTTCAGGGTCTAAAACCATAATATTATTAGGGTTATAAAACTCGTAACCAGTTATTGTACTATTGGTTGTTATAAGTTTTTTTTGATATGCAAGAGCTTCAAAAACTCTAAAGCTTAACCCATTATGCCCGTCTCTTACTAAATCTAATAATATTTTAGAGTGTTCTAAATACCATTTTAATTGTTTTAAATCAATTTCATCATTAGAAAACTCAATGTTTTTATAAAGATTAGAAGGTTTTTTTTGGCTAACAATTATAAATTTATAGTTACTGTTAATAGTATCTAACTGTCTAGCAATTTCATTCAATTGTGGTATTCTTTGGTCAGGTGACATCACAATAAATACATCATATTTGAAATGATGTTTTATTTCTTGTTTTTCTAAGTATATGTAATTGGTTAAGTGTGTAAAATTAAAGGTTTTTACATCATCAAGATCAAAGGAATATATCTTATCAAATACATTATCAAGTAAATGATCAATTGGGAACCGTTTGCAACTATCATAGATGTAAGCCACATATTTTTTAGTAAACGATTTTATTTTTAAATGAGCCTGTTTATCTATTAAATCAGGCCTTATACACAAAATATAATCTTGTTTTCCCATTCTATTTAATTCAGTAAGAATGAACTCCTGACGTTTTATTTTTTTTATGTTTCTTTTAAAAAATAATTTTGAAAGAAAATTACCTGTTTTGTAAAAAAAGTTTTTGTATTCGTATTTATACTGACTAATATCAATATGAGTTACATCTACACCTTTCTTTTGTAGAGATTCGACGATGTGATAGTCGTAATTCCAGTAATCAAAGCTAATAAGGCAGACTTTCATATGATGTGTTAAGTTATATTTAAGTTTCAAATTTACCTTTTTTTTAGTTATCCATTTCAGATGTATTTAAGTATCGTATATTTGTTTTTCAGTTTTCAAACTACTTTTTTATGAATAAAATCCAAGTAGGCTTTTTAGTGTCTTATGATTATCAGCTTCTAAAAAATGCTATTCCTTTGGTTTATAGTGAAGCAGATACTATTTTTTTAGCGGTTGATATAAATAGAAAAACTTGGAATGGTGCATCTATAGATATTTCGGAAGACTTTTTTACTTGGATAAAGGCTTTTGATACCGAACATAAAATTCAACTTTTTGAGGAAAGCTTTTATGTTCCTGAGTTGTCAACCATGGCTTGTGAAGTTAGAGAACGAAAAATGTTGGCAGAAAAAATGGGAGTGGGAAATTGGATTATTCAATTAGATGCTGATGAATATTTTATAAATTTTAAGCGTTTTGTTGATTTCCTGAAAAGTAAAAACCATTATTTAGTAAATCCCGAGAAGCATAAAATACAAATTCAGCCATTTCATGTGAGTTTATATAAAAAGACCGAAAACGGTTATTTGTATGTAAATGAAGCAACAAAAACGGTGGTGGCTACCAATTATCCAGATTATAAAATAGGGCGAAAAACCAGAGGCAAAGTTGTGTATTTTAATGCCTTAATATTACATGAGTGTTTGGCTAGAGATCGAAAAGATTTAGTACAAAAACTTACTAATTGGGGACACAATGAAGAAGTAGATCTGGAAGGGTTTATGAAAAAATGGGATGCTGTAAACGAGACCAATTATAAAGACTTTGAAAATTTCTTTTTTTTAGAACCTGAAAAATGGAAACATTTAGATTTTGTAAAAGGAAAAAATTTCAAAAAGCTTTTTGAAAATTTCAGAAACGAAAAAGAAAAAGCATTGTATAAATCCGATTTTTTTATTTTTAAAAAAAATTTAGGACAATTCTTCAAATACCTATTTAAATAAAGAAAACATTTGAAAGCGACTTTAATATTATCTACTTATAATTGGCCCGAAGCTTTAGAGCTTGTTCTTGAAAGCGTAAAAGCTCAACAAGTATTACCGTTTGAGGTAATTGTAGCTGATGATGGCTCTAAGGAAGACACAAAAGACCTGATAGAGCATTATAAAAATAATTTTCCAGTGCCGCTAATTCATGTTTGGCATGAAGATGAAGGGTTTACTAAAGCAACTATATTAAATAAAGCTATCGCAAAAGCAAAAGGGACTTATATTATACAAGCAGATGGCGATTGTATTTTACATCGAGCCTTTGTAAAAGATCATATTGATTTTGCAATAAAAAACGGCTATTTATATGGAAGTCGTGTGAATATACAAAAAGCGTATTTGCCTGCTTTATTTGAAAAAAAACAGATTAAATTTTCTGCTTTTTCTAGAGGAATTAAAAAAAGAACTCGTGCTTTACATTTTCCTATACTAAGCAGTTTGTACACTAAGAAGGATGAGTTTTCTAAAAAATTTAGAGGATGTAATACTTCATTTTTCAAAAGTGATTTTGTTGCTGTTAATGGTTACAATGAAGATATAAAAGGTTGGGGTAGAGAAGACTCTGAATTGGCATTACGATTTCATAATTTCGGGTTACAATCTAGAAGATTACGGTATAGAGGTATTGTTTTTCATATTTTCCACGTGGAAAAGTCAAAAGCACAACTTGAAGCTAATAATAATATTGAACAACAAACCATTAAAGAAAAAGCAGTTTGGTGTGTAAATGGTGTAGATAAATATTTAGTCAACTAATGTTTTCAACATTTGATACCTGTAATACACACCATAAGCACTTAAATAACAAATTTCGAAACCTTCTTTGCCGTCCAAAAAGCCTAGCCTGAAAATATAATTCACTATAAATTTATAGCAAGGCCTGATGTAAAAATGAAAAAAGTTGGGTTTTATGCCTTTTTTGTGCAACTCTATGGCCTTTAGTTTGGCATAATGTTCCATTTTAGACTTATAATGGGCAGCACTATCAAAACAATAGTGAAGGATATTATGCTCTAAAAGCGCACTTTTGCCATCTATTTGTGGCATTTCATGTACTATTTTGTCTTTTATATAAGTCACCTTATCTTTTTTGAACAGGCGGTAGGTGGTGTCGGTTTGAAAACCACTAAAACGAATGCGTTTTTTCTTGAAGAAAAACAGACGTTTTATCATAAAAGCAACAGCATCTTGGGGTTGGTTTATGGTTTCTAATATTTCTGTTTTTAATTTGTCTGTAATACGTTCATCGGCGTCAATAAATAAAATCCACTCATGATTGGCTTGCTGAATTGCAAAATTTCTTTGATCGGCAAAGTTTTTAAATTCACGCTGAAAGATTGTAACGTTTTTTAATGCTGAAAGTTTTTCAAAAGTACCATCGGTGCTAAAGGAATCCACAACAATAATTTCATCTGCAAAGCTGATGTTTTTTATAACATCTTCAATATGATTTACTTCATTTAAAGTAATTATTAAAGCAGATATTTTTTTTGAATGCGTCAAATTATTAAACGTTTGTTGGTAAAAATAGCTATTATAACTTAAGTTTTTGGCTATTTATTAGAAAAGCGAAATCTATGTTTTTAAAAAGTTTTTTAGTTGCTCTATAAACAGTTCAGGCTTAAATTCTTGATAAAGCTGAGTCGCTTCTCCTTTAAATGCTTTTTCTGGTTTATTATAAATTTCTGGCTTAAAATCTTTTAAGTGTACACTTACATTCTGGTTGTTTTCAAAAAGATTCCATGTGTTTTTATCAATCCATGGCGAAAAAATAGCAAAGGTTTTTATTTGTAATGCTTTTGCCATATTTATAGCACCACCTTCGTTACCAATTAAAGCATTGCAATGCTTTGTTATGGCTAGGAATTCACGTAAACTTTTACCAAACACATTAAAATAAATTTGTTTTTTAGTTACAGGTTGGCATAAATTATAAATACTTTCAGCTTCTGTTTTCTGATTGGGAATGTAATTAAATAGTATTTGAGCATCTGGTTTTTCAGCAATAATAGCATCAATAATTTGGGCCATGTAGCTGAAGGGATATGTTTTATTGGGCCCACTGCCTAATACACCAATCATATACAAAGGCTGGTCTAATTGAATGTTGTTTTTTTCAAGAAATGTTTTACTATTCGAAATTTCTTCAGCAGTTAAATATATTTTCGGACTGATAGACGAGGCTTCAATACCTAAGGGTTCTAACAATTGCATGCGGTGCAAAATGGCTAAATTCCCACCAGTTAAATCTTTGACTCTTTTAATATTATGATGGTATAAAAAAGTGGTGTAAGGTTTATGATAAGAAATTTTAGTTTTAGCCTGAGAAAAAGCGGTTATAATATTGCTAGAAATTTTAGAATAAACATCGATAACAATATCGTATTGTTTAGCTTTTATACGCTTTGCAAATTGAAGTAATGCCTTTTTACTCGTTTCTTCTTTTTTAGTGAAGAAAATAAAATCATCTATAAAAGGATTGTTTTCTACAACAGGAAAGGTGTGCTCATTAATTAAATAATGTAATTGAGCGTTTGGATATTTATGGCGAAGTGCTTCAAACAGAATACTGCTTGTAAGCACGTCGCCAATCATTTTTTGTTGTATAACAAGAATATTCACTTATACCGCTACACTGTGCTCACGAAGTGCATCGTTAAGCGATGTTTTTTTGTTGGTGCTTTCTTTACGTTTACCAATAATTAAAGCACAAGGTACATTGTAAGTTCCAGAAGGGAATTCTTTAGCATAACTACCAGGAATAACAACAGAACGTGCAGGTACAACACCTTTATATTCTATAGGTTCATCGCCAGTTACATCAATAATTTTTGTACTCATTGTTAAGGTAACACCAGCACCTAAAACCGCTTCAGTTTCAACGCGAACACCTTCAACAACAATACATCTGCTTCCTATAAACGCATTATCTTCAATAATTACTGGAGCAGCTTGTAATGGCTCTAAAACACCACCAATACCAACACCACCAGATAAGTGAACGTTTTTACCAATTTGTGCACAACTTCCAACCGTAGCCCATGTGTCAACCATAGTACCTTCATCTACATAAGCACCAATATTTACATAACTAGGCATTAAAATAGTTCCAGCCGAAATATAAGCTCCGTGTCTTGCAACAGCGTGAGGTACTACACGAATACCTTTTTCAGCATAACCTGTTTTTAAAGGAATTTTATCGTGAAATTCTAAAGGGCCACATTCTATAGTTTCCATTTTTTGAATTGGGAAATATAAAACAACACCTTTTTTAACCCACTCGTTAACTTGCCAACCACCTTCAACAGGTTCTGCAACTCTTAATTCTCCAGCGTCTAATAAATCGACAACCTTTCTAATTGCCGCGATTGTCTTGTCCTCACTTAAAAGCGCTCTATCATTCCAAGCGTTTTCTATGATTTGTTGTAATTCTGTCATTGATATAAATATTTTAAGCAAATATACTAGCTATCATTTAAAAAGGGAATGTATTTATTAAATTAATAAGCATGTTTGTATTAGAAAAGAAGAAATTTAATTGTTGTTTTTATTAGGAGAAACGCAATACCTTTTCAATTTTAACAAAGATAAAATTGGAAAATAACATTTTATTAACTACATTTATCGGCGTAATTTGCACTTAATCGATACTTTAGTGAAATTTTGTAACAGAACTAGTAAACGATTTAATTTTAGAATATAGCTAGTTTATTAGCAGTTATGGGTTTTATTGGATGTATTTTGAGGGAAATAATCAACTAACCAACTAATTTCGAGCACGTGAAAATAAATTTACACCTTGTATTCATTTTTTTGTTCTTTTTTTCTGTGGGATACGCCCAAAAAAAAGAAACACCTTTAGAAGTTGAAGCAACTAAAACGGAATCAATTTTAAAAGATGTTAAAGTTGATTTAAAGCCTGACAGCAGCGCTTTATTAGTGAACGAATTAAAAATGATGCCTTTGGCTGATTTCAAAAAAAGCGATATTCGTTTGTATTTTAACCGACAGAAAAAAGTAAGAAACATAACCATTGTATTTCCAAAAATGATCATGGAAGCCTTGGCTTAAATCAAATAATAAAAAATATTTTAGCTTTAAAAGCGAATAAAGACTGTCTGAAAGGGCGGTCTTTATTTTTATAAGACTTAATTTTGCAAAAAAAAGTATGGCACGCATTTTAGCATTAGATTATGGAACCAAAAGAACAGGAATCGCTGTAACCGATGCTATGCAAATTATAGCTTCAGGATTAACCACGGTTAATACTAAAGAGTTATTAACTTTTCTTAAAGATTATACGAAACAAGAACAAGTCGAATTGTTTTTGGTTGGCGAACCTAAACAAATGGACAATACAGCGTCGCAGAGTGAAGCCTATATTGTTCCGTTTTTAGCCAAGTTAGAAAAAGCGTTCCCAAACATTCCAATTAAGCGTGTCGATGAGCGTTTTACCTCAAAAATGGCCTTTCAAACCATGATAGATAGTGGTTTAAATAAAAAACAAAGACAAAATAAAGCGCTAATAGATGAAATTAGTGCGACTATAATTTTACAAGATTATCTGCATAAATTATAATTGATAGTACCAATTGTATGTTTTTTGTTTAATTATGATGAAAAATACTTTTACTATACACTTAGTTTTATGTCTTTTTATAAAGAAGTGTTGTATTTTTGCAGACATTAATAAAAGCACATAATGATTTTACCAATTGTAGCCTACGGCGATCCTGTTTTAAAAAAGGAAGCTAAAGACATAACCAGAGATTACCCTAAACTTGATGAACTGTTAGAGAACATGTTCGAAACCATGTATAACGCCTTTGGAGTTGGTTTGGCAGCACCTCAAGTTGGATTACCAATTCGATTATTTGTTATAGATACCACACCTTTTTCAGAGGATGATGATTTATCAGAAGACGAAAAAGCAGCTTTAATCGGGTTTAAACGTGTGTTTATAAATGCCAAGATTATTGATGAAAGTGGTCATGAGTGGGCGTTTAACGAAGGGTGTTTAAGTATTCCAGATGTTCGTGAAGATGTTTTTAGAAAACCAAACATTACCATTGAGTATTTAGATGAAAATTTTGAAGCACACACCGAATCGTTTGATGGTTTAGTGGCGCGAGTTATTCAGCATGAATACGATCATATAGACGGGGTATTATTCACTGATAAATTATCGAGTTTAAAAAAACGATTAATAAAAGGCAAGCTTTCTAACATATCAAAAGGAAAGATAAATGTAGATTATAGAATGCGTTTCCCAGATCAAAAAAAGAAACGATAATATTTGCAAGACATCAATAAACATTTAATATTTGCCACTTTTAAAAAGTAATATATGAGTTTAGAAAAAGTTATATCAATTGCAGGAAAGCCAGGATTATATAAATTAGTAACACAAACACGCGGTGGTTTTGTTGCAGAATCTTTAATCGATAGTAAGCGTATTTCTGTAAGTGCACAAAATAATGTTAGTGTATTAAGCGAAATTGCTATTTATACTTTAAACGAAGAAGTGCCTTTAAAACAAGTTTTAGAGAACATTAAGAAGAAAGAAAATGGTGCACCAGCTTCTGTAAAACCTAAAGACAGTAAAGATAAATTAGAAGAATATTTCTTTGGAATATTACCAGAATACGATGAAGATCGTGTGTATGCTAGCGATATTAAAAAAGTAATACAGTGGTATAACTTATTACAACAGCACAATATGTTAGATAATTTGGTTGATGACGAAGATGCTGCAAAACCTTCAAATGAAGAATAATAAGCAAACGCCTTACTAGTAATATAAGCCTCCTTTTTTTAAGGAGGTTTTTTTATGGCTTTTCGTTAATTTTATCAAATGAAAATTTCAAAACCTCATTTAAGTCTGAAGAACCTCATTTTTTTGGTGCTTATAGTTTTGCTACTAGTTCCGAAAACACGTCAGCCTATTCAAATTTGGTTAAATAGAGGATTGGCATGCTTTATCCGTCAACTATTTCAGAGACTAAACAACAGGTTTTAACCGATTATAATTGGCAGCTTCAAACCAAATCTGGTACTCTATTTAATTTTGAAAACGCTAAAGGTAAAGTGGTTTTAGTTAATTTCTGGGCAACTTGGTGTCCGCCATGTATCGCAGAAATGCCAAGCTTAGATGCGCTTTATTCAGATTATAACGATCGGGTGGTTTTCGTTTTTGTGTCTAATGAGTCGCCTGAAAAAATTAATGCCTTTTTAAAAGACAAAGGTTATACTTTTGAACCGTTTACGCCACTCACACAATCTCCAGAATTTTTTAATGTAACCAGTATTCCAAGAACCTTTTTAATAGATAAATCGGGGCATGTTGTTATCGATAAAACAGGAGCTGCTAATTGGAATAGTGATCGTGTAAGAAACACTATTGATGCTTTATTGAGCGTGGATTTGTAGTGATAAATAATTATGCCATCAATCTGTTCAGATAAACCCTATTCCTTCAAATAGGTCTCAGAAAACAGTATTCTAAGAAAAATCTTTATAAAAATCTTACCATATTTTAAATATTTAAGTTTTTTTCTAGTTCATTTCTTCTTATAAAAAAGAGATTATTTATTCTTAAGGGCTTATTTGTGTAAATAAAATTACTGGCATAAGTTACTTTATGTTAAGTTGTTATGTTGTTTTGTAGTAATTGTGCATACATCGATGAAACGTATGTAAAGAGTTAATCTACTTATATAATATCGTAATTATAAACATTTCAAATATTATTGTGTTTTCGTAGGAATAATACCAATTATTTTCCTGCAACAACTAAACCAATTACAATTAAAACCAATAATTATGATTTCTAAAAACTACAAATTTCTTGTGGTCACATTATCTGTTTTTATTTCAAATATTAGTTTTGCTCAAACGCCTGTTCCTGTTGGATCTGGAAGTTATGCTTCTTTTCCGCCGAGTCAGGAATTAGAATTTGAATGGGATGGTACCATTTATTACAATGATTATGACTTTGTATACAACGACCCGATTTATGTTTCAGACGGAGAAACTAGACCCATACCAACAAACGATTGGTGGACTCGCCTTTTAATCGATCAATATGGTGGTTTATTATATGCTTATCCTTTAATTTTAGAGCCTACTTCCGAGGGTTTAAAAGTGCAATATCCAATAGGATTTACACAAGATGGAACAAATCTTGAGCGGGGCAATGGGCTCATAATTAAAGCAGAAAATTATACGCCAGACAAAGCCATTGCAGCTGATTGGACCGATTGGTCGGTTGTTATGGGGATGCCAGATGCAGAAACTGGCGCAAATATGAATGTGACCATGGCGCACGGGATACCATTTACTCAAATTGAAACAAAAGGTATTAATCCTATACTGGTTTCCAACACAACAGCGACGTATTTTACAGCTTCAGGAGACCCTGTAGTATTTCCAATTGCTGCTGGGGGCGAATTTGTGTTAGAAACAGAAGGGCGATTGTTTGGAATTCATCTTGGCGATGGCGCTACTGCAAACATTAATAAAGATACTTATATCTCTGTCGATTTGGGGGCTGAATATCCAATATCATCCATGAACTTGATTTGGGAAGCCGCTTTTGCATCAGGATATAGCATTCAAGTTTCTAATAATAATTCTGATTGGACTACTATTGAAACTGTAACCAATGGAAATGGCGGTACAGATAGTTTTAATCTTTCGATAACTAGTCGATATGTTCGAATTTTGTTAACCGAAAAAGGAAGCAATTATGAATATTCTTTATACGAGATTGAAATATATAGTAATGCGACAAATATTGCATTAAATAAAACTGCAGTCGCATCGTCTCAAGAAAATAACAATGCACCTCATTTGGCTGTCGATGGAAACACAAGCACACGTTGGGAATCTGCTGCTGGGCAAGTAGAAAAATTGGTGATAAATATGAATGGTGCAGAAAATCATTTTGTAATTTCTGCTTTAACTGATTATAGCGACCTTAGTACTTATGAAAATTATGCGCATAATAAACCTGTAGAAACCATTGTAAATTATGATTACGATGTTAATGCCGGAAAAGTGAATACAACTTGGGAGATTGCTACCGAAAATTTAAATGGAGAAGCTAATGGTAATACCATTCAGGGATTTATTCCGCATCAATATAAAAACACCACTTTTACCGATGTTAATTTCACAAATACTAATTATGTTTCTCCAAGAGGTGTTTTAAAAACAGCCATTGGCAAATCTTTCTCATTTTCATATAATTTTGGAGGTATTTTGCCAAGTTTTACGTCGCCTTATAAAAATGAAAATGATGCCAGTCCTTATAACGCTAATGCACAATATGAACTTATTTCTAAGTTTGCATCGCAACGAAAAACGTATGGAAATGATACTTATTGGGGCGGAAAAGACCTAGTAAATATAGCAAAATATGCTTTAATGGCTAAAGAGTTAGACCATCAAGCTTATGAAGAAATTAAAGCTTTAGCAAAAGCATCACTTGTAGACTGGCTAACCTATACCAATGGGGAAACAGCCCATTATTTTGCACGCTACGACCGTTGGAAAGCATTGGTTGGTTTCGATCAATCTTATGGTTCGGCGCAGTTTACCGATAATCATTTTCATTATGGTTATTTAATTCATGCTGCAGCTTTATACGGCATGATTGATAGTGATTTTTTAAACGATTATAAAGGGATGTTAGAGCTTGTTTGTAAGCAATATGCCAATTGGGAAAGAGACGATGATTTCTTACCATATTTTAGAACTTTCGATCCATGGATAGGACATTCTTACGCAGGAGGGACCAGTTCTGGAGGCGGGAACAATCAAGAATCTACTTCTGAAGCCATGCAATCTTGGATTGGGATGTTCCTATTGGGAGATATTTTGAATAATAGTGCCATGCGTGATGCTGGTGCTTTTGGATATCGAAGTGAAGCAGCGGCTACTATGGAATATTGGTTTGATTGGGATCAAGAAACCCTTCCTGAAGCTTACTCTCATGATATGGTAGGAATATTATGGAATGGTGGCTATTCATATGGAACTTATTTTAGTGGAAGTCCCGTACATATTCATGGCATTCAGTATTTACCAGTAGCCCCAGGTTTTAAGTATTTAGCTGAAAATAAAACTTGGGCAGCTAAAGAATATTCGGATATGATGAGTGAATCTATGGCGATAGATGGGCATACTAGAGAAATTGATTTTGGCGATGATTGGGCACAAGTTGCTTTGGGGTTCAGATTGCTGTTTGATCCTGAATATGTTTCAAATTTTATGCAGTCTAATCTTGCATTAGATGAAAATAATCCGGATTATATTATGGATTATGAGGTGTCTGGTATGACTTATTTCTACACACATGCTATTCAAAATTTAGGTGATTTTTCTTTTAATTATTACACAAACTTCCCAACAAGTAGTGTGTTTGAAGAAAACGGAAATTTTTCACATGCTGTAGTTTTTAATCCTTCAGATGCTGAAAAAGAATGTGTGGTATCCGATTATTTTGGAAATAAAATAGCAACATTTAATGTGCCTGCCAAAACATTAGTAACATATCCAGATCTTCCTGAAACTGGTCAGAAACCAGAAGGTTGTTTCAGTATTAGCGGGCAAGCAAGCGCTACTTCAGGAGATAGTTCTGCATCAGCAGCCGTTGATGGGGATTTAGGAACACGTTGGATAGCAGAATCTACTACACCATGTACTTTCAATCTTGATTTAGGCAAACAATGGCTTCTTTCTGAAGTAAGTATTGCTTGGGAGACCGCTAATGCGAGCGATTATACGCTTCAAGGTTCAACAGATGATTTAACGTGGACTGATATTAAGAAATTTAGTGGTTTAGCTTCTGGCGAAAGAACCGATGTGATTGATGCAAATTTAGAATCTTATCAATATTTACGCTTAAATATAACTGCAGCTTCAACACCTTGGGCATATTCTATTTATGAAATTAATGTTTGCGGACAAGTTGATGATGGTAATAATAGTTTGAGTACAGACGAGGTGTCTCATCCAAATGATTCAGCAATAGTATTTCCCAACCCAACAAATTCTGATGTTGTTGTAAAAGGAGCTATTGCGGGGGCAACCATCGAACTATATACTATAAGCGGACAAAAAGTAATGCAGGTTATTGCTCGAAGTAATGCGCAAAAATTGGATTTTCAAAAATTACCACAAGGTGTTTATTTTATGAAAATAAGCGGAGAACCCAAGGTTATAAAAATAGTTAAGCAATAATAGATTTGAAAGCTGCTTGAAAAGTAGTACGAGTTCAATAGGTCATACTTGTTGAAAACATATCGATTATTTAATGTGTTTAATAAGTTGAATATGAGTTTATAAAAGAAACTTTTCAAGCAGTCTCTTTTTTAGAAATAACGATTAAAATTCCAAAAAAACTAGAATATGATTCCTTTTGAAAAAAACACCAAGGTTATAATAGATTTTACTTGGATCGTTTATACGCCAAGTCGGGAATATCAAATCATGAATTTTCGCGTCATTCCAAAATCTAGAAACTTTTTTACACGATCGTTAAAGTACAGTTGGCTTCGTTAAGATAGACTATGATAAGAATTAGGAGTAATAAGCCTTTTAAAAGTTTTCGGTTTAACTAAGTGCGCACGAGAATAACACAAATATACTTTTCATCTTTTTTCAATTGTTTTTAGATATTCAGTAAACTGCAGTAAAACAAAGGATTGTAAGGTGTTTTATTCCGTTTGTATTTTCGTCTTTTTTCAATTGTTAACAATTGTGTGCACAAATTTTGTGTTATTTGTGCACAATAGATTATCTTTGATATGTTCAAATATATCATATCATGGCTACAATTGCATTTGCTTACCGTTCTACAAAAAAGGAAGCTAATATTCAAGTAAGATTTGTTTATCAATTAGAGGGGTTTAAATCACGTAAAAGTATTTATGCACCTACAAAATTTGAAGTCTTAAATGCTTTTTGGGATAAATACCAATCAGGAACTAAATTTTCAGGAACTAATAAAGATTTAGCGTTAAAACTTGATACACTTAAAAAAGAATTAAGCGAACATATTTTAGATGCTTATAAAAGTGTAAAAGACAAATCAATTATAAATAAAGAATGGTTACTTCAAAATGTGCACGAGTATTACAACCCTCCACAACCTGAAATTGAAAATGTAATTCCTGAAAGCATTATAGAATATATTGATTTTTATAAAAAAGATAGGGGAAGCGATTTGAGTTTAAACGCTGTAAAAAAATGGGGTGTTATTAAAAATAAACTTATACGTTTTGAAGCATCACAAGGTAAACGGTTTATATTAAGTGAGGTTACCAGTTCTTTTAAAAATAAGTTTCTCGATTTTTATATCGAAAATCAATATTCCATTAATACTACGCAACGTGAATTCGCATACATAAAATCATTGTGTAAACATGCCAGGTTAAAAGGTTTAGATATTTCACCTGAAACAGAAGGTTTGTCAATAAAAAAAGAAAGGTTTAAAAAGCCTTATCTAACCTTTAAGGAATTAGAAAAAATTCAAAAATTAGAATATTTATCCGAGTCGTTAGATAATGCTCGTGATTGGCTTTTAATCTCATGTTATACAGCCCAGCGTATAAGTGATTTTATGCGTTTTGATAAAAGTATGATCCGTTATGAAAATGAAGTACCCGTAATTGAATTTAGACAACAAAAAACGCAAAAAGAAACTATTGTGCCTTTATTGCCCCAAGTGATTAACATCATAAATAAAAGAGAGGGCGAGTTTCCGCGTCGTATTTCAGATCAAAAGTATAATGAATCCATAAAATTGGTTTGCAAAGAGGCCGGTATAAACGATCTTATGAAAGGTAAAAAGCGTATTTGCGTAGCGCCGGAAGGTGTGAAACCTAAAAAGCATCATTTTAGAGATTTACCAGGTGAGTTTGAAAAGTGGGAGTTAATAAGTAGCCATTGCGGTCGTAGGTCTTTTGCCACTAATTATTATACAAAATTGCCAACTTCTTATTTAATAAGTATAACAAATCACAGCACAGAAGCTCAATTTTTATCGTACATCCAGAAGCCTAAAAAAGAATTGGTTTTCGATGCTTACAAACAATTATTAAACGTTTAAATATTGAAGTATGGCAGGCAGTAAAATAAATACAAATGCGTTTGGTTACGGTTCAAACTTCGAAATAACATTTCAAGATTATAAGAAACTTTATCCAGTTCTATTAAATGATTTTTTAAATAAGGGTGGCGACTTTACAGAATTAAATTTTATTGACGAACAATTAGAAGCATGTAAAAGACATACAATTGAGCTAAAAGAAGGTTTGGATAATTTAGATTTTCACAGTAAAAACAGGCTTGAGGTTCTACAGTTTTTTATGAATAGAATATTACTTTTTGATGGTTATGATCTAGAAAAGGAAACCGAAACAGAAGAACTAACAATATCTTTATCTGAAGAAGGGAAAAGGCAAGTTTATCAAGACCGATTAGAACCTGTTTTAAAAAACAGGATTGCATCAAATAAGAAAATAGCAGAGTATTTAAACAATCTAAGATCTATGATAAACGATATAAAGTCAAGCAGTTCAGAACCTAACATTAACCTTTTAAGCTTTAAACATCTTATAGAAAATAGCGAAACATACAAACGTGTTTGTTCTAATGTGTTAGGTCCTTTAGAGTTTGGAGGTAAAAAATATGCTTGCCATAATGTTTTTGGAAACACATTATTGTTTTTACATACAACCCTACAAGATGAGGAAATCTATAATACATTAATTGAAAATGGTTTCGATATTAGGATATATCAACACGCTTTTATAAAAGGAAGTGAAGAAGGTAAAGAATATTTCAAAGAGAGCTTAAAAGGTATGTATTCAAAAAATGAAGCTTTATCAACCATTAGTTATTTAGAAAATGAAGCTGGAAAAATTTTAAATAATATTGATCTCGTTATTAATCCGGGTGTGTTTGAAAAATACGGATATCATTCACAGGTATTAAATTATATTTCAGAATACAAAAAACAAAAATCTATTTGGTTTACTGGTAATAACAAAAGTGAAGTTTCAGAATCTAAGATACATGAATTGCCAGAAGGGTTTAATAAGTTCGTTATTACTGATGAAGCAAAAAGGGTGTTGCCAAAGATTTATGACACTTATAAAAATACAGATGGCAAAAATTTAGCTATCCTAATTTATGTATTATACGAAGAAAATATTATTAAATATGTAAAGCGTTCTAAAGCTGGATTAAGTAGAAAAGACTTAATGATTTGCTTTAACCCTAAGGCAAACGATGTTTTGGTAAAGAATTATTTTAACACAGGTTCTGATAACGAATTATACCGTATAGATAACAAACCTAGTTCACATTTTGTTTATGATGATGATATTGAGGAAGTTAGACAAAAAATACACTCTATTACAAAAGATGAGGTTACTTAAAGTAACTTTACAAGTATCTTCAAGTAACTGGTTTTCAGTTAATTACATAGGATTACAAGATATATTTGCAATGTAACATTAACATTGTAAAAAATGACAGATTTAAATGTAAACCTGCAAGACTATTTGCAGATGATAGTAAAACAAGCTGTTCAAAATTCTATTCCAGAAACAGCTAAGGCAGCCGCAGATTTAATAAAAAAAGACTTACAGGAAAACGATCCAGACGAACTTTTAACACCAAATGAAGCCGTAAAACTATTACGTTGTTCAATAACTTCTCTTTGGCGTTATGAAAAGTCTGGAAAAGTAAAAAGCGTAACCATAGGTGGTAAACGATTATACAGAAGATCCGATTTATTAGAAGCATTATCTAAATAAAAAAGGTCTGAGATATGAAAGACCATAAAAACAGACCAGATTTTAACCACCTGCAAGATATAAAAATAGACTACACTAAACAAAGAAAGCTAGTTTATAGCTCTTTCTATGCAGCTCCTAGGACAATGTTAATGGTTGCCTTAGATGCTGGAGTTTTCAGGGCTAATGTATGCAGATATGTTGCACAGTTTAAAAATCAAAATGCAATAGCTGAGGTTAAAAAGGGAATTTGTGAAATATCAAAACATCCTGCTACGTACTACAGCACAAATCCGAAGTATTTTGAAGATGATGATGAGTCTCTAAAGGAAGCAGCTAATGAATAACGCATTAGAAGCATTAAAGGCTCTCAAGTACGCTAATTTAAAGGTTAATCATCCTTTAATGCCTGAACATGCTATACCTAGACCAAAGTACACAGATCGAAATTCAAACGGGTTGACTCGATGTGTTATTGATTGGATAAAATTAAACGGATTCCAGGCTGAACGAATAAACAGCATGGGGCGTATGATCGACAATAGAGAAACTATAATTGATTCAATTGGTAGATCTCGAAATATTGGAAGTGTAACCTGGACAAAGGGAACTGGTCAAGTTGGTACGGCAGATATTTCTGCCACGATTAAAGGCCGTTCGGTTAAGATAGAAATTAAGTGTAAAGCTACCGGAGATAATAAGCAAAGTCCGGAACAAAAAGAATATCAAAAAAGCGTAGAAGCTGCAGGCGGTGTTTATCTAATAGTAAGAACCTTTCAAAGCTTTTTTGATTGGTATGTGGAATTTGTAAAAATGTAATAATGGCACAAAATATAAAAGATTTAAAAGCGGTGTACTTCAGCCACGATTGCAACGCTAGGAATGATGAGAAAATTATCTCATTACGTATGAAACATGGAACTTTAGGTTATGGCCTTTATTTTATGCTGTTAGAGCGTTTAGGGTCTTGCACAAACTACGTTGCTAAGTTAGATTATGATTTAATGGCTTATGAATTAAGAGAGAGTCCTGAGATTTTGAAAAGTGTGATTGAGAATTTTGGATTATTTAAAATCACAGATGATAAGAAATATTTCTTTTCTCAAAGTTTTACGTCTAGAATGGCTTATAAAGACAAAAGCTCTATAAATGGTATTATAGGAAATTTAATTAGACATGGACACGCTACAAGGGATCAATTAGATCAAATGTCAGAAGATGAAATTACAGCTCTAAACAACAAAATTAAAAGTGAAAAGTCGGGGGCGAACTCGGGGGCGAACTCGGGGGGCGGTCGCAATAAAGAAAGTAAAGGAAGTAAAGAAAAAGAAAAAGAAAAAGAAGAAAGAAGAGAGAGAGAAAAAGACGCTCGCGCCATCGATATTTTGAAAGAAGAAAAAGAGTCTGAACTCGATGTATTGTGGATGCAAAATAAAACACAAATAAAAGACGCAAAAAAGCTAATTGATTCTTTCAACGACAAAATGGATTTAGAAGCCGCTCAAGGGAAAATTGAATTTGAATCTAAACAGCTTATGCCAAGATTTAGAACTTATGTTAGGCAATGGGTATCTAATACCCTAGAAAAAAAAGAAAGAGAAAGTAAAACCCCTGCACCAGATTCTTATGAATCAGGAAAACTACCTAGAAAAAACTACCCAAATGACGCCGATAGGATGTATAGCAAGATGAAAAGGCTTTAAAAATCAATTCTAACGCAAAAATAAGCTAATCCTAGAGTGTTTTAACAAACTAAAGTAATTGTATTAACAAATCATTTAAACAGTCTTAAAACAACCCTAAAATAGACAAATAAAATATTACTAAATTTTTAAATAAAATAACAATGGAGAATCAAACAAAAATTAATGATGCGCGTAACTTTATGAGTAGATCTAAAGTAATACCTGAATCACTCAAAGCAAAATGGCTAGAACGAATTAAATATGATAGTAAGGTGTCAATTCAGGACCAAGTTAAAGAGTTGGAAGATGAAGTAGCTGAAGTTTCTATGGGTGTTACAGGTAAATTTCCGGAAGGATATAAGGCTGATGATGCAGCTAATGAAGTAGATGCTGATGAGGTGATAGATGATGTGTTAAACAGTTTAATGTAAAATAATAATGGCAGCAACAAAAGAATTTAAAAGAATCCTAATAGATGAGGATAAAAAACATCTTTCAAAAATTGTAAATCAAATAGAGAAATTTCAACCTCTTTTGCAAAAATTAAAGGCAAAATTTGAGGGTTTAGAGTTAGGTCCGTTAACCGATGAAGTTTATCAGGAGTTAGTATCTCAAGGCAGTAAAAGATTAGCTCAGGAACATTTAAAAAACCTAAATGGACAATGTGAAAAGGCTGGCATAACTTCTCAAATAATTAAAGAAGGGTTTTATAAAACGAGCCAGGATCGAATTAATCAATTAAATGACGTTTTAGGTAAACTGAAAAACCTTAGACCGATTGATATTAGTTTGGTAACTAATTTTAATGTGCCATCATTACGTCCAACTGATATTTATTATAGCCAAAAAAGAAATTTGTTTATGGTGGGACCAGAACAAAAGGAAAAATTATTAGAGAAGTATTGTAGGGTTTATATTGAAACTGAAAAGGAAAAAACAGCGGTAACCGCTTTAGAGAATCTAGTAAAAGCTTATAACGAATTTACAAGTATTACAGATGGATCTTTGTTGAGATTCTGCGGCTTAAAGGGTTTAGATAGTTTCGTTGTTGATCATATTGAAATAAATGCAGGAAACAAAGCCGCAAACAATAAGGTTGAAATCTTAAAAGAAGCTAAAGCCAAATCAAAAGATTTAGTTTTAGCTATGGTGTAATGCTTAGATATTTATAAATAATATCAATATTCCTACACCCTTTAAACTTCCTACGGTATTTTAAAACGAGAGCCAGCGGCTATTGGGGAGTTGTTTATCAAAGATGTTAGTGCAAACTAGCATCTTTTTTTTGTTGATAATTGTTGATTTTATTTTGGGCTTTTTTTGAGTTAATTTGTCGTTTACTTTTTATTCCAAAAACTACTAAAGGGGTAAAAAAAAAAGGTGTATAATCAAAAAAGTTTTATCAATATAGCGTGTTTTATCTATTAATTAAAACTTGTCAAAACTTGATACCCAGGGGTGTATAAAAATTTAATTCTTCAAAATTGGGGATCGGTTAAATCACAATAAAGCTTATCTTTTATAGGTTCTATTCTGTAATTGAACACAAGTCAGATTATTAAGTGGTTTAAATACAGTCATTTAGTTTAAGGTTAGTTGGTTAATTGTGCACATTTTGAGCATAAAATATTATTATTCTATTTTTTTAATGCGTTTTACAAGGTTTCATGTGTTATTTGTATAATAAATAATATTTCTATTCTTTTGCTAGTGTTAATAAGGGTTTACAGCGTTTTTAAATGTTGTGAACCTTTTTATTTGCCCGCAATTTGCCCGTTTTTTTTCAGTTAATTTGTCCTTTTACTCAAAATTGAGGAAAGTCTATACATTCTTTATATCCATATTCAAACATTCTTTTAGGGCAATTTGTAAAACCCAATCCAACTACGGAATTAACTAGGTTATTTAACGGTTCAAATCGCATCTATATTTTACATTGTTACCAAGTAAAACTTTTAAAAGATAGACTATTATGGGATTGTTACAAAACGATATTAACAGAACTAAAATTCAGGCACACAAATTTGAAGATATAACAGATTGCAATACGTTCATGCAAAATCAAAGCAGTCGTATTATTCAATTTGAAACTTTTTATAATACAACCTTAGACAAATGTGTTTATGTGATTTTACTTAAAGTAAATATTGATAATTAAAAGATGGCACTAGATAAACATTTAAAAACACTACATAAAGCACATGATTTATTAGATAAATATCATGATACCATGATTTCTATTCTTAAGGAATTAGGTGAGAAAATAACAAATAAAGCGAGACAGTCTGCTCCTGATATTAAGGATGGAAGTTCTCATAGTTTTTTACTAGGCTATAGTGTTATTTATAAAGGGAAAGGTGTTTTTAATTATAATGAAGGTCTTGATAACTGCGACAAAATATGTAATAATATTTCTAATTATTTAGCCAGATTATGCCCTGACAACTATGGTTTAGTGATAATTAATGATGTGAACTATGTAATCTATTTCCCTTCTAAAGATTGTAAAAGTTTTAAATCACATACAGGTTTAATTACATCGGATATGATTTCCGATAATATTGTTAAAATTTAAGATCATGGGAGTAGTAAGCGGCGAAAACTCATTGTTTTTTGCTACAGGATTAGACAATTCGGGGTTAAAACAAGATTCTTTTGATGCTGTTGGTATCATACAGAGCATGGGAAGTAAAATAGCAAGCATAAATCCATTTGCAGCTTTGGCTGTAGGTGCAATTGCGGCTTTTACTGCCATATCTGTTGACGCTTATAAGTTGTCTAAAAACTTTGAGCAGGCTATGAAAGAGGTTGAAACTATTTCTGCAGCTACACAAAAAAACTTCAAAGGCATTTCTAAAGAGGTTTTCGAGCTTTCAAAAATAACACCAGATGGTCCTGAAAAATTAGCTAAAGCATATTATCAAATAGTATCTGCTGGATATGATGGGGCTAAAGGTATCAAGTTATTAGAAACGGCATCTAAAGCAGCCGTTGCGGGTGTTACAGATACTATTACAGCAGCCGATGGAATAACAACTGTATTAAATGCTTTTAACCTAGAAGCAGAGGAAGCCACAGATGTTGCCGATGTCATGTTTAAAACCGTGCAATTAGGTAAAACTACATTCTCAGAATTAGCTGCAAACCTGTCTACTGTAGCCCCGTTAGCAGCATCATCTGGTATTGGATTCGACCAAGTATCTGGTGCAATTGCATCATTAACAAAACAAGGTGTGCCAACAGCACAAGCTATGACACAAATTAGAGCTGCCATAGTTGGTGCAAATGAAGCTTTAGGGGATGGTTGGTCCAACACGCTTACATTACAAGATGCTTTTCAAAAACTATATGAAGAGGCCGGAGGTAGTCAAGTAAAGCTTCAAAAAATGGTAGGAAGTATTGAAGCTGTTTCTGGAATTCTAGGATTGGCAGGAGACAAAGCGAAAGGCGCTGCAAGCGATTTACAAGCCATGGGGGATGCTGCAGGGTCTAGTGAAGGCGCTTTTAGAAGAATGTCCTCATCAAATGTTAATCAAATAGACATCCTAAGAAATAGAATAACAGCAACTACCAAAGGTATTGGGGATGCTGTATTAAGCATGAGTAATGATATTGCAGGGGGATTAAATGATTTATTAGAACCTTTAGACGGGGTTGTTTCCGGACTAGAAGATGAGCGTTTAAATTTATTAAAATTAGAGTCTACTGTAAAGGATAGCAACACAAGTAACGAGGAACGAATTAAATTAATTCAAGAATTAAAAGAAAAATATCCTGGCTTATTATCAAACATTGATGCGGAAACTATAAGTAATGATGAGTTATCACTTTCCATAAGAAAAGTAAATGACCAACTTATTAATAAAATAATTTTAGCAAAAAAAGATGTTGAAATAAATAATCAAAACGAAAACACGGCAAAAGTAAGATTAGATGTTATAGAGAGAGAAGATGAGATTAGAAAGAACCTAGTTAAACTAGCCGAAAAAGAAGGTATTATTTTAAAAGATAATGCAACATTAATAGAACAAAGTAAAGACTTTTTACAACAAGCAGGGCGTCAAGAAGGAGGTAGGCTTATTAATCCGATCGTTGAATTTTCACATCAATTAGTGTTATTAGAGAAGTCTCAACAAATTCTAAATAGCGCTGAAAGAGAAGGAACAAAACTATATGAAGAAAAACAAAAATTAGCAGATAGACTCGGTATTACTTTAGAAGATAATTCGAAGAAAATAACCGATGAGACTAAAAAACAACTCGCTTTAATAGCTGCTATTACTAAAGAGCAGTATGTTAAAAATAATGATGTTTTAAAACAGTTTTTGAACTCAGACAATAAAGCTATTGCCGAGGCTGCCGAAAAAAGAAAAGCGTTTTTTGATTTTACCCCAAAAGGAGATCCCGAAGAAGATAACACGTTTATTGATTATCTGAAAAAGAAGGAAGAGCAGTATGATTCATACACTTTGGCTATTCTTAATAAAGATGAAGATTTAGCAAATAAGCTTAGAGATCAATACGATTTAAAAGAGGAAGATTACACAAGTTATCTTAGAGCTTTATACGCAGAGACTGAGGACCATAATAAAAAAATAAAAATATTAGAAGCTTTAAATGGAAGCTCTATTATACCAAGAGCCGAACAAGAAGTAGCTTCAGAACTTGAGCCATTACCTATTGTACTTGATATAAAAATTGACACGAATTCTATTAACGCAATAAGTGCCAAATTACAAGATTTATACAAAGAGTTCAACGAGGCGCAAACAGAAGAAGAAGCCAGAGCTGTTGCGGAACAAATAAAAATATACAAAAAGAAACTTGATGAAAAACAGGCCCTTTTAAAAGAAGAGGAAGCCTCTGAAACACAACTTACAAGACATATTTCAGACATGTCCAATATTGCGCTTAAAGCTCATATTTCGAATTTAAGGAAGCGTGTAGAGGAACATAAAAAGGCAGGAAAAGATATTAAATTTCTTGAAGATGAGATAGCGCAATCCCAAGAGCAAATTGGTAGCAATATTACCGATACTATTGGGCAAATAACTGGTGCCGTACAAGAAGCATCTTCATTATTTAGAAAGTTTGGAGACGAAGATACAGCACAATTATTAGATCAGTTGGCAGGTGTTGCAGAAGGCGCTGGAAGTATAGCCAAAGGTATTCTAACTGGAAACCCATTAGATGTAATTACTGGCGCTTTAAAAGTTCTAAATTCAGCCATAACAGTCGAGGTGGTTAGCGATACTGAAAAATTTGAAAACGCAATTAAAAAGCTAGAAAGCGCAATTGAGCAGTTAGACTATGTGATTTCAAAAAGTATAGGTCAAGATAAAGTAACCAGTAGAAAACAAGCTATTGATGATTTAAAAGCACTTGAAGAGCAAGCACAATTAGCTAAAGAAGCTGAATTAAATGCGAGAAAAGAAGTTAAATTACTAGGTATTACTGTAGGCAAAAAAGGAGCTGGGAGCGGAACAGATGCGAATAAGTTAGAAGAGCTAACCGATAAAATGGAAGAGGCTAGACGCAAAGCTGTAGAATTTCAAGAGCAGCTTAATGAGCTTTACACTGGCACAACTGAAAAAACAATTGTAGATAGTATCATAGCAGGTTTAAAAGAGGGTAAGAGATCTGTAGAAGATTTTGCAGATAACTTCAAAGAATTGATTCAAAACGCAATGCTTAATGCTTTTCAACTTAAATACCTAGATAATCAGATTGATAAGTTTTATGAAGATTTTGCTTTAGCCGGAGCAGATAGCACATATTCAATAAGCGAAATTGAAGCTCTAAAAAGCTTGTACAATCAAATCCTTAATGGTGCTCAAAGTGAGTTAGACGCTATAAACGATGTGCTTAACGGTGCTGGAATTGGTGGTATTGGAAGCGATACCTCTAATAGTGAAGCTGGTCTTGCAGGGGCTATAAGACGAGAAATAACCGAAGAAACAGGAAGCGAAATAGCAGGATTATTAAGAGGTGGATATGATTTGGCTAAACAGCATTTTGAAATCTCAATTAAACAGTACGATTCTCTAAATAACATTGTGGCATTTTCAGAACGTATTGCTGATAATACAGCAAACACCGTACTAGAGCTGCAAAACGCCATAATAGAATTAAAGAAAATAGCAGACCATACAGAACGTCATTATCTTTTAGATTTAGGATAGATGCGTATTTTAAATAAACACAGTTGACTTATGCCAGTATTAAATATTTACAGAAACAACACAATAATTGCCTCTCCAGAAATAGATGAAGGAACAAAGCTAGTACGCCGTATTATGAATGCTCAGCGTGTAACGGCTAATTTTGTAGCTAATGAGGTGCTTCCATTGGAGCTTGGTGATTATGTTACTGTGCAAGGTGAGAATTATTATTTAAACCAGTTGCCTACGGTCGATAAAACCAATGAAAACAGCTATAAATATGTAGTAGTTTTTCAAAGTATACTCTACAACCTGTATAAAAAAATGCTTATTTCTTCAGATGGATTAACCGATTTTAGCTATACAGGAACCGCAGAAGATATGCTTTTGTTAATAATAAGTAACATTAACCAAATAGAAATTGGTTGGAGTGTTGGTAATGTAGATGATACCGAAATTAAAACCATACAGTTTGCAAATGAAAGCTGTAGAACGGCACTTACTCTAATTGCATCAACATTTAACCTAGAGTTTTATTTAAATGGAAAAACTGTTTATTTAGAAGAAGCTATTGGTACCATTAGAGATTTAACATTTAAATACGGTCAAAACAGTGGTTTGTATAACATTATTAGAAAGCCAGTAGAAAGTAAAAGCCTAGTTACAAGATTATACGCTTACGGCGCTACAAAAAACCTGCCTTACACCTACAGAGACCACGCTAAACGTTTGGTTTTTGAGGAGCGTTATTTAGAAAAAAACGAAACTGTTTACGGTATTCAAGAGGGGTATTATACTAACGACGATATTTTCCCAAACCGCACGGCAACATTAACGGCCGTTAGCGATTCGTTTGGCGATGGCGAGGGGCATGTAACCGATGCCTCGTTAGACTTTAATATAAACGATTATATTACTGAAACACGACCTAAAATAGTATTTAAAAGCGGGGAATTAAGTGGCTATGAGTTCGAAGTTTGGAAGTACGACCACGACACGAAAAGCATTTATTTTAATCCATTAAAAGAGGGTGATGGTTTTGAAATTCCTAGCGAAACCAATATGCCTGCAATTGGTGATAAATACACTTTGGTTAACATAAACATGCCACCCATTTATATTATTGAGGCTGAGGACGCTTTAAAGGCCGCGGCGCAAAAGTATTTAGATAGTAATTGTACGCCAAAAAGCCTTTATTTAGTTAAGTTAGACCATAAGTTTGTAAAAACAAACGCAATTACTTTAGATGCTGGCGACCTTGTGAAAATTGAAGATGCTTACTTGGGAATAGATCAGGCCATACGCGTTAATCAAATTACTTTTCCTCTGGTTAATCCTAATAAAATTGAAGCTGTAATTGCCGACTTTATTCCGTACAGCCTTCAGGAGCAAATAACAAAAGTTACTTCTAATATTAATCGAACTATCAATAATATTAATAACACTGTAACGAATAATACAAGAGTTGTAAATAATAACACCACGGTTAACGGCGGCGAGGTTAATAAAATTAAAATTAATGGTCAGGAGTTTTGGTGGGAAAAAGCCTTTGATAATAGCGGGGCAGATTTAGAGCCTAACGATGTGATTTATGGCAACTACTGGAACCGTTACATTTTTGTAAAAAAGTGGACGTTTTTAGGCGGCATTAAAGAGCTTCGAGAGAGCTGGGACGAAATTGAAACTATAGACGAAACACCAGAGCCATGAGTAAATCGATATTTAAAAGGTTACGAGTTAGAATTTTTAAAAAGTTGAGGTTTTCTTGTTTCCTAAAAGGTCTTTTTGAACTGTTTTAGTGGATGCGAATACCATTTCTGACACGTCAATAAGTATTTCCTTTACCATTTTTTTGTTTTGATTATTTAAGGTGTACCATTCTGCAAATAATCTTCTTTTTTCTAAAAGGCGCTGACTTCTGTTCATCTTTTCAAGTTTTTGATTTAGTTTTTCTGTTTTCAGATATTTATTAAAATCTTTGTGTAACTCTATAATTAGCTGAAATTGTTTCATTAACAATTCTGGAGTTGTATTTAGATTGTATTTATCGATGTACTGTTGTGCTGATTTTTTTATCTCCATTTTAGTTAACTTTGTAATTATGAAAACTATATTTGACTTCAATCCCTCTGAAAATGAACTGAATGATTTATTTTCTAACTCGAAAATGAACAAAGACACTTATTTGAGTGAATTCGACTCGCACGCCTATAAATGGGATTTGTGTTTGCTTTTTCATATTCGTAATGATTATCAAAACTTAAATGAAACCTTAAGCAAATTAGATCCTTTAACTCGCCAAGATTTCTATAGGACTATTGAGCACACTTAGAATTTAATATCTAGCCTTCACTTGGCCAATAAATCTCACAAATACAATCATTAACACCAAAATCATATAGCTTTAATAAGCTATCCCCTTCTTTTAAAGGAATACTCTTAATCAGTTCTGGCAGGTTTTTAAATGGCCTGTATTCAAACAACCGTACTATATTTAATAACTGTTTGCTATGGTAATGATCGAAGTCAGGTAATCTTCTTTTTAGGTATTTAATAATATCTAAGTTTTTAGTGTAATACGTTTTTATATCAAAAGAAGAATTGTCTTCACAAGTGTTTGATTCAGCATTTAAATTTTCATCTAACGCGATATTTGAAATTTTTGTATTCATGATTTTAAGTTTTAATTGTGGTTATTTTTTAAAAAGCGTGTTACTTAATAAATCTATTTTGTTTGAAATTGAATCCAACTTTAAAAGAATTTCATCTATGCTATTTGAGTGCCTTAAGTCCAAATCAATATACTTTTTAAGTGCTTGTTTTAGATCTGGATAAAACCATCTATCCACAAATACGAAAGGCTCCATTTCTAAAGTCTTTTGATTTTTCTTTTCTCTAGTTTCTGAAAAGACTAAAACCCACGAGTAAAAATCTTTTTCAATTTTGTAATTTTCTGATAATTCAATTGCTTTCATAATTATAAATATTCAATTTTTATAGATCCTGATGCTATTCCATTAGATATGTTAAAAGTATTCCAGGGCTTAACCTCGAAATTATTTTCATCTTCTTTAGCTTCGAAATGCTTTAATGCTTTCTGAAGCTTATAAACCCCCCAAGCTTTTTTTAAACAAGTTGAAAATGATTCTCCTGTTCTTTTCTTTGCTGCGTGTGCTGCCTTAAAGATTTTACTTCTAAATGATTTTAATATGCTTTTCATAATTATTATACTTATTTGTTTAACTTTCTTATGCAAATATAACACATAAATATAATAACAAGCAAATTTAATTAAACTTTTTTGTGTAATATTTTGTAATTAATTATACAATTATGTTTAACTTTGATAAAAAATATAATATCATGCTTAGAATAAAACAGATTTTAAAAGATCAAGGCAAAACACAAAAGGACCTAGCTAAAGATTTAGATATGACCCCTATAGGAGTGAATAAGCTTATAAAAGGAAATCCAACTTTAGAGACGTTGCATAAAATTGCAAAGGCTTTAGGCGTTGAGGTTATCGATTTATTTGAGAAAAAAACATCAGATACGGCTAAAGTAATTTACATTAAAGAAGATGGAAAATTTAAGCCGGTAGGATGTTTGGATAAATTACAATAATGCAAGTTAGTACGATCGTAGAAGTTTTGTATCTTTGTTTTATTCTACTATGTAGCCATAGGCAGAATATTTGAACAATTAGAGAGGGTTTTATACCCTCTTTTTTTATAAGTGCACAATATGTGCACAATTCTAAAGACGGTTAAAGTGTACTTATTTAATTATCAAAGTATTATGAAGTTGTAAAGTGCGCACGAGAAGATTCGAACTTCCACATCCTAAACGGATACTGGCCCCTCAAGCCAGCGCGTCTACCAATTCCGCCACGTGCGCTTAATTTAGTGCGCAAATATACTGAAGTTTTAAGTGCTATATAAATTTGTTTAAATTTTTTTTGAAATTCTAATTTGGGCGAGCCATTTAAAATAAAGGGTTACATTTAAGTATAACAAATCGCATCCTAAATCATGTATACAATTCATATAGAAGATAGCAATGGTGTCATGCATAACTTAAATTTTGAACCCAACACCACTCAAAATTTAATGGTTTTTATAGCAGATACATTGGCAGAAGAAATTGGCGACTGTAGGGGTAGGGCTTGGTGTGGAACCTGTATGATTCAACTAATGGATGGCGATTATACAAGTGAAAAAATAGGAGACGAGCAGCTTATTTTAAATCAATTTCCAGATATTCCTAATACGCGTTTAGCCTGTCAAGTTTTTTTAAGTGTTGGTTTGCATAATACAACTTGGAAGGTTTTAGACTCGCGACAGTTTATCTAGTTTCTTAAATTATTAATTAAACAATAAAAAGCCATGGCAACCAGCTACGGCACCAGCAGTTGTTATTAAACTTAAAATTAATAAAACCCAATGCGCCATGTGCATAATATTGAATGTTTTTTCAGGGTTTTTTTCGGCATATTTTTTAAATACTTTATGAAGAAATAGAGGTTCGAATATGTAAAGAATTAAAGTAAAAAGAATCCAGACTAAAGTCATGGCATGAATCCACCAAAAACGCAGTTCTAAATACCGATGCCAACCATCTAAAACATAAAGCATATAAAAACCAGAAAGCCCCGTTAAAAGTGTTGTTATTTTAGCTTGTATGGCAAATTTACCTTCAATAGTTTCAAAAGTTTTAATTTGATCTTCTTTTGAAGTCATGCGTTTCACAGAAGGAATAATAACCGTAGTAACCATAGCAACTCCGCCAATCCATAAAATTACAGCTATAACATGAACAACTCTTGCAATAACTAATTCTTCCATAAATAAAATTTTATAGGGTGTGTAACAAAGGTAAAACAATTGTAATCATCAATCTAAGCTCCAGTCATTCATAACTAAGCTGTTCAAAACTTTCAAAATCAGTTTCATTACGTTCGTTAAATATTGCGTTTTCTTTGGTAAGAATATCTATAGGCGAATAAATCTTGTTTTTGGGTATTTTGTTCTTTACCAAAAAATCACTCATTAAATGAATCGATTCATAGCCTTGTTCAAAAGGTTTTTGAGAAATTAAAAAGGCAACTTGATCTGTTGCTAAACTTTCAATGTTTTGCTTGGTGTTATCAAAGCCTATTATTTGGAGCTTAGCTAAATAATTACTATTAATAGCGTTAGCAATAGTAGCTACCCGACTGGAAGGAACAAATACACCTTTTATTTCTTGGTGTTCCTCTAAAAACGAATTTATTTTTTTTTCAATGCTAGCATCATTATTAAAACCATCAATACTTAAGGTTAAAACTTTATTTTTAATGTTATTTTTTATGAAATAATCATTAAAACCTTCAATTCTTCTTGATATAGCATGGTAGTTTGTTAGGTTTAATCTGGCATGTACTACTAAAGTCGAGGTATTTTTGCCTAAGCTTAAATGCATTAATTTGCCAGCAACATAACCACCCATATAAGAATCTTGACCAATAAATGAGATGTTATTAAAACCATCTAAATCAATATTTAGAAACAAATACGGAATATTTAATTGCTCTAATTGATTAACAATTTGTTTTGTTTCTGTCATAAAAGTAGGAACAATTATAACAGCTGTTGGGTCAGATTTTATTAAAATATTAAATTGTTCCAAGTAGGAGCTAGGATCAAATTGATTAAAAAAATAATTTTCAACGTCAACCCCATAATTTTCAACTTCATCTTTAGCTTTTAAAATTCCTAAATATGGCGATTTCCAGAATACATTATTTGTGTCGAAGTTAGGGGTTAGGGTTAAAATTTTAAATTTGTTTTTCATGGCAAGTGCCCGTGCAACGGGATTTACCTTGAAATTATGTTTTTCTAAAATTTTTTCTACTTTTTCTTTCGTTTTTTGAGATACACCACCTCTGTCATGTAATACCCTATCTACAGTTCCTTCTGAAACTTGAGCTTCTTTTGCAATATCTTTTATTGTAATCATAAAATTATAAGAGGGGGTTGAGCCAATTGAATGTACACTTTTTAGTGCTATAGTCTTAATTAAAAATCAAATATAAAATTAAAATCCCATATTTTTGTGTGCGCACACGGTTTTTTGATTACTTTTGTTGTAGTACTATTTGTTTTTTTAAAAACACATTTCGTGTGCGTACACGAAAATAAATATAAATGTTGAATTTTAGAACTAATAAGAGATGAGTAAAGTAGTGGTTTTAACAGGAGCTGGAGGTGTATTATGCAGTACGCTAGCTAAAGCATTGGCGAAGCAAGGACATAAAATAGCCGTTTTAGATTTAAAAATAGAGGCCGCAGAACAAGTCGCAAAGGAAATTGAAGCAGAAGGCGGGACTGCAATTGGTGTTATTGCCAATGTTTTAGAAAATGAATCTTTAGAGGCCGCGAAGTCTAAAATAAATGAAGCACTAGGAAGTGTTGATATTTTAGTGAATGGTGCAGGAGGAAATCATCCTCTGGGAACCACTTCAAATCCGTTTTTACAGGAAGGTGATTTATCGAGTAGCGTAGAAGGTTTTAAAACCTTTTTCGATTTAGACCCAAAGGGCATTGAGTTTGTTTTCAATTTAAACTTTATTGGCACCTTACTACCAACGCAGGTTTTCGCTAAAGATATGGTTGGTAAAAAAGGTTGTAGCATTTTAAACATTTCGTCTATGAATGCTTTTACGCCGTTAACAAAAATACCTGCTTACAGTGGTGCGAAAGCAGCGGTTTCAAATTTCACACAATGGCTTGCAGTACATTTTTCTAAAGTTGGCATTCGTGTAAATGCGCTTGCGCCAGGGTTTTTCTTAACCGATCAAAACCGAACATTACTTACAAATACCGATGGAAGTTTAACACAACGCGGACAACAAATTATAGACCAGACACCCATGGGACGTTATGGCGAACCAGAAGACTTAATAAGCACAACGCTGTATTTGTGCGACGATGCATCGTCGTTTGTAACAGGAGTAGTTATTCCAATCGATGGCGGATTTAGCGCTTATAGCGGTGTATAAAAAAATAATAATTTAGAAGTTATGGAACAAACATGGAGATGGTACGGACCTAAAGATCCGGTAACCTTATTAGATATTAAGCAAGCAGGTGCAACAGGAATTGTATCGGCATTACATCATATTCCTAATGGTATCGTTTGGAATACAGAAGCTATTTTAGAACGTAAAAACACCATTGAACAGGCTGGATTAACATGGAGCGTAGTAGAAAGTATTCCGGTTCATGAAACGATTAAAACCCGTTCAGGCGATTTTCAAAAATACATTGAGAATTACAAACAAAGCATAAAGAATTTGGCAGCTTGTGGTATTGGTATTGTGTGTTATAACTTTATGCCAGTGCTCGATTGGACACGTACCGATTTAAATTATGAGGTTGCCGATGGGTCTAGAGCTTTGCGCTTTGATGCCACGGCTTTTGCGGCTTTCGAATTGTTTTTATTGCAACGTCCAGGGGCAGAAGCAACTTATACCGAAGCGCAACAAGCGGCTGCGAAAAAATATTTTGAAGGCATGACTGATGCCGACAAAACCCAGTTGGTAAACAATATTATAGCAGGGCTTCCTGGTGCCGAAGAGGGGTATACCTTAGAGCAATTTCAAACCGTTTTAGATACTTATGCTCATATTGATGCCAAGGTGTTAAAGGCGAATTTAGTAGCTTTTTTAAAGGAGATTATTCCTGTAGCTTCACAAAACGAGGTGCTTATGTGTATCCACCCAGACGATCCGCCGTTTCCAATTTTAGGCTTGCCACGTGTAGTAAGTACTGAAGCAGATTATGCGTATTTGTTCGAGCAAGTTCCAAACAGATCTAACGGTATTACATTTTGTACAGGGTCTTTAGGCGTTATTGCTTCTAATGATTTGGTTCAAATTTTTAAGCGTTTTGCAGACCGCGTTCATTTTATTCATTTAAGAAGTACTCAGCGTGATGCAGCAGGAAACTTTCATGAAGCCAATCATTTAGAAGGCGATGTGCCGATGGTGGATGTGGTAAAATCCATTATTTTAGAAGAACGTAACCGTAAAACAAAAGGTAAAAATGATTGGAACATCCCTATGCGTCCAGATCACGGTCACCAAATGTTAGATGATTTGAAAAAGAAAACAAATCCGGGCTATTCAGGAATTGGACGTTTAAGAGGTCTTGCTGAATTACGTGGTTTGGAATTAGGTATCTCTAAATGCATTTAAAATGAAACATATCGATTCGGAAGGATTTATAACAGATAACTTTTTGTTGAATTCTAAAGCTGCCGAGGTTTTGTACCACGAGTATGCAAAAGATATGCCTATTATTGATTACCATAATCATTTATCGGCAAAGCAAATTGCTGAAGATAATCCCATTAAAAACCTTACTGATGCTTGGTTACAAGGCGATCATTACAAATGGCGCGGTATGCGAGCAAATGGTGTTGATGAGGATTTTATTACAGGTTCAGCTTCAAAATTAGATAAGTTTAAAAAATGGGCAGAAACAGTACCTTATACTTTGAGAAACCCGTTGTTTCATTGGACACACTTAGAATTAAAACGCTATTTCGATATCGATTTGGTATTGCAATCCAGTACAGCTGAAACGATTTACCAGCAAGCCAATAAAATTTTAGAACATAAAACCCCTGCGCAACTTTTAGAGCAAATGAAAGTTGAAGTGGTTTGCACAACAGACGATCCTACAGACGATTTAGCATATCATAAACAAATTGCTAAAGCCGATTTTTTCACGAAAGTCTATCCTACATTTAGAGCTGATGCTTTGTTTTTTATTGCTGAAGATGCGTTTTTAGGATATTTGAAAAAGCTGGAAGCTGCTTCAAAAGTTTCAATAACTAATTTTTCAGAATTTATTGCTGCGATTGATTCTAGACTCAATTTCTTCAATGAAAACGGCTGCCGATTATCAGATTTTGGTGTTGGTGAAGCTTTGGTGATGGAAGATTGTACTTTAGAGGAAGCTTCAGTTATTTTCAAAAAACGATTGGATTCTAAACCTCTTTCAGCTTTAGAAATCAATAAATACAGGTCGTTTCTATTCATTTATCTAGGTAGATACTATCATAAATTAAATTGGGTTCAACAATACCACTTAGGGCCCATCAGAAATAATAACACGCGGTTAGTTGAACAAGTGGGCTTAGATGCAGGTTGCGATTCGATTGGCGATTTTCCTATGGCAGAATTTATGTCGGCACTATTTAATTCCTTAAATTCAACAAACCAATTAGCGAAAACAATCACTTATAATTTAAATCCATCGCAAAACGAAGTGTTCGCAACCATGATGGGAAATTTCCAAACAGGAGGCACGCCAGGTAAAATGCAATGGGGGTCGGGTTGGTGGTTTTTAGACCAAAAAGATGGTATGGAAAAGCAATTAAATACCTTGTCTAACATGGGCTTATTAAGTCGTTTTGTGGGCATGTTAACCGATAGTAGAAGTTTTTTATCATTCCCAAGGCACGAATATTTTAGAAGGCTATTGTGTAATGTTATTGCCGAGGATTTAAAACAGGGTTTAGTACCAAATGATATCACTTTTTTAGGAAAAATGATTCAGGATATATGTTATCATAATGCCGTAAACTATTTTAATTTTAATAACCTCCATTCAAATGATGCAAATTAAAAACAAAATTGCGTTGCTATTGCTAGTAAGCCTTTGCCTTTTATCCTGCAAAAAAGAAGACACTGTAAAAACTCTTTATTTAGGACATACATTGCCACAAACACATCCTGTACACAAAGGGATTTTAGAGTTTAAAAAGGCCTTAGAAAAAAAATCGAATGGTACACTTAGAATTAAAATTTTCCCTGATGGCCAATTGGGGTCCGAGCGTGAAGTTTTAGAATTATTGCAAATAGGAAGTGTGGCCATCACCAAAGTAAGTGCTGCAACGCTTTCTAATTTTGTTTCAGAATATCATATTTTAGGAATACCATATTTGTTTAGAGACAAACAACATCAATTTGATGTTTTAGAAGGGCCTATTGGTAAATCGATTTTAGAGAAAGGCTCTAAGTTTTGGTTACGCGGCTTGTGTTATTATGATGCTGGAAGCCGAAGCTTTTATACTAGTAAAAAAGCCATTAGAACGCCAGAAGATTTAAAAGGGCTCAAAATTAGAGTGATGAATAATCAAATGGCTATTAATATGGTAAATGCTATGGGAGGTTCTGCAACGCCGTTGTCATACGGTGAACTTTATACAGCCATTCAGCAAGGTGTTGTAGATGGCGCAGAGAATAACCCGCCTTCATTCGTATCTTCAAACCATTATGAAATTAGTAAATATTATACATTAGATCAGCATTCAGCAGTACCAGATGTTCTCTTAATCGGAACCAAATTTTGGAATACGCTTTCAGATGAAGAAAAAGTTTGGGTACAAGCAGCAGCAGATGAATCTTCACAAGCACAAAAGAAATTCTGGAACGACTCTGTTGAAGAATCTATGAAAATAGCAAAAGAAGCAGGGGTAGAGGTAATTATTCCGGATAAATCCTTGTTTGCCGAAAAATCGAAATCGGTTATTGAAGCATTTGTAAAAGAATTTCCAGAGATGGAAACTACAGTAAATAAAATACAAAATAAGTAATTATGGATAAAGCAGAGCTTGTTTTTAATAAGGTGAATAAACTTCTGGAATGGTTTTTAATAGGCGTATTTGCCCTTTTGGTATTAGATGTGCTTTTCCAAGTATTTTCCAGGTATATTTTAGGGACTTCTTTTACATGGACTGAAGAATTTGCCCGATTTTCTCTCATTTGGATGACCATCTTAGGAGCGGCTTATTTAAATGCAAAAAGAGAACACCTGTCTATGGATTTTTTATACGGTAAATTTTCGCTAAGAAATAAACGAAAAGCATCCATTTTTATAGAGGTATGCATCTTTCTTTTTGCGGCAATCGTGATGGGCATTGGCGGTGGTAATTTGGTATATATCACCTTACGTTTAGAGCAACTTTCGGGAACTTTACGTGTACCTCTTGGATACGTTTACGCTATTCTACCTTTTAGCGGGTTGTTAATTATGTGCTTTTCGGTATATCATATTATAAAAATTTATAAAAACAAAAACGCATTATGAGTATTGAAGTTTTAAGTATTATTGTTTTGTTTGGTAGTTTTTTCATTCTTTTATTGTTAAAAGTTCCTGTGGCTTATAGTATTGGAATTTCAACTACTTTAAGCCTTTTGCTAAATATTGATAGGTTGCCAGGGTTAACAACCATAGCCCAACGTATGACGACTGGTATTGATAGTTTTGCCTTATTAGCCATACCATTTTTTATTTTGGCAGGTGAAATTATGAAACAGGGTGGCATTGCCAATAGGCTTATAAATTTTGCCAAATCTTTAGTAGCGAGTTTGCCAGGTGGCCTAGCCTATGTAAATGTTTTGGCTTCCATGCTTTTTGGCGCCATTTCAGGTTCAGCTTTGGCAGCTGCTTCTGCAATAGGAAGTATCATGACCGATAGAATGGAAGATGAAGGGTATCCTAGAACCCTGAGTGCGTCTGTAAATATTACAGCATCGACAACTGGATTATTAATTCCGCCAAGTAATATTTTAATTGTTTATGCCTTGGCAAGTGGAGGTACCGCTTCTGTAGCGGCTTTATTTATTGCGGGTTATTTACCAGGAATTTTATTAGGTTTTGCCATTATGGGTTATGTGGCATTTATAGCCATTACTAGAGGTTATGCCAAAGGTAAACGGGCTACTTTAAAGGAAGTTTGGACTTATTTTAGAAAAGCTTTTTTTAGTTTGTTACTATTGGTTATCGTGGTAGGTGGTATTGTAGCTGGTGTTTTTACAGCAACCGAAGCCTCTGTAATCGCAGTTTTATACGCAGCCATTTTGGCTTTAGTTTATGGCGATATGAAAACTAAAGATTTTCCTAAAATACTGCTGTCTAGCGCAAAAACTACAGCTGTGGTTATGTTTCTAATTTGTACCTCAATGGCGATGTCTTGGTTGTTTTCTTTTGAAAGTATTCCAGATATGATTAGTTCGTTTTTACTAGACCAGCTAAGTAATAAATTTGCCATCTTTTTAGCCATTAACATTATTTTACTCATTATTGGTACGTTTATGGATATGACGCCTGCCGTACTAATTTTTACGCCTATTTTTTTGCCAGTAGTTACTACTTTAGGAATGGATCCTGTGCATTTTGGTATTGTAATCGTATTAAATTTATGTATTGGTATTTGTACGCCACCAGTAGGCACATTACTTTTTGTGGGCAGTAGTGTAGCCAAAATTTCTGTAACACAGGTGATTAAGCCTTTGTTGCCATTTTTAGCAATAATGGTTGCCGTTTTAATGCTAATATCTTATATCCCTGAAATATCTCTGTTTCTACCTAGATTATTTGGGTTGTAAATTATACTAGCTTAAAAATATAGAAAATATAAAGGCTTAAAGTTCAGTTGAACTTTGAGCCTTTTATTGTTTTAGGCTATTATCGATTTAATTAAAAGTCACTTTTAACGGCGAATTAACTTTAAGCGAAAACTCTTGAAGGTAGTTCTCCCAAGCTGATTTTGTAGGATATATTCTTCTAGTCATTGAAACTTATCCTTTATTTATCCGTATTTAAGACGATTGGCACCCCAATTATAAATGGAGTGACACAGATTTGACACACGCTTTTAAATGAAAATACCGAAACCCTTTTGTTTAGAAAGTGTTTCGGTATTATTGTAGCGAGAGCGGGGCACGATCCCGCGACCTCCGGGTTATGAATCCGACGCTCTAACCAGCTGAGCTACCTCGCCATAATTTGAGGCTGCAAATATATAAACATTATTAATGTTACCAAACAGAACTGAAAAAAAATAATATTAAATTTTATACCCTCACTTATCAATTTATGTATATATTGGCAGATATAAATTTCAAAAGTACTTATGGACGACAAAATTAGATTTGATATTGAATTTCCTATACACGCTTCCCCTCAATTATTATATCAATATATATCTACACCTTCTGGTTTGTCAGAATGGTTTTCGGATAATGTAAACTCTCGAGGCGAGATGTTTACTTTTATTTGGGACGGCAGTGAAGAAAAAGCTAAACTTTTAAATAAAAAAAGCGGCGAACGCGTAAAATTTAGGTGGTTAGAAGACGTAGAAGACGAGTTAAGTTATTACTTTGAAATTAGAATACAAGTGGATGAAATCACTAAAGATGTGTCTTTAATTATTACAGACTTTGCTGAAGATGATGAAATCGATGAATCAAAAATGCTTTGGACCAATCAAATTTCTAGTTTAAAGCAAGTATTAGGTTCTGCTTAATTACAAATAGCATATTTTAAATTATATTTGTCCCGCTTACAAAATAATGCTGTAAGCGGGCTTTTTTATGACAAATTTTAACGGAACACTTTTAGACGGAAACGCATTTTTATCAATCAAAAATAGGGGGTATGCTTATGGTGATGCCCTTTTTGAAACGATTAAATCAAGCGGCGGAAAAATTTTATTTTGGGAAGATCATTATTTCAGGTTAATGGCTTCCATGCGAATAATGCGTATGGAAATTCCTATGAATTTTACCATGGAGTTTCTTGAAAGTGAAATTCTAAAAACCTTAGAAGCTAATAATTTGGCTAAGGAGTCTGCCCGTGTAAAATTAATGGTGCATAGAAATGAAGGGGGCTTATACACGCCTAGCACAAATCATGTAAGTTTTGTGATTTCTGTAAATTCAATTCAAGAAAACTTTTACGCTATTCAGGATGAGTTTTACGAAGTCGATTTGTTTAAAGACTACTATGTGTCACCAAGTTTATTATCTACCCTAAAAACCAATAATAAAGCCTTAAACGTCGTTGGAAGTATATATGCTAAAGAAAATAGCTTAAACAACTGTTTACTTCTCAACACAAACAAGCAGGTTGTTGAGGCTTTAAATGGAAATGTTTTTTTAGTAAAAGGAAACACGATTAAAACGCCGCCTTTAAGTGATGGCGGATTAAAAGGCGTGATGCGTACGCAACTTATAAATATTATTAAAACGGTTGCAGAATATGAATTGGTAGAAGAATCAATTTCGCCTTTCGAACTTCAAAAAGCAGACGAAATATTTATAACAAACGTTATGGTAGGAATACAGCCAGTAAGTAAATACAGGAAAAAAAGCTACACCAACGATGTTGCAAAAACATTGCTTCAAAAGTTAAATGTAAAAATACGCTTAGCTTAATTGTAACTAGGGTTTTCGGGGGCATTAGACCAAATGCTATATTCGCCACCAAATTCTAGCATTTTTTCTTTCCAGAAAGAAGCGTAGTCTTTTTCTATGATGCTGTTTTTATAAACATTATCTGAAACCACCCAAGAATTCGCTTTTAATTCGTTTTCTAATTGATTGGTATCCCATCCAGAATAACCAAGGAAAAAACGAATATCATTTTCGTTAATGGTGTTTTCTTTAATAAGTTCAGCTACACGATTAAAATCGCCACCCCAATAAATTCCTAAAGAAATTTCAATACTATTTGGTATCAATTGTGGGATTTTATGAATAAAGTATAAATTATCCTGTTCTACAGGACCACCGTTGTACACTTTAAAGGTGGCTTCCAATTCTGGAATTAATTCATTTATAGTATAGTCTAATGGTTTATTTAATATAAATCCTATAGAGCCTTCATCAGAATGGTCAGCTAGCAAGACTATAGAACGGTTAAAAGAAACGTCTCCAATAATTGCTGGTTCAGCAATTAGTAAATCTCCCTTTTTGGGCTTTATTGTAACCATATGTCGAGGAATTAGTAACTAAATCTAATATTTATTTATTAAAAAAGCAACTCTTTTGGGTATATATCAAAAAAAGCCCCCAATATTGGAGGCTTTTTGTATTATTTAGGAGTAAATAATTAGTTTACTGCGTTTGATAAATCAGAACCAGCTTTAAACTTTACAATGTTTTTAGCTGCAATTTTGATAGTTGCTCCTGTTTGTGGGTTTCTTCCATCTCTAGCAGCTCTGTTAGAAACTGACCAAGATCCGAATCCTACTAAAGAAACTCTGTTACCTTTTTTTAAAGCTCCTTCAATTTCTGTTAACGCACATTCTAAAGCCTTTTTTGCAGCTGCTTTAGTAATTCCTGCGTGTTCTGCCATTGCGTCGATTAAATCTGTTTTGTTCATAATGTATAATTTATTTATTGTTAAAAGTTGGTAAAACGTAATTGTTAAATCCATTACAAATTTATACGGATTATGCAACCATGCAAGTAACAGCAAGGGAAATACCTAGTTTTGTTAATAACTTAATACATTTGTTAATAAAGGCAGTGCATTTTATCGGATTTTTTAAAATATCAATGGCAATAAGGGTTTACAGCACTTTGGCATTTTCTTCAAAAGTATACCCGTTTAAAAGTGATTTTATGTCCATGGCACGTTTCCCTGGAAGCTTTATTTCTTTCAAAATGATGTAACCTCCTGTAACTGCAACTTTTAGTTCTTTTTTAGTTGAAAGTAATGTTCCAATAGGGGTATTGTGTTCAATTAATTCCTTTTCGGTGGCATAAATTTTTATATCTAATCGGTCTTCACCATTTATTAATGTGCACCATGCTGCAGGATACGGACTTAAACCGCGAATTTGATTATATATATGGTCTATGGAAGTGTTCCAGTTAATTTTACAATTGTCCTTATCGAGTTTATAGGCAGTCTTAATATCGGTAGAATCTTTCTGTGGAATGGTTTTTACAGGACCACTTTCAATTGATTTAACGGTTTTTAAAACTAAAGCGCTTCCTATGTTCATCAATTTATCGTGAAGGCTTCCTGCATTCTCATTAGCTTCAATAGGAAGTTCTTCTTGAAGAATCATGTCGCCCGTATCAATTTCTTCATCAATAAAAAAGGTAGAAACCCCTGTTTTTGATTCACCATTTATAATGGCCCAATTTATTGGTGCCGCTCCACGGTAGTTTGGCAATAGGGAAGCGTGTAGGTTAAAGGTGCCATATTCTGGCATTTTCCAAACCACTTTTGGTAACATTCTAAAAGCCACCACAATTTGTAGATTGGCATTTAAACTTTTTAATTCTTCTAAAAAATCGTCGTTTTTTAAGTTGGTAGGCTGTAAAACGCGTAGGTTTTTAGAAACCGCATATTTTTTTACAGCACTTTCATTTAACTTTCTACCACGACCAGCTGGTTTGTCTGGTGCAGTAATTACGCCTACTATATTATAGTTGTTTTCTACTAAAGTTTGTAAAGTGGCTACCGCAAAATCGGGAGTGCCCATAAATACGATTCTTAAATCTTTCATCTGTTGATGTCTTTATTTTTTTATTTATGAATGTGTTTTTTGAAGTAAATGTGTCAATTCTAGTGAATTTCATTCATTGTTAGGATTGAAATGATTATAGAGAATAAAATTTTTCAATACTAATTCGAACCGAAATTTATTTTTTCAAAATGCATAATAATTCAAAAGGTGTTTTTAAAACTTTATAAATGACTTAATTTATATGTGTTATTTGATGTAATAGCTATAATGTCATGCTCCAAAAGTAATTTTAATACAGTTTTCAGCTCGTTTTCAGAGCAGTTTATTTTTTCTAAAAGGGTTCTAGAATTGTAAGCTCCTGTTTCTAAAACTTCAATAACTTGTCGTTTTATACTAGTAATATCTAGAGGTGCTTCCTTTTTTTTCTGATTGATGCAAACCGAACATATTTTGCAAGCTTCAACATCTGTTTCTCCAAAATAGGAGAGCAGCTGAATGCTTTTGCAAACCGAATCATTTTCAATATAATCCAGCATGGCTTGTACTTGATTTTGTTTCAGCTTATTTTGTTGTTTAATAATTGGCGCAATTCTATTTATCGTTTTTTCATCTTCTCTAGGTGCTATAAAAGTGACTTGTGCATCGGTTTTAGCTAAGTTTAAAGTAATGATTTCATCTTCTTCTAATTGTTGTAAAGTATGGATTAGTTCACCTTCTGAAACGGATGCTTTTTGTGCTACTTTAGGTAAATCTATTTTTGTTAGATGATCGAAAATACCGCCATACATGCGTAACATCGATTTTACAATAATCCCAAAAGATTGATGCGTATTTAAATAATTAAAAAGTGCATTATTCGAAATTATAACCTGGATGGTGACTTTGTTTTTAAATTGCTTCGAAAGCGTAATCACACTATTCCTGTCTAAAAAAAGCAGGGCATTATAGCATAATATAGCAGGGAATTGATAGGTTTTACTGAAGCTGTTAAAATCGAAATCGAAGGTTTGGTATGCGCCTTCGCCATAAGAAATTTGAAAATAACTGCACAATTTTCGGTACACCTGTTTTATAAAATCTACCGTAGGTAAAACGTTTAAAAACTGATTTATAACCAATTCCTTATCACTATTATTCTTTAAAATTACAGCAAAAGCTTTGTCGCCATTACGTCCGGCACGACCAGCTTCTTGAAAATAACTTTCTATGCTTTCTGGTAAATTTAAGTGAATCACGGTTTTAACATCGGGCTTGTCTATTCCCATACCAAAGGCATTTGTCGCGACCATAACTTGGTTTTGGTTTTGCAACCAAGCCGTCATGTTTTTATCTTTTTCATCGTTTGATAAACCACCGTGATAAAAAGTAGCACTAATGTTTCTCGATTTTAAAAACGCCGAAATATCTAAAGTCGATTTTCTATTTCTAACATAAATAATTGAAGATGCTGGATTCTTTTTTAAAATGGTTTCTAGTCTGTAATGTTTGTCATCTTCATGAAAAACCATGTAGGCTAAATTGCTTCTTTCAAAAGAGTTTTTAAATATTTTAGGCTGAATAAAATCGAGCTCCTTAACAATATCATCAACAACCTCTGGCTTTGCCGATGCGGTTAAAGCCACCACATTTGCTGAAGGTTTTAGTTGACGAAGCAATGCAATATTTTTATAAGCCGGTCTAAAATCACTGCCCCATTGCGAGATACAGTGGGCTTCATCAACCGCAATTAAATTCACATTCATTAACCGAATACGATCTTGAACCAATTCCTGCTGTAAACGTTCTGGCGAAATATATAAAAACTTGTAATTGCCGTAAATACAGTTGTCTAGCATAGTATCCAACTGGCTGTAGCTTATACCACTGGTTAAGGCCATGGCTTTAATGCCTTTATCGTTTAAGGCCTGAACTTGGTCTTTCATTAAAGCAATTAAGGGGGAAATAACGATGCAAATCCCGTCTTTTGCCAAAGCTGGAATTTGAAAACATAAGGATTTTCCACCACCTGTTGGTAATAACACAAAAGTGTCTTCGCCTTCAATAACCGCATTTATTATGGCTTCTTGTTCGGGTCTGAAACTTGTGAAATTCCAATAGCGTTCTAATATGTTAATAGGATGATCCATATTAGAGCTGACAGGTTTTTAAAATGAAATTTGTGCGATTTTCAGGAGTATCAAAAGGCACATCAATTAAGTTATAGTTGTATGATGTGTAGGTTTTAATTAGAAATTGATGTATTTCTTCAGCTTGATTAAAATTCTCGTAACGCTCATTATCACTAGTGTAAATAGCTTTCCAAGGTTTTAAAATAAAAACGATATCGTATGTTGTTTTTTTACAAGCCTCGGTGAATTCTTTGGGATAAGCATCGCCTATATAATCCATATAAGCCAAAACATCGTGAACACCTCTGTCAAAAAAAACGGGTTTATTTTTTAGGTTTTCGGCAGCTTTAAATTGCTCTAAACGCCCGTTTAATAGCATATCGCTAAAAAGTAGGGGATTGGTTAAAAAAAGCTGATCGATGCCTTTTTCTTGGGCTTCAATAATAACCTGACGCGAAATTTCTTCCATGCAGGTAAAACCTTTTTTTATTAATGAGTTAATTAAAGTCGATTTTCCTGTTCCTGGACCACCCGTAATAAGAATCTTTTTTGAGTTCAAATCATCCATATTTGCTGTAAAAATCGGAATTTAACAGCGATAAAAAAAATAGAAAGACCATCAACATGATTATAAATTACATTATCTTGAATTGATTTTGATATATTGGTACTTTTCAGGATACGAAACTGTATTATTGAAAAGATGAAATTGTATATTTGTACTAGAAAAAACACATTATGAGCATACCTCCGAATTCAGAAGAATTTTACGAAAAATTAAAAGAACAATTATACGATACAACCCATTGGCCATCGGAATACTTATATAAATTTATAGTGCTTTCAGATAAAGAAAGAATTACGAAATTAGAGGATATTTTCGATAATTTAGGCGCTGTAATAGAGACAAAAGAATCTGCAAAAGGAAAATATACAAGCGTATCTATTAACGTGAATATGAAATCTCCAGAAGCTGTTATCGAAAAGTATAAAGAAGTGGCAGAAAAGATTGAAGGTGTTATAAGTCTTTAGTTTTTTTTTGTATTTTGCGCATGCAGAAATACTTCCTGCAACAAATTTAACTCTACACATTTATTTTGATAGATAATTTAGAATACAACACAGAGCGTGAGCATTTAATCATTCCCGAATACGGAAGACATATGCAGAAAATGATTAATTACGCCAAATCACTTGAATCAAAAGAAGAACGTAATAAAGTCGCAAAAGGCATCATTGCTGTCATGGGAAACATGCAACCGCACTTAAGAGACGTTCCAGATTTTCAACATAAACTTTGGGATCAAATGTTTATCATGTCTAATTTTGAATTAGATGCCGATTCGCCTTACCCAATTCCTACTAAGGAAATTTACGAAGAGCGCCCAGAGCCTTTAAAATATCCTCAGAATTTTCCAAAATACCGTTTCTACGGAAACAATATTAAAACCATGATTGATGTGGCAAACACATGGGAAGATGGCGAGCTTAAAGAAGCTTTAACTTATACCATTGCAAACCACATGAAAAAGTGTTTTTTAAATTGGAATAAAGATACGGTTGAAGATGCTGTGATTTACGATCATTTATACGAGCTTTCTGGAGGAAAAATTAACTTGAAAAATTCTGAAGAAGATTTATCAGATTCTACAAGTTTAATGCGCTCAAAAACTAAGTTTTCAGGCAATACCAATAGCTCTAAGAAAACCTATCAAAAGAAAAGTAATTCGAATAACCGACAAAGAAAACGCTACTAGTATTTCATGGGAACATTTATAATTGAAGGCGGACACCAACTAAAAGGAAGCATACAACCACAAGGCGCAAAAAACGAAGCTTTACAAATTTTGTGTGCTGTTTTGTTAACACCAGAATTAATTACCATCCATAATATTCCAAATATTGTCGATGTTAATAAATTAATTGAGTTGCTTAAAAAACTTGGTGTTAAAATAGAAAACATTGGCAAAGGCTCTTATACGTTTCAAGCTGATGAAGTTAATTTACCCTATTTAGAGTCTGAACAATTTAAAATAGATGGTCGCGGTTTACGTGGGTCTATCATGATTGTCGGGCCTTTATTAGCGCGTTTTGGTAAAGGGTATATTCCTAAACCTGGAGGCGATAAAATTGGTCGTCGTCGATTAGATACCCATTTTGAAGGTCTTATAAATTTAGGAGCCAAATTTAGATACAGTAAAGAAGAGCAGTTTTATGGTGTTGAAGCCGAAAAACTTAAAGGAACTTACATGCTGCTTGAAGAAGCTTCGGTTACAGGAACAGCAAATATTGTAATGGCTGCCGTTTTAGCTGAAGGGCAAACCACAATATACAATGCCGCTTGCGAGCCATATTTACAGCAGTTGTGTAAAATGCTGAATAGAATGGGCGCTAAAATTAGCGGTGTAGGCTCTAATTTATTAGTCATTGATGGTGTTGAAAGTTTAGGTGGCACCGATCATACCATGCTTCCAGATATGATTGAAATTGGAAGTTGGATTGGGCTTGCGGCCATGACAAAAAGCGAGTTAACCATTACCAATGTGTCTTGGCATGATTTAGGCGTGATTCCGGCAACTTTTAGAAAATTAGGGATTACTGTTGAAAAACGAGGCGACGATATTTTTATTCCAGCACACACAAACGGTTATGAAATACAAAGCTTTATAGATGGTTCTATTTTAAACATTTCTGATGCTCCATGGCCTGGATTTACTCCAGATTTATTAAGTATTATTTTGGTGGTAGCCACACAAGCTAGAGGCAGTGTTTTAATACATCAAAAAATGTTTGAAAGCCGTTTATTCTTCGTTGATAAATTGATTGATATGGGTGCAAAAATTATTTTATGCGATCCGCATCGTGCTACTGTTATCGGGCATGATTTTAAATCAACTTTAAAAGCAACCACTATGACATCACCAGATATTCGCGCAGGGGTTTCCTTATTAATTGCAGCACTTTCTGCAAAAGGAACGTCTTCAATACAGAATATAGAGCAAATAGATCGTGGTTACGAACATATTGATGAGCGTTTACGCGCCATTGGAGCGAAAATTACGCGTGTTGAAGATTAAGTAATCGAAAGGTTAAAAATGAAAATTTAAATGTAGTTACTTAGCTTTAAACGAATCTTTTTAAAAAAAAATATAATGACCACGTTAAGATGGTTTTAGGTAAAAAAAAAGCCCTTATTAAAATTTTAATAAGGGCTTTTTTTATGGTTTAAGGTTAAGGTCTACCTTTTAACCTTTTTTCAATTTTTTGTTTAATGACTGTTAATCGTTTCATTAAATCCATGATTTCAGGATCTTTTTCTTCTTTATAAATGGTATTTAAGCCTAGAATAAGGTCTTTTACTTCTCTAGATGATTCAATACGCTCGCTGGTTGTTTTAAAAGTGTGTTTGCGTTGTTCGAATTCTAAAGCGCGTTCTATAATCTCCATAGTATGTTTTTAATCTTTAATCAGTTTAAGGGTTGTAAAAAGACAAGTTCTTCTCACAATTTGCCAATATAATAAAATCTATTATATTTTTGTTTTTTATAGAGAATAATTATGTAAATTTTAGCACTTCAAAAAAGATATCACCTACTTTTTATGTTATTATAGCTTTTAAATTCCAAAAGATGATCTTCTTTAAACTGTTTTAGCGCATGTTTTTCGATTATTTTATCATGTTTATCGAGATAACTTCTTTTTATTTGGTCCAAGGCAAGTCTTTATAAATTGATTAATTTAGTCAATTAAGAATACATTATATAAATCCATTTATGAAGATGCTATTTTATCCGTTTATCCTATCGCTTTATTTGTTTTTTACGGCTTGTGGAGCTGATGATGTTTCCGGTTCAAAACCAGATGTAGAAGTCCCAGATGCTATTACAACTTTTTATTATGGAGCCGATTTGTCTTATGTTAATGAGATGGAAGATTGCGGTGCTATTTATAAAAATGATAGCGGTATGGCCGAAGATCCGTATAAAATTTTTAGTGATGCAGGAACTAATTTAGTACGTGTCCGTTTGTGGCATAATCCTACTTGGACTAACTATTCTAATTACGAAGATGTTAAAAAATCAATATACAGAGCAAAGCAGCATGGTATGAAGGTGTTGTTAGATTTTCATTATTCTGATTCTTGGACAGACCCCGAAAAACAAAAGATTCCAGCGGCTTGGGAAAGCGAGATGGAAAACAATGATGCTTTAGGAAAGCTATTATACGATTACACATATAATACTTTAAAGGATTTACATACCGCCCAATTGCTTCCTGAAATAGTTCAGGTGGGTAATGAAACAAATCCAATGATATTACAGGGCGACCATTTGGTTTGGCCAATTAATTGGGATAGAAATGCTTATTTATTAAATAAAGGCATCCAGGCGGTACGCGATATTTCAAAAGAGACAGATAAAAAAGTAGAAGTAATGCTTCATATTGCGCAACCCGAAAACGGGCTTTGGTGGTTTAAGGATGCTGTTGCAAATGGCGTAAACGATTTTGACTGGATCGGTTTATCCTATTATCCAATTTGGTCGGAGTACAAGCTAAATGATGTAGGGACTGCATTAACAGAACTAATAAGTACTTATAAAAAACGCTTAATGATTGTTGAAACAGCTTATCCTTTTACAATGGAAAATAATGATGCTGCAAATAATATTTTGGATAATACCGCGCTTATTTCAGGTTATCCCGCTACACAACAAGGACAATTAAACTACCTCAATAAATTAGCAGAAATTATTAAAAACTCTGGAGGAGAGGGCTTGGTGTATTGGGAGCCAGCTTGGATTTCTACCAAATGTAGTACACTTTGGGGCGAGGGGTCGCATTGGGATAATGCAACGCTTTTCGATTTTAATAATAAAGTAAATTTGGGCATGCAATTTTATAATGCTTCATTAAAAAAATAATAAAGATTAAATCCGTTTATAGAATGACTTTCAGTTCAAAATTAAATCGCTATTTAGTGCTATTTGCAATGGCTGTATTTTTTCCAAAGCACGAAATTATAGCGCAAACAAGAGCCATTACAACCTTAGAATCGGGTTGGAAATTTCAAAAAGGAGACTTCAAAAATGCTATGGAAGTTAATTTTGATGATTCGAAATGGCAAAACGTTTCAGTGCCTCATGATTGGGCAATCTATGGGCCATTTGATAAGGAAATTGATAAGCAGAATGTAGCCATTGTACAAAATGGTGAAAAAGTAGCTTCAGAAAAAACAGGACGTACAGGCGCTTTGCCACACATAGGAACAGCGTGGTACAGAACGCAATTTGATATTTCAGAATCCGATTTGTCTAAAAAAGTCATTTTGCTTTTTGAAGGAGCCATGAGTGAGCCTCAAATATTTTTAAATGGAAAAAAAATAGGAGAGTGGGCTTATGGATACAGTTATTTTTATTTTGATATTTCTGAATTCATTAAAAAAGGCAAAAACACATTGGCTGTACAATTAACAAATAAAGCTTTTGCTTCACGTTGGTACCCTGGAGCTGGATTGTATAGAAAAGTAAGTTTAATCACTAAAAATAAAGAAAGTATTAATCAATGGGGCACCTTCATTACCACGCCTTTTATTAGTAAAGAATCTGCCAAAGTTAATGTAAAAACGAAAGTTTCTGTTGAAAACGGCACTTTGGTAACTACCATTTTTAATGCAGAAGAAACTGCTTTAGGTTCAGATAAAAGTACTTTAGAATTTGGTCAGGAATTTGATCAAAACATCAAAGTTAAAAATCCTAATTTATGGAGTCCAGAAAATCCCTATTTATATAAGGCCGTTACACAGTTTTTTGTTGAAGGTGTGTTAAAAGATGAGGTAACCACGCGTTTTGGAATTCGAGAAATTAAATATGAAGCGAATAAGGGATTTAGTTTAAACGGTGAAGTCACAAAATTTAAAGGGGTTTGTTTGCATCACGATTTAGGCCCTTTAGGCACTGCGGTAAATATCGCAGCACTACGTAGGCAATTAGTTATTTTAAAAGATATGGGTTGTAATGCCATTCGCAGTTCGCATAACATGCCTTCTTTTGAGCAATTGCAGTTATGTGATGAGATGGGGTTCATGTTTTTAGCTGAAAGTTTTGATGAATGGGCGAAACCAAAAGTAGAAAATGGATATAATCGATTTTTTGAAGCCTATGCAGAAAAAGATATAGTAAATCTGGTTCATGCTACTAGAAATCATCCATCAATAGTGATGTGGAGTTCGGGCAACGAAGTACCAGATCAATGGGGTAATGAAGGTGTAAAACGCGCCAAATGGTTACAAGATTTATTTCATAGAGAAGACCCTACACGCCCTGTAACTGTTGGAATGGATCAGGTAAAAGCAACTATGGAGTCTGGCTTTGGTGCCTTATTGGATGTTCCAGGATTAAATTACCGTGTGCATTTATATGAAGAGGCTTTTGATAAATTTCCACAGGGGTTTATTTTGGGTTCCGAAACGGCTTCTACAGTAAGTTCAAGGGGGATTTATAAATTTCCTGTTGAAAAAGCTTCGATGAAAACCTATCCAGATTTTCAAAGTTCTTCTTATGATTTTGAATACTGTAGCTGGTCTAACCTTCCAGATGATGATTTTGTGTTACAAGATGATAAGCCTTGGGTTATTGGAGAATTTGTATGGACAGGGTTTGATTATCTTGGCGAGCCAACTCCTTATGATAATAGTTGGCCATCACGCAGTTCCTATTTCGGAATCTCAGATTTAGCAGGATTGCCAAAAGATAGATTTTATTTGTATAGAAGTCGCTGGAATACAGATGCGGAAACTTTACATATTTTGCCACATTGGAACTGGGAAGGACGCGAAGGAGAAAAAACACCAGTTTTTGTCTATACCAACTATGATGCTGCCGAGCTTTTTGTTAACGGAAAAAGTATGGGGATTCAAAAAAAGAATCCTTCTACACCACAAAACAGATACCGATTAATGTGGATGGATGTTATTTACCAACCAGGGAGTATAAAAGTAGTGGCTTTTGATAAAACAGGACATCCTGTTGCTGAAAATGAAATTAAAACAGCAGGAAAACCGTATCAAATTGTTTTAAAATCAGATAGAAAAATAATAAAAGCCGATGGTAAAGATTTAGTTTTTGTTGAAGTTGCTGTGGTTGATAAAAACGGAATTCCATGCCCAACAGCAACCAATCAATTACAATTTAAGGTTTCAGGAAACGGTAAGTTTAGAGCGGCTTGTAATGGCGATGCTACGTCTTTAGAACTATTTCATTTACCAACGATGAAACTGTTTAGTGGAAAATTAGTTGTTTTGGTAGAGTCGACCAAGGTTGCAGGACCAATGGAATTACTCGTCTCTGGAAAAGGTTTACAAAAAGGCCGTTTGAAATTGCAGGCAACCCATTGATTATTTCTTTTAAAATTAAAGCACTTGGTGTGAAAGCTGCTATTTTAATTTATACATTTATTTAATTTCTTATTAAAACAATGTTTAACAGTTAAAAACAAACATCTCATGAAACACATCTTATTTTTAGCTTGCATTTTAATTTCGGTAAGTGCCTATTCACAGACTGAAAAGGAACTTATTGGTAAATGGCATTTAATTGGTTTTACAACGCCCGAAGGCAACAAAAAAAGCATACAAGAAGAGTTTGGTACAACAGAGGTTTATCAAATTTTTTATAAAGATCACGTTTTTGTAAGTACGATTGGCGATGAGGAGTACTCGGGCACATGGGAACTTAAAGATAACAACAAAGAATTAGAGATTGAAACAGACGATGGACCGCTTAGATTTCATGTTGTTTATGCCGACAAGAAAAAAAGAACCATTTCAAACGGAATGTTAGGGACTTTGGAATACGTTAGAGCAGCAAATGAGTAATTGTTAAATACAATGCTTCTTTTAAATTATAACACTAGTTAATCTTTTTAGCTAGTGTTTTTTTATGTAGTAAATAGGTGTATAGTTTGTGTTAGCTAAATTTTTACCATAAAAAAAGAGGCTCTCATTACAAGACCCCCCTTTCTTAGTCAACCAAACCAAATTAAATTATTTTTTAACTAATTTTTTAACCGTACTGTAGTTGTTTGCATCGGTAACACGAATAATGTAAACCCCAGTTTTTAAATGACTTACGTTTAATTGGTCGTTAGTTAATGATTTTGTTTTTAAAACTTGTTTACCCATAACATCAAAAATGCTAACTTCTGAAATAGCTTGAACACCTTTAATAGTTACATGAGAACTTGCAGGGTTAGGGTAGATAGCGAAATCTTTAGTATCAAAAGATTCAGAACTTAAAGATGGATCAAAAGTAAAAACAACACTATCGATAACAAGGCTCTGATCTACAGATGGTCTACCTGAAGCAGTTGGATTGTTAGAATCAGCAACTCTAATTCTAAAAAAGTTTGCATCACCTGTCCATGCAGCAAATTCAGTCAAGTTAATTTCAAAAGTTTGAAAATTTGAACCGCTTGTTAATGGATATGTCATTGTGTTATTGGTTACATCTGTTCCGGCAGTAATTGCTAATTGATCTGTAGATGCTTCTTCACTTTTTAAGATTATAGTTGCTTTATTATAAGATCCGGTAGGAATAGGAAAATCAAATAAATTAAATCTAGCCCATTGATTTGCTGTAAGTGCTAATGTAACTTGTCCGCCAGTATGCGAAGACACACTAACCTGTGGATCTACTGTCCAGCCTTCTAAATCATTATCTGTATCAAAAGTAAAGGCATAATCAAAACTAGGGTTAATTACAAAATTAGCTGTCACTGTTTTGTCAGTATCCATTAGAATGTTATCAGGGTTAGTTGTCCCTGTTAAATCACCACTCCAACTATCAAAATTCCAATGAGTTGAAGCATTTGCTGTAAGTGTTTCAGTATCGGTAGGATCATAACCTAGCTTGTCTAAAGTTCTAGCTACAGTTCCAGCTCCAACAACATTAACAGTAAGTACGTTCCCTGCAGGTGGAACGTATGTTAAAGAAACATCATCCACTTGAATAGCAGTGCCATTAACATTGTTTTTTATGAAAATTCTTGCACTAATAGTGCCTGTTCCAGAAATTGTGAATGTTTGTTCGACATATTCCCATGTCCCATCGTTCATTATTGTATAATTAACTCCATTTATATTTGAAGTGGTTCCATTATCTCTTATTTGCGGTAGTGTATTAACATCTTTATCTCCTTTAACCCAGTAGCTAAATAAATAATCACCAGCCGCTAATCCTGAAATGTTCACACCTCTAACTTGACTGTTAAATGATCCATTTGAAACAATTTTGTATGAAGTTGAACCATCTGCAGTGTGTGAATCTGCAGGTGATACTATACCTTGTCCTGTACCAGCATTATTATCTGACCAATCTGTGGCATCAACAAATGTGGGATTGGACAGAAGGTTTTGAGTAAACCCAAATAAAGGGATAATTGCTAATAATAAAAATGTAATTTTTTTCATGATGTTCGAATTTAGTTTAATATTAAAATTTTAGTGTAATAATGTGTGCCATTGGTTAGTTGGGCTTTAAGAATATATGTACCGTGTTCTAATGTTGGCCATCGTATGCGTGTAATGTTTTTTGAGGGATTTGAATAAATTAAGTTACCATTTAAGGTATACAGTTCAATGGAATTTATAGGTTGATTACTTTTAATGTTAATATAATCTGTTGAAGGATTAGGGTACACTTTTATAAGTTCCGATTTATCATTATCCTTTATGCTTAAAGTATTGCCTAGTAATGCATCTTTTACACCTTTAACCCAAGTTCTTGTAGGTTCAATATAGATGGTTTTTCCAGATTTATGTCCTGCATCCCAAGCGGTAAACGAGAACCCTAAATCGATGGCTTTTTGAGCTAAATATTGGTGATATAAAACTCGAGAAGCTTCTTCAGGCCCTCCAAAATCACCATAAGTGTTTTTATTGTAATTGAATCCCCCTTCATTATCTGCGCCAAATTCACCTAAATAAATGGGGATGTTTTTGTCTGTAGACCATGTTTTAACGGCTCCGAAATTGGTGTCAATTTCAGCTTTGTCAGCAGGGGTACCCCAATCATAATCATTATGATTTTCACTAGCAGAAGCCGTAAAATCTCGTGGCCAATAATAATGAAAGGTTGCTATTAAATAGTTATCCATATTCAAAACCTGATCACTAATTTGTAATGGTGCTTCAAATGAATTTTTGCCTCCTCCGGTAATAATAATATTTCGGTAACTGTTCTTGCCGCCTGTAGATCTAATAATGTTTATTATATCTTCATTTAAGATGTCCATTTCATTAGCACTCAGACTAAAATATGGCTCGTTTACGACCTCAAATACTAAATTTACGGAATAATCTTTAAATCTGTTAGCAATTGATAACCAAATAGTTCTGAATTTCTCATTATCTGCAGCTCTTTTTGCTGATGTAGGATGTGTATAGTAAGGTGCGTCTTTACTTTTCTTACTAAAAGTGTGCAGAAACTCATCTTTTAAGGTATTTCCATGAAAATCTAAAACAACAATTAAGTTTTCATTTAAAGCCCAGGTGATTACTTCTTCAATACGGTCTAAATAAGCAGGGTTTACAACATAATCTGAAGCTGTTCCTGTATAATTAGCAGAAGTATTTTCAGCTTTTGAATAGACAGACGTGTCTCCAGTGGTTCTATCTCCAAAGAAATCCATCGGGATTCGTACTGAAGTAAATCCGGCACTAGCGACGTCTTCTACATAGGTTTGGGTTAATGCAGGTGCCCAATTACCTTCTTTAGGGGCACTTAAAACATTCCCAATGTTAATGCCTCTACCCATTTTCTCAATCATCTCTTGAGGGGTAGTTTGTGCGTAACTCAATAATTGAATTACAAATACGATCAAAAACATTGGAAAGTGTCTCATGTGCAAGCTGCTATTAATTGCTTAGTAATTCTTTACCCTTTTTACGTGCTTTCATTTGGTCTTTTGTAAGCACTTCTTTAAATAGTTTCTGACTGTATTTTTTTATAATGGCTTTGTTATCGGCTTCATAGGTGCCTGCTTCTCTTGCATTTTCTAATTCTCTGGAGCGATTAATAAATAAAAGTTTTACTTCAAATCTTTGCGCTTCGCTAAGTGCTTGCGATCGGTCTCCAGTAATAATTTGTGTGTTTATTTCTTCTACTTTTTCATTTGCCTTTTCTATGACTTTATCCGATTGAGCGAATCCAGAAAAGGTTAGTAATAAGAATAGAGTAGTAGCGATTTTTAGTTGCTTCATTTGTTTTGTAGTTTATTAGTTTCGTTTTAGTTTTTGTAAAATTAGAAATCTAGGTCTCTAATGGGGTTTGATAATAGTCTGAAAAGGTTTGAAAATCGTGAAAACCCTATTTTTACTGGTGTAACGAGAGGTTTTTTAGAGCTATTAAATTTGATGTTTTTTTTAATTTTCAATTAAAACCATCAGTTTTTCTTAGGGAATAGTCGCCATAATCCGTCTACATTTTCTTGTAAAATCACTTCAGGATCGCCTCCTTTTACATGGCCTAAAATTCCAAAAGGGCCTTTGTAATTTAAATCCAATAATTGCTGAATCATCTCTTTTTCAAGATTACCATCACCAATAGTTATAATTTTCGGACCGTCTTTTTTCATGCCATTTAAATTAACACACCATAAATAGGGCATTAACAATTTTATATGTTTAGGGTAGTTTTCTAAATCGTGATGGGCATGATGAAAATTAAAAACCACACCTAAATTTTCGTTAGGAAGTGCCTTTATAATTTTTAATTGATTTTCGGTTTGTCCAGCCCAACCACCATGATTGTAAAGGGCAATTTTACAGCCTAATTTTGATGCACGATTAGATAAATAGGATACCATGCTTACAGCATCATCTAAAGCTTCAGCATCCGATAAATTTTCAAAATGTTTGGGATCGAATCCTATCCAGATTTGTGTTTTTAAACCAACGGCTTTTAAGTTTTTAAAAACAGCTTCGTTTTGGTCTCGTAATGCATTTGGTTGGTCTTTGTCCAAGTTTAAATACAGCCACACCGCATCAATTTTTACATTTTCGGCTTGAGCAAGTTCCCATTCTTCCTGCATGGTTGGTATATGTCTTGGCCTATTTCCGTAGCCATAACGCTCAAAACCTAAATGTTTCAGCATGTCGATACGGGCTTTTGGACTTCTTTCTTTTACATCGAAACCTACAATAGACCAAGGGACAAGCTTGCTTTTTTCAAAAGGGTAACGACCTGTGTTTTCCTGTTTAGAAGTTTTGCAACTCCAAAAACTAATAATTAAAACGATTAAATACAGCGTTTTTTTCATGTATGCTTAGTTTGTTTTTATTAGTTTTTTAGTGACAGACCTTGTTTTTAAAAGATAAATGCCGTTTGGTAAATGACTTAAATCTAAAGTTACCGTATTGGTGTTTCGTTGATAATTGAAGTTTTGCTTCTGTCCTAAAACATTATAAAGGGCTAGATTATTTACATCTAAATCATTATAACGAATGCTAAGCTCATTTCTAAAAGGATTTGGGTAAATAGCGATTGTATTTAACTTTTCTTCATTTATAGATAGAGAGGCGTTATATTCAATGGCGCCTAAATCTGGTTTTGCGTCTCTATTGCTTCCAAAGTAATCATCTGTTGGCGCATAAGTGATATTGCCCATACTAATGGCAGGCGAATTTGCATCCAAACTAAAGTCGTAATCGTTAGCATTATAAGTACCGGCATTAACAAACAACGGGTTTGCTATTTTGGTGTTACTAGCTATGTTTTTTATATCGCTATCTTCATTCACAGTACCATTAATTCCAAAAATAAGATTGTCTGAAACTTCTAATTTCGTTGTTCCTCCAGCAGATAAGGCATAACCGCCCCAATCGGTATCAATTACCGAAATATTATTAATCATTTTTATGTCATTGCTGCTTTGCGCACTAATGCCAATATTATTCCCTTTTTGCGTTTGTCCGGCATAGGTCACTGTATTAGAATATGAATTCATATAACAGGTATTGTTTATAAAATCGATGCGATAACCATCGTTTGAATGTACACCGCTAAAGCCATTCCAATAGCACAGGTTGTTAGCTACTAAAATGCGCCCGCTACCATTAATCCAGCCACTTGTATTGTTTCTTTGAAGTGAAATGCCTTTACCTTCATCGATTCTTGGGGTGATAATGGTTTTTGTTGGTGCCCAAGAATACTGCTCATTATAATTATGGTGAATGGTATTTCTTAATATTTGAACACTAAAATCTGAAGTTCCAATAGGTTCCGTTTTTGTTACTACCAATGCATGGGTGCCAGAATATGATTTTGCCGAACAACGGTAAATTTCATTTTCTAAAATTTCTACAAAATTGCTATCCGAAACGCGTAAACTGCCTCCAGGGGTATGATGAATTTTAGTGTTTCTAATTATAATATTCGAGCATGTACTTAGGTATAAGCCACGAGTGTCAATGTAAGAAGGTCTTACCACGTTTAAGTTGCTAATATCGGTGTAGTTATCCGTTTCTTCAACCACATTATCGTTGTCGTTGATTTCATCTTCATTTCTGTATCTTACATCATTTACATTAGGATTTGTTGCTGTTCCAATCAATGAACTATCATCAATTAGATAGGCGAACTGTAAGGCATGTGCTGTACTTAAAGGAATGTTATCTACTTCGCCTTCTATATTGAAACCTTCAATAATTAAATAAGAACTACTAGTTACCCTAAAAATATTTGCGCCATCTCCCTTTAAAACGGTATTGGCATCATAAGGTTTAATGGTGATGTATTGCCCCGCAGAACCATTTAAATTATTAATTCTTACGGTATTTTCAGAATGCCAAAGATGGGCATCGCTGGTGTTTCCAGAATAGGAATAATTAGGGTTGTAGCTCGTGTTGGTATAGGTGCCTATTACAAAAACGGTATCTCCGGGTTGAACATTGTTTTGAATTTCACTGAAGGTTTTAAAAGGTGATGATGCACTGGTGCCAGAATTGGTGTCATCTCCAGCCATGCTTACATACCAGTTGGTTTGTCCAAATAAAGGAAGTTGCAGACTAAAAGCAAGTAGCAAACAAATAAAAGTAGTATTAGAATTCATGTAGTTAGTTTTAGTTATTTCAAATCTACTTGCAATTCTTTTTTTTGGGGTTTAATAATTGTTTGATTAGTAGCAATTATCGTCAAACATCACATAATGAGAGGTTTGGTTAGTGTTTAAAATCAGGGTTTGGTTTTGGAGATTCATAACCTGTTTCTGTTTTCCAAAGCTCTAAACGTTTTTTTAATTTTGAAATAACTTGCGGATTTTCTTTAGAAACCTCTCTGGTTTCATAAGGATCCGAATTTAAATTGAATAGGGTATAGGTCGACGATTCTACAGCTTCAGTCATTTTATACCCATCCATTTGAATCACATTCACCCATTGGCTGGCAAAAGTTTTTGTTTTTTCGTTATACCGTGCGTAATTGGTGTATTCCCAAATAAGCGCATCACGATTGGTTTTTGAAGTTTTACCTAATAAAATTGGCGATAAGTCTTCACCATCTAAAACGTAGTTTTCTGGTTTAGGTGATTGGGTTAAACCCAAAAGTGTTGGATAAATATCCACATGAATTATTGGTGCTTCAGAAGTAGAACCTGCCTTTATTTTATTTTTCCATTTGAAAATATATGGCACACGAATGCCGCCTTCTAAAGTCTGACCTTTAACGCCTCGATATGGCTGATTAAAAATATTACTTTCTGTTTTGTAATGCCCATTATCGCTAGTAAAAACAATGATGGTGTCGTCTTCTAAACCTAAATCTTCTAAGGTTTTTAATAATTGGCCAACGCTATCATCTAGACTTTTAATCATGGCTAAAACCTTGATTTCATCTGGGCCAACGTCTTTGTTTCCTTTTAGTTTTTGTTTGAAATGTTTGAGATATTCAGCTTTTGGTTCTAAAGGTTTATGCACCAAATAATACGGCACATAAGCAAAAAATGCTTTGTTTTCAGATTGTGTTTTTTTAATAAAATTGATGGTTTTTTCAGTTATTACATCGGCTGAATATGGCGTGTTATCTAACTGGTTTTGCTCAGGAAACGTTTTAAAATTATAATGTCCTGTAATTTCGTAACCTTCATCAAACCCTTGATTTTGAATTTGTAACGCGCCTTTTCCTAAATGCCATTTGCCATAAGCTGCTGTGGCGTAATGGTTATTTTTTAATGCTTCTGCAATAGTAATTTCATCTAAAGATAATCCGGCACCCGAACCTTTTACTCTGTTAATTTCAGGAGGAAGAAAGCGCATGGCTTGCAATGTTTTTTTATCTGTTTTATAGCGATCTGCCACACGGTATACTTTATGTCTTGGTACATAGTGTCCAGACATAATGGATGCTCTCGACGGTGCACAAGTCGGGTCGTTGGAATAACCATTTGTAAAATGTAAACCTTCGGCATATAGTTTATCAATATTGGGCGACTCAACTAATGTATTCCCGTAACAGTTTAGAGCATTTACTCCTAAATCATCAGCCAAAATAAAAACGATATTGGGTTGTTTCTTATCGGATTTGGCATTCGGTTTTTGAGCGTTACAAAAACTGAAAGCTAAAAGAGACACTAAAAAAAATATTCTATTCATCTTAAAAACGGTTTATGATTTTGAGGACATTTTACTTCAATGGTGCGTATAATTCAAATTCGGCCAAATAATAATCTTTCGTGTTTTTAACTTTCAAACGGATTTTATCGGTTGTAACAGGGTTTTTTAAGTACTTTAATGGCTCGAATTTAGGTTTCCATTTATAAATCGTTTTCCATCCACCATTACCATCGGGAATCTGTAATTCAGGGTTGTTTTTCGTTACCCATTCTTCACCACGACCAGCAACAAAACTTTCAATAGTTTCGGGTTTTTCAAAATTGGCTTGAATCCAAATGTCTTTATTTTTTTTAGTAGACGCATGCCAAACCGTTGTTGGGTTACCATCTATAACATTTTTTGTGGCTTCTTGGTTTTGTGAAGCCGTTAAAGTCGCTTGTTGTGTTAAGGTTTTTATAGAGTACATTGGTGCCATATCCATGGCACTGGCATTCAATTCAATGGCTACAGTAGTTACTATTCTTTCTAAAGATTGCTTTGGAATGGTTAGCGTATAATTTTCAGTATTTTGAGATAATTCAATCTTCTTCCCATTTAATAATGAAACCGATCTAATTGTTTTATTAGGGAAATTAGGCAAGGTTAATGTGCCGTTTTTTTGCCAATTGAAAACATGTAAAAATACTTTGTTGCCTTTTCGAGTTGAAACACCCCAATTACTTGGGAAGTAAGGGCCACCACGGCTTCCTGCAATACTTTTTTCGCCATTTACTGCCCACCAATCGGCAATTTGTTCCAAGCGTTTTACTTCTTCAGGATTTAAAGCGCCATCGCCCATTGGACCAATATTTAATAACATATTGCCATCGGATCCCCAAGTGTAAAGCAGAATCTGCATCAATTGTTTAAGGCTTTTTGCGTTTGTGTCTGGGTTGTATCCCCACTGGCTTGTTGTGGTATGGCAAGCCTCCCAAAGTTGTTGGTTGTTAAACTGACTAACCGTATGTTCGGGCGTGTAAAAATCGGCACCAACACCACCGCGGTCATTTACCATAGCATCGGGCTGTAATTCACGAATTCTTGCCATGACTTCTGCAGAAGTATTTTTCCAATCGCCAGGACCTAAACCATCAAACCAAATTTCATTTATTTTACCATAATTGTTTAATAATTCTTCCATTTGAGCCTTGTAGAAGGTAATATATCTATCATGATGATCTTTGGAATCGCAATCAGGATTATACCAATCTCGAGGCGAATAATAAAATCCGAAATCGAAATTTTGTTTTCTACAGGCTTGTTCTAATTCTTTTAAAATATCTTTCCCATAAGGGGTATTCATGATATCGTAATCTGTTACTTTAGAATCGAACATGGAAAACCCAGCGTGATGTTTTGCAGTAAATACGAGATATTTCATCCCAGCACGTTTGGCTAAATCTACAATATAGTCTGGATCGTACTTTGTAGGATTAAAGGTTTTGTATTGTACATCGTAAACTTCGGGTTCGATATCTGCTATTTTATACGGTTTTCCTCCTGGTTTATGACTTTTACTGTTTCGAGAATGACTGAGTTGTTTGCCTAGCTGGCTTATAGGTCCCCAATGAATAAACATCCCAAAACGTTTGTCCTTAAAGCGTTCTACAGCTTCCGGACTGGCTTTTTCGACTTTTACGTTTTTGTCTACTTTATAAGACTGAATTTCATCTTTTTGAGCAAATAGATTGGTGTAAATTGCAAATACTATAGCAATGGCTAATAAGCAGTTTCTTCTAATTATCATGCTTAGTTGTGTTTGTTTTTCATCCAAAACAGGGCTTTCCATGTTTTCGGACCATCATTTTCTAGTTTTTCTCCTTCGGTGCTTCTTCCGTTAAAAATGATGTTGTTTAAAGTTGATGTTAGTTCTTGTGTTTTATCCGCGTAAGCGTTATCATAAAATAAATTATTTTTTTCTGAAGGATCTTTTGCAATATTGAACAAATAACTACCTCCTTTTTTAGGATTTAAATCCATTTTCCAATCGCCTTTTCTAATGGAAAAACGACCAGCAAAATTGCTATACACCGAGGCTTCTCGGCTATAGTCATTCTTGCCCTTCAACAATGATAAAATGCTGTAACTGTCTACACCTTGATTAGGATCTGTTTTTACATTCAAAATATCGGCACAGGTGGCATATAAATCGCCTAAGGAGATTGTTGTATTATTTTTTGAATTGGGTTGCACTACGTTTTTCCACTGCACAATAAAGGGAACTGTATGTCCGCCTTGATGTAACGTGGCTTTTCTGCCTCGTAAATTTTTACTTGGTTTATGTTTGTATTTAGATTCAAATTCAACAGGGAAAGAAGATTTTGATGCGCCATTATCTGCTGTAAAAATAATGATGGTATTGTTTTCTATACCATTAGCTTTTATAGCCGAAACAATTTGACCTACCGTCCAATCTAATTCCTGAATAAAATCGCCATAAATTCCAGCTTTGCTTGTGCCCAAAAATTCATCTCTAGGGTAAACAGGGGTATGGGGAGCAGTTAAAGGAATGTATAAAAAGAATGGTTTGTCTTTTTTGTGATTATTTATGTATGCTACCGATTTATTGGTTAAATCTAACATGACCTGTTCGGCTTTAAAACCAGGAGCTTTATCTCCTTTACGTTTTAATTTTTGTCCACCAACTAAATCATTTTTTCGGCCATCAGGAAAATCTTTATCCTTCCCATCGGGTTTCATGGTTTCTGTAGGGAGAACTATGAGTTTATTATTTTCTGAATATACATAAGGCGGAAAATCTAACGAGGCATTTAATCCGAAGAAATAATCAAAACCGCAATTTGTTGGGCCTCCTGTAAAGGGTTTACTGTAATCTACTTTTTTGCTGATATCTTCATTAAACTGATATGGGTTTTTCGGGTTCATTTCAAGGCTAGCCTCATCTTCAATAACCCAATTCCAGCCCAAGTGCCATTTTCCAATCATAGCAGTTTCATAACCATTTCGTTGTAATAGTTTAGGCGCTGTATCTTTTGTGTCCTCGATCATTGCTTTAGAATAGCCATCCAATACTCTAGATTTTAATCGAGTTCTCCAAGCGTATTCGCCAGTCATAATGCTATATCGAGAAGGCGTACATACCGATGATGTGGTATGTGCATCAGTAAAACTAATGCCGTTATCTATCAATAAATCGATATTAGGCGTGTTTACTTTTGCTTCAGGGTTTAAACCAGAAACATCGCCTATACCCATATCGTCTGCTAAAATATAGACGATATTTGGCTGCTGGGTTTGCGCGTTAAAAAGCGAAAAGCTAAGCAAGCATACCATGAGAAAAAATGTCTTAGTCATGAGTAGTAATTAGTTTTTTTGAATGGTATTATTTTTATTAATAGTTATTTTTTAATGGTAAAACTGTCAAACACGGTACCTGTAAAAGAATTATAAGCTTTAAAAACTAAAGACTTTCCATTAATTTCGAATAATCCAAAACTCCCAACGTGTTCAGCATGAGCTACTATAGTGCCATCTTTACAGTGCTCTAAATTAAACGGGTCTGGAAACCATTTTTTGTTTAGTTTTCCACCAGCACCTAAGGTTATGGATATAAAACGGTTTTCTAAATTTTTATATTCAGACTGGTTTGTAACAGATCTATCAACGTTTCCAGAGGCATCATAAGGTTTTAAGCGTTCGTAAGTATGTGCGTGTCCGTTTAAAACCAAATCGACATTAGAATTGGCAAAAATAGGGTAGAGGTTTTCAACATGATGATAATTCTCTTTATAGGTACAGGTTTTACCATTGTGATGTAAAAACACTATAATCCAATCGTATTTACCTTGTACTTTTTTTAATTCTTTATTTAACCATTTGGTTTGCTTTTCTAGTTCGAAAAAACCTCCATTTCTGGAATCTAAACCAATAAAATAGGCATTTGCATACGAAAAACCGTAGTAATGTTCGTTATCAGGCAAGGCCCATTCTTTTTCAAAGTTTTTTTCAGGATCCGATAGCCAATCGTGGTTTCCTGCAACTGGGTAAAACGGGGTGTTTTTAAAAACCTTTTCAAAGGGTTTAAATAAGTGGTTGTCGTAATTTTTACTTTCGCCTTTTGGGTAAACAATATCCCCTAAACCTAAGCCAAAATCGGGTTTAATGCCTAGTTCTGTAATGCGGGTTGCAGGTTCTATGGCAAAACTTTGTTTTTCTTTGGCACCAATATCTCCTAAGGCATAGAAACTAAAAGCTGTGTTTTTGTTATCTGGAGCCGTAGTAAAAAAATAATCTTTACCACTAGCTAATAAATAACCATTGGAATAAATGGCATAGTTGTACGCCGTTTGTGGTTTTAGGTTTTTAATAACCACCTCGTTGAATTTATCACCTTCATGCAGTACCAGTTTTCCTGCGACTTCATTTTCTTCTAAACTGTTAAGGTCGTTATAAACAACTTTACAGTGTCCTGTAACGGCATTGGTTTTCCAAGTAATGGTTACCGTGTTTGGTCTAACCATTTGTAAATAGGGCTGACGAATTAAAACAGGTTCCGCCTTAAGGTCTACAAGTTCCGGTTGGGATTCTTTTGCAGATTTACATGCTGAAAAACTAAGTAAAATAACAAGAATTAGCGCAATGCGTTTCATTTTTAATTTTTATCTAAATAGTTAGGAATACCATCGTTATCTGAGTCACCAGCGCCTTCCATGTCGTCTGGAATGCCATCGTTATCGGCATCACGAACTAAAATCTTGCCTTTGTTTTTTGAGGACATTTCATAAGGTTTCGTTTTTAGCAAAGCCATACATCCATCACCTTCGCCTTCGTTTCTAATATTTCTTGAGAATTTATGTAGTAAAGGCTCGTAAATTTCATGTTCAACCACCGCTAAATTTCTAGTTTCGTTGGGGTCTCTTTCATAATCATACAGCTCATAAAAATTTTCTTTACCCTTTTTTACCCATTCGATGTAGCGGTATTTCCCGTTTACACGATAGCCGTAACCTAAACCACGCTGCCCTTTGTAAACGGTAACAGCTCCAATTTTAACTTCGGCATTGGTATCGTTTAAAATAGGCACTAAGCTGCGTCCTTTAAGAGGTCTACCTGTTGTACTATTGGCATTTTTTGGTTGTTCTGGAATTGGTAACCCTGCCAATTCGCAAAGTGTTGGGTAAATATCGGTGGTAGATACTGCCGAAAAAGTTTCACCTTTTGCTTTTGGGTTTCTAGGATCGATAATAATTAATGGGGAAGACGAAGCCACTTCTAAATTCGAGTGTTTGTTCCAACGGCCATGTTCACCTAAAAATAAACCATGATCGCCCCAAATTACAATGATGGTATTGTTAGCTACTCCTAATGCTTTCAGTTTTTCTACAACCAATCCAATTTGTGCATCTACATACGATGTACAAGCGTAATACCCTCTTTTAAGTTCCAATTGAAAGGCTTCATTAATACGTCCTGTTTCTGGATCTATATTTTGCTTAACATCTTCACCATGCGGCACATAAGTTTTTAAATCGTCGCGACCAATAGGTGCTTTCTGATTGGCTGCAACCTCAAATTTTGTATTCGCGTATAAATCCCAATACTTCTTTGGAGCGATAAAAGGTTCGTGTGGTTTTTTAAACCCAATAGCCATAAAAAAAGGTTGGTCTTTTTTAGCAACTTCTTCCAATAATGCGTTGCCTTTTACGCGAATAATACCATCTACATAATCTTCATCGGGTAAATCTTGAAAATCTATAGCAACACCTTTAGGGTTGTGGCCGCCTCTTGGAGCTAAATACGGAATGCTCCATGAAGCAGGGTCGTCGCCATCACCATTTTTTCCATTACCAACAGTTCTTGGATCGTGAATTTTTCCTGCTGCAGCTGTTATATACCCATTATTTTTAAAATATTCAGGTAAAAAAGTCACGTTAGGCAGTTTTTGTCTGATGGGTTTAAAACCAATAACGCCCGTTTCTTCTGGCATTAAACTGGTTGTTAAAGCTGCACGAGAAGGACCGCAAACGGCATACTGTACTTGATGATTTCTAAACGTTACGCCGTGTTCTGCCAAGGCATCAATATTTGGTGTAATGGCTTGGTTGTCGCCATAAACGCCTAAGTTATTTCGTAAATCGTCTACACAAATCAATAAAACATTAGGTTTATTAGGGTCTGTATTTTGAGCGTTTGTGGTTTTAAAAACCAGCAATACTAGTATTAATAAGATGGCAATTTTTTTCATTTTTGAGATTGTATTAGGTTAAATAGCAATTTTATACATTATTTAGTTCGTATTATTCGCCTTCAATTTGCTGTTTAAATGCCGTATGAAGGGTGTGTTTTAGTTGTGAAACCACGTTTTTATAGTCTGGATGATTGACTACATTTTCGTTTTCAGATTTATCGGTTCTATGGTCGTATAGCATCGATGTTATGGTTGCGTTGTCTTCTGCTTTTATAAATTCAGTATAACTAAAATCTTTCGTTTTTAAAGTAAACCCATTTCCTTTTTTGATTAAAACATGAGGTTTACCTTCCGAAGACAAATCATTAAAAACAGCAACCAAGCTTGTCCCGTCCAATTGGTTTTTAGGGTGTTCTAATTCACATAATTCAGCTAAAGTAGGGTAGATGTCTACCAACTCCACTAAAGCATTAGTGTGCCCTTTTTTATTTTGTAACGGATTGTAAATAATTAAAGGCACTTGCGTGGATGTGTTATAATTCGTGAATTTTGCCCATTGCGTGTGTTCTTGCAAATTATAACCGTGATCGGAAACCAAAACCACAATGGTGTTTTTATCCAAATCTTGAGCTTTTAATTCATCTAAAATGCTTCCAATAAGCGCATCAACATAGCTTACCGTGGCATAATAACCGTGAATTAAAGTTACGGCTAGCGAATCTGAAACCTGTCCTTTTTTAGGAATATTTGAATAAGCGCGCATTTCTGGCCAAGTACTAATGCTCATTTTTGGAGCATCTTTAGGAGTATAGTTGAAGTTTTCGGGTTGTTTGATGCTTTTTCTATCGTATAAATCCCAGTATTTTTTTGGCGCGTTAAATGGTAAATGCGGACTAATAAAACCAGCGGTTAAAAAGAAGGGTTGGTTCGTGTTTTTTAGCTTTTTTAAATCACGAATCACTTTTTGAGTGACCAAACCATCAATATAAATCGAGTCTGCTACGTTGGCGCTTTCAAAAGCAGGGCCTGTATTTGTGGCTTTGTATTCCATCATATTTTCTGGATTTTGATAATCTTTCCAAAGGGATTGCCAATAATCGGTTGGTGCTAAGTTTTTATCATTTTCATCAAAAGCATAAGGGCGCCAAAGTTCGTCCCAATCGGATTCTCTATCATCTAAATGGTGATAGATTTTTCCGTTAGAAATGGTTTTGTAACCATTAATTTTAAATAACTGCGGAAGCGTCACTGCATTTGGCGTTTCCTGCTCTACAAAAGTATTGTAGTTTAAAAATCTGTTTATTGTGGGTAACATGCCCGTAAGCATACTGGCTCTTGAAGCTCCACAAACAGGAACATTGCAATAAGCGTTATTAAATTGAACGCCTTTTGAAGCTAAGCCATCAATATTTGGTGATTTTATTTGTGCAAGACCATAACTACCTAATTCCGGACGCAGATCGTCCATGTAAAGCAAAAGTATATTGGGTTTTTGAACGGTGTTTTTTGGGTTTTGATTTTTACATGTTATTAGACATGTGAAGCTCAGAACACAAATCAATTTTAAAATGAATCTAAAGATCATAGGCTCTTATTTGGAATTATAAAATTAGAACTATAGACTAAAACAGAGGTTTGAGATTAAACAATAATGCACCAATAATTGTCAAAAAAATAGCGAAATAGACTTAAATGAAACCTTTTAGGTTAAAAAGCAAACCTCCTTTGTTTGTTTTAAAGATAATTTTACCAGCATAACTAAACTATACTTATGAAACATTTTTACTACAAACATTTTTTGTTTTTTACATTGTGTATTCTATTTGTTACGCAGGTTAATGCGCAAATGGATATGATGAATGTAATTCCATCTAATCTCGCAACGCATACCGCGAAACAAACTGGCTCTTGGTTTGATACCAATACTTGGAATACAGGAACAATTCCTTCAACAGGAGCGTTTGTTTACATTCCCAAAAATATCACGGTTAATTATGAAGGTTCATCCAGTGACCACATTTTTGCAATTCGTGTTGATGGGGTTTTTAATTGCAAGCAAACCAATGCCAATCAAACTACAAGGTTGAAATTTGATACTTTCTTTTCTATGCATTCGTCTTATGTTACATTCTTGGCAAATAAGGCTTCAGACGGAAAAATTATAGTTGAAATTGCCCCTTTCGATATCGAAGCTTATAAATCGGGAACGAATAATTGGTCTGCATCGGCAAAAAATCATTTTAAAGATAATGATGTCGTTACTTTTAAAAACAGATCGGGACAAGGTGATGACAGATACAATACTATAGAACAAGCTAATAATGGAGATTTTCAAATTATTGAATCTGCAGGTACTGTTATTAACGATGGCGCGGGCGTTTTAGGTCGTTACAGTTGGGACCCTACGCAATTAAGTTTGGGAATGGTAACTATGGGGCAATTAGAAATTATCGGACAAGAAAAACTGAATATGGCTAAACTAGCAACCGATGCTACTTCGGGACAGAGCAGTATTGAGCTTTCTGAAATACCAACAGGTTGGAAAAATAACGATGATATTATTATTACCAGTGGGGGGAATGCTATAGCTTCAAACAATGGTGAAGATCAAGTGAAAATTCAGAATATTTCTGGAACAACCATTTCATTAACTTCAAATCTTTCTAAAAACCATCAAGGCCGATCTGCCGATCAATTGCATTGTTATGTGGGCAACCTAACACGTAATATTGTATTTAAATCGCCTTCAACTCAAGTGGTATCTCAACGCGGTCATATTATGGCCATGCATAACGCTGACAATGTACAAATTAAAAACGCCCAATTTTTAAGATTAGGACGAACAGATAAATCAAAACTATTAGATGATTTTATTTGGAACAATTGGCTAGACCCTAAAGTTTTTGTTTCAAAAATATCGGCATTAGGTCAAGAATGTGCAGAAATGCGCCCCGTACCAATCAATGAAGTTACAAACCCTAGAGGGCGCTATTCTATTCATTTACATAAATTAGGCGCTGCGTATAACGCAAGCATGGCAGAGGTTATAGGAAATGTGGTTTGGGATAATCCGGGTTGGGGTATTACTCATCACGATTCTCATGCCGACGTTTCTAAAAATGTCGTTTATAAAATTATAGGTGCAGGTATTGTTTCAGAAACCGGAAGCGAAACCGGAACTTGGGACAATAATTTGGTTGTAAATGTAGCCGAAGGCCATAAAACAGACCCTTATACAGCGTCATTATATCATGATGATTATTTGTTTTCAGGGCAAGGTTTAGCCATGAAAGGTCGTGCTGTACTATGCAGAAATAACGTGATTGCCAATGTAAAACAAGGCGTAGGGGTTATTAATATGAATAACTCCATTAATAACCTAGACCGCTTAGATGCACAAGCATTAGCTACCACTCGAGTGGGGCACGAGGTTGATAATTTTCCGCTAAGCATAAACGGTTATAGTAAGGAAGGCGATGGGGTTATGCCTGTTGAAGCCGCCTTAATTATGGAAAATACCTTGGTGATCGATTCTAATATGGGATTACGTTCTATTGAACGCGATATGGGGGTTAACCATGAGTCGCGCTCTGTTTTTGATGGATTTGTAGCCTGGGGAACTAAAACAGGTATATCTATTACCTATCAAGCCGATTATAGCTTTAAAAATGTTTTTATTTCTGGCGATAATTCTAGTAAAACTTTAGGTGTCGATATGTGGAAACACTCACACAACCAAACTTTTGAAAACATAAAGATGGTGGATTTAAAGCATGGTATTAAAGTGTCTAAAACGGTATTGAGCGATTCTCAAGGGCCTAAAACTAGAAATAACGGATTTACACCCTGGGTTTTTGTGAATTTAGAAACGATTAATGTTGATGAACTTTACGATTTGGAAGTTGATAACCCAAGTGTCAATGGTACTTTTAATTATACAGAGCATACCGATAATGTCATTCATTTAAGTGCTACTGATATTGTTTCTAGACCAACAACATTTACCGTTATTGACGATTCTACCTTTGAAGTTGATTATGCTGAAACAGGAGAAAATGCCTTGCGTTTTGAAGTTGATGGTGTTATTACCGATGACTTTGGAAGTTATGATATGGGGATTCAACAAGCTTGGGCTCAAGGGACTTTGCGTTATGGATACCCTAAACGTATCTATCAATTTGCTTCTCATGCTAAATTTGAAGAATATCTGGCTGCAAACGGTGTTTATAAAGATGAAAACGATAATAATCAACTGTATTTTATACTTAAAGAAAGCTTGCCCAACCGACGCACTTTTAAGTATACAGAATTTCCAGTTCGCGTAAAAATTAAAAACGCGCCAACATCTGGCGTCTTTGCAAACGCTAAAGTAGAAACTGCGGCAGCTCTAGAACCAAAGGATCAAATGATTAGTCGTTTGGCAACTGTTTCGCAAAGTTCTACACGAAGTAATTTAAGTTATACCGATGGAACACACCCAACAGCTACCATTACATTAGAGGCAGAAAAGGCTGTAGATGGAAATAATAACGGACGTTTAAATGCGCAATATTACCAAAGAGGTTTAGTGCCAGTGGGAAGTTTTTCTCAAACTAAAGAAGAAAGTGAACCTTACTACGATTTAGATTTCGGAGAAATTAAGCAGATTAGTTATTTCGATATTTGGAACACCGTAGAACTTAATGGTTCCGATATTGAAACCGTTTCTAATCATTTTAAAAACTTCTCTGTATTTATATCAGATACACCATTTACAAGCACAACTTATGCTGGCTCTAAGTCGGAAGCCGATTATCAGTACGATAAAAATGCAACGCCAACTCGTAAGTTTTCTCAAAATAATTTGAATGCTATTGGACGGTATATGCGTATTCAGTCGTCGCACCCAAGCAATATCAAACTTAAATTCGCAGAAATTGAAGTGGTAGGACGTACTTACACAGGAACTTTAAGTAAAGATATCATTGCCGAAAACTTAATTAAAGTATATCCAAACCCAACGGAAGGCCTTTTAAATATAAAGCTAAATAAGAATTACAATAATGTAAATATTAGTATTTATAATTTATTAGGACAAACCGTGTTGATAAAACACTTTGATAATTTAACCCATACCCAACTGCAATTTAATGGGGCTGCAGGTTTATATTTTGTGAAGATTACTGGCGATAACAGTTTAAACGCTTTGCTTAAAATCGTTAAAGAGTAAAATTCATTTAAAAATTAGTCGCAGTTTACATGGTTGTTAGCTCTCATTTCAAATAAACACGTGTTGCAAAAGTTAAAACAAACACGTATTTTTGTTAAAAAGCAAATAGTATGAATACGAAATTAACTTTGACAATAGAAAAAGAAGTCATCAAAATCGCCAAAGAATATGCTAAAGAGAAAGGATTAAGTCTTTCTGAAATGGTAGAAAACTATTTCAAATTTGTTACGGTAAAAAGGATTAAACTTAAAGAAAAAGAACTTTCACCTAAAGTTAGAAAACTTAGAGGAATTATAAAATCTGAAAATGACCTTGACTACAAAAAAATATTAACTGAAGAACTTTCAAAAAAGTATGGAGTATAAGCTTTTTGTTGACTCGGATGTAGTCATTGACTTTTTTACCGATAGAGCACCTCACGTAAACCCTGCAAGTGAACTCTTTGAACTTAACGAACAAGGAAATATAAAATTGTACTTGTCAGCTTTAAGCATTAATAACATTTATTATATAACAAGAAGATTTTTAGGACATAAAAAAACACTTGAAGTCGTTGAGTTGTTAACCGAAATGACGGAAATTATAGGAACAACAAAAAAGGAAATTATTCAAGCATTGAAAAATAATTTTACTGATTATGAAGATTCCGTTCAATATTCTTCTGCTTTGACAATTAAAGATTTGGACGCAATTATTACACGAAATGTAAAAGATTACAGAAATTCTTCGATTGCCGTTATGACACCGCTGAATTTTCTAAAAATGAAAGAAAAAAACGAGAGCTAACGTTATACGGTGTTGTGTGTAGTTTATTTCATTCGGATTTGTTTCTTTTCATTATATAAATTAATTCTTCCATATTTATCTCTACATTTTATAAATCCATATACTTCAAATGTATTTATATCAATAGTATCTAATATTCTTACTCCTTTAGAATTATAATAGATATTTCGATTAAAATGATATACATATTTCGAATCCGAAGAAATTCCTCCACTTTTTGGGTATACAGTTAAATTATCATATTCAGAGGATGGTACTTTAACATTATTAATGAAATAACTACATCCATCTCTTGTCCACCGTCTATAGCTATTTTCAATACTGTCGTTAAAAACGAATTCAAAATTTTCAACAGAGCAAACATTCAAAGCATGATTTTTATAATAAATATTTCGATAATCTTTTGAATAGTAATTATTGATTATTTCAAACTGTTTAGAGCTTGAATTTGTTATTGAATCTCCGTAGTAGTATGTTCTATATTTATCAATAGAATATCCTCTTTTTAATCTTTCAAAAGTATTTGGATCTGCACCTTCAATAATTTTTTGTTTGAAGAATACAAAATTTTTATCTTTCCCATATCTTCCTTTAATATGCTTGAAGGTGTTTTTGTCGGCATTGCTGATTTTCCTTTCAACTCTACCTTGTCCTGTATTCCATTCAATATAATATACTCCGTCCTTACGAATATCATAAGGTGAGCAACTTAAAATCAATGTAACTAGTATTAAGAAAGTTGAAATTTGGAAAAGATGTCTTTTTTTCATAATTACACACAACATTGGATATAAGTAATTGCTTGTTCTAGCCTACTTCTGAAAATCTTCGCGGATTTTTAGTCTGATGTGTATTTGTTAAATCAACCGCTAAACCCACGAAACTACTCATAGTCGAGACCGTTTTAGGTAACAGTAAACTGCGACTTTATTATGTAGGATTACTATATTTTGGTTTTTGAAATTTCAGTTTCTTTATAACCAATACGTTGTGCCATGGTGTAAATGAATTGCCCTTGTTTTACGTTTATTGGTTTTGAATACACTTGCCATGGGCTATTAAAATCGAGTTTTTCTTCAGATGTATCTGAAATAATATAGGCTATTGAAGCACCTTTGGTTTTAGAATTCAAGGAAACTACACCCTTATTATTTTTTACTTCTACTGAAGCTGTTACAGGCTGCTCAAAATTAGGCCACATGTTTTTTATTAATTGGTTCTCAGGCAACATGCCTAAATCGGTATGGGAGTCACGAAACTTTAGTAAAGCCGTTCGCATGCGTTTTTTAACATCAGAAAATTTTGGGTTATCGGCTAAATTATGTAACCTGTTTGGGTCGTTTTTTATATCGAATAATTCTTCATCTTGTTTCGGTTGAAACCAAGTGCTTTGTACAGCGTTTAATTTGTTTTCATCACGAAGCTGAATCATTTCTTTCATCATAGGGACTTGCAAGCGGTATGAAATATCTTTATACCACAATTTTTCAGGAAAATCATTAATCACATAAAGGTATTGTTTGTCGTATACCGCACGCGAACGATCGGTTATTTCATCAAAACGATCGGAGGTTCCAAAAACATAATCTCTAGGTTGGCTATCTTTTTCACCCATAAAAGCATTGCCTTGAAGATGATTTGGAATTTCGGCACCAGCCAAACTTAAAATAGTAGGCGCTAAATCTACAAAGGAAACCAGACGATCGGTACGGCCTTTAGTGCCTTTTAAATCCTTCACCATAAAAGGTACGTGTAATCCACTTTTGTGTATGTCACGTTTTTGTCTTGGTAATGGTCCACCATGATCGCTGTAGAAAAATATGATGGTGTTATCGTAAAGTCCGTCTTTTTTAAGCTGCGCAATTAATTTCCCAACCTGCTGGTCTAACAATTCAATATTGCTATAATTACGAGCCACATTGGTTCTAGATGTTTTGGTATCTTGATAATAAGGGGGTAGAGGTACGCTGTCTGGATTAACCGTTAGGGGTAATTTGCTGTTCTTCCAGATTTTACTTTCGTGGGTTATATCAAAATTAAATACAGAGAAAAAGGGTTGGCCTTTGGCACGATTTCTCCAATGTGCTTGTGCATTATTTTGATTCCAAACCGTTACAGGCGCTGCAAATTGATAATCTGTTTTTTGATGATTGCTCGTAAAATATCCCGCTTCGCGTAAATATTCTGGGAAACATTTTATGTATTCTGGGATTACTGCGGCATATTCAATAACGGGGTTGCCTTCTAAATCGACAACATTAGTTTCCTTTTTATAATTTCTATTTCCCCAAGATTGAATATCTTTTCCTGTGCGCATGTGCATGGTACCTAAAGTTGTAGGATACATGCCTGTTACAATAGCAGACCGGCTTGGCGCACAAACACCAACAACAGCATAAGCGTTATCGTAAATTAAGCTTTCTTTAGATAAAGCGTCTAAATGAGGCGTTTTAGCCGTGTTATCGCCGTAGAAAGAAAGGGTAGGGCTAATGTCTTCACAAACAATCCAAAGGATATTAGGTTGTTGTTTAGCAATTTCAGGGGCTTTTTTGTCCTGTTCTACTTTACAGGATAGATTTAAAATAACTAAAAGTGAAAATAAAATAGGTTTCATTAGAGTTCAATTTTTATAAAGTTTTGATGTCTTGGTTGCACTAAAAATGTTCCGGTTATCACTTTACCATTTTCAACAAAAGCATATTCGTATTCGCCATAAAAACCTTTTGCTTTAAGGTTTCCAGTGGCATCGGTTACCGCATTTAAGTCGGTTTTCCAGGCGCCATCAACTAAAGAGAAATAAGCTTTACCCATAGCACCAATGTCGCCATTTTCTTTAAAAATATCAACTTTTTTCTTGGCATTTTCGGTATAGCCCCAAAACAAAAACTCAGAGACGTTTGGGTGCGAAAAGGCAGCAATCATAAAATCGCGGGTGTATTGTTCTCTAATTTTAGGCTCTTGAATGTCCATGGTAAACTCTGAAATACTAATTTGTTTTCCTAGCGTCGCATAAAAGGCTAAAATTTCTAAAACGCGTTCTGGAGGAGTGAGGTCGCTACCAATATGACTTTGAATACCTATACCTTGTACTAAACCGTTGGTATTTTCGTCTATACGTTTTATAAAATCGTAATACCATTGTTGTTTTTGGGTGTCTAAACCACCTTTACTAATAATACCGTATTCGTTTGTAAAACGTCGTGCTTGCGGTTGTAAAGCTTTTGCACTTTTAAAACCTTCGTATAAAATATCTTCCGAACCGGTTATAGTTTGTAAATCTTTGTTGGTGTAAGCTTCGTTAACCACATCCCAGTTAGAAATTTGTCCTTTTGTGAGCGTTAAAACATTGGTTACATGTTCGTGCATTAAGCTTTTTACTTTTTCAGGGTTGTCTTTGTTTTCCTTAATTTTAGGCGTTAAATAACGAAATCCTGGCCAAATTAAAACATGACCTTTAACATGAATAGCGTCGCTTCTTAATTGCGTAATCGCATCTAAAGTTGCTTGTCTGGATTTAGGCTTTTCCCAACTTTTAATTTTTAAATCGTTTTCAAAAACCGCAAGATTGAAGGCTTTTTTAAAGTTTTTATATTTTGAATTGTCTTCAACAACATCTTTGGCATTAAGTGCTGCACCAAAAGGAAAACTGTGTTTTATTAATTTAATGTGTACTTTTTTATGCGGTATTACCGTTCCGTTTTTTGTTAAGTGTAATTGAAATTGGCCTGTTCTAATGGCTTCAATACGTTTGTTAGCTTCTATACGCCATTGGGCATCGGCTTCCATGCCTGCATAGGTGATTTCTGTTTTTGGTAAATCTTCAAAAGCGGTACCTTCTGGGAAACTTTCAAATTTCAAATTCTTAATAAGAAAGGATTGTTCTCTAAATCCGAATTGCATCACAATGCCTAAATCTTCTTTCTTAACGTATCGGTTCGTTTCAAAAGGAATGTAGTAGGTTTGCCAATTGCTAGAAAACGTTTGGGTAGAAGCGATGTTACCTTGATAATTATCGAGTTGTTTGAAGATAAATAGAGCTTTGGCTTCACCAGTTTCTAAACTTGAGGTCATCGTTTTCGCTTGAAAAGATAAAAGAAAAACACGGCCTTTTTTATAATTACTTTTTGTTATGTGAAAGTTGGATGATAAATTGTGTATAAACTTGGGTTCTTTTTCGGTTTTAAAAAGAAGCTCTAAGCTATCGGTTCCAACGTTCATTTTTTCAACTTTACCATAGTCTGGATTTGCTGAAATAAATTTTAAGCGTTCGGCTATAATTAAATCCTGTCCTTTAGGATTATTTTGAGCTAAAGCGCTAAAGCCAATGATTAATATGATGAGGTTTAGAATATTTTTCATAGGATTACTGTGTGTTTTTAAGTGTTTGATTGCCTTTGATGTAGCCTAAGGATTCAAGGAATTTGTCTGTTTCAATTAAAGTATCAATAAAATAATCACCTTTATTAAAGAAACTGTGTTCTGCGCCTTCATACAAATGTAAATCGCAGCGACTACCTACAGCTTTCATTTTTTCTTCGTAGGCTTTTGATGATGCCACAGGCGTTGTTTTATCGTTAGTTCCAAAAAAAACAATGGTGGGTGGCGCCCCTTTAGAAATATTATGTAACGGCGAAATCTCTAAATATCTACCATCCATTTTTCTATAGCCGTAACCTTGTTTGCTATTGTCGTACACGGGATTAAACAGTACTAAAGCATTTGGTTTCGAGCTGATTTGTAAGTCTTCGTTGCTACCTTCTAAACCGTCAATATTTCCGGAAGCTGCGGCTAAATGTCCGCCAGCCGATCCGCCGCCTGCTGCAATTAAATTCGGATTAATATGTAATGTTTCAGCGTGTTTTCTAACATAGCGAATTGCCGATTTGGCGTCTTCAACAGCATCAAAAGGCGTGGTTTTATGTGTGTTGAACAATCTATAATCAGCAGAAATAGCTATCATACCACGTGAAGCTAGATAGCTGGATTGACGCGAAAAGGCTTTATAGCTTCCCGAGTTCCATCCACCGCCATGAAAAAAGACGATACAACTGTAGGTTTTAGAAGGATTAAAATCTAAAGGTTTATAAATATGAAGCTTTAATTTTACGGTATCTATTTCTTTGTAAATCAATGTTTCTGGTGTAATGTCGGCTATTTTGTATTGCGCATTAACACTAAAACAAAGACTCATTATTAACAAATAGATGAATGGTTTCATAATGTTTAGAATTTAGACTTCCAATCGTTAAGTTTCGTTAACAAACGCGTTGTGGTTTCAGGCATTTTTTCTGAAAGATCTTGTGTTTCAGAAGGATCTAAAGCAATATTGTATAATTCGGTGCGACCTTCTTCATACCAATTAATTAATTTATAATCACCTTTTCTAATGGCTGAAGATTTGGTGTCGCCTGTATTTACAGGGCGTGCCTTTGATGAATGCCAAAACACCATTCTGTCGTCCCAGGTTTCTTTGTTTTGAAGTAATGGTAAAAAACTTTTACCGTTAGTCTCTAAGTTTTTATTTGCTGCAATGTCTAAAACCGTAGGAAATACATCCATAAGCATCACAATGGATTTTTTGTCTGTTTTTGGTTGAAATTTCCCGTTCCATTTCACCATCAAGGGTACTTTAATACCGCCATCGTATAACCAACCTTTTCCGGCACGAAGCGGATAATTACTGGTGGCTAAATGTCTTTTATTGGTTCCATCGTTGGATAAGCCGCCATGATCTGAAGACAGAATAACAATGGTGTTATCGTCTATTTTTAAATCTTTTAAAATTTGTAATAATTTCCCAACATTTTCATCCATGGTTTCAACCATAGCAGCATAAGTAGGGTTGTCCTGACGCATTTTTGTTCGTCCTGTGCCTTCATTAATGTATTCCGGCAGATTTCCGTAGTCGAAATTTTTAATTTCTTCTTTGTTACGTTTAATATCTTTTTCTTTAGCTTCTAAAGGTTGGTGTACGGCGTAGAATGAAAACATGGCCATAAATGGTTTGCTCTTATCGGCATTGGTAATGTATTTCGCAACATTATCGGTCATTACATCCATTAAATAATCACCTGCTTTACTTACGGCATCAACATCTGGAATAGGCGATTTTTTATTAGCGCCCTTACCTTTTTTCTCATTAAAAGGATATAGGAAACTAATAGGCGATCCGGCGTGACCAGCTGCAAAACTAAAGTCGTAACCAAAGTCTTTTAAACTTTCTTCGCTTCCCAAATGCCATTTTCCAAAATATGCAGTTTGATAGCCAGCCGCTTTTATGTTTTTTACGAAGTTTTTATTGTCTTTTACGTTGTTCATTTCAAACCCATCATCTGGAACATCGCCATTTTGAACAGGGTAGTTGCCAGTCATCATCGCAAAACGAGAGGGTACGCAACGCGGATAATTGGCATAGGCATTATCAAATACAACAGATTGTTTTGATAGGGCATCAATATTTGGGGTTTGATATATTTTTGATCCGTTTACACTTAAATCATGATAGCCTAAATCGTCGACATGAATAATGAGTATGTTTGGTTTTTCGGTTGAAGCACTTTTTTTTGTGGTGTTAGCTACTTTTGATTTACAACCAAAAGTGAACATCAATACAAATAAAAGAAAGTAGTAGCGTGAGTAGTTTTTCATCAATAGAGAGGTTTTGATTAGTTGGTTCGAATTGGAGTTAAAGTAAATTGGCGTATAAATCTTGTTTAGATGATACGCCAATGGGTTTTTATCGTGTTTTAGTTGTTATTCTTCTTGTTTTTATTTTTGTTGTTCTTTTTTCCTTTTCCCTTGGGTTTTAAAATTTTAGTTTTTTCAGGAATTAAGTATGCTTTTTTCCAGGACTTTAAAAGCCCTAAGAGTTCTTTTGTTTTTTCAGGGTTTGAAGCTGAAAGGTCGTGCGCCTCACTAATATCTTTTTTAAGATTATAAAGCTCAACTTTATTGGTATCTAAAAACTGAATCAATTTAAAATCGCCAGAACGTACTACAGCCGCTTTACTATCGCCTGTACTATGTGGTCTTGCTTTTTGTGAAATCCAATATACAGTTCGGTCTTTCCAATTGTCTTTACCTTCTAAAACCTTTTTATAACTTTTACCATCAATACCAGAAACGGTGTGGTTTGTAACTAAATCGAGTAGGGTAGGGAACACGTCCATACCAAGCACGATAGATTCGTTTTCTACTCTTGGTTTTAGTTTACTATCCCATTTAATGAAAAGAGGTACACGAATACCACCCTCGTATAAATGGCCTTTTCCTGCTTTTAACGGATTGTTGGTGGTTGCTAAATGACGCTCGTTTTTATTCCCGTCGTTTGATAATCCGCCGTGATCTGATGAAAACACAATAATGGTATTCTTATCGATGCCTGCAGCTTTTAAGGTTTTTAAAATACGGGCTACATTTTCATCAACATTTTCAACCATTCCGGCATAAGCAGCATCGTCTTGACGCATTTTTCTTCGGCCTTCGCCTTCTTTAATATATTCTGGGGTATCGCCAAAATCGATGGACTTTAATTGTTCTTTGTTTCTGGCTTCATCCTCAGGTTTAGCTTCAATAGGCGTGTGTACTGCATAAAAAGCCAATACGGCTAAAAAAGGTTGGTCTTTAGGTCTGTTAGTAATGAATTCTAACAGTCTATTGGTTAACATATCTGAAGCATAATCACCTTCTTTTCCATCTTCTTCAAGGTCTTCAACAGGTTCTTTAGCTGGTTTACCGTTTAATTGGGTATTAAAAGGGTAGAACCTTGAACCAACACCTCCAGATCGTCCAGCGGCATAACTTTCATCGAAACCAAAGTTTTTCGGTGTGCTATCGCCTTCACCTAAATGCCATTTTCCAATGTAAATTGAATGATAACCAGCATTACCAAATTGTTTTATTAAATTTTTATCTTCAGGAATATTCCCTAACCATCCTTTGTTTTCATTAACCGGATACGTGCCTGTCATCATACCATATCGCGATGGGGTGCAACGCGGATAACTGCTGTATGCATTTGTAAAGGCAACAGACTCGCTTGCTAGTTTATCAATACTAGGGGTGTTATACAATTGAGAACCTGTGAAGCTTAAATCGTGATATCCTAAATCGTCGGTATGGATGATTAAGATATTTGGTTTGTTTTGTGCTAAGCTGATTAACGACACACAAAACATAAAAATGAAGCTGTACTTTTTCATATGGTATTTGTATTAACTAAGACTATGATGCGTTTTTAAAATTATGAATTATTGAGTTAAATGTGTTTTAAGCTTCGCTTTTAAAGCGGTTACGGTGCTCTTATAACTCGGGTCGTTTACTAAATTTTTAGTTTCTAACGGATCTTTTTCATAATCGTAAAGTTCGCGTCCTACTATTTCATTGTCTTTATAAGGTTTATAACTTCTATAGTTATTATCATGCCATTCGGTATAACGGTAACGTTCTGTTCTTACGGAGTAACCCATACGTTTCTGACGCGCATATTGGTGGTAAGCATAATCCATTTCAATGGTTGTTGTAGCATCATCATCTAACAAAGGCACTAAAGATTTTCCGTCGGTTTGTGTGCTTTGTGGTACGTTTGATAATTCGAAAACAGTTGGAAATAAATCAACTAAATTAACGGGGTGATGCTCTTTCTTGTTTTTAGCAACGCCTGGTCCTGCAAACATGAATGGAATACGTGTAGCTTGCTCAAAATTTGAATGTTTACACCATTCGGTATGATCGCCTAAATGCCAACCATGGTCGCCCCAAAGTACAATAATGGTATTGTCTAATATATGGCGACGCTCCAATTCGTCTAAAAGCAAGCCTAATTGTGCGTCGATATAAGAGGTACAAGCCATGTAACCATGAATTAATTCACGTTGCTTGTTTTCGTCAATAATATCGCCAATGTTGTAGTTGTCATCAATATCACTAAAAGCTCTTAACTCTCCATAAGAATGGTAGGCGAACTTTGGTGTGCCTTCAGCCAATTGTTGAAATTTAGCCAATTCAATTTTATCTCTATCGTATAAATCCCAGTATTTTTTAGGGGCTACAAAAGGTAAATGTGGTTTTTGATAACCAACACCTAAAAACCAAGGTTTCCCCGATTTTTCTAAGTCACCTAATTGTTTTAAAGCAGTTTGAGTGTACAGCCCATCTTGGTAAGCGGTATCACTCACATCGATGCATTCGGTTGAAGGTTTTAATCTTTTAAACACATAGCTTCTAATTTTCCCGTTTTTTGTGATGCCTTTCGCTCTAGCTTCTTTTTCTAAACGTTTAAACTCCTGTTTGGTTTCAGGGTTTTGATAATAGGAAAAGGCAGCTTTGCCAGCAGCAGGATCAAAATTATCTGGTAACTGGTGTGGCATAGTCCAGCTTTTAGCATCGTGTCCTCCAGAGGTAGAACCTTTATGGTAAATTTTCCCTACTGCTGTGGTTTCATAACCTTGAGAAATTAAATACTCTGGCATTGAAATTAATTCTGGAGCAGATTCTCTAAAGTTAGTATGTAAATCCCAAACTTTTGTTTTATCAGGATTTGTGCCTGTCATCACACTAGCACGTGAAGGGCCACAAACGGCATATTGTACATGCGCATTAGTGAAAGTCATACCCATTGCTGCCAAGCGATCAAAATTGGGGGTAATCATTTGCGATTCACCATAATTGGATAATAATGGTTTTAAATCGTCTACCGCAATAAAAAGAATGTTCTTTTTAGCGGTAGACGTTTTTGAAACTACTTTTGAAGGCTGCTGAGTTTTGCACGAAATTGTAGCAAAACACAGTAACATGATGTAAATAAGCTTATTATTTTTCATTTTTTTTACCAGTTCTATTCGTTAAGATATCTTGAACCGAAGTTTCATCATCTTCATGATCTACAATCGAACCAAAATCGGCATCAGTAATCACTCTAAAATCAGCAAGCGATTTATTGTTTTCGTATTTAATCATTAAATCTTTCAACTGTGCCTTTAAATCTTTAATCACATTGTTGTATTGCGGATCGTTGATGATGTTGTGCATTTGTTCTGGATCTTTTTCTAAATCGTAAAGTTCCCAAACATCGATGTTATAGTAAAAATGCGCTAAGGTGTATTTTTTAGTTCTTATGCCATAGTGTGGTTGCACATGGTGCCAGTAAGGAAACTCATAATAATGGTAATACATTCCTTTTTGCCAATCCTTAGGTGTTTTTCCGTGTAAAATAGATTTAAAACTTTCACCCTGCATTTTATGGTCGGTTTTAATATTAGCCATATCTAAAAGGGTAGGTGCAAAGTCGATGTTTGTAATAATATCTTCGTTTACAGTTCCCGCTTTAACAGCTTTTGGGTAACGTACCATAAATGGCATACGTAAGGATTCTTCGTAAATAAAACGTTTGTCGAAAAAGCCGTGATCGCCAAGGTAAAAGCCTTGATCGGAAGTTAAAACAATAATCGTGTTATCTGTTAATCCGTTTTTATCTAAATACTCTAAAATACGACCAATGTTATCATCTACAGATTTTACACAAGCTAAATAATCTTTAATATAGGTTTGGTAACGCCATTTTTTACCTTCTTCGGCACTCATGCCATCTGGTTGAACAATTTCTCCTGGTTTTGCTCCATAAAACGCCCATTGAATTTTTTCTTTACCTTTTAAATTGGCAGGTTCTTCAAATTTCATATCACGACGTGAGAAGTAATCCATGGTCATTTCGGTATCTCCAGCCGTTAACTCACGACCTTTATAATCGTCGTTAAAAGTTGCAGGATAAGGAAATTCGACATCTTCCCATAATTTTTCGTATTTAGTATCTGGTTCCCAAGGACGGTGAGGTGCTTTGTATTGTAATACCATTAAAAACGGATCGTTTTGTTTTCTTCCAGATTCTAACCAATCTAAAGCAAATTCGGTACTTAAATTAGTAGAATACCCTTTTTCTTTAACATCAACACCATTTTCGTTATACACAGGATCCCAATAATGACCTTGTTGTCCTGCGGAATTATGATATTTAAATTCATCGAATCCTTTTGGTTCCGATCCTAAATGCCATTTACCAAAAAGTGATGTTTGGTAACCGTTTTTTTGAAACTCTTGAGGGAAAGTCCATTTTGTTTCATCAAATTTCCCACCGCTTTCATTTTTGAAAAAGCCATTTTTATTACTGTAATCGCCCGTAAGAATCGCGGCACGACTTGGTCCACAAATGGCGTTTGTACACAACACATCTTGAAATAACATGCCTTCGTTAGCAATTTTATCGATGTTTGGCGTTGGCGCAAGATCTTTATAAATGCCACCGTAAGCACTAATCGCCTGGGTTGTTAAATCATCAGCCATGATATAAATAATATTAGGCTTTTGGGTGTCCGCTTGGTGATCTGCTTCAGCAATTTTTGTAGACTTTTTTGTTTGACCACAAGCCATTGTCATAACTACCATAGCTAGTGATGCTGTGGTTAGCATGAAGTATTTCAGTTTATGTGTGTGTCTTTTCATCTTAATTTTTTAATTTAATTAGTTGTGGCACATTAAGCATGGTTGTTTTCAAGCTTTTATCGGATGAAGAGTTTCCAGTCATAATCATGAAATCTCCAGGCTCAACAACAAAGTTGTATGCACTGTCGTACATGGCTAAACTTTCCGCATTAATAGTTAATGATACCGTTTTTGTTTCTCCAGGGTTAAGCGATACACGTTTGTATGCTTTTAGTTCTTTTACAGGACGTGTGTACGAGCTTACTTCGTCGTGGATGTAAAGCTGAACCACTTCGTCTCCAGCAACTTTTCCTGTATTGGTAACTTCAACAGTAGCCGTAATTTCATCGTCAATTCCAGAAAAGGAAGTTTTTGATAATTTAGGTTCTGAAAACTTGAAAGTTGTATAGCTTAATCCGAATCCAAAAGGGTGTAAAGGCACTTTTTTCTCGGTGTTGTATTTATGAATATAAGCGGTTGGTTTATGGTTGTACACCATTTGTAATTGACCAACACTACGCGGAATGGTTAATGGTAACTTCCCTGAAGGATTTACTTGTCCGAATAAAATTTCGGCAGTAGCTTGTCCTGCAAATGCACCACTTTCCCAAGTGTTTAAAACCGCAGCAACGTTATTTTCTAACCAAGGTTCTGCAATAGGGCTTCCACTAACGTAAACTACAATTACAGGTTTCCCTAAAGCTATAATTTCTTTAGCCAGTTTTAATTGGTTTCCAGAAAGCTGTAAAGTAGCTCGATCTACATTTTCGCCTGTAGTTTTACGACTCCAATCGTGACGGAATGAATTTTCACCTAAAACTAAAACTGATAAATCGGCCTGTTTTGCTTTTTGAGCCGCTTTAATAATGTTGGCATCAGTAATTTCTTTAGAACGGTCGCCAGCATCAAAATAATCGATGTTATAACCGTTAGCTTCACCAATTGTAGTGATGCCCTCTAGCATAGTAACAACATTTTCTTCGGGCTGTGGAGATACCCAGTCACCTAAAGTGGTTTGATTATTAGCATTTGGTCCTGTAATAAATATGGTTTTATTCTTACCATTGGTTGATAATGGTAAAATGTTTTTATCATTTTTCTGTAAAACAATGGCTTTTCTAGCTTGTTCTAAGGCATTTTCTTGATGTGATTTTGCAAAGTTTGTGCTATTGGCTTTTTCAACATCTATAAAAGGGTTTTCAAAAAGACCCAATTTAAATTTAGCTTCTAAAATTTTACGACATGCATAATCTACACGCGCTTCATCAACTTTACCTTCGTTAACCAATTCGATAAGAAGTTTGTCGAAAATAGGGCCGTGCATGTTCATATCCATACCCGCATTTATAGAAAATTCTATTGATTGTTTAAAATCTTTAGCCACGTGATGCCAAATATCAATTCTAGAAATATCGTTCCAATCGCTTACGTAGAAGCCTTCAAATCCCCAACGGTCTCGCATTAAATCGTTCATCATGAACTTATCCATATGTCCTGGCAATCCAGCAACTTCGTTATGTGCAGCCATGATAGAATACACATTAGCCTCTTGTACAGCACGACGGTATGGTGGTAAAAATATTTCGAATAAAGTACGTTTAGACACATCGGTTGGTGAGGCGTTTAAACCGTTAATTGAAGAACTTCCTGCAATTAAATGTTTGGCACAAGCAATAACACTTTCTGTTCCCGAAAAATCATCAGACTGTAAACCGTTTATTGTGGCAACTCCCATATTTCCTACTAAATAAGGGTCTTCACCATAAGTTTCGCCAGTACGTCCCCAACGCGGGTCGCGTAAAACATCGATGTTTGGAGTAAACGACCAGTGCATCCCGTTTGCGCGCATTTCTAATGCCGTTTGGCGGCTACCTTCTTTAATTAAAGCATCATCAAAAGTTGCAGCTTGTGAAATAGGCGAGGGGTAAATGGTCGAACCACTTACCAACCCGTTTCCATGAATAGCATCGATACCGATTAATAATGGAATTTTTAATGGTGATTTTTGCGCTAAACGTTGCAGGTGATTGGCTTCTTCAGGTGTTACCACATGAAGAAAAGACCCCACGTGACCAGCTTCAGCTAAACGCCCAATACTATCACTATGAACCCCTGGATAAAATCCTAAAGCATCATTTTTTTCAAGTTCTTCAGGCGTCAGTTCGTTTTCGGCATGCTTCATATGCTCTAAACCTACGTACTGACACATTTGATAGACTTTGTCTTCCAACGTCATACGTGACATTAAATCTGAAACACGATCGTTCACAGATGCTGTCGCGTCTAAATAGAGCGGGTTAGCATCTGTTGAACTTGCTTTAGTATTATCTTGGTTTTTGCACGACACTAGTACTGTTAGTAGTGAGAATGCGGTAATGCTTATGTTTTTAAAAATGTTCATATGTTATTTGCTATTAATATCCTGGGTTTTGGTCGTCTTGAGTTATTGCTTGATTTCCAGACAATTCAGTAGAAGGGATTGGTAACAACATATTTTTTTCATCTTCTGGGTAAACAAAATCTTTATTCCCCATAACCGAATTGTTATGTGTGTGAATCACTTCTTCTAAGAAATAGTCAAACCCACGTCTTCTCGTATCGAAAAACTCATGGTTTTCGGCTAATAACTCATATTGACGTTCTCTCATAATACGGGTTCTAAAATCGTCTTGAGAAAGTGTACTTGGAAAATCTGCCGGCTCTGTTGCTGTTCCAGATTCTGTATTTCTAGCACGTGCTAAAACTTCATTAACATATCCTAAAGCTTCAGTAGTAGGGCCATTTATTTCATTTGTTATTTCAGCCAACATTAGTAATAAATCGGCGTATCTTAATTTTATTTGATTTCTACTAGTTGTAGTACCGTTAAAACCAGGATCTAAATATTTTTTAATGGCCGCATAACCATCGTTACCATTAAGTTGTTGCGGGTAAATCTTTTTAGTTTTATAAGAACCGTTATTCGGGTTGTATTGTTCGAAACTATCATATAAAAAAGTAGCTTCTATCCTTGGATCACCTGGGTATTGAGTGATATGTTGGTCGTATACTTCTTTATTAGGGCGAATTCTACCAAAAGTATCATACTCATAATATCCTTTTAAAGTATAGGATCTAATAATGTCAGAATTTCTTACAGCACCATTTTCACCATATTGAATTTCGAATATAGCTTCTGATGTATTTTCATTTCCAGGTACAAAAAGTTCGGCGTAGGTAGGCGTTAAGCTATAAGCACCATAAACTTGAATAGCCTCGTCGTATGCTTTTTGCCATAAAAAGGCTTCGTTAAGTTCGCCTGCCATTGTCATATAAACTTTAGCTAGAAACATGTTTGCTGCTGTTTTTACAGGACGATCTACAAGGTATTCACCTGGGTTTGGCAATAATAATTTAGCCATTTCAAAATCGGCTATAATTTGATCGTAAACATCTTCTTTTGTACTTCTTGGCGTATGTAATGTTTCTGAAGTTGTTGGCTCTAATTTTAAAGGCACACCTCCAAAATAACGCACTAAATCAAAATAAGTCGCTGCGCGAATAAAATAGGCTTGACCTAAAGCAACATCTCTATTAGTAAGGTTTGAGTCTTCAAGATTTTTAATAATACCATTAGCTACATTTACAGTAGTATACATGGCAGGCCATAAACGGGTTAACCAAGTATTGTTTGGTAAACAGTTTAAACTGGTAGCATCTTGACTGGCACCTTGGTTAGACCAAAACTTACCCGACATTGGGGCTACTAACCCATGAATGGACGACCCGTGGTATCCTGGGTCTGCATAACTTTGATATAAACCATTAATGGCTGATTCTAAACCGTCTTCAGTTGAAAATATTTGAGTTTCACTAAAGAATGTTTGTGGTTCCTCGTCTAACATTTTTTCACAGCTGTTTAGAACAAATATCACGAGTACTAAAACGAAGGGTGTTATATATTTTTTCATAATTAATTTTCTAAAATGTGAGGTTTAATGAGATTGCAAAAGATCGTTGATTTGGAAATGAATTCCAATCTAGGCCAACACGACCTGGGTCATAAGAAAAACTGTTAACTTCAGGATCAAATCCGCTGTATTTAGTAAATAACAACAGGTTTCTTCCAGATACAGATAGGTATGCATTATCAATAAAACCAATGTCATCAACAGGAATATCGTAACCAAGGGTTATATAACTTAAGCGCATGAAGCTACCATCTTCAACTAAACGATCTGTAAAACCGGTATCATCGGCTAAATCGTAACCAACTCTTGGGTAAGTACCACTAGTGTTTGTAGGGGTCCATGCTTTGGTATAAGCTTCCGTTCTAACATTGTTTGAGTTGTTATCAGCATAAGCTTCACGTAGTAAATTTCCATTAGCAATTTCATTACCCTCTGTTCCGTAGAAGAATAAGCTTAAAGAAACTCCTTTATAATCGAATTTAGTACCAAAACCGTAGTTAAAATCTGGGTTAGGGTCTCCAATAATTGTTAAATCGCTATCATCAATAACACCATCATTATTTTGGTCTACAAGTTTAACATCGCCTAATTGAGGTGCCATACCGTTAAATACTGCGGCATTTGTAAGTTCTGTATCGTTAGAAATAATACCATCTGTAGCATAACCATAAAATAAACCTGGAGCTTCACCTTCAATAAAAATGTTTGCAGGTGTTTTAAAGTAATTACCACCAGAAATTTGACGGCCTAAAAAAGCTGAATAGGTTTCGGTTCCAAATTGTGCAGGAGGTAAATCTAATGCTGTAATTTCATTTCTGTTTACAGCAAAATTCCCATATACATTCCATGTAAAATCTTCTTTAGAGATAATATCTGCAGACAAAGAGAACTCGATTCCTTTGTTGGTAATATTCCCTTGGTTGGCATAGTAATTTGAGAATCCAGTAGAAGGGCCTATTTCAACATTAAGTAGTAAATCTGAAATGTCTTTATAATAAACATCAGTTGTAATTAATACTCTGCTATCCCATAAGCCTAAATCTAAACCAGCATTGTATTGGCTAGTAGTTTCCCAAGTTAAATCTGGATTAGCTAAATTAGTCGGTACAATAGCAGTTAATGCGCCACCGTTTGCACTAGAATACGGACTTTGCGTAGGGCCATAAGGTGCAATAGTTCTGTAGTTAGGAATACCTTGGTTTCCTGTTAAACCCCAACCTAAACGTAATTTGGTTTCGGTAACACTTTCAGAGTTTCTTAAAAAGGCTTCTTCGTTTATTTTCCAAGCAAGTGCAAAAGAAGGGAAGTGTCCCCAACGGTTTCCGTTAGAAAACTTGCTACTTCCATCGGCTCTATACGTTGCAGTAAATAAGTAACGGTCTAATAAGGTATAATTAAAACGCCCTAAGAAAGAAATAATGGTTTCTTTTTGTTTGTCTAAAAACATCGGTTGAAAAACTTGCCCATAAGAAATACCATCAGCTCTTAAATCTTCATTAGGAAAATCGGATGCTTGATTGGTTCTACGTTCTATGATGCTTTGATCGAATACTGTTCCTACAGTTCCATTAATTCTATGGTTTTTATTGAAGCGTTTTTTGTACATTAACGTATTATCTACATTATATCTAAAACGATTTAATGTACTCATTCCTGCTTCTCCATTAGCTCTGTTACCTCTGTCTAACCCTGTTCCGTACCAAACTTTACGTTCTTTGCTTCTGTAATCTGATCCAAAACGTAAACGGTAAGTTAAATCGTTAGTCAGTTTGTAATCTAATTTAAGAGCACCAAGTAATCTCAGTTCGTTTGATAAATCATCATAGTCTGAAATCCAAGCTCTTGGTCCATCTAAATTTTCTTCAAAATCATCACCAGCATTATTGTTGTCTTCAAAACCTAAGAAAGGTGCACCAGAAACAATTTGTCTAACCAAGTTGTTGTTGGTTCCTCCTAAATTATCGGTGCCTTTAGATGCTGAATTTTCAGTGTATGAAACAGAGATTTTAGTACCTAATTCTAATTTGCTTGTTAAATCGTTATTTAAGTTAACAACAAAGTCGGTGCTTTTAGCAAACGAGCGTGGTACAATACCTTCTGACTTTGAATGACCACCACCAATATAATAGTTTCCATTTTCGCCACCACCAGAAACTGTAAGTCTGTAGTTGGTAGAGATTGCCGTTTGGTAGGTGTCATCACTCCAATCAACACCTTCTAATCTTTCAATAGAATCGGCGTTATTAATCATGTAGTCTTCACTGTTAACAAATTGAGCAATACTGCCATCTGGATACGTGTAATAACTTGGTGCAAAACCAGCATTTGCTTTTATATCATTTTGATAATCAACGTAACCATTAGTGTCTAACACATCAATATTATTGGTTATAGTACCTATTGAAGAAACCGCACTAAAATTAAATTTAGCTTTGCCGCTTTTTCCTTTTTTGGTTGTAATTAAAATAACCCCATTAGCTCCTCTTGAACCATAAATTGAGGTAGCTGAAGCATCTTTTAAAACTTCAATATTTTCAATATCTCTAGGGTTTATTCCTGTAATACCACCTTGTGGTGATAAATAACTATTTCCTCCAGATAACGGATCTAAGGTATCTTCGGTAGCAGAATCTACAATAATACCATCTATAACATATAGCGGCTCTGTGTTTCCTGTTAAACTATTAAGACCTCTAATTTTGATACTAGAAGGTGCACCAGGCTCAGAGCCCAATTGTCTTACTGTAACACCAGCTACATTACCTTGTATAAGACCTTCTACACCATTTGTTTGATCAACACTGTTTGTAGTAGGTTTTACAGTACCTACCGAACCGGTTAAATCTTTACGCATAACCTGACCGTAACCAATCACGACTACCTCGTCTAACTTTTGTTCGTCGGTTTCAAGTGTAATGGTTAATTCTAATTGGTTGTTAACCTTAACATCTTTAGAAACAAAGCCCAAGTAGCTTACCGATAGTGTAGCAGGTAGCTTTTGAACGGTGATTTCAAAATTTCCATCAAAATCTGTAACAACACCGGTTGTAGTAGATTTTATTATGATAGAAGCTCCTGGCAGAGGGAAATTAGTATTGTCTACCACGGTCCCTTTAATTGTTTTTTGAGCAAACAATCCGAAAGGAAGAATTAGTAATAATAAACAGAAATGTTTTTTCATAATAGTTTAGTTTAATTTTAGTTTAGCTAAACTACTTTAATGATTTAAAAATGCAGTTTGAAATACATCATAAAAGGTTCGATTATTGTCAAACCCTTAAAAATACTAGGTTTTTAAGGGTTTGTTAATTGAATAATATAAAAAAACACGATGGTTTTTATGAATGTGATACTAGAAGTAAAACGTGTTATTAGATTATTTTTCCTTCAAAGAATCTAAAAATCCACTAGGAGTAAGGCCATAAAATTTCTTAAATGAGGTGCTAAAATATTTAGGATTGGAGAATCCAGAGCGGTAAGCCACTTCTTTTATGCTGCACGTGTTTTCTATAAGCAATTTTTTAGCATGCTTTAATTTGGTATGAATAATAAAATCTTGAGGCGATAAATCCACTAAGTTTTTAAGCTTCATATATAAGGATGTTCTACTCATGTTAAAACTTGCCGATAAATCGTGCACCGAGAACGATTCATTTTCAATATTCTTAATAATAGTGTCTTCAAGGTTTTCTAGAAACTCTTGGTCGTTTTTATTTCTAAATAGCGAGGCATTATCGGCATCGTTATTCTGAATGAATTTATCACGTAACTTTTTCTGCCACTTTAAAGTATTTACCATTTTAGCTAGTAAAAACTTAATTTCTATAGGTTTTTCAATGTATTCTGATATACCGTTTTCTATACTTTCTAGTTTTTGTGCCGAATTTTGCAGCACCGTTAACATAAAAACAGGAATGTGATTTAAATTAATATCGTCTTTTAACTGTTTAGCCATTTGCATTCCATCCATTTCTGGCATAATAAGATCGGTAAGAATAATATCTGGAAAAATTTGCGACGCCATTTCTAGGCCTTGCTTTCCGTTGGAGGCTTCAAATATTTGAAAATAAACCCCCAGCGTTTTTACCAACACGTCTCGAAGTTCGTCATTATCTTCAACAATTAAAATTTTGCTGTCGCTAAAGGTTTCAATTTCAGAAGGTTCTTCACTATCTAATTCAATAACATTGTCGGCAGGTTTTTCGTTTGAAAATATTTTTTTATCGTATTCAAATTTCAAATTCTTAAGCACTACAGTGAATGTTGTACCTTTATTTTCTTCACTAGTAAAATCGATGCTGCCACCCGTTTTTTCAAGCAGTTTTTTAACCATCATTAAACCGAGTCCTGTTCCTGGACGCTGACTGTTAATAACGTTTCTAGCACGGTAATAGCGTTTAAGAATAAATTTTTGTTGGTCTTTTGGTATGCCTAAACCTTCATCAATCACCTCTATTTTTAGCTCGCGCATGTTGTTTTGGTAGAGGTTTATGGTAATAGTGCCGTTTTCAAACGAATACTTTATGGCATTGGTAATGAGGTTTAAAATAATTTTATCAAAATCATCTTTATCAAAATAAAATTCACCTTCATTCCAATTATTATTAAGTATAACTTTTAAGTTTTTTTCTTTGGTTAAAGGTTCAAAATTATGAATGCGTTTTCTTAAGTGGCGTTCAACATGAATCTTGGTAATGTCTATATTTTGCGCAGAGTCTGATGTTGCTTTTTGAAAATTCAGCATTTGTTCAAAAAGAGAATTGATACGCTTTACAGTTGTTTTAATTCGTTTTTTTGAGTCTTCGTTAGTTCCGGCATTTTCCGTCACATTATCTAAGGATGAAATTAAAATGGTTAATGGGGTTTTAATTTCGTGCGTCACATTGTTGAAGAAATCGATTTGCTCATCGGCATTTTTCTTTTTAACAATAACACTTGTAAAATGTATAATGGTTAAAATGACACCTATTAAAAGCACAAAATAGAGCAGAAAAGCTCTGCTAGTAGCCCACCAAGGGGATAAAATATTAATTTCAATTTGGCGAGTATCACTAGAATTTGCGTATTTGTTGAAGGCCTTAATTTTGAAAACATAACGACCAGGACTTAAATTGGTATACGAAGCATAATGTGTAGGGCTAGGGGGAGTCCATGCTTTATCAAAACCTTCTAGAATATATGCGTATTTAATTTTAGATGCCGAACTGTGTAAAACCCCTGTAAAACTGATTTCGATTGAATTTTCATCATGTTTTAAAGTAATGGATTCTGTATCGTTTATAGGTTTTGATAGGATGCCCTCTCCAGGTTGAACGGTTTTATTAAATAACTTGAAGGAATCGAATACTAATTTGGGCGTGTAACTGTCGTTTTTAATGCTATACGGGTTAAAAAGGGTAACGCCACCTACACCTCCAAAAGCAAATAAACTGTCGTTTAGTTTTCTGTAACTCCCATAATTAAATTCAGTGCTTGCTAAACCATCACGACTATCAAAAATATTTATGATGGTGTCTTTTTGGGTAATGTTAATATTGGCTAACCCTTTTGTAGTACTTGCCCAAATTGTAGAGTCTGATGTTGTTATGAAGCCTTGAACAATATCTGAAGGCATTCCAGAGTCTAGGGTAAGTTTTTTTACAGCATTTGTTTTAGAATTGTAAAAAACGAGACCCTGACCGTTTGTTGCTAAAATAAGGTTACCATCTTGGGTTTCGTAACTACTATTAATTGTAGAGTATCCTAAAGTGTTTATATTAGGTTTTAAAGCTTCAATTAAATTGAATTCTTTTGTAATGGGGTTTATGGTATATACACCATATCTTCCTGTAGTAAGTATGTTGCCTTTACGCGTCTCATTAATAGATTTTAATTGTTGTATGGGGTAAGTTTCAATACCTCCAGTTGGTTTTATTACAGCTAAATCGCCTTCAATACCTCCTGCCCAAATATTATTTTTAGAATCTTTATAGACAGCGTATATTTTAGTTAAAAGTTCAGGGTGTTTTTTGTTGTAATGTGTGCTTTTAAGAGAATTTATGTTTAACTTAAAAAGGCCATTGTTGTACGTGCCAACCCACATGTAATCGTTGTCGGGTTCTAAAGCCATTACAATGTCTTGTTGTCTTTTTGCTTGGTTAGCAAGGCTAGGGATATGGCGCCATGTGTTTTTAGATCTGTACCAAATGCTAATTCCTTTTTTTGTACCAAACCATAAATTGCCATTTTTGTCTTTGGCAATTGCTCTTGTAAAATCTGTAACAATACTATTTTTGTCATTAAAACGGTGGCGTATTTTAATATAGGGTACTCTGTTGGAGTCGAAGTAATTTATACCACCACCATAAGTGGCAACCCACAAAATATTTTCTTTATCGAACAGAATATCATAAACCCCATTACTAGAAAGTGTGTTTGGGTTATTTGGGTCTTCTATAAAATGATCAAGGATGGAAAAAGTATGCGTTACGTGATAAATTCCATCACCATCTGTGGAAATATAATAGCTATTATCCTTGTTTTTAATTACATCGGTTATGGTATGTGTTAGATTTGTTTTTAAATCTATCTTAGTAACGGCAAGAGACTTAGTGTCTATTTTAAACAGTTTTCCCGTTTTAGTGCCAATAATAAAGTGGTTGTCTAACTGTGTAACAAGGCTTATATTATTAAGGTCGTTATCTAAATTCTTTTTTTCTAGGGTATCATGGGTGGTATCATATATATAGAGACCTTTTTGAGTACCTAAAATAATATGATCTTGATAAGTGCTTAAAGATAGAATGTTGTGATTGCTAACAATTCTAACCAGTTCGTTGGTGTTCGATTTTGTGTCGTATTTCCATAAACCATTAAATCCGCCAACCCAAATAGTTCCATGGCTATCTTCTTTAATAGTAGTTACTAATGAAGGGTTTATGTCCGAATTATTCTCTACCGGTTTAAAAATATCTAATTTAGAATCGTATAGACATACGCCGTTTTCTAAACCAATCCAAACCTGTTGTTTGGAATCTATAAAAACTTCTTTGGTTCGGTTACTGTAAAAATCGGGTAAGCCATTATAGGTATTGTAAATTTTATAGAATTTAGAATTGTGTTTTAAAACACCTTCTTCGGTTGCAATCCATAAATTTCCAATAGTATCCTGCGCCATGGCGTAGGTAATGCTTTGCGTAGATACATTCTCTCCTTTTAATTTCTGAAATTCAATATTGTTTTGCGAAAAAGTGAATTGACAAAAAAGAAAGAAAGTAAACAGTTTTATGTTTAATTTTAATTTCAAGGTGTAGTTTTATTAGCAAATAAATGTAGTTAATTTATTTTTATAGATTACAAATATTATAATAGTTGCAAAACTAATCAATAAAAAAAATCAGATTTAATTTACCGATATTTTAAAATCCTCACCTTATAAATGGTAATGTATACTTTGTTAAACGATGATTTTGATTGTTTTTTGAATAAACCGTTTTTGTAACTCAGACAGTTTTCAAACTGCATATTGTGTTTAACTAAATTAAATTTAGTGTATTGAAAATCAATGGTTTAAATCAATGTCGAGTTTTAGTCTAGTTTCATAAAAGCATTTTGTTATTTATAATTTCTAATATTACATAAAGTATAATATCAACTAAAATGTCTGTAAATAAATTCTTATTTCTAATCACGATATTTGGTGTGTTGTCTTGTTCTACCCCACAACCGATGAGGAACTTAGCCATTTAGAAAACAATACCTATACTATAGATTGGATTCGAGTTTATAAACCAATTTAACTTAAATAAGATTTTAAAAAAAATTAAGAAAATGAAATATGTAATATTATTGTGCGTCATGTTCGCTTTTAATTGTGATAAAGCAGATACACCTATTAATGATGATCAAGAAATCGACAATCCAGGAAACGGAGGCGATGAAAATGAAGGTAATGAGAATGAAGGCGGCGAAAATGAAAATGAAGGTGAAGAAGAAGAGGATATGTACATGCTTCCTGAAGCATTACCTGTTTTAGAAGAAGGTAAAACTTGGACCTATCAAGATAAATTTTCAAACGAATTTTCAGCCGATAAATCATCCGAAGAATTTACAACAAATTGGCAGGATAAATTTTTCAATGGTTGGAGAGGGCCCGATAAAACGAGATATACTGCGTCGCGTTCTTCAATCGTAGATGGCGAAATGATATTTGAAGCTGCTGTAGTTAATGGAACTGTTGAAACAGGTTGTATTAGCTCTAAAGAAAAGGTTGAATATCCTGTGTATATGGAAGCGCGTGTTAAAATTAGCAATTCGCCATTGTCTACTGCTGTGTGGATGTTAAGCGAAGATTCTACGCAAGAAATAGATAATCTTGAGGCTTATGGCGATGTAACAAACGACTATTTTTCTAAGCGATTACATTTAAGTCATCATGTGTTTATTAGAGATCCGTTTCAAGATTATCAGCCCACAGGACAAGAAACTTGGTACGCTGATGGCAAAAATACCGTTTGGTCGCAAGATTACCATACGTACGGCGTTTTATGGTGGGAGCCTAGAGATTTAAGGTATTATGTAGATGGTAAAGAGGTTAGAAGAACTCCTGAAGATGAAATAGATCCAGAAAATTACACAGATGGCACTGGTTTAGTAAAACCCATGTATTTAATTATAAGTCAGGCTGCCCAGGGTTGGAGAGAAAATACTGGTATAGACTACCTTACCGATCCAGGAGTAACAACCCCAGAAAGAACCAGAAATTATTTTGATTATATCAGAGTTTTTAAACCTGAGTAATCAACTTTCTTTATCAATATAAAAATCGTCTAAAAATGTAATTTTTTAGGCGATTTTTTTTTTTTTTGGATAATTCATGCCTTTCAAATGTTGTATTTTAAAGAAAATACCTAAATCTAAAAGATTCATAGTTTAATCTAAAAAAAAGTAAATGATGTAATGCTTGTTGAGTCATTTTCAAGAGTTTCTTGTGGTTTATTGTGTATTTAGTTGTAAATGTGGGGCTTGTCTAGTTTTTGTCAAGTCCCTTTTTTTAAGTTTTTGATGTGTAATGAGTAGTTTAGAGTGTACAAAGTGTACAAAATAATTACAACTAACTAATTAAATTAACTTATGAAAAAAATTACATTATTATTCGTGATGTTTATCGGTGCATTAACTTTAAATGCACAAGTTGTCGATGTAGATTGGGCAGCTGGAACACCAACAGGATGGCCAGTACCCGCTAATGACATTACAGTACCATCTCCATGGACAGTAACTGGAGAACAAAAATTGGATTTTGTTAACTGGGGAGGTTCAGATGGAATCAGATTTTATACAGCAGATACTTCTGGAGATTTATGGTTAGCCTATCATGCTACAGGTTTAACGATAGGAGTAGATTATAAGATTGAAGCAACCCTTCGAACTCAAAATGACAAAGTAGATATGACTCTTTATGCTTGGCCAGAATCTGAAGGAAATTCTCCTTCAGGCGTTACAGTTGTTGGGTCGCCTTTACCTGGATTTGTTGATAATGCAGATGGTGCTTATTCAGTAACTTTTGAAGCTACAAGTGCAAGCATGGTATTTGGTGTGGGTGTAAACAGAAATGGAGGAACTCCGGGTTCAGCTATTAGAAATTTTAAAGTCACTGAAGTGAGTACAGGACCAAGCACAGAAACAGACATTCTTACATTTACATTACCAGAACAAACTAGTGAAGCAACCATTGATGCAACTGCTCATACTGTAGCTATTGAAGTTGCCTTTGGTACAGACTTAACCAGTTTAACCCCAGCCATAACTTTATCTGCCAACGCAACTGTTAATCCGTTATCTGGCGTTGCTCAGGATTTTTCAAACCCTGTTGTTTACTCAGTAACTGCTGAAGATGCTACAACAATGCAAGATTGGACGGTTACAGTTACCGAAGCGGTTGCAAATACAGAAACAGATATAGTATCTTTTATTCTAGCCGAACAATCAGGAACAGCTACCATAGATTCAGGAGCTCATACTGTTAGTATTGAAGTTGTAAATGGGACTTCATTAGCTAGTTTAACTCCAACTATAGGTCTTTCAAATGGAGCAACTGTTTCACCGCTTTCTGGTGAAGCTCAAGATTTTTCTTCTGGAGCTATAGATTATACGGTTACAGCACAAGACAACACCACTACAGAGGTTTGGTCTGTAACGGTAACAGAGGCTGCTCCGAGTGCAGATGTGTTTAAATTCAATCTAGAAAATCAAACCGAGTCTGATGCATTTATGGCTAATTTGCCAAATGGATTTTCTACTACAGGAACCGTGTCATCAAATCAGTTTGGAGGAACTTATGGCGTTAAAATAGAAAGAAATAGTTCACTTAATTATTCAGTAACTGGTTTAGCAGCTGGCGAATACAGTATAGAGGGGGTTATCATGGTACAAAATAAAGATAATTTATCTTGGATTCAAGATGTTTGGGCTTCTGGAGGAACTGTTTCAGCGCCTATCCTGCAAGATGGTACAAGTAGTTCATTTGTAACTTATACCGAAACAGTAACTGTACCAACTACAGGCGATTATACGTTCGGAATTGTAAGAGCTAATGATGGTGGTCAATTTGTTGTAAAATCATGGAAAGCAACGTATTTAGGGCCAACTTTAAGTTCAAACGATGTTGCGCTAGAAAACAACTTTACCGTGTTAAAAACAGGGGTAAAGTTAAAAAACGTTTCTGGTCATGTTCAGATTATAGATTTAGCTGGTCGTGTGCTAGTTTCAAAAAATATGAGAAATCAAGAAACCTTTAATTACAACTTTAATCCTGCTACTATATATATGGTAAAACTTTCTACTAAGGAAGGTAGTGTTACAAAAAAGGTGGCTTTTTAATCAGTCATATAATATATTAATTATTTAATACCAAGAGACTGATTGCAAGCGTAACTAATGTTCTTTTAGTTTCTAAGATAAAACCAAGCTGTTTAAATAAATGGCTTGGTTTTTTAGTTCTGTATCAATCAATTATTAAAAAAGGTATTGGTATAAGTTAAGATTTCGAAACTTTGGGGATTGAAGGGGGTAAGCACATGTTAACTTGGTTTCAATGTATCTTCTTTAATCTGATTCTTCATTAATAAATAGTGTCAAGCTTAAAATAAACATTGATTTCATCTGCTTCAACTTTGTGTAAACATAGTTTTGAGAATGATAGTCTATATAATTCTTTAATATTTTTAATTAATTCAACTTGAATTATATCATTTACATAACGATGACTCGGTTTTCAAATTTTAATTTTTAACGGAGTCGTTCTGTTCAAATTTTACACACGTAATTTAAAAAAATGAGTTTTTCCAGTCTTAATTTTCCCGTTTTTTTGATGATTCTTGTAATTTTTAATCCAGAATTGTAATGTTTCAGGATATTTTTCAGATTTAACAAATTTTTATTAAGCGATAGGGTTATGATTTTTAAATAGCTCTATGTTGTGTAAGGTGTTGTTTTTTAGCTGTTTTTATTGTTTCAAGCTCCTGTGTTTTTAGGTGTCTATAGTTTTTGATTATAGTGTAATTTAAAATAATTATTGATAAGATTAAAATTTGATATTTTTTTGAATTATGGTTTGTCAAAAAATAGAATTTAACTAAATTTAACATGTCTAAGTTAGAGACCTTTTTCTAACGATTATTACAGATTTATTTTGTTATTTATCATAGTAATTTAGAAGGTTGACTAACGCTATTTAATAATTCCAATACAGATTCTATTGAAGAAGAAAAGGGAAATATTACCTCCAAAATCATCAAGATGGCGACCAACAGCAGTCTTCTTTATTGCTGTTATTATTGGCTTAGGATTATTTATGGCTAGAGAGTCTAAAATAATCTCTTATATGTCTGATGATCCACAAGCTTGTGTGAATTGTCATGTTATGACACCTGTGTATAACAGTTGGATGCATAGTTCGCATCGAGAATGGGCAAAATGTAACGATTGCCATGTACCGCACGATAATATATTTAACACCTATTATTTTAAGGCTAAAGATGGTTTGTATCATGCTTCTGTTTTTACTATGAGAGCAGAACCCGATGTTATTGAAATGCAAAAAGCATCTCAGGAAGTGGTTCAGGATAATTGTATTCGCTGCCACGTTCAACAAGTAACGCAAGTGAAATATGATGGTTGGATAGAAGATCACAGAGAAAATAGAACAGGACGACAATGTTGGAGCTGCCATAAACAAGTACCGCATGGTAGTGTTCATGGTTTGTCAACAATCAAATTCAATATAGCACCTATACCCACAGACCGAGAGGATGAACTTGTTATTCCTGAGTGGATGCAAGAGCAGATTAAAAAATAATAAAAGTACAGCAGATGAAAAACAAAGTATTATTTATCGTAACCATTATTGTAGTGTTTCTATTAGGGCTTTTGGCATCAAGTATTGTCAATAGAAAATCGGAAGCAAAATACAAATATGTGCCTCAGGTTAATATCGCTGAGAACGAACCAAGAAACGAGGTTTGGGGGGAGAACTTTCCGTTAGAGTATCAATCTTATATGCAAACGCTCGATACTACTTTTGCGTCTATGCAAGGCGGTTCTGCAACTCATGATGTGTTGGCTGATGATCCTAACCTTGTAATTTTATTTGCAGGGTATGGTTTTTCTAAAGATTATAATCAGGGTAGAGGACATGCTTATGCTATTGAAGATATTAATAATACATTAAGAACAGGTGGTCCTAAAGGAGATGGCGACGGACCAATGCCTGCAACCTGTTGGACTTGTAAAAGTCCTGATGTACCACGTTTAATGAATGAAATTGGTATAGATGAATTTTATAGTGGTAAATGGGCAGATAAAGGTGCCGAGATTGTAAACCCAATTGGTTGTGCCGATTGTCACAATCCTAAAACCATGAAATTGCGTATTACTAGACCTGCTTTAGTTGAAGCTTTCGAATCGATGGGGAAAGACATCAATAAAGCAACACACAATGAAATGCGTTCTTTAGTTTGTGCACAATGCCATGTGGAGTATTACTTTAATAAAAACTTGCCAGGAAAAGAGGGGATACCTTATTTAGTATTCCCATGGAAAGATGGGATGACGGTTGAAGACATGGAAGCCTATTATGATAATATAGAATTCTCTGATTGGACTCACCAATTAAGTAAAACACCAATGTTAAAGGCGCAGCATCCAGGTTACGAAACGTTTACTACAGGTGTTCATGCCGATAGAGGCGTATCTTGTGCAGATTGTCACATGCCGTATAAAAGTGAAGGCGGACAAAAATTTACAGATCATCACATTCAGTCACCTTTAAACAATACTTCGAATGCTTGTCAAGTATGTCATAGAGCAGAGGCAAGTAAACTAATAGAAAATGTTTACGACAGACAACGTAAAGCAACCGAAAACCGTTTGAAGCTTGAAAATATGTTAGTTAAAGCGCATGTTGAAGCTAAAAAATGTTGGGACTTAGGAGCGACAGAAGAACAAATGAAGCCAATTTTAACCGATATTCGTCACGGACAATGGCGTTGGGATTATTCAGCAGCTGCTCATGGTGCATCTTTCCATTCACCAGTTGAAACCGCTAGAGTTATAGGAAGTGGTTTGGTAATTGCTCAAGAAGCGCGTGTTAAGTTAGCACGTTTATTGGCTACTTTAGGTCATAATGCTCCTGTAGATTTTCCAGATATTTCAACAAAGGCAAAAGCACAAGAGTATATTGGTTTAGATATGGAAAAACTTAAAGCTGAAAAAGCTGAGTTTAAAAAGAATCTTTTACCAAAATGGCTTGAAGAGGCTAAAGAGCGTGAGGCAAAAATGCCGATTAACGCTGTGTCTGCAACAAATTAAAAAAAAACACTTTTACACAATAGATTAAAAGAGGCTGTCTGAAAAGTTTACTTGATGTCATATTGAGCTTGTCGAAATATTTTTAACTGATTACTAATCCATTTGGGTTTCGACAAATTCAACTTGATAAATCAAAATTAACTCACTTTTCAAACGGTCTTTTTTAATTTAATATACCCATCCTACTTTTCCATATCTATGAATAAAATTTACCGTTTTTTCGCTTCACCAATATTAGCCGTATTTCTGTTATTAACTTTTGCTGTGTCCATGGCTACTGCAACTTTTGTTGAAAATGATTTTGGTACGGCTACAGCTTGGAAAATGATTTACGATACTTGGTGGTTCGAAGTGGTTATGTTAGGGTTGGGCGTGTGTTTTATAATGAATATTTATAAATACAAACTCTGGCGTTTAGAAAAATGGCCATTATTAACGTTTCATTTAGCATTTATAATTATTTTATTAGGTGCTGGTATTACAAGGTATGCTTCATATAGTGGAATTATGCGAATTCGAGAAGGTGCTTCTTCAAACGTTATAATATCAACAAATAATTATTTACACGTCCATCTTTCTGATGGAAGCAAAACAAAAACAGTGAAAAGAAAACTGAACTTTTCACCATTAAGCAATAACGATTTTGAAATTAATACAGACTTTAATAATCTGCCTGTGAAAATTTCATATAATGAATTTATAGCCGATGCTGTTCCCGAAATTAAAGATGATGCTGAAGATGGTAAACCATTAATTCAAATGGTCGTTTCAGCAGGAAACGGAAGGGAGACTGTTTTTTTAGAAAAAGGGGAGATTGAAGCTATAGGCGAGCATCAACATAAAATTGGTTTCGATGTAAATCAAGATGATGTTATTAATATTACAGAGCAAGACGGTGTGTTTTATATTTTATCACCAAGAAACCTAAGCATGTTTGTCATGGCTACCGAAACAGCAAGCACCATTGTAAAAGACAGTTTGCATACCATTCAGTTGCGAACCTTATATCGCGATGGCGATGCTTCATTTGTGCCATTATCATATCACCCGAAAGGGAAAATAACTTTAGTTAGTGTTTCAGAAAAACCAAAAGATAACGACGAGCAAAAAGATGATGCTTTAATTGTAGATGTGCAAGTCGGTGAAAAAAAAGAAACCACGAACATATTATATAGAGAAGGATTTTTACCAACCACGCATGATGTCGAGCTTAATAACGTAAAAGTAACCATTTCGTATGGGGCTGAACCTATAACAACACCTTTTGCAATTAAATTGAACGATTTTGAATTAGAACGATATCCTGGTTCTACAAGTCCGTCTGCCTATGCTAGTGAAGTTACTGTAATTGATGGTGATGAAGCAATACCACACCGCATTTTTATGAATAATGTGCTGGATTATAAAGGGTATCGTTTTTTTCAAGCCAGTTATGATACCGATGAATTAGGGACTGTACTTGCTGTAAATCATGACGCATTAGGAACAAACATCACCTATTTAGGTTATTTTTTAATGATGATAGGGATGTTCTTTACTCTATTTAGTAAAACATCGCGTTTTACATTGGTAAATAAAAAATTAAAAAAGTTGAAAACTAAAACGGCAGCGGTACTTGTCTTGTTGTTTTGTTTTTCAGCGCTAGGTTTTTCACAAATAAAAACTCCTGAAATTAATATAAAAACAATTCAGCAGTTAACGGTCGATGAACAACATGCCGACATGTTTGGCCGTTTAATGGTTCAGGATCTCGATGGTCGAATAAAACCAATGAACACCTTGGCTTCAGAGTTTTTAAGAAAACTTACTAGAAAACCATATTTTAAATTTTCCGAAAAAGGGGAAAGTATTACTTTTAGTGCGAACCAGGCTTTTCTTGCCATGCAATCGGCATCTAATATCTGGCAATTTATTCCCTTAATTAAAGTTGATGTTGAAAAAGGCGGGGAGTTATTTAGTAACTTAAATGTCAGTGATGATGGTTTGGTGTCCTTCACCGATTTATTAGATAAAAATGGTAAATATTTACTTGGAGAAGTGGTCGAAAAGGCGAACCAAAAAAAACCGGCCGAACGTAATGAGTTTGATAAAGAAGTTATTAAAGTAGACGAACGCTTCAATATTTTATATAATGTGTTTTCGGGGAATTATTTAAAGGTGTTTCCTAATAGTAATGACGCTAATAATAAGTGGCACAGCCAAACCCATAATTTCGAAGATTTCCCTCCAGATGATGCAAAGTTTGCTCAACAAATTATTCCAAGTTATTTTGAAGATGTCAATAAAAAGAATTGGGTTGCAGCCAGTGAAAAGTTAGAATATATAAAAACCTTTCAAGATGTATTGGGTAAAGATATCATCCCATCAAGAAAGCGTATTGAAGCCGAATTGTGGTATAACGAACTAAATTTGAACTTTTGGTTGTTTCAAGTTTTCTTCACTATAGGCGGTGTACTTTTAGTATTGGCGATTTCAAAAATATTTACAAGAAAAAAAGTTATCGAACTCATTTGGGGACTCTTTGTACTGTTAACGCTTATCTGTTTTTTACTCTTCACAGGTAATATTATCTTAAGATGGTATGTCGCACAACACGCCCCGTGGAGTAACGGTTATGAAATGTTGGTTTTCGTGTCTTGGGTACTCTTATTATGTGGTTTACTAACGTTTAGAAAGTCCGATTTTGCATTGCCGTTAGCCACCTTGTTTTCGGGGGCTTTATTATTTGTGAGCTATTTAGATTGGTTAAGTCCGGAAATCACCAATTTAATGCCTGTATTAAAATCATATTGGTTAAAAATTCACGTGGCCACCATAGTGAGTAGTTATGCCCCTTTAGCGCTTTCGGCAGTTTTAGGATTTATGGCTTTATTGTTAATGATTTTTAAAACAGAAAAAACTAAAAAAGAAATTGATATTCGAATTAAGGAATTAACATATATCAATGAAATATCAATGACCATTGGTTTATTTGTTTTAGCGGTGGGTACTTTTTTAGGAGGTATATGGGCTAATGAATCCTGGGGGCGTTATTGGGCTTGGGATCCTAAAGAAACATGGGCGTTAATCAGTATTATAGTGTACGCTATTGTATTGCATTTACGTCTAATTCCAGGTTTACAAAGTAAATATGTACTTAATACGGCAAGCGTTTTTGCTTTTGGCTCTATTATAATGACTTCTTTTGGTGTGAATTATTATTTATCAGGATTACATAGTTATGCTGCTGGCGATCCGCTGCCCATACCAAAATTTATTTATGTATTAATAGTACTTGTTGTGGTTGTTTCTGTATTGGCTTATTTTAGAAAACGGAAATTTCAACATTAAAAAAAATTTGCCCAAACGCTTTTTACTTATTAATATTGCCGTTTAATTGGATTTTGTTCTAAAATTGTTAGAAATTCGTAAAATAAAAATAAAAAAATCGACAAAACGCTTGTTAATGTCGTTTAATTACATAAATTTGTAAAACTAACCCTAAACTCTCAAGTATGAAAATAAAATTAATCTTTTTAAGTTTTAGCCTATTCTTAATAACAGGTATTGGTTTTGCTCAAAAATCTGACGGTCCAAGAAGTATTATTAGTGATAAAGTTACTATTAAGAAGTACCATAATGTAGAAGAATTAGAGCGTATGCAAAAGGGTGAAGTGTTAGCGCTTTATAGAGAAAGAAATAAAGTACTTACTAGAATATTACCTTATATTGCTTTTGCTACAAAACCAGGTGTAACCATGGTAACTTTAGGTATTCCTACAAATAGTACCAATGTAAAAGCTTTAGATAATCAACTAGAGGCGGCAGATGAGTACGTAAATAGTACGACATTTTTTCTAAATGAGTATTTACCTTATGCTGATACTAGAAATTTAATTTCTGCAATTTTATTCTATGAAGAGATTTTAAAATCTTTACACCAATTTAACGAATTTCGTTAGACGTAAAATCTCATCATAATATTATAATATTTTGATGCTATTAAAGTAATTTGAACTTAATAAAAGTTAAGTTTTATTGTTTTAATAGCATTTTTTTAGTGCAATATTTTAAGTTTTACAGGCTTATTCTAATTGAATTTTTGAATAAAATAACACATCTGATTTCAATCTAAATTTTAGTAAAACAGTTTTTATTAAGAAAAAAATAATTTTTTAATCCCTCATTGTGCATTTCGTCGATAGAAAATTCGTCAAAAACAACTTATTTTGTGTATTTAGTCGAAATAATTGGTATTTCATGGATTTATTTTTATTTTTGATTTGTAGATGATATAAAGTCGTTTATAGTTTTAACTCCAAATTGTTTAATTATGAAAAAAATTACCCTTACAGTTTTCATCGTTCTATTTGCATTAGCAACTAGTTTTGCACAGCAAGAAAAAGGAATTATAGGAAAAAATAACTGGCTAAATAATTGGACTGATTTTCAATCCAGAAATCAGAGTTATGCCGAGCCTTCTCAAATCTTAACAGGAAACATTACTGAAGATACTAAGTTGGTTAAAAGGCATGTTTATTTATTAGTTGGTAGTATTTTTGTAACAAACAATGCGGTACTAACCATTGAGCCAGGAACAGTAATTCTTGGAGATTATGCAAGTAAAGCATCGTTAACAATAACTAAAGGAGCGGCTATTATTGCGGCTGGATTAGAAACCGATCCGATTATTTTTACTTCAAACAGACAAATTAAAAAAGCAGGCGACTGGGGTGGTTTAATCATTCTTGGTGATGCGGCAACTAATAAATTTGGAAATGGTTCTGTAGCGTCATATTATACAAGATTAGCAGGGTCAAACTACGCGCATACAAATTATGGAGGCGAAAACTTGAATAGTAATTCAGGTTTAATGAAGTATGTAAGAATTGAATATGCTGGAAGCAGAGTTAAAACAGGATTGAATTTTAATGGTTTATTATTAGCCGGTGTTGGAAGAGAAACAGTACTAGAAAACATTATGGTTAGTAATGCCCAAGGAAATTCTTTTGAAATTTGGGGAGGTAATTTTTCAATGAATAAAATGGTGTCTTATAAAGCGAATCAAACAGATTATAAATTTAATTATGGTGCGCAATGTGAGTTAATTAATTCATTAGCAGTAAGATCACCTTATGTTTCTAGTAGCAGTGGCTCAAGATGTCTTGAGGTTGTAGCTTATGATAAGAGAGAAGAAGTTGATTTCGCTAAGCCTTCAACAGCACTTAAAGCTCAAAACTTAACCTTTTTAAATGTGTCTAAAGATTTAAGAGCAGATATCAGCATGGGATTAGTAAAAGAATCTGTTTATGTTGGAGAAAATGCAGCGCTTGACATGAATAAAAGTGTCATTTCAGGATTTAATCCAGCGGTTATTTTCGAGAACAAAATTCAAATTAATCAACAAACTTTAGATAAAATTAAGTTTACAGATATGTATTTCAGCAACTGTAATGGAAACATTTTTGTTGAAAACAACTCTAATAACGAAGATTTAGAAAACTGGTATGGTAACCACGCGTTTTTCAATGTGTATTCTAAAGGACATAATGCTGAAACGTTTATCGATATTAACAATTTAAGAAGACCAGATTATAGACTAAGAATTAATAAGATTATTGCTTCTAATGAAGTAGAATCAAACTAAATTAAACTACTATCATTTTTAGATTTATAGTTGGATTAAGCATAACAAACTAACAAACCCAAATCAAACTACAGCGAAGTCTAAAGTCTACAATTGCATAATCTTTTAGGATTAAAATAACCATACGTTTTACATGTAGGTGTTAATTGCGACCGTAGATTTTAGACTTTGTTTTGTAGATGGAATTTCCAAATGAAAAACCTCTCATTCATACAATTTTTTACTTTTTTTATTTTCTCTTTTTCATTTCTAGCACAAGGGCAAGTAGTTATAAGTAAACCTAATTTGGGATTTAGTCAAGCTTGTGCAAGTCCATCTTTTAATAGTTATAACCTTACTTTTAGTTTTTCACCTGAAGCTTCTATTTCATCTTCAAATCAGTTTATAATAGAATTATCTGGTGCCGATGGTAGTTTTGCTACCTCCGAAGTTATTTATACATCCGAAGCTGGTGCAGTAACAACATCGCCAGCAACCTTAACTTTTGCTGTGCCTACCATAGTTTCAGGACAATCTTATAAAGTTCGTGTAAAAAGTACCGACCTACCAGCAACAAGTACAGGATCTGATGCTTTTCCGGCTTATTACAAATTACAAGACACTCCATTTACTATAAACAATTTAGTTGAAACGGCTAATTTTTGTTCGGGAGGTAGTTATTTATTAACAATAGACAATCCAGGAACTGGAGATAATGATTCTCCATTAAATTACCCTTCGCTTACTTACAATTGGTACCGAGAAACAAGTCCAACAACAAAGGAATTTGTAGCCACGGGAGAAAGTTTATTGGTTACAACTTCAGGAAGATATTTTGTAGAAACAAATTATGGTACTTGTAGTTCCAACTCGTATTCAAACCGTGTTCAAGTTACTGAAGTCGCTTCGGGTGGTGTGAGTTCTGTGACATCTAGTTTAGGAAATCCATACTGTATGAGTGATGGTCCTACTACTTTAAGTACATCTACTGGAGATAGTTACCAATGGTATAAAGATGGATCGATTATTTCTGGAGCTACCGAGCAAACTTATGTTACAAACGAGTCTGGTGAATATACTGTTAGTGTTAATTTAGGAAGTTGTACGGCTAGTGCATCAATTAATTTAGATAATTCTGGCTTCAATAGTGAAATTAGTGGGGTTAGTTTAGATGATGACAATGTTATTGATGATGGCGATACACTATTAGTAACTGTAACTACCGATGCGAGTAACCCAACTTTTGTCTGGTATTTAAACAATACAGTTATTTCTGGTGAGACAACAAATACTTATACCGTTACTACGGTTGGTAATTATAAAGTTGTGGTATCGCAAGATTCTTCAACAGGTAGCTGTGTGGCTTCAACCGATTTTGAGTTTAAAGTAACCGGGGGATCCGATTTTTTTCCTGATGTTTCCAATATTCCTAATATCATAAGTCCTAATGGAGATGGTATTAATGATACATGGATTATTCCAAAAGAATATGTTGCAGGAACCAATACCGAAGTCGTTATAATTAGCGCTCAAGGTAAAGTCGTTTTTGAAACTAAAGATTATCAAAATAATTGGCCAGAGGAGTCAATAGATTTTAAAAGTGTAAATCCGGTGTATTATTATATTATAACTCCATCAAACGGTAGCGCCCGAAAAGGAACATTAACAGTACTTAAATAACATGAAAAAACATTTATTACATATCGTGTTATTTTTCTGTTTTCTTCAGCAATTCCAAGCTCAAGAAGATGGTGTTGTAGGATTGAATATTCCAGTGAGAACCTCATTAAAATTTAATAGAACTTTCATTAACCCTACTTTTAGTTTTGTTCGCGAACAAAATAAATACATCTCTTTTAATAATAATAGAGAGTTTGCGCAGTTTGATAATGCGCCGCAAACCTACTTATTTGGTTATTCTGGGCGTTTTAGAGAAAACATAGGGGCTGGTTTGAGTTTATTTCAGCAAAATTATGGTGTTTTGTCCACTTTTGGAGGGGTAGCCAATTTTGCCTATAATGTTTCTTTAGACCGTTATAGTAATTTAACTTTTGGTATTAATTTAGGAATTTATAGCAGTGGCGTTAATGACGGAAAAGTAATATCAAACGATTCTGACCCTGTTCTAAATGATGTGCCTTCAAATACTGTTTTTACTATAAATCCCGGATTTAACTACGGTACAGAGTTTTTAGATTTTGGTGTCGCTTTAAATAATATTGTGTCTTATAATTTTGCAGCATCAGAAGTTATTGAAGAAAATCCACAACAGGGCGTACAAATACATGCCATGTACACAGGTTATTTTAATTCAAGAGGATTTTTTGATGAAAGTAAATTTTCAGCATTAATTCGTTCTGAATTTAGAAAAGATCAAACCATCGTTTCTGGTATTATGATGGTTAGTGTACCTAAGGGGTTTTGGGGACAAACAGGCTATAATACACTTTACGGTTTTTCAGTAGGTGTAGGTTTAAATATTACTTCGCAAGTTGCGCTTGAGTACAATTACGAACAAGCTGTAGGTGCTATTTCGGCATTAGGGAATTCTCATGATATTACTTTAGCATACCGATTTAAAAACAAAGATCGTTATTATGACGAAGAAGAAGCTCAAGGTTTAATTATCCCTGAAAAGAGCTATAAGAGTTCTAATAAGGTTACGCAAAGTGTAACACCAAAAGATTTACCAAGAAAATCATCAACAGCTCCAACACAGGCACAATTAGAAGCGGCAGCAGCAGAACGAGAACGCAGAGCAGCGGCAGCAGCGGCCTTACAGGGTAAAGTTGAAGCAGAACGTTTAGCGGAAATTGAAGCAGAACGCCTTAGAAATGAAGCTGCATCACAACAATTAGCAGAAGCAGAACGATTAAGACAAGTAGAAGCTGCACGTTTAGCTGAAGAGGCAAGAATTGTTGAAGAAGCCGAGGCTGCTAGATTAGCAGAGGCCGAACGCCTTAGAAAAGAAGAAGAAGCACGATTAGCTGAAGCTCAACAACTTAAAGCAGAACAAGAAGCTGCACGTCTTGCAGAAGCAGAACGATTAAGACAAGTAGAAGCTGCACGTTTAGCTGAAGAGGCAAGAATTGCTGAAGAAGCCGAGGCTGCTAGATTAGCAGAGGCCGAACGCCTTAGAAAAGAAGAAGAAGCAAGATTAGCTGAAGCTGAACAACTTAAAGCAGAACAAGAAGCTGCACGTCTTGCAGAAGCAGAACGATTAAGACAAGTAGAAGCTGCACGTTTAGCTGAAGAGGCAAGAATTGCTGAAGAGGCAAGAATTGCTGAAGAAGCCGAGGCTGCTAGATTAGCCGAGGCCGAACGTCTTAGAAAAGAAGAAGAAGCACGATTAGCTGAGGAAGCACGACTTAAAGCAGAACAAGAAGCTGCACGTCTTGCAGAAGCAGAACGATTAAGACAAGTAGAAGCAGCCCGTTTAGCTGAAGAGGCAAGAATTGCTGAAGAAGCCGAGGCAGCTAGATTAGCAGAGGCTGAACGTCTTAGATTAGAAGAAGAAGCGCGTTTAGCCGAGGTAGCAAGACTTGAAGCAGAACAAGAAGCAGCTCGTCTGGCCGAAGCCGAGCGTTTAAGAAAAGAAGAGGAAGCACGTCTTGCTGAAGAAGCTCGAATTGCAGAACAGGCTGCAGCTGCAAGTTTAGCAGATCAAGAAGCGGCGCGTTTGGCGGCAGAATTAGAAAAACAAAAAGCTGAAGAAGCTGATATGGCCAAAGCGATTATGCCAACCGATGCAACAACACGATTAATGAATGATATTTCTAGATCGGTATATGAAACTGGTAAAGAGCAAAAACTGTTGTTAGATAAATTAACAGAAAAAGTAGCCAGCAAACAACAGGATCTTGACGACTTAATTGAAGAGAATAACTTAAGTGAAAAAGGTATTGTAAAAGCACCTAAAGCATTTAAGAGTATTTCGCAAGAAAATAGAGAGCTTGATGCTTTAACTTTAGAAATTGAAAACCTTATTCACGAACAGAATAATAAGATTAGAAAATTAGATAAGATCTATAATGACCGTTTAAAAGAAGTGCCAGACTTAAATGAAGCAACTAACAAGTTCTATAGAGAAAGGTTAGAGATTCTGAAAAGAGAGCAAGTAGAAGCATTACAATTAAGACAAGGATCTATCTTCAAAATTGAAGCATTAAAAGAGGAAATTAAAGAGGAGAGAAAACGTAGAATTAAACGTGCCTTATATGATAATGAAGCCGATCGTTATGCTAAAGATCGCGCAGCATTAAAAGAAATTAAGGAATCTACATCTATAAGTTCTGTGCCTTTAAAATCATCTGATTTTGACTATGGTGAAGAGTTAAGTAACATCCAAATTGTTAAGGGTATTAATAATGTTAAAGACGGGTATTACTTAGTAGTTGCGGTACATACCGATGTTGATAAGAGAGATGAATTCTTAAGAAAAGCAGTTGCTGCTGGACAGAATAATATTAATTTCTTCTTCGATGTAAATACGAGTAAGTATTATATTTATTATGAAAACTACAGCGGTATTAACCAAGCACAATCTGCTTTAAGTCAAAAAGGAACCTTACCATATAACGGTAAAATGTCCTTAGTAAAAGTGGAGAAATAGGTTTTTTGGTTTTTAGTTATTGGTTGTTGGTTACTGGTTATTGGTTTTTAGCAGGTTAGCATCGATATTCAATAATCAGTAACTAAACAATACATACGATTAGGAGCACAACAGTCAGGCAGAGCATGTCGAAGCCTTTTGAAGTTAGTTGTTAGTTGTTAGTTGTTAGTTGTTGGTTTTTAGAGGGTTATCATTCATAGTCAACTCCTAAACATAAATACAATTAAAAGTTCAACCGTAGCAAGCAAGTCGTATTCTATTTCAAACGATCATAACTCATAACTAATAACTATTCATTGTTCATTGTTCATTGTTCACTGTTAATTGTCAATTCTGGTTGTTGGTTTTTAGAGGGTTATCGTTCATAATCAATAATGACTCCTAAACATAAATACAATTAAAAGGTAACCGTAGCAAGCAAGTCCAAATCTATTTCAAACGCTCTTAACTCATAACTCATAACTCCTCACTCATAACTTATAACTATTAACGGATCAAGAGCAAAAGTTGTGGGATTTTAGAATTAAGCAAAAATAGTAGTTAATCTATAGAGGAAGAATTTTACGTTTCTCACGCCTCTGAACTGCGTTCTAAAAGCTTTAATTTTGGCATTAAAGGATTCTGCAGAAGCATTTGTACTTCTATTAATAAAATAGTTTAG
>NZ_JACLAF010000012.1 GCF_015355625.1 Tamlana sp. I1
TTAGTTGTTTTAAAGACTTCACAGGGATACCTATGTTCAATTAGCACCTAAAAACTCTAATGCATCAAGATTTTAATAAAAAAACAAAAAACCAAGACTGATATTTAATCAATTTTTGGTTTTTATATTTGATTATTATGTAATTAAGCTAAATTCTGAATGCGCCATAAAAACATCAATTAAAAAAGCTGAACAATCATTACAATGCCCAGCCTTCATCTATAGCTATAATCCTCTAGTAACTTGTATCGATTATATTCAACAGAAAAAATTAAAACCTATTTGATGCTAATTTTAGTGGTGAATTTTAAGTTATTATCCGTGCTTATTTGTATGATATAAACTCCTGAAGTTAATTTCTCGCCAATATTTATTTTTTGCATCCCTGAGGTACTCGTTAACTGAGCGGTCCAAACTTTATGACCTAACATATTATAAATAATTAATTGAGCATCAAAAGCATTATTATTTAATGATTTCAAATTAATACTACCATTTGTTGGATTTGGAAAAATTTTAAAAGCCTTCTCTAAATTATTATCAGACACACTTAAAATATCTTCAGCAGTTACAGTCGTTTTCGTTCCGTCGTAGTTAATAGTTATTTTTTTTCCTGTAGCAGGCACAATTTGGCCACTCGTTACCATGGCATTAATATCTGCAGTGTAATTGTAGCCAGGATTAATTAATTCTAAGCTACCTTCATCAACTAAAATTTGAGCATCTGTATGTACTATAAATTCAGGCTTATCTAAACTATTTTGATTAACGATTACAGTTCCTGAATTAAGGTTTAAATCTCCTGTATTTGGTGTTAAAGTTAAAGCCCCCTCTGTACCGGCGGTATCAACATATAAATCACCTACAATTAAACTTTTTCCTGCATTTATAGTCCCTCCATTAACATTAATGGTTCCGTTTGGCCCTATAACAGTTGCCCAATACGCTGAAGATACCCCACCTGTATTAACGTTTAATTCCCCTAGAGGGTAATGATCTCTTGATCCTACTTCAACATGGTAGCCACCTTCAATTGAGCCTCCGTTATTAACATTTACAATACCATCGCCATTTTGTAATACACCTATAAAAATAGCTTGCCAGTTCGCAGGGTCGTTTGCTCTAAAAACACCTCCATCAACATTAATTACCCCTTTACCTTCACGTCCAACCCTAAAGATATTTCTACATGTAAAATTAGCTCCTGAATTTACTGTTACCGTTCCATTCAAAAAGTCATTAAAAAACACATTAAAATCTGCATTTACCGTGAGATTTACACCATCAAGGTTATCAAAAATTCCTGGTTGCCAATCTATAAATGAATTGATAACTGGCGAATTTGAAGTTGAAGAAACCCTTACAACTTTAAACCCATTGTTATCAAATAAAACTCCCCCCGAAGTACTAGTCCAATTTGAAGCTGTATAAAAGTCAGTATTTGTCCCTCCTGTCCAATTATAAGTAGCATCCCCTTGTGCGGTTACGCTAATCGTTAAAAAAAATAAATAAAATAAAAATAATTTTCTTAAAAGTAATGTTGTTCTCATTCTGTTTAGTTTAAAAAAGTTATACAAGTGTACAATTAACATTTGTGAATACATAAAAAATATTCATACAAATGTGTTTTTAACACTTATAATTTTAATAACAACAATATTTAAGACTTTTAATGTACTCTTGAATTATTGAAAAATAGATAAATGAATTACTTAATTTTAAATACTATAAACTAGAGTAATTCAATAAGTAAAGAGGCTGTCAGACAAATCAAATTAAATTGAAATATCAGACAGCCTCTTATCTCATTTATTAAACGTTACTCTTCCTAAGCAGCGTTTTCTTTCTTAATTAAATTTAAAGCAGAACCTTCTTTATACCATGCTATTTGCGCTGCATTATAGGTATGATTTGCTTCAATTATAGCTTTAGAGCCATCGGCATGAACAAACTCTATTGTTAATGGTTTATCCGGAGCGAATTCGTTTAAATCTAAGAAGTTAATAGTATCATCTTCTTGAATTAAATCGTAATCGGATTCGTTTGCGAAGGTTAAGCCTAGCATGCCTTGTTTTTTAAGGTTTGTTTCATGAATTCTAGCAAAAGATTTCACCAAAACAGCCACAACACCTAAGTGACGTGGTTCCATGGCAGCATGCTCACGAGAAGAACCTTCTCCGTAATTATGATCACCAACAACAATAGACTTAACTCCTGCAGCTTTGTATGCTCTAGCCGTATCTGGAACGCCTGCGTAATCGCCAGTTAATTGGTTTTTAACCAAGTTGGTTTGCTTATTAAATGCATTAACAGCACCAATTAAACAGTTATTAGAAATATTATCTAAATGCCCACGGAAACGCAACCAAGGTCCAGCCATAGAAATGTGGTCGGTTGTACATTTTCCAAACGCTTTAATCAATAATTTAGCTCCTGTTATAGAGTCGCCTATAGGCTGGAATGGTTCTAATAATTGCAAACGCTCTGAGGTTTCACTTACACTTACTTGAACATGACTTCCATCTGCTTCTGGCTCCAAGTAACCGTTGTCTTTTACCTCGAAACCTTTAGGTGGTAATTCCCATCCTGTTGGCTCGTCAAACATAACTTCTTCGCCATTTTCATTAATCAATTTATCGGTTATAGGGTTAAAATCTAAACGACCAGAAATGGCTATTGCTGCCGTTAACTCTGGAGATGCTACAAAGGCATGTGTATTAGGGTTTCCATCGGCACGCTTAGCAAAGTTTCTGTTAAAGGAATGTACAATACTATTTTTTGGTGCATTTTTAGGATCGCTGTATCGTGCCCATTGCCCAATACAAGGCCCACAGGCATTGGTGAATATTTTAGCGTCTAGTTTTTCGAAAATGCCAAGAATTCCATCACGATCTGCGGTGTATCGCACTTGTTCTGAACCTGGGTTAATACCTAATTCAGATTTCATTTTCAAGCCTTTATCTAAAGCTTGTTGCGCGATAGAAGAGGCTCTTGATAAGTCTTCATAAGAGGAGTTGGTGCAAGAACCAATTAGCCCCCACTCCACTTTTATTGGCCAATCGTTTGCTTTAGCTTTTTCAGTCATTGCAGCACCTACTTCAGTAGATAAATCTGGTGTAAATGGACCGTTTAATAATGGGCCTAATTTAGATAAGTTGATTTCTATAACTTCATCGAAATACTGCTCTGGATTTGCGTATACTTCGGCATCGCCAGTTAAATATTCTTTAACAGCATTAGCCGCATCAGCAACATCGGCTCTTTCTGTAGCACGTAAATAGCGTTCCATAGATTCATCGTATCCAAAAGTTGACGTTGTTGCGCCAATTTCAGCACCCATATTACAAATGGTACCTTTTCCTGTACAAGACATAGCCGTTGCTCCAGGACCGAAATATTCAACAATAGCACCAGTTCCTCCTTTTACAGTAAGAATTTCGGCTACTTTTAAAATCACATCTTTTGGCGCCGTCCAACCTGATAATTTTCCAGTTAACTTGACACCAATTAATTTAGGAAACTTTAATTCCCAAGCCATACCAGCCATAACATCTACAGCATCGGCACCACCTACTCCAATGGCAACCATGCCTAATCCGCCTGCATTTACGGTATGTGAATCGGTACCAATCATCATTCCTCCAGGGAAAGCATAATTTTCTAAAACTACTTGATGAATAATACCAGCGCCAGGTCTCCAAAACCCGATACCATATTTATTAGAAACAGATTCCAAGAAGTTAAAAACCTCACTACTAACGCTATTGGCGTGTTTTAAATCTTTTGCAGCACCTTCCTTTGCTAAAATTAAGTGATCGCAATGTACCGTTGTTGGTACGGCTACCTTAGCTTTTCCGGCTTGCATAAACTGTAACAAGGCCATTTGTGCTGTTGCATCTTGACAGGCTATTCTGTCTGGCGCAAAATCTACATAATCTTTACCTCTACTAAATGCTTTTGTTGGATTTCCGTCCCAGAGATGAGAATATAAAATCTTTTCTGAAAGCGTTAATGGTTTACCCACAATATCACGTGCTTTATCAACACGCTCAGCGATTTGACTGTAAACCTTCTTAATCATATAAATATCAAATGCCATAGTTTTTTTATTTTTTGTTTAATTCTACTAAGATACAAAATGTAATAGGAGAATAAAAGGGTATCAGAAACATATATAATGAACTCACTTCATTTGGCAAACTAAAATTTAAGCATAAAAAAAGCCTGAGAAAAACCCAGGCTTTTGATTTATAATGATATAATCTGATGATTATACAGCTAACAACTTGCTTGAAGGCTTGAACTTAGTTAAGTTAATGCCTTTTACTGCGGCTTGATACTCTTCTAAACTAGGTGTTCTACCTAAAATAGTTGATAAAACTACCACTGGAGTTGATGATAATAAAGACTCTCCTTTTTTCTCGCCAGAATCTTTTACAACACGCCCTTGGAATAAACGTGTAGATGTAGCCATTACCGTATCTCCTGGTTCTGCTTTTTCCTGGTTACCCATACAAAGGTTACACCCTGGACGCTCTAAATACAACATGTTTTCGTATTTAGTACGCGCAGCAGCTTTAGGAGCGTTATCGTCAAACTCGAAACCTGAGTATCTCTGAAGTACTTCCCAGTCACCTTCTGCTTTTAACTCATCAACAATATTGTAAGTTGGAGGCGCTACTACTAAAGGCGCTTTAAATTCAACTTTACCTTGAAGGGTTTCAATGTTTTTCAACATTTGAGCTAAGATTTGCATATCTCCTTTATGAACCATACATGAACCAATAAACCCTAAGTCTACAGTTTTTGTTCCGCCGTAGTAAGATAATGGTCTGATGGTATCGTGTGTATAACGTTTAGAAACATCAGCATTATTTACATCTGGATCGGCAATCATTGGCTCAACAATTTTATCTAAGTCAACAACCACTTCAGCAAAATATTTCGCGTTAGCATCAGGAGTTAAAGCTGGTTTGTCGCCAGTTTTAATCTCTTCAATACGCTTATTTGCTTTATTGATTAATCCTTGAAGTACAGCAATACTATTGTCCATACCCTTATCGATCATGATTTGGATTCTAGACTTCGCAATTTCTAAAGATTCAATTAAAGTATCATCTTCAGAAATACAGATAGAAGCTTTGGCTTTCATCTCTGCAGTCCAGTCGGTAAATGTAAAGGCTTGATCGGCAGTTAGTGTTCCTAAATGCACCTCAATAATTCTTCCTTGGAAAACATTATCGCCACCAAACTGCGATAACATTTGTTGTTGTGTAGCATGAACCACATCACGGAAATCCATATAAGGTTCCATTTGTCCTTTAAAGGTAACTTTTACAGACTGTGGAATTGGCATTGTAGCTTCACCTGTAGCAAGTGCTAAAGCAACTGTTCCAGAATCGGCACCAAAAGCAACACCTTTAGACATTCTTGTATGTGAATCTCCACCAATTATAATAGCCCAATCATCAATAGTAATATCATTTAAAACCTTATGAATTACATCGGTCATTGGTTTGTATTTGTTTTCAGGATCTCTTGCGGTAATCAATCCGAAATCATTCATAAATTTCATTAATCTAGGAATGTTTGCTTTCGATTTATTATCCCAAACAGAAGCGGTATGACAACCCGATTGGTAAGCACCATCAACAATAGGAGAAATAACTGTAGCAGCCATATTTTCCAATTCTTGAGAGGTCATTAAACCCGTAGTATCTTGAGATCCTACGATATTTACTTCAACACGCACATCAGAACCTGCATGTAAAACTTTACCTGGAGTTGTTCCAACAGCATTTTTGTTGAAGATTTTTTCAACCGCAGTAAGCCCTTGTCCTTCAATTGAAATTTCTTTTGAAGGTGCGTAAACGGGAACCACATCAATACCTAATACTTTTGAAGCAAAAGTTTGAAGTTTTTTACCAAATACAACGGCATAAGATCCACCAGCTTTGATAAACTCTATTTTTTGAGGCGTTAATGATGCAGAAATATCCATTAATTCCTGATCGCCATTATATAATTTTTTCTCTTTTGTATTTACAGTAAGAACGGTTCCTGTAGCTACAGAATACACTTCTTCTAAAACAGGATCGCCTGCAGCATCTCTTATCGTATTCCCTTCTGCATCGGTTTTTTTAACCCAGTTTTTAAGATCGATACCAATACCTCCTGTTACACCTACAGTAGTTAAGAAAATTGGAGAAATACCATTTGTTCCTGCAATAATTGGAGCGATATTAATAAACGGTACATACGGACTCGATTTGATACCTGTCCATAAAGCCACGTTATTTACACCAGACATCCTAGATGAACCTACACCCATGGTGCCTTTTTCAGCAATTAACATCACACGTTTATCTGGATGTTCAGCTTGTAAAGCTTTTAATTCTGCTTGTTGTTCTTTATTGTGTTCGAAAATACATTGTCCGTGTAATTCTCTATCTGAACGTGAGTGTGCATCTCCTCCTGGAGATAATAAATCTGTAGAGATATCACCTACCCCAGCGATAAATGTTACGATTTTAATTTCTTCTTCAATCTCTGGAAGCTTTGTAAAAAACTCAGCTTTAGCATAGCTTTCAATAAGTTCCTTAGCGATAGCATTTCCTGCTTCGTACGCTGCTTTTAAACGATCTGTATCTGCCTCGTATAAAAACACTTGTGTTTTTAAAACTTCAGCAGCTTCTTTTGCTTGTTCAATATTTTCACCTAAAGCAAAATCTAACAAGACCTCAATTGAAGGGCCTCCTTTCATATGCGATAATTGCTCGAAAGCAAATGCAGGCGTAATTTCTTTAACAACTGACTCCCCTAGAATAATTTCTTTTAAAAACTTAGCTTTTACAGCAGCAGCAGCGGTAGTTCCTGGTAAAACATTATAGATAAAAAAGTTTAGAGAATCTTCTCTATATTCATTATCTACATCTTTAATTTGCTGAATGATTTCAGTTAACAATTCAGCCCCATCAATTGGCTTTGGGTGAAGCCCCTGACCTTTGCGTTCTTCGATCTCCTTTAGGTAATCTTTATAAGTGTTCATATAATAAAATTAATTCTTTTTCAATGTTAAAAGTTGGGTTGTAAAGTTGCATACAGCAGAGGGTGTCGTTAATACAAACTTATACAAACCGTTTAAAAAATTAGAAGAAGACAGTGTTCCATACGAAACTAACCACCCTCATTTTTTTTAAGCTCTGCAAAATACAAATTTAAAGCATCTTTTTAATAAGAAATTAAGCAATACAGCTCCTAAGGCTGTCAAATTATTATTGTGGCATAAAAATTTAATTTGATTTAATTTTTATTATAAATTTTCACAAATAATTGATGAATTATCAACAACAGCATCCTAATTTAATTTTTACATTTGTAATTAAAGCCTTTTTTAATGCTGATAATTCTCATTAGTTGGATTTATATATTTTTAACCACTTTAAATTTTGGTTTTTTATTTCGCTACATTTTTAAAATTGAAAAATGTCACGCAAGTATTCATCATATATTAGGACTGTTTTTATACACTATAATTACTTGTATTTTTGCTTTTTTCATTAGAATACATATAGAATTTTACACGGTAATTCTTATTGCCAACCTATTGATTATAGCATTATTCCGTAAAAAAATTAAAAATCATTTTTTTAAGCTAATACTTGCTTATAATAAACTAAATATTGGTTTTAAATGTTTATATGTTTTCATTTTTATTATAACATTAGCACAAAGCGCTACCAAACCTTACTTGTTAGACAATGAGTCTTACTACATTCAAACTATTAAGTGGATAAATAATTATGGATTTGTTAAAGGATTAGCAAATTTACACATGTTCTTTGCTCAAAATTCTGCTTGGCATGTTTTGCAAGCCGGATTTAATTTTCCGTTTATATCAAATCGTCTAAATGATATAAATGGGTTTGTATTCGTTGTTATGGTTTTCTTATTCATTGAAAAACTGAATTCAAAAAAACAAACTTTTCAATCCCTAAATCTAGGACTCACTTTATTGTGTTCTCTTTTCTATTTTCAGTTTATAAATGCGCCATCACCTGACTTAATTATTTTTTTAATAGCGCCATATCTCTTTTATTTATTCGTTAATAAATACAATAACATATCCCGTGATGACTTTAAAATTCTATTATTCTTAACGGTATTTTTATGTTTTGTAAAAGTTACTATTGTTACGCTACTCATTTTACCTTTCACGCTTTTTATAAAGCATTACAAACACTTAAAAAAAGAAATCGGTTTATACAGTTTAATTAGTTTATTATGCTTAATATTATTTATAGGTAAAAACATAATAATCTCGGGGTACCCACTATACCCATTAAAAATATTCAAATCAATAAGTTTAGATTGGAAATTACCAGATAAAATAATCGAGTTTTATAAACTAGGTACCTACTTGGATGCTTTGAACAACGCAGATGTTTCCCAACTAGCCTTTTATGAGAAATTAAAACTATGGATCTCTCTACCTAAACTAGATGGTTTTTTAAACAAAATATTCCTTTTTATATTGTTCGTTTTCCCCTACTTATTATTCAAACTAAAAAACAGAACCCCCTTCATAATTATATATTTAATTACTGCACTACAATTTATACTGTTATGGCATACCTCTCCACAATACCGTTTCTTTTTTATCTTTATAGCTTTTTTAGGAATACAGATCTTTTCTTTTATCATTAAAAAGAGACAGCATAAAATAATTTTGGTGGTTTTTGCAACCGTAATTGGTGCCGTCCCTATTTTTGTCCCAATTAACTTAAATGCTTATACAGATAATAAGTTTGCGATGAAGTTAAATACCTTTAAACTAGAAAATGTTATTCACCCTGAAAGAAAAAGTAAAACAACTACAGAATTTACTAAATATAAAATTGAAAATTTTGAATTTTATTCACCTGGTGTAGATGTTTTTTTCTGGGCTACAGGAGATGGGAATTTGCCTTGTGTTAATCAAAAACAAATAGAATATTTTAAAACCTACTATAAGTATATTCCTGAATTAAGAACAGGAAACCTAAACGATGGATTTCGTTCTAAAAAAATTGAATAATACAAATTAAAAAAACTTATTAAGCAAACAAACTTAAAACAAACTACGGATAATATGTTCTTCTGAAATACCTTCTGCTTCTGCTTTATAGTTTTTAATAATTCGATGTCTTAAAATACCGTAGGCTACGGCTTGCACATCTTCAATATCTGGTGAAAATTTGCCATGAATGGCTGCATGTGTTTTGGCTGCAAGAATTAAATTCTGTGAAGCACGTGGGCCTGCACCCCAATCGATATAAGTTTTCACTAATTCCGGAGCAGCATCGGAAGCTGGTCTTGTTTTCCCAACTAAAGAAACAGCATATTCGATAACATTATCGGCAACAGGAATTCTTCGAATTAAATGCTGAAAATCTACAATTTGTTGCGCCTTAAATAATGGGGTTATCTTAATATTAGAATCAGTTGTAGTAGACTTTACAACTTGAACCTCTTCTTCAAACGACGGGTAACTTAAATTGATAGCAAACATAAAACGGTCTAGCTGTGCTTCAGGTAAGGGATACGTACCTTCTTGCTCGATAGGGTTTTGTGTGGCTAATACAAAATATGGCAAATCTAATTTATAATGATGCCCTGCAACAGTAACCGCTCGTTCTTGCATGGCTTCTAATAAAGCAGCTTGAGTTTTTGGTGGGGTTCTATTAATCTCATCGGCTAAGATTATATTTGAAAAAATAGGGCCTTTTATAAATTTAAAACGACGGTCTTCATCTAAAATCTCAGATCCTAGAATATCGGAAGGCATTAAATCTGGTGTAAACTGAATGCGCTTAAAGTCTAAACCTAAAGCCTGAGCAATCGTATTAACCATTAAGGTTTTAGCTAAACCTGGCACACCTATTAATAAGGCATGACCTCCAGAAAAAATTGAAATTAAAATTTGTGTTACAACCTCATCTTGACCAATAATAACTTTCGCTATTTCGGTTTTTAAATTTTTAAATTGCTTAACAAAGGATTCAATAGCCGCTACGTCTGACATATTTTATTTTTTTAACCAATTTCCAGAGAAATCGCAATCTCTATATTCGCCACTAATTTTAATGTATGTATCTAAAATATGTTCCTCCTGCCAAGCATCAATCGCCTTGATTTTCTTTTCATCAAGAGCTAAATCTTTTATTTTTATATAATCACGACCATAATCAGCTTCATGCTCATCAATTCTATCGGTAATTTTTAAAATTTTAAATTTAACTTTTCCCGTTCTGTCTTCTTCTCTCAAAACCATACTTAACTCGTCGTCTTTTAAGTTCTGAATTTGAGAATACAATTCTGGATCCATACGGGTTAACTCAAAATTATAATCTTGTGTTGTTGGATTTATTAATTGTCCGCCATCAAATTTAGTTTCCTTTTCATCACTCACTTCTCTTGCGGCATCGGCAAAAGTAATGTCGCCATCTATAATACGTTTTCTAACTTTTTCTAAACGGTCTTTGGCTTCAGCAACTGCTTTATCCGATACTTTTGGAATTAAAAGAATGTGGGCCACATCATATTCCTGACCTCTAATTTTTTCTAACATAATAATATGATAGCCAAAATCGGTTTCAAAAGGCTCTGATATTTCACCCTCTTGTAGCGAAAAAGCCACTTGCCTAAACTCTTTAACCATTTTAGGTTTTTTTCTATTAAGCGTATATTTTCCACCCTTACTTGCCGATCCAGGGTCATCGGAATACAACACTGCTTTAGAACGGAAACTTGCTCCGTTTTCTATAATATCTTGTTTAAATCCTTTTAAACGATCGATAATTTTTTGTTTTTCTTCTTCTGAAACCTGTGGTTCTGCTACAATTTGAGCCACTTTAAGTTCGGTACCAAAAACAGGACGTTCTTCTTCAGGAATTTTATTAAAAAAGGTTCTTACTTCTTCAGGAGTTATTTCTACATTTTCAATAATTTGAGCTTGCATTCTTTGTGCCAATTCGTTGGCTTTATTAATCTCAAACATTTCTTCTCTAAAACTTTTTTCGTCTTCTTTATTATAAAACTCTAAAAGCTTTTCCATAGAACCGTTTGTTTGCTGTAAAAATTGTTCGATTTGATAATCGACATTTTTTCTAATTTCAGCATCGGAAACAGGAATACTATCTTGAATAGCGTGGTGCGCATATAATTTACGCTCTAACATTAAGCCAAATAAATTACAATCGTCTACCCCTTCTAAAGAACCGCCAGCGGCTTTAATTTGTTCTCTTTCTTTTTTAATATCCGAATCTAATACAATATAATCACCAACTACTGCAGCAACACCATCAACCTTTTTAGCATTTTGACTCTTGGTTGTATCTACTGCTTTAACAGCTTCTGCGACCTCTTCCTCTTCAATAATCTCCTGAGCAGACATAACACCTACTGAAAGAAGTGTTATGCATAAAACCAAAATGTGTTTCAAATTATTTATAAATTTCAAATTGTTTATTTTTAATGGCATCTTTAGTAATGTCTTTTTCAATATCTTTAATTAATTCCAGCTTGCGTTTGTTAATGACTATTTGATCTATAGTAGGCTTAACATACTCTAACGGCGCTGTGTTGTTGCGTAATAACACATCGTTAATCTGCATCAAATATACTCCTAATGAATCTTTGAGCTGTATAAAATTAGATTTTTTTAACAGTTCATCTTTATTTTCAGGAGTAACCGCTGGTATTTTCTTTATTACCTGACTTAATTTAATCCAGATAGAGTCGTTTAAGGAGTAAGATTTAAACTGAATTGAAATTGAATCCAAGATCCTTTTATCTGAACTTTCATAGCGCTCAAATCGTGTTTTTATATTGCTATAATCGATAATATTTTCATCAACGTGAATGTATCGAAACTTTATAAGCTCTTCGTTTAATTTGAAAACTTCCTTGTTGTTTTCATAATACTTTTCAGCTTCCTCAAGAGTTACCAAAGTATCTATACTGCGTTTCACTAAAGCTTGAATATAGGCTTTTGCGTATAAATCGTTTTTATATTGAACAACAAGCTTATTAAAAGCATCTTGTTTTTTCTGACTTAAATTTAGCATCGCGCCATCAACCAACAACTGCTGCGTTGCCCAACGGTTTATAAAATTATGAACAATTAAAGTACTATCGGCAACCGAAGCATCCTGAGGCACTAAGCCTTCAATATCTTCAGGAAACAAGTAGCTTGTATTTACTCGTGCCACGGCATTACTGTAGTCTTCCGGTTTATTAAAATAATCGCAAGACACGGCCAATACAAGTAATAATATGCTGAATTTTATACGCACTTTTTTTATTTAAGTTGATCTTTTACTTTTTCGAAAACTTCTTGATTGACTGTTACTTCGTATTTATTTCCTAATTCGTCAATCCACTTTTGCTCCTTAATTGTTTGATAATCGTTCACCACTGCACCTTTTGAGTCCTCGAAAGATTTTTGAGAGGCAGGTAAAATATCTTTAACCTGAACCACCACATAACCCCCGTTATGTTTTAGTATTTTAGAAACCCCTTTTTGGAATTGAAAATCTTTAGGCAATCCTTGATGACTTTCGTCCATAATACCTGAAGTAAAAATAACATCAACAGTATCGTTTTTATTGATCTGAGACTTTATAGTTTCTAAATCGGTATTTTGTTTAAGCAATTTAGCTACTTGTTTAAGTGTTTTTTTCTTTGATGAAGATGCAATTACAGCATCAATACGTTCTGGAAACATGTAGCTTTCTTTATGCGAATCATAATGATTTCTAATTGCAATAGAATCTGTTTTAGCTGTATTCCAAATGGTATTTTCCATTAATTCAAACAGTAATAAGCCATCTCGATATTCACTAATAATATTAGCATATTCTGGGTTTTCGCTTTCTAAATGCGCTTCTTGATATTGCATCAAGTTCGTTTTTAGAAACTCTTCATACTTTGAATCCACCAATGTTTCAATTGGCATTTTTTGTCTCGAGCGGTTTTGTGTACTAAGTAAATAATCGGCAAAATCTTTGTATTTAAATTTTGCATCTCCTATTACTACCAAAATGTCATCTGCTTTAAAACCGTTTGGTATTGCCCAACCATTTTTAAAATAAGAATCGTTTAAAATAGATTCAAAATACGCCAAGGCAGGTTGGTTTTTAGTAACCCCGTATTTCTTTTTTAAGTTATCCACTAAGGCTTCATCTATTAACTTAGACCTTGGGTCGCGTTTTACTTTTTCGATTAATTCAGGTTTCATGGTTTCAAAATCGGGCATGAATTTCTTGCCGTTAAGCTTCACAATATGCCAGCCAAATTTCGATTGAAATGGCGTTGAAACATCACCAACATTTTCTAAACTAAACGCAACGTCTTCAAATTCTGGAACACTTAATTGCCCTCTACTTAATGACGGTAACGCTCCACCTTTTGCTGCTGAATTTTTATCTTCTGAAAATTGCTTAGCTAAATCCTCAAAAGCTTCACCTTGATTTAATTTCTTATATATTTCATTAATTCTTTGTTCTGCCTTTTGAGCGATAGAATCGGTGTCGTTAGGCTTGGTTAGAATCATAATATGTGCCACTTCACGCTCTCCTTCCGATTTACGCTTATCGTTAACCTTCACAATATGATAACCAAACGACGATCTAAACGGCATAGAAATCTCACCTACTTTTGTATTATATGCAGCGCTTTCAAACTCGTAAACCATTTTAAATCCAGAGAAATAACCTAATTTTTCGCCGTAAATGGTTTTTCCGTTGTGTACTTCGCTTCTAACCTTTTCAAAACCTTCAGACAATGCTCTATCACGTATTTTTAAAATTTCGTTATAAGCAGCTAGTGTGTCTTGTGGTAGGGCGTTTGCAGAAAGTTTTACAAGAATATGATCGGCATTTACATCATAAGACAAACGTTCGTAGGCCTCTTCAACTAAAGCTTCGGTAACCTTAGATTCTGAAATATAATTTTGAGCCAGTTGTTTTTTGTAGCTTTCTAATTCCTTTTGATAAGCCTGTTTTTCATGAAAGCCTAAACTTCTAGCTTCTTGAATTTTTAACTTATAACTGGTGAATAATTTTAAGTATTCGTCAACATTTTTTTGAGATTCATCTTGAACTAAGTCTAAATTCTTTTGATATACACGAATAAATTCTGAAGCATACACAGACTCGTCGCCAACTGTAAATAGCACCTCTTCTTCAACAGTTTGTGCCTGAACAATAAGAACAAACAATACTGAAAGTAGTGTGAAAAAATGTTTCAATTTCATAGGGTCAAAATATTTTAAATAGTTACAAAAATAGTAATATAAACGTAGATAACAAGTTGTTTTATCAACGATTAAAAACGGCTAATATTTCAATCTTACTTTTATAATTTTCAACATGAAAATTATGTATTTTTACAATCCATTTAAGACAACAATGCATGCGAAAACTTAAACTAATTTGGGACTTTCACGGGCCAAATGCGACTAAAACAGCCGAACACCATAACATCCATTTAAAAGAATATATTAAAATAGAAAATCTGGATGCAAACATTACAGGTTTTACCACATTAAGTGACATGCACGCTATTGCATTTTTAGTTGTAAATGAAAGTGATATGAGACCTGTTCGAGATGCTTTAAAACCACATCGAGGTCAAGTTTTTTCTGAAGAATAAAGTGTAGAATCTTAATAAACGGAAATGGGTAGTCACTTTTAATCTATTTTCATTTGCTTCAAAAAAACACCCCTATAATCCCCTAAAGGGGATATTCCTTACCAAGGATCTTTAGAATTAGTACATTATTTTAAACTACCATTATAACTTTTTTCATGAATTTGAATTGAGAATATACAGTTATCTCTTGGTAATTATTTTAAGCTAGGATACCTCTAGATGACAAAAACTTCACTACTAAAACAACCTCTATTTAGGAAACCGCTGTTTTATATCTCGAATAATAGATTCCAAGCCGTTTAACTTTAGTTCGTAAACCTGTTCTAACATAGTACCTAGTTTCCCTTTTGGAAATCCTTTATTGTGGTACCACACAATATAATACTCTGGCAAATCAATTAAATAGCGGTCTTTATACTTGCCAAAAGGCATTTTTGTATGTGCTAAATCTATTAGGAATTGTTTATCTGGGAGCATATTTTTATGGAAGTACGGCCTGTTAGGCTCAAATAAAAAGACTATCTAAAAAGTATATTTAATATCATATTGTGTTTGTCGAAATACTACCAACTACTAATCAATATTAGTTTCGAAAAACTCAATATGACAAATCAAATGTAACTGACTTTTCAGATAGTCTCCTGTTTATAAAGTTACAAGTTAATCTTCAGCATTAACTATTCTTAAGTTTTCATGCTTTACTAAGTAAGCAGTATCGTTATAATACCCCCCTTGGCGCTCCTTTTTATAAGCAAATTTATTCTCAACATATTCTGTTAAAAGTGGTTGACTTGCTGAACTGTATAAATCTTTAGAAGACACTAAACGTAAAACAACATCCATCGTTAAATCGAAACCTTTTACAGCACGTTTGTTTGGAATGGTTTTGTATTGCTTGTTATATGCGCTTACAAATGAATTCTTTTCGTTTTCATCATATTCTTTTGAACCTGTCGCAAAATGAAATTGAAGTTTAGATAAATGATTATTGTTAATTTGATCGCCTTCGAATGCTGAGTTTATATTAGTGGTAACCAAAGTAATATTAACAGCTTCTTGCTCTAATTCTTTGTCTGCTTTTTTAATTAAAGACGCCAAAATACTTGTAACATTAGAAGCAAAACCTTCGTTTTTAGTTTCTAAAAACACCACATTTTTTCCTGGTTTTAACTTTTTTTCTATGTCTTCTCTTGTTACAAAAAACTCATCTTCTCCTTTTTTATTAAGTCTAGATTGGACATGTTGTGCGCCAACAAACTCTTGTCTTATTGAATTTGCAATGGCACTTGTTTTAGAATCCGATACAATTAATACATTATTTACCGTATCTGATTTTACAAAATTTATAACTTTCTTCTTTAATAATTCATCTGAAGGTCTAGACTGAAACACATTATCACGTAGCTTCAAATTTAAGCCAATTGGAGATACTACTGGAATATGATTAGAATTTAATTCGGAAGCTGCTTTAGTAAAACACATAGATGTTAGCGGACCAATAACAGCATCGACATCATCAAAATTATTATCATTAATTATTTTGGAAACTTCACTTACTGTGTTTTTAGTATCGTAAACATCGACTTTTAGAGATATGCCTAATTTTTTCAAGGAATCGATAGCTACTAAAACGCCTGTGTAAAAATCCAATGACGCATTTAAATACGGATCACTGTTTATCGCTTTTTTGGACTCGTCAACAGTATTAAAATCGACACGATTTAAACGAAAAGGCAACATAATCGCAATACGCTTTGAACTAAAATCTACAATACTATCTGTTAAATTTACTTTTTCAATAGTCGAACCTCCGGTAATTGGAGCGATTTCTTCTGAAAACGGAATCTTTAGAATCATTCCTGATTTTAAACCTGTTTCGGCCACCTCTGGATTAAGTGCTTCAATTTCAGACTGCTCTAAACCTAACTTTATTTTCAACCTATAAAAGCCTTCTTTAGGTAATACTTTATAGTAGCTATATTTATCATCAACCACTTTCTCTTCAGTATCATCCAGATTTGGAACTTTTAAAATCTGACCTTCCTTTAAAACATCACCCATATCTGGGTTTAAGGCTTCCAACTCTTTTAAAGTGATTCCAAATTTATAAGCCACACGCCATTTGCCTTCTTTTGGCAAAACCGTATATAATTTTGTTGGTTTCTCTTCCTCAATAACTTCTGTAACTTTATAAACTGGAATTTGAAGTTTATCGCCTTTTCGTAAAGGTTCTGCGTACAAAAAGGTATTGTGTTTTTTAAGTTCGCTTTCGGTTACATTGTACTCTTTTGTTAAACTGTAAAGCGTTTCCTTACGTTTAACTCGGTGCGATTTAAAACCTTGAAGTTCTTTTGTAACTGTAATATTAGGTTTATCGGCTTTAGAAATTGGAATAATTAAAACAGTATTAGGTTTTAATTCCTTTTTAGCATCTGGGTTTAACTTATAAATTTCGGTTGGAGTTACATAGTATTTTGCTGCAATGCCTTCAATCGTTTCTCCTTTTTTTACGTTATGTGTGCTAAAATTTTGAGCTTTAACAGATATAAAGCTAAAAACAAAAACCAGTACTAAAAATATTCTATTCATAAATTTGTTATAATCTTCTGAGATAAATATAATAAAACGTCATTAACTTGAACGCCTAAACTTCATTTTAAAAAAAGGATGCTATAAACATCCTTCTTTTTTAAAACATATATTGTGCCACAAAACGGTATAAAAATTCTTTTATTAAAATGAAAATTTCTCGTTTTATAGACCTTTTACTATTCCCACTCGATAGTTGCAGGCGGTTTAGAACTAATGTCGTAAACTACTCTATTAACGCCTTTAACTTTATTTATTATGTCGTTTGATGTTTTTTGTAAGAATTCGTATGGTAAATTTACCCAATCGGCAGTCATACCATCGGTGCTTTCTACTGCACGAAGCGCTACACATTTTTCGTATGTACGCTCGTCGCCCATAACACCAACACTATTTACAGGCAGTAACATAGCGCCCGCTTGCCAAACTTTATCGTATAAGCCCCATTCTTTAAGTCCGTTGATAAAAATAGCATCAACTTCTTGAAGAATACGTACTTTTTCGGCAGTAATATCGCCTAAAATACGAATTCCCAAACCTGGACCAGGAAAAGGATGACGCCCTAATAACTCAGGATCGATACCTAAAGTAGCTCCAACACGTCTTACCTCATCTTTAAAAATAGCTCTTAAAGGCTCTACGATTTTAAGTTTCATAAAATCGGGTAATCCACCAACATTATGGTGACTTTTAATGGTTGCTGAAGGGCCTCCGGTTGCCGAAACACTTTCAATAACATCTGGATAAATTGTGCCTTGCGCTAAAAATTTTACATCGGTTAATTTATGGGCTTCATCATCAAAAACTTCAATAAAAGCATTACCAATGGCTTTACGTTTTAGCTCAGGATCTTCAAGTCCTGCTAAAGCTGCAAGAAAACGATCGGAAGCATCAACGCCTTTTACGTTAAGTCCCATCCCTTCATATTGCTTTAAAACGCTTTCGAATTCGTTTTTACGAAGCAAGCCATTATTTACGAAAATACAGTATAAGTTTTTGCCAATAGCTTTATTTAAAAGCACTGCGGCAACTGTAGAATCTACACCTCCTGAAAGTCCTAAAACTACTTTTTCATTTCCAACTTTTGCTTGAATGGCTTCAACGGTTTCTTCAACAAAAGAATCTGGTGTCCAATCTTGTTTCAGTCCAGCAATATGAACTAAAAAGTTTTCTAGCAATTGTTTGCCATCTGTTGAGTGATATACCTCTGGATGAAATTGAATAGCATAAGTTGTTTCTCCTTCAATTTTATAAGCCGCATTTTTCACATCATGTGTACTAGCTAATAAAACCCCGTTTGAAGGTAGTTTTTTTATAGTATCTGAATGGCTCATCCAAACTTGGCTGCCTTCATTAATATTTTCAAAAAACGCTTCACCAGATTCAATAAACGATAAATTAGCACGACCATACTCTCTGGTGTTTGATGGTGCTACTTCGCCGCCTGAAAAATGAGCTAAATACTGCGCACCGTAACAAACGGCAAGCATAGGTTTTACCCCTCTAATCGCAGATAATTCTGGATGTAAAGCATCTTCTCCTCTTACAGAATTAGGGCTCCCAGAAAGAATAACAGCTTTGTATTCATCTAGGTTGGTTGGAATTTTGTTAAATGGATGTATTTCGGAGTAAATGTTGAGTTCTCTAACTCTACGGGCAATAAGTTGTGTGTATTGCGATCCGAAGTCTAATATAAGTACCTTATCATGTTGCATGCGCAAAAATAGGAATTGATTTTTTATTGACGAATTACCTGTCCAGTTTTTTATATTTTTTTAGACCATTGTCTCTAAAATCATCTGAATATCGTTTTCAGTAGTATCTGGATTGATGAAACAAAAACGTGAAACGGTTTCAAAAGTATCGCCAGATTTCCACTTGGTTGGCGTTACTAACGCGAAACCAGATTCATGATTCTCGTATGTCCAATGCGTATAATCTTCAGGTTTCCAACCAATTCTTCTATATAAAACACAAGATAAACTAGGTTCTCTAACCAATTCAACATGTGGCATCGATTCGATTAATCTACCTGCTATTTGTGCCAATTCAATACCACGTTCAACCGCTTGTTTATAACGGTCGGTACCGTGTGTGGCTAACGAAAACCATAGAGGTAAGCCTCTTACACGACGTGTTAATTGGATTTGGTAATCGGTTGGATTAAAACCATGCGCCCCTTCATCTTTAAAAATATCTAAATAGGAGCCTTGTTGAGAATGGGCTTGCTTTGCTAATTCTGGATTTTTATAAATAACTGCTCCACAATCGTAAGGCGAGAACATCCATTTATGTGGATCGATGGTAATGCTATCGGCTTTATCGATACCATTAAACAAATGTCTCACAGAATCGGCCATTAAGGCACCTCCACCATAAGCAGCATCGACGTGAAACCATAAATTTTCCTTTTCACAAATTTGCGCTATACCTTCTAAATCGTCTACAATCCCTGCATTGGTAGTTCCTCCTGTTCCTACTACCGCGAATAAACGTTGTTTTTCTTCTGCTGATAAAGCATCTATAGTATCTTGAAGCGCTTCCTTTTCTAAACGATTTTCGGTATCAACTAAAACCACATCAATATCGGCTACTTTAGCCATGGCTTTTATTGAAGAATGCGCGCCAATGGAAGTAATAATTAGGCCTTTTTCTAATTTATGTACGGCATTCGAACTGCGCCAATTTTCACGAGCTGCAACTATAGCTGATAGGTTTGCTGCGGTTCCACCACTAGTAAACACCCCAAAAGCACCTTCTGGCAATCCTGTTAAAGACACCATCCATCGCATGGCTTCATTCTCGCAAAAAATACCTCCAGCACCTTCCATCCAATATGCTCCATGAATGCTTGATGCCGCAGTTACCAAATCGAACATAATGGCTGCGCGTGTTGGCGATGCCGGTACAAATGCTAAATTTCTTGGGTGATCTACAGGCACATTTACCTTAGCCAAATGCTTTCGCCACAAATTAAAAGCGTACTCGCCACCAATACCTTTTTCGGTAACGGTTTCCCCTACCAAGGCTTTTAATTCTTCTTCTTTTTTGGGTTTTCCAATTTTTGTTGTGGTTGAAGAGACTCTATCGATAACATATTTCATGGTATCCATGGTCATTTCAACTAAATCAAAATCAATTTTATGCATTAGAATTATTTTAGTGTCTGTTATAAAATTAGCATTATCTGAAAAAAATCAGGGTTTTATATAGCATTTACAGCCTCGACTATTTTTATAAAGTCAGGACTAAAAATTCATCATTTAATGGATCTAAACTTTCTATTAAACTAGGAATAAGTGTTTCGCCATATTCCATATAAAACTGCGAAAAATTCGTGTTTCGCTCTTGCAAACTCTGGTTTGGAAACAATTCATTTTGAATATCCGTCATGCGTAAAACGTGGTCGGACAACTTTCGTTTTTGAGCTTTTAACAAACGTTTTTCTAAATGCTCTAAACCTTTTAATTGTTTTATTTCTTGAGATTTTACTGCTCCTAAAAACGATTTATCAGTTTGATTGGCCAAGTCGTAAAGCGCTAAAAACTGTGTTTTTAAGTGTTTTTTCTGTTCTGAAAAATCGATATCTATATTCGAAATTTCTCTAACTTTTTTATTAATGAAGGTGTTTCGCTTTAAAAATAAATCTTCAGTAGAAACCTCTAACTTTTCTAATTTTTTATGCTGATTTTCAGTTTGAATTAAAACCGAATTGCGTAGTAATAGCATTGGAAAAGGGACTTCAACCGCATCAAAAAACGATTTTAACTGAAACCAATACGCCAATTCACCACCGCCACCTATATAACATAAGTTTGGCAAAATAACTTCTTGATACAAGGGACGCATAATCACATTAGGTGAAAACCGTTCTGGGTTTACATGAAGCTCTTTCAATAATTCGCTTTTGTTCCATGTGATTTCTGAGTTTAAAACTTTATATAAATCATCTTCAAAAACAATACGTTCGCGTAAGTTTTTAACAATGTAAAACAGGTTAATCTCTCGTGGATTTACTTGAATTTTATATCCTTCGGAAACCTTACTCAATGCGTCACTAGTTTTTTGAACGGCATTAAACGCCACTTGATTTAGCAGTTCGCTCTCCATATATGGCACAAACTGTTTTTTGAGTGCTGCAGCATTAGCGTCAACAATCACCAAGCCATGTTCTTGAAATAAAGTATTGGCTAAAAAACGAGTCGCATCAGCTAAATTATCATGTTTTAAATAGGCATCTTCAAACCATTTTTTTACAATTTTAGCATTGGTACTTTGCCCAAGTTCTTCAGAAAAAACCTGAAAAATAGCTTCTAAACCTTCAGTAGATAATTCGCCAACAGCTCCAGATGCTTCTCTATTCCAACGGACTTTCTTTCCATTGAAATTGAAATAATTAATTTCTTCAAAATCATGATCTTCTGTAGCCATCCAATAAACAGGCACAAAATTACATTTGGGATACTTTATTTTAAGTGCTTTTGAAAGGTTGATGGCCGAAACAATTTTATATAAAAAATATAAAGGTCCGGTAAATAAATTAAGCTGATGTCCCGTGGTTATTGTGAACGTGTTTTCAGAATTTAATAATTCAATATGACTTTTTGTTAATTCGGAAGTTTCAAAACCCTCATATTGTTGCTTTAAAGCCGAAACCAAAGTGGTTCTAGAAGCGTCTTCAAAAGATTTGCTTTTTTCATCGATTTGTGCCTGAAAATTTTCCAAATTAGGAAATCGATTATAAAAAGGTTTTAACTCGTGATTTTCATCTAAATAATCACAAATTAACGACGAAAAATAGCCTGTTTTATTAAAAGGAAGGGTTTTATGCTGCATATTCCACTTAAAAATCATGTAAATATACTGTTATTCTATTTCAGGAAATCTAAAAATTAAGTTAAGAAATCCTTCTTGCAAGTAAGGTCTTGATGATACCCAGATAGCAACTAATGAAAAGCCTTACAAATAATCATAAAACCGCTTTAAAACATCAATCAAAACAACTGATTAATAGGTTTTTACACTACAATTTCGTATATTAATGACGCTGTTTGAAAAGTAAATATTTAAAATTGAATTAATCAAATCATTTTAAACGATCTTTTTTATGAAGTTCAACAATAAACCATTTATCCTTTCGGGCAGTCATTAAATCATTTTATCATGAAAAAACCAAACTATATCACGACATTATTTGTGTTCGCATTATTATTTATTAATGTGAACAGCGTTTGTGCCCAGGAAACTGAAACAATTGTAGAAATTGAAGAAAAGCCAGAAAATTTCGTAGAAATTGAAGGTAAAGTTATTGATTCTGAAACACATAAAGAACTCATTTTTGCTGATATTGTGCTTCAAAATACCAATATTAGTACCGTAACTAATAGTGATGGTTTGTTCGCCTTAAAAATTCCTGAAAAATATTCAGAAGGTATGGTTAACATTTCCTATTTGGGTTATGAAAAATTAGAACTTCATATAAACGATTTAAGTCAGACTAAAAAAATTGCTTTAAAACCCGTTTTAACAACTTTAGATGAAGTTAGCATCGTTTCAAAAGCTAAAAATGCTAAAGAAATTGTACTTGAATGTTTAAGCAAAAAAAGTAGTCTATACACTAATAAAAACACGTTAATGACTGCCTTTTACCGTGAAACCATTAAAAAGAGAAGAAAAAATGCATCCTTATCCGAGGCTGTTATTCGTATTCACAAAGAGCCTTATAACAATCTTAGAACCGATTATGTTGAATTGGTAAAAGCTAGAAAAACCACCGATTATAAACGATTAGATACCATCGCATTAAAATTACAGGGCGGTCCATTTAGTAATCTTTATACTGATATGATTAAGTACCCAGAATACATTTTTACTAATGAGACCATGCCTTATTACGACTTTAATTTTGGTAAAACTACAAAAATTGACGACCGTTTAATTTATGTTATCAATTTTAAACAAAAGGAAAATATAAACGAACCTTTATACCATGGAAAACTTTTTATTGATGTTGAAACATTCGCATTAACCAATGCTGTTTATAGTTTAAATGTTTCAAACAGAGCCTTATCTAGTCCCATGTTTGTTAGAAAAAAACCGCAAAGAGCCGAAGTTTACCCAACCGAAACAGCCTATCGCGTAAATTACAGAACCGGTGATGATGGAAAATGGCTTTATGCTTACAGTAACATATCATTAACCTTTAAAGTGAATTGGAAAGGAAAACTATTTAATAGCACTTACACATTAAATAGTGAAATGGCGATAACCGACTGGGAAGTTAAAGATGATAAACTTACCAAAACTAAGAATCAAGTTTTAAGACCGCATACCATTTTAACAGAAAGAGCTTCGGGGTTTTCAGATCCTAGATTTTGGGGTGCTTATAATATTATAGAACCTGAAAAGTCCATTCAATCGGCTATTAAAAAAATTCAGAAGCAATTAGAGCGTACTTAATTTAGAATAAAGTAGTCTGCGAATCATCATCCTTAGAACTCCGATTTTCCTTCGGAGTTTCTTCGTTTTCAGAGGCTACCTCGGTTTCATCAACCACTTCTAGATCTTCCGCATGTACTTCCTCTGGTGCTTCAAAAGGCAAAGGATCTAATAAATTCACTTGATTCACTTTATCTTTTGTAAGCTGATTTCCTAAGGCATTTATACCTTTAATGGCGATAAACTCTTCCAGATTGACTTCTAGATTATCCTTTCTGTCTTTTCCTCGTTCTTTTGCAAAAACAATTTCGGCCATTGGGCGCCAATCGGTAGAAACAATTTCCAACTGCGATTTAGGGTCGTCTGGAATAAACGATTCCTCTTTGCCTTCTTGCTCAATTAGAAAACGTTTTACATAATACAGTTCTTTTTCACCATTGAAATAAACTACAGAAATAGGCTTTTTAGGCTGCCATTTTTCCATAACAATCATATCGTCATCAAAGTGCATGGTCACTTCTGGTGTTACAGTTTTAACCAATCCAGATTGGTTGATGATAAGTAATTTATCTTCACCTCTAAATTCACCAATAAGTTCGCCACGACCATCTACATTTAAACGTTGAACGGTATCATCAAACCAAATTTTTCGAGGTTTTAGTGTAGAAACGCCTTTTTCCTTTAATTCAACACGTTTTATAGGATATTTAGTAACTAAGTTTCCTTTAGAAACACGTCCTTTAATAAGGATATCAGCAAAATCGATATCCCACTTTAATTTTTTAATACTTCCTGCTTGACGCAATAAAATGGTTACCACTTCGGCTTCACCATTAGGGTTTGCAGAAAAATATAAGCCAACCGAACCTTTGTTTCCGTTGGTTAAATCGTACTCTCTATCGCGAGTAACACTTGTTACTGCAAAGCGTTTTATGTATGAAGGACCACCTTTTCCGTCGCGGTAAATAAAGTTATAAATGGTGCGTTTATCTTTCTTTTTAAAGACCGCTACATGAATGATATCTTTACCAACAAAGGTTTTAGAATCGACCTTAGTCACCATCATTTTACCTTCTTTAGTAAATACAATAATGTCGTCTATATCACTACAATCGCAAACATATTCGTCGCGTTTAAGAGAAGTTCCTATAAAACCTTCAGCTCGATTTACATACAGTTTTGTGTTTCGAATAACCACTTTTGTGGCATCCACATCATCAAAAGTTCTAATTTCGGTTTTACGCTCTCTACCTTCCCCGTATTCCTTTTTAAGTCTTGTGAAATAGGCAATAGCATAATCAATTAAGTTTGCTAAATGGTGTTTAATTTCAGCAATCTGCTCTTCTAAAGCATCTATTTTTTGTTGCGCTTTATCGATATCGAACTTTGAAATACGTTTGATACGAATTTCGGTTAAACGCACAATATCGTCTTCGGTAACGGCACGTTTTAAATGTTTGATGTGTGGCTTTAAGCCTTTATCAATCGCACTTATTACGCCTTCCCAAGTTTCTTCCTCTTCAATATCGCGGTAAATTCTATTTTCAATAAAAATACGCTCTAAGGAAGCAAAGTGCCATTGCTCTTCAAACTCGCCTAATCTAATTTCAAGTTCTTGCTTTAAAAGATTAACCGTATTATCGGTTGAGCGACGTAGCATTTCGGTTACGCCAATAAACAATGGTTTATTATCTTCAATAACACAGCCTAAAGGTGAAATAGAGGACTCGCAACTGGTAAAAGCATATAAGGCATCTATGGTTTTATCTGGCGATAATCCCGAAGGTAAATGCACTAGAATTTCAACTTCTGCAGCGGTATTGTCTTCAATCTTTTTGACTTTAATTTTACCCTTATCATTCGCCTTTAAAATGGAATCGATTAAAGTAGACGTAGTCGTTCCAAAAGGCAATTCGGTAATCACCAAAGTGTTTTTATCGAGTTGCGAAATTCTAGCACGAACACGCACTTTTCCGCCTCGAAAACCATCATTGTAATTAGAGAAATCGGCAATTCCTGCCGTAGGAAAATCTGGTAAAAGTGTAAATCGTTTGCCTTGTAAATGCTTTATTGAAGCCTCTATAAGTTCGATAAAATTATGTGGTAATATTTTTGTTGAAAGTCCAACCGCAATCCCTTCGCCTCCTTGAGCTAAAAGCAACGGGAACATAACTGGCAGGTTTATGGGTTCTTTTCTACGCCCATCGTAACTGGCTTGCCATTCGGTAATTTTAGGATTAAAAACAACATCTAAGCCAAATTTAGAAATACGGGCTTCGATGTAACGAGAGGCTGCAGCTCTGTCGCCTGTTAAAATATTTCCCCAGTTACCTTGGGTATCAATTAATAGGTCCTTTTGCCCTATTTGAACCATGGCATCAGCAATACTTGCATCCCCATGAGGATGGTACTGCATGGTGTGCCCTACAATATTTGCTACTTTATTATAGCGCCCATCATCCAAATCTTTCATGGAGTGCATGATGCGGCGCTGTACAGGTTTAAAACCGTCTTCAATAGCAGGAACGGCACGTTCTAAAATAACGTAAGAAGCATAATCTAAAAACCAATCTTTATACATTCCCGTAACTCGGGTAATGGTTTCTTTAGGTTCGTCTTGTTCGTTAATTAAATCGTCTCCGTTTTCAATCATTAATTATTTTTTAACAGGTTTTGGTTTGCCATTAAGCATTACTCTTCCACGTGCTTGTAATCTTTCTACCTGATCGATAGCAGGAAACACATAAAGATACTCGTATGAACGTACTATTTCTAAATCTTTTTTCTTTGTATATAACATCTTACTTAAGTTTTGTCCCCAAAATAACAGGGGTGTTTCACAAATTAATTCATCTTTATTAGCTGTAACAAAGTTACATTTAAAGATAAAATTACTTAAATAATTTCAACAAAATTTATCACTAATTTATCGTTATATTTTTAATAAAAGTAACGATAAAAGTTTTAAGAAAACTACTCAATCACGTCCAACTCGACTTTGAGATTATCGATGATAAATTCCTGACGTGTTGGTGTGTTTTTGCCCATATAAAATTCTAATAAATCTTCAATCGACATGTTGTCATCTAGCATAATAGGATCTAATCGAATATCATCACCAATAAAATGCTTAAACTCATCGGGAGAGATTTCACCAAGTCCTTTAAATCGAGTAATTTCTGGCTTTGGTTTTAATTTTTCTATGGCGTCACGTCGTTCCTCATCGGAATAGCAATAAATGGTTTCCTTTTTATTTCTTACACGAAACAGTGGGGTTTGCAGAATATACAAATGTCCTTCTTTAATAACCTCTGGAAAAAACTGAAGGAAAAATGTAATTAACAACAAACGAATGTGCATACCATCCACATCGGCATCGGTAGCAATAACCACATTATTATAGCGTAAATCTTCTAAAGATTCTTCAATATTTAAAGCCGCTTGAAGCAAGTTAAATTCTTCATTTTCATAAACAATTTTCTTTGTTAACCCGTAACAGTTTAGTGGTTTTCCTTTTAAACTGAAAACCGCCTGGGTGTTAACATCACGTGATTTTGTGATACTTCCCGAAGCCGAATCTCCCTCGGTTATAAACAGCGTGGTTTCTAGATTTCTTGGGTTTTTTATATCGCCAAAATGCACACGGCAATCGCGTAATTTTTTATTGTGAAGACTGGCCTTTTTAGCACGGTCTTTTGCTAGTTTCCGAATGCCCGAAAGCTCTTTACGCTCTCGTTCGGCTTGTAAAATTTTACGCTGAAGTTTATCGGCGTCTTCTTGATTTTTATGTAAATAATTATCTAAATAGCGTTTTACAAAATCGTTGATATAAGTTCGTACAGTTGGCAAGTCTCCACCCATATCGGTAGAACCTAGTTTGGTTTTCGTCTGACTCTCGAAAACAGGTTCCATAACTTTTATAGCAATAGCACTTACAACAGATTTTCGAATATCGGAAGCATCAAAATTTTTACCGTAAAACTCTCTAATGGTTTTTACGAGTGCCTCCCTAAATGCATTTAAATGTGTACCGCCTTGGGTAGTATTTTGTCCGTTTACAAAAGAATGGTATTCCTCGCTATACTGCGTTTTACTGTGGGTTAGAGCGATTTCGATATCATCGCCCCTTAAATGTATAATAGAATATAAACGGTCAGATTCATTAATATTTTCGCTTAATAAATCTTTTAAACCGTTTTCGCTATAATATTTTTCGCCGTTAAAAACTATGGTTAAACCTGGGTTTAAGTACACATAATTTTTCAGCATTTTTACTATATATTCACTTCTGAATTTATAGTTTTTAAAAATTAATTCATCTGGAACAAAGGATACTTTTGTTCCTTTTCTGCGCGAGGTTTCTTCTAATAATTCTTTATTAATGAGGTTTCCTTGCTCAAATTCCGCGGAAGCGCTTTTATTATCACGCGTAGATTCCACTCTAAAAAATGAGGATAAGGCATTTACGGCTTTTGTACCTACACCATTTAATCCTACCGATTTCTTAAAGGCCTTAGAATCGTACTTACCACCTGTGTTCATTTTAGAAACTACGTCTACGACTTTCCCCAGTGGAATACCACGACCATAATCGCGAACCGTAACTTTGGTGCCTTGAATGGAAATTTCGATGGTTTTTCCAGCTCCCATGACATACTCGTCGATGGAATTATCTAAAACTTCTTTAAGCAGAATGTAAATACCGTCGTCTGGCGAAGAACCATCTCCGAGCTTTCCAATATACATTCCTGGACGCATTCGAATGTGCTCTTTCCAGTCTAACGAACGGATATTATCTTCGGTATAATTAGATGTTTCTGCCATTAAGTAGGTGCTGTGTTTTTTTTAAGATAGATTGCTAATATAGTACAACCAAATAAAAAATAAAACAGCAGACCAACAAAGTAATTAACAATAAAATTTTATTCCTGTTGAGAACCTCGATTAGACCGATTCTTTTTAAGAGCTACTACAACATAGCGTGAGCCTTAAATTTTACAACAACAAATTTAAGGATTAACCAAATGCTCCTACCTAATAAGCAGACTAAGTAACGACACTTAACAATATAAAACTGGCTCCAATAAAACCAAGAAGGAAAATCTTCAATTTTAAAAAACAGGGATGATTATTTGAATGATTTTAAATAAAAAACACAATAAAAACGAATGCGATTAGTAAGAATTTATAAGCTTTGAGAAAAACGCATGACCATTTTCGCTTTCGGCTGCAGACTTCAGCATATTATTTCTAATCTTCAGAAGATTTGTAATATACCGTTTTAAATAGAACCAATTAACAAACTTACCTAATAAGCCGTAAGGCGTTTCAAAAGAAAACTTGTCAATCATTAAAGTAAAACCTTCCTTTTCCTTAAAAATATGCTCATGACGGTAAGACTTAAAAGCCCCAAAAACCATTTCACCTACAAAATAATGCGGTTTATCAAAGGCCACAATCTTGGTTGTTAAATGTTGTACGAAACCTAAGTGCTTAGCTTCCCAACTTACCCACTCCCCTTTTTTAATAAGTCCTGTGGTTTTTCCCGCAACGGGCATTTCGTCTGTGTGTTTTAATGATTCCTTGTGAAAATCGATACTTCGTGCTAAATCAAAACACGTATTTATATCAGAATGAATTTCTGTTTTAAGTAGGATTTCAGGCATTTAAGAGTTTAATTTGGAGCAATTTAGGCCGCAAACATAATTAAATTCTGCAATTATAAAAATATTTTTCCTATAAATAATCGAAGGATAATATTACACATTAAACAAAAAGTGCATTACATCGCCATCTTTTACAATGTAATTCTTGCCTTCAACACGCATTTTTCCAGCTTCTTTTACTTTGGATTCGCTTCCATACTCAACATAGTCATTATAAGCAATAACTTCTGCACGAATAAAACCTTTTTCAAAATCGGTGTGAATAACTCCTGCCGCTTGTGGTGCCGAAGCCCCAATATCAATAGTCCAAGCACGAACTTCTTTAACACCAGCAGTAAAATAGGTTTGTTGGTTTAATAATTTATAGGCGCCACGAATTAATTTAGCTGATCCAGCTTCATCTAAACCGATATCTTGAAGAAACATTTGGCGTTCTTCATAATCGTCTAATTCATTAATGTCCGCTTCAGTTCCAACCGCTAAAACAATAACTTCAGCGTTTTCATCTTTAACGTTTTCCTTAACTAAATCGACATAAGCATTACCAGAAACCGCAGATTCTTCATCTACATTACACACATACATTACTGGTTTATCGGTAATAAACTGCGAAGGCACTACAAAATCTTCATAATCGTCTTCAGCAAACTCTAAAGCTCTAACCGAAATCCCTGCTTCTAATCCTGCTTTAATTTTCAGTAAAACAGCTTCTTCCTTTTGCGCCTCTTTATTTCCAGTTTTAGCAGCACGTTTTACTTTATCAAGTTTCTTTTCGGCTGTTTCTAAATCTTTCAACTGCAGTTCCATATCGATAGTTTCCTTATCGCGAATTGGGTTGACATTACCATCAACATGCACAATATTATCGTTATCGAAACAACGTAAAACGTGTAAAATAGCATCGGTTTCACGAATGTTTGCTAAAAACTGATTTCCTAAACCTTCACCTTTACTCGCGCCTTTTACTAAACCTGCAATATCTACAATTTCTACAGTGGCAGGAATTACACGCTCAGGATTTACCAAAGATTCTAATTTTTCTAAACGCGGATCTGGTACATTTACCACACCAATATTAGGTTCGATAGTACAAAACGGAAAGTTTGCACTTTGCGCCTTAGCATTAGATAAACAATTAAATAAAGTTGATTTTCCTACGTTTGGTAATCCTACGATGCCTGCTTTCATTTGAAAATAGATTTTTTTTATTTCCGAGACATCGGAAATTTTTTTATAATATTAATTTAGCTTAAGAACTTACTTAGTAAGTAGTAATTATTTTGCGATTGCAAATGTAGTTAATTCCGTGATTATTTTTTACAACTATTTGAAGCTTTAATTTAGTTGATGATTAATGGAAGTTGGTTGAATTTTTAAATATTAATTCAACACAAAAAATCCCAAACTATTAGCTCAGGATTTTAATTATACATTAATATTATATACTATTATTAACCATCAGGGTGCATAAAGCGCTGCTTAGCTAATAATTCGTCGTCTGTTTCAACGTGATCGTCGTCCGGAACACAACAATCTACTGGGCATACCGCAGCACATTGAGGCTCGTCATGGAATCCTTTACATTCTGTACATTTATCTGGTACAATATAGTAAAGCTCATCACTAATAGGTTCTTGAGCTTCATCTGCATCTACCTCAGATCCATTTGTTAATACTACTGTTCCTTCCAAACTCGTACCATCTTTGTAGCGCCAATCATCTGCACCTTCATATATTGCCGTATTCGGGCATTCCGGTTCACATGCACCACAATTTATACATTCGTCTGTTATTATAATTGCCATAGCGTTTTTTCTTTCTAAATTTGCAATTGCAAAAATAACGCCAAAACCCTTCATAACCAAATTAAGGATGCAATTACAAGAAAGAATTAATGCTTTTATAAATTTAGGAGATTTTTTAAGGCAATTTTCTAATGAAGTTATCCAAAAAGACGATAATGTTAAACATAACGATATTTTCTTCGATGGCTTTAAACATCAGCTAAAATTAGCCGAAGAACACAATGGTTGGTTTACCCCAGAAAATATCAGTTTTGCATTAGCATCTTGGGCCGATGCCTTAACCTTAGATAACTTAAACACCTGGTTAAAACCATATAACACAGAAAACGTTACTCCTAAAAAAGTGGCTATTATTATGGCTGGAAACATTCCACTAGTGGGCTTTCACGATTTTTTAGCTGTGCTTATTACAGGCCATGAGGTTTTGGTTAAACAGTCTTCAAACGACAAACATCTTCTACCCTATTTAGCTAAATATTTGGAATATGTAGAACCTCAGTTTAAGGGAAAAATCACTTTTACAGAAGGGAAAATTGAAAATTTCGATGCCGTTATTGCCACAGGAAGCAATAATACCGCGCGTTATTTTGAATATTATTTTAAAGATAAACCTGCTATAATTAGAAATAATCGAAATTCGGTTGCTGTTTTAACAGGTAAAGAATCTGAAGACGATTTAAAAAACCTTTCGGAAGATATTTTTAGATACTACGGTTTAGGCTGTAGAAACGTCTCTAAATTATACCTTCCTAAAAATTATAATTTTGATGCTTTTTTTGAAGGCATGTACCACTGGCATCCTATTATTAACAAAGCAAAATACGCCAACAATTATGACTATAATAAGGCTGTGTATTTAATGAGTGAATTTGACATGCTTGAAAACGGATTTTTCATGATTAAAGAAGATGAAAGTTTAGCCTCGCCTATTGCTACCGTTTTTTATGAATATTATGAAAATAAAGACGCTTTATCAGAAAAATTAAAAGCAAATAAAGAGCAAATTCAATGTATTGTTTCTAACGGATTTACAAAAAAAGAAATTCCGTTTGGGGCCACTCAAAAACCTCAACTTTGGGATTATGCAGATGATGTGGATTCCGTTGAATTTTTGTTAGCGATTTGACCAAACTTTTAAAGAATTTTTAATTAAAAATATGTAATTAATTAAGACCTTTACAACTTAATTTTTACCAAGAAAAATGAAAAAACATAACTTTAGTGCAGGACCTAGTATTTTACCTCAAGAAGTTCTATTAAAAGCTTCTGAGGCAGTTGTAGATTATAATAATAGTGGCTTATCCTTAATTGAAATATCTCACAGAAGTAAAGATTTTGTAGGTATCATGGACAACGCGAGATCTTTAGCTATAGAGCTTTTAGGTTTAGAGGGCAAGGGTTATACCGCATTATTTTTACAAGGTGGTGCAAGTACGCAATTTTTAATGGTGGCTTTAAACCTTTTAGAGAAAAAAGCAGGATACATTAACACTGGAGCTTGGAGTGGGAAAGCCATTAAAGAAGCTAAAAAAATTGGAAACATTGTAGAAGTAGCTACTTCTGCCGATGCTAATTTTAACTATATCCCTAAAGGAATCGAAATTCCTTCAGATTTAGATTACTTACACTACACATCAAACAATACTATTTTTGGAACACAGTTTAAAGACATTCCTCAAACTAACGCACCTTTAGTGTGTGATATGAGTAGCGATATTTTTTCTCGTACTTTAGATTTCTCAAAATTTAGCTTAATCTATGCCGGTGCTCAAAAAAATATGGGACCAGCAGGAACAACACTTGTAGTTATTAAAGATGAAATTTTAGGTGAAGTATCGCGCGAGATTCCTTCTATTTTAGATTACCAATTACACATTAAAGCAGACAGCATGTACAACACGCCTCCTGTTTTCCCTGTATACACCTCTATGTTAACTTTAGAGTGGTTAAAAGGATTAGGTGGTATTGCTAGAATTGAAGCAGAAAACGAAAAGAAATCGACTGTTATGTATTCTGAAATTGACTTAAATCCATTATTTACAGGATTTGCAGCCAAAGAAGACAGATCGCCAATGAATGCGACTTTTAACTTAACTGATGATAAATTAAAAGACACTTTTGAAACTATGCTTAAAGAAGCTGGAATTAGTGGTGTAAACGGACACAGAAGTGTTGGTGGCTACAGAGCTTCTATGTACAATGCCTTACCTTTAGATAGCGTAAAAGCATTAGTTGAAGTGATGAGCGAATTAGAGAGTAAAGCATAAAATAAGTTTGCAGTGAGCAGTCGCTGTTTTCAGTGCCTTACTCGAACGTATAAAAAGTAGCAGTAGCCAGTCACAGTTAACAGGTTTACTCAAATAAATAAAATTTAATTTTAAGTTGAATGGTTTATCGTTCGTTCAAAGAACTTTTAACTTTTAACTTTTAACTTTTAACTTAGATAAATGAAAGTATTAGCAAACGACGGGATTTCACAAAGTGGTATCGATGCTTTAGAAAAAGCAGGTCATGAAGTGATTACAACAACCGTAGCACAGGAACAATTAATTAATTATATTAACGAAAAAGACATCACTGTTTTATTAGTACGTAGTGCAACTACAGTACGTAAAGACTTAATTGACGCATGTCCAGGACTAAAAATTATTGGTCGTGGTGGTGTTGGTATGGATAACATCGATGTTGAGTACGCTAGAGAAAAAGGCTTAAGCGTAATTAACACACCAGCAGCTTCTTCGCACTCTGTTGCCGAGTTAGTATTCGGGCACTTTTACGGATTAGCACGTTTCTTACATAACTCTAACAGAGATATGCCATTAGAAGGCGATCAAAACTTTAAAGGTTTAAAGAAAGCTTACGCGAAAGGAACCGAATTAAAAGGAAAAACTTTAGGAGTTTTAGGATTTGGTCGTATTGGTCAAGCCACAGCTAAAGTAGCTCTTGGAGCTGGGATGAAAGTGGTTGCTTTCGATCCGTTTTTAGAGCAAGTAAATTTAGAATTGGACTTTTTCGATGGTCAGAAAGTAAATTTTGATATAAAAACCATTTCTAAAGAAGACGTTTTAAAACAATCTGATTTTATCACATTACACGTTCCTGCTCAAGACGAATACGTTATTGATGAAGCAGAATTTAACATCATGAAAGACGGAGTTATTATTGCCAATGCAGCTCGTGGTGGTGTAATTAACGAAGTAGCGCTTGTAAAAGCATTAGAAAGCGGTAAAGTTTCTAGAGCAGCATTAGATGTTTTTGAAAAAGAACCAAAGCCAGAAATTCAGTTATTAATGAATCCTGCATTATCTTTAACACCGCATACAGGTGCAGCTACTAACGAAGCCCAAGATAGAATTGGTACTGAATTAGCAGAACAAATCATTAATATTCTTGGCTAATATTTTTTCTAAAAAACTTATTTAGTAAGAATATTACAAGAAAATTTAATTTATATTAAAGTCCTAACCCTAAAAGGTTGGGACTTTTTTTGTAAATTCAAGGTTCCTTATAAAATAATTTAATTAATTAAACCATTTATATCATGTCTGGAATTTTAGATTTATTAAACAGCGACCTCGGAAAAACCATTGTTAATGGTGTTGCTGGACAAACCAACCAACCCCAAAACAAAACACAGGATGTTTTAACTATGGCGCTGCCCTTATTAACAGCAGCGATGAAAAGAAACGCTAACTCCCCTCAAGGTGCCGAAGGACTTATGAATGCTTTAAATAGCAAACATGACGGCAGTATCCTAGATAATCTAGGCAGTTTATTTGAAGGTGGTGTAAACGCCGATGTTATTAATGACGGCGGAAATATTTTAGGTCATGTTTTAGGCTCTAAACAACAACACATTGAGAATACCTTAGGAGCTAAATCTGGTATGGATGCCAATTCGGTGAGTCAGATTTTAAAAATAGCAGCCCCGCTTTTAATGGGTTTGTTGGGCAAACAAACTAGGCAACAAAATGTAAACTCACCAAATGATATGGGAAGCCTTTTAGGTGGTTTATTAGGTGGAAACTCATCAGGTCAAGAACAAAACTTCTTAGAAAGCATGCTAGATGCCGATGGTGATGGTAGCGTTATTGATGATGTAGCTGGAATGATGCTGGGTGGCGATAAAAATAAAGGCGGTCTTGGCGGTGTACTAGGTGGCTTATTTGGTGGAAAATAATCCAATCACTATAAATTAGAAAAGCTGTGTGAAATAATTAACGATTCACACAGCTTTTTTTTTATATCTTAAATACGAACACTTATTTATTTTTTTGAAAACGTAGAATTATCAAACTTACCATCGATAATTTTATCAGAGTCTACCCCTAATTTTCTATAAAATTTCATAACATTTATTTCTTCAATATCTATTCTTTTTAAGCGATCCCATTTAACAATAACAACATCGCCTGCCATAGGATTTGGAGCACCAGGGATAAATACCGCATTAAGTTCATCGTCTATCCGTTCCATTAAAAAACCAATTTGCCAAACTTCTTCAATATCAACAAGTACAACGTCTTTTAAATGTTTAGAATCCAATCCTGCTGCGGCTTCTGTCATGCCTTTTAATAACGAATAACCAGGCACGTTAGACAAAATATTGTTCTCTATCCAATCCTTAAAACGAGTAGCATTATTGGTTCTTGCAAACACTCCAGCGATAAAACATAAAATAAACAAAAGTAGTACAGCAATAAATTTAGATGTTATTTGTCCGCCTAAAAAAGTAAAATCAATTTTATCGGCAATAGGACCTACAATTTTACGAAAGACACGTAATATTTTTTCAATTAAGAAAATCACTAAAAAAATTGGAATAATAAAAAACAATCCACCAATTAAGGTTGTTTTTATAAAGGATAAAATATTTTTCATAGGGTTATTTTATTACGATTACCATTTAATATTTATAATGCGAATATATAATTACAAATTAAAGAATCATTACATTTTCAGCAATTTACCCCTTCACACCAGATATAATATTCACGACTACAGTTTATTAATTCTAATTTGTTTTTTGTATCTTAATATTTGTTTCAAATACATCAATTTACAACTATGCTACTAAATTCTATAAATAAATTAGCTTGTATACTATTACTAATCTTTTTTATATCTAGCTGCAACACATCAAAGTCTACTACAACAACACAGGACGAACGTTTGGAAGCTTTAAAACTAAATGATACGGTTACCATTGCTAACGACGAGATAGAATATGAAATTATTATAATTGAACCTGGTTTTAATTATTGGGTAGCAAGTACAGCGCGACCAAAAGGGTATTACTCACAAAGCTTTCTAGAAAATAGAAACTACCTTTATGTCATGGAGTGGAATCAGCGGGTATTACAGCCACAACGTTATCCTCCAAATTTATACGAATTACAAATAAATTACAATCAAGGCATAGACTATGGTTACGACGTAAATTATTTACTTTATAATTATTTCATTTACTTCCAATTAACCTATAAACAAAGATTAGGGCCTTTTGAGCCTAGAATTTAAATTTGATTTAACTATTTTTGCACCTAAATTACATTTGTGAAAAAACTAAAAGAACGTTGGGATATTGAACATAACTGGGAAGTTATTGTCATACTTGTAGTGTTTTCTGTTACAGGTTCTACAGCATCCTTCATCGGTAAACCCATTTTAAATTACTTAAATATTACAAGTGAAAACCTTGGAAGTTTTGGGTATTGGGCTATCCGAATTCTTTTATTATTTGTGATGTATCAATTCATGCTTGTCTTTTTTGGATGGCTTTTTGGTCAATATAAATTTTTCTGGAATTTCGAGAAAAAAATGTTACGCAGAATTGGTTTAAAGCGTTTTGTAGATTAAATGATTGCAAAAAAGCAACATATCATTTTTAGAATACTCACTTTATGTCTTGTGACTACTTTGTTGTTTCCTGCTGCAGCAAAGTTTGTGCATGTTTTTGAGCATCATAACCACAAAGTTTGCTCGGGAGACGACTCCACTCACTTTCATCAAGTTGATTTAGATTGTGAGTTTCAAAAGTTCCCTTTACACACACATATACTTTTAATTGATACTATGGCCTATTGGTTTAAAACCAATCCTCCTGAAAATGTATCAATTATAAATTATAAAACACTCAAACATCACAAACCGCTTTCTTTTTCCTTAAGAGGCCCTCCTGTTTTAGCTTAAAATTTCTTTTTTAAACTAAAACAAAATTTCAATGAAACAATATTTATGGATTGTAGCGCTATGCTTTTATAGTTTAGCCTACACCCAAAACTGTACGCACACCCTAGTTGGTACCGTAACCGATTTTCATGATGGCACTCCTTTATCGGGAGCTACTATTCATAACGAAACCGCTAACACCTATACTGCTGCAGATATTGATGGCAAGTTTTCCTTTCCAGATGTATGTGAAGGCACTATAGTATTGGTTGTAACTCATGTGGGTTGCAATTCCAAACGGTTAGAGGTAGACATCCCTAAAAAACTGCATATAGACATTCATATGGAACACCATATAGAAACCCTACATGAAGTATTAATAAAGGGGACATCTAAGGAAGAAAAAACGTCTATACAGCAAACGGTTCATAAAAAACAAATAGAAGCATTCACCGATAAATCTTTAGGAGATGCCCTAAATACACTTAGCGGCGTATCGTCTTTAAATACTGGCAACACCATTGTAAAACCCATGATTCATGGCTTACATAGTAGTCGGTTAATTATAGTAAATAACAATGTACGCTTGTTCGACCAAGAATGGGGAGACGAGCATGCGCCTAATATTGATATTAATACCAGTAATCAATTAGAAGTGATAAAGGGAGCCAATACACTAAAGTACGGAAGCGACGCTATAGGTGGATTAATTCTTGTGAAACCAAAAAAATATGCTGCAAAAGATAGCATTTTTGGTAGTACTTCATTTTCATTGAACACAAATGGATTTGGTGGCAATGTGAATTCAGAACTCGTTAAAACCTACAAATCGGGATTTTATGCTAAAATACAAGGTAGTTATAAGCAATTTGGCGACTTTAAAGCACCCAATTATTATTTAACGAATAGCGGGATAAAAAATGCTAATGTTTCAGCGAATATCGGTTATAGCAGTTTTGAAAAAGGATTTGATGCCTATTATAGTTTTGTTGATAATGAATTAGGAATTTTAGCAGCCTCACACATTGGGAATGTAAACGATTTGGTAACAGCCATAAATAGCCAAGAACCTCGAATTAAGGAAGATTTCTCGTATGAAATAAATAATCCGAGGCAACATGTTTCGCACCAACTAGGAAAGGTAGAAGCTTATAAGCGCTTTAAAAGACTGGGTAAATTATCCATGCAATACGATTTTCAAATAAATAGAAGAAAAGAATTCGATATAAGGCGTGGTGATGACGCTAATACACCTGTAATCGACCTTCGTTTATTTACCACGTCGTTTCAACCTAATTTACAAATAGACGTTTTTGATAAAACGGAAATTAACACCGGTTTTTTACTGCGGTTTCAAGAAAATGATGCCATTTCAGGAACTGGAGTTAGCCCTATAATTCCAGATTACAAAAAATACGATGCGGGTATCTATGCTACTGGAAATTATAAACTGAATTTATTTAGTGAAATAAGTACTGGTTTTAGATTTGATTATTCTGAAATTAAAGCGAGAAAATGGTATAATACTGCCGATTGGGAAGACACCTATAATTACGATGAATTGTTCCCAGAATTTGAATCTGGAATCACAAGTAATTCTCAAACCTTAACCTACCCTGAATTTTCGTTTCCGAATTTCTCTGCTAACTTAAGTTATATGAGACATTTTAGCGATGATTTTGAATTGTTTTTAAATTATGGTTTAGCATCTAGAATGCCAAATCCTTCCGAGTTATTTAGTGATGGATTGCATCATAGTGCAGCGAGAATTGAAATTGGAAGTCTAACCCTTGGCAAAGAAATTTCGAATAAGCTGGTTGCTTCCTTACAGAGAAATAATCAGCATTTCGGATTCACCCTTAGCCCATATGTCAATTCTATTAAAGGCTATATGCAGCTTATTCCTACGGGCATTACCACAACCATTAGAGGCGCATTTCCTGTTTGGGAATACAATCAAGTGGATGCTACAATTTATGGCGTAGACTTGGATTTAGACGTGAGAATTAACAAACACTTTAATTACAAAGGAAGTTTAGGTTGGTTACGAGGTACAAATGAAACCGAAAGTATACCGCTTATAAACATGCCTGCAGCAAATTTCACCAATAGTATTTCCTACTATAATGAAGATTTAAACCAACTATCTGTTAGTTTAATAAATAAAACTGTATTACAACAAAAAAATTACCCCGATTATAATTTTTACACATACAACGCTATTACCGACAGTTATGATTATGTTGATATTAGCACCCCTCCTTCTGCCTATACATTATTTAGTTTTACTAGTTCGGCATATTTTAAGGTATTTAAAAAAAGTACTTTGAAAGTAGAATTTAATATCGAAAATATTTTCAATACCTCGTACAGAGACTACTTAAATAGACTTCGATATTTTAGTGATGAATTAGGAAGAAACATTAATTTAAAAGTTAAAATAAATTATTAAATAAAATTAATATTATGAAATATCCAAAATTAAAAACTATGAAAACAGTAAAATTATTAGCCCTTTTATTTGTGGCAAACCTAGCTTTTGTAAGCTGTTCTAAGGATGATGACGGTCATGATGATCACGATCACGAAGAAGAACTTATTACTACCGTTAAATATACATTATACAATGGAAATGACATCGTAACCTTAACTTTTCAAGATTTAGATGGCCCTGGTGGAAAAGACGGTACTTATGATGTTTCTGGTCCTTTAGCGGCTAACACTACCTATTCGGGAACAACAGCCTTATTAAACGAAACGGAAAACCCTGCGGAAGATATCACAGAGGAAGTGGAAGATGAAGGTGATGACCATGAATTTTTCTATGTTTCTTCTCTAGATGACATCTCTATTTCTAAATTAGATCAGGATAAAGACGGTAACCCAATTGGTATCGAAACAAGCTTAACTACAGGAGATGCTGGTACAGGATCGCTTACTATCATTTTAAAGCACGAACCAAAAAAACCAAACAATGGCACCCCTGACGATGCTGGTGGAAGCACAGATGTTGAAGTCACATTTTCTATTACAGTACAATAACAATTTGGGGTTATTTTTGTTGTAAACACAGATAAAAAAAAGAGGCTTATAGCCTCTTTTTTTTATCTAAATATTATTTACTACCTTGAATAATTAGGAGCTTCTTTAGTAATGGTTACATCATGCGGATGACTTTCGGCAATTCCTGAAGCCGTAATTTTCACAAATTCAGCATTCGTTTTTTGTTCTTCAATATTTGCAGAACCACAGTAGCCCATCCCCGCTCTTAAACCACCAATAAATTGATGCATGGTAGCATATAAATCTCCTTTATAAGGCACACGACCTTCAATACCTTCTGGAACTAATTTCAAGCTATCATCTTCTTTCCCTTGGAAGTAGCGATCTTTTGAACCGTTTTTCATAGCCTCAACAGACCCCATACCACGATATGATTTAAAACGACGTCCGTTAAAAAGAATAACTTCTCCCGGCGCTTCTTTGGTCCCAGCTAATAAAGATCCTAACATTATAGAATCGGCTCCTGCAGCAATAGCTTTAGGAATATCGCCTGTATAACGAATACCTCCATCTGCAATTACAGGAACGCCTGAGCCTTTTAAAGCTTCGGCTACATTCATTACAGCAGATAATTGCGGATATCCAACACCAGCCACTACACGAGTAGTACAAATTGAACCTGGTCCAATACCAACTTTTACAGCATCAGCGCCAGCGGCAACTAAATCTAAAGCAGCTTTTTCGGTTACAATATTTCCTGCAACGACATCTAAATCTGGAAATTCAGCTTTAACTTCTTTTAATTTATTTAAAATGTTAATGGAGTGTCCGTGTGCAGAGTCTAACACAACGGCGTCAACTCCAGCTGCAACTAATGCTTTAACACGATCTATACAATCTTGAGTAACTCCTATTGCAGCAGCAACTCGTAATCTTCCGTATTCATCTTTATTTGCACTTGGGTTTTCTCTTACCTTGATAATATCTCTAAACGTAATTAAACCAACTAATTTGTTGTTAGCATTAACTACAGGTAATTTTTCAACTTTATTATCTTGTAATATGTCTTCAGCTTGTTTTAATGACGTGCCTTCTTTTACTGTAATTAAGCCTTCAGAAGTCATCACTTCAGAAATTAATCGCTTTTCATTTTTTTCGAATCTTAAATCGCGATTAGTAACAATTCCAACCAATTCATTTTCAGAATTAATTACAGGAATACCTCCAATTTTGTGCTCAAACATTAAGTTATTTGCGTCTAAAACAGTATCGGTAGCTTTTATAGTTACAGGCTCTAAAATCATTCCAGCTTCAGAGCGTTTTACTTTTTTAACTTCTAAAGCTTGCTCTTCTATTGACATGTTTTTATGCAAAACACCAATTCCTCCTTCACGAGCCATAGCAATTGCCATTGCAGATTCTGTTACCGTATCCATCGCTGCAGAGATGATAGGTGTATTTAAAGAAATGTTTCTAGTGAATTTTGAGGTAATATTTACCGTATTGGGCAACACTTCGGAATACGCTGGTACTAATAGTACATCATCGTATGTTAATCCTTCATTGATAATTTTGGATGTAGACATGTGCAATAAATTTATCATTTAATTGCGTGCAAATATACGATATTTAATAACATTAAACTTTTAAGTCACGTTAAATTATTGATAATGGTTTTTACAATAAGCACGTAATACATGAAGTGCATAATCGTATCTGTTTTCTGTGCTTGTAATATCTGTTTTAAATCGAATCTCTTTTGGTACAAGGAGTTTATAAAAGCCCTTACCTTTTGCCATTCGTTCTATAGTATGAAGTGTATTTTCATCAATACCTTCATAAATTTCCTGTAACCAGAAGTATTGTTCTTTATGAACCATGACTTCATCCCACTTTAAAGCCTCAGCACCCTTTAAAACCCTATTGTTTACATACAAATCTTTAAGCCGTTTAAAAGCATGACTAAACACGGTTTCACTTCCTTTATAAGCGTACGACTTGACGCTTTTTGTAGTAAACAAACTGTATGGAAAAGCATATATTAACTGCAACTTGTTTGATATAAAATGTGCCATCTTTGGCCAAACGACTTCACATCCTTTATTATCCATTGCGGTGTAATACCACATATAAAAATCACGACGCTGTTTAATTGTTTTATATTCTAAAGGACGGTTGTGCTCTAAATTATAAACATTTGCATGTTGCCAAACTATGGTGTTGTGTTTTCGATCGGATTTTAACCAGTCTGATGCGCTTAAAACACCATGACCGTTTGCTTTTTTAAAAGCATTTAAAGACGGCCATTCCATAGCGTATCCAAACACACTAAATAAAAGGAAACCTACACAAAATACGAATCGCATGGACGTTTTGTTTAAACCTTAAAAATACAAGAATTTATTAAATCTTAATTTCAAGGGTAGCGTACCAGTTTCTTGGTGCCGATGGAATGATTCCAGGACCAGGATAACCCGTAGCGCGACGTGTAAAATAGCTGTGGTCGAGCAGGTTATTAATTCCGGTTTCTAATTTGAAGCGTTTGTAACTGTATGAAAGTGATACATCTACAATATCGTATGCAGGGATTTCACCAACTACCCCACTTAAACTAGGCGTTACCGAATTTGTGGCATCTGTAAATTGAGAACCTAAATACGTGTACTGGATACTTGCCAACAGATTTTTATAACCACCACGTAAGCCCATTTTTAAATTTAAATCTGGAACAAACTCTACTTTATTGCCCTCAATTCCAACTTGTTCGGAATGGGTGTATTTAGAGCCAATAACAGAAGTGTTTATAAAATAATTTAATTTTACGGTATTATTAAACCCAAAAATACCCTTTAGATTAAAATCGAATAAGGATTCAACACCATACATAACAGCATCACCAACATTGCCACGTTCGGAAGTAATACTCCCGTCTGGCGCTACTTTTTGAACAAAACCAATTCTATCATTATAAAACAAACCAAAAAAACCTAAATCGTAAGAAACAAAACGTTTATAGTTTCCTCTAATTCCAGCATCAGCGGTAAAACCATCTTCATCTGAAATATCTGGATTAATCGAAAAAGCAGGATTTGTAATGTTTATATCTGAAAAAGTTACCGAGCGGTAATTCTGAGAAATATTTCCATAAAGTTCATAATTATTATTTCCTTTATAACTTAAGCCTAAGCCCATTAAAACGAAAGCACGCGGAAATTCCTGTTGTTCTTCAACGGTTTCTTCAAAAATAACATTTCCAGCGCCGTCTAAGTTAATTTTTTTGTAATAGCCATCGCTTTGTGTTTTAATGTATTCGAAACGAAACCCTGGGGTTACTGAAAATTTATCGGTGATATAAAAAATATTTTCACCAAATAAAGACACATTTAAGTTGGGTAAATCGAATCGAGACTGATTGGCATAATAAGGAAATTCATCGGTCGCAAAATCGAAATCGGGACCAATACCATCGCTTCCAGGACCCTGCTGTTGAAAATTTTTAGCTTTATAAAATTTAGTTCCAATTAAAAACGTCGCATTTTTATTAAGCAGTTTGTACTTCGTTAATAATCGTGATTCGAAACCAAAATTATTAAAGTCGCCTTTAATTAAATCGCGTTCCCCTCCTGGATCTATTTGATTTACACGATTGGTACGAAAACCTAGAGCATCTCTAGACGCTTGTAAACCGAAAAAATTAAACGTTAAGTTTGTATTTTCAGAAAATTCGTGTGCAAATTTCAAATTATATAGCAACCAATTTACTTTAAACCAGTTTCTAGCACGATTACTTTGCAGCGGATCTTCTTCAAACATATCATCTGTTAATCCCCCTGCTTGTTGGGCTAAATAATGTAAATAGGAAACCTCTCCGGTTAACGATGTTTTCTCTGTAAATTGATAGCCTATTTGCGCAAAAACATTTTTAGATTCAAACTCTGAATTCGGCCTAAACCCATCCCCTTTTTTATAGTTGAAATAAGTATAATAACTCCATTTATCTTTAGTACCGCTTAAACTTGTAAAGTTGGTAAATAAACCATAACTCCCTAATGTATTTCTTGTGATAAGCTCTATAGGTTTGTTGGGATTTGGTGATTTCAATTTGAAGTTTATCAAACCACCAAACTGCGTTCCATATTGTAAAGATGCCGCACCACGTATTACTTGGATTTCTTCCAAACCTTCGGAAGCAGGCGTATAATAACTTTCTGGATAGCCCAAAACATCGGCACTAATATCGTAGCCATTTTGGCGTGTATTAAAGTTCGCCGTTCTATTAGGATCTAAACCACGACCACCAATATTTAATTGCAATCCCGCATCGTCATTTTGGTAAATATTCAATCCTGCAACTTGACTATAAATTTGGCGTGCATTGTTAGATGCTAAATTTGCCATGGATTGGTCGACTAAAATAACCTCTGTTTTTTTTCCAGCATAGATGGCTGTACCTTCAACATCCTTTAAACGCTGCATTTCAAAAACACGACGTTTTCTTGCTTTTACTTCAACTTCAGATAATTGCGTAGTTAAATCGTGTAATTCAACGGTTAAATTTTCAGCCTCTAAGGTGTTAATTTTAATTTCTTTGGCTTCATATTCAAAAGAAAAAAACACCAAAGTCATCTCTTCTTTTGTGGTTTGAAATTGAAATTGGCCTGCTGCGTTAGTTTTGGCTACTAAACCAGAATATTTATCGTAAACCTGAACATTTTCAACGGTTTTATTTGATTCTGAAAACACAACAACACCACTTACAGTGTTTTGTGCATAGATTGTGACACTAAAAATAAGTGCAAAAATGAAGTTATAAGCCTTTAATGTCATCGTTAAAAGGTAAGATCCAGTGTTTGGGTTTAAAAGATTCTTTTTCTTGGTACAAATCTACGGTTTTATCTATATATGGCTGACTAAGTCGTCCATTTAATGCCACATAACTTTCAACAAAAACTTGGACGTTTTTATGGCCTTGTGCAGTAAAGTGATCACCAAGATAATGTGCGTATTCTAAAATAAAATCGGGTTGAAAACTCATTTGCTTTTCCTGAAAAGGCGTTAAAAAATCGGCGTTATCAACATAAAAAAAGTCACCTGTTTTACCATTTACAATCTTAAATGTAGACATACCCATTTTTTCCATTAGCATGACGCGCCATGAAAAACGATAGCCTTCTTCAGTCCAAAATAATTCATTGGGATATAACAGATATCGAAATGGAAATACCAATTGAAGAACAAAAAACAATCCTATTAAAAGCAAAATAGGTTTTTTAAAAGTATATCTGTAACAGGGTTCTGTTCTAACAGCTATTTTTGAAGTGAAACCTTGAAAAATATCATTAATAAAACGGATTATTTTTTTATGAAAACTAGCATCATAGAAAATAAGTGTCGATGCAATCATAACAAACGGAAACATGCCTATAGGGAATAAAACACGCGTAAATACATGAAAAATAACCACCAAAACAAATGCAAAACCGCGAGTACGTTTATAAAGCAATAAAAACGGAATAGCTAAATCGTAAAGCATGCCACTCCAGCTCATGGCGTACTGAAACCAAGTTTGATGCATTAAAGTATCGCCAATTAATGGCAAATCGTATTTTGAAGGCAGCCAAATTTTTAAAGGCATGGCTTTAAACAGCCAATCGCTATTAAGTTTGGCTAATCCGGCATAAAAATATACAATGCCTAAAAGAAGTTTTACGCTATCAATGGTCCATTGTGGAATGTTTTGATAGGCTTTTTTTCGTAAAAGATTATCCACCGAAAACTGTGCGTTTGCAGGGAGAAAAATCATTAAAAAAGCCATTAAACTTATAAAATAATAATGATTGAGATAGGTGGTTTTATCCATGAGTTCGATGTAAGTAAAACTCAAGAAAAAAGTAATAATGGCCAGCCTATATTTTAAACCTAAAGCCACAAAAAAAGCGGAGAGGCCACAAATTACAAATAATAAATAGGTATAATTACCAAGTGGTTTTACCCATTCGAAACCATAATAAGAGAAATGAAATTTAGGCTGAATATATAAGGTTTCAATCCAACCATGATACCAAAAACGTATCATCCCATAACACATCATAAAACCAAATAGCATACGAAAAACCGCTAAAGGTGCTGCGTTTGTTTTTCGGTTAATATATGATCTTAATGTTATAGGCATAAATGCAAAAAAGGCTGCCTAAAAAGACAACCTTAAATTTATTGTTTTATATGATTACTAATCGCCATCGGCATCAACATAATCTACACTAATATTAAAAGCTTGTAGCATGTCTACTTTTAATAACACGACTATTTTTTGTAGCGCATCATAAGCTTCAGTCATTTTTGTATTATCGGTAGTGACTTGTGTGTAAAAATCGTCGTTTAAAAAGTTTAGTTTCTCACGAGCTTCATCAAATCGAGTTTCTAATTGTGTTACTAAATCTTGACGACCTAAAAACTGTAAATAGGTTTTAAAACTTTCTCCTGTAGTACTTGTTGCATAAGCTTTTCCGTTAAAAACATTTTGTGAAGCATCTAGTGCATCTAAAGCCAATGTTTTTGAATATACTTTGCTGTAATAGCCTTCCACCTTTTCTGGTAATGGTGTAGAGGAAAAATTACCAGCAGGAATGCCTATTTTGTTAGCTCTTAGACCTTTTTCAAAATAAAAAACATAATCGTTGGTAAATTTATTTAAAGCACTTGTTGCAGTATTTTCAGTAGAATTAACAAAAACATCTCTGTAAGAAGATGTCCAATCGTTTAAAACCGTTTCGGTTAAGGCTTGCATTTGATTAATGACATCCGACAAATATTTTGTGTATTTGGCGTCGTTATAGATATTTACAATGGCTGCATCATCGGCAGCTACTCCATAAAGTAAATAATCGACTGCAGGAAAACCAACAGCAGCATTATTATTAGGGTGAGTTAAATCGTAAGAACCTGAAGCGATATTGGCTTCAACTTCTTGAACTGAAGTTGGATACACATTCATTTGAAAACCATAAAGTATAGATTCGGCTTTCCCAATGTTAAACATTTCAACCGATTGCCATACCTTATAAGATGCTAACCAAGAAGTTCTAAGTACATCTAAATTTGTTTGATTTGGCGTTGCTATAAAAGTTTCTTTATCGGCTTTTAAAGACATAAGTTTTACATTAAGATCTTGATAAGCCGGAATAATAATGTTATCGGCTAAATTGGTTAATAAGGCACCGCGATTGTAACCATCGCCAGATGTTTCTGAATTATCATCAGATGAGCTGCAAGCCACAGCAAAACCCATTACCATCAGAGCTAATAAAAACGTTCTTATTTTATTCATAGTCTTCAAAAAATATTTGCAAAAGTACTAAAAGTAGCTGCTGTATAAAATTATACAACAGCTACTTTTTTATAAACCACTAACTTTTAGTTAGCAGCTGCTTCAGTTGTAAAACCAAACTTCACTGAAATTTCATCAGAGATTTCATCTAAAGTATCTGCTGAAACATCCCAGAAACCGTTACCTTCCATTAGTGTTGCTAACATAGTATCAACTTCTGCTTTGGTAAAGTATGGCGCGTTATTTTTTGTATCTCTTGTAAATTGTAAGCTATAAATAAATCCGTAAGCCTCAGATAAAGCATGAAAAGCAGAAGCTGGATCAGCCTCTAATTTACTTTTACCCGCTTGTAAATAATACACACCACGAACTGCAGGAATTAAAGAAATATTATCTCTAATAATTTTAACTTGTTTATCACGAACGGTATACTCGCTTTCTGTAATTGCAGCTCTACCCAATTTAAAAGCTTGGTAAATAGCATCTGCAATTCCTGCAAAATCTTCATCAGCATTAACACGGTCTAAATATTCACCTAAAAATTGATCGGCATCTAAAACAGGTACAGCAGGATCCAATTCGCTTCCGTAAAGGTAACCATAAGCCTCATCCCATTTGTGCTCCATAGTTGTGTAATTTTTTCCAGATTCTAGAACTTCATCATCGTTGTTTGCCACGTTGTCTCCAGCATCTAAAACGGATGTACTCAAGTAATTGTTAAGAATTTGATCGATCATTAAACCTCCAATTAATCCTTTTGCAAATGCTTGATTATACTCTAAACCTTTAGCGTTTAAGTAACGTATTGATCCGCTTAATTGTTGTAATGCCCCTGCATTTCCTGCTGAAGCTATAGCATCCCAATTAGGAAAAACCTCATTAACTTGAGATGCGATCCAACCATCAAAATCAGCTTTAATTGCATTAGCATCTGTTGAGTTATCTGAAAAATAATCAGAAGAAGCAGCTACTTTACTTCTTACATTTTTATTTGAAGCATTTAAGTCGACTTCAGAAAAATCATCTCCACCTTCAATATGTGAAAACATAGACGAAATTTCGAATTCTGTAGTAGTATTAACTTTTAAAGCAGAAACAACTTCATCAGCCATTTTAATTCGAGTTGTTTGGCCATCAAAACTCACTGTAGAATTACCGTTTCTGGTAAACGCATAGGTTTCTGGCGCTTGTACCGTTGGCTCGTTGCTTCCATCATCATCATTTGAACATGATTGGAATAAAGTAGATGCTACAAATAGACTTAAAATTAATTTTTTCATTAGAATTTTATTGATACGTTAGTTTTTATTTAGACTTATTTTAAACAATGGTCTTTTTCAGGCGCAAATATATAATTCATTCTTAAATCTGCAAAGCTTATTTAGATTTAATTGAAATAAGGAGAAAAATTAATGATAAACCTTAAAGATTTTAGACGCTTCATTAAAGGCGCTCTCAAAACTCATAGCATTTAATGCGTTTCTTTTTTTAGTTGTAAAATAGGAAAGTAATTTTTCGGTTGGCATATTACCCACAAGTTCATCTTTCGCCATTGGGCATCCGCCAAAGCCTTGAATAGCACCATCGAACCTGGTGCACCCTGCATGGTAAGCAGCGTCAATTTTTTCAAACCAAGAACTAGCCTTGGTATGTAAATGGGCACCAAATTCAATTTGAGAATATTTAGGGATTAAATTTGAAAACAAATAATCGATACTTTCGGGTGTGGAACTTCCAACGGTATCGCTTAATGATAAAATTTTCACGCCCATATTTGCTAAAGTTTCAGTCCACTCCCCTACAATATCCACATTCCAAGGGTCCCCATAAGGATTTCCAAATCCCATGGAAATATACACCACAACTTCTTTATTATGCTTATGCGCTATATCTAAAATTTCAGAAAGGGTTTCCACAGATTGCGCAATGGTTTTATGGGTATTACGCATTTGAAAATTCTCTGAAATTGAAAACGGATATCCTAAATAATCAATTTCCTTATGCTTACAAGCATCTGTAGCGCCACGTGTATTAGCGATAATGGCTAAAAGTTTACTCGTTGTAGTACTTAGGTCTAATTGGGCTAAAACTTCGGCAGTATCCACCATTTGAGGAATGGCTTTTGGCGATACAAAACTGCCAAAATCGATAGTATCGTACCCCACACGCAACAACGATTGAATGTATTGCACCTTCTGCTGCGTTGGTATAAACTGCTTTATACCTTGCATGGCGTCTCTTGGGCATTCAATAATTTTAATGGGTGCTTGCATAAACTTCAAAATAGAGCATAAAAATAGTATTTATTCTTCTTAATTCTAATATGTACAGAAGACTTCTATTGTAATTTCTGATTCGCTGATCGTCATTTTAATTTGTCATCGATTATATAAACCTTATAACGGCTTTTTTATAGCAAATCTCTAATTAAATATACATTTGATTCTTGTTTGCTCGAAATGAACCTTTTAGCCTATACATACAAATTTTTAATAGTGTCGGTCTTCTTTCTGATTGCCACAAATTTGTATGCCCAAAACGTTGAGGAATTTGGTTGTGGCTCACTTACTTCTCCTAAAGAACAAGCTTACTATAATAACATAAAACCGCAACTAAAAGTTTTTGAACAAGCATTTTTAAATAGGAAGTTTAGTAAAAGTGGTGATTTTAAAGTGGTGAATTCTGTACCTATTAAAATTCATATTATTCGGAATTCTGATGGTTCTGGCGGACTCCAAATTACAGAACTTCATGATATAGTTGAAAATTTAAACCGCATTTACGCCGATGCCTTTTTGGAATTTTTTATTTGTGAAGACATCAATTACATTAACAATGACAGCTTAAGTCATTTTAAAAAAGGTGATGAATCAGTCGTTTTAGAAACCGATTTTGTTCCTGGTTTAATCAATATTTATTTTACAGATGATATAAAAAACACGTCTAATCAAGATATTTGCGGTTACAGCAATAACGACCACAGAAATGATATCATTGTTTTAAATAACCATTGTGCTACAAACGATTCGTCTTTAGCGCATGAATTGGGGCATTTTTTCTCGCTTTTACATACCCACGGTGATGACAATCTTGAAAAAACAACCGAATTGGTTGATGGTAGTAATTGTGATACCGATGGCGATGGGATTTGCGATACGCCTGCCGATCCTGGACTTTCTCACGAAAACGTCGATAATTTTTGTCATTATACAGGTACAGCGGTTGATGCCAACGGCGACAGATACCATCCAGACCCTAAAAACATAATGTCGTATTCTAAAAAAGCTTGCCGAACCACATTTACCGAGCAGCAATTGGCACGAATTTATGCTTTTTACAATACGACTAAAAGTTATTTAAGCTGTTCGAATTTAGATGCTAATTTTATTGCTGATGAACAAAGTAAATGCAATTCCTTTTTAACTGTAAATTTTAAAAGCACGAACAAAAACGCTACAAGTTGGGCTTGGGATATTAACACCGATGGTATTATAGATTACACTACAAAAAACATTAAACACACTTTTGAAGATGGTATTTATGATGTTACGCTAACAGTTTCTAACGCCACTAGAACCGTAACTAAAAGCTTTAAAAATTACATTAAAGTTGGCACCGATTGGGAAGTCCTTTTACATGAAGATTTTGAAGGTTTTGAAATTACAGGAAATCACGGATGGAGTAGTTTTGAAGCCTCTGCCAACGATTACCATTGGTATACAAACCGTGGCGATACACAAACTGAAGGTACAGGGCCAAGTCATAGTACAAACGATAATCAAGAACCAAACAGCTTTATTTATGCTGAAGCTTCTGGAGCTAACCCTGGCGATATCGCCGAATTTATTTCACCGTGCATATATGTTGATTACGAAAATACCGCCTTGGAATTCGCCTATCATATGTTTGGAAAAAATATTGGCGAACTTCATGTCGATATTAAAACCGAAAACGGCTATATAAACGATGTTATTCCTGCGCTTTACGGGCAACAACAAAAAAAGCAAACCGACGCGTTTTTAACTAAAACCGTAGATTTATCAAGTTACACCAACCAAACCATAAATTTAAGGTTTCGAGCGATTCGCGGAGAAAGTTGGGATGGCGATATTGCCATCGACAATATTTTTATAAAAACAATTCATACTGCTATTAGCGATGCCCCAATGTACAGCATTTATCCAAATCCGGTAAAAAACGATTTATTGTATGTAAAAAATAATGCTTCTGAAAACTACTGCATCTTCCAAATTTCAAATTTAAGAGGCCAAACCTTAATATCTGGAACACTAACAAATGCACCTATAAACCTAAGTCGATTAGAATCGGGAACTTATATTTTAAGCATTGTGAATGATAAGTATGAAGCTGTGGTTAAAAAGATTGTAAAGTAAATGTGTTTGCTTTTTTTAAACCTGTTTCACCTTCTTAACCAAACTTTCCGATAAGTAATACAACCACCTTACTTGCTCAGAAACTAGCTGCGTTTCATGCATTTGTACACGCATGTCATGGGATATTGGCAATCCCTTTTCAATTTCTTTATCGCGTTGATCGACCAAATTTTGAAAATAATCATCGTAGTTTTTATTTGCAATAGCCAACTCATCAGGGTTTAAACTGGTGGTAAAATCTTCACCTTTTAAAAGGGCATCGGCTTTATTCAAATTAAATAGAATATGTTTTACATAAACCTCGAATTGGTTGGGCACTTTGTTGGTTTCATTCGTTCTTATGTACATGCCTAAAGATGAAAGCGACGATAAATAAGTGTTTAAAATCGTTATTAAATCATATATAATAGCGCTATTTTCCTGCTTCGATTTTGGTTCTTGTATCAGGCGTTGGTAGGCTGCATTTAAATTTCCAACTTGTAAAAAAGCCTCTTTTCTTGCTAAACTATAACTTGTAGACAACTCGCCTTTTTTATGATAAAATTTATCAATTTCGATTAAAAAACCTGAAAAACTTTCAATAGCATGCGAAAAATAATCCTTTATACCTTTAGCTTCCCATGCTGGCCAAAAAAAGTAATTACCTATATATGCTAGTAAAGCTCCAATTAAAGTATCGAAAACTCGAAATTTTATAACCGCTAATATATTAGGATGAATAAGCGCGTACATAAAAATAACGTATAGCGTAATAAAAGCAGCACCGTTCCTATAGTTTTGCTTTACTAAGGAAAACCCGATGATTAACGACAAAACAGCAATAACCCCATAAACATAAGGGTTTTGGGTTAAAAACACGATCCCAACACCAACAGCTGCGCCAATTAAAGTCCCCACTACCCTATGCTTTGTTCGTTCTTTTGTTAAAGCATAACTAGGACGCATGATAACTACTATGGTTAATAAAATCCAGTAAGGCTGCTGCATTTCCATGGCATAACCAATAATATACCCAATTAACATGGTTACCGTTAAGCGTAAGGAATGTCTAAAAATGGGAGATTTAAACGTGAAATTAGCACGTAGTTTTTTTACATCGTAATCCTGAGGGGTTATAAATTGTTCGGCATCTTTTATACCTCTAATTTTATCGTTTTTAGAGTAGTTATTTATTATCCTAGTAATGTCTCTTATATTACTTATTTGCTTCTCGTAATAAGTTTTATAACTTAATAAAAAAATAGTCCCTTCTCTAGATTCGGGTAAACCAATGGTGACTTTATAAATTTCAATATGGTTTTCAATTTTTTTAAGTAGGATTTTAAAGTTGTTATCAAACGAAAGTTTTTCTTCCTTTAAAACCACTTTAGAAATGTGTTTTAACTGATTAGAAATTTCAAAAATCAACAATTTAAACTCGTCTAATTTCTCTTGATGATTTTCAAATAAATCATCAAATTTTTCATAATCGATGCTATTAGAAATTGCCAACTCATATATTTCCATGATTTTAGAAAAAATCAACTGTTGGCGCCGCGCTCTATTACTAAATCCTGAGCTTAATCGTTTTTCTAAAATTGTTTCTCTTAAGGTTTCATGCAGTTCATTTATTTCTGATTGAAGAATAAAAAGCTGCTCGAAAAGTGCCGTTCTATTGTCTCTTTCAACTAATAATCTGCCTCGTATTTTTATAAATTCTGAAGTCTTTTCTAATAACTCTACAAACAAAAAATCAACTTCAACCTTTGGTAAAATTATTTGCCCCAAAATGGTTAGAATTAAAAACCAAAATCCGCCCAAAGCAATATATAAGGTATATTGAAGAATAGAGATGTCTGAATGATGAAATGCAAACCCCAAAACCAAAGCCAACAACCCAGCTAAGGATACTAAAGACGCCCTAAAACCAAATACCGAAATGTACGAAACCGAAAAAACTAAAAGAATTAATAAGGGGATAATAAAGAACAGCGAACGACTAAAATAACCTATTAAAAACGTAATAATACAGATTAAAAAAATAGAAAATAGTATGCCGTAAAACTTATGTTTTAAACTCCCAGGAACATCGGATGGCGCGCACAAAATAGCTCCTAAAGCAATGCTTAACCCGATATCGAATCTATCAAAAAAGTAAATAGATATGAGTACAGGAATGGTAATGGCCAAAGCCACCAAAAAAGCTTTTACAAAGTGGACACTTTTAAAGTATCTGACTAAATTTTTAATCATAAAAATAATTATGAATCAAATTTAAGAAGGTTTTCTAGGGCAGGCTATTTATTTCTAAATAATTAAACTAAAAGTAACATGTCATAAAAAACCGAAAGGCTACTTGGATAAAATTGCTTTATTAATCGCCTTTATTAAGCTTGGCCCCTCGTAAATAAAACCTGTGTAAATTTGAACCAAGTCGGCACCTGCTTCTATTTTTTCAAGGGCATCTTTAGCAGAATGAACCCCACCTACACCAATTATTGGAAACGCTTTATTACTTTTTTCTGAAAGATATTTAATAACCTGTGTGCTTTTTTCTTTTATTGGCTGGCCGCTTAATCCACCATTTCCAATATGCTCAAGCAACTCGTTTGAAGCTTTTAAACCACTTCTGTCGGTAGAAGTATTGCTGGCAATAACACCATCCAATTTCGTGTCGCTAACCAATTGAATAATTTCATCCAGTTGCAGGTTATTTAAATCTGGAGCAATTTTTAGTAAAATTGGTTTCTGCTCATCAAAAGTAGCATTCGCTTTTTGTACCGCGCCAATTAATTCTTCTAAATAATCTTTATCGTTTAATTTAGCGTGACTTCCAACGTTTGGACAACTTACATTCAGCACAAAATAATCCACAAAAGGATGTAGCGCATTAAAACACTCTAAATAATCTTTGGTATAATCTTCAGGTTTTGTGCTGGTATTTTTCCCAATATTACCACCTATAATTAATTTGCCTTGATTCTTCTTTAATTGCGAAATCGCCTCTTGCAAACCTTCATTATTAAATCCCATACGGTTAATAATCCCTTGGTCGTCCTTAAGTCTGAACAACCTCGTTTTTGGGTTTCCCGGTTGTGCTTTAGGCGTTACCGTACCAATTTCTATAAAACCAAATCCGAAATTTGCTAATTCATTATACAACACCGCATTTTTATCAAATCCAGCAGCAAGTCCAACTGGGTTTTTAAATGTTAGTCCGAATAAATCGCGTTCCAAGCGCTTGTCTTCAACCACATATAAACTTCTAAATATAGCTGAAATGCCAGGGATTTTAGATGAAATTTTAATTAGTGAAAAGGTAAAATGATGAATTTTTTCAGGATCGAACAAGAAAAATAAAGGGCGAAGTAAAAGTTTGTACATCTGTATTATTTGTGCAAAAATAAGGCTTATTCATCTAAATAAAAAATCAGTGAATTCATAAGCTCAAAAAAATTAATATTCGTATTTTAGATGCGCAACACATAAACCATTATCTTTCTGTAAATCAATGCATTTACAACTTAATCCCTTTATTTTTTCTATATGATTTCAAAAGAACACATTATAAAACGTTTTATAAGTTATGTTACTGTCGATACCGAATCCGATCCTAATTCCAACGAAACACCAAGCACCAAAAAACAATGGGATTTAGCCAATAAACTTGCCGAAGAATTAAAATCTATTGGCTTACAAGAGGTTACTATTGATGAAAACGCCTATATCATGGCAACTTTACCTAGTAATGTAGACCATGAAGTGCCTACCATTGGATTTATTTCGCATTTTGACACCTCTCCAGATTTTACAGGTGCCAATGTAAAACCTCAAATTGTTGAAAATTACAACGGTAAAGACATTGTTTTAAATGCTGAAGAAAACATTGTTTTATCGCCAGATTATTTTGAAGATTTAAACCTTTATGTAGGACAAACGCTTATTACAACCGATGGTACAACCCTATTGGGTGCCGATGATAAAGCAGGCATTTGCGAAATTGTTTCGGCCATGGAGTATTTAGTAAATCATCCAAAAATTAAACACGGAAAAATTAGAGTTGGTTTTACCCCCGATGAAGAAATTGGCAGAGGGGCTCATAAATTTGATGTGAAAAAATTTGGTGCAGATTGGGCTTACACTATGGATGGAAGTCAAATTGGCGAACTGGAATACGAAAATTTTAATGCGGCTAGTGCCGTTGTGAAAATAAAAGGTAAAATTGTGCATCCTGGTTATGCCAAAGGAAAATTAATAAACTCCATGTACATTGCCACCGAGTTTATTAATTCGCTGCCTAGAATGGAGACACCCGAACATACCGAAGGCTATCAAGGTTTTTTCCATTTACACGACATGAAAGGTGAAGTTGAAGAAACCACACTAGAATATATTATTCGCGATCACGATCTAGGGCATTTTCAAGCGCGTAAAGAAGTGATGATAAAGCTCACTAAAGAGCTAAATTCTCAATACGGTTGGGAAGTGATTACTACCGAAATTAAAGATCAATATTTCAACATGCTTGAAAAAATTGAACCTGTGATGCACATTGTAGATATTGCTGAAGAAGCTATGATTGAAAGCGGTATAAAACCTATAATTAAAGCCATTCGTGGTGGTACCGACGGGGCGCAATTGAGTTATATGGGGTTACCTTGCCCCAATATTTTTGCTGGCGGACATAATTTTCACGGACGCTATGAGTATGTTCCTGTGGAAAGTATCATAAAAGCCACCGAAGTGATTTGTAAAATAGCCGAACTCACGGCCAAAAAAGAATAGCTATTGCTTATTCAATGAATTTAACTTAGAATGCTAGCATTCTACAAAAAATAGAAACTATGAAATTTAAACTTTTAATTTTAGCAATCGTGCTTTTTGTGAGCTGTAAATCTCAAAACCAAGCTACTTCAACTAACAAATCATCGGAAGTTATGGCAACACCAATTAAACATGATATTAGCATGTATCCTAAAGCGGACGACGCGCAACTTCGACACATTATTAATATACCAAAAACACAAAATGATGATGCTTTTAAAGTAGAACTTTACGTTGGAAAAATGGCTGAAGTAGACTGTAATAAAAGCAGTTTATCTGGTTCTTTTCGTGAAGAAACTGTTTCGGGTTGGGGTTATTCGTATCTAAATTTCGAAACCAACGGCCAAATTATAAGCACGAGAATGCTTTGTCCAGACAACACAAAACATGAAGCATTTGTAAACTCTGCTAGTGAAATGGTACGTTATAACAGTAAGTTACCCATTGTGGTTTATACCCCAAAAGGCTACGAGGTACGTTATAAAATTTGGTCTAGGAGTGATGTGGAACAAACCGCTAAGATTCAGTAGTTAAGTAGTTAAGTAGTTAAGTAGTTAAAACTACAACATTTTGAAAACAAACACTATATTATGAAAATAAATAACATCTTAGAAGGCATAGGCAATACACCTGTGGTTCGTCTAAGGAAATTATTTCCAAACAACAATGTATGGATGAAGCTTGAAAAAGCCAACCCTGGAGGAAGCATTAAAGATCGTATCGCTATAGCTATGATTGAAGATGCTGAAAAACAGAACCTGCTTACAAAAGACACTGAAATTATAGAACCAACTTCTGGGAATACAGGCATTGGTTTAGCCATGGTATGTGCGGTAAAAGGCTATAAATTAACCTTGGTAATGCCAGAATCTATGTCGGTTGAAAGACGTGCTTTAATGGCTGCATACGGTGCAAATTTGGTACTTACACCAAAAGAACTTGGATTAGCTGGTACCATTGCAAAGGCCGATGAGCTGTTAGAAACTACTAAAAATACGTGGATGCCTTCGCAATTTACAAACCAAGCCAACCCAGAAATACACAGAAAAACAACCGCTTTAGAAATTGCTAATGACTTCCCTGAAGGTTTAGATTATTTTATAACAGGCGTTGGAACCGGCGGTCATATTACAGGGATTTCTGAAGTTTTAAAAAAGCAATTCTCTAATTTAAAAGTGCTTGCCGTAGAACCCAATGATTCGCCAATTATTTCTGGTGGTGAACCAGGACCGCATCCATTACAAGGCATCGGACCAGGTTTTTTCCCTGAAGTTTTTAACAGAGACTCTATTGATGGGGCTGTAAGAATTACAAAAGAAGAAGCTTTCGCTGAAGTTCAAAACATTGCGAAATCAGAAGGCATTTTAGTTGGTATTTCCACAGGTGCTTCTTTGGCTGCAGTAAGAAAACAACTCCCAGAACTTAAGAAAGACGATGTGGTTTTAACCATGAATTACGATACAGGTGAACGCTACTTGTCTATTGAAGGCTTGCTTTAAAATTAAAGCTGAAAAAAATTCAAAAAGCCTTAAATTATAAAAAGCAAAAAGCTTCCTAAATTGGAAGCTTTTTGCTTTTATACACTACAAACGAATCTTTCTATAAAGATACTTTTGTTCCTGTTGCAATTCCGTCGATAATATCTATAATGGTATTTGGATTTTTACCATTTGCAATAAATGTAGGGATATTGTTAGCTGCTGCTTCTTGGGCATAATCTAACTTAGAGCCCATACCGCCACGACCTTCTTCTGCTGCTTTATTACTATCTTTTATATATTTATCCAAGTCTTCACCTGGTTCAATATTCTCAATTAAATTACTCGATTCACTTTCAGGGTGTCCTGTGTAAACCCCGTCAATATCAGTTAAAATAATCAACTTATCAGCATTAATTAATTGCGCTATTAAACTAGCAAGCTCGTCATTATCAGAAAACATAGACATGGTTACCGAAACGGCATCATCTTCATTAGCAATTGGAATAACACCTTCTTGCATTAAACCTTCACAGCAATTAATCATATTTTCTCTATGAATCCCAGGACTAAAATCACGCTTAGTTGGTAAAACCTGCGCACATTTCATTCCATAATCATTAAAAATATTATAATACAAACGCATCATTCTTGGTTGCCCAATAGCCGAATATACTTGGCGGCGTTGTGTTGTATTTTTAATTTTTGATTTGCCTAAAACTTCTTTTCCTGCAATTACAGATCCAGACGACACTAAAATGGTCATGATATCTCTATCGTAAAGTTCGGCTATTTGTTTTACTAAATTTCTTAAAACAGGTCTTACAATCCTGTTGTCTCTGTTGGTCATTACGTTAGTACCAACTTTTATTACTACTCTTTGTTTATACATAATTAATGTTCTTCTCCTAATTCAATTGCACGATTAAATGCCGCATAAGCCGCATCTTTAATTAAAATATTCACATTGTTATCTTCCATAGAATCTAACGCTGCTCTTGTGGTTCCGCCTTTCGAAGCTACTTTTTCCATCCATGAATTTGGAGATATATTGGATTGGTTAAAAAGCTCGACTGCTCCAGCGAACGTTTGGGCGACTAATGTTGTTGAGTCGCTTTTTGAAAAGCCCATTTGCAAGGCTGCTTCCATCATACTTTGCATAAAATAGAAAACATAAGCAGGACCACTTCCTGAAATTCCTGTTGAAGCATCAATTAATTTTTCATTTGAAACTTTAATAGATTTTCCAGTGGTATTTAATAGACTTTCAATGGTTAACATTTCAATATTTGAAACTTGAGATGAAACCACATAAGAAGTTAAACCTAAACCAATTTGGGCTGGTAAATTAGGCATAGCTCTTACAACTTTTTCTAAGCCCGTCATTTCTTGAATGGAACCTATAGTAACACCTGCCATAATAGACACAATAATTTGCTGCGAATTAACTAATGGTTTAATAGCTTTAAATACACTCTCTGCGTGATAAGGCTTTACGGCAACAAAAATAATATCTGCTGTTGGGGCGCATTTTTTTAAATCGTCAAAGGCATCAAAATGGTCTATTTTATCAAGTTCTTCAAGCTTTTCTTTGCTCGTATCAAGAACCATGATATTTCTTTTCTTAAGAAGTTTGGATTTAGACATCCCTTCGGCATAGGTTAATCCCATATTTCCGGCTCCGATTACTAGTACTTTCATGTGTTTTTAGTTATTGTAAGTTTGTTAATTTTTGTTTTTATAGTATTAAACGAATAGCATACAATCATTGCAATCTTTTACTTCACCATAATAAGTGGCTCTATATTTGTGAAGCGTTTTAACGGGCAGACCAAAAAGATACTTTCTAATGTAAGTTACTTTTGTGGTAAGCTCACCCATTTTCATGCTATATCGCTTTTCGTATTGTGTTTTTCGTTTTATATATATAATTTTCATAGGTATTTCTTTTTTAATGTGTTTTGGTAATCTATCGCTTTAATCGCATTTCGATATTCCGTGCTTCAAAACCTTCATTTTCAAAAAGTTTAATCACAGGATTATCTTTATTAATATGCGTTGCAATAGCGCCTCTACAATATTTTTTGGTATGCTTAATCAACGCTTTGGCTATGCCTTGCCCTCTAAATTCTTCCTTTACTGCCATGTATACTAAAATGTTTTCAGACAAATACTCGTTCATGCCTGTTTTATTAACTACTGCAGCGCCAACTATGTTATTTTCATGTTCCATAATAAAAACATAGCCACCCAAACCAGCAATTTCTTTGGCAGCATAAAGCATAGATTTTCTTATGGCACTTTTTGTATCTCTAAATGTGCCAGAATGCTCAAATAAAAAATTAGTTATACGATTAATATCATTGATTGATAACCTTGTAAAGGCATCAAATGTTTTTATAGTCATTGACTTTTTGGGAATATAAATAGGTTGTATCTAAATTTCAGATACAACGGGACATGTTTAAATTACAATGAATCCCATTAAATTAAACTGGTTTAAAAACAAGTTAAAATAAAAGGTAATTGCTTTAAATGAAGGAAAAAATGGCGATTGCGCTAGGTTGAAGGAGGAATGAATTTATCCGATTGGGTTCTAAAAACTAGAAAGTTAAAATTGAATATTCTTTGATTCTGTTGATCATGTATTCCTTTACTCATAGGTGCAAATTTACGTAAATAAACCCCTAATAGCAAATTTGGACTGTTAAGAAAATTTAACAAGAAAAGGATTAAACAAAAAAAGCCCCCTAAATTGGGAGCTTTTTGAATCAAATAAAATTGATTATTATTTTTCTGGAGCGTTAAGTTTTGTACTCATTTCCATTGAAATAGCCGATTTATCGAATTTTAATTTTCCAGACATGGTTTCTAAAACACAACTAGCGTCCTTATCATTAATTTCTAAAACCTTAGCATGTAAACCACTTTTGGTAATAACTTTATCACCACGTTTTAACTCTGCAGCAAATTTCTTTTCTTTTTTTGCGCGTTTCATTTGCGGTGCAATCATAAAGAAATACACGACTACAAACATTAATACAAATGGTAGTAAACTACCTACTCCTTCTCCCATTATTGATATATTTAGCGTTTACGCTTGTTTATAATTAACTCTTTTTTGCAGGATCTGGTTTTACAAAAGCTGTAATTTTAACCACTTCCGAACCTTTTTCTGTGTTCGCTGTAACAGTAATAGTTTTAGAAACTTTGTTTGCTCCGCTTCCGTTAAACTTTACTGTAAATTTTCCTGTTTCACCTGGCGCTAATGGCTCTCTACTCCAATCTTGAGGAACAGTACAACCGCAAGAACTTTTAATATCTGTAATCACTAAAGGTGCATTACCTGCATTTTTATAATTAAATACAGTTTCAACAGGCGTTTTAGCTTCAATTTCTCCAAAATCGTGCTCTGTTTTTTCAAACTCTAACACAGGAAAGTTTGAAGCCGTTGCATCACGTTCAGCAGCTGCTGTTACATTAGTTTCTTCTATTTTTTCAGCAGCGTTTTTATCTTTACAAGATGTAAAAGCAACTAAGCATAATGTGGTTAATCCAAAAATTATTTTTTTCATGATTCCATTTTTTAGGTTTGGTGCGTAAAAATAGCAATTATTTATTCGTTTAAAAATTTTTACAATCTTCTTAACAGATATTAACAAATTATAGGTTTACATTAAACCGCGGCCTATTTTATTAAGTACGCCATCGGCTTCATATTCCTTAACTAACTTATCTAAAATACCATTAATGAAAATGCTACTTTTTGGTGTTGAATATTCTTTAGAGATTTCTAAATACTCATTCATAGTTACCTTTACAGGAATAGATGGAAAGTTTTTAATTTCTGAAATGGCCATTTGTAAAAGCACATAATCAACGTTTGCAATACGCTCTGAATCCCAGTTTGTGGTTTTAAGCGCAATTTCTTTATTAATAGCAGTTCTATTTAATAAGGTTTTTTTAAACAAGGTAATTGCAAATTGTTTATCCTCGATATCCTTATATAATTTAGGTGTAAAATACTTTTCTGGCGATGTTGCTTTAGCTTTTCTAAGCAATTTTAAAATGGTGGTGTTTACCGTTGGTAAATCGTCTAACCAAGTTAAATTTTTGTCTTCAATATAATCGTATAACTTTTCGTTTGGTGCGACAATATCTTTAAACACATCTACAATAAAACTGCGGTCTTCTTTAAAATCGGAAACGCGTGTTTGCATATAATCGGCATACAAATCACTTGAAGTAATGGCTTTAAAAATAACATCAACGTATTCGTTATCTAATTCCCAATTAACATGACCATTACGTTTAATTTCGTCATCTAATTGAATGTTATCTTTTAGGAGTTTTAAAAGTTCGTTATTTACAAACTTTCGGTTGGGATCTTTGTCTTCCTTGGTGGCAAGATGTTTATTTTGTTTCTTTTGTAAATCGTCTTCAGCGCGTTTTTGAACTTCAATCAATAACGAAATAATTAAAAGATACAAGTTGTACATATTTTCAATACTAAAAAGTAAAAACTTCTGATCTTTACTAAAATCATCACTTTCACTCCCTTTAAATGCATAGATAGTTTGCATTACTTTTACGCGAATATGTCTTCTACTTAACATCATTACAAAGAACTTTAATTAAAAATTGAGGGGATTCATAATTTTCCCGAGGCAAAAATAACACTATATTTAAAAATTTACCGCTAATTATTCATTTAATTATTCTAAAAAATGTGAAACCATATTTAACAATTAGGCGACACATCAAAAGGCGTTAATTATCAATTATACCTTATATTTGCGGTCTATCTCGAGATTTAAATGAAAGAATTACAGCACCTCAATAAATACTTTTTTAAATACAAAACACATTTACTACTAGGTACATTAATAACTATTGCTGCTCGAATTTTTATACTATTCACGCCGCGATATGTTAAAGAAATATTTGTAATTATTGAAAAATATTTAAAAGGAGGCGTTACCGAAAGCACTATAAAAGCCGAACTTACCGAAGCCATTTTATACATTATTGGCGCTGCAATAGTGGGTGGTATTCTTACTTTTTTTATGAGACAGGCCATTATAAACGTCTCACGTTATATTGAATACGATTTAAAAAATGAAATTTACGAGCAGTACCAAAAACTCTCTTTAAATTTTTATAAGAAAAATAGAACGGGCGATTTAATGAATCGTATTACGGAAGATGTTGGTCGTGTACGCATGTATGCCGGGCCTGCTATTATGTATAGTATAAATACCATAGCGCTTTTTGTAATAGTCATTATTTATATGATAAATGCATCGCCAAAATTAACGCTTTATACCATTTTGCCGTTACCTATTTTATCGGTTATAATCTATAAACTAAGTAAAGAAATACATAAACGCAGTACGATTGTACAGGAATACCTATCGAAATTATCCACTTTTACTCAAGAGTCTTTTAGTGGTATTTCGGTTATTAAGGCCTACGGTATTGAACCCCAAACGGCTGTTAATTTTAACACACTTGCTACCGAAAGTAAAGACAAACAAATTGATTTAACAAAGGTTCAGGCTTGGTTTTTTCCTATAATGATTTTACTTATTGGCACGAGTAACCTGCTGGTTATTTACGTGGGAGGCATGCAATACATAAAAGGAGAAATTACCAGTATTGGCACCATTGCCGAATTTATTATTTACGTAAATATGCTTACATGGCCAGTGGCCACCGTGGGTTGGGTAACTTCTATAGTGCAGCAAGCAGAAGCGTCTCAAAAACGTATTAATGAATTTTTAAAACTTGAACCCGAAATAAAGAATAATACCAAGGAACATACCGAAATAACGGGCGATATCAGCTTTCAAAATGTTTATTTCACTTATGATGATACCAATATTGAAGCCTTAAAAGGGATTAGTTTTGATATAAAATCAGGCGAAACTTTAGCGGTGCTAGGAAAAACAGGTTCAGGAAAATCGACTATTTTAGATTTAATTGGGCGTTTATATGATATTGATAAAGGCAGTATTTTAATTAATAACACTGAAATTTCTCAGCTTAATTTAACCGATTTAAGAAACAGTATTGGCTATGTGCCACAAGATGCTTTTTTGTTTTCTGATACGATAAAAACGAACATCAAATTTGGTGATCAGGATGCCACTGATGACGATGTTATTGAAGCAGCTAAAAATGCACATGTGCATAAAAATATCATCAAATTCAATAAAGGTTACGATACCGTTTTGGGCGAACGAGGCATTACGCTTTCTGGCGGACAAAAGCAACGTGTATCTATTGCGAGAGCCATTTTAAAATCGCCTAAAATTTTATTATTTGACGATTGTTTATCGGCTGTAGACACCGAAACAGAAGAGAAAATACTAAAAAACATCAATAAAATATCTAAAGGAAGAACTAGTATTATTGTGAGTCACAGGGTATCTTCAGCAAAAAATGCCGATAAAATCATTGTTTTAGACGACGGTCAAATTGTACAACAAGGCACTCATGAAAGTTTGATAAATATCGAAGGCTATTACAAACACCTTTACTTAAAGCAACTTAGCGAAACCGCATCTAACAGTCTGTAAATCTTTAAAATAAAAAAAGACCTTCAATCATACTTTTAAATTAAATGCAATCCTTTGCAATATTTTAAAAAGAAACATGAAAAATTGTTGGTTAGTAACGCTTTTTTTTAGATTTTTGATACAATTATGATAATGACATAAATTTAAATTCAACTATGAACAATAACGGTATGATGGAGAAAGAGGAAATTTTTTCAAAGGTTTTAAGAGCAGGAAGACGCACCTATTTTTTTGATGTTAGAGCGACTAAAGCAGATGATTATTACTTAACGATTACAGAGAGTAAAAAATTTACAAATGACGATGGTTCATTTCATTATAAAAAACATAAAATTTACATTTACAAAGAGGATTTTTCAGAATTTAAGACCATCTTAACTGAAATGACCGATTACATCATTAACGAAAAAGGTGATGAAGTTATTAGCGAACGTCATCAAAAAGACTTTAAAAAAGAATATGAAAATGAAAGTCTAGATCGCGTTACAGAAGATGAATTAAAATCTCCTAAAACCTTTACAGATATTGATTTTGACGATATTTAATTAAGGAAATCATCATATATAAAAAAACCGTTATGCTTTGCTATAACGGTTTTTTTATGTCCTAAATGCAACTCAATCGCTCTATAATTTTATAGCTAATAGCGCAATTATCAAACTCGTTACCACATAGATCAAAGCTACCCAAACTCCGAAAAAAGCAAACAAAATTAAACTTATAAGTAGCAACCAAAATGGCCCCAGAACAATCGTTAAAGCAAAGCGAAAGGTTGCTAAAAACTCTAGCTCTGTAATTTTAGGTCGTGCATAAAATTTCCAAACCACATAAGGCATGATAAAGCTACAGATTAGTAAAAACCGAAACACCTTTTTTATGAATAAAAAATGTTCCTTAGGCTTTTCCGGACAGTCCTTTAAATTGTTTTTTATACTGTAATTAACCGCCATCGGATTTAAAAAATCGGCATTTAAAGCTACTAGTTTATCTAGCGTTTCATCATAATGCTCCGCAGGAATATGTGTGGTTAATTCGGAGATTTCCGATTGTATTTTCAGCTTCAGCGGAACAACATCTTGCTTTTTTTCTCCCGAATAATAATTCTGTGCCGCTATTGGCTCCCCATAGTAAATTGAAACACTATCTGGGAATTTTAGAGCATCCTGGTAATTTACACCTACGGGAACTAACTGTAAATCTGTAGCAGGATATTTTTCTAAAGTATCTAGCACAACTCTAGTAAATCCTTTACTTAAAGGTCTTACCGCACGTTTTAAATTATGATTTCCTTCTGGAAAAATAACAATAGCGTCGTCTTCATGTAAAAGCTTTGTGCAACTTTCAAAAATAGCGTTATTGTTGGATATGCTCCCCCAGCCATCTTGCAAGCGATACACTGGAATCATTTGAAGTGCATTAAAAATTTTTGCTAGCAACGATTTTTTAAACACCTTAGCACGCGTTAAAAAATAAAAAAAGCGTCCGCATGTAATCGCGATTATAAGCGGATCGATTAATCCGTTTTGGTGATTGCTTAAAATTAAAACGGGTTGTTTTTTGGGCACCCTTTCAGCATGATAAACCGTTATTTTTTTAAAATAAAAAAACATACCTAAACTGATGTATGCCTTTACGACATGCAATAAAATAAACTTCAAATTTCTAATGTTTTACGATGTTTATGCCTTGTTAAATCACCCGAATTAACTCACGGGTGTTCCGTTTTTAACTTTATTTTCAGGGTTTAAAAGTATAACATCTTTACCATTTACAGCACCTACTATTAAACATTCGCTCATAAACTTTGCAATTTGCTTTTTTGGAAAATTAACCACAGCCACTATCTGTCTGTTTATCAAATCTTTTTTATCGTAAAGTGTTGTAATTTGTGCCGATGTTTTTTTAATGCCTAAATCACCAAAATCGATATGTATTTGATAGGCTGGATTTCTAGCTTCAGGGAAATCGTGTACCTCTAAAATGGTTCCTATGCGTAAATCGACTTTCGTAAAATCTTCAAAAGTTATTGTCTCTTTCATTTTTTAAAAATACAAATTATCACGAACTTTGGGTAAACGTTTTATTATGGCTAACACCCCTTCAAATATGTTGCCTTTAGGCACAAAAGCACCCTTTTTCGAATTGCCCGACACCGTGAGTGGTCAAACTTTAAATTTGAATGATTTAAAAGGAAAAAATGGCACGGTAATCATGTTTATTTGCAACCATTGCCCCTTCGTTATTCATGTTAATACAGAAATTGTGGCTATAGCTAACGCTTACGCGGAAGAAGGCATCGGTTTTATCGCCATTTCTAGTAACGATGCTATAAATTACCCACAAGATGGCCCCGAAAAAATGAAACAGCATGCCATAAACGAAAACTACCCTTTCCCCTATTTATATGATGAGAGTCAAGCCGTAGCGAAAGCTTATGATGCTGCTTGCACCCCAGATTTTTATGTTTTTGATAAAGATTTGGAATTAAGCTATCGCGGACAACTAGATGCATCAAGACCACAAAATGGTTTGCCGCTTACAGGCAAGGATTTAAGACATGCCTTAGACTGTTTATTGGAAGGAAAAGCGAATACCGAATTACAAAAACCAAGTATTGGTTGCAATATAAAGTGGAAATCTTAATCCCATTTTAATTGCCAAATGCCCACGTGTTGCCAAGTATCAAACTTAAAACCAACTTCATTTAAGTGCGCGACTTTCTCGAATCCAAATTTTTCATGCAGCTTGATGCTTGCGTCATTAGGTATGGTAAGCACTCCTAAAACCGTATGAAATTGACGCTGTTTTAAGTCATTTAACAGCGCTGAATATAATGTGCTGCCAATTTGTTTTCCATGAGCCTCATGACTTACATAAACCGTAGATTCGACCACACGATTATAGGCAGGTTTTGGCCTGAACTGACTACCATAAGCATAACCTAAAATTTCGTTATTTTCTTCGTAAACCAGAAAGGGATATTTTTCTTGAATACTGTTTATTTTATTTTCAAAAGCCACCAAAGTTAGTGGTTCAATATCAAAAGTAACTACCGTGTTTAACACGTAGTAGTTGTAAATATTCAAAACTGCTTGAGCATCGTTTATATGTATGGGTCTAATCATTTTTAAGCCAGCCTTTTTGTTTCATAACATGTTCTATATGGGCATAATGGTGATTGCTATGCCAGGCATAATTACCAATTTGATAATTTAATTTCACCTCGCTATTTGTTTCAGGGTGAATAAAATAACGGTTTAATTCATCGTCCGACAATCTTTTTAGCAAATACACCAATTTAGCATGAATGGCTTTTATATGAAGCAGAGACATTTTAACAGGTGCCGTTTTAGAATCTATAAGATCTGCCCATCGGTCTTCAAAATAAGCTTTTATAACAGGATATTGTTCTGTTAATGCCCATTTAAATCGTGTATAACTGTGATGATGGCTATCGGAAATATGATGAATAACTTGTCTGATAGTCCAACCATCAGGACGATAAACTGTTTCCAATTGTTCCTCGCTTAAATCTTGAACCAGATTTTCTAATCGTTCAGGAAATTGTTCTAAAACAGAAATCCAATTTGTAATATCTTGTTTTGAAATATTTTCTGGACAGTCAAAATGCCCAATAGGATACCGTAACTGTTCTAATTCTTGGTTGGTCATGCTGTTAATTCTTAATTATGGAAATTAAACAATTCAGTTAATAAAGAGTAAAAAAATCCACAAAAAAAGGCTATTTAAAACAGTAGGTTTTAAACAGCCTTTTTAATTATATGATATAAATGTTTTATTTAACGTCCATTAATTCTACATCAAAAATTAAGGTAGCATCTGGTGGAATAACACCGCCTGCACCTCTACTTCCGTAACCTAAATGACTCGGGATTACAAAACGGGCTTTGTCTCCAACTTTTAATAATTGAATACCTTCATCCCAACCAGCAATAACTTGTCCCAAGCCTAATGGAAAATCGATAGGCGCATTACGTTTGTATGACGAATCGAAAACGGTTCCATCTGGTAATTGACCTTTATAATGCACAGAAACTGTTTTACCTTTTTCGGCAGTAGCTCCAGCACCATTTTGAATAATTTGGTAACGTAAACCACTATCTGTTTTATTAAATCCTGTTGCGATTTTATCTAATTCAGCTTCAGCTTGTGCTTTAGCTTCTGCTAAACGCTTTTCTCTAGAACCTTCAAAAGTTCTAAACGCCTCAACAGCATTAAAAGCTTCAGCATCTGCACCAACACGAATAATTTCTATAGAATCAATAGTATCGCCTTGAGCAACTGCATCAACAACATCTTGTCCTTCAACAACTTTACCAAAAACGGTATGTTTGTTATCTAACCATGCTGTTTCAATATGCGTGATAAAAAACTGACTTCCGTTGGTTCCTGGACCTGCATTAGCCATTGACAAAACCCCTGGTCCATCATGTTTTAAATCTGGATGAAACTCATCATCAAACTGGTAACCTGGATTTCCAGAACCAGTTCCTTGAGGACAACCGCCTTGAATCATAAAATCTGGAATAACCCTATGGAATTTTAATCCGTTATAATATGGCGTTCCTTGAGGTTTAGCTGAATTTTCTAAATTCCCTTCTGCCAAAGCAACAAAGTTACCTACGGTTCCTGGTGTTTTTTTGTATTCTAATGCTACAAGAATTTCTCCTTTTGTTGTATTAAATTTTGCGTATAATCCGTCTTGCATAATTCTATTTTTTAAGAAAGTGCAAAGATAGCGAATGAATTCAGATTAACAGAATTACCATCTGTGTTTTTTAACATATACAAAACATGAAGCCTTGACTCTTCGAATGATTCCGATATTTCTCGGAATAATATCGAGAAGTTTTTCTTTAAGATAGCAGTACTTGATTTGATATTTATTACAGTATTTAATATCAATCACTAAAAACACCCCTATAATCCCCTCTAGGGGATATTTCTAACTAAGAAACTTTAGAATTATCACTTTATTTTATATTACTAATCTAACTAGCACATACATTGTACTAAAAATAGCCAACTCATACAGTTAACTGTTAACTGAAAATTGTCAATTGTCAATTGTTAGCTGTTAATTGATTAATTAGCAACCTCACTAATAAACTTAATACGGTATAAACGAAGTTCTTCATCATCATAATCGCCATCAAATTCATCAATAGCGGCACTTATATTATCAGATTCCGATTCCATGAAATACTCATGAATTTCTTCTTGTTGGTCTTCATCTAATATGTCATGAATCCAATAATCAATATTCAATTTGGTACCAGAATATACAATGGCTTCCATTTCTTTAATGAACTCCTCCATCGATAAGCCTTTTGAAGCGGCAATATCATCTAGCGGTAATTTTCTATCGATATTTTGTATGATGTATAACTTGTTTGCCGAATTGGTTCCTGTAGATTTTACAACCAAATCGTCTGGACGCACAATGTCGTTTTCTTCAACGTATTTTGCGATAAGTTCAACAAAACTTTTTCCGTATTTCTTAGCCTTACCATCACCTACACCGTGCACATTGGCGAGCTCGGATAAATTTATAGGGTATTTTAAAGCCATATCTTCAAGAGAAGGGTCTTGGAAAATAACAAACGGAGGAACCCCTAATTTCTTAGCATTCTTTTTACGGAGGTCCTTCAACATGCCCATTAAAACAGGATCAGAAACAGCACTACTGCTTTTTTCGGCAGTAATAATACTACCATCCTCTTGCTCGCCTTCAAAAATATGATCTTCGGTCATTATAAATGAAAGCGGCTTTTTAATAAAAGATTTACCTGCCGCTGTTAATTTAATAACGCCATAAGTTTCAATGTCTTTTTTAAGGTAACCAGCCACTAAAACCTGTCTTAAAAGCGCCATCCAATATTTCTTATCGTGGTTTTTCCCTTTACCAAAAAAGGGTTGCTCGTTGGTTTTATGCGAATTAATCAAGGCGTTTTCATGCCCGATTATAACATTTACTAAATCTTTGGATTTGTATTTTTCATTAGTATCGCGAATGACCTCTAATAATAATTTCGCTTCATTTTGAGCCTCGGTTTTCTTTTTAGGATGTCTTACATTATCATCCATATCACCACCTTCACCCGTTTCATTATCAAATTCTTCTCCAAAATAATGAAGAATAAATTTTCGTCTGGAAATGGATGTTTCCGCGAAAGCGACTACCTCTTGCAACAAAGCTTGTCCGATTTCCTGCTCGGCAACAGGTTTGCCAGACATGAATTTTTCTAATTTTTCAATGTCCTTATAGGTATAATAGGCTAAACAGTGCCCTTCACCCCCATCACGACCAGCACGACCAGTTTCCTGGTAATAACTCTCTATACTTTTTGGAATATCATGATGAATTACAAAACGCACATCGGGCTTATCGATTCCCATACCAAAGGCTATGGTTGCCACCACCACATCGACATCTTCCATAAGGAATTTATCTTGATGGCTAGATCGTGTTTTAGCATCTAATCCGGCATGATAAGGCACCGCATTAATACCGTTTACTTGCAGTACTTGTGCTAATTCTTCAACACGTTTTCTACTTAAACAATATACAATTCCCGATTTCCCTTCGTTCTGTTTTATGAACCGAATAATATCAGCATCTACATTTTTAGTTTTGGGTCTAACTTCATAATATAAGTTAGGCCTATTAAACGAGGCTTTAAATGTTTTAGCATTATGAATGCCTAAGTTTTTAATAATATCCTCTTGTACTTTTGGCGTGGCCGTAGCCGTTAATCCAATAATAGGAATGTTATCGCCAATACGTTTTATAATATGGCGTAAATTTCGGTATTCTGGCCTAAAATCGTGTCCCCACTCACTAATACAATGGGCTTCATCAATGGCTAGAAAAGAAATTTTAACCGATCTTAAAAAATCAACATTTTCCTCCTTTGTTAAAGATTCGGGAGCTACATACAACAATTTGGTAATTCCATTTGTTATATCCTCCTTAACCTGTTTAACTTCTGTTTTATTTAATGAGGAATTTAACACGTGCGCGATGCCGTGTTCTTTAGATACACCACGAATGGCGTCTACCTGATTTTTCATTAAGGCAATAAGTGGAGAGACTACAATGGCTGTGCCTTCTTGCATTAATGCAGGCAGTTGGTAACATAACGATTTACCACCCCCAGTGGGCATGATAACAAAGGTATGATTCCCAGATAAGATACTTTCAACAACACCTTCCTGAAGTCCTTTGAATTTATTAAATCCAAAATACTTCTTCAGCGCTGCATGTAAGTCGTTTTTTGCTATTAACATCAATTTAAAATAATTAATTTACATACTCTTCTTCTACAACACTCAAAATTGAAACTGTAATTTATTAATGCAATTAAAGAACCCTCATTCTTTTTTTCGTTAGTTTTGTAACGAAAATTCAAATCACATAATATTCAATTTTGATTATAACTTAAAGATACTAAAATCTTTAAAAATCAACTCAAAAATAAGAATTTTGAAAGACAAAAAGGCTATTATTAACATTGCAAAGCAAACTATCGAGATGCAAAGCAAGGCAATTTTCAATTTATCAAGCTTAGTAACCGATGAATTTGCCGATGCAGTAAACCTCATTTATAACTCCAAAGGGCGCGTAATCATTACAGGTATAGGAAAAAGTGCTATTATAGGAAACAAGATTGTGGCCACTTTAAACTCTACAGGAACACCTGCTGTTTTTATGCACGCTGCCGATGCTATTCATGGTGATTTAGGACTCATTCTTGAAGATGATGTAGTAATTTGCTTATCTAAAAGTGGGAATACTCCTGAGATAAAAGTCCTAGTACCGCTAATAAAGCGGGTGAAAAACAAACTTATTGCGATAACCGGTAATAATGTCTCTTTTTTAGGACAACATTCCGATTATATTTTAAATGCTTTTGTTGAAAAGGAAGCTTGCCCAAATAATTTGGCGCCAACTACAAGCACCACAGCTCAATTAGTTATTGGTGATGCTCTGGCTATCTGCTTATTAGAACTGCGTGGCTTTACAAGTAACGACTTTGCAAAATACCATCCTGGAGGTGCTCTAGGGAAAAAGCTTTACTTAACGGTTAATGATATTTCTTCGGTAAACCAGAAGCCAAAAGTAGCGCCATCTACAAGCATTAAAGATGTTATTATTGAAATTACCGAAAAAATGCTAGGGGTTACCGCTGTGGTTGAAAACAATAAAATTATAGGGATTATTACCGATGGTGATTTACGTAGAATGCTTACCAAAGTAGACGATTTTTCAAAACTAACAGCTAAAGACATTATGGGAGCTAACCCCAAACGTATTGAAGCCAAAGCCATGGCTATTGATGCTTTAGAAGTGATGGAAAGTAATGAGATTTCACAATTATTAGTTGAAGACAACGGCCAGTATGCAGGCGTTGTACATTTACATGATTTAATAAAAGAAGGCATTATATAATGGCTAAAAAAAATATAAACGAGATGTCTTTTCTAGACCATCTTGAAGATTTACGATGGCATTTAATTAGAATTTGTGGCGCAGTTATTTTAGTTGGAACTTTGGCTTTTATTTTTAGTCGTTTCATCTTTAATTCCATCATATTTGCACCTTTACACATGTGTTTTCCAACTTATGATTTTTTATGTAAAATGGCTACGTTCATGAGTTTGGACACCTCGTTTTGTAACGATAAAATTCCTTTAATCCTCCAAAATAGAACCATGGCTGGACAATTTTCAGCAGATATCTGGACGGCTATTTTAGGAGGTTTCATCATTTCATTTCCTTATATTATTTATCAATTATGGAAATTTGTAAGCCCAGGATTACATAGTGATGAGCGCAGACACTCACGAGGATTCATCATTATTTCTTCGGTTTTATTCTTTATTGGCGTCCTGTTTGGTTATTACATTGTAACGCCATTATCCATTAACTTTTTAGCCAATTACAGCATATCCGATATGGTAGATAACCAAATCGATATTAGCTCTTATATTGCCTTGGTACGATCTTCAGCATTAGCATCTGGACTTATTTTTGAGTTGCCCATTATCATCTATTTCTTTACTAAAATAGGTTTGGTAACACCTGAAATTTTAAGAAAATACCGAAAATATGCGCTAGTCATTGTATTGGTGCTTTCAGCAATTATTACTCCGCCAGATATTGCCAGTCAGGTTATTGTGGCTATTCCTATCTTAATTTTATACCAAGTGAGTATTTTTATCTCTAAAATTGTGGTTAGAAATCAAAAACGAAAAGAGAAACAACATGTCAAATAGCGTTCAAGAATTCAACGATTACCGTGCTAAAATGAACGATAAAATTTTAGCCGATAACAATAAAGTGATTAAACGTATTTTCAATTTAGATACTAACGCTTACGCGGAAGGCGCTCTAGATGTTAAAACAAAAGAACTACTCGGTTTGGTAGCTTCGGCTGTTTTACGATGCGATGATTGTGTAAAATACCACTTAGAAACCAGCTATAATTTAGGTTTAAAAAAAGACGAAGTTGTTGAAGCTTTAAGCATCGCGACTTTAGTTGGTGGCACTATTGTTATTCCGCATCTACGTCGTGCATACGAGTTTTGGGACGACCTAGAATCTCAGAGTTAAAGAAAATATAAATTCAACATTTGCTAATCTAGTCGGTATCATTTTACTATTTTTAGCGCTCAGTTTAAAAAGATATGATTTTAAAAGCCCAAAATTTAATGAAGTCCTATAACGGACGAAAAGTGGTTAAAGACGTTTCTCTTGAAGTTAGACAAGGTGAAATTGTTGGTCTTTTAGGCCCTAATGGTGCAGGAAAAACAACATCGTTTTACATGATTGTTGGATTGATTAAGCCAAATGGTGGTCATATATTTTTAGAAAATACTGAAATCACCAAATTCCCTATGTACAAACGTGCCCAAAACGGTATTGGTTATTTGGCACAGGAAGCTTCGGTTTTCAGAAAATTAAGTATTGAAGATAACATTTTAAGCGTACTACAACTTACTAAACTGAGCAAAAAAGAGCAGCTTTATAAAATGGAATCTTTAATTGAAGAATTCGGTTTAGAGCACATTAGAAAAAGTCGTGGCGATTTATTGTCTGGTGGTGAACGTAGACGTACCGAAATTGCCCGTGCTTTGGCAACCGATCCGAACTTTATTTTATTAGACGAACCTTTTGCGGGCGTAGATCCTGTAGCAGTTGAAGATATTCAACGTATTGTAGCTCAGCTCACTAAAAAAAATATTGGTATTCTTATTACCGACCACAACGTACAAGAAACGCTTGCCATTACCGACAGAACTTATTTAATGTTTGAAGGTAGCATCCTTAAAGCTGGTGAACCCGAAGAATTGGCAAACGACGAGATGGTACGTAAGGTGTATTTAGGTCAGAATTTCGAATTGCGTAAGAAGAAGATTAGGGAGTAGTTGGTTGATGGTTGAAGGTTGAAGGTTGAAGGAAAATAAAAATTTCGTTTTAGAAGCAACACTAAAAGCACATATTTAACTTTCATTTTTTAGGTCTAACTACAAAAACATCCCATTTTACATCTAAATTTTTACTTTGTAGTACATGTCAGTTCGAGTGATGCGACCTAAGAAGCATCGTATCGAGAACCGTTTTGAAATATACCCTAGAGGGAATTACAGAGGTGTTTTTCAAATATCGCGCTAAAACTTCTCGATACAATTCCGCTTTAAACTTAGTGGTTATAGCGCCTATTTAACTTTCATTTTTTAGGCCAACTACAAAATATCTCATTTTACACCTAAATTTATACAACGTAGTGCGTATCAGTTCGAGTGATGCGACCTGAGAAGCATCGTATCGAGAACCGCTTTGAAATATCCTCAAGAGGGGATTACAGGGGTGTTATTCAAATATCGCGCTAGAACTTCTCGATATAATTCCGTTTTAGACTTAGTATTATAGCTCCAATTTAACCTTCATTTTTTAGGTCTAACTACAAAAACATCCCTTTTCACATCCAAATATATACTTTGTAGTGCATGTCAGTTCGAGTGATGCGACCTTAGGAGCATCGTATCGAGAACCGCTTTGAAATATCTCCTAGAGGCGATTACATGGGTGTTTTTCAAATATCGCGCTAAACCTTCTCGATACAATTTCGTTTTAGACTTAGTATTATAGCGCCCATTTAACTTTTATTATACTAAGTTACCTGCAAAACACCCCATTTTACATCTAAATTTATACTGCGTAGTGCATGTCAGTTCGAGTGATGCGACCTAAGAAGCATCGTATCGAGAACCGCTTTGAAATATCCCCAAGAGGGAATTACAGAGGTGTTTTTAAAATATCGTGCTAAAACTTCTCGATACAATTCCGTTTTTAGATTTAGTAGATAAAGAACTTATTTAACCTTCATTTTTTAGGTCAAACTACAAAAATATCCCTTTTTACATCTAATTTTTTACTTTGTAGTGCATGTCAGTTCGAGTGATGCGACCTTAGGAGCATCGTATCGAGAACCGCTTTGAAATATCCACTAGAGGGGATTACGGGGTGTTTTAAAATATCACGCTAAAACTTCTCGATACAATTACGTTTTAGATTTAGTATTATAGCGCCAATTTAACCTTCATTTTTTAGGTCTAACTACAAAATATCTCATTTTATACTGCGTAGTGCATGTCAGTTCGAGTGATGCGACCTCAGGAGCATCGTATCGAGAACCGCTTTGAAATAGCCCCTAGAGGGGATTACGGGGTGTTTTAAAATATCGCGCTAAAACTTCTCGATACAATTACGTTTTTAGATTTAGTAGATAAAGAACTTATTTAACCTTCATTTTTTAGGTCTAACTACAAAATATCTCATTTTATACTGCGTAGTACATGTCAGTTCGAGTGATGCGACCTCAGGAGCATCGTATCGAGAAACGCTTTGAAATATCTCTAGAGGGGATTACATGGGTGTTTTTAAAATATCGCGCTAAATCTTCTCGATATAATTCCAAAGAAAAATCGGAATCACACGAAGATACACAGGACATTATGCATCAATGATGCGAACCTAAAACTGCTTCTTAATAAATTTAAACAGTTGCACAACAACAAAGGCAGCAAACCCAATTAACAGTCCTAAAACAAGCTCTCTAACAAAACTTGGCAGACTTTCTAAAAAGTGATGAAAGAAATCGATATTATGCGCAAAAATACCACCTGCAACAAGCAATAAGGCCACCGTGCCTATAACCGATAAACTTTTTATTACCCAAGGCAAAGTGCGAATAAGCAAACTCCCCGTAACATGTGAAATACTTTTTTTGTTCGGGTTTAATTTGATTAATTTTAATCCGAAATCGTCCATTCTAACAATAAGCGCAACAATACCATAAACACCAATTGTAGCCACTATAGCGACTATTGAAACAACCACAATTTGAGTTAAAATAGGCTGCCCCACAACCGTACCAAGCGCGATGATAACAATTTCAACAGATAAAATAAAATCGGTTAAAATAGCTGCTTTTATCTTCGATTTTTCAGCGGTGATTTGATCGGCTTCAGAAAGCTTAACTTTTACAGTTTCATGAGTTTCAACTTCATGTTTATGAGGAAAAAACACATGAAACACTTTTTCAAACCCTTCAAAAGACAAATAAACGCCACCTAAAATTAAAGCGAGCGTTACGCCCCATGGCGCAAAAGCACTTAATAAAAAAGCAATGGGTAAAATTATTAACTTATTTAATGCCGAACCTTTTGTGATTGCCCATAAAACTGGCAGCTCCCTAGAAGCCATAAAACCTGTGGCTTTTTCAGCATTTACTGCTAAATCATCTCCTAAAATCCCTGCAGTTTTTTTAGCAGAAATTTTACTCATAACCACCACATCGTCCATTAAACTAGCGATATCATCTAACAAAGCAAAAAATCCTGAAGCCATCTCTAATTATTTTGAAGTTATATTGTTTAATACAGACATAAGAATGTACATTAAAATAATTACGGGCAAAGCAATGTATTTTAAAACCACGATTAAAACAATGCTTAAAATCAGGAAGGTATAACGTATGGCATTGTCTTTAAAACCAAAATTTTTAAATTTTAAAGCAAACAATTTAGTATTCGCATTTAAAATGTAACAACTTAAAATGGTAAGTCCAATTAAAAACCATTTATTAAGAATTAAGGCATTAACAACATCACTATTTTGAAGTTCTAAAATTAGTGGTAAACCCAAAATAAGCATGGCATTTGCAGGTGTTGGTAAGCCTTTAAAAAATTCCTGTTGTTCTTCGTCTATATTAAATTTTGCCAATCGGTATGCCGATGCTAAAGTGATTAAAAGCCCAATATATGGTAAAAATAAAAAGCCATCACTTGCATCAGAATCGCCATAAAAACTCTCGTAAGGACTGGTTAATTCTAACAATTTAAACATAACAATTCCAGGCACCAAACCACTGGTTACCATATCTGCTAAAGAATCTAACTGCAAGCCCAATGCACTAGAAACATTAAGTTTTCTTGCCGCAAAGCCATCAAAAAAATCGAAAAATATGCCTAGAAACACAAAAAAAGCAGCCAAAACAAAATTGCTATTTACAGCTAAAATCACGGCTATGCTTCCGCTTAATAAGTTTAAAAGCGTCAATGCATTTGGAATATGTTTCTTCATCTTTTAGTTTAAAATTTTAGTAAAAATAACAAACAATTTCAGTCTAAAACAACTATTAAACAATATCTATATCAAATTGCAGTTTATAGGTTTATAAATTATGTGCATCTTTGTAAAAAAATCGCGATTGAGAGCCTACATTACCACATTGTTTTGTGTTTTATCGTTTTCCCTATTCAGTCAAACCGTTAGAAAATATTCTAATGAGTTTATGAATATTGGCGTTGATGCTGCGGCATTGGGGATGAGCAACGCCGTTACAGCACAAACTGCCGATGTAAATTCGGGCTATTGGAATCCAGCTGGACTTACAAATTTAGATGACAATCAAATGTCGCTTATGCACTCTAGTTACTTTGCGAACATTGCAAATTACGATTATGCGGCTTTCGCCATGCCTATTGATGAAAGATCTGCTATGGGTTTTTCGCTCATACGTTTTGCTGTTGATGACATTTTAAACACCACTCAACTTATTGATGCACAAGGCAATATTAACTACGATAGAATTAGTTTATTTTCTACAGCCGATTATGGTTTAACCTTTTCATACGCTAGAAAACTCCCAGTTCAAGGGCTTATTTATGGTGTTAATGCCAAAGTGATTCGACGTATTATAGGTGATTTTGCAACCTCTTGGGGCTTCGGACTCGATTTTGGTGTTCAATTTCAAAATGAAAAACATTGGAAATTTGGTATTATGGCCAGGGATATAACCACCACTTTTAATGCTTGGGCCATTGATGAAGAACAATTCCAAACCATTAAAGATGCCATTCCTGGAGAAAACCAAGAATTGCCAGAAACCACCGAAATCACCATTCCGAAACTACAAATAGGGGTTTCTAAATTGATTAATTTTCATTACGATTACACCTTACTAACAGCAGTAAATTTAAATGTTCGCTTTGAAGAAAACAACGATATAATCTCAACCTCGTTTGCTAGTATCAACCCAGCATTAGGCTTAGAGTTTGGTTACATCGATATGGTGTACTTACGTGCGGGAATGGGGAATTTTCAAAATGAATTACAAATTGATTATTCGCAAGATTTAACCTTTCAACCTACTTTTGGTGTTGGTTTTAAATACCATGGCATTCAGGTGGATTATGCTTTCACTGATATTGGCGACCAAAGTGTGGCTTTATATTCCAATGTTTTTTCTTTAAAACTCGATTTTAGTATTTTTAGATGATGAAAAAAATACACTGCTTTTTATTGCTTTTTTTAGCGTTTCATTTAACGCAAGCCCAATACCATCAACTCTCAGATAAATCTAGTATTAGCGTACTTACGGTTGGCCCAGGAAACAATTTAAACGATGCTTTCGGACACAGTGCTTTTAGAATAAAAGACCCTGTAACACGACTTGATGCCGTTTACGGCTACGGTGAATATGATTTTGAAACCCCAAATTTCTATTTGAAGTTTGCCCAAGGCAAATTGAATTATTTAATTAGTAAAACCGATTTTAACCGATTTTATCAGGTTTATAACTATTACAACCGAAGTATTAAAGAGCAAGTTTTAAACTTATCGGAAGCTGAAAAACAAAAACTCTACGATTTTTTAATAGAAAATTACAAACCTGAAAACAGAGCCTATTTATACGATTTCTTTTTTGATAATTGCGCGACCAGAATTAAAGATGTTACCAATGTTGCTGTAAATAATAGCATTGTTTTTAACCAACCTCAAGATTATAAAGACGCTACGTTTAGAACATTGATACATAATAACCTGAATAAAAATTCTTGGGGAAGTTTGGGTATTGATATTTGTTTGGGTTCGGTAATAGATAGATTGGCGACACCAGAAAACCATATGTTTTTACCCGAAAACATCTATAAATTCTTCGAAGTTGCTACCATAAACAACAACAAAACGCCTTTAGTTAAGGAAAGTCACTTGTTGTATGCAAAGAAAGAGGAACAACAACCTAATACGTTTTTTAGTAGTCCGTTGTTTATTTTAGGACTAATAGGCTGTTTCATCATTTATATCACTTTTAAGGATTATAAAAACGGTAAGCAAAGTAAATGGTTGGATGTTATTTTGTTTTCTGTTACAGGCGTGATTGGAATTTTGTTACTACTCCTCTGGTTTGCAACAAACCATAGTGGGACGCACCAAAACTATAATTTACTTTGGGCATTTGCACTTAATATTTTTGTAATCGGACAGCTATTCAGAAGAAAACCAGCGCTTTGGTTTGTTAAATACATTAAACTATTAATTATTCTTTTGTGTCTTTTAACACTACACTGGTTGATTGGTGTTCAAGTTTTTGCAATAGGCTTAATCCCTTTATTGATTGCTTTATTTATGAGATACATCTTTTTAGTAAGACATTATAACACCTTACAACAGAATAATTAATTTCATATAACTTTCTGAAGATTAAAAGACTTCTTCTTCAATATAAAAAACAAAAAGTATTTAAAATAAGTTTTTCTAAAGCCAAAATACCTTTTACTGTCCTCTAAAAAAGACCATCGTACTTAGGGTTTTAACAAGTATCATGAAATCTAAGAAGAAACCACGGTGTTTGATATAATACAAATCGTATTGCAGTTTTAGTAAATTATCATCTACCGACGACGCGTAGCGTGTTTTTACTTGAGCCCAACCTGTAAGTCCTGGTTTAATAATGTGTCTGGTTTCATAAAACGCTATTATTTCAGAGAGCTCATTTACAAAAACTGGTCGTTCTGGTCTGGGGCCAATCAAACTCATTTCACCTTTTATAATATTAAGGAATTGAGGAATTTCATCTAACCTAGAATGCCTTAAAAACTTACCAAATGGCGTGACTCTTACATCGCCTTTTTTTGCCCAAACCGCTCCAGATACCTCAGCATTAACAATCATAGTGCGGTATTTAATAATCTTAAAGATTTTACCGTTTTTACCAATGCGCTCTTGGGTGTAAAAAAGTGGCCCACGATTTCCTAAAAGGTTTCCTAATAAAATGAATGGTAAAAATAGTAGCCCTATAAAAAGCCCTAAAAAAGACAAAAGCACATCAAATAAACGACGAAAAAACAGATATAATTTATTTTGATTGTTTCGGCTAAAGGGAAAATATTTATAAAAATCTTTACCCACAAATTGCACGGGAACACGTTGAGTCATTTCTTCATAAACCTGTGTGTATTCATAAATAGGGAATCCCGATTCTAAGAGTTTTATAAGGGTTAAATAGATATCTGAAGTGATTGTTTCCGATTTATAACTCGCCACAACAATTTCAGAAACACCCTTCAATTTAATAATTTCTTCAATCTGATCTGGACGATATTCTGTAATACTATCGGACTTTACAGCGACACGATTATTGATATCACAATTAACAAAACCTACAATTTTATAATTGGGATCTATCCCTTTAAACGCTTCGTTTATAATATCAATATTTGTTGTTTCACCAACAATTAAAACCCGTTTGTAAAATCGTGGTGAAGCCACAAATAGAATATAAGCCAACCGCCATAGCAATAGCGCGATTAAAATCGCAAAATAGAAGTATGCAATTTGCAATCTATTTGAAGGTAAAACGGGGGTGAAAAAAGGCGTTAACAAATAAAATAACACCGTAATAGAAACCGTGGCAACAATACCAAATAACGTTTTTTCTATACTACTCGATTTCTGTAAATCATAAAGTTCAAAAACACTACCAAAAACAGAGATATATAAAACTAAAACGAGCACCCCTGTCCAGTTTTCTTCAGTCACTGTAAAATATTCAAAATGAAAAACATAGCCTACCAAAGGAAGCGCAAAAAATATCGAGAGCATATCAAAAATACGCAGTAATATTTTACGCTCGGAGATATTAAAATGTATTGTGTTTTTGGGCATTAATTCATGAAATTGAGAGGGGATAAAGATAGAAAGTTAATTTAACTAAGCCTTATTTTCATTTAAAGACTTTAATCCATTGCTTTTTAACACATTTCCAGTCATATTCTTCAACATTTTGTCTAGCATTTTGAATTATCTGCTGTGTTTCTTCTAAATTCGATACTAAATTTTTAATAGCATAAACAAAGGCTTTTACAGAATTAGGTTCAACTAAAACACCATTTACGTCATTTTTAATTAAAAAAGGCAAGCCACCTACATTTGTAGACACAACAGGCAAACCTAAAGCCATGGCTTCAATTACGCTAACAGGCATATTGTCAATAGTTGTGGTATTTATAAAAACATTATAGGATTCAGATAAAGAAATCCATTCTGGTTTTGATAATTTTCCTGTAAAAGTGACCTCAACTCCTAATGCCTTAGCATAATCTTTAGTTTTTTGTAAACTTCCATCTACTTCGGGACCTACCATGCATAATTCGGCATTCAGATGGTCTTTTTTTAAAGCATTTAAAACATCTACAGCCAATAAAGGATTATAAATTTCTGAAAAGGAACGTACCCAAAGTAACCTTATATTTTTAAAAGAACGCTGCGTAAACGGATAATTTTCTAATTCTATAACGTTTGGAATACAGATTATATTTTGGTACCCAAACTTTTCAAAATTAGATTTAGTATAATTAGAAGGCGCCACATTTACATAGGCGTTATTAAATAAAGTTTTCGATAATTTTGGTGATTTTTTCAAGCGTTGAGGCAAATTTCCACCGTGTAAAATGGGGATGTATTTTAAATTGAATAGACGGCATAATCGTCCACATAGGAAAGCATAATAAAAATTTTGCGTGCTGTAGGTATCTATTAAAACATAATCAACACGCGTTCTAAATTTAAATATATGCCAAAACATATCCAATAACCGCAATACTTTATTTGTCTTTGTTGAAGCCGTTATAACTCTAAAACCGGAGTTAGACAAAAGGTCACTAAGCGTATCAATAGTTGTTACCGTTCTGTCTTCTCCAGATAACTGATTTCCTATGTACAGAAGGGTTTTCATACGGTAGACGGGTTGTTTTCTATTGATTTTTCTTTTGGTTTATCATAAGTTACATTTAACAAACAAAGGGCGTAAACAAATCCTGGAGCTGCAATACGCATTGCCGAATGATTGATGGTGAGTAACCAGAAAAAATAAAACGAAAAGAAGAAAATATTTTGGTTGTTTTTCAACCTATAAATCAACGGGTTTATTAATAAAATTAAAAATGCTAGGATACCAAGCAAACCATGTTCGGCAACAATTCTGCTAACTTCATTATGGGAAGCAGCAAGTACACCAGTTTCATTCAAGCGATTTTCTTTTATTTTCCCCACACCTATTCCTAGAAACGGATGTTCCATAAATTCATTAAGCTCGAAAGCGACCAAATCGGTACGTCCTGTTGTAATATCTTCCTTTTCTCGACCTGCGGCATCTTGATTGGCATAGCGTTTATCTAAAAATCCGCTAGTTTGTATGGAGCTTACTAACCAAATAAAAATTAACGCCCCTGAAAAAATAAGTAAGGAGAATTTAATACGAAACTTCGTTTTTAAATTCACTTTTAAATAGTACAAACCAATAAAGCATAAAATCATGATAACCGCAGTAATCACACCGCCACGACTAAAAGTTGCCAATGCTCTAAACCCTAACAAACCTAGAAGAAGCAAATCGAATAGTCTAAAAAAAACACCTTCTTTAGATAAAAAAAACTTAACGGCTAACACAAAAATACCAATTCCTAAAACTGTTGCTACTTGATTTGGGCCAAATCCTCCAGAAGCTGCAAAATTAGATCCTGTACCAGTGATGACATCTTTTAAATCTGGTGAATACAAAAACAGATACGCAGTAAGACTCACCAAGGGGAGTAAAAATGCTGTTAAAATCATTTTTATTTGACTTAAAGTCACATTACGCCTATAACAGAATAAAGCCGAAACCCCTAAGCAAACGGGACCACTTAAATTAAAAGCGATGGCTTTTCTTATATTCGTTTCATAGCCCATTTCGGTAACTGCCACAAAAACACCTGGAATTAAAAGTAATAGATAAACGATGTAAATTAAGGCCTGGTTAGAAAAGCTATTACTAAACAGCCCCATCAGCATAAATAAAATTATTAAATATTTACTCGCTTCATAAAACACAGTGCCACCGTTCATTCTTAAAAACACCTCAATTCCAACTACATAAGCACAGGATAACAGTACATAAAAAGTTTTATACTTTTTGGAAGCTTTAATAATTCTATAGCTAAAAAAAACAGTAGTCACTAAAAAATAAATAAGCGCCAATGGTTTAAACACAAATACACCTATTGCTAATGCAACATGAAAAATGAGTAGTTTAAAATAAAGGGGCAGATTCATTTATAGTATTGGGTGTAAATCGCAATAAGTGATTTTATAATATGTGATTCGGAAAACAAATCTACCACTTTTGTTTTTAAATTTTCAGCAACTTGTAATCGTAGCGGGGCATTAGAAATATAAGTTATTAGCGCTTGTGCTAAAACAGCATCGTTTTCAGGTTCAATTAATAAGCCTTCATTTTTAGTGCTTATAACTTGATTGCAATCACCAACATTGGTGGTAATAACAGCTAAACCGGCTAAGCCATATTCTAATAATGCTAGGGGTAAACCTTCAGACTTTGAAGACAACACACCAATAGCACAAGAATTTAATATACACGAAACATCTGGACAACTACCGTAAATAAAAACGTGGTTTTTTAAATTATTTTGAATGATATAAGTCCTTACTTCTGAAGCATACGCATCGTTAAAATCCTTACCAACAAGATGCAAAGTCCAATCCGGATAAACTTCTAAAACTGTTTTAAAAGCTTTTAGAAGGTTAATGTGATCTTTTTGGGGACGCAAATTTGCTAAACACACTATGCGTTTATCTTCTTCCCCTTTTAATTTTGTTTGAGGCTTTATTGAATCGGTTACCGCAAAATTAGGAAGATAGCTAACCGATTGTACTTGTAGCTTAGTTTCTACCCAATGTTTCAGATTTAAATTTACCGTAAAAACATGATTAAACAGTTTGGCACAGTTTTTTAAAACAAGCGTTGATCTTTCTTCTAAAAACTCACTGTTACCATAGTGATCATGCCAAATTAAAATTAGTTTTGGATTTAATAGTTTAATTAATGTTGCAAAAAAATAAGAGGTTGAATGCGCATGAATAACATCAATATTATTCGCTTTAACAAACCGATTTAGTTTTTTTATAGCTCGAAAATCAAGAGTTCGCTTTTTATTTAAAAAGAGATAATGAACGTTTTTAAATAAACTATCTTTTAATAGTCCTTCTGCCCTTGTAGCACATAAATAAGAGTATTCAAGGTGTTGCGATAAAGCATTAGCGTAATTAACGGCAACACGTTCCGCTCCTCCCGCATGTAAAGAATCTATAAGTTGTAATACACGCACACTTGCTGTTTTGGGTTTAAATATAATTGTATTATTGAAAACAGCATGGGTAATGCTTGTTTTTTTAAGTGCCTTAGTTTTTATTAATTGAAAAGATGCTTCAGTCGCGCACTCCTTCTGCATGACATCACACTTGTCATTCAGAACGTAGAGTAACGGCGTGAAGAATCTTTATGCTACAAAAACGTAAGATGCTTCAGTCGTACCTCCTTCTGCATGACATCTCTACAGTCTTTTTTGCTATCTTAACATTATGAAAACCAAAGGAAGCCACAATTACTACGTTTATATTCTAACCAATAAAAACAAAACTGTTTTATATACAGGGGTAACAAATAATTTAAAAGAAAGACTTTATGCGCATAAAAATCCATTACCATTTTCTAAAGCATTTACCGCAAAATACAAATGCTTCTACCTCATATATTATGAACATTTTCATGAAATTAATATAGCTATTGATAGAGAAAAACAAATTAAAGGCTATAGCAGGTTAAAAAAGGAAAATTTAATTAATAGTTTTAATCCTTTATGGAATTTTTTAAATGAAAAGATATAGAAATTGTTTACAATTTCAAGATAAAAAAGATGCTTCAGTCTCGTACGCCTTCTGCATGACATAACACTTGTCATTCAGAACGCAGAGCAACGGAGTGAAGAATCTTTATGCTACAAGACTAAGATGCTTCAATCGCATACGCCTTCTGCATGACACAATACTTGTTATTCAGACCGTAGAACAACGGAGTGAAGAATCTTTATGCTACAAGACTAAGATGCTTCAATCGCATACGCCTTCTGTATGACAAAGCACCTGTCATTCAGAACGCAGAGTAACGGAGTGAAGAATCTTTATGTTACAAAAACTAGCTACTTCAGTCGCGCACTCCTTCTGCATGACATAACACTTGTCATTCAGAACGTAGAGTAACGGTGTGAAGAACCTTTATGCTACAAGACTAAGATGCTTCAGTCGCATACGCCTTCTGCATGACATAACGGTTGTCATTCAGAACGTAGAGCAACGGAGTGAAGAATCTTTATGCCACGAAAACTAAGATGCTTCAGTCGCATACGCCTTCTGCATGACAAAGCACTTGTCATTCAGAACGCAGAGTAACGGAGTGAAGAATCTTTATGTTACAAAAACTAGCTACTTCAGTCGCGCACTCCTTCTGCATGACATAACACTTGTCATTCAGAACGTAGAGTAACGGCGTGAAGAATCTTTATGCTACAAAAACTAAGATGCTTCAGTCGCACCTCCTTCTGCATGACACAATACTTGTCATTCAGAACGCAGAGCAACGGAGTGAAGAATCTTTGTGCTACGAAAACTGTGATGCTTCAGTCGTGCCTCCTTCTGCATGACAAAGTAACTTTTTAATTTCAAGCTCAAACCTGTCTAGCGTATATCTTTGCGACCAATGCAACGCCTTTTGCGCCATAGCATCCAAATTAGCAGGTTTATAAACATCAATAAAATGAGAAACCGCTGCTTCTAACTCGGGTTTTACTATGATACCTCGTTGTCCTTCATCGAGCATCCATGGTACACAAGATACTGTTGTAGTAACAGGAATACAGCCAAAAAACATGCCTTCGGCTAGGGCTTTTGGCCAACCTTCACTTTTAGATAGTAAAATATTAAAATGAGATTTTATAAGTGCTGCTTTTACTGCGGATTTATCCTGATTACCATGTAACGAAATTTGATGTTTTATTTTTTTATCAGCAACATATTCATCTAACTCCTGACGCAGTGGACCGTCACCAAAAAGTTCTAAGTTAGCAGGAATACCCCGTTTATTTAACTCCTCAACAAACTGTATGGCTAATAAAGGGCGTTTTCCTGGCACTAACATGCCTGCAAAAACAAATTGTAACGGTTTAGTATAATCTATAGCGCTAAAAGAAACTTTTTCTGCCTCAGAATAGGTTGCCGTAAAAAAAGGTTTGATGTTTTTTGTTTGATTTCCCCATTGGCCATACACCAAAACCTGCATGTTTTTGGTTAAAAAAGTATTGGATAAAATCCATTTTTGAAACTTATAACTTAAGGGTTGCTTCGCTTTTGGATCCCAATTTCCAGCATATTTTGCCGTTTTTTGCCTCGATGGAAAAAAAACTTGTACCAAACACCCTAATAACCCGATGTTCCCCGGACATCTTAAATGGATGTGGTCTGCCCAAAACATCGCACGAAACATTTGCAGAAGAACAAAAGGAAGTTTAATCAAGCTGATAAGCACATTTGAATACGTATTAAAAGCGATATAAGGGATATAATACCGTTTAATATCTGATGTAGAAAAGGCTTTTAACAACAGTTTTGAAGGATGATGAAAAGGTGCTAATATTCTTTTATCTTTTGAATATTTAAACCATATATCCATTTCATCCACATAAGGTGCATAGGAATAAAACCTGTCATTTTTTAAAATAGTAGGCGCTAGAGAAACTATTAATAATTTTCTAGTTTGGCTTTTCATATATAATGCTCGGATGAATTATTACTAACTACAACAGCAGGAACCCCCAGAACTGTGGTACGTGCTTCAACATTTTTAGTCACTAAAGAATTAGCTCCAATAACCGCCGAATTTCCTATTGAAATATTTCCAGCTATAACCGCGTTGGCTCCAATATACACATTATCACCTATAATAGGTGTGCCTCTGTTTTCTAAAACACCACTAACCCCAATAGTTACCCCTTGTGAAATATTACAGTTATCGCCTATAATGGCATTTCCATTTATAATAATCCCTCCAAAATGACCAATATAAAAACGCTCCCCTATTCGTGCTGTGTATGGTATAGATATTCCTGTAATAATTTCAATCCATTTTTGGCCTAACACACAAAACAGTAATAATAACTTCTTTAAAAACTTAGGAGCATTACTAATAAAAACAGCATGTGAAATACGATATACCAATAAAGCCCATAACCCCTGCTGTGTAAAACATAGCACTATAGTAGACTTACCACTATAGGTTTTGTATTTTTTTATATCTGTTTTAAATTTTTTAAGCATTATTTATTTTGATTGACATAATTTAGTGTAAAATTCAACATTTTCTTTTACAATCACTTTAATATCAAAACGATTCAAAACATCTATACGAGCTGCTTCTCCCAATGCTTTTGCTTCTTTCTCATTATTAAAAACCCAGGCAATTTTTTCTGCAATATCTTTGGGCTTAAAAGGATCAGCTAACAACCCTGTTTTCATATGACTTACAGCTTCTGGTCCTGGTCCTGCTGTAGCGCCTACGAATATTTTTCCTGCCGCTAAAACTTCAAGCCATGCTAAAGGCATGGCTTCCATATGACTAGGATAACAACATATTGCCGCTTCTGCAATATATTTAGGCATATCATTATTAGGTAAAACACCCAAAAAAGTTACATGATTGCGTGATTTCTCTGTAATTGAAGCTTCTAAAATTGGTCGGTAAGGTGTTTGAGTTCCAGGAACCAAACCATCACGTCCAGCGATGTATAAATGAACTTCAGGAAAATAGGGAATCAAAAAATCTAAAGCTTGAACCAACTGTCGAATCCCTTTTTTCTCTACCAAGCTCCCTGCAAAAAAAATTGAGTATGGTTTTACTTTAACCTCATCATCATATTGAAACTTAGTTATATCTACTGGATTATAAATAACATTTATTGGAATATCTCCTAAGCCCACTAAGGCTCGTGTAGTTTCCTTTACATACTCTGACACTGCTAAAACAGCATCTGCTTTTGCAAACGAACGTTTTTCTTGAATAACTTTCTTTAATTGAGTAGGACGATTTTCTGCTTTTGCAAAAAAGTGATGTCCTCCGTTCATTCTAATTATATACTTTATACCTTTAATTTTGGATAAAAACGCTAATCCTAATTCCGTTGTTTCTACAACATCTATAGGTATTTCTTGATGTCTTTTAACTATTGCTCCGTTTATTGCTTTTGAATTAAAAAACCAGCTTAATCCTTTTATTTGTTTTGGAGCCAAACGCCAAACATTTATACCATCTACGACCTCTCTTTCTTCTTTCGCTACTTGATTTTTACCAATTACACTTACCTGAACCCCGTGTTTCACTAAAGATTTTCCTAGTGTCGCTATGAACGTACCAACACCTCCATGCGGATAACCTGGCTTTGGAAATTCGTTCGTAATAAAACAAATGTGCATTATAGTATCTCTTTTGCTATTAATTCTGAATTATTTTTTATTGGATGCAAAACAATTTTTTCCATCCATACTTTTCGTTGTCTTCCTATTTCATTGGGGTACTGAATTGCTTTTAAAACTTGTGTTGCGATACTTTCTCTATTTAAAATCCACCCTACAGCGTCTAAATCCCCCATGCTTCTAAAATGTTGAAATTGATAAATACGTTCTACACTCCAATTGGCATCAAACACAGGGTTGTATTTTAAATACAAACAAGGCTTTCCATACATGGTAAAATCATGTGCCATAGTAGATCCTAAATTTACAACAACATCACAGTGCAAAGCAAGATTTACCTGCATTGAAACATCCTCGTATTTAGAAACATATCCTGTCCATGCCCCTTCTGGAATATGCCATAAGGGATCAATCGCAAACACAAAACCCTTATTAGAATTTATAACTTCATCATAACGATCTGAAAAATCGACTGGACAACGTCTGAAAATAATTTGAATGGTATCGTTATAAGGTTTCAATGCTTCTACCACATCGTTAAAATACAACGCATCAAAAGGTGATGTTTTAACATCATCACCACTAAAACACACCCACTGTTTATTTGGGTCTAAACCATATTGTTTTGCAAACACAGCTCTGTCCAGTTTTTGGGAGCCATCTAGGTAAAACTCAAACTGAGGTGTCCCTACTAATTTCACCTGTTCTTTTGGTATTTCAGGATAATAATCAGCCATTTCATTTTTCATCCATTCGCTCCAAACTAAATAAATATTTGCATCAATACACAAACGTGCTTTAGGTAAATTATCCCACGAGAATATAGCTGAAACAACTTTTATTTTTAATGTTTTCGCTGCTAAACAAATGGGCATTAAATTGGCTACACGCTGATGGGTTATAAATATAGAATGAGGTTGTAAGCTGTCTAATTCTGCTCTATAGTTTCCAATTATTTTTTTAGACCAAAACTTTTTACTTTTAGCCTCGAATGCTAAAATTCTATTGTAATCTTTTGCCAAATACCTTCCTAATAGCATAGCAGCTAGATATAGTGCTTTTAGCTTCATATTTTTATCAGGAAGCTTCCAGTTGCTTAAAATAGTTGGATTTTGCTTTAGTTTACTATTTCTTAAAAGACGAGCATAGGTGGTTGCTTCTCTATAAAACCGTGTTAAAACCGATTCGGAGTGTAATTTTATTTTCTTATAATCAATTTCTACCTGATGTAATTCGGACACTTCTTTAAACATTGCTTCCGGAAGTGGCGACCAAATAACAATTTTTACGTTGGTTTGTTTTAAATATGAAATAACCTTTGAGTAAAGATAGTTTTTAACACCTACCCCATCGGGGACTAGAAATAAGATTTTTTTTTGGTAACTCATAAATCTCGAAACTGTTTTTGATGATTTAACTTTAATAAGTCATTTTTCAAAAAACAACCAATTCCAGCAATTCCACACATATTACACTAAATTGTTTTGAATCATTTCCTCTGCCCTTTCCCAATCTGCCATCGTATCAATATTTATATATGATGATTTTGGAGATTCAATATAGTTTATAGAGTTACCATATAATGAATTTTGTTTTAGTAAAACTTCTGTTTTAGTGATATAAATACTGCCATCTCTATGATATGCTTTTGGCAAATCTTGTCGACGTGAAATAATTGTTTCATCTCCAGTTGCAATGCTTAATTGGTTTTTATCATTGACTTTAAATGTCCAATGCGGATTATATTCATGAGGGACTTCTTGAACCGATACTAAAGAATCTGTTTTCGATGCCATAAACTGCTCTAGTGCAGCATCTAAAAACGTTGTAGTTCGAAAAGGACTCGTAGGTTGTAATATACATACGGCATCGAATGTTTCGCCTTGTGCCATTAAAAACTCCAATACATGCTGTATTACTGGTAAAGTTGCTGCTTTATCGGTTGCTAATTTAGCTGGTCGTTTAAAAGGTGCAGCAACACCTAAAGATTTTACAAAAGCAATAATAGCATCATCGTCGGAACTTACAATCAATTTGCTAATATACTTTGATAATACCGCAACATCCGTTGTGTATTGTATTAAAGGTTTTTTTCCTAATTTTTTTATATTCTTATTTGGTACGCCTTTAGAACCACCTCTTGCTGGTATAACCGCTAAAATTTTCATGTTAATAGGTTATGGTTTTATGAAAAGTTAAAGGTACATCAGCCAAGATATCAGCAATTTTCTCTCCAGCTGTTCCATCACCATAAATATATGCTTTTTCAATATTTTTGGACATCAGGCGTTCTTGAATTGCTGCTTTAATAGCGTCTTTATTATAAGTCACATCTAATACATTTTTTGCGCGCTCTCTTCGATTTTGTCTCGTACCAATATTAACAACAGGGACACCTAAATACGAACACTCCCGAATACCTACGCTTGAATTACCGATTAAACATTTGCTATTAATAAGAAGTTTTAAAAAATCGTTGGGTTCCATATTCTTAAAAAAGTGAATATGCTTGGGCTTATAAATTTCTCTAAAAGCACGAATACCGTTTGATGTCCCATCGGATCCTGCGTCTACGTTAGGCCAAAACCAAAAGGTAGGAATTTCTATGTCGTTTATAGCATGTAAGGTCGTTTCTACATCTTTTCTAGCCGATGCATATTCTGTTGTCACAGGGTGTTGCATGACAACCAAATAGCCGTCTTGCCAATTGATATCTTCTCCAACACCTCCATATTTACTTATGGGATTAAAGTCTAATTTTGGAGCTTGTTTAATGGCTTTTGCCAAATCTATAGAAGGACATCCTGTATTAAAAACCGTATGCTCCGCTTCACCCATTTTAATAACTCGTGCTTTGGCTTCTTCGGTTGCAACCAAATGTAAGTCAGCCAACTTAGTATTCGCATGTCTTACTTTCTCATCAATATTACCTGTAACTTCACCACCTTGAATATGGATTAAAGGAATATTTTGATAAGATGCTGCTATAGATGTTGCAATAGTTTCAAAACGATCGGCTATTGTAATAACAGCATCTGGTTGTAATTTATAAAAAGCATTAGCTAATTCCATAACACCTAACCCCGTAGTTTTAGCCATTGCAGTTGGGTTTTCACCTTCTAATACCATAAACACTTTATCGGCAATTTTAAAACCATCTTCTTCAATAAAATCTACAGCATTACCATAACGTCCTAATAAAGCAGAACCTGCAACCACCAATTGCAATTCGAGTTTAGCATGTGCCTGAATAGCTTTTAGCGCCGTTTTAATTCGACTATAAGATGGCCTTGCCGTAATAACAACACATATTTTTCTTTTGGTCATGAAAATTTATTTAATTTCCTTAAAACTTTATATTTAAATGAAGTCAAAACTTTTAAATATAAATAATGTGCTCTTTGATAAAAGGTGGGATTTACAAAAATCAACTGCCCTCCACCCGACCATTTTTTTTTATCGAACGGGCCAAAGTTTGGGTTTTTATAACCTGATATTACACTTACATATTTATTTCTAGGGAAAAAGGATTTTACTAAATTAACTTGAGATATTCTATAGCCTTCAATATAAATAATAGCTCTTTCCGAAACACTATTCTTAATGCTTTTTAAAGAATCATCACTTCCATCTATAATTATAAAGTCAAACTTAATATCTCTTGGTAAATCTTTTGCCTCGGAAAACAATCTAATATGATTAAATTTATTCTCTAAATTTTTTGGAAGCTCCTCTAAACAAAATATATTTTTTTCTGTACCATAATAATTCATTTTAAGATTTATTTTTTTTGAAAACTCAATTACTGAATATGACACAGAACCAATTCCTAAACCTAATTCTAATATATTTTGAGGAGAATACCTTTCAACTAAATTAAGAATTGTTTCAATAGCAAAAAGCCCAGCAATATGTTGATTCCCTTCTGTATTTGAAAAATGCTTATAAAACTTATATGCTGTTATTTTATTATTCATTCTCCGTTTCAAATTTGTTTATAAAATTTACATCTTTTTCTTTCAAAAAAGACCATTTATTTAAATCTACCTTTAAAGGTTTTCCTAAAACTTTTTCGTAATCACAAGCTAAAATACCAAACCCTTTAGGTTTTTTAGTTTCCAAATCTTCAAAAGTTAAAATATGTCCAGCTTTTAAAGGTTTATTAACCGCTAAAGACTTTTCAAAAATCTGTTTTAAGTCTTTAAACTGATTGTGTTTTGTTTTATCAATAGGATATAACAACGCCTTCTGAATATTTTTAACCGCTTTAACCAACCGCGTTGTGTCTTCAAAATCCAGAGAGGCTTTAGCATCTGGCCCAAACATTGCCTTATTGAAAACTACATGAAATTCTATAAACTCAGCTCCTAATGCTACCGCTGCAATACAAGCTTCTATAGTTGCTGAATGATCTGAATAACCTACAGGAAGACTATATTTTTTTTTTAACTCTTGAATCACGTTTAAGCCATATTGTTCTGGAGTTGTTGGATAAGCCGTGTAACATTGCATTAAAGAAACAGAAACTCCACGCTCTTTTAAAAAAGTAACACTTGTGTCCAATTCAGCGAACGAACTCATACCCGAAGATAAAATAACTGGTTTCTTAGTTTTAGCTACCTTTTCTAATAACACTAAATTATTAACTTCTCCAGAACCTATTTTATAACGTTTTACACCTACCTGCTCTAATAAATCTACAGCAGCATTACTAAATGGCGAACTCATAAACTCAATCCCAACCTCATCGCAATGCGCTTTTAAACTTTTCCATTGATCTAATGTAAATTCCATACGTTTCCAATAATCAAAACGTGTGGCATCTTGCTTAGAAAATTTCACACGAAAGGGTTCGTGCACACTACTTTCTGCTTCAGCTATATGGGTTTGAAATTTTATAGCATCACATCCTGCCTTAGCGACAGCATCAATATATGCATGTGCCATACCTAAACTGCCATCATGGGCTTGAGCTATTTCTGCTATGATAAAGGGTGTGTTCATTTACAAATGATTCTTTATTGTGATATTAAATTTTTCTTCCGAAACATAATATTTAAGTGCTTCCTTATTAACTAATTTAAGTTTATTTACTTTTCTTAAATTCCACATCGTTAACAACTGATTATAAATTTCATCAACATCATTAGTTCTTGCTGTGTAGGGGTAATTATCACCTAACACTCTTAAAGTTTCTGAATTTAATGGAGTTAAGGCTAAAATAGGTTTCTCAAGAAATATTAAATCTGCTAATTTACCAGGCATAAATGGGCTAGTTTCTGCATCAGCTTCAATGATTAAAGAAATATCAGCCTGTTTAGTTAATTCCAAGCTTCTTTTATAACTTACTCTTTCTGTTATTATTTTATAATTTAAGTTGTTCCTTTTAATGATATTACTATGTTCTTTAGCCACTTTTCCTAAAACGGTCAAAACAGCATTTTCCTTTATTTCAGTTTTTGAGTTTATAAATTTTTCAAAAGCTTGAAATAAGCTATCTATTTTCCTTGGCCCTAATAATGTACCTGCATGTAAAATATTAAATTTACTTTTATTTAATATTACTAACTGATCGTTTTCATTCGTGGGTAAGTTATTTAATTCAACGCCTATATGCGGTAGAATAAGAGATTTATTTTTTATTTCAGGAAAACTCTGTTGCATCAAATCTTTTAATAAAAGAGAAGGAAAGGATACTAAAGTTGCCTTCCTTATAATTTCTTTTGTATAGCCCTCTTGTTTTCTGTAAATTAAATTTCTTTTTTTACGATAAGGATCCGGATAAAGACTCATTGGATAGGGGTCGTGAAAATTAGCAATCCATGGGATTTTCGTTTTAACTTGTAACATTGCAAAATGAGGAAGAAAACTAGATCCAGAACCAAGCACTATAATCAATTCAATACCTGAATTTAATAAAGTACTTTCAATCTCATGCTTCCATGACATTATTTGATTTTTAAACCTTCTATTGTACCCATCAAGAAACGTAGGTATAGCTCTTAATTTTGGTATAAAATCTAGAGCTTTTTTTTCATGGATACCATAGGTAATTTCTCTTAACTCAACCCCTTCTAACCAACAAATCGCTAGTGGTTTTTTAAATTTCTCGTAAAGACAGGTCACATTATGTCCTCCTTTCTTTAATGCTGATATAAAAGTAGAGCTAACAATTCCAGAAGAAGTTTCGTTAATTCTCAATGATTCTGCTAAGACTAATATATTCATTCTACTTATTCATTTTCTTGTAATAATTTTTCAATAATTCGATTGATTTTTAATGCAGCTTTACCATCGCCATAAGGATTGCTTTCAATACGCATAGAATTATAAACCGAGTTATCATCTAGCAATAAATTTGATGCTTTAACTATTTTATCAAATGATGTTCCAACTAAATTAACCGCTCCTAATGTTACAGCCTCTTCTCTTTCAGTTATATCTCTAGTTACCAATACAGGTTTTCCTAAAGAAGGTGCTTCCTCTTGTACACCACCGCTATCGGTTATTATAAAATAGGACATATTCATTAACCAAATAAACACTTCGTAGTCTAAAGGTGCTATTAATAAAATATTCGGGTGTTTTGATAGTAACTTGTAAACAGGTTCTTTTACATTCGGGTTTAAATGCACAGGATAGATAATTTGTACATCACTTCGTTCTGCTATTTTTAGTAAAGCACTACAAAATGAAACAAACTTATCGCCAAAACTCTCCCTACGGTGTCCTGTTACTAAAATTATTTTTTTATTAAAATTTAATTCACTTTTAAGTGACTGAATGGCTTCTCTATTCTCATTAATATTTGCAACACCCCACAACAATGCATCTATAACAGTATTTCCTGTTGTAAAAACTGATGAAGCTTTTACGTGCTCGTTAAGCACTAAATTATTATATGTTGTAGGTGTTGGTGTAAAATGAATATCGGCTAAACGTCCTGTTATTTGCCTGTTAATTTCTTCTGGGAAAGGCGATTGTTTATTATAAGTTCTAAGTCCTGCCTCAACATGTCCTATTTTTATCTGTCTATGAAAAGCAGCTAGCGCCACTACACTACTTGTTGTAGTATCTCCATGAACTAAAACAAGATCTGGCTTAAAATCATCAAACACAACATCTATTTCTGCTAAAATTCGGCTGGCTAACAGATTTAAGGACTGTTTCGGCGTCATTAAATTTAAATCGTAATCTGGAACTATCTGAAAAAACTGCAATACCTGATCTAACATTTCTCTATGCTGACCTGTAATACAAACCCTTGTTTTAAATTTGTTATTTGCTTTTAAAGCATGAACGACAGGCGCCATTTTAATTGCTTCCGGACGAGTACCAAATACCACTAATACCTTTTTCATGACTTAAATATTTAGTGCCTTTTTTATTTGCTGCTTAAATTGATAGTTTTTTACTTTCAGAACCTGTTTGTAATACAACAATCTATATTTAGAAAATATAGTCGTATCCAATTCTAATAAGTTGCTAATTTTATAATACAACTTAAATTCGTTAAAATACACAGCTCCTTTTATAAAAAACCTAACAAGCTCTTCTGTTAAAAGGTTATTTGTTTTCAACATCTTTAACACCAGTAATATAGCATTAACATTAGATTCTCTCCTAATTGGACTTAGCATCTGATATTCGCCCGTGTTTGAATTTGGATGTTTACGATTGTAATATAATGTATTCGATATTTCTACTCCTTCAAGGTCTCCTTCAGCTATCATTCTAGCATACAACTCCCATTCTTCGGCATACATTAATTGTTCATTAAACCTTAGTTTGCTAAAACAATTAGCTCGCCATAGCACTGTACAAGAAGCCATTGGAACTTTATTCATTATAACATCTGAGATATCTAACTTTGAAAGGTTTCTAATAACCTTGCTTCTTTCAAACAAAAATCCTGGCAATTTTGTTTTAAAACTTTGTTTTCTATAAAGACAAAAATCACATTGATATTCATTTAACACCCCTAGTGTGGTTTCTAAATTTTGAGGGTGAACAACATCGTCATCATCAAAAAAAATAATATACTCGCCTTTTGCTAAATCCAACCCGTAATTTCTGCTTCCTGGCAACCCCTTTTTATACTTGTCTGTGCGTTTACAATATTTAAACCGCGAATCTTCTTTTATTATAGGTTCTAGAACAGCTTCTGTATTATCGGTACTCCCATCGTCTATTATTATACACTCCCAATTAGCAAAGGTTTGTTTTTGTATAGATTGCAAGGTTTCTATAATAAAATGGGCTCTATTATAGGTTGCCATGATGATTGAAACTTTAACCTCTCCCATGTCTATTCATTCATTATAATTAATTTGTTAAAATAAATATCCGCCTGTTGAGATAATTTATAACTTCCAATCCCTTTTTTATCTGTTAAACCTAAAAAACTATAAAGTGCCATTAAATAAAAAAAGCTGTATTCTGTCAATTTTAATTTTGTAATACTATTAATAGAACTTATTAAAAATTTGTAATTGAGAAAGTTCTGTTGTTTCCCATGAAATACGAAACTCTTAAAAGTAACATATAAAAACCTTTTGAATGCTTTTTTTTGGTTACTATCAAGATTCCAATTCTTAGCTTTTTTTATAATTTCGATATAACTTTCTAATACTTTACTATTATAAATTTCAATAGCTCCTTTTTTTTCATCAGAACTATTTCGGTAATAACTATCAATTTTATTTAACCTTTCTAAAACGACCTTATTATTTAATAATAACCTAATATGAAAATCTACATCCTGAAATCGTTTTAGTTTTTCATCGAAAAATATATTCGTTAAAAAATGCCTATTCCATAAACCACTCATCGTATGCCATGGTAAATTGTAACTTAAAAACAGTAATAAATAATGATTTTGATTAACTTCGATTGGATCTTTATTTATCGATTTACCTATTCCTAAAATAGGGTCCCATTTTGCCGTATCTGCAATTACGGCATTTACATTACTTTTTTTAAAAAAAACAGATAACCTTCCGTCCAAACAATTCCTATTTAAAAAATCATCTGAATCTAAAAACATGACATACTCCCCTTTACTCAACTCAAACCCATAATTTCGTGCCGCATTCCCTCCAGGCAAACGGTCGGCGGGGCGATGGTGGTATTGAAATCGGGCGTCTTTTTTGCAATAGGTTTCTAAAAGTTCGGCAGTATTATCGGTACTACCATCATCAACCACAATACATTCCCAATTTTGGTAGGTTTGTGCCAAAACAGAATCTAAGGTCTCGCCTATTAAATGGGTACGATTAAATGTAGGAATGATTATAGAAACAAGCGGGGTACTCATAGTTTATGCGATATGGCTGCTAAAATATAAATTAATATTAAGAGTGCGTGGTTGTTGGTGTTAAAACCTGTTTTCTTTGTCATTCAGAACGGGCGCAGCGAAAGTGAAGAATCTTTAGCATACAAATTAAGATGCTTCAGTCCTACCTCCTTCTGCATGACAAATAACTGCTTATTCAAAACTGTTCTCGATACAATGCGTCTATGAGCGCATCACTCGAACTGACATCGTGGTTTCTTTGTCATTCAGAACGGGCGCAGCGAAAGTGAAGAATCTTTAACATACAAATTTAAGATGCTTCAGTCCTTACCTCCTTCTGTATGACAAATAACTTCTTATTCAAATCTGTTCTCGATACAATGCTCCTATGGCGCATCACTCGAACTGACATCGTGATATTTTTGTCTCTTCGAGTGATTCCAATGAAACCACGATGCATATCGGGGTTTTATTGGAATTGTATCGAGAAGCTTTAACTCGATAATTTTATATGTAGTATTTCATAAATCTGTTCTCGATACAATGCGCTTATGGTCGCATCACTCGAACTGACATCGTGTTTCTTTTTGTCATTCAGAACGGGCGCAGCGAAAGTGAAGAATCTTTAGCATACGAATTAAGATGCTTCAGTCCTACCTCCTTCTGCATGACAGATAACTTCTTATTCAAATCTGTTCTCGATACAATGCTCCTAAAGTCGCATCACTCGAACTGACATCGCATTTATTTGTCACTTCGAGTGATTCCGATGAGACCGCGATGCATATCGGGGTTTTATTGGAATTGTATCGAGAAGCTTTAACTCGATAATTTTATATGTGGTATTTCATAAATCTGTTCTCGATACAATGCGCCTATGGGCGCATCACTCGAACTGACATCGTGGTTTTTTTTGTCTCTTCGAGTGATTCCAATGAAACCACGATGCATATCGGGGTTTTATTGGAATTGTATCGAGAAGCTTTAACTCGATAATTTTATATGTAGTATTTCATAAATCTGTTCTCGATACAATGCCCTATGGTCGCATCACTCGAACTGACATCGTGTTTTTTTTTGTCACTTAGAACGCTATCGAAATATTCATTCTACCCAAACCTAAATACCTCACCTATAACATATTCTACAAATAAAAAAACTTCAAATATTACTATAATGTCCAAAATCCATAGATAAACGAATAATATATCGTGTATTTTCTTTCAAATCACATTAAATATGGCCTTAAAAAGCATATTTGTTGTGTTTATTTCTAGATACTTAAAGAATTAAATAGCATAGACCAAAACTAGATAACAGCTAAATACCTACAAACCAGCATCTTAAATTAAATATAATTCTGTCTAGTTTTTGTCTAGTTCAGTTTTATTTTGCCTCCTATCTCTATTTATATATTGCACACGTTGATTTTGCGAATACTTCAACAGCAGCGTTTTAATAAAGATAAATTATCAATAATTCGTCCTCTGTTTTAATAATCACAAAAAAAAACACCAACAATAACTAAAAACTAAAATTCTAATTTATGCAACTTTTTACTAGAAAAGGTGCATTAGCCTCAACCTTGACACTTTTAGGTGTTAGCCTATTTGCACAGGTTGATGTGGATGTAAACCTTAACATGAAACACTCCGTAGACGGAGAATCAAGATTTGGACGTGAACGTCGTATGACGATTCACTCTTCTTTACCCGAAGGAGACTGGACAGGTCATGAAGACAAATTAAATTACCTTATTAACGATCTAGACGTTTACTTTGGCCGTGAAACAGGATCGGCAACCTGGAAAATGCACTATGTGGAAGAAGACCCAAACAAACCGGGTTGGGCAAATGAAGAGCAAATGAAGGTACATGGAAATGGTTTAAAACAATGGTACGAATCTGAAGACTTCGCCAATCGTCATCAATACGAGGGTAAATCTCATATGATTATGGGGGTTAACGACCACACACCTATGTACCCTAATTTATCATGGCACCCTGGTTTTGGTAAAGGTGCAGGTGGTTGGTTTGTAAAAGACACCGATGCTGCGGCAGATTGGGTAGCTAAATATTTGGCAAATTATTATGCCCAAACTCCTGGACAAATTGGTGAAAAACTACCAACCTATTGGGAAATTTATAATGAGCCCGATATGAATTACATGAACCCTTCTTTTGGTATGATTGTTTCTAGTATGGAGAAAAACTGGGAATATCACAAACTTGTCGCTCAAGACATTCGTGCAAAATTAGGTGCTAATGCTCCTAAAATTGGTGGAATGTGCTTAGGGCAACTCGATTTTTACAAACAAGATGGAATACCAAGTAGAACCGATGGTCAATTTTGGTATGATAACTCTAGCGCTGAAGCTAATTTGCTATACGACAACATGCTTTCTGGCGTAGGTAGTGGCATCCCAAACCCTGGGGTTGGTTTAGCCGTTTGGCCAAAAGCTTGGGAAAACAGAACCAAAGATTGGTGGCAATGGGATTATATGTACCAAGGCTTTATTGACTATACGGGAGCTGATATGGATTTTTACGGCGTACACTTGTACGATTGGCCACAGGAAGATCCACAAAGAAACAAGGCAAACACCCGTTCAGGAGGTCATGTAGAAGCTATGTTGGACTTGTTTGAGTGGTATGACAACGAATTATTTGGACAAAAAAAGGATATTATAATGTCTGAATTTGGTACCGTTAATTCTGGAATGATTAACAAACCTGAATGGCGTGATGGGAAACGTGATTGGTTATACATTAAACCGTTTAACCAAATGATGATGCAATTTTTAGAACGTCCATCTCATGTGGTTTATAGTATGCCTTTTGCACCTGTAAAAGCTGTTTGGGGCGCCTTTTTTGAAGGTAATAATGTAGTGCGCTATGACGGTGCAACACTAATGGAGCCTAAAGGATCATGGACAGGAGACCCTAACACCTGGACGATGAACGAACCAACTGGTGGTTGGGAATGGTCTGGCCTTATTCACTTTTTTGAATTATGGAAAGATGTTGAAGGTACACGTATAGACACCAAAGCCAATGATATTGATGTACAGGTGGATGCTTACGTTAACGGCAAACACGTTTATGTTATTTTAAACAACTCGATAGATGATAACAAATCAATTAACTTAAACACTTTTGGTTTATCAGGTAATAACATTGAAAACGTAGAGTTACGTCATATTTTTAAAGGTGATGCGGGTTACACGCAATATACTGTTGCTAATATGACGACGGCACCTGCTCAAGTGACATTAAAACCAAACTCTACCATAGTTTTAGATTATACGTTTGCTAACGATGTGCTAATCGATCAAGAATCGGAAGAAACAAAGTACATGAGTGCTCCACTTGCTGGAAATGCGAAAAACGATCGTGGTACGCAATTGTGTCATACCGCTTCAACCCCTAGTATTACAACTACCGTTTCTGGCGTAGTAAAACCTACACATGGGGAAGCCGTTATTAGAGTTGGAGGATTCTTCCCGAACCCTAACGATGGTAATCCTGGAATGAAAATTAAAAAGCTTACCGTAAACGGAAACGACGTTATTGTACAAGCCGATAATTATATTGCCAATACACGTGGTTATGGTTTAGGAAACTTTAAAGGTGCATGGTTTGGTGTTTTAGAACTAGAATGCCCTATTGAATATCTTCAAGATGGTAATAATACCGTAACTTTTGAAAGATATCAAGCGGCTGAGTTTACAACATTAATGATTCAGGTATTCGATATGACAACCGATCCGGGTAGAACCAATGGCGGTTCGCCAATTACTGGATTAGCATTTAATTCAGCTTCTGAAGATGTTATGAACGGAGAAACTCTAGGTTTAGCACCTATATTTACTCCTGAAGATGCTTCAGATAAAGGTTTAACTTGGACGTCATCTAATGAAGCCGTGGCTACTGTCGATGAAAACGGCATAGTAACAGCTGTGGCAGACTCTGGTAGCACAACTATAACAGCTACAAGTACGGCAAATAGCTCGATTACTGCTACCATCACTATTAATGCTATACCTTATCAAGCTTCAACAGTAACAGCTATTTCAATAATTGAAGGTGCTTCTATTACTGTTCAGCACTATACTAATACGAATTTGAATGTTGAATTCACCCCTACACCAACTGTGGCTCCAGAAGTGGAATGGACAACTTCAGATGAAAGCGTTGTGGAAATTGTTTCTAACGGAACCATTATTGGTAAAAAAGTAGGTGAAACAGCAACTATTACAGCTACTGTAAAAGGCACAAACATTAAAGATGATATTGTTGTTACCGTTGGTATTGCTGGGCAAGAGACCATTTTCTGTGATGCGTTGCCTACTGATTTTGATGCAACTACTAATATCGACTTTACAGCCAACGTTAATATCGATGGAGCTCGTGAGTTATATATTGCACTAGTTAAGGGTGCCGATGTTTTAGCAAGTAACACGATTAACATAAATGCTCAAGGTTTAGAAACCGTTCCTGTGTCTTTCTCTTTAGCCAATGCACCAGCACCTGGTACGGGTTATAAATTACGTGCTGAGTTGACTCATGGCACCACAATTATCTCTACATGTGATAATGACATAACAATTAATCAGCCTACAATGATTACAAGTGTAACGGTGTCGCCAAGCTCTGCTTATGCGGTTACATCGGATGCTATACAATTATCGGCAAAGGTTTTACCTGCAAATGCAAGTAATAAAACAATTAATTGGTCGACTTCTAATGCTAATATCGCTACCGTTGATGCTAACGGACTAGTTACAGCCATTACAGAAGGCGCAGTTACTATTACTGCAACGGCTGTAGATGGTGGTTTGCAAGACACAAGTACCATTACTTTTGTTGATCCTAGTAATAGTTTAGTTATTGAAGCTGAAGATTTAACCAACACAGGAGGTACAGAAGATGATAGCTCTTGGGGAGGCCCAGGATTAGGATTTAGAGTAAATGGCGATTGGATTGACTATGGCAACACTGGCGATTGGGCTGAATACACCGTAAACATCCCAGAAACAGGCTATTATCAAGTAACCTACCATTATGCCACACCTGGAAGTAATACTGAAGTTACGGGAACCATAAATGGCACCGATTTCTCTACCGACACTTTTGCAACTACAGGTGCATGGACAACTCCAGGCACACATATTGCTTGTGCACCAATGCAAGTTAGCGCAGGTAGCCATACTTTCAAAATTACTGCTTCTGGTGCCGATGTTTGGCAATGGAACATGGATAAAATAGAGTTAATTAAAGTCACTAGCGATCATGCTGCAAATATGACCTGTGGTACTTTATCTGTGGATGACCATGAGGCAAAAACAGTGCGTTTTTATCCGAATCCAGCATCAGATGTGTTAAACATTTCAAATCTAGATGGTTCTGAAAAAATAACGGTTTACGATTTTACAGGCAGACATATAAGCACATTAAATGCTAGTAAAACCATCAATATTAGTCATATCCCTGCTGGCGCATATGTGATTCATATCGTTGGAGACCACACGAGTTTTGCTGAAACTTTAATTATTAATCGTAATTAATAGTTTAAAGAACACTTTAAAAACCATTACAGTTTTAAAATCTCAGGTTAATTTTTAATCTGAGATTTTTTTTGTCGATTACAGCCCTAAATAATGTGCAGATTTCGTTGCATTGATTACTCTACTGTTCAATATTTCAGATTTAGCGTGCATCATCAATTTTAAAGTTTTCTTTTGATGAGCTACGCGTTGAAATCGTCCTTGAAGCATTAATTTAAAAATTGCTTTTTTTAGCTTTAATATATCTTTATCAATTTCTATAGGTGTCAATAAATTAGCATGTTTTAATTTAAACGAACGAATTACAGCACTATAATATGCTTCACTAAATTCTACAACCTTGCTTTTTTTTCGATCACCTCTATCGTGAATAATATAACTTTTTGGTAAAACTCCTATTTTAAAACCGTGATACAAGACACGCTGACAATAGTTATCATCTTCTCCATAATGAAAAAACAAAGGATCAAAGCCACCAATAGTTTCTAAACATTTTTTTGAAATTAGCCAAGCTGCAGCATTTACAAACGGAACATCATAAACCTCTTGAATAGGGTTTCCTAAAACAAAATCGGAATAGAACTGTCCTGTTTTTTCTTTAAACATATAATTAGAAAAATTATGATCTAATCTTTTTGAATCCCCTGTGATATGTAGCGGACTTAGAATGCCGTAGGCTTCATTTTTTTTATGAAACCCGATTAGTTCTTCCAAAACAGAATCAACCAAATAAGCATCTTGATTCAATAAAAACACATAATCTGCGCCTTGACCTAAAGCATGCCTTATTCCAATATTATTGGCTTGACCAAAACCTTTATTTTCATTTTGCTCTAAAAGCGTTACTTCAGGAAAATGTTTTTTTATATAATGAACTGTCCCATCCGTGGAGGCATTATCAACTACTACAACTGGGTAATTATCACAACTCTTCAAACATTTAGGAAGCCATGGCATGCCGTTGTATGTTACAATTATAACTGTTACGCTTTTATTCATGCTCACAAACAATTATATGTTGAAAAGTTACCCAATCCTTATTTATTTTTCTTAATACTTTATAAGGCCATTTAAATTTAGAACCGATAGCATCTCTTGATCTATATTTTCGTTCATAAGAAACAACCTTTAATTTTGAATTAGAAACTAAAGAAAAGGCATCTTTTCTTGTAAACCATCTTAAATGGGTGGCGTCAAAGATCCCTCTAGGGTTTTGAGGCCAAGTTCCTTTTATATAAACTTGAATAAACAATTCTAGATGACCAACATTTGGTAAAGAAATAATAATCTTTCCCTTAGGTTTTAATTTTTGTTTTAATGTTGCAAGAACGTGTTGCGGATTATAAAGATGCTCAAGTATATCACCAAAAAGGATAAAATCATATTGCTCATCCAAATCTAAAATAGATTTAATAAATATATCTTGATTTAGGTCACCACATAACACTTTAGAATTGGTTTTAGCAGCAATTTTAGCCATATCTGCATCGAATTCAATTCCTGTTACCGAAGACACTTTTCCATTATCAAGTAAAAACTGTCCATTAACGCCAGTAGCACAACCTACATCCAATACAACATGCTGACCATTTGGAATAAATTTCAACAAATCACTCCTTAATCCAATATATGAATTATTAAACCCTGCCATTAGCTCTAATTATCTTTTAATAATAATTTCTGACGGAAAAAATAAATTTCCCCATCCTTTATTCCATTTTGAAATATAATCGCCATCACTTTCTAATTGAAAAATTTCAAACGCAATTGCCTGGTATGCATGGTCTAACATTTCCAAATTAGAATCTTCTATTCGACCACTAGATAATGCTATATTTAAATAATAAACACCAACAGATAAATTATGGTTATTAATATTTAACTCTATAATATTTTCTCCTCGCTTAACTTTCACCGAAGATGAAAAAAAGGAACCTATCCTTGTATCATCAATACCACATATAGAACCTGTTATACAAATATTTTGAGCATAATCTTCCTTCACATTAAAATACAAGTCAAACTTTAATTCGCCTCTAATAGTTGTTTTATCTTTAATAGCCACTATTTTAATAAGCTCAAAGTTTTCATGTCCCCCACTTCTTCTGTGGGTTTTATCAAACACCACTTCTTTTTTTCCAATAGTATTCGCTTCAGAAATGTAAAAATCTACCGCCGCATCCACACCGCCTTCAAAAACAGTTTTACCATGTTCTAAAACAATGGCTCGTGTGCACAAACTTTTTACAGCAGCCATATTATGACTCACAAACAAAACCGTACGCCCCTCGCCTTGGCTAATATCCTGCATTTTTCCAATGGCTTTCTTTTGAAATTCGGCATCGCCTACTGCAAGAACCTCATCTATCACCAAAATTTCGGGTTCTAAAAAAGCGGCTACCGCAAAAGCCAAACGCACCGTCATTCCTGAAGAATAACGCTTAACAGGCGTATCGATATAACGTTCGCAACCTGAAAACGCGATAATCTCATCAATTTTTGAAGCGATTTCTTTTTTGGTCATCCCCAAAATAGCACCGTTTAAAAAGATGTTTTCTCTTCCTGTCATTTCACCATGAAACCCTGTACCTACTTCTAAAAGGGATGCAATACGGCCTTTGGTTTTAATTTCGCCTGTAGTAGGACTGGTGACTTTAGAGAGTATTTTTAATAGGGTAGATTTCCCTGCTCCATTTTTACCTATAATGCCAAGAACTTCTCCGCGTTTAACTTCAAAATTTATGTCTTTTAATGCCCAAACATAATCTGAATCTCCTTTTCTGCTTCGGTCGTTAGTTTCTCCAATTTTTAAATAAGGATCTTCTTTTCCGCGTACGCGATACCACCAACGATTTAAATCGTGACTAATCGTACCCGTTCCTATAAGACCTAAACGGTATTGTTTGCTTATATTTTCGGCTTTTAGAATAATGTCGCGCATTGGGGTTTTTGGTTTTTGGTTTTTGGTTAAAAAATATAAATAGAATTTATATTTTTTTAATATTCTCTTTTAACATTATATAACGTTCTAACTCTATAACTTTATAACTTTTAACCCTTTTATACCGTATCAATAAACTGACGCTCTGTCTTATTAAAAACAATCAAACCTAATAAAAACACGGCTATACTAACAAAGGCAGCATAAATTAATTTCCCCACTGAAAAATCGCCAACATTTAGCATCATGTGTCTAAACAATTCAATAACGGTGGTCATGGGGTTATAACTTATTAAATGCCCAACCCATTCTGGTATCGTACCCTCAATAACTTTTGTTTCAATTAAAGACAAAGGATACATAACTGCCGAGCCATACATTAACAATTGCACTCCAAAAGTGACTAAAAAGCTAAGATCGCGGTATTTGGTGGTCATGGATGAAATTATCATTCCAAAACCCAAACCTAATAATGCCATAATACACACCAACACGGGCAATAGTAATACGGTACTATTTATTGTGGTTTGCAACGCGGCATCCGTAAAAAAAACAAAATATAAATAGAAACAAATAAATACTAAAAATTGAATACCAAATTGAATAAGGTTAGAAACCACCGTAGACATAGGCATGATAACCCTTGGAAAATACACCTTACCAAAAATACCTTGGTTTTTTTTAAAGGTATCGCTGGTACCATTTAGACAGGCACTAAAATAATTCCATGCACTAATACCTGCTAAATTGAATAAAAACGGAGGTACCCCATCGCCTGTTTTTATTTCGGCAATGTTATTAAAAACCAAAGTAAAAATTACAGAAGTAAATAAAGGCTGAATAAAATACCAAAGCGGCCCTAAAATGGTCTGTTTATAAAGGGTAATCACATCTCGTTTTACAAAAAGCAGCAACAAATCTCGATAAGCCCAAATTTCTTTAAAATTTAGGTTTAAAACGCCTTTTCGTGGAGAAATGGTATATAACCAATCGTCTGTTTCGTGTTTGTTCAAGAATTGTGAGTATTTATATTTTTAGCTTTATTATCTTAATAGCAATTAACCTATTTCGCATCTCATCGGCATGTAAAATCAAGTCTTTAGAATAAGAAGATTTCTGAAAAGTGTACTTCGTGTCTTATTAATTTGCCTAAATATTTTTAACTGATTGCTAACCAATATCGGTTTCGACAAGCGCAACCTGACAAATCAAATTTAATTGACTTTTCAAATAGCCGCAACGCCTAACTTATATTTGACGATACCTTTTCATATTACTTTTTAAAAACGGACTTTAAACGCGACCAAAATCCTGATTTCTTTTGATCTTCCTCATGATAGCCATTCGCATAGTTTCCGTAGCCATAACCGTAACCATAGCCATAACCATAGCCATAACCATATTTTGCTTTTTGGTCGTAACCATTATAAACCAAACTGATGTTTTTAACTTGTTTGGTTTTGTATTTTTCATTCACAAAATTAAGCATCCCTTTTTTAGTGTAGTCTTGTCTTACCACATAAAGCGAGGCATCAACAAAGTCTAACAGTTCTAAAGCATCGGCCACCAAACCAACCGGAGGTGTGTCTAGAATGATATAATCGTATTTTGTTTTTAAATCGGTAATAAGTTCCCGCATTTTTTCGCTTATAATAAGCTCGGATGGATTTGGAGGAATAGGTCCCGAAACAATCACATCTAAATGATCAATTTTTGTTTTTTGAATAACGTCTTCTAATGGTTTCTGGCCAATTAAATAATTAACCACCCCAACATCATTATTAATTTTAAAATCGCCAAATATCTTAGGTTTTCTAAGGTCTAATCCTAATAAAATAGTTTTCTTTCCGCTTAAAGCGAAAACTGTAGAAATATTTATAGAACAAAACGTTTTACCTTCACCACTAACCGACGAGGTTATCATTAAAGTTTTTGCGCCTTGTAAATCTTGAGATTTATAGTAATACTGTAAATTGGTTCGGATGGCACGAAATGCTTCGGCTACAGCCGATTTAGGTTTTCTGTGTACAACCAAATTGTCGTTAAGATTGTTTTTTCCAATAACTCCTAAAAGCGGAATAGAAGATAATTTTTCAATATCCATCGGACTATGAATATTATGATCTATAAAAGTTAATACAAATGCAATGATCATTGGAATAAGTAATGCCGCAAAAAACATGAGAATATAACGTATATTCAAATTCCTTCCCAATACTGTTGCACCCGTATTTTTAGCAGGATCGATAACCAAAATATCAGACACATTGGATGCTTTTATAATTTCGGCCTCACCGCGTTTGGCTAAAAACACATTATAAGTTTGCTCGCTTAATGTGTATTGACGTTCGATTGTTATTAGCTGTTGCTGATCTTCAGGAAGTTTACTAAATTGATTTTCAACCCGACTTAAATTATTTTGTACCGCTTTTAAATCTTGCTTTAAACCATTTGTTGCCGAACTAATATTTTCTAAAAGCACATTTTTAAGTCCTTCGATTTGGCGATTCAAATCATTAAAAACGGAAGCATCGCTTCTAACAGAATATTGCAACTTCGATTTTTGTACAGACAACTCGTTAATTTTAGATACATTAATTAAAATGTTTGCATCTTCTATACCTGCAATTGATGGCGCAGGAATTTCCGTAAACGTATTGCTAGTTAACAAATAACGTTGAAGCGTTTCATAATAATTAAGCTGCCTATTTACAGCTTCCTTTTCTTCATCTAATTTGGTTAGCTTATCATTAAGCATGAGACTTTCATCATCTAAACTGAAAATCTTATTCTCTTTTCTGTATGCATTTAAAGCTTCAGCATTTAACGACAATTCCCCTTTAACACGCGCTATTTGTTCATCAATAAAACGAATAGCATTTGTGGCGTATTGATTTTTTCTGTTGAGTTGGTCTTCACTTAAAACATCGACTATCGTATTTAAATAATCGACAATTTTCTCGGTGTTTTTATCGGTTAACGAAATATCTATAATGGGTGAACTACTCGTATTTACAACATTTGTTCTCGAATTATAACTAGCTACAACCTCATCAAAATCATTAAACTGAATAAAATAAACGGCTCCAGCTGATGCATTTCTATTTTCAGCTAACCTTAATACTCCTTTAAAAAAAGGGAGATGGATGGGTTCGCCTATTTTATACTGTTTTTTAAACAGCCCTACAGTCACATCAACTTTAGAAATTTCTTTGGTATTAAAATTTTGAACAGACACGCGGGGCTCTGTAAAATCGACTTCCAACTCGAAAGCATCGGCGTTTAAAAAAGTAATTTTTACAGGAATATTTATTAACTGAGGGAAATTATAATCTTGATCGAACCGAAATGGTGCTGCTTTATAAATATCCTGCTTTCTAAAACGGCCTTCTTCCAAATAAGATTTATAAAATTCTAAACGATCAACAACTTTTTCATGATGCGTTCGCGATTTAAGCGTAACAATTAAGGTTTGTACTTTTGCTGTAACACCTCCCCAGTTAAAGGTTAAACTAGCATTTGAGGTAAATAACGGGTTACTATCGTCTTCTACAGACAGTTTTGTACCCAAACGGTATGAAAACTCTTCCCGTATGTTTTTTTGGTACACCAAGAAAGTACCCACTATTAAAAGCAGTAAAAACAGCTTCCAATAGCTTAAAGCCCTAAAGAGGAACTTTTTTATATCGAAACTGGATGCCGAGTCAGAAACTTCAAATTCGTCCGTCATAATCTAGCAATTAAAGGTTCTTGGTTAACACATAAATAGATACCACCCCAGCCAATAGCGACATTATGGTTGTTAAATTTTGAATGGCTGTTTGGCCGGCACCAATAGATTTACGTTTTAGTGGTTTTACTAAAATAATATCATTGGGCTGTATGTAATAGTAGGGTGAATTCATAGCTTTAATATCGGTTAAGTCGATATGATGAATTTTTTGTCCGTCAGGATATTGCCTCACCACTAAAACATCGCGTCTGTTTCCTGTTAGCGTAATATCGCCAGCTTCAGCCAAAGCTTCAATAATATTCACACGATCTTGATAAAGCGTATAAACGCCTGTAGTAGTAACATCGCCTGTTACCGTATAACGCAAACCTGCCAGCTTAACCGTTACAAATAACTCGGCGGTTTCCTTAAAATACTGATCAAGCAATTCGTCTTTTACTAATTTTTCAATCTCTGTAGTGGTATAACCTAAAACCGTAATTTCACCTAAAACAGGAAACTTAATTCGACCATGCACATCAACCGTAAACCCATTAAAATATAACGATGATGGGTCTTGATTTGCAGAATTTGTAGTGGTGGTGGTTACAGGGTTAAAAATCTTAACAAGATCTTCATCCAATGCTTTTACATTAATACTTAAAATGTCGTTTACCTGTACTTTATAAGGCTTTGGTATTTCTCTCATTACCGAAATACTATCTGTGCCATCGCCTTTATCTTGAAGGTATACAACATCTTTTGTAGTAATACAAGACACAAAAAGAGTGTTTATAATGATTAACACTACAAGGAAACATCGCTTCATACTAAGGCTCATTGATTTGGCACAAATATAAGTTTTCGCCTTGAACAATAAAACTTATGCCGTTTTTTTTGGTTTTTTGTCCGTTATTTGCAAAAAAGAATAGACTTTGAATTATTTAACTGTTGAAAACATATCAAAATCCTACGGAGAACATGTACTCTTTGAAGATATCTCATTTAGTGTCCACAAAGATCAAAAAATTGCCTTCGTAGCAAAAAACGGAACTGGAAAAACATCCATTTTAAATATCCTTTCTGGTGATGACCAAGCCGATTCTGGTCATGTAATTTACAGAAAAGATATAAAAGTATCTTTCCTCTCGCAAGACCCTAAATTTGACGCTGCTTTAACGGTTGAAGAAACTATTTTTGCGAGCGACAGCCCCATTTTAAAAGTGATTGCCAACTACGAAAAAGCCCTTTTAAATCCGGAAGACACCGAAACCTATCAAACGGCTTTTGAAGCCATGGAACGCAATCAGGCCTGGGATTTTGAGACTTTATACAAACAAATTCTCTTCAAACTTAAGCTTGAAAATTTAAGTCAGAAAGTCAGCACCCTTTCTGGCGGACAAAAAAAGCGTTTAGCCTTAGCCAATGCCTTAATTAACAAACCCGATTTGTTAATTTTAGATGAGCCTACCAACCATTTAGATTTAGAAATGATTGAATGGTTAGAAGCCTTTTTCGCCAAGGAAAACATTACCCTTTTTATGGTGACACACGACCGTTATTTTTTAGAACGTGTTTGTAATGAAATTATTGAATTGGACGAAGGCCAAATGTATAGCTACAAAGGCAATTATTCCTATTACCTTGAAAAGCGAGAAGCTAGAATTGAGCAAGCTGCTGTAGAAGTTGGTAAAGCCAAACAACTCTTTAAAAAAGAATTGGATTGGATGCGCCGCCAACCCAAAGCGCGAACAACCAAATCGAAATCTAGAATCGACGATTTTGCCGATATTAAACACCGTGCGCATCAACGTAGAAACGACCATGAAGTGCAATTGGAACTCAATATGGAGCGCCTAGGGAGTAAAATTCTAGAATTTCATAAAGTTGGAAAAGCGTTTAAAGATAAAGTCATTCTAGATAATTTCGATTACACCTTTAAAAAAGGGGAACGCGTTGGTATTATTGGAAAAAATGGTACAGGAAAAACAACCTTTTTAAATATTTTAACCCAATCTGCTCTGCCAGATTCGGGAAAGGTGGTTAAAGGCGACACCATAAAATTTGGTTATTACACCCAAAATGGAATCACCATAAAACCAGAACAAAAGGTTATTGATGTTATTCGAGAATTTGGAGATTATATTCCCTTAAAAAAAGGACGCCAAATAAGTGCTCAACAACTTTTAGAGCGCTTTTTATTCAGCAGAAAAAAGCAATACGATTTTGTTGAAAAACTAAGTGGTGGCGAACGTAAACGTTTGTATTTATGTACTGTTTTAATTCAGAATCCTAATTTTTTAATCCTGGATGAACCTACAAACGATTTAGATATTGTTACTCTAAACGTTCTTGAAAGTTTTCTTTTAGATTTCCCCGGATGTATTATTGTAGTATCTCACGACAGGTACTTTATGGATAAAGTTGTCGATCATTTATTTGTTTTTAGAGGCGAAGGTATTATTGAAGATTTCCCTGGAAACTACACCGATTATAGGGTTTATGAAGATAGCCAGCCTGTAGTTGCTGCTGTTACTGAAGAAAAAAAAGACAACAAGTCTTGGAAACAAAATGAAGCAAAAAAGCTATCGTACAACGAAGAAAAAGAACTTAATAACATTGAAAGTAAATTAAAATCGCTGACATACGATAAAAAGGAACTGGAAAATAAATTTAATAATCCCGATTTATCACAAGACGAGATCAACAAACTTTCACTGGATTTACAGAAAATAATTGATACCATAGAAGAAAAAGAAGAACGCTGGTTTGAACTGTCTTCGAAGTTGGAGGGGTAGTTGGTTGATGGTTGATGGTTGATGGTTGATGGTTGATGGTTGATGGTTGATGGTTGATGGTTGATGGTTGATGGTTGATGGTTGATGGAAATTAAAAACTTGAAGAATGAATCAAAAAAACATGCTATATTTTTATTAAAAACTAATCAACATCCACTAATAGGTTCTCTGTGAAACTCTATAAAAACTCTGTGAATCTCCTTGTAACAACACTTTTTTTTTTGAATTACTAAAAAATGCTATATCAAGCAAAACAATACATAAAGTTTCTACTAAAATCTAAAAACCAACATGGGGTGCACTCCCCTTTTGTATACAATTTAGTGACCTTATGTTTTTACGACAGCAAAAAACACGCAGCTTATAAAAACATTCTTAACTACAAAAAAGCCCTTTTACAAGACCAAAGTAAAATACAGGTCACCGATTTAGGCGCTGGCTCACAGGTTATGAAACAGGAAGAACGAACTGTTTCACAAATGGCAAAAAACGCAGGAACAACCAACAAACGTGCTAAACTACTGTATCGCTTATCTGCCTATTTTAAACCCGAAAATATTTTGGAACTGGGCACCTCGTTAGGCATTGCCACACACGCACTAAGCTTAGGAAAGCCTGAATCTACAATTACAACTATTGAAGGCTGTAATAATATTGCTGAATTTTCTAAGAACAACTTCAAAAAGCACAATTTAGAAAATATAGAAGTGATTTACAGTGATTTTAATGAAGCCATTGAAAATCTGAAATCCAACTCTTACAATCTTATTTTCTTTGATGGCAACCACCAAAAAGAAGCCACACTACACTATTTTGAAACTTTATTACAAACTGCAAATAACGATTCTGTTTTTATTTTTGATGATATTTATTGGTCTGAAGGCATGACTGAAGCTTGGGAACAAATTAAAAAACACCCCAAAGTTACCGTGAGCATCAACACGTTTTTTTGGGGATTCATCTTTTTTAGAAAAGAACAAGTGAAGGAAGATTTTGTGATTCGTTGTTAATATCTATTCTATTTCAATATAACTTAAGTTTATAATCTAGAATATTAGCCTGTTCGAGCGAAGACAAGAACTTTAAATACCACTTCTAGAATCTTCCCGAATAGCTTGAAATCAACAGATCTTCATTAGGATCAATTAGCAATTGTTCTATTTATGCAAAATCGCAGATAATCTATAAAAGAAAAAATATACCCCTTCCATAATCGCAGTTTTTACAGACCCTTCAGGTTTAAAAACAGAAGTGTTCGGAACACAAAATTTTAATTAAAATAGGTTAATTAGATTTAGTTTGTTTTATAAAACATTAATAAAATTTGCTCCTCTCTTCGTTTTGAAGGGAGGAAAATTTCGATGAAATCGAAATTAGGAGGGTTAAAAACATAAGAGCTTTCATCTTCCGAACAATAATGTTTTAAAAACCTGAAGGCTGTTTAACCTAACCACAACTTTTGTAAATGTTCTACTTCTTGCTTATACGCCAGTAAAAATTAACCATAAAAAAAGTCCATAATGCATAAAAACATTATGGACTTTTTAAGTTTTTGTGTGGTTAATTATTTCACTAAATTAACTTCAACACGTCTGTTGTTTCTTCTACCTTCAGCTGTAGAGTTATCATCAATCGGACTTGATTCTCCGTAACCAGTAGCTTTTAATCGGCTAGCACCTACCCCATTTTCAATAAGGTAATTCATTACTGTACTAGCGCGCTCTTCAGATAATCTTAGGTTTAAAGCATCGCTACCAGAACTATCAGTATGGCCATCAATGTTAAACTTAGCGTTAGGATATTCGTTTAAAATACCAACAATATTATCTAAAACCTCTTTAGATTCTGGTCTAAGAGTAGATTTTCCGTTGTGAAATAAGATTGTTTTTGCGTAAGCACTTAAAGTTTTTAATACCGCTTCTGTAACTGCAGGACAACCATTATTTTCAACAGTTCCTGGTACATCAACACAATTATCATCTTTATCTGCTACTCCATCGCCATCAGTATCTTTCCAAGGGCAACCGTTATTTTCAATTGGGCCAGGAACATCTGGACATTGGTCAACATTATCAAAAACAGTATCGCCATCAGAATCCGCATAAGGACAACCATCATTCTCTAGAGAACCTGCTATATTAGGACATTTATCAACATTATCTAAAACACCATCGCCATCGTTATCTCCCCAAGGACACCCTTTATTTTCCTGTGGACCAGCTTCTTTAGGGCATTCATCAACATTATCTAAAAGACCATCACCATCGGTATCTTCCCAAGGACAACCATTGTTTTCAATTGGACCTGGCACTTTAGGACAAGCGTCTAATTTATCAATTACACCATCTTCATCTCTATCTTTTTCTCTACCTTGATAAATAGGAATTTTAATACCAGCATAAACATCAGCAGCTTTGCTATTATCACTTACTAAAGCAGATAACACAGACCCTGAACCAAGATATAGTGGCCCGAATCTAAGTCCTGCTCCCGCTTGAAAACCACTGTATTGTACAATACCCATTGGCAAGTAGAAACTAAATATTTTGCTTTCAAAACGCGGTGTTAAAGAAACGGTATTAGCAATACGGCTTGCTCCTAACTTGTTTTTTGAAATTAAAGATAAATCGGTGTTTAAGTTTACATATAAACGTCTTGTAAAACTCCAGTCTGCAGTAAAATGTAATGCCGTTGGCAAAGTTGCTTTAAAACCTTTTGTAGAACTTTTTAAGGTATAAAAAGTATTTAAAAAGTCTTCAAGGTTATCGGCGTTATCAAAATCATCTTCTGTAAATGAGTTGTTAACTTCATAAACTTCTTCTGTGCCATCTTTATAGTTAATACGACCAATATCGGTAATAGAAAGTCCTAATTTAAGCTTGTACTTATTTTGGTCTTTAAGCGAATAGGTCGACCCGTCTGCAGCAGTTCTTCTATAATCTGGATAATTGGTACGCCATTCGTAAACAAAACCTAAATCGAAGCCTACACCTGTAGCTTTTGGCAATTCATACTCGTAACCATCCTCATCAAAAGAAGTATCGAAACTCGCATAGGTTAATTCACCTGTAGTATCAAAACTACCATTATCAGGTCCACCGCCATCAGCATCATAGTCTACCGTTAAGTTATTACCAGATATGTGAGCACTTCCACCACCTTGTAAATATTTCACGGTTAAACCTCCTTTTAAAAACTTGGTTCTATCATTTAAAATAACGCGAGCGTAAGTCACACCAAGTTCTGCCCAGCCATTTCCAGCTGTTTTAAGGTTACCTCCATCAAAATAAAAATCGTCGGTATCATCATTTTCAAGATCATCTACAATTTCACCATTAATATCATGAATATTAACAAAAGAACGTGCTCTTGTAAAAACAGCTATCGAACTATTACTGTTTATATTAAACATGAACGAAGGCCCCATAACATCAATATTAATAATACCGTTATTATTATTTGTTGGGTAGGTATTAGCCATTGAGTCGAAATCGTAACCCGATTTAGTGACGTCTAAAATGTTAACACCAGCATAATCATTTCCTCCAAAAGCACTTACGCCAATAAGATTAATGTCTGCTCTAAATCGTGAATCTACAATATTAGCGGGGTTTATAACCACACTATTTACACCACTGTAATTGTCTGTAAGAAATCCTTGAAATGCTTGCCCTTGCAGCCACATAGGAGAAATTACAACCAATAATAATAAAATAATTTTCTTCATAGAAATTAATTTGATTTGTTTGAAAATTGTTTAGATTTTAATTTTTCGTGGCTAAAATAATACTTTTGTGTTAAAGAAAACCTAAAAAAATGCTTTTATAAAGCAACCTTCTATCTAAATGGCAAACCATTTTGGCTTTTCTTTGATATCAGCTAACTTTGAAAACACAAGCGCTGTATAAAATAAATACAGATAAGGAATACTAAACCATGAAAATATATACAAAAACAGGCGACAAAGGTACTACAGCTTTATTTGGAGGCACACGTGTACCAAAACACCATATTAGAATTGAAAGCTACGGTACGGTTGACGAACTAAACTCCTATTTAGGTTTAATTCGCGATCAGGCCATTCATCAAGAGTATAAAGATTTAATCATTCATATTCAAGATCGCTTATTTACGCTCGGTGCTATTTTAGCCACCGATCCTGAAAAGGCTGTTTTAAAAAATGGTAAGGATCGTTTAAATATTTCTAAAATTTCTACTGAAGATATTGAACGCCTAGAGCATGAAATGGACAGTATGAATGAAGCCCTACCGCCCATGACGCATTTTGTTTTACCAGGTGGGCACCAAACCGTGTCATTCTGTCACATTGCCCGATGTGTTTGTCGTAGAGCCGAACGACTAGCAACTCAACTCAATGATTTAGAACCGTTTGAAGCCAACGCACTAACCTACTTAAACCGCTTATCGGACTACCTTTTTGTGTTGGCACGGAAGTTGACTTATGACTTACGAGCAGATGAAATTAAGTGGATTCCTGAGAAGCATTAGTTTTTTTTGACGGGAGACCGATGATGGAAGACGGGAGACGGGAAACCGAAGACGGGAGACCGAAGACTAAAGACTAAAGACTAAAGACTAAAGACTAAAGACTAAAGACTAAAGACTAAAGACTAAATTAAAAAAACGTTCTTATAATTAATGATTAACTAAGTTTAAAACAAAACTTATAAGCCCATTGAGCATTTTTATAAGATTTTTAAACTAAAACGTCGCGGATCAGAGGTTAGATACGCTTTTATTTACATTTATTAAAAAATAAAAGTAAAATGACCATGAAATAATTCATTTTTTTCTTGTCTGTTTAAACTAAAAATTTATTTTTGCACAAAATTAAACACGTAAGAAATGTATTGGACATTAGAATTAGCATCTTATTTAAGTGATGCACCTTGGCCAGCAACAAAGGATGAGCTGATAGATTACGCAATTAGAACAGGAGCGCCTTTAGAAGTTGTAGAAAATTTACAATCTATTGAAGATGAAGGAGACTCTTATGATTCAATTGAAGAAATTTGGTCCGATTATCCCACTGATGAAGATTACCTTTGGAATGAGGACGAATATTAAATAATATTATAAAGAATAGTTAAAAAGTCTCAATTTGAGGCTTTTTTTTATCTTAATCTTTAAACATAATGTATCTTTGGTAGCCTTTAAAAAGCATCAAAAAAAGAAAAAATAAAACATATAAGACCATCCTAAACATAGCTAGGATTAACACATAAATTAACTCTCATGAATCTTTTAAATTCTGTATTAAAAGTATTTGTTGGCGACAAATCAAAACAAGATGTAAAAGCCATTATGCCACTTGTATCTAAAGTTAAAACTTTCGAAGCTGCTTTAGAAGCTTTATCGCATGATGAATTAAGGGCGAAAACGGCAGAGTTTAAAGCCAAAATTGCCGAGGCTAATAAAGACATCGATACACAAATTGCAAACTTAACTCAAGAAGCCGAAACTACCGAGGATATCGACCAACGTGAAGATATTTACCTAGCTATTGATAAGCTTAAAGACGATGCCTATTTAGTTACTGAAGATGTTTTAAACGATATATTACCTGAAGCTTTTGCAGTAGTAAAAGAAACCGCTAAACGTTTTGTACACAATACATCCATTCAAGTTACAGCCAATGAGTTTGACCGATTAATTTCTGCCGAACACAATTATGTTACTTTAGAAAACGATCAAGCCATTTGGGCTAACTCTTGGGATGCCGCTGGAAAAGCCATCACTTGGGACATGATTCATTACGATGTGCAACTTATAGGTGGTATTGCCATGCACCAAGGTAAAATTGCCGAAATGCAAACTGGTGAAGGTAAAACCTTAGTAGCTACCTTACCTGTTTACTTAAATGCGCTTGCTGGAAAAGGCGTGCACTTGGTAACTGTAAATGATTATTTAGCAAAACGTGATAGCGCATGGATGGCTCCTATTTTCCAATTCCATGGGTTAAGCGTAGATTGTATTGATTACCACAGACCAAATTCTGAAGCTAGAAGAAAGGCCTATAACGCCGATATTACCTACGGAACCAACAACGAGTTTGGTTTCGATTACTTACGTGATAATATGTCTCACGCTCCAGAAGATTTAGTACAACGTCCGCACCACTATGCCATTGTCGATGAGGTCGATTCTGTTTTAGTTGATGATGCACGTACACCATTAATTATCTCTGGACCAATTCCTAAAGGCGATTTTCACGAGTTTAACGAGTTAAAACCTAAGGTTGACGATATTACATCGGTACAACGTAAATATTTAACAGGCGTTTTAGCCGAAGCCAAAAAGCTTATTAAAGCTGGCGATACTAAAGAAGGTGGTTTTCAACTGCTTCGTGTATATCGCGGTATTCCTAAAAACAAAGCCCTTATTAAGTTTTTATCTGAAGATGGTGTAAAACAACTGCTTCAAAAAACCGAAAACTTTTACATGCAAGACAACAACCGCGAAATGCCTAAGGTTGATGCCGAATTGTACTATGTTATTGAAGAAAAAAACAATCAAGTTGAATTAACCGATAAAGGTGTTGAGTACATTTCTGGAAAAGACAATCCTGACTTTTTCATATTACCTGAAATAGGTATCGAGATTGCCAAAATTGAAAACCAAGGTTTACCTGCGGAAGAAGAAGCTGTTCTTAAAGAAGAGTTATACAAAGATTTTGGTGTAAAATCAGAACGTATTCACACATTAAATCAGCTTTTAAAAGCCTACGCTTTATTTGAAAAAGACACCCAATACGTGGTGATGGATAATAAAGTTATGATTGTAGACGAGCAAACCGGTCGTATTATGGATGGGCGTCGTTATAGCGATGGCTTACACCAAGCGATTGAAGCTAAAGAAAATGTGAAAATTGAAGATGCTACCCAAACTTTTGCAACAGTAACACTTCAAAATTACTTTAGAATGTACCGCAAACTTTCGGGTATGACGGGTACTGCGGTTACCGAAGCTGGAGAATTCTGGGAAATCTATAAATTAGATGTGGTTGAAATTCCAACCAACCGCCCTATTGCTCGTGATGATAGAGAGGATTTAGTTTATAAAACAAAACGTGAAAAATACAACGCTGTTATCGATGAAGTTACCCAATTATCACAAGCAGGACGCCCTGTATTAATTGGTACAACGTCTGTAGAAATAAGTGAGTTATTAGGAAAAATGCTTAGCATCAGACAAATACCTCACAATGTATTAAACGCGAAACAACACAAACGTGAAGCTGATATTGTTGCCGAAGCTGGTAATGCCGGACAGGTAACCATCGCAACAAATATGGCAGGTCGTGGTACCGATATTAAATTATCTGAAGAAGTTAAAAAAGCAGGTGGTTTAGCCATTGTAGGTACCGAGCGCCACGATTCGCGCCGTGTAGACAGACAGTTACGTGGTCGTGCTGGTCGTCAAGGAGACCCAGGAAGTTCTCAATTCTACGTATCGCTAGAAGATAACTTAATGCGTTTATTTGGTAGCGAACGTATCGCTAAAATGATGGATAAAATGGGATTACAAGAAGGTGAAGTGATTCAGCATTCAATGATTTCAAAATCTATCGAACGTGCTCAGAAAAAAGTTGAAGAAAATAACTTTGGAGTACGTAAGCGATTATTAGAATATGATGATGTGATGAACGCCCAACGTGAGGTAGTTTACAAACGTCGTCACCACGCATTACACGGTGAGCGTCTTCGTGTGGATATTGCCAATATGCTTTACGATACTTCGGAAGGGATTTCGGAAACTAATAAAGGAGCAAACGATTTTAAAAATTTCGAATTTGAATTGATTCGTTATTTCTCTATGAGTTCGCCTATTTCTGAAGCGGAATTCGGTAAACTTTCAGCACAAGATATTACAGCAAAAATATACAAAGCAGCTTTCGATCATTACAAAGAAAAAATGAATCGTAATGCAGACATCGCTTTCCCTGTAATTAAAAATGTATATGAAACGCAACGCGATAAATTCAAACGTATTGTGGTGCCTTTTACAGATGGTATTAAAAGTTTAAATGTTGTTACCGATCTTGAAAAAGCCTACGAAACCAACGGTAAACAATTAATTACCGATTTTGAAAAGAATATCGCCTTAGCCATTATTGATGATGCTTGGAAAACGCATTTACGTAAAATGGACGAGTTAAAACAATCGGTACAATTGGCAGTGCATGAGCAAAAAGATCCTTTATTAATTTATAAGTTTGAAGCTTTTGAATTATTTAAAGCCATGATTGACCAAGTGAATAAAGATGTGATTTCATTCTTATTTAAAGGTGAATTACCACAAGAAACACAAAATACCATTCACGAAGCTAGAGAAACACGTGCTAAGGAAAAATTACAAACACAAAAAGACGAAATTCCTAATTTAGACGAGCGTTCAGCTCAAAATAGAGCTGCAGGAAATACGCAACGTCAGCCAGAAGTTATTGAAACTGTTGTTCGTGATAAACCAAAAATTGGTCGTAACGATCGTGTTACTATAAAACACATTATGAATGGTGAAAACAAAACCATGAAATATAAGCAAGCAGAACCTTTATTAGCCAAAGGCGAATGGGTTTTAATTGAAGATTAATTCCTGCGAACGCAGCAATCTTATAAATAAAGATTTCAAATCAAATCAAAATCCCGATAAGAAAATTATCGGGATTTTTTTATTTAAGCATGAAGCTAATACATTTTCATATGGCTTGCTAGCTAAGACTTAATAAACTTAAGCTATGATTTTAATCTGTAATAGAGATTTCTGTTTTCTTTTTCCCGTCTTTAGAAGAATATTCAACACCATCACTACTAATATTTAGCGATGTTCCGTCGGATTCTTTAGTTTTAGGCGCTTCAACTTTTTTTTCAATAACAACAGTTTCTTTCTCCTTCTTTTCACCACAACTAACTAACCCAAAAATGGTAATACTTGTAAGTAATATAAGTGCTTTTTTCATCTTAATTGTTTTTAAATTATTATAAGTGCAAGTTACAATCATACCAAAGTATTTACATTACATGAGTTTGTCTATATGTTATAAGATTACCATGTGGTTAGAGAAAACAAGTTATTAATTTGGCTTTTATAAAAATTCAAGAAACTACTTCAAATTAAAAACGCTATAACACAAAAAATCCCGACAGCTATTAACTACCGGGATTTAAATAAAATTTATTAATTTCTAAATCAAAAACGCACCAATTAAAGTGACTAGTCTTCAGAACTTACGTTTACTTCTAACTTAAAATTTGCTTTTTCATTACGTCTTGCTGCGCTACGCATTAAATAAACACGAATGGTATAATCACCACTTTTTGCTAATTCACCTTCAAACATGTTCTCGTCCATAGAGCTGTTATATATAGCAACATACTCTTCCCCTGGCTCCATAATATTAAAATAATTTGCCGTATTATCGGTTACCATACTCACATTCATAAATTGGCCTTTACGCACATTGATTTTATAATCGACAATATGTTCACCTTTAATACTTGATTCTATAAAGGTACCTGTTGTTCCTTTTTCAAAATGAACCTGCTCGGTTTTAATAGAAGCAGATTGCGCGTGTAAACTAGAAAACGCGAATAAAACAGCTAAAATACTAAAGCTTAATTTTTTTAATAAGGGTGCTTTAAAAGTGCTATTACTGTTTAATGGATTAAAATTTTTCATAAGTTTTTAAATTAATGTTTTTATTAAATGTACGAAAAAAACAAGAACATAGATTAAACTTAAAAATAATTTAGTTGAAGAAAGCTAGGATTCCAAATTTAACAACCGTTCTGGATTCGGACAATTTTCAGAATAAAAATCTAAATCCTTTTTACTACAAACACCTGGATAATCACCTTTATAATCTTGAATATTTTTTATGATTTGAAAATGCAAATGCGGTGGATAATCCCCGTTGACTGAAGCATCACCAAGACTTCCTATTTTATCACCTTGATTAAAAGGTTGATCTACTTCTATGCTGTTAATGGACGCCAAACTTAAATGGCCGTAAAGTGTATAAAATACATGGCCTCCTACCTCATGCTGTAATATAATAGTTGGGCCATAATCGCCAAAATTCATATTGTTATTAAAACTATGAACCTTACCCGTAATAGGTGTTAAAACGGGTGTGCTCTCAGGACACCAAAAGTCCACACCCAAATGTATATTTCGTGCATCGCGGTTTTCCTCTAAAAAATAAGAACTGCGTTTATAAATATTGCGTACTTCCAAATAACCTCCATAAGCTACTTCGGCCTCATGATTGGCAAGAAAGTTATCGATATAAGCACTAAATTGCTCAACAGAATTCAAATTGACTTTTGAAAAGGCACTATTAGTAACCGATAAATCTATAGGCACATATTTAGAAGCTTCAAAAAGTTTTATAGGCTGCTCTAGGCGTTTAATAATATCTTCTATAACATTTACATCCATGATAACACAAGTTGTTTTAGCATTTATAATTTAAGCGAAGTTTTGTAAAATTAAGCAAAGCAAAATACTGCATTTCACATTGAAATCATAAGTTAACAACATAAATCAAAGCACTAGGTTAAGATGATGCTGACATCATATTTTACTGAAAATTAGTTGTTATTTATAATTCCAGAATATGACATAAAGTAATACTTTTGCAAGATGGAAAGTATGGAACAGGTTACTAAAAAATTACATCGCGCTACAGGCGAGGCCATCAAACAATATACAATGATTGAAGATGGTGATCGTATTATGGTATGTCTTTCTGGTGGAAAAGACAGTTACACCTTGCTTCAAATGTTGTTGCACTTTCAAAAGGTGGCTCCCATTTCTTTTGAAATTATAGCTGTGAATTTAGATCAGAAACAACCTGGTTTCCCTGAACATGTACTTCCTGAATATTTAACTGCTTTAGACGTACCCTATAAAATCATTGAAAAAAACACCTATAAAGTGGTTATGGAAAAAACGCCTGAAGGTAAAACCACCTGCAGCCTCTGTTCCAGATTACGACGTGGTACCCTCTATGAAGCCGCAAAAGATTTAGGCTGTAATAAACTAGCACTAGGTCATCATAGAAATGATATTATTGAAACGTTTTTACTGAATTTCTTTTTTGCCGGTAAACTGGAATCCATGCCTCCAAAATTTAAGAATGATGCTGGCGATTTAATTGTTTTACGTCCGTTAGCCCTTTGCAAAGAATCAGATATTGAAGTTTACGCCCAGCATATGGACTTCCCTATAATTCCTTGTAATTTATGTGGTTCTCAAGAAAATTTGCAGCGTAAAAAAGTAAAGGAAATGATTAGTCAATGGGAAAATGAATTTCCTGACAGAAGTTCGGTTATGCTGAATGCTTTGCAGAATGTATCGCCTTCTCACCTCTTGGATAAGAACATTTATGATTTTGATGTTTTGGAATAGGTTTTTAAAATTATAAAACCCCTGTTTTTTTGTCATTCCGATACGCAATAGGAATCTCATTTAAAAATAGAATATTCCTTAACGAGAAGATTTCTCCTTACGGCGAAATAAAAGTAGCCGTGTGTTATGGGAGATAGAAACTTATCTACTTTATAGGGTGTTCGAGCGGAGTTTAGAATCCTCTATAAATCAATACTCTACGTTATCGGCTTCAAAAAATAAAACCTTAGGTACAATAAATGTGCTGCGGTTGCAATCCTATGTCTATTCGAGTGATGCGACCTTAGGAGCATTGTATCGAGAATCTTATACTAGTAAAATACTATTACGAAGAAAAATTACAACGTTATCAAAAACTTCTCGATACAATTCCGAAGAAAAATCGGAATCACTCGAAGTGACAAAAAAAACGCTATTTCAGTTCTAGAATAGACATAAACTATTACAAATCAAACCTTAAGTACAATAAATGTGCTGCGGTTGCAATCCTTTGTCAATTCGAGTGATGCGACCTTAGGAGCATTGTATCGAGAATCTTATACTAGTTAAAAGACTATTACGAAGAAAAATTACAACGTTATCAAAAACTTCTCGATACAATTCCGAAGAAAAATCGGAATCACTCGAAGTGACAAAAAAACGCTATTTCAGTTCGAGAATAGACATAAACTGTTACAAATCAACACCCTATGTTTTCGATTCCTCTCGAAGACCATATAAACTTCTAGGGATAAGATGCTTCAGTCGTACCTCCTTCTGCATGACAGCGCATAAGCATTTACTAAGAAACCACTTCGCCGTATAAATCGAAATCCTCAGCTTCGATAATTTTTACCTTAGCAAACTCACCGGTTTTTAAATAGGTTTTAGTCGCATCAATTAAAACTTCGTTATCCACATCAGGCGAATCAAACTCGGTACGTCCAACAAAATAATTACCTTCTTTTCTATCGATAACCACTTTAAACTCTTGCCCAATTTTTTGTTGATTCAGCTCCCATGAAATTTGAGATTGAATTTCCATGATTTGATTAGCGCGATCAATTTTCACTTCTTCAGGAACATCATCTTCTAAATTATAGGCATGCGTATTCTCTTCGTGACTATAAGTAAAACAGCCTAAACGTTCAAAACGCATATCGCTTACCCACTGCTTTAATTCTTGGAAATTTGCTTCAGTTTCACCTGGATAACCAACAATCAAAGTCGTTCTAATTGTCATTTCAGGTATTTTAGCACGAAATTCTTGAATTAATTTTGTTGTCTTTTCTTTAGTGGTTCCACGACGCATACTTTTTAGGATATCATCTGAAATATGCTGTAATGGAATATCTAAATAGTTACAAACTTTTGGTTCGCGATTCATAATATCTAAAACATCCATTGGGAATCCCGTTGGAAAGGCATAATGCAAACGAATCCATTCGATACCGTCAACCTTCACTAAGGCTTCAAGTAATTCGGCCAGGTTACGTTTTTTATATAAGTCTAATCCGTAATAAGTTAAATCTTGAGCAATTAAAATCAATTCTTTAACCCCGTTTGCCGCTAATTTTTCAGCTTCAATAACTAAATCTTCAATAGGTGTACTTTTGTGCTTACCACGCATAATTGGAATAGCACAGAAAGAACATGGTCTATCACAACCTTCGGCAATTTTTAAATAAGCATAATTTTTAGGCGTTGTAGTTAAACGCTCACCAATCAATTCATGCTTATAATCGGCACCCAAAGCTTTTAATAGCCCAGGTAGTTCGGTAGTTCCAAAATACTGATCCACATTAGGAATTTCCTTCTGTAAGTCTGGTTTATAACGCTCACTTAAGCAGCCCGTTACAAAAACTTTATCGACTTCACCATCTTCCTTTTTTTGCATATACTCTAAAATGGTGTTCACACTTTCCTCCTTTGCATTGTTAATAAATCCGCAGGTATTAATAACCACCACATTGCCTTCTTCTTCATGCACCACATCTTTTCCGCTAGCTTTTAATTGTCCCATTAAAACCTCACTATCGTAAACGTTTTTGCTACATCCCAGAGTAACCACGTTAATTTTATTTTTCTTTAGAGTTTTTGTACGCATAATTTGAATAAATCAGGGCGCAAAGATACGGAATGATTTAGGATATTAAGTGGCAAAGTGCCAAAGTTTCAGAGTCTCAAAGGCTCAGAGATTCAGAGTTGCAAAGACTCAAAGTTGCACAGTTCCAGAGTTGCTGTGTCTGCAAATGCTGTAGGCTTTAGGTATAGCGTATAAAGTTTATGGCATACAACTGTTTTCCTTAAAGTTACTTAGTGTTAAATCCTAGAATTGATGAGATTCCTGCTTTCGCAGGAATATTGTTACTTAAAAAAAGAATCGACGAATTCGAACTTATTGAAAACTTGTAAATCTTCAATCCCTTCGCCAACACCAATATATTTAACAGGAATTTGAAATTGGTCTGATATACCAATCACCACACCACCTTTTGCAGTACCGTCTAATTTGGTAACAGCTAAAGAAGTCACTTCGGTGGCTGCTGTAAATTGCTTGGCTTGCTCGAAGGCATTTTGACCTGTAGAGCCATCTAAAACCAATAACACATCGTGAGGTGCATCGCCAACTACTTTTTGCATAACGCGTTTCACTTTGGTTAATTCGTTCATTAAGTTTACCTTATTGTGTAAACGACCTGCGGTATCAATAATAATGATATCAGCATTTTGAGTAACTCCAGATTGTAAAGCATCAAAAGCCACAGAAGCTGGATCACTTCCCATTTCTTGACGTATCATAGGTACATCAACACGGTCTGCCCAAACTTGAAGCTGATCAATGGCTGCAGCTCTAAAGGTATCGGCAGCTCCTAAAACAACTTTTAAACCTTGTTTTTTAAATTGGTAAGCAAGTTTTCCGATGGTGGTCGTTTTCCCCACTCCATTTACCCCAACAACCATTAAAACATAAGGTGTTTTTGAGCCATCGGCTTGTTTTGGGAGATTAGGAATTACAAAATCGGTTTCTTCTCCAGAATTTGTTTCACTTAATAAACCTGCGATTTCTTCACGAAGAATTCTGTTAAGTTCATCGGTTCCTAAATATTTATCGTTTAAAACGCGTTCCTCAATACGTTCTATAACTTTTAAAGTTGTATTTACGCCAACATCGCTAGAAACTAAAACTTCTTCAAGATTATCTAAAACATCATCATCGACTTTAGACTTCCCTGCTACAGCTTTACCTAATTTATCAAAAAAACTAGATTTAGATTTTTCTAATCCTTTATCTAAGGTTTCTTTTTTTTCAGAGGAAAATATTTTTTTAAAAAAACTCATGGTTGGGTCGTTTATAAGATGGTTCGTAATTTGTTAACTTACTAATTGCTATGTCAATATCCTTACCACATTTAACAAACTGTTAATATGTCAGGAAACGTAAAATCCATATCAAATATAAAAATAAAAAAGCTGCTTTCGTATAGAAAGCAGCTTATAATATCTTGAAACGAAATGTTTTAGTTTTTAGCTAAAAACTCGTCAACTTTTTCTGGACTCATAATCGATTCAACAAAAACATAAGCTCCAGTTTTAGGAGACTTAACCATTTTTATTGCTTTAGTTAATCTTTTAGATCCTGTTTGTAATGATGCTACTGATTTCTTTGCCATGACCTATATTGGTATTATTGGCATTTTTACGTTTGTAAAAATGTCTAATTATTTAATTTCTTTATGAACTGTCATACGCTTAAGAATAGGATTAAATTTTTTAATCTCCATTCTATCTGGCGTGTTCTTTTTGTTTTTCGTAGTAATATATCTTGAAGTTCCTGGTTGTCCAGATTCTTTGTGCTCTGTGCACTCTAAGATTACTTGTATTCTATTGCCTTTCTTTGCCATGTCTTTTTCTTATTAAATAACTAACAGCTATTATTTTAAAAATCCTTTAGATTTTGCATCTTTAATTGCTGCAGAAATACCAATTTTATTGATAGTTTTTAAAGCAGATGAAGAAACTTTTAAAGTTATCCAGCTGTCTTCTTCTGGAATGTAAAAACGTTTCTTTAACAAATTCGCATTGAATTTTCTTTTCGTTCTGTTTAATGCATGAGACACGTTGTTTCCAACCATTGCCTTCTTTCCTGTAAGTTCACAAACTCTTGACATTCTATATAACTTTAATTTCTTGTTGCTTAAAATCGAGGTGCAAATATACAAATACTTTATATTCTAACAACGAAAATTTAATCAATTTTTAAAAATTTCTTTCAGTAGCATTTCTAAAGCCTTATTTACGGCCTTATTTACCACTTTAATTCTTGAGTTTCCAAAGTTAAATTCCTGAGAATAAACGCCGTTTTCTGTAGCAATAGCAATAAAAACAGTGCCTACTTCGGCATCCGAATCGCCTTTTTCTGGCCCTGCATTTCCTGTGGTTGCAACCCCATAATCCGACTGAAATAATTTTCGTGCATTACGTGCCATAGCCTCTGCAACTTGCGCACTAACTACTGAAAATTGATCTATTTTCGATTTTGAAACCTTTAAAACATTAATTTTTGACTCTGTTGAATAGGTTACCAAGCCGCCTTTAAAATATGCTGAAGCACCAGGGTTTGCCGTAAATCGCTCGGCAACAGAACCACCAGTGCAACTTTCGGCTATAGCCAAGGTTTTACCTATTTTAGTGAGTTGCTTGGCAATTATAATTTCAACCGACCCTTCTTCATCTTCCAAACCAGCAAACTCTTCTTTTATTAAAGGAATTACCTGATCTATTTGATTTTGAACTTCCTTTTTAAGAAATTCACCATCAAATCCTTTGGTAGATAAACGCAAACGCATAAGCCCTAAACTAGGTAAATAAGCTAATTTTATATGTGATGGCAAAGCATCTTCCCAAACTTCAATTCTATCAGCTAAGGCGCTTTCTCCTATACCGTAAACCAAAAGTGTTTTATGAAGAATGTAAGGGCATTTATATTTCTTTTTTAACTTAGGAATAACCTCGTTTTGTATAAGGTTTTCCATTTCGTAAGGCACACCTGGAAGCGAAATAAAGACTTTTTCATCTTTTTCCATCCACATGCCAGGAGCAGTTCCCAAAGTATTCATTAAAACCTTGGATTGTGAAGGCACTAGTGCTTGATCTTTATTAACTTGAAGCAATTGGGTTCTAACATGTTGACTCCAAATGGATTCTATATTTTTTAAAACCGATGGCTCTAAAACTAAGGTATCGTTAAAATATTCGGCAATTGTTTTTTTCGTGATATCATCTTTGGTTGGTCCTAGGCCACCTGTAAGAATGATTATGTCAACATTGTTTTCGGCTTCTTTTAAAGCGTTTAAAATATGTTCTTTATCATCCTGAATGGAAGTGATTTGATAAACCGAAACTCCAATTTTATTAAGATGTTTGGCTATAAACGCAGAATTTGTATCAATAACCTGACCAATTAGAAGTTCGTCGCCAATGGTTATTATTTCTGCTGTCATTATAAACTAAAATCTGACTTTATTTCGGCTACTGTATTATCTACCGCAGTAAGTACTGTATTTAATTGTGTTGTAATATCTTGGTCGCGTTTTTCGAATTTACCCCAATCTTGAACTTCAATTAAGGTATCTAAAATGCCTAATTCAAATAAATCGATGGTTGGCTTCATTTTATGTGCAGCTTGATAGGCATTATAATAATCTTTCTCTGAAACTGCTTTTTTTAACCTTTCGGCATCTTCTGGCACTTCTACTAAAAAAGCCTCAGCTAAAGCGGCGATAAAATCTTCATCATTATCGGCCAATTCTCTTACTCTAAATAATTTGTAATGCTGCTCCATTTATTTTACTGTTATCGAAAACATTTCTCGGTCTTCTAAAAATCCTGTTAGTTTATCATTTGCACAAACACGGCTAACGCCTGCGGGCGTGCCCGTAAATATAATATCTCCAATCTTTAAAGTAAAATATTTCGACACATATTCTATGATTTCATCAATTTTCCATAGCATGTGCCTTGTATTTCCGATTTGTACAGAATTTTCGTTCTTTTTTAAAGAAAATGACATATTATTTATGTCAGCAAATTCATCTTTAGAGATCCATTGTCCAATAACAGCTGCCCCATCAAAAGATTTTGCCTTTTCCCATGGCAATCCTTTAGCCTTTAACCGACTTTGTAAATCGCGTGCCGTAAAATCGATACCCAAACTAATATCATTATAATACTTATGCGCAAATTTCTTATCGATATGCTTCCCGACCCTATTTATTTTTACCAATACTTCCACTTCATGATGCACATCATCTGAAAAATCGGGAATAAAAAAAGGTTGTTTTTTTAGAAGAATTGCCGTGTCTGGTTTAATAAAAATTACTGGTTCTGAAGGCTTTTCGTTTTCCAGTTCGTTAATATGTTCGGTATAATTACGACCAATGCAGATAAGTTTCACTCGAATTATTTTTTGATTGATTATTGATTAGTGTCTATTGAGAATAACAAATCGTCAATTTTTCATTGCTCATTGATAATTGATAATTGATAATTGCTCATTGATAATTGCTCATTGATAATTGTTCATTGCAAAGAATCAACTACCCTAACTTATTATTAAAACTTCTCAATTTTATGGCAGTTAACACTTTTTTGGTATACAACGGGAAATCGGCATTTAATAACCATCCAAAATAACCTGGTTCTTTCTCTAAAACCTCGGTTACCAATTTACCTTTATGCTTTCCGAAAGAAAAACATTCCTCACCTTTTTTATTGAAAGCGATAAAACCTGCAAAATCGGCAAACTTTTTTCGTGAACTAAACTCTGCCAAAAACTTGGTATCATTTTCAAGTTCATCATATTTTGAAAGTTGTGCTTTTAAAACTTCGTATGTCGCCATGGTATCGGCTTCAGCACTATGCGCATCATCTAAATTTTTATCACAATAGAATTTATAAGCCGCACTTAAAGTACGCTGTTCCATTTTATGAAAAATAGTTTGCACATCAACAGCTAAACGATTTTTCATATCGAAATCTACCTCAGCTCTCAACATTTCTTCAGCCAATAAAGGAATATCAAATCGGTTGGAATTAAAACCACCCAAATCAGAATCTTTAATCATGTTATAAACATCCTTAGCCAATTCTTTAAAAGTAGGCTCGTTAGCCACTTTTTCATTTGAAATACCATGAATAGCAGTTACCTCGGCAGGAATTGGCATTTCTGGGTTTACCAACCACGTTTTACTTTCTTTATTTCCGTTTGGAAACACTTTTAATATTGAAATTTCAACGATACGATCGGTTGTAATATTGATTCCTGTGGTTTCTAAATCGAAAAAACAGATGGGTTTGCTAAGGTTTAACTGCATGAGTTTGCTTTATAAGTTCAATAAATAGTTGTTTTCACAAAAATAAAAAAACCTAACCGTTTAATGGTTAGGTTTTGTAATTGTTTATGTTGAAGTTTTTAAACCTCTCTTTGGCTGTCCCAAGCCTCTAGATAATCTTTCACAGATTTTACAAACATACCGCCAAGTGCACCGTTAACAACGCGATGGTCGTAAGAATGTGACAAGAACATTTTGTAACGAATCCCTATAAAATCCCCCTCTGGGGTTTCTATAACCGCTGGCACTTTACGAATGGCTCCTAGGGCTAAAATACCCACTTGTGGCTGATTAATTATAGGCGTTCCCATAATACTACCAAATGTTCCAACATTGGTAACGGTATATGTACCGCCTTGAATTTCGTCTGGTTTTAATTTATTTTGGCGCGCTCGGTTGGCTAAATCATTCACCTGTTTTGTCATACCCACCAAATTAAGTTGATCGGCATTTTTTATAACAGGCACAATTAAATTACCATCTGGCAAAGCTGCTGCCATTCCTAAATTGATATTTTTCTTCTTTATAATGGTATTACCTTGCACAGAAATATTCATCATAGGATGATCGCGTAGCGCTTTAGCAATAACTTCCATAAAAATGGGAGTAAAAGTTAAATTTTCACCTTCACGTTTCATAAAGCCATCCTTTACTTTCTTTCTCCAATTCCAAACATTGGTAACATCGGCTTCAATAAAACTCTGTACATGAGCCGAACTTTGTAGCGAATCAATCATATGATTTGCTACAAGTTTTCCCATTCTAGACATTTCGATAATTTCATCTTCGCCACTAGCAATTACAGGAGCAACTTCTGGTTTAGTATCTGCAACTGGTTTAGTTTGAACAGCAGGCGTTTCAACTTTAGAAACTACAGGTTGTTGCTTGGTATCTTTATTTTGAATATAATTTAAAATATCACTTTTAGTAACGCGCCCTTCACTTCCTGATCCAACAATGGCATCTAATTCTGCTTGTGAAACCCCTTCAGCTTTTGCAATATTTCTAACTAAAGGCGAGTAAAATCTATCGCCACTTGTAATCGCTGGCGCTACTGTTTCTTTAACAGTTGTAATGGTTTGTGTAATTTCTTCAACTGCTTTTTCTTGTGCTTCAGTAATTTCTACAGTTTCATCTTCACTGGAATCATTTTCAGCTTCCTCTTCACCAGCGGTTTCAATAATAGCTAAAACTTGCCCTACTTGAACTACATCGTCCACATCAAAAAAGCGCTCTAAAATCACGCCATCAACTTCACTAGGCACTTCGCTATCTACTTTATCTGTTGCAATTTCTAGTACGGGATCGTCCATTTCAATAGAGTCTCCAACCTCTTTTAACCAAGATGTTATGGTTGCTTCTGCAACACTTTCTCCCATTTTCGGTAACTTAAGTTCGAACTTTGCCATATTAATAATGTAATACTTGATTTTGAATTTACAGTTGCAAAATTACTGAAAATACACGAGTTCCTTTAGATTATTTTCAGTAAAAACTATTAAAAACATATAATCTCACCTCTAACTCCACCTGTATCACTACCTAATATAAAATTTGATTTATTTGGAAGTATTTTAAATGTAATCCCTTTACTTTTTGAAAAACTAGCTTCTATAATCGTAATGATCTCTTTGTAAGTCAGATAATTTGCATCGAAAATAACTTCGGTGTTTTTGGCTTCTACATCAATATTTTTACGTAAAACTAAAGGTTTTTTTAGGCTGTTTTTTAGAGATTCGTTTACTTTATCTGAAACAAAAAGATATTGACTAACACGTTTCTTTTTAATTTTAGGCACACGTCGTAACACATAGAAAAATTTGATACCTAACCAAACCATCATATCGAATAACAGATTGGTTTTAAAATGCTTTTCATAAAAAATTTGCATGGCGCCATAAAATTTTCTGGCGTAAAACTTATCTTTTAAGGTACTTTCTCCTTTGTAATGAATCACTGTTGTTTCGCCAAAATAATAGTTTCTATAGCCAGCTTTTTGGACTTTATAAGACAAGTCGATATCCTCGCCATACATGAAATAATCTTCATCGAAACCATGAATTTCATTGTAAACCGAGCGTTTTAAAAGCATAAAAGCACCTACTAAAATTTCAACGTGACCAATTTCATTTTCACCCAAATGATTGGCATAATATTCTTTAGAGTTACCACACATTTTCTTCAACGCGACATGAACGTAAGGAATATTACGTTTACTTTCAGGCAAAAACACACCTGAACCATTAATAAGTTTACAGCCAACGATGCCTAATTTACTCTTGGTGTCTGCAAATTGTAATAATTTGATAAAAGTATCTTCGGCAACAACTGTATCTGGATTTAAAATACAGAGATATTCGCCTTTAGCGCGTGCTACCCCAATATTGTTCCCTTTAGAAAACCCCCCGTTTATTTTGTTTTCGATAAGAATAACCTCTGGAAATAAACCTTTAACCATTTGACAGCTATCATCACTTGAATTATTATCGACAACAATAATTTCTGAATTTAGATTTACGGTAGCAGCTTGCGCACTTTTTAGACAAAGTTCTAAAAAATGACGCACGTTGTAATTTAATATAACGATTGAGAGTTTCACGAGAGCGTTTAAATGTTTATTAAAAGATCAAGTGGAATGCTTCGTTAGATGTAGAATGTTTTATTAATTGAGTAGTTTTTTTTATCACGCTTAGTTAGTTTCTATAGTTTTAATGAATTTTCAAAAGGCACTCGATTTACAATACTTCTACTTAAAGTGACTTCATCAGCATATTCCAATTCATCTCCAACCGAAATCCCTCTTGCAATGGTTGAAGTAAAAATTTTATAGTCCTGAATCTGTTTATAAATATAAAAATTGGTCGTGTCACCTTCCATGGTTGAACTTAACGCAAAAAACAGTTCTTTTATTTTACCTGCTTTAACTTTTTCTACCAAAGACTCAATATTTAGGTCGTGAGGTCCCACACCATCCATTGGCGAAATTTTTCCTCCCAACACATGATATAGTCCTTTAAAAGAGCTTGTGTTTTCAATAGCCATAACATCCCTAATATCTTCAACCACGCAAATTAAGCTGGTATCTCTACTTGGATTAGCACAAATTTCGCAAAGTTCAACATCACTTATATTGTGGCAAGATTTGCAAAACTTAATAGCTTCGCGCATGGTTCGTAAAGCTTCAACCAAAGCAATTGTTTGATCTTTTGGCTGTTTTAACATATGCAAAACCAAACGTAATGCCGTACGTTTACCTATGCCAGGCAACTGAGACATTTCGTTTACAGCACGTTCTAATATTTTGGATGAAAATTCCATGGCTGCGAATTTAACATTTTTTAAAAGATTATAAAGGAAACCACTAAAAGAATAAAATCCTAGTTGTTAAGTCATAGACTGAAAACATATTTTGTATTTTGGCATCAAAATTAAGTTAAATGACGCCTACTCAAATTCTCCTGCTTATCTCTGCTTATTTTGTAGTTCTAATTTTAATTTCCTACTTCACAGGGAAAGAAGACAGCAACGAAGCCTTTTTTAAAGCCAATAAATCGGCACCTTGGTATTTAGTGGCTTTCGGGATGATTGGCGCATCGCTTTCTGGGGTTACTTTTATTTCTGTTCCTGGCGCTGTAGAAGTAAAGCAATTTGGGTATTTACAAGTGGTTTTTGGCTACTTTTTTGGCTATTTAGTCATTGCTTATGTGCTTTTACCTATTTATTACAAACTAAATTTAACCTCGATTTACACCTATTTAAGAGATCGTTTTGGGAATGTGAGCTACAAAACAGGATCGGTAGCTTTTTTAATATCACGTATTGTTGGTGCGGCGTTTAGACTGTTTTTGGTTGCTAAAGTTTTACAATTATTGGTATTCGACCAATACGGTATTCCGTTTACCATAACCGTAATTATTACCATTGCTTTAATTTGGTTGTACACCTTTAAAGGTGGGATTAAAACCATCATTTTTACCGACACATTGCAAACCCTTTTTATGCTGATTTCTGTCGTGGTTACCATCGCATTTTTAGCTTCGGCATTAGATTTACATGGCATTTCTAAAATTTACACGAATGTGAAAGAAAGTAGCATGAGTAAAGTTTTCTTTTTTGATGATGTTAATGATGCGCAATATTTCTTCAAAAGTTTTCTAGCAGGAATGTTTATTACCATAACTATGACAGGTTTAGATCAAGATATGATGCAAAAAAACCTAACTTGTAAAAACCTAAAAGAAGCACAGAAAAACATGATTTCTTTTAGTGTGATTTTAATTTTTGTGAATATTCTATTTTTGGCATTAGGCTTATTATTAACGCAATACGCTCAAAAAAACGGTATTACTGCTAGTAAAGATGAATTATTTCCAACCATAGCCATGTTGCCAGAAATTGGTATTATCACCTCATCATTTTTTCTGCTTGGTTTAATTGCTGCAGCCTATTCTAGTGCCGATTCAGCTTTAACCTCATTAACCACCTCTTTTTGTATCGATATTATTGAATTGGATAAAAAACCAAAAGAAATTCAGAAGAAAATTAGAAAACAAACCCACGTTTTTATAAGTATTCTTTTAGTAATCGTGATTGTTTTATTCGATTCTATCTTTAAAGATGTCTCCGTAATCTGGGAATTATTTAAAGCCGCAGGTTACACTTACGGCCCACTGCTCGGTTTGTTTGCTTTTGGAATTATGACCAAAGCAGAACTAAAGGACAAATATGTTTGGATTGTAGCGCTAATCGCTCCCATTATTTCTTACGCGATAAACGCTTATTCTGTCGATTTATTAAACGGCTACCAAATAGGTTTTGAAATATTAATTGTAAATGGGTTATTAACCTTTTTAGGTTTAGTACTGATTCGTAGACAACAAAACTAATGTACACGCTACTTCATAAAAAATAGCGTTTTCTTTTAAAATATTATAAAATTCAGGGTTTTCGGTACCGGGGTTAAATATAACACGCTCCGGATTTAAACTGAGAATATAATCATAATATTCCTTTTGGTGAGTCGGGTTTAGATATAATGTAACCGTGTGAATGTCTTCATAAGGGAATAGTTCGGTTTCAATATTTACATTCGAAATCTGCCCAGCTTTCAAACCAAAAGCAACAACTTCAACTTTCTGTGCTAACCTTTGAACAGCCAAATACGAATAGCGATCAGGCTTTAAAGACACGCCAAGAACAAGTGTTTTTTTATTCATAATATTTAGAATTAATAAAAAATGAAAATAACTATTTTTAAGACCAAAAACAGATATTTAAACAGAATTAACAAGCTTTTAAGGTTATAATAACAAGTAATATGTTAAAATTTTAATTATTTGCAATAATTATAAATAATCAACGTTACAAAACCATACAATCTAACCAAACACGAATAAATTTTTTAGTTATTAGAGTTAGTCATCTACACCATTAAAAATTCGTCTACTAAGCATTGTATACAAAAGCCCGAAATTCGTTTCGGGCTTTATTTTTGTTAAAAATGTTAAAAATCAAATAGTTATGCAATAATTCTCAATTTAATACGTCTAAGTTATTAAGATTCTTCATCAAGTGTTAGTTGAAGTGGATTAATAGCTAAAAAAAGCTCAAACTGTACAGTTTGAGCTTTTTATATTTTATCCTAAAAATAAGTTTTTTTACCATTTTATTATAGCACTCGCCCAAGTAAAACCACTACCAAAAGCTGCTAACACAACATGATCACCTTCATTTATCTTACCTTCTTCCCAAGCTTCAGTTAGCGCAATAATTACCGAAGCCGCTGTAGTGTTTCCGTATTTCATAATATTATTAAAAACCTGGTGATCTTTCAATCCAAATTTATTCTGAATAAATTGCGCAATACGTAAATTGGCTTGATGCGGAATTAACAAATCGATATCCTCTTTCTTTAAGCCATTTTTAATTAAACCTTCCATAATCACTTCACTAAATCGTACAACGGCATGTTTAAAAACAAAAGTACCATCCATGTACGGGAAATAGGAAATATCTTCTTCTTCAGACTCTAAAATCTCAGGCACCCAATGCGCTATACTTGGTGATTCCACAATTAATTTATCGGCATATTTACCTTCACTATGTAAATGTGTTGACAAAATACCTTTAGTATTATCCTCCTCTCTAGATAACACGCATGCCCCTGCTCCATCACCAAAAATAACCGAAACACCGCGCCCACGAGTAGTTTTATCTAAACCGTTACTATGGTACTCGGCTCCAATAACCAACACATTTTTATACATGCCTGTTTTTATAAACTGATCGGCCACCGAAATAGCATACACAAAGCCCGAACATTGATTTCTAACATCTAGAGCGCCTACGGTTGGCATGTCCAACATATCCTGAATTTGCACGCCACAACCTGGAAAATAATAATCGGGACTTAAGGTCGCAAAAACGATAAAATCGATATCATCTTTGGTTAATCCAGCACGTTCAATAGCAATTCTAGAAGCTTTCGCCCCCATAACTGCCGATGTGTCTTCTGTACCTTTTTCAATCCAACGACGTTCTTTTATGCCTGTTCGTTCTTGAATCCATGCATCATTAGTATCCATCAATTTCGCCAAATCATCATTGGTTACAACATTATCTGGCAAATATTTCCCTAAGCCTATTATTTTAGAATTGTACATCTTCAAAACTTGTTTTTATATTTCATCACCCTCATAGTTTCGGGAGAAGACTTTTTTATTCATAACCAAAATACAAAATAATACGTTCAAAAAAGAATCCTTCAATTTGTTTTACAAAGTGTCAGTTTGTCATATTTAATCAATTGGCATTTTTGTTGCCTAATGGAGTACAGTAGTTAAACTATAAATTAATTAGATTCTCTTTTCAAGGGAATGAAAAATAAATTATTATCATGACAAAAGGAAACATTAATGTATCGGTAGAGAATATCTTTCCTCTCATTAAAAAATTCTTGTACAGCGATCACGAAATCTTTTTACGTGAGCTTATTAGTAACGCCACAGATGCGACTTTAAAATTAAAACATTTAACCAATATTGGTGAAGCTAAAGTAGAATACGGCAACCCGAAAATTGAAGTTAAAATAGATAAAGCAGGTAAAAAACTTCATATTATAGACCAAGGTTTGGGTATGACTGCCGAAGAGGTAGAAAAATACATTAACCAAGTGGCCTTTTCTGGAGCTGAAGAGTTTCTAGACAAATACAAAGATTCTGCTAAAGATTCAGGTATTATTGGTCATTTCGGACTTGGATTCTACTCTGCGTTTATGGTGGCTGAAAAAGTTGAAATCATCACCAAATCGTTCAAAGACGCCCCTGCAGCACATTGGACTTGCGACGGATCACCAGAATTTACTTTAGAACCTGCTGATAAAACAGATAGAGGTACTGAAATCATTCTTCATATCGCTGAAGACTCAACGGAGTTTTTAGAAGACAGCAAAATTAGCGAGCTACTTTTAAAATACAACAAGTTCATGCCAGTGCCAATTAAATTTGGAACTAAGGAAATTAACGATCCTGAGCACGAACCACAAACCGTAAAAGGTGAAGACGGTAAAGAAACCAAAGAACCTCACAGAAAAATTACGGTTGATAACATTATTAACAACCCAAATCCAGCTTGGACAAAGCAGCCAGCAGATTTAAAAGAAGAAGATTACACTGGATTTTACCGTGAATTGTACCCAATGCAATTCGAAGAGCCTTTATTCAACATCCATTTAAATGTTGATTACCCGTTCAACTTAACAGGGATTTTATACTTCCCTAAATTGTCGAACGACATGCAAATGCAAAAGGACAAAATTCAACTGTACCAAAACCAAGTTTTTGTAACGGACAATGTTGAAGGTATTGTTCCAGAATTTTTAACCATGTTACGTGGTGTTATCGATTCGCCAGACATTCCGTTAAACGTTTCGCGTTCTTATTTACAAGCCGATGGTGCTGTAAAAAAGATTTCATCTTACATTACTAGAAAAGTTGCCGATAAGTTAAAGTCACTTTTCAATGCTAATCGTGAAGATTTTGAAGCGAAATGGAATGATATTAAAATCGTCATTGAATACGGTATGCTTTCTGAAGAAAAATTCTTCGAAAAAGCCGAAGCCTTTGCTTTATACCCAACGGTTGATGGTAAATTCTATACTTACGAAGAGCTTTTCAATAAAATTAAAGCCAATCAAACCGATAAAGATGGTAAGTTAGTAATTCTTTACGCTTCAGATAAAGATGCACAACACAGTTACATCGAATCGGCTAAAGCCAAAGATTATGAAGTGTTATTATTAGATTCTCCAATAATTTCACACTTAATTCAGAAATTAGAAAGCACTAAAGAAAACATTACGTTTGCTCGTGTGGATGGTGATCACATCAATAATTTAATTAAGAAAGATGAAAATACCATCTCTAAATTAGATGAAGATCAAACGAAAGCTTTAGATGAATTATTAAAAGAAGTGATTCCTTCTGAAAAGTTCACCGTACAATTGGAAGCTATGGATAGCAACGAATCGCCATTTACTATTACACAACCAGAGTTTATGCGTCGTATGAAAGAAATGCAAGCTACAGGCGGAGGCGGCATGAATATGTTTGGTAATATGCCAGAAATGTACAATTTAGTGGTAAACACAAACTCGGAATTGGTGAGCGAAATTCTTGAAACTAAAACAAAAAAGAAACAAGAACGATTAATCAATCAAAGTTTAGATTTAGCACGATTATCTCAAGGCTTACTTAAAGGTGAAGAACTCACAAACTTCATTAAACGTAGCTACGAAATGATAAAATAGCATCATACTTTTTTCGCTTTCGCGGAATAAAAAACCCAAAACCACTCTGATTTCTCAAAGTGGTTTTTTTTATGATTTTTTTAAGGAATATTTTTTCAATCTTTACGCAACCTTTTATAAAATAAGGCATCTATTAATTAACAAATCTTATATATGACTTTTTTCAAAACATTTTCGGCCATTATTTTATTAGCAATCATAAGCACATCTTGCAGTTCTAACGAAACAGAAATTACTAGTTTTTGGGTAAACAGTATGAAGGTTGATTGCGATGCTGGAGCAGGAAAAGCACAGTGTTTACAAATATATAAAGGTGATGATATTGAAAACGCCAAATGGACCTACTTCTACAGTCCGATTGAAGGCTTTAACTTCGAACCTGGATTGCTTCAAAAAATAGAAGTTTCTGAAACCCATTTAGATGCAAAGGATGTTCCTGCCGACGCTTCATCAATAAATTATAAACTCATAAAAGTATTAGAGAAAAAAGAAGATCCAAGAATGCATCTTAACGATATCTGGGCTTGTACACATATTAACGAAAAACCTATAGACATTAGCAACAGCAATATCCCTACCTTAGAAATAAACATTTCTAAAATGATGCTAATGGGTACCGATGGCTGTAATAACTACACAGGCAATCTTGAAACATTAAATGAAAACAGCATAGCTTTCGGTCCTATTGCAGGCACTAGAAAAATGTGCCTAGATATGCAAACTCCAGACAGCTACAATACAGCCTTAAACAAAACAAAATCATACAAAAGAGAGGGCTTAATCCTTTATTTATATGATGCTAACGGCAATGAAATCCTTCGCTTCAATAAAGCAGATTAATCCTAATCAAGAAATAAACAATTAAATTAATAGCAATAAAATACCCCAATGAAAAAAATCCTATTTATATGTGCTATCGCACTATTTACAGCCTGTGAAAAAGATGAATTACCTAAAGATTATTCCGCTGAAAACGACGCAGAAATTCAAGCTTATATCACAGCCAACGAGTTAGAAGCTAAAAAAAGCAATTCCGGATTGTACTACGTTATCGATGAAGAAGGCACTGGAGAAGCTCCAAAATCAACCGATCGTGTTAAAGTTATTTATAAAGGTTATTTTACCGATGGCCGTACTTTTGATGAAAGCGAAGATGGTATTTCTATCAACCTAAGCCAAGTTATTCGTGGTTGGACAGAAGGTATGACTTACTTTAAAGAAGGTGATAAAGGGAAATTATTAATCCCAGCACATTTGGCTTATGGTAGTTCAAACCATAATAAAATCCCTGGAGGATCGGTACTTATTTTCGATGTTGAACTAGTTTATGTGAATTACGCTACCGAAAACGATCTTGAAATCCAAGACTATTTAGCAGAAAACGAAATAACCGCTGAAAAAACAGAATCCGGATTATACTATGTGATAGATGAGCCAGGCACTGGTGCACAAGCAACCGAAAAAGACAATGTAACCGTTACTTACAAGGGCTATTTTACTAATGATAAAGTTTTTAATGAAAGCACAAAAGAAGTAAACTTCGATTTAGGTAATTTAATTAAAGGGTTTACTGAAGGCGTTGCAAAACTTAAAGAAAACGGAAAAGCAACACTATTTATTCCTGCACATCTTGCATACGGAAACCTAGGACAAGGAACTATTCCTCCTGGTGCTGTCGTTATTTTTGATGTAACACTTATTAAAGTGAATTAAAAATACAGTTTCAATTTATAAACGAACCACTTCTAACATTCAGGAGTGGTTTTTTTATTAACTTTCGTCAAAAATTACCGAACTTCGTTTCATATCATCTAATATTTCATCGCATCATTTTGAAAATAACATCTACAAACCTAGCCAAACCCACCAAAATTCTTTGGAACAACAAAGAAGTGATTACGGGTATTTATAAAACACCAACAACTCAACCGATATATTTAGGAAAAAGCGATGTTGAAAATGACGAAGTTTCAGATAGAAAATACCATGGTGGTGAATTTAAAGCCTGTTATTTATTTTCCGAAACGCATTACGCCTATTGGAAAACGCTTTATCCTGATTTGGATTGGAATTGGGGCATGTTTGGCGAAAATCTTACCATATCAGAATTAGACGAAACCCAACTTCATGTGGGCGCTATCTACAAAATTGGAGGCGCTTTGGTTCAAATAACTCAACCGAGAGAACCTTGTTTTAAATTAGGGGTTAAATTTAACTCTCAAAACATTATAAAACAATTTATCGAACACGGTTACCCCGGCACTTATATTCGAGTTTTAGAAGAAGGTTTAGTAAAAGTTAACGACCGTTTTCAATTAATAGAACAGGATGAAAACGCCATCACAACAGCACAGCTTTATAAGTTAATTTTTGAAAAAAACAAAAACCAAGAATTAATTAAAAAAGCCATAAACAACGAGGCCTTACCAATTAAATTACGTGAAGAACTTCAAAAATTTTTAAGTTAATCCTGTATTAAAAAATCCCGCATTAGATTTCGTTATTAATCATTTTTTCGTATTTTTAGTTTATGAGCAAAATCACGAAAAAATTAAAACTGCATCAGTTTAGCGATATCTATATTCTGAATAAACCTGAAAGTTTCAATGAAGTTTTTAAGGAGATTGAATATTCTGAATCGTTAGTTACCACATCTTGTGTAGAATGTGCTTTGGTATTTGTAGACACAAAAGAAGAATTTATAAACCAAATGCTCACCCTATCACCAAGATTGTTAGACACTTCCATTGTTTGGGTTTTCTATCCTAGTGAAACACCAATAAGTGAAATCTCAAAGTTATACATGGAATTCGATTGGGATTTTTTAGGCGATTACCGTTTAAAACCTACAAAACTTCTCGATATTGATCGCACATGGAATGCCATGAAAATAAAAAAGATACTGATATAAATTCAACTATCTTTGCGGAAACTTTTATTGAATGTCGTTCAAAGATTTAAAACTTAACAGACCTATTTTAAGGGCTATCGCAGAAGCTGGATATGATAATCCAACCCTAGTTCAAGAAAAAACAATTCCTTTAATTTTAGAAAAAAAAGACGTTGTTGTTTCTGCACAAACAGGCACCGGAAAAACGGCTGCTTTTGCGTTACCAATTCTTCAATCTTTATTTGACAGGCAAGATGCCTCTAAAAAAGGCAGAAAAATAAAAGCTTTAATAATAAGTCCAACCCGAGAATTGGCACTTCAAATTGAAGAAAATTTCAAAACCTATAGTGCGTACACAAGCTTAAAAACTGCTGTTGTTTTTGGTGGAATTTCAATAGAACCACAAAAGGAAATTTTAAAAAAAGGGATTGACATTTTAATTGCAACCCCTGGACGTTTGTTAGATTTACACAAACAAGATTTTTTAAACCTTGATTATGTAGAAACTTTAGTTTTAGATGAAGCCGATTTGATGCTAGACATGGGTTTTATTGATGATGTTAAAAAAATAGAACGCCTTTGTACAAAAGAAAAACAAGTGCTTCTATTTTCGGCAACCATTCCATATAAAGTGGAACAATTAGCTAATTCTATTTTAAACAATCCGGAACGTATTGAAGTAGCACAAAATTCTTCAACCTCAAAAAATGTAAACCAGCTCCTTTATTTAGTACCTAAAAAGGATAAAATTGAACTTTGTTTACATCTCCTTAGAAAAACCATAAAAGGAAACATAATCATTTTTAGACGCACCAAATTTGGTGTAGAAAAACTAGAAAAAACACTTTTAAACAACGGCTTTAAAGCCGATAGTATTCATGGTGACAAAAGTCAAACCGCTAGACAAGAAGCTTTAGATAAGTTTAAAAAAGGGGATGTTAATATTTTAATTGCAACCGATGTAGCTGCACGTGGTATTGATATAAATGATTTAGATGCTGTTGTAAATTTCGATTTACCTAACATTCCAGAAACATACGTTCACCGTATAGGGAGAACAGCTCGAGCAGGAAATTCTGGAATAGCTTATTCACTTTGCTCTGCAGACGAAAAAGCATATTTACAAAGTATTCAACAGCTTATTCAACTTCAATTAGATGTCATTGAAGATCACCCTTACCCTTTAGATCCTAAAGCAAAACCAATAGTTCATAAATCTAAAAAAACAGGAAGCAAACATAAAAAAGGACGCAAAAGCGGAGCTTCAAAGAAGAAAAAGAAACGTTGGTACTAAAAATTATTCTACAGGGAAATCAAAATAAGTATGCGGAAATGGCTCGTTTCTTAAAGTGAAATGCCACCATTCTTTAGAGTAGCCTCTAAAACCATATTTCAGCATGGTATCGTGAAGAATCTTTCGATTAGCACGTTGTTTTTCGGTAATATCAGGATTATTATACCAAGAAATTGGTCCGAAAAAATCAAATGGCCCTCCCATATCTAAAGGAACGCCTGTATTACCATCGATAACAGTTAAATCAACTGTACTTCCTCTACTATGCCCTGAATGTGTTGCAATATATTGCTCCTTAAATAAAAATTTCTTTTTAATATCCGGATAAAAAATATGCTTGGTTAAGGTATCGTTTACAGCTCTAGCCCAACTCATAAAATGGTTTACGGCACGTTGTGGCCGATACCCATCATATACTTTTAAACACAGATTTTGCATTTGCAAGGCATCATTTACCAATTTTAAAGCTTGAGCAGTTTCAGCTGTTAGGATAAGTTTATTAGATTTATAGCCTTCAACTTTTTTACCCACAAAATTATAAGTCGTATTGTATCTTAATTCCACATCTAAATCTGGAATAATATCTTTTACATAAACAAAACCTTTAGGTAATTGTCCAAAAGCACTTAAACAGACTAAACTTAAAAGTATTAAAACCTTAATCCTCATTGTAAATTTTTTGTTTTTGCGAATTTAAAGAATATTTAATTTTTGACTCCTGAAAAGCGGTATTTACTATCCCTTAAAATTGAAATCATAAAAAAAGCCTCAACATTTAATATTAAGGCTTTTTTATATTTTTTGGATTGTAAAATTAATATGCCAATAAAAGCTCTTTATACTCTTTTAAATCGGAAATATTAGTTTTATTATTTAAATTTCTTGTTAGTGCAATTAAATATTTAAGACTTTCAACAGGATCTACATTAGCCTCTTCTGGCTGAACTTCTGCATCTGCTTGTTCGTCATCTTCAATAGCGTCATCATCTTCAAGCATCGGAATTAGAAAAGTACCATGTTCTTCAATATGCTCGTAAGCATACCTAAGCACTTTTACTACTAAAGGAGCCTGCTCCTCTATCGCGTAAGTTCTAAGTTCTTTAATATCGTCTATTAATGTATCTGTATTAATTCCTGTTTTATCAATATTTGACAAAATCTTATCGATTAATTTTATTGCTTTTGTATTTTCCAAGGAGGTAAGATTATGTGAATAATTAACTTAATTAAAGTTGTAAATTTATATTAATAAAACAAAACATAGTGACTTTTTAGATTTTTTTTGTGACGGCATTTACTAAAAATTCAATTTTTGTTTTATAAAAAAAGCCTCTCATTTCTGAGAAGCTTTTAAATATTTTAAAACCTTAAGTTTCTAGCATTAAAGTGCTGCAACATGTTTTGCTAAACCTGATTTAAGGTTAGCTGCTTTGTTAGCATGAATTATGTTTTTCTTAGCTAGTTTATCTAACATAGAAACCACAGAAGGATATAAAGTTTCAGCTTCTTTCTTATCAGTTAACTCACGTAATTTTTTAATAGCATTACGAGTAGTCTTGTGATGGTACTTATTAATTAAGCGCTTCGCTTCGTTACTTCTAATTCTTTTTAATGCTGACTTATGATTTGCCATTTTCTTTTTCTTAATTAAAATATTGTAGCCCGTAGGGGAATCGAACCCCTCTTACCAGGATGAAAACCTGGCGTCCTAGCCGATAGACGAACGGGCCATTTGTTTTTTGAGTTTGCAAAGATAAAACTTATTTACAAATCTGCAACTTAAATTTTACTTTTTTTTACTTCATTATTTTCAAATAACATAACAATGTTTCCATTGCGGATGCAAAAATACAACTATTTTTAACTGTTGCAAGTGCTAAATAAACTTTTTTTAAAAAAATTTTACCAGCACTTGCTATTCCCTTGTTTTAGTATGCTTTAGCAAATAAAACTCTTCGGTTTGATGGCTTACCAGAATACACACAAACCCCATCTTCTACTTTTCCTTCTAAAGGCACACATCTAATTGTGGCTTTAGTAAGTTCTTTAATTTTATCCTCTGTTTCAGCAGTACCGTCCCAGTGAGCAGAGATAAAGCCTGTTTTCGTATCTAACACCTCTTTAAAGGCTTCAAAAGTATCTACTTCTGTAATATGTGAATTTCTATAATCTAAAGCTTTATTAAACAAAGATTCTTGAATGGTTTTTAATAAACCTTCAACTTTATCGGTTAAATCATTTAAATTAACTACTTCCTTAGTTAAAGTATCACGACGAGCAATCTCAACCGTTTCGTTCGCTAAATCTTTTGGCCCTATAGCAATCCTTAAAGGCACTCCTTGTAATTCGTGTTGTGCAAATTTAGCCCCAGGACGATGTGTTGTACGGTCATCAAACTTAACTGTAATATTTTTAGCTCTTAAATCGGTTAAAATACTATTGGCAACCAAAGTGATTTCATTTAAATCTTCTTCACTTTTATATATAGGAACAATAACCACTTGATTTGGTGCCAAACTAGGCGGTAATACCAAACCATGATCATCGCTATGCGTCATAATTAAAGCCCCCATTAATCGTGTTGAAACACCCCATGATGTAGCCCATACATAATCTTGTTTACCTTCTTTATTAGCGAATTTCACATCGAATGCCTTTGCGAAATTCTGACCTAAAAAGTGAGAAGTTCCCGCTTGCAATGCTTTTCCGTCTTGCATCAATGCTTCAATACAATACGTTTCATCGGCACCTGCAAAACGTTCGCTTTCGGTTTTTAAACCCTGAATAACAGGCATGGCCATAAATTTTTCAGCAAAAGTAGCATACACATTATTCATTAATGCTGCTTCATCTAGCGCTTCTTGCTTGGTAGCATGTGCCGTATGCCCTTCTTGCCATAAAAATTCGGCAGTTCGTAAAAACAAACGTGTACGCATTTCCCAGCGCACCACATTGGCCCATTGGTTTATTAATAGAGGTAAATCTCTATAAGACTGAATCCAGCCACGGTATGTATTCCAAATAATAGCTTCACTGGTTGGCCTTACTACAAGCTCCTCTTCTAATTTTGCTTCGGGATCTACACGTAGTTTCCCTGGTTTATCTGGATCGTTTTGCAATCTATAATGTGTTACTACAGCACATTCTTTTGCGAAACCTTCAGCATTTTTTTCTTCAGCTTCAAATAAACTTTTAGGAACAAACAATGGAAAATAAGCATTTTGGTGCCCAGTTTCTTTAAACATTTTGTCTAATTCTGCTTGCATTTTCTCCCAAATAGCAAATCCGTAGGGTTTAATAACCATACAACCTCTAACAGCAGAATTCTCTGCTAGGTCAGCCTTGACAACCAATTCGTTATACCATTTTGAATAATCTTCAGCTCTACTAGTAAGTTTTTTACTCATATCATTTTTTTGGCACAAATGTTGTACCTAAGTTAAATATAAAAATAGTTCAGCAAAACTAACTATTTTTGTGATGTTCAACAATTAAATTAAAGAGATATGCAATTTAATAACTACTTACTCAGAAAAGCGCCATTAGTAACCTTGTTTGGCTTACTGCTTGGTTTAGCTTCATGTAGTTCCTACCAATATGTTGGTACGGACAATGATGGTATTTATGGCGGTTCTGTTGCGCAAACTCAACAACAAAATATAGAGGTAGCTAATGATAACAATTATTATAAAAATTATTTCAAAACAAAATCTATAGAAGCTGAAAACTTCAATGATGACCCAGAGATTTTCACAGATATAGACGCTTATGAAAGCTCGTCTTATGTTGAAAATGATTCCATCGTAGATAACTACGATAGTTATGGTGGCTGGGGACAAACCAACAGCAGTGTAACTGTTAATTATATTGACAACGGATGGAACAATTGGGGCTGGGGCTTTAACTACGGTTGGGGCTACCCTGGCTACGCATGGGGTTATCCTGGTTACGGCTGGGGCTATCCAGGATATGGATGGGGGTACCCAGGTTACGGTTGGGGTTATCCAGGTTACGCTTGGGGCTACCCAGGGTATGGCTGGGGATATCCAGGATACGGTTGGGGTTACCCTGCTTATAGAAACAGACATACTTCTTACAGTGCCACACGAAGAGGTTACGGAGGTAATTATTATGCTGGGGTAAACAGACGTAGTTCTGTAGCAAATGCAGCTAACAACACGAGACGCAGTTCTGTTGGAACAACAAATAGAGGAACCGTTTCAAAATACAATACTGCACGAAGAAGCAGCACGAGTACAACGCGAGCTACTGCCACTAACAATAGAGGTTATAGCACTAACAATGTAGGTGTAAATTCAGGAACGGTTAGAAGATCATCAACAGTAAGTACACCGTCCAACAACTCTACAAGAAGATCTTCAAGCAGCAGTACTAGAAGAAGTTCAAGTACCGTATATAAGCAACCTACTACACGTTCTAGTTCTAATAGTTCCTATAATAGATCTAGTTCTTCTAGCAGAAACTCAAGTTACACACCAAGCCGTTCTAGCTCGAGCACAAGGTCATCAAGCGGATCGACTTCAAGATCGTCTGGAAGCAGCGGAAGTTCATCTAGAGGAAGACGTTAATCTTACAAGTCATTTTGAAAAATTCATATCAATAAATAACCAAATAAGCTGAATTTTAATTCATTTTGTTTGGTTATTTAATTCCTAAAATCGAATAAATACATACCCATGAAAAAGTTTAATTTACTGTTCATAAGCATACTCTCGTTAACAACGGTTTACGCACAAGATATAAGTGACGCTTTAAGATATTCGCAAGACAACACACAAGGAACTGCGCGTTTTAGAGCTTTAAGTGGTGCTTTTGGAGCCCTTGGAGGCGACATGAGTGCGGTGAGTATTAACCCAGCAGGTTCTGTGGTTTTTAGTCAAAGCCACGTCACCTTTACAGGTTCTGTTATAAACACTAAAAACAATACAGATTATTTTAATGGTTCTACACATACAAACGAATCGTGTTTTGGAATTAATCAAGCGGGTTCTGCTTTAGTATTTAGAAACAGACAAAGTCATTCGCCATGGACAAAATTCGCCATGTCCATTAATTACGAAAGAACAAATAACTTTAATAACAGCTGGCAAGCTCGAGGCACCAATACAGATGATGATGGAAATTTCACAAACTCTGTAGCCAGTTACTTTTATGATTATGCACAAGGCCAACGATTAGCTGATATTTCTGCATTGCCTGGTGAAACTATTACCAGAGCTTATCGCGAAATTGGCAATCAATTTGGATTTGGTAATCAACAAGCATTTCTAGGCTATGAATCTTATATTTTAGACCCTGAATTTGATGACGATGATAATACCACCTATTTTTCTAATGTTGCGGCAGGCGTTTTCGATCACAATTACACCTACCTTGCCACAGGTTATAATGGTAAAATGACTTTTAATTTTGCAACACAATATGAAGACAAGTTTTCTATTGGATTGAATTTAAATTCACATTTTTTAAATTACGAACGTTCTACAGTCCTTATTGAAGACAACTCAAATACAGGTTCTACCGTAAACCATATCAATTTTCAAAACAGCTTACTTACTTCTGGTGTAGGTTTTTCTTTTCAGGTAGGAGGCATCTATAATATTACCCCGCAACTTAGAGCAGGCTTGGTTTATAATTCACCAACATGGTATTCTATAGACGAAGAAGCTTCGCAATATATAAGTACTATTAGAGATGAGAACGGTACATCTATACCTCAAATTGTAGACCCCCAAGTTGTTAATGTTTACCCAAGATACCAGTTGCAAACGCCAGGAAAGTTCACAGGAAGTTTAGCTTATATCATTGGTAGAAGCGGCCTTATTAGTTTCGATTATTCAAATCAGAATCACGGTAACACAAAATTTAAGCCTAGCTACGACCCTGCTTTTGCTGACCAAAATATGCTAATGCAGAATGAATTAACCAATGCTTCAACTTATCGCGTAGGTGCCGAATATAAAATTAACCTTGTTAGTTTAAGAGGTGGTTATCGTTTTGAAGAGAGCCCGTATAAAAATGGTCAAACCGTAGGCGATTTAACTGGTTTTTCTGTAGGTATAGGTTTTAACTTTGGAAATACAAAATTAGATTTAACCTATGATCAAGCTGAAAGATCTTACCAAAATAACCTTTACACCCTGAATGGTGGTGGATCGCCATTTGCTTCAATCGATAGAAAAAATCCAAATGTAACGCTGTCTTTAGGTTTCAACATATAAAACCTTCAACAGTTAAAATTGAAAAATAGACGGTTTAAAAAGTAAATCTTGTCAAAAACAAACAGTATCGATTATTTTTATAGGAATCGATTCTAGTTTTTAACTTCTGAAAAATTCAGAAAGACAGGCATTTTCACCTTTTAAACCGTCTATTTTCATCTTATAAAAAAGCCTGTAATTTCTTTGAAACTTTTCAGACTAAAACAAAAAATTAATAATTTCTCAACACCAAGTATAACAAAAGGGAATTGCTTATCTTTGCAAACTAAATTTTGAGATATTAATTGCAGCACATTCAAGCACAAACCTCTTATTAACAAAGAAGTAGAACAAGAATGTTTTCTGTGATTGTTGAAAAACAATATATTTTAACACATGAAATTTGAAAGTAATTTAGACGATTTTGACGCCTTAGGAGAAGAGCACATTGGGACTTCTGAAGATACTCCCATGCGAAATGATGCTTTTAAACTGTCTAACGAAGAAAAAATAGACATTATTAAGGATGATGTACGTCACATTATGGAAACCTTAGGATTAGATTTAACAGACGATTCTTTAAGTGGCACACCAAATCGTGTTGCGAAAATGTTTGTTAAAGAAATTTTTGGAGGTTTAGATCCTAATAAAAAACCTAGCGCTTCAACATTCGATAATAAATACAAATACGGTGAAATGCTTGTTGAAAAAAACATTACCGTTTATTCAACCTGCGAACACCACTTGTTACCTATAGTTGGAAGAGCTCATATTGCTTACATTTCTAACGGAACTGTTGTTGGTTTATCTAAAATGAATCGCATTGTCGATTATTTTGCAAAACGTCCGCAAGTTCAGGAACGTTTAACCATTCAAGTTGTTAGAGAACTTCAAGAAGTTTTAGGCACAAAAGATGTTGCTTGCGTTATAGACGCCAAACATTTATGTGTAAATTCTAGAGGTATTCGTGATATTGAAAGTAGCACAGTAACTTCAGAATTTGGAGGGAAATTTAAAGACGTGCAAACCCGCCGCGAATTTCTTGATTACATAAAATTAGATACTAAGTTTTAACATAAATATTATTTTTTGATTCGTTTTATAATTTAGTTGGTTAACGACTAAGCTATTTCTTTTCAAATTATAACAACTACCCATTATACGCATTATAACTATGCCGCTTTATAAAGACAACCCTATTAAAATTTACAATTCTTTAACTGGAAAAAAGGAAACCTTTACCCCTATAAATGCTGGCCATATTGGCATGTATGTTTGCGGCCCAACGGTTTACAGTAATGTCCATTTAGGAAATGTAAGGACTTTTATGTCTTTCGATATGGTTTTTCGCTATTTGAAGCATTTGGGTTATAAAGTGCGTTATGTTAGAAATATTACCGATGCTGGTCATTTAGAAAATGATGCTGATACAGGTGAAGATAAAATCACAAAAAAAGCACGTTTAGAGCAAATTGAACCTATGGAAGTGGTGCAACGCTACACTGTAGATTTTCATAACATTCTAAACACCTTTAATTTTTTACCACCAAGTATCGAGCCAACGGCTACGGGACATATTATTGAGCAGATTGAATTGATTAAAGATATTATCGCCAATGGCTACGCTTACGAAGTGAATGGATCGGTGTATTTTGATGTTCATAAATTTAACGAAACCAACGATTACGGTAAACTTAGTAAACGTAAACTTGACGATTTAATTCATAATACCCGTAGTTTAGACGGACAAAGTGACAAAAAGAATCCGCAAGATTTTGCCCTTTGGAAAAAAGCCGAACCTCAGCATATTATGCGTTGGCCTTCGCCTTGGAGCGATGGTTTTCCTGGTTGGCACCTAGAGTGTACCGCCATGAGTACTAAATATCTTGGCGAACAATTTGATATTCACGGTGGTGGTATGGATTTAAAATTTCCGCATCACGAATGTGAAATAGCTCAAAATGAAGCTGCCAAAGGAAAATCGCCCGTAAACTATTGGATGCACGCCAATATGTTAGAGTTAAACGGACAACGTATGTCTAAAACGACTGGAAACACTGTGAATCCTGACGAATTATTATCCGGAAACAACAGCTTTTTCAGTAAAGCCTATGCCCCAAGCGTAATTCGTTTTTTTATTGCACAATCGTCTTACCGAAGTGTTTTAGATTTAACTGATGATGGTTTAATAGCCAGTGAAAAAGGATTTTACAGATTGATGGAAGCCATAAATATTTTAGGAGGCTTAAAAGCATCTAACAGCTCTTCAATCGATATTGCTGCATGGAAACAAAAGTGCTATGATGCGATGAACGACGATTTTAATTCGCCAATTTTAATCGCTCATTTATTTGAAGCCGCTAAATACATCAACCAAATAAAAGAAGGCACAGAAACTTTAACTGCCGAAGATTTAACTTTGTTAAAAGACACGGTAAACAGCTTTGTTTTTGATGTTTTAGGTTTAGAAAACACAGCAAACACAAACACAGGTTCCGATAAATTGGCCGGTGCTGTTGATGTTTTAATCAAATTAAGACAAGACGCTCGAGCGAATAAAGATTTTGCTTTATCAGATAAAATTCGTGATGAATTGGCCGAAGTTGGCATTCAACTTAAAGACGGTAAAGACGGAACTACGTTTAGCATCTCCTAAATCCTCTCCAATAAAGAGGAGATTTAGCTACTTATGAAAAAGTTACTCATTGCTCCGTTTTTGTTTATAATAAAAGTGTATCAAACTTTTATATCTCCATTTACGCCAGCAACGTGTAGATACCACCCAACATGTTCGCACTACGCAAAGGAAGCCTTAATAAAACATGGTGTTTTAAAAGGAGGCTGGTTAGCTTTAAAACGCATTTTTAGTTGCCACCCTTGGGGTGGTTCTGGATATGATCCGGTACCTTGATTTTGTTGTATATTGGTTGATTTGTTTAATCGTTTAATTGTGCGTGTCACTTGTCATGTCGAACACAGTGAATCATCTTTTCAATAATAGCTTACACTTAAAAAGATACCTCCCACCGTCGGTATGACAGAAAAACTTCAATGAGTACACCGTTTAACGGTTAAACAAATCCACAGTTAAACAAATAAACCTATTTCACAGGAATCTGCTTCAAAATCTCTAAAACAAACTTCCAATATTTTTGAACTGAAGAAATTTGAGCACGCTCATCTGGAGAATGTGCACCTTTAATGGTTGGTCCAAAACTAATCATGTCCATTTCTGGATAATTTTTACCAAGAATACCACATTCTAAACCAGCATGACAAGCCGCTACATGTGCTTTTTCGCCATTTAATTCCTCGTAAATTTTAGTCATCACCTTTAAAATAGCCGAATCCATATTTGGAGTCCAACCAGGATAATCGCCAGAGACTTCAACCTCACAGCCTGTTAATTCGAAAGTAGCACGTAAGGTATTGGCTAAATCTAGTTTAGAACTTTCAACCGAAGAACGCGTTAAACAACCAATATGAATCGCTCCATCTTTAATAATGATACGCGCGATATTATTTGAAGTTTCTACCAAATCAGGAATATCGGCACTCATTCGATATACGCCGTTAGCAGCTGCATAAATAGCACGGGTTACCCCTTCTTGAATCCCTAAATCCATAATGGTTTCTGGCGTTTCACATTTTGAAACCTCAATTACCAAATCAGGTTCCATGGTTTTAAGTTCTTTTTTAATAGTATTAGTTATAAGCGCCATTTCTAACAGAAAAGCATCTTCATGAATGGCATCAATAGCAACAATGGCTTTACTTTCACGAGGAATTGCATTGCGCAAACTACCACCATCTATTTCCGAAATTCGAAGTCCGAAATTTTCAAAACCATCAAATAAAACGCGATTCATAATTTTGTTCGCATTTCCCAAACCTTCATGAATTTGCATTCCAGAATGCCCACCTTGAAGTCCTTTTACAGTAATGGTGTATCCAATTTTAAATTCAGGTGTTTCTTCTAAATTATAAGTTCTAGTTGCGGTAACATCGCAACCGCCTGCACAGCCTACGCCTATTTCATCATCTTCCTCGGTATCTAAATTCAATAAAATACCACCAGAAAGCAATCCGCCTTTTAAACCCATGGCACCCGTCATACCCGTTTCCTCATCAATAGTAAACAAAGCTTCGATAGCAGGATGCACAATGTCTGTGCTTTCTAAAATTGCCATGATAGTTGCCACTCCCAAACCGTTATCGGCTCCCAAAGTGGTTCCTTTAGCGCGCACCCAATCGCCATCAACATACATTTCGATACCTTGGCTGTCGAAATCAAAATCGGTATCGTTGTTTTTTTGATGCACCATATCTAAATGCGATTGCATTACAATGGTAGTTCTGTCTTCCATTCCAATGGTTGCAGGCTTTTTAATAATAACATTTCCAACCTCATCAACAAGAGTTTCTAAACCTAAATTTTCTCCAAAGGCTTTCATAAAAGCAATCACGCGTTCTTCTTTTTTTGAAGGTCGCGGAACAGCGTTTAAATCTGCAAATTTATTCCAAAGGGCTTGAGGTTCTAATTGTCTTATTTCTGTGCTCATCTTGTTATTTTATTATCTTTCAAAGATAGAAAAAATGCATCGACCTGAAGTTTATTAGTTGTTTCGATTACAGAAGATTTAACAAAATTTAACCTTATAATTATTTCTATGAAAACTGAAAAGTACAAGGTATCACTATTGCTTTTCAGCGAATTTTTCCACGAATCACGAATGAAACTAAAACAGTACTAAAAATAAATCACTAGAATAAAAATCTATAGATTTTTAATGCATTGGGGGTAAATATCCCTATTTAATATGTAGAAGGAAGATTCATGAATTCATGGCGTGAATTAAGTATTTGATTGAATTAAATTCGAGAATCACCAACAGCTAAATGCTTTAAATTTTTACTATTTTTGATGATGCTCAAAAACAAAAAGACCCTTTTGGCTTTAGCCTTAATTCCTCAAATTATTTGCATTAGGATTCTTTCTAATTTTCCTGAATTTGTAGAACAGTTTTACAGCAACGGCGTTTATCCTTTTATTTCGAAACTATTCCGTTATGTTTTAGGTTGGATGCCGTTTTCTTTTGGGGATTTTATCTATGCTTTAACCATTATTTACGGACTAAGATGGCTGTATTTAAACAGAAAACGCTTGCGACTAGACACAAAAAACTGGTTAATAGATGTGTTAGCAACCCTGTCCATTTTCTATTTTGTTTTTCATTTGTTTTGGGGTCTGAATTATTACCGACTTCCGCTTCATAAAAGTTTGAATTTAGCGCATGACTATTCCACCGAACAGCTCATCACTTTCACTGAAAAACTGATTGCAAAATCGAATGAAATTCATTCAAAAGTGGCAAAAAACGACACACTTAAAGTTGATTTAAACTATACCAAATCAGAAGTTTTTAAAATGGTTCCGAAAGGTTATGATCATTTAAAAACCATTTTCCCGCATTTAGAATACCATCCAAAAAGCATTAAAAAATCCTTATTTAGCTACCCATTAACCTACATGGGGTTTAGCGGATATTTAAACCCGTTTACCAACGAAGCCCAGGTTGATGGCTTGATTCCTATATATAAATTCCCAACAACCTCAACACATGAAATTGCCCACCAATTGGGTTATGCCGCCGAAAACGAAGCCAATTTTATAGGTTGTATGGCAGCTATAAAACATGATGATATTTACATTCAATACACGGGATATACCTTTGGTTTACGCTTTTGTTTGAATGAAATTTACAGACGCGATCCCGATTTATACGAAACCATGGCCGAAACAGTAAACCCTGGTATTCTTAAAAACTACAAAGAGGTTCGCGATTTTTGGGAATTACACCAAAATCCTGCCGAACCTCTTTTTAAGTCGTTTTACAACGGTTTTTTAAAAGCCAACAAACAAAGCAAAGGCATGCAAAGCTATAATTATGTGGTTGCGCTTTTAGTGAATTATTTTGAAAAGAATAGTTTGTAAATCACAACCTACTATTATTTAAAATAAAAGATAATTTTTAATTAGGCTATCTTTAATAATATTCTGTTCATTTTTTCCATTGATGAAAAAACGAACCAATCCTTCGTCTACGCTCTGGACAAGCAAATCTAGGCTTACGAACCTTTATCTAAATTTATCGTTCGACACCTAAATTTCAGGAACTCGCTATTAAAATTTAGATAGTTTAAAAAAATCGTTTAGCTCAAACAGCCTGAAATTTCACGTTGTTTTCACTTCAAATTTTACGATAAATTTTCGATAGGCCATGGAAATTCATTTCATAAAAATATTCCAAAATAAATAATATTTTATTATTTAAATTACTCTATAACTTGAGCATTTTCAGGAGTTTTAAAAATATCCTGATTTGGTTTTTCTTTTGAAAGTTTTACATCAGTAAAGTGGTTTTCGCTATGCACCGTAGTTGGTAAATTATTTTCATAGTTATAACGTACAATGGTTTTTGGTAATAAAACCCCAGCAACATTTTGCCATTCGCTATATTTTCTAAAGTGCCATTCTTTTGCTTTTTCTTGGGTAAAAAATGTTACCGTATAGCCCAACCATTCCATTTTATAAGTTTCTGGATTGTAGTACAAAATATATTCATCGTCTGGCGATTCGCCCACACCGCTTTTATAAGCAATTGAAATGCCTGGATAAGATTTCCCCTCGAAAACTAAAGGATCTGCATCGCCATAAATAATGCCATCGTCTGCCAAAATAAACGGCATAGCATAGAAATAAAACATTAAATTGTAATAAAACTTAGGTTTTCCTTTGTATTCTACATCATTTTTATTTTGCAACCAAACTTGGTTCCCATCAAAACCAAGGGCATGATTAGGAGTTTCTATTAAGGATTTACGGTTTCTTAAATCTGTTGATGTTACTTCATTTTCACCATTTTTTTCCATGGTAAATTCTAAAAATCGCATAGATTTCCATTGTTCTAATCCGCCATGAGCTTCAAATATTTTCTCTAGATTTTCAGGATATTTGCTTTCTACAACCTTTTCAGGTTCTGCTGGAGTTGTAACCACTTCTTTTTTAGCATCTTTACAAGAAAATACAGAGATAGCAATTAGTAAAAATAGAACGTTTTTCATTTTATGTTTTTTAAAGGTTTTATGTTTTGACGTACTAAGACCAACATAATTACATAAAATCAGTTACTTTTGTTTCACTTTATGAAAGCAATAACAAGCATACAAAATCCTTTAATTAAGCAACTTTCTACATTGAAGGATAAGTCGCGTGAACGCAGAAAAACAGGCGCTTTTTTAATTGAAGGTGCTCGTGAAATTTCGTTGGCCTTAAAAGGTGGTTTTCAGTTGGAAACCGTGTTGTTTTATCCTGATTTATTTTCTTCGGAAGCAGTAAACACCTTAATTCCAGAAGGCATTCATGTGATTGAAATTTCAAAAGAGGTGTATCAAAAATTAGCGTATCGAGACACGACTGAAGGTGTTTTGGCTGTCGCAAAATCGAAATCACACAACTTAGAGCAGTTAAGCTTTAAAAACGAAAACCCTTTAATATTGGTTGCTGAAGCTCCTGAAAAGCCAGGAAACATAGGTGCTATTTTAAGAACGGCCGACGCTGCAAATGCCGATGTCGTTATTATTGCCAACCCAAAAACCGATTTATACAACCCCAACATTATTCGTTCTAGCGTAGGTTGTGTTTTCACGAATACCATTGCCACAGGAAGTACTTCGGAAATTATTGCCTTTTTAAAAGCGAAAAATATTCACATTTACTGTGCTGCTTTACAAGCTTCGGTTGATTATTATACGCAAGATTTCACAAAACCAACCGCTATTGTTGTTGGCACAGAAGCTACAGGTTTAAGTGAAGAATGGCTTGAAAATTCTACCCAAAACATCATTATTCCTATGCAGGGCGAAATCGATTCGATGAATGTTTCGGTTGCCGCGGGTATTCTTGTTTTTGAGGCTAAGAGGCAACGAAACTTCAACTAATTTTTAGTCGTTACCAACAAAACAATTACACAAATCCACTTTTTTTAATGACCGCACAACTACTTTTTAACATCATTATTGCCATAATCATCATCAATTTTATAGTTGATAAAATTTTAGATGCTTTAAATGCCAAGCATTATAACGACAAACTTCCTGAAGATTTAAAAGATGTTTATGATGCTGATGAATATAAAAAATCGCAAAACTATAAAGCGACCAATTATAAATTTGGAATATTAACCTCAACGTTTTCCATCCTTTTAACTTTAGGGTTTTTATATGCTGATGGCTTTGCGTATATCGACCAAATCGCGAGAAGTTACAGCGATAACCCGATTGTAATTGCTTTAATTTTCTTCGGAATTATTATGATTGGAAGCGATATTTTAACCACACCATTTTCATACTACAGCACCTTTGTGATTGAAGAAAAATTCGGATTTAATAAAACCACGAAAAAATTATTCTTTTTAGATAAACTAAAAGGTTGGTTAATGATGGCGTTAATTGGCGGTGGCATATTAGCCCTCATCATTTGGTTTTATCAATTAACTGGAAGTCAGTTTTGGTTGTACGCTTGGGCTTTAGTAGCTGTTTTTACGTTGTTTATGAATATGTTTTATTCTAAATTAATTGTGCCGCTTTTTAATAAACAAACGCCTTTGGAAGCAGGAAGCTTACGCGATCATATTTCAAAATATGCTGAAACCGTAGGTTTTAAATTGGATAAAATATTTGTAATTGACGGCTCGAAACGAAGTACTAAAGCCAATGCTTATTTTTCTGGTTTTGGAAGCGAAAAACGAGTGACGCTTTACGACACATTAATTAACGATTTGGATGAAGATGAAATTGTTGCCGTTTTAGCGCATGAAGTTGGGCATTACAAAAAGAAACACATCATTTTTAATTTGTTTGCTTCTATTTTACTTACAGGATTAACGCTTTATATTTTATCCTTATTTATATCAAATCCGTTATTATCGAATGCTTTGGGTGTTGAAATTCCCAGTTTTCATATTGGATTGATTGCTTTCGGATTGCTGTATTCGCCTATTTCGGAAATTACAGGTTTAATTATGAATCTGTTTTCTAGAAAATTTGAATATCAGGCTGATGATTTTGCTAAAAACACTTACAAAGCGGAACCACTTATTACATCGCTTAAAAAATTATCTAAAAATAGTTTGAGCAATTTAACGCCACATCCGGCTTATGTTTTTATGCATTATTCGCACCCTACACTGTTGCAACGCATTAGGAATTTGAGGAAATAATGATTTAGTAAAAAGCACTTCGACTGGGCTAGTAAGACAAAACAACTCCTATTTGTGTTTTCGAATCAAATTGATATTACAACATTTCTTTTTAACAGAAAACCCAATTAATAACCGTAATGTCTGGCTGAGCTTGTCGAAATCTTATCTCGCTAATTGGAAATTCTATTTATAGTTTTTTTTATTGAACACGCACTTCGACGGGCTCAGTGTGACATCGTAACTCCTATTTGTGTTTTCAAATTAAATTGAAGTTACAAAATTTCATTTTAAAAGTTAAGCGCGTTAACGATTGCAGCGGCATCCTTTTTGTTGTGGGATTCCTGTTTTTTCGCAGGAATCCCACAACAAAAAGATATAGCGGAAAGCGTGTTAAAACGCCCAAAAACTACAACACTTCTTTACCGTTTAAATACACGGTTTCAATTTGATGGTTTCCAAAAGAATACGGGATAAAATGGTATGAATTTATAGGTTTTGTAAGGATTAAATTGGCTTGTTTACCTTTGGTGATGGAGCCAACATTATGCTCTAATCCCATGGCGTATGCGCCGTTAAGTGTTGCTGCGTTAATGGCTTCTTCGGGCGTTAATTTCATTTTTACACAGGCCGCAGACACCACAAAATTCATGTTCCCTGAAGGCGATGATCCTGGGTTATAATCGGTTGCTAGAGCTAGTGGCAATCCGGCATCAATCATTTTTCGTCCTGGCGTGTACGGAATGCTTAAAAAGAAAGAGCAGCCTGGCAATGCTACGGGCATGGTTAACGTGTCTTTTAAAACTTCGATATCGCTATCGGTCATTTCCTCTAAATGATCGAGAGAAAGCGCGTGATGCTTTAACCCTGCTTGAACGCCGCCGATTGAAGTAAATTGATTGACATGAATTTTTGGGGTTAACCCATGGCGTTTTCCTGCTTCTAAAATGGATTCGGTGTCTTCGACTGAAAAATAACCGGTTTCGCAAAATACATCGACGTAATCGGCAAGTTTAGCTTCGGCAACCAACGGAATCATTTCGTTTATGATATAATCGACATAGCCTGATTTATTATTTTTATAAGTTTCTGGCACCGCATGAGCGCCCAAAAATGTGGCTTTTATTGGTAAATTATAGTTCGCTTTTAAACGCTTAATCACGCTTAACATTTTTAATTCGGACTCTAAAGTTAAGCCGTAACCCGATTTAATTTCGACAGCACCTGTGCCCAAAGCGATAATTTCTTCCAACCTGATTTTGGTTTGCTCGTACAATTCTGCCTCTGAAATGTCTTGAACTTTTTTAGCCGAATTTAAAATTCCGCCGCCTTTTTCGGCGATTTCTTGATAGGATAATCCGTTGATTTTATCTACAAACTCCCCTTCTCTATTTCCTGCATAAACCAAATGGGTATGCGAATCGCACCATGCTGGCATGAGCATTTTCCCCTCTGCATCGATAACTTGATCCACGTCTGCTTCCTCTGGGCAATCTTCCATCGCTCCAAAATCGCTGATAATGTCATTTTGAACCAATAAAAAGGCATTTTTTAGTGTTGGCAGCACTTTCATGTCTTCGCCAGAGATAAAACGCGTGGATTTATCTCTAATTTGAAGCAATTCTTTAATGTTTTTGAATAATATGCGCATTAAAATAGATTTTCTAATAATTGGTTATCGACTAAGTTAGGAATGGTCACTTTTAAATTGGGGGTTCTTTCCATTTCGCGTTTTATAGCAAATAAAGCTTCATCGTTTCTGGCCCAACTTCTACGAGCAATACCGTTATTCACATCGAAAAACAGCATGCTTTTTAGGCGCGCTTCTGCTTCTTTTGTACCATCGAGTAACATTCCAAATCCGCCATTCATAACTTCGCCCCAGCCTACGCCACCGCCGTTGTGAATGGATACCCAAGTGGCGCCACGAAAACTATCGCCAATCACATTATGTATGGCCATATCGGCAGTGAATTTACTACCATCGTAAATGTTTGAAGTCTCGCGATATGGGGAATCTGTACCACTCACATCATGATGATCGCGCCCTAAAACTACAGGTCCAATCTCGCCATTTGCCACCGCATTATTAAAAGCTTCGGCTATTTTAGCACGACCTTCGGCATCGGCATACAAGATACGGGCTTGCGAACCAACCACCATTTTATTTTTCTTAGCGTCTTGAATCCATGTGATATTATCTTGCATTTGCAGCTGAATTTCCTCTGGAGCCGTTTTCATGATTTCTTCTAGAACAGAAGCAGCAATATCATCAGTTTTATCAAGGTCTTCAGGTTTTCCCGAAGTACAAACCCAACGGAAGGGTCCGAAACCATAATCGAAACACATCGGGCCTAAAATATCTTGAACGTAAGACGGGTATTTAAAATCGATATTATTTTCGGCCATCACATCGGCTCCAGCACGAGAGGCCTCTAATAAAAAGGCATTTCCGTAATCGAAGAAATACGTGCCTTTGGCCACATGATTATTAATAGCATTGGCATGACGGCGTAACGATTCTTGAACTTTTTCTTTGAAAACCTCTGGTTCTTCACGAATTAATCGGTTAGATTCTTCATAAGATAAACCTACAGGATAATAACCGCCTGTCCATGGAATATGCAATGAGGTTTGATCGGAACCTACGTGAATAAAAATATTTTCTTCATCGAAACGCTCCCAAACTTCAACTATGTTGCCAATAAACGCGATGGAAACCACTTCTTTTGATGTTTTTGCTTGTTTTACTCTAGCTACCAAATCATCCATATTATCAATCAAAACATCTACCCAACCTTGTTCGTGACGTTTTGTAGCTGCTTTGGCATTCACCTCTGCACAAATGGTAATGCAACCTGCTATATTACCTGCTTTTGGTTGAGCGCCACTCATGCCGCCTAAACCTGCGGTTAAAAATATTTTTCCGTGAGAAGTATCTCCTTTTTCTAACACTTTTCTAAAGGCATTCATAACCGTAATAGTCGTGCCATGTACGATGCCTTGCGGACCAATATACATGAACGATCCTGCTGTCATTTGTCCGTATTGCGTAACACCCAAAGCATTAAATTTTTCCCAATCGTCTGGTTTGGAGTAATTAGGAATCATCATACCGTTAGTTACAATCACACGAGGTGCATTTTTAGACGATGGAAATAAGCCCATAGGATGCCCTGAATACATGTGTAAGGTCTGCTCCTCTGTCATGTTCGCCAAATATTGCATGGTTAACAGATACTGCGCCCAATTTTGAAACACCGCACCATTACCACCATAGGTAATTAATTCTTCAGGATGTTGTGCTACGGCAGGATCTAAATTATTCTGAATCATGAGCATGATAGCCGCAGCTTGTAAGGATTTTGCAGGATATTCTGAAATGCCTCGCGCATATATTTTATAATCGGGTTTGAATCTATACATATAAATTCTACCAAATTCCTTTAATTCATGAGCAAATTCTGAAGCCAATTCCTCATGCCAATCTTTAGGAAAATAACGCAAAGCATTTCGAATCGCCAATTGTTTTTCTTCCTTGGACAGAATATCTTTTCGCTTTGGCGCACGATTAGCACCTTCAGGGTAAGTATATTTTGACGGCATTTTTGTTGGAATGCCTTGTAAGATTTGTTCTTTGAATGTCATTTTTTTTTGTTTTTTACTGTTGACTGTTGACGGCCTCGAGGGGGAACACCCCATAATCTCCGAGGATGAACACCCCTATTGGCTACACCAGATACCTTCAACGAAAACGGTGTTTTCATTTCGGTAGTCCTCAAGGGGATAGTAATCTCGTTTTCAATTAGAAGATGCATTTATCGCTCTTCGTTTCACGTTTCTAGCTTTCCGATTACACGGTTAAACAATTAAACGAATAAACAATTAAACGCTTTCTTATTTATCATACTAAACACTTTGTCATGCAGAACGTAGTGAAGCATCTCATCCTTCAAAAAGATTCTTCGGTCGTTCCATTTTTGGATGTCATTCTGACGAAGCATGAGGAAGAATCTTTTTGCTGTGAGATTCCTCGTCAGTCGTACCTCCTTCTGTCGGAATGACAATATGGATCTACCTTAAATTAAACGCTTGAGTTTTCACTAAATCAATCATATTATTAATATCATCTTTTAAAAGTCTATCATCCTCTAATTTCGGAACTTTTTTACGAATAATACGATGGTTTTCTTCAATAATATCTGAAAACGTGTTCGGACGTCTAAACTCTAATGCCTGAGCACCATACATTAATTCGATGGCCAATATTTTCTCTAAATTTCCTAAAATCTGATTGAATTTACGTCCCGAAATACTGCCCATAGACACGTGATCTTCCTGCCCTAATGAGGTTGGAATACTATCTGCTGAAGGCGGAAAACACAAAGATTTGTTTTCGGTAACTAAAGCAGCGGTGGTGTATTGCGGAATCATAAACCCAGAATTTAATCCGCCACCGGTGGTTAATAATCGTGGTAAACCGTATTTACCTTCAATTAATAAATAACAGCGTCTATCTGAAATGTTGCCCAATTCCGCGGCAGCGATAGACCCATAATCTAAAGCCATCGCTAAGGGTTGTCCGTGAAAATTCCCACCCGAAATCGCTTCAACATCACTTAAAATAATGGGGTTATCGGTCACCGAATTCATTTCAATTTCTGTCAATTCTAACAAGTGGTAATAGGCATTTCTTGAGGCCCCATGAACTTGCGGAATACAACGCATGGAATACGGATCTTGAACACGCTCGCAATTTTCATGCGAATTTACATTTTGTGAAGAATAGAGTAACATGGTCATGCGTTCGGCCACTTCGATACAGCCTTTAAACGGACGAATTTTATGCAACTCATCTCTAAATGGCGAGGAACTGCCTTGATAACCTTCGATACTCATGGCACCGCAAACATCGGCTAAATCTAACAGATATTCCATCTTCTTTAAGCCCACAATGGCATGTGCTAAAATAAATTGTGTACCGTTTATTAAGCCTAAACCTTCTTTAGCTTGTAAGGTTATAGGCTCTAAGTTATGCTGTTTTAAAACTGTTTTTGCATCTTGAAGATCATCTTCAGCCCAAAATTCACCTTCACCAATAAGAGGTAAAAACAAATGTGATAAGGGCGCTAAATCTCCCGAAGCTCCTACCGAACCTTGTTCTGGAACCGCTGGCAGTAAGTCGTTTTCAATAAAATATAAAATACGCTCAATAAGTTCTAATCGTACCCCCGAATAACCGCGGCTTAAAGCGTGTACTTTACAAATCATCATGATTTTAGAGAGGGCTTTATCAATTGGTTTTCCTACGCCAACAGCATGTGTAATTAACAGATTTTCCTGAAGTTTATTAGTTTCTTCGGGTGTAATTTGTACATCACATAAAGGGCCAAAGCCAGTATTAATACCGTAAACCGCTTTGTTAGAACTCGCCATTTTTTCCACCTTTTGCCTACAACTATTTATTTGTGTTATAGCTTCTTCACACAAGGTGGCTTTAAGCGTTCCATTTGCAATGGCAAGCACTTTCTTTACTGTTAGGGAGTCAATTCCGTATTTAAACATGAGCTTATTTTGTTATTAAATTGAACGTCATAGTGATAAATACAAAATTATCGATAAATTTGATACCAAATAAGACCATTAGTTTAACAAACTAATAACTATGAGTTATCAATTAGAATTAAGACATATTAAATATTTTTTAGCTGTCGCTGAAGCATTACACTTTAGAAAAGCAGCTGAAAAACTCTTCATTTCGCAACCCGGTTTAAGCCGACAAATAAAAGAAATGGAAACTTCTTTGGGCGTTAAACTGTTTAACCGACACAATAGGCAAGTACAGTTAACCCAGGCGGGCTTGTATTTAAAAGAAGAACTTTCGAAAAACTTAAAGCACCTTGACAATATTTTAAATCACGCCAAACACCTAGAAGATGGTAAAGATGGCGAGTTAAATTTTGGTTATGTGGGTTCTGCCATGCAAAATATAATTCCCGAATTGTTGCTAAAATTCACTGAAAACCACCCCAATGTTTTGTTTAGTTTAAAGGAAATGGACAACATTAAACAAATTGAAGGGCTGTTTGCGCAAGACATCGACATTGGTTTTGTACGTTTGGAACGCATCCCGAGAGGTTTGGATAGTCAGCTTATTTTAAAAGAACCCTTTTGCCTGGTTTTACCTGAAAATCATTCAATTACCAATAAAAACTTCAAAAATATAGCCCAGCTAAAAAACGAATCGTTCATCCTGTTCGATCCCGAATATAGCGCCTCCTATTACGAAAAAGTAATGGGCATTTTCGACGATAGTGGTTTTACGCCCATCGTGTCGCATAACACCATTCACGCTGGTTCCATTTATAAATTAGTTGAAAATGGCTTCGGAATTTCGATTGTTCCTAAATCCTTAAAAACTTCAGAAAACCCCAAATTAAAATTTATAGATTTGAGTATGATTCCGCAGCGTACCTCACTTTCAGCCATTTGGAAAAAGGAAAATAGCAATCCTATTTTAACCAAAGTTTTGGCCTTAATTCACAAGGAAATCACAAATTAGTGCTGTTGAGAAATAAATGACTATCTTTGCCGCTTGAAATTCAGGAAATGGATTTTAATTCCTCAGAGTGAGGATGTGTTACTAGAAGTTTAAGGTTAAGTATGTCGATTCGCTTCTTATGTAACACCACATAACATAATCGAATACTTATACAAGAATGAGCACATTCCAAGATTTAGGTCTTAATAACGACCTATTACAAGCAATTACAGATTTAGGATTTATTAAACCTAGTGAAGTTCAACAAAAAGCCATCCCTATTTTATTAGAATCGGAAACCGATTTGGTAGCACTAGCCCAAACGGGAACAGGGAAAACCGCTGCTTTTGGATTTCCAATGTTAGAAAAAATAGACATTGATAGCCGAACCACTCAAGGTTTAATTTTATCGCCAACCAGAGAACTTTGTTTGCAAATTGCCAACGAAATGAAAGCCTACGGTAAATACTGTAAAGGCCTTAATGTAGTTGCCGTTTACGGTGGATCTAGTATTACAGATCAGGCCCGCGATATAAAACGTGGCGCACAAATTATTGTGGCTACTCCAGGGCGTATGAAAGATATGATTAGCCGAAGAATGGTTGACATTTCTAAAATTCAATACGCAGTTTTAGATGAAGCCGATGAAATGTTAAACATGGGTTTCAAAGAAGATATCACCGATATTTTATCGCATACCCCAGAAGATAAAAACACCTGGTTGTTTTCGGCAACCATGCCTCGTGAAGTAGCAACTATTGCTAAAAAATTCATGCACAACCCACAAGAAATTACGGTTGGAAACAAAAATGAAAGCACCACTAACGTTTCTCACGAATACTATTTAGTAAACGCTAGAGACCGTTACCAAGCTTTAAAACGTTTATCGGATGCGAATCCAGATATCTTTTCTGTGATTTTCTGTAGAACAAAACGCGATACCCAAAAAGTAGCCGAACAACTTATTGAAGACGGTTATAGCGCAGGTGCTTTACACGGTGATTTAAGTCAGAACCAACGTGATTTAGTCATGAAATCGTTTAGAAATCAACAAATACAAATGCTTGTAGCTACCGATGTAGCTGCTCGCGGTATTGATGTTGATGATATTACACACGTTATAAATTACCAATTACCAGACGAAGCTGAAACCTACACACACCGTTCGGGAAGAACAGGACGTGCCGGAAAAACAGGGATCTCTATGGTGATAGTTTCAAAAAGTGAAGTGCGTAAAATAAAAAGCATCGAACGTATTATAAAAAGAGATTTTGTTAAAAAGGAAATTCCTGATGGAGCTTCTATTTGCGAAGTACAATTAATGTCGCTTGCAAACAAAATTCATAATACAGAGATAAATCACGAAATAGATAAGCATTTATCGAGCATAAACGAATTGTTTGCCGATACTGATAAAGATGAATTGATTAAAAAATTCTTCTCTGTTGAATTTACACGTTTCTTCAATTACTATAACAAATCTAAAAACCTAAATATTGCTGAAGGTTCTTATGATAGAGATGGTGGTCGTGAAGGCGGAAGAGACTTTGGAGGAAAATCTTCAGATTCTACACGTTATTTCATTAATGTAGGTTCTAAAGATGGTTTCGATTGGATGAAATTGAAAGATTTCTTAAAAGAACAATTAGAACTTGGTAGAGACGATGTATTTAAAGTAGAAGTAAAAGAAAGTTTTTCATTCTTTAATACCGAAAATGATGCTAAAGAAAAAGTATTAGCATTCTTTACAGACTTTAAACACGAAGGTCGCTTTGTAAATGTTGAAGTTTCTGAAAACCGCGGTGGCGGCGGAAGACGTAACGACAGACGTGGCGGCGGCGGAAAACGCAGTGGCGGAAGACGCGATGATAAAAAAGGAGGTTTTGGAAACAGAAGTGACAGACGTCGTAGTGAAGGGTCGTCATCAAAACCAAGACGTTCAGATTCTGGAGGTGACTCTGGAGGCGGAAACTTTTCAAGACCAAGACGTTCAAGAAGATAATATATAAAACAAAAACCTCGACTCTGTATCGGGGTTTTTGTTTCAATTTGATTTTTTTATACTGTTAATTTGTGGAATCGTTTAATTATTTAATCCGAAAACACAATTAAACAATCATAACTGTAAATTGTTAATTTTTAGTCAAAATAAAAACAATAAATGTTTTGCAAGCATTTGTTTATTACTTTTATCAACTTAATAATGGTAACTTATAATATGAAACGCTATCTCATCTTAATAACAATTCTATTTATTTCTGCTGTGGGTTTCGCACAAGAAGCAGATAGAGTTTTGGGTGTGGTTATAAATGCTTCAACCGATAAACCTTTAGAAAGTGTAAATATTGTTAACCTAAATCAAGTAATTGGAACCACCACGAATAGCAAGGGTGAGTTTGAAATTTCAGCAAAAGTGAATGATACACTTCACTTTTCATTTTTAGGCTTTAAATCCATTAAAGTTAGAGTGACAAACGACTGGTTAAAATTTGGAAGTGCAGATATTGAACTTACCGAATTAGCATTCGCCCTAGAGGAAGTTGTGGTGAATCAATTAACACTTACCGGCTATTTAGAACTTGACATTAAACAAGTTCCTTCCATAAACAACAATTACAGATACAGTATTTCAGGATTAGAAGGCACAGGTTACGAGGCTAGTAAGGACAGCGGTATAAACCGTGTTTTAGGCTCTATTTTTAACCCTGCAGACTTCTTACACCGTATGTTTGGAAAAAAACCAAACGAGCTTAAAAAGCTTAAAAAAATGAAGCAAGACGACGAAATTAGAAACTTACTAGCGTCGCGTTTTGATAGAGAAATGTTAACCGCTTTATTACAAGTGGATCGCGTTGATTTAGATGAAATTGTGAGCCAATGCAACTACTCCGAAGGTTTTATAAAAACAGCAAACGACTTACAAATTCTTGATGCCATTAGCGAATGTTATGAAGAATACAAGCTACTAAGCAGAGGCAGAAGTCGTAAGATTTGATTAATGTAATGTTTATTCGTTAAATCGTTTAACTGTTTAATCGGGTGAGATACTCCGAGTCTGTTTAGGTTTTAGTCCTATAACTACAGCTAAAATCTAGTCACTACCTGATATACTAACTTTGAAGCTCTGAAACTCTGTAACTTTCTAACTTTCTAACTCTATAACTTTGTAACTCTGCCACTCTGCCACTTTAAAACTCTAAAACCCCACAGTTCCACATATAAACAGCCCCAGCCCTCTACTTTTCAGCATAAAACCGACTGACAATATCATCGTAGCTTTTAAGTGTTTTTTTACACCAATCTAAGCGTTTTTCATTTATTTCATTTTCAGACAATTGCCAATCTATGTCGCTGTGTTTAAGTTTTGTAGTGACATGCTGTAGAATAATGGCAGCCGACACCGAAATGTTTAAACTTTCAGTAAAACCAACCATAGGAATTTTTAAAAAACTATCGGCTTCATTTAAAACCTCTTCCGATAAGCCTTCTGTTTCTCTTCCGAAGAAAAAACACGATTTTTTAGTTATGTCAAAATCATAAAGTTCACCATCGTTTGCATGTGGTGTGGTTGCTACAATTTGATAGCCCTTTTGTTTTAAATCTGACAGACATGATTTCACGTCTTGATAACGGTTTAAATCCACCCATTTTTGGGCACCCATAGCAATTTCTCGGTCTATGGTTTTGGTGTTTCGTTCTTCAACAATATTCACTTCCTGAACACCAAAAACATCACAACTACGTATTACCGCACTGGTGTTATGTAATTGATACACATCCTCAGTAGCTACCGTAAAATGCTTGGTACGCTGTGCTAAAACGGTATCGAAACGCTGTTTTCTGCTTTCGGTTAGGTAAGATTCTAAATGTTCTAGGAGTTCTAAATCAATCATATTTTACTAAAAGTTCGAAAGTACTAAAAATGTACGATTCTTAAGTTTGTAGGTGGTTTAAATGTTGAAATTTTCGGGCGTGTAAAACAATAAGTTAAGGATTTACTATATTAGTTTATTATACTGATTTTAAAATTGGATTTATAAAGTATTTAGTCACGTTTAAATGAAATACAAAATAAAAATACCAAAACCTTGTAACGAAAAATGGAATGAAATGTCCCGAACCGAAAAAGGGGCGTTCTGTTCAAATTGTAAAAAAGAGGTTATTGATTTTACGAATATGTCCAATTATCAACTCGCTAAATTTTTGGAAAACACTCAAAATTTATGCGGAAAATTTAAAAATGACCAATTAGATATTAATATTTCGACAATAGAAAACAATAAATACCAAAAAGCAGGACTTCTTTTAGGAGTGTTATCCTCTCTATCTATAGTAACCCCAACATTTGCTCAGAACAAATCCAATGAGACTATAAAATCTGAGCAATATCAAATAAGTAAAATGCCAATTAGTAATAATAATAAAACAACAGATTCCACCCTTATTCATGGCACTGTTTTTTATGAGGAAATTGGCTTACCTGGAGTAAATGTTATTTTGAAAGGCAAAAGTTATGGCGTACAAACTGATTTCGATGGTAATTTCACTCTTGAAATAGCTAAAAATGAATTAAATCAGCACGCTATTCTAGTATTTAATAATCTTGGTTTTGAAACACAAGAAATTAAAATCACTTCAGAAATAAAATTTTTAAAGATAAAAATGATAGAAGATGAAATTTTAATGGGAGAAGTCATTGTTATTAAAAATCAAAACATCTTTAGAAAATTCGGGAATTTATTTAGAAAAAAAGAGAACAACCATTAACCCACAATTCAAAACAAAATGTTAAACCATTTTTTTATTTCTAACCGATTGGTTAGTTTTGTAGCATAATTAGAAATAGTGGCACGGAAAAAAGAATATATTGAAGAAGAAGTCATTGAAAAAGCCATGCACTTATTCTGGCGCAATGGTTATGAAACGACTTCTATGCAAATGCTTGAAAAAGAAATGGGCATTAATAAATTCTCTATTTATTCTAGTTTTGGCAGTAAACACGGCTTATTTATAGAAAGCTTAAAATGCTACAAAACCAAAGTGGATGCCATTTTTACTAAATTTAAAAAAGCTACCAATGGTGTTGAAGCCATCAAACAGTTTTTTTACGATTCGGTAGCCATCGGTTTTGAAAACCCTAACGAAAAAGGGTGTTTAGTAACCAATACGTACCACGAGTTTTCAGATAAAGAAGATGCTTTAGTAAAAGACAAGATGAATGATTTTATGGACGACCTTAAAACCTTATTCATTGAAAAATTAAAAATGGATCCTAGTAAAGATGAAGATTCCATCCTTAAACAAGCTAATTTTTTATTATTAGCAAAACATGGTTTAGCAGTAGCCTCTAAAGTTAATAGTAAAACAGAAATAAACGATTATATAGAAATGACCTTTAAAAACTTATAATCCTTTTTTTTACCCCATAACTAAACGATTGTTTAGTTATAAATCAAATTTAAAACAATTAAAAAAGAAAAATTATGACCACATTAAAAATTCACGACATAGATTCAGCACCCGAAAAAAGTAAAGCATTATTAGAGCAATCTGTAAAAGCAAACGGTATGCTACCAGGTTTACATGGTGTATTGGCTAGCGCTCCAGAATTATTTGAAGCCTACCAAACCTTACATAAACTGTTTTCTGAATCGTCTTTTAACAATGAAGAATTAACGGTAGTTTGGCAAACCATTAATGTAGAACACGAATGCCATTATTGTGTGCCAGCACATACAGGCATTGCAAAAATGATGAAAGTTGATGATGCTATTACAGAGGCCTTACGTAACGAAACCCCTCTAGAAAACCCTAAACTAGAAGCGTTACGCAATTTAACTTTAAGCATCGTGCGTAATCGTGGTCATGTAACTCAAGCAGAATTAGATGCCTTTTACGCGGCTGGCTATGGCGAAAGACAGGTTTTAGAAATCATTTTAGGTTTATCTCAAAAAGTAATAAGTAATTACACCAATCATATAGCAAACACACCAGTAGATGCCCCATTTCAAAAATTTGCTTGGAAAAAATAATTAAGATGTAATATCCTAAGATTACATATTAATAGCAGTAAGCCTTCCGTTAATTCGGAAGGTTTATTTAAAATTCAATAAAATGAAAGAAAAATTAAAAATAGATATCGTTTCGGATGTGGTTTGTCCATGGTGTACCATTGGTTACAAGCGTTTGGAAAAAGCCATAAACGAGCTTGGTATTCAAGACCGAGTAAACATTGAATGGCAACCTTTTGAGTTGAATCCGAATATGCCTGCTGAAGGCCAAAATGTACAAGAACATATTGCCGAAAAATATGGTGCAACTTTAGAACAGCAAAAGGAATCGCAACAACAAATGACAGAGGCTGGAGCCGAACTAGGCTTTACCTTTGATTATTTTGATAACATGCGTATGGTAAACACTTTTGAAGCTCATGTACTTTTAGATTATGCTAAGAAATTCGGCAAACAAACCGAATTAAAAATGCGTTTAACTAAAGCCTTTTTTAGCGAACGTAAAGATGTTTCAAAAAAAGAAGTTTTAAAAGAAGCCTTGCTTGATGTTGGTTTAAACGCCAATGAAGCCCTAGAACAATTAAACAATGAAGAAGCACGTAAGGCTATAAAAACCACGGAAGCCTTTTGGCAAAGTGCAGGCGTAAGATCGGTGCCAACTGTAGTTTTTAACCGTAAAAGTGCTGTTACCGGCGCGCAACCCATAGATGTTTTTAAGCAGGTACTTACTGAAATGTTAGAACTATAAGAAAGATACCTTGTGTTTTTTAAAGTAAAAACAAAATTGATGAATTCTTGGCCCTACAAGAATCATAAATAATGGTTATTTTTACCTGTTCTAGATTTTGAAGAAATTTATATTAGAATAAGGTTCTCGATACAATGCTCCTAAGGTCGCATCACTCGAACTGACATTCAACCATACAAACTTTTCAAAATTTGGAACAGTTTATTTTTATTTTATGAAACACATCGTTGTACTTACAGGAGCAGGCATGAGTGCCGAAAGTGGCATTAACACCTTTAGAGATGCCGATGGATTATGGGAAGGCCATGATGTTATGGAAGTTGCCACACCCGAAGGTTTTGCTGCGAACCCTGAATTGGTTTTAGACTTTTACAATCAGCGACGCAAACAATTGTTTGAGGTTGAACCCAACCAAGCGCATTTTGATTTAGCTGAGTTAGAGAAAGACTTCAAAGTAAGTATTATTACGCAAAATGTAGACGATTTACACGAACGAGCTGGCAGCAGCAACGTGATTCATTTACATGGTGAGTTACGAAAAGTAAAAAGTACTTTTGATGAAAACGATATCATCCCTTGGGAGAACGATATTCTCTTAGGCGATCTTTGCAAAAAAGGCCATCAATTGCGTCCGCATATCGTGTGGTTTGGAGAAGCCGTTCCCATGATGGACAAAGCCATTGACATTTGTGAAACTGCCGATATTTTAATGATTATTGGTACGTCCATGCAAGTTTATCCTGCTGCAGGACTAAAAGATTATGTTCCCGAAAACACACCAACCTATTTTATAGACCCCAAGCCGAATATCAGCAGTAGAAAAAACCTTATTGTTATGGCTGAAACTGCAACCGTAGGCGTTAAAAAAGTAATGGCAATATTGAAAAGTTAAACCTTGTTTTTTGCCTCAATCCACTTACTCATAAACTTGGTGCTTTGCATGGTATGATGTTGTAACATTTGCCCAGTGAAGTTATTTAAACGTTTTTCTTGAAGATTTAAAAACGTATCGTCCAATTGTTTTAAAAACTTTTTCTGAAAATCAACTTTACTAAACCGCTGGTTTATAATTGGAAATCCGTTTGACTGTTTTTCAACCCAAAGTTCTTCATTTTCATAGAGCTGAACAGCTTTATCTACAAACGCTTGAGCATCATCGACTATAAAACCGTTGGCTTCAAAATCACGAAACATGCCTTCCGCAGCAATGCTAGACATCACACAAGGTGTACCGTTTTGCATAGCATCAATGAGTTTTCCTTTTAAGCCTGCACCAAAACGTAAAGGCGCCAAACACACTTTGGCTTTTTGCATGACCTCATGAACATCTTCAGCAAAACCCTTTATGAAAAAGCCCTGTTTTTCGTTATGCAATTGGGTCACTTTTTGAGAAGCATAAGCCCCGTAAATATGTAATTCGGCTTTTGGTAATGCTTTTCGAATTAAAGGCCAAATCGTTTCCTTTAAATACAAAACCCCGTTGTAATTAGGTTCATGTAAAAAGTTACCTATGGTTATAAAATGGTCTCGATTTTCAAATTTTGGAAGTTTTTTTATCGCTTCCGCGGAAATAGTCTCTAATAAAAACGGCAGATAAACTAAGAGTGCCCCATCGACCTTAAACTGATTTCTCAGAATATCCATCTCCACTTCCGAAATCATTAAACTCAAATCGCACCTGTAAATACTGGCAATTTCGCGTTTTGCCACATCATTAAATAAATAGGACGTATCAAAAGCCTGTTTATCCTTAAAAGCCTGTTGCCTACCCTTTCTTAAGCAATGTAAATCTTCAGTATCTAAAATTTTTATAGCATTCGGACAATTTTCAGACACACGCCATCCAAATTGTTCTTCCATCATAAAGCGATCGAATAAGACCACATCAGGATTTAAATTGGCTATAAATTCATTAAAACTTGAATTATTAAGTGCTATTGCGACTTGTGAAACGCCGATGCTATCTAAATTAAACGCGTTATCACTTTTAGCGCAAGGACTCGAAAAAGTGATGCTATAATCAGCTTCTTGAAACGCCTCAATAAGTTGCATCATCCTACTACCAGCCGCAGAACTTTTAGGCTCTGGCCATACGAATCCGATGATGAGTAGTTGGTTGGACATTGCCAAGTTAGAGGTTAGAGGTTAGAGGTTAGAGGTTAGAGGTTAGAGGTTAGAGGTTAGAGGTTAGAGGTTAGAGGTTAGAGGTTAGAGGTTAGAGGTTAGAGGTTAGAGGTTAGAGGTTAGAAAAGTGACCAATAAAAATTAAACAGCATATGAACAATGAAAAAAGTAATAATTATCTATGAACAACAATATCCCCTATAGGCAACGCTTTCAACTTTTCATTATTCACTATTAACTATTGATTATTGATTATTGATTATTGATTATTGATTATTGATTATTGATTATTGATTAAAAATTTGGCAAACACAATATAAATACCAAACAAAAGGTGAAGAAAGAAACAACAACTTACTAACAAAAAATGTCGTTATCCTATAAAAAGAAACACTGTTCACTTTTCATTATTAACTTTTCATTGTTAATTGTCAATTGTACATTGTACATTGTACATTGTTAATTATTACTCCGCTTTCGGCTCTAAACCATATTTAACACGTACCACTTTAGCCCAATTAATTACAGATGCTATTTGAGCGTCGGTTAATTTGGCTTCAGAATGTGTCCATGTGTACGATGGTAAAGGCATTTCTTTTTCTTCAACCATTTCAATAAGTTCTTCAAATTTATGGTCTTTTCGTTTTGTTGAATTATCTACCCAATCTGAAAAATTAAAATGTTTTTTTCCGTCCTTAACATGACTTGCTAACCAATAATTTACAGGCGTAATAGTATTGTACCATGGGTAACGCGTCACATCACTATGGCAATCGTAACAAGTTTCTTCCAAAATACGTTTTACATCTTCTGGCGGATTGGTTTCCGCTAAAAAAGCATCAATAGATTTTAAATCGCCTTCATTTTTTTCTGGTCCGAAAAACTGAGCAATTACAAATAAAACTAACAATGCGATAATCACTTTTTTTAATCCCTTCATTTTAATTAATTTTAAAAAATAAAAATAAGAAAACCATTTGACTACCGCACAACTTTACGAAGAATTAAATTACGTAAACCACTCTAGAGAGAAACGCGAGTACTATGCACAGTTAGTTTTGGCAAACCCCGAACTGGTGCCTAAACTCATAGAAATTCTTTTTATGGTAAACGATAAAATATCGCCACGAGCTGCTTGGGTTTTAGAGTTTATGTGTAGTGAAAACACTGCGCCCCTATTACCTTATTTGGATGAATTTACAGCACAAATTAACAAAGTGCATTTAGATTCTGCCGTACGCCCAGTAGCCAAAATTTGTGAAATTCTTGCGACACATTATACTGCAAAAGAAGATAATTCCGTGAAAACGGCATTAACCCAAATTCACAAAGAACGTATTATCGAAACCTGTTTTGATTATATGATTAACGACGAAAAAGTAGCCGCCAAAGCCTATGGCATGACCACACTTTTCATGCTAGGAAAAGACTACGATTGGGTTCACCCAGAACTAAAAATCATTTTAAATCGAGATTTTCATGTGCAGAGTGCTGCTTTTAGAGCGCGAGCCCGTCATATTTTGAAAAAGATGAAAAGACAGTAATTAACAGTTTTCAATGTATAATTAACAATGTACAATTAATAGTGGACTATTGTTTGTTGTTAGTTAAACCTACTCGAAACCAAACTAATAAACAACCAGGCAGTTAAAAAGCTATAATATTAAACTAAACACAGATCAACAGTTATAGGGTTATAAGGTTAAAAAGTTATAGCTGTTTCAAAACAACAATTAGAAAATACTTTTAACTGTTAATTATTCATTATCAACTTTTCATTGCTAATTACTAATTGTCAATTGCACATTGTTAATTGTTAATTGTTAATTGTTAATTGAATCTTTCTATTTTTAAAACAACAAACAAAAACTTAAGCTTTTCATCTTCTGTCTTCGCGTTAAAAAACCTATATTTGCAACTTCTTAAAATCAAAAATTTATGTCACTATCAGCATTAAATGCCATCTCTCCAATTGACGGACGTTATAGAAGTAAAGTAAGCGAATTAGCGCCTTATTTTTCTGAAGAAGCCTTAATAAAATATCGTGTTTTAGTAGAAATTGAATACTTTATTGCGCTTTGCGAAATTCCGTTACCTCAACTAGAATCGGTTGACAAAACTATTTTTGATAGTTTACGAGCGATTTACAAAGATTTTTCTTCGGAAGATGCCCTTGCCATAAAGAAAATTGAAAGTGTTACCAACCACGATGTTAAAGCTGTTGAATATTTTATTAAAGAAAAATTTGACGCCTTAGGATTATCTGAATACAAAGAGTTTATTCACTTTGGTTTAACTTCTCAAGACATAAACAATACCGCTATTCCGTTAAGTATTAAGGAAGCTATAAACGATGTTTATATTCCAGAATACACTACGGTAGTAGATAAATTAAAAGAATTAGCTAAAGATTGGTCAGCCATTTCTATGCTTGCAAGAACGCATGGACAACCAGCATCTCCAACGCGTTTAGGAAAAGAAATTGAAGTTTTTGTAGTACGTTTAGAAGCACAATTTGAGGTTTTAAAAACGATACCTAACGCCGCTAAATTTGGTGGTGCTACAGGTAATTTTAACGCGCACCATGTGGCTTATCCAAATAATGACTGGAAAGCTTTTGGAAGCCATTTTGTTGAAGAAAAACTAGGTTTACACCACTCGTTTCCAACAACTCAAATTGAGCACTACGATTTTATGGCCGCCTTATTTGATGCCTTAAAACGTATTAATACGATTATTATTGATTTAAATAGAGATATCTGGACATACGTGTCTAATGATTATTTCAAACAAAAAATTAAAGCTGGAGAAGTAGGAAGCTCGGCGATGCCACATAAAGTAAACCCTATCGATTTTGAAAATTCTGAAGGTAACTTAGGTATAGCAAATGCCGTATTTGAGCACCTTTCAGCTAAATTACCAATCTCTAGATTACAACGTGATTTAACCGATAGCACCGTTTTACGTAATGTAGGTGTGCCTTTCGGACATACACTTATTGGTTTTAAATCGACCTTAAAAGGACTAAACAAATTACTTTTAAATGAAGGTAAATTTGCTGAAGATTTAGAAAATAACTGGGCCGTTGTTGCAGAAGCTATTCAAACGATTTTACGTCGTGAGGCTTATCCGAATCCATATGAAGCTTTAAAAGGATTAACAAGAACAAACTCCAAAATAAATCAAGAGTCCATTTCTAGTTTTATCGATACTTTAGAGGTGTCTAACACAATAAAAGAAGAATTAAAACGTATTACACCTAGTAACTATACAGGAATTTAAAAAAACATGTTGAGCGATAAACAATCTTTGATTCTTACTACATTAATGATTACTGGAATTTTTGTTTTCGGAATTCTAGATTTATTGGATAATTTTATTGTTTTAACTGTTCTTACAATTATTTTCTTTGCCATAGTTATCAATTTGTTTTATTTAAATATTAAAGCACGAGATAAAAATTTACAATAGAAAAAACACATTAAAATATATTTAAAAACGCTTGTTTAAAATTTTTAATCAGGCGTTTTTTTTATACATTTTCTCCAGAAAAACATCAATGAATTTTTATTATATAAATGAGGCTGTCTAAAAAGTATACCTGATGCAGTATTAAACTTGCTAAATTAGCTCTAATGGATTGATAATCAGAATTATTTTCAACAATCTCAACCTGACAAATCAAATTTTACATACTTTTTATACAGCTTCATTTTTTTAATAATAAGTATAGAACACATCGACAGATTTCTATTTAAACAAAAATAATATGACCAAGAAAACAGCTTTAATTATCATGTTTTTCATTCTCGGAATCGTTTTAATATTTCAACTATTAATTTTCACAGAACAAATTGCTTATGATAATATTTGGGCAGGAAAGCTTAATTCTGTTGAAGAAATGAAATCTTTTGTAACTATATCAATGGTATTTATTGCTTTTATATTGGTTATCCTGTTTGTTAAATACAAAAACTTAAAAGCGGGGAAAAGCAACAAGATTATCGAAATATTTATTTGGTTTTTTGTGCTGTTCTTCACATTAAACACCATAGGTAATCTATTTGCCCAAAACATAATTGAATTAATTCTTGGAACCTTTTTAACATTAACCTCGGCAATACTTTGCTTTATTATTGTTAAAAAATAAAATGTTTTCTTTAAAGTGAATTAAAAAAAGGCATTTTCTTTAATTATGTTTCAAAAAGGATTTCTATCTATTTAAAGAAGTTAGAAATATCATCTAACTGCGATTCATCAAAATTTGCGTTTTGAAGGGCTTCAACTAAAGTTATCATTTTTTGCGGACTCATATTATGTCCCAAAACACGAACAATTATAAAGCCTTTTTCTTTGGAGCTTCCATAAACAACAACTTCATCGGCAACCTCATCAGTACCTATATATTTCACCGAAACTTTATCGCCTTTGCTATTAAAATCTAATAAGTCATTATATTTTTCATCACTTAAAATAGCCTTTACTTTAGCGGTTTCTGTTTGATAAGTCTCTAAATTCTCATCACTGGTTTTAAAACCTAAAAAATTTAATTTCTCAACAGAATTATAGGCTTCTTTTTGCTTTTCAGTAAGTTGAGATTTATCAATTTTAACCATAGATAACGGAAAATCTTGAGAAATAAACCCTGGCGCTTCTTGATGGTCTACAAAATAACTCTGTAAAGTTTCGCTCTTACTACAGCTTACAAAAAAAGTGGCTGCAATGATTGTTAACACAAGATATGAGATGTTTTTTTTCATGATTGTTGATTTGTTTTTTCTGACTACACTATCTATTTCAATATTATATAATTTTCATTGAACTTTTATTGGCATCCTATTATAATTGACCATAAATGGTTTTGGGTGTGGAGACTGTCTAAAAAGTAAGTTAAATTTGATTTGTCAAGTTAAGTTTGTCGAAACCGATATAGATTAGCAATCAGTCAAAAATATTTCGACAAGCTCAATATGACATCTAGTAAACTTTTTAGACATTCTCGACGCAGAATTCTATCAATGAATACAGGTATTCATATTATTTTTTCTTCTCTAGGTGTTCTCCGCCAGGAATATTCATTTTATCGGTTAATTTAGAAATCTGATTTAAATCGATATCACCAGTTAAGGACACCACAACGGTTTCAATTTTTCGTAACTCACCATTAACTTCTACACCTTGATTTTTCATCATTTTATCCACGCCGTTCACAAAAATTAAAAGTTCCTTGACATGATCGACATCCTTGCCTTCTTTTACATAAAACTTCACATCGCTACCTTCGTCTTTCACTTCCATCAATTCTTCTAAAGCGCTAGAACGCGACGATACCCATTTTGAAATATCCGAAGCAATCGCTTTATTATCGGTTACAATAGTTTTAAAACTGGTAATGCTTTTTACCATATTCATATACGCTTCAGCTTCAGGATCGTCGACACTAATGCCCATTTTTGCAATCATTTGAAACATTTTTGGTTTAATGGAAACGTAGGTTACATCGGCATTATCACTATATTTTTCAAATATATCCTTTTGTGCCATTCCTATAAATGGTAATAAAAGCAGAGCCATTACCATAATTATTAATCTATTTTTCATGCGTTTTGTTTTTATATTATTTGAATTTTTCATGGGGCTTATTGTATTTGTTTTTTAAAAATAATGCTTGTTGCGTTTTCTAATTCTTCAAGGTATTTTAAGGTGGAGGCGCCTTTGTTCACTTCCTCAAGATACCCTACAGTTGCTGTGCCTTGGTTAAGTTTTTCTGAAATCATTTCCATAGATTTCGAAAACTCATTAAAGGCGATCTCCGGATCATTATAGGTTCCTAAATCGTTGGTTTTATTGGAGTTTTCAAAATAAAAACCTAACAATAAAACCACCACGGCGGCCACCGAAATCCAGGTGTAATTAAAACCTCGCTTTGGTTTTAAAGATACATTTTTTGTAAACACCTCATCTTGGTTTGCTGCAAAATACGCAAACATGGGTTTATACATTTCTAAATGTGGCGGCACATGCTCTTGGGCAAAAAACTGTTTTAAGGCTTGCTCCTCTTGCAGTGTCGTTTCGCCATTTTCGTATTTTTCTAGTAACTTTTCTATATTATTTAATACCATAATTATGTGTATTAGTCAATTTTTCTCTTATTGTTTTTCTTGCTCGCGATAAAGCCACTCGCACAGCAGTAGGGTTCATCTCCAACATTTTTGCAATCTCATCAAAATCATAAGCCTCAATATCTCGTAATTGAATAATTAAACGTTGCTGTTCTGGCAAAGTGCTTATTATTTTTTCAACCCAATTGATACTATCATTTAATTCAACCTGTTTTTGCAAAGTGGTTTGCTTGTCTTCATAATTACTATGAACGATTTTCAAGTTTTGGGCTTGTTTCGATTTCAACTTATCAAAACAATAATTTTTAGTCATCGTCATAGAAAATGCTTCAACATTTTTATACTCTTGAATTTTCGTTTTATTGTTCCACAATTTTAAAAGCACTTCTTGGGTGGCATCTTCGGCTTCTTCAGTAGAAACCAGCAAACGTTTTGCCAAACGAAATAATTTGTCTTTAAAAGGGGTTACAATATGCAAAAACTCTTTTTGAGTCATTTTGGCTTAATTAGGCTATTTGATATTACGACGAACAAGATTCTATTTTGTTACAAGAAAAATTTTAATGAATACCTAAAATAAAATTATATGCGTGCATTATTTTTTTATTATACAATAATCTCAGTAAATTTAGGGTTTATTTGACTACCACAGAAAATCTTGCTACACATGAAACACATCCACTTATTTAGACCGTTAAGCTTATTATTTTTCGTATTTTTTGTTACCATTGGTTGTTCTAAGTCCGATGCCCCAACTTTACCTATAGAAGAAGAAAAAGAAGAATCCGTTCCGGTAACCTTAAATAATGAAGTTAACGATTTTGTATGGTTAGGTTTAAATGAAATTTATTTGTGGCAAGACGACGTACCCAACCTTTCAGATAATAAATTTTCGAATACTGATGATTATTATAAATTCCTAAACACTTATGATACCCCTGAAAGTTTATTTGAAGATTTGCTTTACAAACGTGGTGATGTTGATAAATTTAGTTTTATTGTTGATGATTATAACGAACTAAACAATTCGTTTCAAGGTATTTCTAAAAGCAATGGCTTAGATTTTGGTTTAGTAAGATTAGGAAATTCAAATGATGTTTTTGGATATGTAACATACGTCGCAAATAATTCTGATGCAGCAACAAAAGACATAAAAAGAGGTGATTTTTTTATGACTGTTAACGACCAACAACTTACTGTTAACAATTACATTGATTTGTTGTTTGGTGCAAGTGATTCGTATACATTAGGCTTGGCAGACATTAACAATAACACCATTGCTCTTAATGGTAAAAAAGTAGCATTAACCAAAACTGAATTCACCGAAAACCCAATTCACAAAAGCAAAGTTATAGAAGCACAAGGCATAAAAATAGGCTACTTAATGTATAATAATTTTATAGCCAATTTTGATAACGACCTAAATAGCGCAATTGCCGATTTAAAAGCACAAGGCATTACCGAATTGGTTTTAGATTTGAGATACAATCCAGGAGGCCGTGTAAGTTCTGCTTTAGCATTATGCAGCATGATTACGGGACAATTTTACAACGAGATTTTAATAAAAGAACAATGGAACACTAAATACCAAAGTTATTTTGAACAGGAAGACCCTGAATTTCTTATCAACCGCTTCCCAAATCAACTTTTAGACAACACTCAAATTTCATCGCTTAACTTAAATAAAGTTTATGTTTTAACTACAACCGGGACCGCTTCTGCCAGCGAATTGGTTATAAATGGTCTAGCCCCTTATATCGATGTGGTTCAAATAGGAACAAACACCACAGGAAAATATACAGCTTCGGTAACGCTATACGATTCTGAAAATTTTGGACAAGATAATGCAAACCCAAATCACACCTATGCCATACAACCTTTGGTATACAAATCGGCGAATGTTAATGGGGTTTCAGATTATTTTGAAGGATTAACACCAGATTACCTGATTACTTATCAAACAGGCTCTGGTAGTACAGCAGAAGGTGAAAACCTTTTAAACTTAGGTGCTTTAGGTGATGAAAACGAGCCATTTTTAGCAAAAGCATTATCGCTAATTACAGGCACTACAACAAAAGTAAGTGAGGCTCAAAAAGCCATTAGAGGTTTAGATGTAGAGCCTTTAGCTGTGTCTAACGACTTTAAACCGCTAGGAAAACGCATGTACACTACACTTAAATCAAAAAAATAAACTTACTTATTAATGAATAGAATTAAAGTTTCCATCTTAATATTAGTCGCTTTTATATCGGTAGGTTGTTTTGAAGATTTAGATGATCAACCTATTACGATACCGCAAATAAATGATTTTGTTTGGAAAGGATTAAATCGTTTTTACTTATATAAAGATGACGTCCCCAATCTTGCTAATAATCGGTTTTCAAGCAGCAGTGAATATGAAGACTATTTAGAAAACTTTTCCACGCCTGAAGCATTGTTTGAAAGCCTGATTTACAAAAGAACAACCGTTGACCGATTTAGCTGGATAGTCGATAATTATTTTGAATTGGATGCTTTTTTTAGTGGTATTAGCATGAGCAATGGCATGGAGTTTCAAATTTATAGGTTTCCAGCTTCTCCCGAAACTGTTTTTGGCGTAGTTACCTATGTTTTGCCTAATACAAGTGCTGAAACAAATGGTGTAAAACGTGGTGATATTTTTTATGGTGTAGACGGAACGTCATTAACAACCAGCAATGTATCGCAGCTTTTAAGCACAAATAATTACACCATAAACCTTGGAACTTACAATGATAATAATACGGCAGACACCAATGATGATTCCATCACTCCTACTACCGAAAGCATAGCATTAACCAAAGTACAATACACCGAAAACCCAATCTATATTAATAACGTATTAAACGTTAATTCTAAAAAAATCGGTTATTTAATGTACAATGGTTTTACAGGAACCGATGCATTTAATAACGAATTAAATAATGTATTTGGCAGTTTTAAAAGTGCAGGAATTAATGAGTTGGTATTAGATTTACGCTACAACTCTGGAGGTTCTGTAAATACCGCTATTCTTTTATCAAGCATGATAACAGGCCAATTTAAAGGCAAGGTTTTTAGCACCGAACAATGGAATTCTGAATTTCAAGCAGCTTTTGAAAACGACGACCCCGAGCAACTCATCAATCGGTTTGTAGACACCAATAAAGGCACGCCTTTAAACAGTTTACAATTACAAAAAGTATATGTTTTAACCACAAAACGCAGTGCTTCGGCAAGCGAATTGGTTATTAATTCGCTTCAACCTTACATTCAAGTGGTTCAAATTGGCACGACTACCGCAGGAAAATATCAAGCCTCAACCACCTTATACGATTCTCCAAATTTTAGACGTCAGGGTGCCAACCCAAGGCATACTTACGCCATGCAACCTTTAATTTTTAAATCGCTTAACGTAGATGGCAAAACCGATTATTTTAATGGCCTTGCCCCTACAACCGAACTCGCCGAACAAGTTAATAATTTAGGGGTTTTAGGCGATGTAAACGAACCGCTTTTAGCTGCAGCAATTTCAGATATTTCAGGGACGGCTAAAAAGGCAACTTCAAAACCTTTCGCATTAGAAATATTAAAAAGCAGTGAAGATTTTGATGCTTTTGAAACCGGCATGTACATTGATAAAAATCTACCTTCAAACTTAATAAATACAAATCGATTTGAATAAACATAAAACCTACTTCAATTGGAGTTCTGGAAAAGATTCCGCTTTAGCGTTACACCATTTGTTACAAGATGAAAATTACACGGTTGATGCTTTAATAACCACAGTAAACAGTCATTTTAACCGCGTGTCTATGCACGGCCTTAGAAAAGAATTATTACAAGCCCAAACCGATGCCATAAATATTCCGGCACGCCTTATAGAATTGCCCGAAATGCCAAGCATGGAAGTCTATGAAAACAAAATGTTAGACATGGTTACCTGCTTAAAAAACGAAGGGTTTACACACAGTGCTTTTGGCGATATTTTTTTAGAAGACTTACGTGTTTACAGAGAAAACCAATTGGCTAAACAAGGTTTTAAAGCTGTTTTTCCTATTTGGAAACGCGATACTAAAGACCTTCTAAATGAGTTTTTAGATCTAGGTTTTAAAACCATAATTGTGTGCGCAAATTCTAAATATTTTGGGGAAGACTTTGTGGGAACTGTTATCGATAAAGATTTTATTGCCAACCTACCGGAAGGCGTAGATCCATGCGGTGAAAATGGCGAGTTTCACACCTTTTGTTTTGATGGTCCCATCTTTAAAAAACCCATTCCTTTTACCATTGGCGAAAAAGTATATCGCGAATATAACAGACCAAAATCTGATGAAGACGATGATTCGGTTTGTAAAAGTGATTCTGAAAAATACGGCGTTTGGTATTGTGATTTAATACCATAAAAAAAGCACCTTGTCAGTTCGAGTGATGCGACCTTAGGAGCATTGTATCGAGAACTTTTTAGGCGCATTCAGAATTTAGCTTAATTACATAATAATCAAATATAAAAACCAAGAATTGATTAAATATCAGTCTTGGTTTTTTGTTTTTTTATTAAAATCTTGATGCATTAGAGTTTTTAGGTGCTAATTGAACATAGGTATCCTGTGAAGTTTTTAAAACAACTAAAATCTAGGCAGCTTTTTGAACTTGGCTATTTTGTTTTCGTCTACCTATTTCCAGAGCATTAGCGGTATGTATTCCGAAGAATATCCAGAGGGTTTCGGTGGCTTTTGTTTTAGCTTTTATGCGTTTGAGATGGTAATATTCCTTTTCCTTTCCAAAACTCCCTTCTAATCTGGTTGCCCGTTCCTTGGTAATTGCAGCCTTAAGTTGGTTCTCCTGCTTATAGTTTTTAGGAAGCTTCCCTTTACGCTGTTCTCCTGCTTATAGTTTTTAGGAAGCTTACCTTTACGCTTGAAGTCCGTTTTGATATTGTTTTTAGTCACAAAATTCCTGTTCTTATTTGTGGCATATATAGCATCTGCACCTACTATTTTTACTTTTCTTTTTGTTAGTGATTGTGCTTTGTAAACAGAACTCTTTAGTCGTGTGCCCTCATTAAAAGCGTTAAAACTTAAATGTTCTATAAAATTTATACCATCTATTTGTAGTTTGTTAACCTTGGCTCCAAATTCAACAGGCTTAACTTCTTTTCCTCGTACGATTGGTCTGAGATAATCCTTATCAATACTCACAATTCTATCTTTAGGAGATATTCCTGTTTCAAAATACGCTTGTTGCTGGGTATAAACTGTTTTTAATACCGCCACACGACGGTAATAGTTTGTTGTAAAACGAACCTTATAAACATCTCGAAGTTCTTGTTCGAATTTTATAAACTTATCAAGTAAGTGAAGTAATGATCTTGTGAGTGGTTTTCGTTTTTTGTTTGTTTTTCGACGCATTTTACTAAATCCTGTATAGCGTT
>NZ_JACLAF010000013.1 GCF_015355625.1 Tamlana sp. I1
CTAAACTATTTTATTAATAGAAGTACAAATGCTTCTGCAGAATCCTTTAATGCCAAAATTAAAGCTTTTAGAACGCAGTTCAGAGGCGTGAGAAACGTAAAATTCTTCCTCTATAGATTAACTACTATTTTTGCTTAATTCTAAAATCCCACAACTTTTGCTCTTGATCCTTTAGAGGGTATAAAAGGGAGCAAGTCTAAAAGTTGTGTGTGAATTAAAATAAGATTGCGATTTGCGACAAAAAAAGACATTTTGAACAACTATCTAGACCTCTTATAATTAATTCTCCCCGAATTTTTTAATTAGCCATCCTAACAAACCCCTTCAAAAGAAGCACAAGATGACTTTAATTCAATTTGCCAAAAATCTAATTCAACGCCATCAAAAAGACGTTTCTAACACCACCTCATTTTTAATCGATTTACAATCATTAAGCAAAAATTTAACTTCGGAAAACAAAAAACCATCCAATCTCTTTCAAGAAATAAATACTGAGTTTTCTAAAAATCTTGATTTAACTTTCGTTCTAGAAAACGAGACAGGAAACCTTTGCTATTCTAATAATACTGCCGAATTACAAGATAACTACAAACAAATCTTCACTGCAACCGACCTTCTAAATTATATTTACGCCATTTTATACAGCCCAGAATACAAGACACAAAAAACAAAGCTTTTAAAAACAGATGCTCCTAAATTCCCATACCCCAAAAGCGCTAACACATTTTGGGAGTTTGTTAAAATTGAAAAAGAAATTAGCAAAAAGCATACGTACAATAAGTAACATTCAACCAAAAGCAGGATCATTTATACTTAAAAACCAGATAACCCCATAAATTACGATACCTGTTTAGTTATTGTCTAGTCTAGTTTGTTTTGTATTTAAAATGAAGGGAGTAATATTAAACTCCAAATTATTTTAAACACATTATGAACAAAAAACAACTCTTAACTTACTTTTTATTACTTTCAATCTTTAACATTTTCGCACAAGATTGGGCTAATATCCCCGTTCCGGCTGATGCTGGCACCGACAAAAACTGGGAGCTTCAAACAACACTGTCAGACGACTTTAACTACACATTTAATCCAGCCACAACAAAATCAAATTTTGGCAACAATAAATGGTATAACTTTTACCACAATGCCTGGGATGGTCCAGGAACAACCTATTGGAAATACAACCATGTTTGGGTAGATGGATCGGATTTAATAATTACCTCATCACGATGGAATCAAACCGGTGAAGATATGCCAATTACCAATTCACCTAACAAAATGAATAAGCCTAATGACGGCATAAGCGCAGGCTGCATAACCTCCAACAACAAAGTGCTTTACCCTGTTTTTGTTGAAGCTAGCGTAAGCGTTGCCAACATCGCTTTAGCATCCGATGTTTGGTTATTAAGCCCAGACGACACTCAAGAAATTGATATTATAGAATGCTATGGTGGTGCCGACAGCAACAACGGTTTTTTCGCTAAAGACATTCATTTAAGTCATCATTCATTTGTTCGCCAACCTTTTCAAGATTATCAACCTAGAGGAAAAAACACTTGGTACACGCGTAGCGACATCACGACCTCTTGGGGAGATTATTGTTGGAATAACGGCGCAAGAAAATATGTAGAAATTGGCGTGAACTGGATAAGCCCTGTTCATTTTGAATACTACATAGACGGCGAACTGGTTCGCGTACTTTACGATAAAGCAAGCGCCACAAAAAAAGGCAGCACTTGGTATTACACCTACCCTAGTATGACTAATGGCACTCTAGATTTTGATTCTAATGGTTACCAAACCGAAAATCCATTTGCTACATCATCAAGCTATTCTTTTAGCACATTACAAAATGCTAGCAACACCTCATCAGTAAGTATAATAGACCCTTATAATTACCAAAACGGTCAAGGTTTTTCAAAAGAATTAGACATTATTATTAATGTAGAATCTCAAAACTGGCATGTTGCTGCAGGCAGAACACCTAACGATGCACTACTAAGTGACCCTAGCAAAAACACCATGAAGGTAGATTGGATACGTGTTTACAAACCAACTAGCAGCTTAAGCACAGAAACACCAACTCAATCTAATTCCATTCACATTTACCCAGTTCCAGCAAACCAAACATTACATATTAAAAGTGAACAAAAAATAGATGATATAAAAATATATAACACTTTAGGAGTCATAGTTTATCAGCAAACTACATCGGTAGAAACAATCCCTCTTGATCAATTAAATAATGGGGTTTATTTTATAAGCATAAACGCTAACAACAAAACAACCACCAAGCGTTTTGTTGTTCAACATTAAACGTATTTGATCAAAAAAGAATCGGCACCTCATCCTATTATAGGTGCCGATTTATAAAAAATATCAAACCCCTAAAACAGCATTAATTGAAGCTGCTGTTTTTTGTAATTGCTGAATAAAAAAGTCTCTAGATTTATTGTTTTCTGAAAGCGCTGTTAAACTAGAAACCGCTATTGAAGCATAAATCCCAGAGTGCACATTACCAATGGTAATTGCAATATCGGTAACTCCTAGAGTAAGCTCACTTTCTTTAAGATCGTAGCCCTGTTTTTCTATCTGTTGAAGTGTTTGTAATAATTCTGTTTGTTGTTTAACAGTTAATGCGTTAAAATCTTCCGATTTTTTTAAAATCGCATCACGTTCTTTCTCATCAATATTTGCAAGTAAAACACGCCCAGAAGTCGTTTTAATTAAAGGAAACAAACTCCCTTCTTCCACCGAAAGTGATACTGGTCCCGGACTTTTTGTTTGAGACACGACCATAAGTTTATCATACTGTATAATACTCATATGACAAGCTTGATGGGTCGCATTCGATAGATCTTCCATAAACGGTTTTGCCACACGCAGCAAACCATCAATAGGACTGTGAGTATGGGATAAATGATACAGCTTAAGTGTTAAACTGTATTTTCCAGAAGTACTCTTACTTATATATCCTCGATCTTCAAGACAGGCCAACATGCGATAAATCTCATTAGCTGTTTTGTCTAAACCTAAAGAAATTTCCATTTGAGACTGTGGTACAGACTTCTCGGATAAATATTCAATAATATCCAAGCCTTTTTCTAATGCGGGTGCTTTGTATTTACTCATAAAGCAAAAATAAACATTTATATATAAAAATTTACTTCATATTTAAAATTCAAATATAAATACATATATTTGTATATGAAAAATTAAAGTAATATCAACATGACTAAATTAAATCTCAAATTAATAGCCTTAACAGCCCTAGTGTTATCCGTAACATCTAGCGTGTTTGCTCAACCCAACACCACACTTGCACTTGAAGACTCAAACCAACAAGTTATTGATTTAAGCGGTATGCGTTGGCGTTTTAAAATGATGGCGCCAGGAGAAGGCGTTAAAAAAGGCCTGCATAAGTTACCTGCGGAAGACATTGAAACCTTAGTATGGAACAACGCCAAAGTACCTGGCGATGTGTACACCGATCTTTGGAAAGTAGGCATTATTGAAGACCCTCATTTTGGAAGAAACAGTGTAAAAGCACAATGGGTACAACAATACGAATGGTGGTACGCATTACAATTTAGCGTTACCGAAGATGTAGAAAACCAATTAGTAGACCTTGTTTTTGAAGGCGTAGATTATGCCTGCGAGGTATGGCTTAACGGTCATTATTTAGGAAAACATGAAGGGGTATTTTCTAAATTTTCTTTTGATGTTGCCAATTTTCTTCGCATCCATAAATACGATTTCCTTAAAGGCCGAAACATGCTCGTGGTTAAATTAGACACACCGCCGCAAGTAAACGCTTTTGTTGCCGGAAAAAAAACACCTTGGTTTGGCGATTATTGGAGAGACATCACCCCTATTGGTATTGTACGCCCTGTTAAATTAGTACGTACCGGAAAAATCCGCTTTAAAGATGTGTATGCTAACAATACCATTAATAAAGATGGATCGGCGGATGTAAATCTTGAAATCACCGTAGAAAACACCAATAAAGTTGCTAAAGAATTTTCATTTGAAGCGGCCCTTAACGGGAAAAACTTTAAGATGAAAGAGCAAAAAGTAAGCTTTAAGAAAACCATTCAACCGGGAACTCATAAAGTCATTCAGAAAATACATTTAAAAGAAGCTAAATTATGGTGGCCATGGGATTTAGGTGACCAAAACTTATACACAGCAAAAATTGCGGTTAAAGATGGTAAATTAAACCAAGATGTTAACGAAACCACATTTGGTATTCGCGAAGTCACTTCTAAATGGAATCCTGGTTTTGTTAAAGATGTCGATGTTACCTTCCCGAGATCTACTTATATAAACGGTAAGTTTCACTTCATCCGTTCGGCATGTTGGGGTGGTCCTCCAAATATTTTTGTAGGACGTACCGAAACAAGCGATTATAAAGAGTTAATTCGTTTGGCAAAAGAAATGAATATGAACAATATTAGAATCTTCGGATGGCACCCACCAGAAGTTCCAGAATTTTACCAGTACTGTGATGAAATGGGTATGACTGTTTGGCAAGACATGATTCCTTTAGGAACTGGAAATATTCCTTCAGACGAGAAAAACCTAGCTGAAATATTTAACGAAGGCGTTAAAGTAGTTGTAGAACGCAGAAATCATCCGTCGTTAATCATGATGGAAGGTGGTGAAGAAATGATGTTCCGTACCCGTGACCCTAAATTTGGTCGTGAATTCTTAGAGCGTTTAGGCGATTCACTTCAAGCTTATGTCGATTTACCATATGTTCCAGATTCTCCTATGACCGATCATGTTGGGCAACAAGCAGGTTTCAAACCGAAAGAAGCCGTTCATGCCTTACGTTACTTTTATGATATGGGTAAATGGTTGCACGAAGATTGGTACCAAACCAAAGCAGATGGCTACCCTATTGTTCCAGAATTTGCAATTACCTCAGTGCCTTCCGTAGAAAGTTTAAAGAAATTTATTCCTGAAGAAGAATTATGGACTCCTGGTTTAAGTTGGGGACACCATTGGGCAGATTTAACCCGTTTACGCATGCAAAACTGGGATGTTTTTGGTAGTGAAATGAAAGGTTCTTTAGAAGAATTTGTAAATGCTACCCAAGATGCACAAGGGATTATTTTCCAAAATGGTATTGAGCATTTCCGTCGTGATAAACCAAGTTTAAGTGGTATTGCGCTTTGTCATTACATCACTTACGGACCCGATATGAAATGGGCTATTGTTGATAATTACAGAAAACCTAAAAATTCATACTACTTTGTTCAAAAAGCGTATCAGCCGCTTTTAGTGAATTTTGAATTTAAAAAACGCCGTTGGGATACTAAGGAGCCTTTTGTTGGAAATATTTGGGTGATTAATGATTACTATAAATCATACGAAGATTGTACGGTGAAGTTTGAAATGAAAGACGACTCTGGAAAAGTGATTGCTAACAAAACCTTCTCCATTGACAAGATTGAAGAAAACAGTGCGAAATCATTCTTCCCAATTAATGAAAAGGTTTTAAAATCGGTGAAATCTAAGTTTTTTGTGAACCTAGAATTAACCGACAAAAGCGGAAAAGTAATCTCTAAAAACGATTATTTCTTCCTAATTGGCGATCAAAAAGAGGCCACAAAACATTTTAACGCTTGGAAAGAGGAACGTTTGAAAAACGAAAACGAAAATGGCGGATATGGTTCATACTACCACTTCTTCAAAGATTTTACAGGAGAAGACGGACAACGTTACGAGAGTCAAACCCAAATTCCAAGAGCATCAGGATTTTAACAACGACTAACTATTATTACTAATTGCAGAGACTGTCTAAAAACAACACCCAAATCGAAACAACTACTTAGAAACTACCAATAAATTGGGTTTTTAGATGGTCTCTTTTTTACTAGACTACGAATTATGTCAGAAAAACATATAAAATTAAAAGGAATAACCTGGGACCACAGTCGTGGTTTCACATCGGCCGTTGCTACAGCACAACGTTTCCATGAATTAAATCCGAATATAGAAATCACCTGGGAAAAACGCTCGTTACAAGCTTTTGCAGACGAACCGATTGATACCCTAGCAAAACGGTATGATTTACTAATCATAGATCATCCATGGGCAGGTTTTGCAGCTCGAACAGGGGTTATCATTCCGTTAAACGAACATTTACCGAAATCATTTTTAGACGATCAAGCCGCGAACTCGGTTGGGAAATCACACGAAAGTTATTGTTTCGACGGGTATCAAAGTGCTTTAGCCATCGATGCCGCAACGCCCGTGGCAGCAAGCAGACCAGATTTATTAAACAAATTAGGAAAAACGCTACCAAAAACTTGGGCCGATTTAATCGCCTTAGCAAAGGACGGTTTGGTTGCTATTCCTGGGATTCCTCAGGATACTCTAATGAGTTTTTATATGATTTGTTGCACGCATGGTGAAGATGTAGCCCTAACAAAAGACTATTTTGTTTCGGAAGACATCGGGCTACAAGCCTTAGATATTTTAAGAGATTTAGGACAATATATTGATGCTTCTTGCTACGACATGAACCCCATTAAGGTTTACGAAGCCATGACACGCAGCGATAAATTTGCCTACTCCCCTTTTGCTTACGGCTACACCAACTACTCAAAACGCGGCTATGCTACTCATGTTTTAAAATTCCATGACACCGTTACTCTAGAAGGTCAGCATTTAATTACCACTTTAGGTGGAACAGGTTTAGCCATTTCATCAAATTCAAAACATAAAGAAACCGCTTTAGCTTACGCCGAATATGTAGCATCTCCTAAAACCCAAAAAACCGTGTTCTTTGATTATGGCGGACAACCAGGACACAGAGAGGCTTGGTTAGATACCACAAATAATTTCAATGCTTTAGATTATTTTAAAGACACGCTACCCACTTTAGATAGAGCCTTTTTAAGACCACGTTACCACGGACACATGTATTTTCAGGATAATGCAGGCGCTCCAATTCGTGAGTTTATGAAAAACGGTGGCCATGCCAAATCGCTTTTAGATAGCTTGAATACATTGTATCTTAAATCATTAAAGAAAACAACCTAATCATTTATAAATGTTACCATTAGAAGGCATTACCGTATTAGAGTTTGCGCAATTCATGGCAGGGCCATCGGCTGGATTAAAAATGGCCGATTTAGGTGCGCGCGTGATTAAAATTGAACGTCCAGGATCTGGTGAAGCGGGCCGACAAATTGCCCTTAAAAATATTTTTATTGATGAAAGCTCTATGGTGTTTCATACGGCCAATCGAAATAAACAATCGTATGCAGCCAATTTAAAAGACCCAGACGATTTAGAAAAGGTAAAAAAACTCATTGCGCAAGCCGATGTAATGACCCATAATTTCCGACCAGGTGTTATGGAAAAAATTGGTTTAGATTATGAAACTGTAGCTGCTATAAATCCTAAAATGGTGTACGGTGTGGTTTCTGGATATGGTCCCGTTGGCCCTTGGGCTACCAAACCTGGCCAAGATTTACTTATTCAGTCCTTGTCGGGCTTTGTTAATTTATCGGGAAACGAAGCCGATGAACCCACAGCAACAGGACTAGCCACTTCTGATATTTTTACAGGAGTACATTTAGTTCAAGGTATTTTGGCTGCACTTATTGCCAGAAACCGCACTGGTAAAGGCTCTAAAGTTGAAGTGAGTTTATTGGAATCCACTTTAGACATCCAATTTGAACTGTTAACTACTTTCTTAAATGATGGCGAAATGCTACCAAAAAGAGCAAAAAAAGGCAATGCCCACGTGTATCTAGAGGCGCCTTATGGCATTTATCAAACCAAAGATGGTTACATCAGTATTGCGTTAACACCTTTAGATGCTCTGGCAAAAGCGATGAACTTGCATCTTCCTGATGCTTTTCAAAATCCGAAAGTATGGTATGAAAAACGCGATGACATTATGGCTTTTTTACAAGAACAACTCATTAAAGAAAGCTCAGCACATTGGTTATCTATTTTTGAAGCATTAGATTTTAGAGTTTCAGAAGTATTTGATTATAAAACATTATTGAATCATGAAGGCTACAAAATCCTTCAAATGGATCAAGAGGTTGAAACTTCCGATGGTATTTCAATGAAAACCACGCGCTGCCCCATCCGAATTGATGGTAACCGAATTTTCAATAAAAAATCGGCACCAAAAGTGGGTGAAAATAATGCCTTAATAGAAAAAGAATTTAATCTAAGTTAATCATGAAAAAACCATTAGAAGGCATCTTAGTTGTAGACTTTAGTCAGTATTTATCTGGCCCTTCAGCGAGTTTAAGATTGGCTGATTTAGGTGCTAGAGTCATTAAAATTGAAAAACCCGAAACGGGAGATTTAGGTCGTGGTTTGTATTTTTCAAATGTGGTGATGAACGGCGCTTCATCGATGTTTCATGCCATCAACAGAAATAAACAAAGTTATGCGGCCAATATGAAAGCGACCGATGAACGTGAAAAAGTCTATCAATTAATCAGCAAGGCCGATGTTTTAATTCATAATTTCAGACCAGGCGTTGTAGATAAACTAGGCATTGATTTCGAAACCATAAAATCTATTAATCCTAAAATCGTTTATGCTGAATTATCAGGTTATGGCAAAGAAGGCATTTGGAAAGATAAACCAGGACTGGATTTATTATTGCAATCGCTTTCAGGATTAACACAGCTAAATGGAAACGATGGCGCAGGCCCTATCCCTATTGGTTTGGCTGTAGTTGATATTTTATCTGGTGCCCATTTAGCACAAGGTATTTTAGCCTGTTTGTACAGAAAAGAAACCACGGGTGAAGGCGGTCACGTGGAAGTAAGCATGCTTGAATCGGCTTTAGAATACCAGTTTGAATCCATTACCTGTTATTTTAGAGACGGCGGGCAACCAACCATCCGACCAAAAAGCAATTCCGCACATGCCTATTTAGGCGCACCTTACGGGGTTTACGCGACTAAAAATGGCGCTATGGCGTTGGCCATGGGATCTATTCCTTTTATTGGCGGTTTAATAGGTTGTGAAGCTTTATCAAAATATGAAACGCCCGAAAGTTGGTTTAATCAAAGGGATGAGATTAAAGACATCCTTGCCAAACACCTAGCTACGAAAGACACGAAAACGTGGTTAGCCGTTTTAGAGCCTGCCGATATTTGGTGTGCCGAAATCATGGATTGGAAAACACTCATGGATCAAGACGCCTTTAAAATTTTAGAGATGATTCAGGAAGTTAACATGGCTGACGGCTACACCTACAAAACGACACGTTGCCCGATTCAAATTAATGGTGCCTGGTTAACCTCGGAAATTGGCAGTCCCGTTTTAGGCGAACACAATGAGAAAATCAATACAGAACTAACATCGTAATAACAGAATTTTATGAGTGATTTATCAACCAACATACTAGTCAAAAAAGCAGCAGGCGTTGCTACCATTAGCTTAAACAGGCCTAAAGCGAATAGTTATTACAAAGACTTTTTAGAATTAATTAGTCAAGCTGTAAAAGAAGCTAGCGCAGACGATGCTATCAAAGTTATTTTAATCAATAGCACTTCCGAAAAGTTTTTCTGCGCTGGAGCTGATATTAAAATCTTCAGTAGCAATACCACCGAGCAAAATGCCGAAATGGTAAAAGCGGCTCGCGAAGTTTCCGAAGCCATTACCTCAAGCAGTAAAATTGTTATTGCAGCCGTTAGCGGTCATGTTTTAGGCGGCGGATTAGAAATGATTATGGCTTGCGACATCCGTCTTGCTTCCGAAGGCAACTATTTAATTGGCTTACCCGAAGTGAAATTAGGCTTAATGCCTGGAAACGGCGGCACACCAAGACTCATCGATTTAATTGGAGCGAGCCGAGCCATGGAATTGTTGGTAACGGGAAATAACATATCACCACAAAAAGCTTATGATTATGGCCTATTTAATCAATTATTCCCTGCCGATGCCTTTGAATTAAGCGTAACGCATTATGTAAATGAATTAGCTCAAGGCGCAGGACAAGCCATGGCGGCCATTAAACATTATGTGCAAAAACATAAAGGCATGAACTTACAAGAATCGTTAGATTACGAAACCACATCGGTTAACGCCTTGTACGATACGCATGATGCCAAAGAAGGTTTTTTAGCCTTTGTAGAAAAGCGTACACCAAAATTTAATTAACTAATAAAACATACTAATAATGGCAAAAGAAATTAAACATTACCCCTGTTTCATCAATGGTGAGTGGTTAGATTCCTCAAAAAGAGCACTTATTGAAGTAGAAAACCCAGCAAACAATGACGTTTTTGCAACGGTTACCGCATGTACCAAAGAAGACGTGCAATATGCCTTAGAAACCTCAGAAAAAGCGCAATTTGGATGGCATTTAACACCTGCTCAAACGAGAGCCAATTACATTTATGCCATTTGTGATCGTTTGAAAGCAGAACGGGAACATTTCGCCAAATTATTAGTTATGGAGCAAGGAAAAACTTATGCTGAAGCACTTGGTGAAGTTGATGACACGATTCGATATATGACCTATTCCGCGGAAGCGGGACGACGTATTCAAGGGGCTATTTTTCCAACTGAAAATGCTAACGAGCGTTTGGAAATCCATAAAGTTCCTTATGGCGTTACCGTGGCGTTGTGTGCCTTTAATTATCCTTTAGCTTTAATCGGACGAAAATTGGGTCCGGCTTTGGTTACAGGAAATACCATTATTTTAAAACCACATGAGTTAACACCTGTTACCGCTTCAGAATTTTGCCGATTGGTAGAAGACGCAGGCCTTCCTAAAGGCGTTGTTAATATGGTAGCGACACAAAATGCACAAACCGCTTCTTTATTAGTTGAAAGTCCGATTACCAAATTAATCAGTTTAACCGGAAGCACCAATGCGGGACGCGCCATGTATCGCGCTGCTGCGGATAACATTACAGGTTTAATCTTAGAACTAGGTGGTAAAGCCCCATTTATTGTTTTAGATGATGCGGATATCGATAAGGCTGTTGAAGCTGCTGCCATTTCTAGATATGCCAACTGCGGACAAGTATGTATTTGCAATGAAATGGTGATGGTTGACGAAAAAATAGCTGATGAATTCACCGAAAAACTCATTAAACGTGTAGCACAAATTAAAACGGGTAACCCTTTTGATGCATCGGTAAATATGGGTCCCAATGTAAGCTCGCAAGGTTTAGCCCGTGTGCAAGATTTAGTAAATCAAGATATTGCCAATGGTGCCGAACTGGTTATGGGAGGCGGCCGACCAAATGGTGCTGAATTTGAAAAAGGCAATTGGTTTGCTCCAACCATTCTTACCAATGTTAAAAACGGCGATGCCACAACAAAACACGAATTATTCGCGCCTGTCCTGCCCATCATTAAAGTAAATGGTTTTGATGAAGCTATGGCTTATTCGAATGCCAGAGAAGAAGGTTTATCGGCATACTTATTTACCAATAACTATAAGATTCATCAAAAGGCCATTGATCAATTACAGGTGGGAACAATTTTCATCAACAAACAAATTGTTGGCTATATTCAAGGCTATCATTCGGGGCATAAAACCTCGGGAATTGGTGGCGAAGATGGTATTTATGGTATAGAACATCATTTACAAAAACGCACGGTTTATTTGGAGTATTAAAACCGTTTTCAATACCTCACGCTGAGAAATATAATTCAATAAAAAACCTTATAGCATTTGTTACTATAAGGTTTTTTTATTGACCTGCAAAAGTCACTCAAAACTTTTAGCAAGGCAAAAACATTAAAAACAAAAGCGCGTTTTTGCTCTGAAACTTTTATGGTTTAATATTTAAAGGATAAACCTGATCATTATACATGATGCCATCGCTGGATGTAAAGGTTGCACGCAACATATAGAATTGACCTTCTGGCAAATCTTTTGTTGGTGTTAAACCTTTAAGAGAAAAGGTTTTCACAGCTTTACCAGACACTTTGTTAAGTGCAGTTTCATCAACCAAAACCACGTCTTTAATAGGCACCCATTCATTTTTAAAATGACGCAACCATAAACGCACACCACCTTCATCGGCATTTATAACTTTTTGTCCAGACCCCGCGTAATATTCGGCTTCAACAGTAATGTTATCTCCGACATTAAAGCTGTTGAATTTTTCTTTATTCAAAAGCTTAATAAAAGGTTTCACAAAAGGCTCAACCTTTATCATAGTATGAGCACTAACTTTAGGGTTTTCAGCCGAAGCTACAGTAATTTTAGTTTTGCCTGCTTTTAGAGCCTTTACCTTTCCTAAGTCATCAACTGTAGCTACTTCAGGATGACTACTTTCCCAAACTAAATTTTGATTATCGGCGTATTTCGGATTTAATGTTGTTTCCAATTGCAAGGATTCATTCTCAAACAAAGTAACCTGCGCTTCAGATAAAACAATCGTTTCAATAGGCTGCGCATACCAATCGACAATACTTATTTCTTTTGAAGCCTTTAAACCATTAGCCACACTAGTTGCTGTAATTGTCGTTTTCTCACCGATGTTCCCAACGGCTTCAACTACGCCATCTGTACCAACTTTTAAAACCTCCGGATTACTAGAAGCCCATTGCACCTCTTGATCGGCGTTTTTAGGTGAAGCTTTTATTATTAATGGCATGGAAGTGCCTTTTCTTATTTCCGAAACGTCATCAGTTATAACCACCCCTTCTGGATCTAGTTTATTGGTATCGATTATGGCATTAGCCGCCTTATTATTGAACACAACCGTTTCGCCATTTCGCCATCTTACGGTTACGCTTTCTATTTTAGTTTCAGTCCCTAAACCAAAATGTACCATATTTAATAAACTTTGAGAAAACACTTCGCCTGCCGAGCCTACGCGTTTACGGTATTCGTGATTTGCAGTCTTTACAATAACCTCAGCAGAAATGGCATCGATATTCGATTTTGGCGCATAACCAACACGTACTAAAGCATAATTACCGCTACCCGGATTTTTATTCGCATACAAATACCACATACCGCCTTCACTACCATTTAGCAGGTCTAAACCACCATCTAAATCGAAGTCGAAAGCCTGTCCCATATCGCCATTTCCAGCATCACCAATAGCATTGGCGCCGTGCATGGTAACGGTTTCAAAAGCGCCATTCCCTGTGTTTAGCAACATATAATCGGAAGTTCTAGACCCAATAAAGCCCCAACGGTACACAAATATATCTTGGTAACTATCGTTGTTAAAATCTCCCACAGTAACCCCTAAAGAATTCCCTCCGGGCTGGATGTTATAAGCTTCAGAAACATCTGTAAACACCCCATTATCATTCCTAAGTAAAATATCCTGAACATTTCTATTTTGAGGTACAAATTCGGGCATTACAGCTTCTACACCAGACAAACTAAATCGATACGACCAGAATAAATCGCCATTTCTAACCAAAGCTGCTTTCCATTTGTTATCGCCTATGGCTCCAATATAAAAACCATCAGCCGAAATATCTTTTGGCCAACCTTGAGCCGTTTTGCTATCAATTTCGAAATCTTGACCCGAAGGTATTAGAGCTTCTTTTTTGTTTTCACCTAAAAAAATAGGATAGGTTTTTCCTCTATAATCGCCTTGCGCTAAGTAATAGTAGTTGTGAAGTTTAATTTTGTTGTCGCCAATAAACTCAAAAGCATCAACGCCTTTATAACCTCTGGTTTTAAGTGCCATTTCTTTATTTACAGGATCGCTGTCTAACGAGGGTGTTTCACCTTTTCCGCCTTCAAATTCTAGTCCGCGAGCTAAATACAAATCTAAATCGCCATCATTATCGATATCTACATCTGCAAGCGCCATAATTTGTTTGTATTCAGGAAGATCCTTTAGCATTTTAGCAGTAACCTCTGTAAAGGTGAAATCGCCATTACCTTTCCAAATAGACAATGGGCCGTATAAAATGATATCATCAATGTGATCGCCATTAATATCGGTTATTAAAGCGCGCGAAGGATGTGCATCTTGAATTCCAGGCACATCTTTAAACTTAAAAGTACCATCGCCTAAATTTTCATAATAGAAATGCTGTGGTTTTTCCTTTTTTAAGCCTTCTTCATTCACCAACATTAAATCTAAATCGCCATCCAAATCGTAATCTGACCAACGTGCACCTCTACCCCTAGCGCCACGGGTAATACCAACATCGCCTGTAAATCGAATAAAATTGGAATAATCATTTTTATAATAATTGGCAATGGAAGGATTTGCTCCATTCCCTCCACCTTGGGTAACGACTAAATCTAAATCGCCATCATTATCATAATCTCCAAGCGCAGTACCATGCAAATCGTGCATGTACCAACGGGCGAGATTTTGACTGTGTTTTGTTACTGTGCCATCGCCATTATTCCAATACAGTTTACTTGATTCTTGGTTGTGGTTGTTCACAATAAAATCGTAATAACCATCTTGGTTAATATCTGCTATGGAAGGTCCGCCATATTTTATAGAATTCACACGATCTAATCCTGCTGCTTCACTGATGTCTGTAAACTTAGGAATCTCAAGGTTTCCAGCATCCTCTACAGTTATTTTATGAATGGTCATTTCGGCATCTCTAACCGAAAGTTTGAAATTTACGTCTCCCAATTCTTTAAATCCGATTACAGCATTTACTTTTTGACGCCCAGTTTTTGAAACATCTAAATTGTCTAAAAGCAATGCCCCATCAGCAAATAAACTCAGGCTACCATAGGATTTATTATTAGTTAAATCGATAGTGATTTTTTTAACCTTACTCCCTTTAATTTCAGCATTAAAATTAAGTGGCTTTAAACTTTCTACAGGACTAGAATTACCGAGTATTTCATTAGTATTTGATTCCACCTTTACACAAGATTGAACCATTATAATGATATAAAGGCATAGGAATTTTAGAATTGTTTTACTTTTAGAATAATAAATTTTTTGTTGCATCATATTTAGAGTGTTTGGTAAAATCTATTCAAAAGAAGAAAAATATTGGAGTGGTATTTTTCTTGTGATTCAATAGTTTTTTTTCTGTTTAATTGAATTTATAAACTTGATGAAAAAACAGAAGCAAACAAGAAATCTTGACTAGACAATAACTATACAGGCCTTTAAAAACAGATATAAAATCCAATACGAAAAATAAAAACTGTTTAAAATAATGCGAAAGCGAACCAATATTTGCTCAAATAAAAAGCTTTAAACGATTAATTATAGCCTGACTTCTTTTAACAAAATCATCAATCTGCTAAAAGTTATGTATATTACTTAACCGTTTAAAATCTAAAACAATAGGAAAGTTAGATTCAATTCTATAATTTTAAATTGAGTTATTTTTTTTAAAATTACCTACTTATGAACTTATGAGAAGAACATTTATTTTTTGTTTTTTATTAATATCCTTCACTATTTGGTCGCAAGAGCCAAACCAAGAGTTCCATTTTTTTAACATAAAAGAAGGCATACCTAAAGTAGGCATTTCAAATATTATTCAAGATCATTATGGTTTTATATGGATAAGCACCACCGGAACGGGCCTCTATAAATTTGATGGCATTGACTATATAAACTACAAACACAAATTAAACGACTCAACCTCGTTAAGTAGTAGCCGAATACAGCACTCTTTTATTGATAGCAAAAACAGACTTTGGTTTGGCACCGAAAACGGATTAAACTTATACCATAGAGATTTAGACCAGTTTAACCGAATTGTTCTAGACAGCACAAATATTAATAATGAATTTATTTTAACTATTGAAGAAGACGAAACTGGCAACATTTTAATAGGAACAAATAACCTAGGAATGTTTAAAATTAATACAGAGACGTTAAAAGTTGATAAAATCTCAAACTCTACTTTTAGTGAAGATGGTACTCCATTAAATATTAACAGTATAAAGCATTCCAAGCAAGGAAAAACCTTTGTAGGCACAAATTTAGGACTGAAAGAGCTAGACTTAATTAATAACAAGCTTATTCATACCAGATTACTTTCAAACAATAAAAATACATTTAACACCTCTATTGAAAGGCTCTTCTTGGATAGCGAACGTAATTTATGGATTGGTTCTAAAACCAATGAAGGGGTTTACAAATGCAAACTAAGCAACGACAGCAACAACCATATTATTGATGTGACCCATTTTAATTTCACGTCCAAAAAAATTATGGATTTTGATGAGCTAGCGGATGGCACCATAATTATTGGAACCGAAAACGATGGCCTCTTTCACATTCAAGATAATGGACAAATCATAAAAAATTATCGCGCTAACAAATCCGAAGAAAATAGCATCCTTCACAATTCTATTTGGACGCTTTTTATTGATGACAGAGACCGACTCTGGTTAGGCTATTACAACAGTGGCGTAGCGGTAAGCGATAATCTTTATAACAAATTCATGAACATTAAAAGCCTGCCGAATAATGATAACTCATTAAAAATAGGCTCGGTTATGGGGATGATTAAAGAAAACACAAACAAACTCTGGGTTGCAACCGATGGTGGCGGCATTGATATTTACAATACTAAAACAGCAAAAATAACCCACATAAACAGTATTGATAACAAGATTTATTCGGGATTAACATCGGATTATATTGAAACCATTTTTAAGGATTCCCATCAAAACATCTGGGCAGGTAGCTGGGATAGCGGTTTATTTTTTCTAAAAAAAGGCGACAAAAAATTTAAAAACTACTCCATAGAAAACACTTCGGGAGCATTAGCCTCTAATACCATAATGAGTTTATCTGAAGATTCGAACGGCATCATCTGGATTGGCACTTATTTTCAAGGGCTTCATGCCTTCAACCCTAAAACAAAAGCTTTTAAACAATATAATACGGAAACACTTGCTAGATTAGACATTACTAAGGTTTTAGTCGATTCTGAAGATTACATTTGGATAGGTACACCCCATGGGTTATTCAAAGTAAAAAAACAAAAAGACGAAAGTATTAAAGTCACTTCGTTTACATACGAAATGACAAAAGCCTACAACAATCCATCAAATGCTAATTATATTCTATCCATTTATGAATCTACAAATAAAGACATTTGGATAGGTACAAGGGGCGCTGGTTTATGCAGATACAATAAAGCAACAAACACATTTACTTGGTTCAATAAATCTAACGGTTTAATGGAGGAAAATGTCGCTTCCATAATTGAAGACCATAGCAACCTATGGATAAGTGGTAATTCTGGGCTAACTAAATTTAATTTAGAAACCATGAAATTTACCAATTACACTTCTAATGATGGCTTAGTTTCGAACGATTATAATTTTGATTCGGTTCTAAAAGATGATGATGGTATTATCTATTTTGGAAACTTAAAAGGGGTCGATTTTTTTAACCCCAAGCATGTAAACACAAACACCAATCCGCCTTCCTTACGTTTAACAGAGTTAAAATTATTCAACAAAAAAGTAATCCCTGGAACTCATAATGCGCCTTTAAACAAAGTTATTTCAGAAACTGATCATATCACTTTAAACGATAACCAAACCGTATTTACAATAGAATACACAGGCATTAATTACACCAGACCCGAAAAAAACAATTATGCCTACTATCTGGAAGGTTATGAAAACACCTGGAATTATGTTGACCAACAACGCAGTGCCACCTATACTAATTTAGATCATGGCGATTACACATTCAAGCTCATGGCTTCTAATAATGATGGCGTTTGGAACCAAAAACCTTTAGAATTAAAAATATCTATATTACCACCTTGGTGGAAAACAAAATGGGCGCTTTTTTCATATTTAACGCTGTTTTTCGTTGGAATTTATATTTTAAATCGCTTAACACTAAACAGAATTAAAGAAAAGGAATTGCTTCGTGTGGAGCGTTTAAGTCAAAATCAAAATGATGAATTAAATCAAAAGAAAATTCAATTCTTCACAAACATTTCGCATGAATTTAGAACACCGCTAACATTAATTATAAATCCGCTTAAAGATATTATAAACGACAGCGACCTTAATTTACCTCAAAAAATAAAAAACAAACACGCTATTATTTATAAGAATACCGACAAGCTTTATAGGTTAATTAATGAATTAATGGACTTAAGAAAACTTGAAGTCAACAAAATGAATGTTAGAGCTCAAAAAATAAATTTAATTGATTTCACTAAAAATATTGCAGAATACTTTCAAGAAGAAGCTACAAGGAAAAACATTTATTTAAGCGTAGACGCCGATGTGCCCGATTTAAGCGTTTGGGCAGATGCCAAAATGCTTGATAAAATTCTTTTCAACTTATTATCAAACGCCATTAAAATAACCCCAGAAGGCGGTACCATAGCTATTGAATTATCCGCTACAGACCACCTACACATATTACCTTTAATTGATGAAAAAACACCTGTAGAAGCTGTAGAAATTACTATTTCAGATACTGGACCAGGCATGGAAAGAAATCAAGTTGAAAAAATATTTGAACGTTTTTATCAAATTGAAGATCAAAACAGATCCTATTTTGGAGGCACAGGAATTGGACTTGAAGTGGTACAAAGTTTTGTTAAGCTTCATAAAGGAAAAATAGAAGTAAAAAGTGAAATTGGAGAAGGTACTGTATTTAAAATATTATTACCTACTGGCCATGCGCATTACCAGGAAGATGACCTTATAACTAGTGAAGAAAGTTTATATATTAACAAAAAAGATTTTCTAACCCTCCCTAATATTGAAGTTGAAGAACACTTAAATGAAACACTTAAAATTCAAAAGAAAGATACCATTCTTATTGTAGAAGATAATGTAGAACTTAAGGATTATTTAAAAACCGAACTAAGTGAGCAATACAAAATACTACTAGCAAGCAACGGTACTGAAGGCGTTAAAATAGCACAAGAATCCTTTCCAGACCTAATTATTACAGATGTAATCATGCCCGAAATGAATGGTTTTGAGTTTTGCAAGATTATTAAATCTAATGCTTCAACAAGCCACATTCCTTTGCTAATGTTAACCGCCAAAGCCTCTATAGAAAACAGAATTGAAGGTATTGAAACCGGCGCCGATGCCTATATGGTAAAACCTTTTGATTTAAAACTATTAAAAATAAGATTGTCGCAATTAATAAAAAGCAGACAGCTTATTTTCGATAAATATTTTAGAGCGATTAGTGGCGCAGAAGAAAACCAAAATGCAAGTTCTATAGATAAAGAATTTATACAAAAACTACTCGGTTATATTAATAACAATATTAGCGACACGAATTTAAGCGTAGAGGTTTTAGCAGATCAATTAAACCTAAGTCGCAGCCAATTATACCGAAAAATTAAAGCCTTAACAGGACAAACTGTTAATGAGTTTATTAGAAAAATACGACTGGAAAGAGCAAAGCAAATCTTAGAAAACGGAAGCACTACCGTTAGTGAAGCGTGTTACAAAGTTGGGTTTGCATCGCCTTCATATTTTGCGAAATGTTTTAAAGCACACTTCGGGTTATTACCAACTGAGATTGAAACCAAAAAAGACTTTTAAAACACCGCTTAGCACCTTCAAAACAGCTTGTTTTATGATTTAAAAAGCTAAGTTTTAAGCTGTATAAAACGATTTTATATTGTATTCGTTTTCATCTTCAACATCCATAAAAAATCTTAAAGCTCTATAAAAAAGCTATTTAAAAAGTCAATTAAATTTGATTTGTCAGCTTGTCGAAACCGCTATTGTTTTGCAATCAGTTAAAAATATTTCGACAGGTTCATACATCATGCATACTTTTAAGACCTTGTTTTAAACTCAGACGGATTTTCAACATAAGATTATTGCATTTTTCAAGTCAATTAAACCACAACCACCTGACTTACAACACCTTTTTAACCCATCAATATTTTGCAGCATAACACAAATGTTGCATCAAATAGCACAAATGTATCATGAGGCATATAAATCTTACATAGCGCTTCATTTGTTTTACAGAATGTTAAAACTGTATTAATCTTCCTCTTAATTCTATGTTAAATTTGATTTATACCAATACCAATTAAGTGAGTTATAAAAAGTTTAATAAAAAAGTAATTTTAGAAGTATTAGTAATCCTTTTAATACTCCTAACGCTTACCATGCTTTTTTATAACATGTAATTCAATTATTAAAATGAACACGTAAACTAAATAACTAAATTTTTAACTAATTCAAATAAGTATGATGATAAAGTTTAAACTCGCGATTATTGCATGCCTAATGTTATGCATGCAAAATGCCTTTTCGCAAGAAAAGTCAATTACTGGGCTTGTAACCGATACTTCCGGATTACCCATCCCTGGCGTTGCCGTAATTGTAAAAGGCACCAGCAATGGAGCAAGCACCGATTTTGACGGGATTTACACGATTTCAAACGTAAGTCCTAACAACGAACTGATATTCTCCTATATAGGAATGGAATCTCAAACCGTATTAGTAGCAAACCAAACTAGAATTAACGTAACGCTAAACGAATCTGTAGAGGCTTTAGATGAAATTGTGGTTGTTGGATACGGCACACAAAAAAAGGCCTTAGTAACAGGCGCTAGTGTTAATGTTAAAGGTGAAGATATTGCTGCCCTAAATACGGGAACAGCTATGGAAGCACTACAAGGTATTGCTGCTGGTGTAAATGTTACCAGAAACACCGGACAACCAGGTGCTGGTACTAAAGTAACCATTCGTGGACTAGGTACCATAGGTAATTCAAACCCGCTGTATATTGTAGACGGCGTTCCTGTTGGAGATATTGATTATTTGAATGCTTCAGACATTGAAAGTATCGATGTTTTAAAAGATGCTGCTTCTTCAGCCATTTATGGTTCTAGAGCTGCAAACGGGGTGGTTTTAGTTACCACCATCCAAGGGCATAAAAACTCGGCAGCTAGAATTAGCTACGATACTTATTATGGTTTTCAAAACATCTACAAAAACCTGGATCCTTTAAATGCGCAAGAGTACATGTATATTATGGATGAAGGTCGAGTTAATGATGGTTTAGCACCAAATAACTGGGAAGCCATACTTAAAAACAATAACTGGCTAGAAACGAACTATCCTGGTTTAGGCACTCAATTAGGAGAAGACATTTGGGCAAGGCTTCAAAATGGTTGGGAAGGCACCAATTGGATTGATGAGATGACCACAAACAATGCAACCATTCAAAATCACGCCTTAAATATTTCTGGAGGTAGCGAAGACATTACGTATTCTGGAGGTGTTTCTTATTTTGAACAAGAAGGTATTATAGGAGGCAATTTAATTGATGCTGGATACAAAAGATTAACAGCTAGATTAAACACCACCATGGTATTGAAAAAAAATAGTACGCATGATATTCTTACCATTGGAGAAAACTTCACCTATACAAACACCGAAAATAGAAGCGTAGCCACTGGCAACATTTATTATAATGATTTACATAACGCTCTTGTTCAAAATCCTTTGCAACCTGCATATTGGCAACCAGCAATTGATAATAACATAGACCCTTTTGGGTTTACTCCGTCTCTTGATGGGTTAGCCAACGATCAAACCAATCCTTTGGCTGTTATGAATTACCGTAGTAATTATAGTTATGGTAAAGGAAATAAAATTGTAGGTAATGTATTTGCTGAACTTCAACCCATACAAGATTTAAAATTTAGAGCGTATTATGGTATAGATTCTTGGTTTGGACATAGCAGATCTATGAACCCGACCTATAGTTTAGGCTTATTATATGTGGATAATATAGACGGTGCTACACAAGAACAGTACTTTGGAAGCAACCAAACATTTTCTGCAACAGCGTCTTATGAACACCTATTTGGAGAACACGAAATTGAAGCTTTAATTGGTACCGAAACTATTAAAAATCAAATAAACACAAATGTAGGTGGTTCTAGAAATAACTTATTATTCCCAGACGACCCACGCTATGCATACCTTCAAAACACCGAAAGCCCTGAAAGCGTTAACGATGTTAATACTTGGGGTGCCGATTATGCCGCTGGCGGCGGTGGTTTACTATCTTACTTTTCTAGATTACAATATAATTATAAAGAAAAGTATCTGTTTTCAGCGATCATGAGAGCCGATGCCTCTTCAAACTTTGCAAAAGATTATAGATGGGGTTACTTTCCTTCATTTTCAGCAGGTTGGGTGCTATCCAAAGAAGAGTTCATGGGGGATACTGGCGTAGTAAATTTCGCAAAACTTAGAGGTAGCTGGGGACAAAACGGTAACCAATCCATTCCACCATTTATTTATTCCGCTCAAATTGCATACGTATTTCCTGGGTACTTCTTTGGAGATACAAAACCAATCTCTGGGGTAACCTCGTACCCAGAACGAGTTACTAACCCTGAGGTGCAATGGGAAACCTCAGAACAACTCGATCTTGGTTTCGATTTAAGACTATTTAACTCCAAATTTGCAGCCACTTTCGATTGGTATAAAAAAACAACAAAAGACTGGTTAGTATTAGCTGGAATTGGTGGTACAGCAGGTGCAGCACCTCCATATATTAATGGTGGTGATATAGAAAATACAGGAGTCGAATTAGTGTTAAGCTGGAATGATGATATTGGTGATTTTAAATACGGCATCACACTAAGCGGCGCCCATAACAAAAATGAAGTTACCAAAATTGATAATGCAGATGGCATTATTCAAGGTGCTAGCCACGTCCTTTCTCAAGGAACTACATCTATATCAAGAGTTGAGGTAGGCAAACCTATAGGCTTCTTTTACGGTTTTCAAACCGATGGGATTTTACAAAATCAAGATGAGGTTGATGCCTACGTAAAACCTACCGATGGCACACCATATTTTGCCGATCAACGCCCTGGAGATGTTCGTTTTGTAGATCAAAATCAAGATGGTGTTATCGACGAATCCGACAAAGTAATGTTAGGAAACCCGAATCCTGATTTTGAATTGGGAATTCAATTAAATTTTGAATACAAAGGCTTCTACGCAAACACAACTCTTACAGGAAAATACGGTATGCAAGTCATGCAATCTTACCGTTCTTTTGCAGATAGATTTGACCAAAACTATACTTCTCAAATCTTTCAACGCTGGCATGGTGAAGGGACATCGAATAGATATCCGCGTTTAACATCTGGATCAAACAGAAATACAAACTTTATTTCAGACATCTTTATGCATGATGCCGATTATTTAAGAATAAACAACTTAACTATTGGATACAATTTTGGAAGAGCGCTTCAAAACATCAATGCGATAAACAACCTTAAAGTGTATGCCTCGGTAACAAATCTTTACACATTTACAAAATATGATGGGATGGATCCCGATGTTAGATTTTCGGGTAATGACGATAGTCAAAATGGTAATGAAAACGGAGGAACCTCTTGGGCTTCTGGTGTAGATCTTGGTTTATACCCGCAACCTAGAACCGTAATGTTTGGATTAAGTGTAGACTTTTAATTAAAAAAATGAGACAAATGAAAAAAATAAAATATATAATTGCCTTTTCAGCACTAGTTACAGTATGGGGGTGCAGTCAAGATTTTTTAGATCAAGACAACCTTTATGGTAAAAGTTTAGAAACCTACTATAAAACACCAACAGATATCGAAGAGGCCATGGCCGGTGTATACAATGCGATTTACACAACTAATGTTCACAGTAACGAAACTGTAGCCGCAAACCTATTATCAGATATGATGTTAGGTGGCGGAGGCCCAGATGATGTAACTGCAAAATGGGTTGATGGTTTTGAAGACCCTAATGAAGATACCTATCGCGATTTATGGATTCAATCCTATAACGGTATTGCTAGATGTAATGCCATTATTGAGAAAACCGCTGAAGCAGATTTTTCGAAATTCTTTGATAATGCGCAACAAGGTTTAGAGTTTAAAGACCAAACCATTGGTGAAGCCTTGTTCATGAGAGCCTTTTATTATTTCAGATTAGCTAAGTTTTTTGGAGGTGTACCAGTAATTATTTCTGTGGATCAACCAAAAGACGGTCCAAGAAATACCTACACCGAAACCTTTGCACAAATAGCATCCGATTTAAAATTAGCTATTGAAATGATGCCTAATACGCCATTTACAAGCATTCCTACAAACAGATACGGACATGCTAATAAATGGGTAGCTCAAGGGTATTTAGCACGTGTGTTTTTACATTACACAGGGTATATGACGAATATTGAAGGCCAAGCTACAAGCGATTTACCTTTAGCTGATGGAAACACTTTAAGTGCTACAGATGTTGCTGGATATTTAAATGATTGTATTGCTAATAGTGGCTATGCACTTGTTTCCGATTTTAGAAACTTATGGCCGTACTCTTATGTTAACCAAAGTGCAAACGCTGTGGTATTACCATGGGCAGATGCCGAAGGTTTGTCATGGGTAGGTCAAGACGGGAAAACGCCAACTTTTGGTACAGGAAACAATGAAACCATGTTTGTTCAACGTTTTTCTTTTGGTGACTGGGAATGGACTAATGGAAACATTTACACCAATAGATTTTGCTTATTTGCAGGAATACGCGATAACTCCATGGTGCCTTTTGGTCAAGGCTGGGGATGGTGTACCATTAACCCTAATCTGTGGAACTCTTGGGATGATGTAGACCCAAGAAAAGCAGGTTCTATTCTTCCTATGGGCGATAGCGAACAAGGCACAGGAAGCTACCAAGCCGATAAAGGTGATCATGAAACTGGATTTTTCAACAAAAAATACATCGCCATTCAACATGATGATGGCTCAGGATCTAATGTAGGTATGTTTGTTCAATTATACGATTGGAGCAATACCGATATGCAATTAATGCATGCCCAAGATTTTATATTTATGCGTTTTGCTGACATCTTACTAATGCATTCTGAAATAACTCAAACTGCAGACGGTATGAATGCTGTAAGAGCAAGAGCAGGAAATTTACCTCCAGTAGGATATACCTTAGAAGCTTTAAAAGAAGAACGCATGCATGAGTTTGCTTTTGAAGGCTTACGTTGGTTCGACTTAGTGCGCTGGGGCGATGTAGACAGTGCTTTTAGTGGAACTATACCGGTAAGAAACTCAGGAATCGATGCCACTTACAGTGTAAACTACAGGTCAGAAACCAAAGGATTAGTTCCTATTCCAGAAACGGAAATCCGCTTGTCAAATGGGGTATATGAGCAAAACCCAGGCTGGTAATATTATATAAAACTTAAACTTGAAAAATATGAAAATTCAAAAAATATTAAATCTATTAATGGTTTTTATAGTGTTGATTTTTGCTGCATGCGAACCTATTGTAGATGAAGAATCATTGAAAAACACGACCGATGTAGATGGTGTTGAACTGGTTGCTACGCAAAGTACTCCTGGAGGCAACGGCATTACTCTAGAGATGGTAACCCCAGGAGTAACGGGTTACTGGGACTATAATATAGGAAGAGCTTATAGCGATAAAGCAGCGTTTACTTATCCAATTCCTGGTAACAACACGTTCACATTTATAGGAACCTTGGGCGCAGAGTTTTTTACTAAAACTATCGAAGTACAAGTCGATCAATTGGACCAACCTTTAGACCAAGATTGGTATGATCTTGTAAGTGATGATACTTCTGCTGGAAAAACCTGGGTATTTGATAAATCTGGCCCCTATTGGTATATGTGCGCTCCAAACGATATTAATGCGTGGGAAGGCGTATGGTGGGATGCTGGTCCATGTTGTATTAATGATGGAAACGGCGATGGAAGCATGACATTTAACCTAGATGGCGCCGCTAACTACATTCGAGTGGCAACAACTGGTGCGGCACCACAAACGGCGAGTTTTGCACTAGATGTGCCTAATCAAAAATTAGCTTTTACAGGTGAATTAAATATTCTTGGTGACGATCCGTCTAGATCTAATCCTGCTGGTGTTTATGAAATTATCCGGTTAACAGAAACAGAATTAATTCTGTATTTACCATTAACTCCTGCAGGCGATTCTGCTTGGGTTTGGAAATTTATAGCCCAATGATATAAATTAGTTTAGTTTGTTTCAATTTGTTTGTTTAGAGGGTTTTTATGTGGTAATAAAAACCCTCTTTTTTTCACATTTGAAATATAACCTTTTTAGTCAACTGAATATGCCAAGCATAGAAAAACCTTCAATTAAATCCTTCACACATTTCAAAATGACATGTTCACTTTGTATCTATCTGATGCTATTATTTTGCTGCGGAAGCCATCCAGATCCTATTGAAGCTGATACACCTAAAGAAGATATGGAAATCATTCCAACAAACCTTGATTTTAAAGTCACTATAGTTAATGCCGATACAAATAATCCTAATGGAGATGGCAACGGAAAAATAACCATAACAGCATCGGCAACTAACGCTACAAAATATAAATTCACATTTGGAGCTGGTAACCACATTGAAAACACAAGTGGAAATACCGAATTTACATATACTGAAATAGGAACCCACACCTATACTGTTTCGGTATTTGCTTATTCAGCAACAAACAATTCCATTTCAGCCTTTAAAAGCGTTACCATTTTTGTAAAAGAGCCAGAACTCACTTTAGTTTGGTCTGATGAATTTGATATAGACGGCGCAGTACTGGCGACAAACTGGACTGCAGAAACCACTCCTGCCAATAACGCCAACCTAAGTTGGTTTAATGGCGAAAAACAACATTACACAGACCGATTGGATAATGCTTATGTATCTAATGGTACTTTAAAAATTATTGCTAAAAAAGAATCTTTCACCTATACAGAACCTGGAAGCGGAAGAACAAGCACCAAAGCCTATACCTCAGCGCGATTAATTACCCAAGGCAAACAAGAATTTACCTATGGCCGAATTGATGTAAGAGCAAAATTACCACAAGGTGATGGTACCTGGCCTGCTATTTGGACTTTAGGCGCAAACATGAACACCGTAGGCTGGCCAGCTTGTGGAGAAATTGATATTATGGAACATTGGGGCTATAATCCTGGCATTGTTTCTAGCGCCACACATACAACAGCCTGTTCTGGAGGCTGCAAAAATGTGACCGTTGGCGAAACCTTATTAACCGATTTTTCATCAGAATTTCATGTCTACTCTGTGGTTTGGACTTCAGAAGAACTACGGTTTTTAATTGACGGTGAATTTAAATACAGATACAAACCTTCAACCAAAACCAATGAAAATTGGCCCTATACAGCAAATCAATTTATAATACTAAATGTAGCCATGGGAGGCGATTGGTTTACTATCGGCCCTAATTTCACAACAGCAACCATGGAAGTCGATTATGTAAGAGTTTATCAATAATAGAAAAGCCTATTAAATTAAAAATAATATAAGATGAAGATTAACATCCTAACAACGTATTGTGCTCTAGTAATGCTACTTTTTATGGGTTGCAATACAAAGCAAAAACATAAAATGAATACACAAACAGATCATATTGGACAAAAAGTAGATTCTTTGTTACGCATTATGACGCTTGAAGAAAAGATTGGACAAATGAACCAATACAATGGGTTTTGGAATGTAACCGGCCCAAGCCCCGAAGGTGGCGATGCCGCATTAAAATACAAACATTTAGAAGCTGGCTTAGTTGGTTCGATGCTTAATGTAAGAGGCGCAGCAGAAGTAAGAGCTGTTCAGGAAATTGCTGTTGAAAAAACACGATTAGGCATCCCTTTAATTATTGGTTTTGATGTGATACACGGTTACAAAACCCTAACCCCTATTCCACTTGCCGAATCGGCTAGTTGGGATTTAGAAGCTATTAAAACATCAGCAAAAAATGCCGCCATTGAAGCCTCGGCAGAAGGTATTAACTGGACCTTCGCACCGATGGTAGATATTTCAAGAGATGCCCGCTGGGGGCGTGTTATGGAAGGGGCTGGCGAGGATCCGTTTTTAGGAAGCCGTATTGCAGAAGCGCGTGTGAAAGGTTTTCAGGGTGATGATTTATCTCAATACAACACCATTGCAGCCTGTGCCAAACACTTTGCGGGTTACGGATTTTCAGAAGCCGGTCGAGATTATAATACCGTAGATGTAGGCACCTCAACCCTACACAATATTATTTTTCCACCGTTTAAAGCTGCCACCGATGCAGGCGTTCGAACATTTATGAATTCATTCAACGAATTGAATGGTATTCCAGCAACAGGAAACACTTTTTTACAACGCGAAATCTTAAAAAAAGATTGGGGTTTTAATGGTTTTATTGTGTCTGATTGGGGTTCCATGAGAGAAATGATTGCCCATGGTCATGCCGTAGATAATGAACATGCCGCGGAACTCTCCCTAAAAGCCGGTTCGGATATGGACATGGAATCTTATGCCTATATCAGGCATTTAGTAAAACTTGTAAAAGACGGCAAGATTGATGAAGCATTAATTAACGACGCCGCTGGTCGCATTTTACGCGTGAAATATGAATTAGGCCTGTTTGATGATCCTTATAAATATTGCGATTTAGACAGAGAAAAAGACATTGTAGGCAACAAAGATTTGCATGATGGCGCCCTAGATATGGCTAAAAAATCCATCGTATTATTAAAAAACGAAAATCAACTCCTGCCGCTTAAAAAACAAGGACTTAACATTGCCGTTATAGGGGATTTAGCAAACGACAAAACCAGTCCCTTAGGAAGTTGGCGAATTGCTGCTGAAGACGGTACAGCCATATCCGTACTTGAAGGTCTTGGAAACTATCCTAACAATAATATCACTTATGCTTCTGGCCCTAAATTATATAAAGGGATTCCCGATTTTACTACAGAAGTTGATATCAATACCACCGACAAATCTGGATTTAACGAAGCTGTGAATGCCGCCAAAAACAAAGATGTGGTGCTTATGGTTTTAGGCGAACACGGCTTTCAGTCGGGCGAAGGGCGTAGCAGAACAAACTTAGAATTACCTGGTTTTCAACAAGAATTATTGGAGGCCGTTTATAAAGTAAATAAAAATGTAGTTTTAGTCCTGATGAACGGTCGCCCCTTAGCAATTAATTGGGCAGACCAAAATATTCCTTCTATAGTTGAAGCTTGGCAATTGGGCACACAAAGTGGCCATGCCATTGCTCAAGTTTTATATGGCGACTATAATCCTTCTGGAAAATTACCAATGACATTTCCAAAAAACATCGGACAAATTCCTATTTATTATAATTATAAAAACACAGGAAGACCCTCGCCATCCGATCATGATGCGAACACTGTTTTTTGGTCGCATTATGGCGATGTAGGCAACGAACCTTTATATGAATTTGGATACGGATTAAGTTATACAACTTTTAAGTATGAAAATATGAAATTGAGTTCAAATGCTTTTAAGCCAGATGGTACTTTGGAAGTATCCTTCACCTTAACCAATACAGGAAACTATGAAGGTAAAGAAGTTGTTCAAATGTATATTCGCGATTTATTTGCAAGTTCAACCCGCCCTGTAAAGGAATTAAAAGGCTTCGAATTGGTAAACTTAAAACCTGGAGCTTCAAAAACAGTGTCGTTTACTATAGACTCCAAAACCCTTGAATTTTATTCAGCAAATAACAAATGGGAAGCAGAACCTGGAGATTTTAAAGTCTTTATTGGCGGAAGTTCAAACACCGTTTTAGAAGCAGATTTTTCACTTTCAAGCAACTAACATAACTTATAGAATTAGTGTTGATTTGAGTCCACTCATAAAAATTTATCAAGATTTTTGTGAGTGGACTTTCTATTTTCGAGAAATGTATACGAATACCATATTACGATAAACAAGGTATATTCAATAAAAATATACTTCCTTTTTGATGGTCCTCTAAGGAGAATTATTAATCGTTAATTCAAGTTCATAAAAAAAGTATACTAGTAGTTTAAATACTGTATTAGTTCTTCAGATTCTTGGTTAGAAATATCCCCTAGAGGGGAAACTCTAACGCAACAGTTTCCCTCCTAATAAGGAGGGATTAAGGGAGGTGTTCTACAATACCTGTAATTTTAATACAGCACAAAACACATAAACCTTATTAAAGTATTCAATAAAAAGATATTATAGGTAACTCATGAACTTAGAATTGTGAGTTATTGTATACTTCTCGACTCCGCAAACAATCATTTAAATTGAAAAGTTCAAACACTATTTCTAATCAATCTAAATCATCAACTATTAATCGATAGTCACTTTAATTTTCTTAAAAATAGCGTTTGAAGCATTACCAACATAAATTTCATAGCTACCACTTTCAAAATTCCAATCTGAAATAGACGGGTCGTAATATTTTAATTTATCGATAGGCACTTCAACCAAAACAGTTTTAGCAGATCCCTTATCTAGTTTTACTTTAGAAAACCCTTTTAATTCTTTTAAAGGTCTATCAATTTTCGATTTTGGTTTCCCAACATAAACCTGAACCACTTCTGCTCCTTCAAAATCACCAACATTTTTCACATCGCAACTAATGGTAATGGTATCGTTTTTAGCATAAGATTTTTTATCTGTTGATATATTAGAAAGTTCAAAATTGGTGTACGACATGCCATAACCAAAGGCGTATAAAGGCTTTATCTTTTTAGTGTCATGCCAACGGTAGCCCACCAAAATATCTTCTTTATAATATTGATTAACGCCATCGCCAGGATAAGAGCGTTCACCAAAAGCATGAGCGCCATTATCATTAAGCTTTACAGGGAACGAAAAAGGTAATTTCCCAGACGGATTTACATCGCCACTTACAACATCGGCAATGGCCTGCCCTGCCATACTCCCTAAGTACCAAGTTTGTAAAATGGCTTTAACCTCATTTAACCAAGGCATATCAATAGCATTTCCAGAAACCAAAATAAAACCAACATTTTTATTAACCTTAGAAATGTCATTAATAAGTGCCTCCTGCCCAAAAGGCAATCCGTATTGTTGCCTATCATCACCTTCACAATCTTGCAAATGACTTTTATTAAGACCGCCCACAAACAAAACGATATCTGCTTTTTTAGCTAATTGTATAGCGGCATGTTTTAATGAATCGGCATCTAAATTTGAAGGATGCACGCGATTGTATTCCGAAGGCCCAGAATGGTATCCCATCGTATGTAAAATGCTTGCATTTTTATAACGAGCTTTTAAGCCTTCTAAAGGCGATATTTCAAATTTAGGTTTTAACTCTGATGAACCACCGCCGGCAGTCATTGATCGGGTGGCATTTTCACCAATTACAGCAATACTTAGATTTTTATCATCGCGAATAGGAAAGAAATTATCTTCATTTTTTAACAGCACCATGCCTTCCGTAGCCACTTTTCTAGCCACATCATGGTGTTCTTTGTTATTCATGCGCCCTAAAGGTTTATTCGGATTTAGATTGGTTCTATACATGAGACGCAAAATTCTACGTACTTTATCATCTACAACAGCTTCAGGAATTTCTCCACTCTTCAGTTTTTTAAGAAAAGGCGAGGCCAAATAGTAATGATCGTAGTGGTTTTCTGTGGTGTATCCCAATCCGTCGGTGCCAGTACCCATTTCCAGATCTAAACCATTTATAGCAGCTTCATCGGTATTATGCGCCGAACTCCAATCGCTAATCACTACACCATCAAACTTCCAATCTTGTTTTAATATTTTCTTGGTAAGAAGCTCATGATGGGTTGTATATTGTCCGCGAAATTGATTGTAAGCCCCCATTATAGCCCAAACACCAGCCTCTTGAACGGCTGCTTTAAAAGCTGGTAAATAAATTTCATGTAAGGCCCGATCGCTCACCTCAACATTAATTACATCACGCCAATGCTCTTGGTTATTTAAGGCAAAATGTTTCACACAGGCAGCTACACCATTTTTTTGAACACCTTTTATATAAGGCACCACCATGGTTGATGCTAAGAAGGGATCTTCACCCATATATTCAAAATTTCTACCATTTAGCGGTGTTCTGTAAATATTTACCCCTGGTCCTAAAAGCACATCTTTTTTACGGTATCTGGCTTCCTCACCAAGACTGAATCCAAATTGACTAGACAAATCTGGATTAAACGTTGCAGCCAAACAAGTAAGGGCAGGAAAGGCTGTTATGGAATCGTTGGTCCAACCAGCATAAGCCCAATCGTCCCAACTTATTTCTGCACGCACACCATGAGGGCCATCAGACATCCATATTTCTGGAATTCCCAATCTCGCGACGCCTTTTGTACTAAACTTAGATTGAGCATGACATAAAGCTACTTTTTCTTCTAAAGTTAACTGCTTTAAAATACTTTCAATATCGCTTTCATGGTTTGCGGGTTTTGCCTCTTGAGAAAACCCTATTTGAAAGGTTAAGAAGCATAAAAAAAAGATGCCTGTTAACTGAACCTGGTTAAAAAAAATCTTCATAAATCTAAATTTAATTGTGATGTGTTTTTTGATTTGATTGAAACATAAAACCTTAAAAACAACGGTTATATTCCGGATGATAAAACTAGTTGATACCACGAAAAAACAGTAAAACGAATTCAGCGAAGACTGAAACATTTGTTGCAATTAAGCTTGAAACCCCTTGTTACCGCTAAGAATAAGACGATTCATCAAAAAAACAAGCCTTTTAAATTTTGACTTTTATAAAAGAAGACTAATCAATAATTAAAATATTAGAGTGCTCGTTTTTTCTCAACACATAGATCCCCGACTCCAATGAATTAGGAATTACTAAGGTTGTTGTTCCGTTGGAACCGTTGTAATTTATATTTGAAATGCTAATCGCATGGCCTAAAACATCAAAAAGCATAAATTGATCGGTTAATGTCGTGTGTGTTATATGAATTTCTCTACCGTGCACAGGATTCGGATAAACCACAGACTCGGCTTCAGGAGCATTTGTTTGAGAGTCTTTAAAATATGCAGAAGCATAGTGATAAGCCGATTTACCAATACGTGCCCCGATAAGTCGTCCCGGAATATCGTCGGCTGGCGGATGAATACCACCCCAAATTCTAGATAAACTGGTTTGATCGGAAGCATCTCTATAGGTTGCCCATTGTAACTTTACATCGACAGAAGGGCCTTTTTCAAAAACTAAAAAAGCATCTTTTTTTGCTACAAATTCGCCCATGCCACCCGGAAAAAACGCATCGCCTGTAAATAACGTTAATACTTCAGCAGCAGCGCGAGAAAAAGTAGAATGCCCAGAAATATAACCTGCAAACGGTGGTGTTACAAACGACGGCCGTTGGTAAGGCCACCAATCTTCTGCCAAAATCCAATCTACACCAGCCACATCGGTTTGTGCGTTTTTAATATGCTCATGCCCTTTCCATGATAAAACTTTTATTTTGCCCAAATGTTCATTGTTTTCGCCGCTTAAAACATCGCCAGCTTCAACAAGTTCTATAAACCCCGCTTTTAAAGGCATGCCTCCCACGTGATAATTTGGTAAATTTTCATCGGTACTTTGTCCTAACTCACTCATATACCGTATTGCAGAAATAGGTCGAATATAATCATACCACCCCTTAATTCCCCAAGCCGCTATTGCAGCATCGTGCATGGCGCCTGCTAGTGTAAAATACGATTTCACGTCCCACTCTAACGGACTCAACTCATCGCCTTCGCCATTCATTTTTTTAACCAATAAAGGATGATCACTTACGTAATTTAAAATTGTAAACCAATGTCCTGGAGGCGTTTCAGAGTCGGGGCCGTCTGCCCAAAATTCGGCTAAAACCCTTGCATAATCTGCTCTTGGCACCATTTGAGGTTGATAAGCTTGTCCTGTAACAGGATTTAAGTCATGCCCTTTACTGATATCGCCGCCTTCGATAGCATTATAATAATTGGGTAAATCTGAAAAATTGGTTGTAAATAGATTAATATCAATATTACCAATAGAACGTGGTGAAATATCCCAGAGCACGCCATCGCTTGGATCGAGATGTGAGCTCCAAAGCGATACTAAAGCGAAATTCCATTGGTAATCTGCTCCCGATTGGGTTTTAGCGTTAATATCTAGTTGTGGTGGGCGTCCGGGATCATGAAAAACGTTGAAACTCTGCCCATCTCTACGGTGTACCGATTTTTCATTTTCGGTTAGTGCAAAAGGTTTTACTTGCCCCCATTCTGGGCCTAGAAATTTAGGCGTTGAGCCATTAATTAAATTCCCACTTTGATCTATAAAAGTATTAAACGTTAGGGGTTGCCAACGGTTGCAATTAACGAGTCCGCTACCAATTCCTGAAACTGCCAAATCTAGGGGCTCATTAACTGGTTGGTAATAGACATATTCATAATTAAAAGATTCTCGCGAACCATCATTCAAACCATAATTAATAATAGTTTGCCCAATAAAATTACCCAAAGCAGCTGCATCTCCCGATTGATAATCGATGGATGTGTTACTAACAACATATCCCAACTGACTCATAATAAGATTAAATCTATTGCTACTTTCCTCCCAACCTGGAGAATTTTTAAAACGATGCATTAGCAAACGATAGGCTGCAAAACTCATGGCTTTTTCAGAAGAAATTATAGCGCTTTCATTGGGCGTAAATGGCTCTAATTTACTCTCAAAATTATTTACGGAATTGCCCATTAAATAAGGCTTGCCTCCTTGATTATATATTGCCCACGCATCGAATAAAGCGATGGCCATATGAAATAAATTTCGAGCATGTACATTAGGTCGCGCAAAATCCTTCCTAATAGCTTCTAAAAGGGCTTCGTTCCAGATTCTAGCTACCGAAATATCTTTTGACAAGCGACTTAAGTGTAGTTGCACATTTAAAGTATTGGTGTTACTTACACAAGTATTGTTTTTTTGATAAACACTGAGTTTCCCAGCGGCATGAAATCCCCATTTTACTTTGATGGTTGAAGTGCCTTGACCTTCAATTATTTCGCCACCTTCAACCGTCCATATAACTTCTGAATTTGCATTTAGATTCACCGAATAAGTTTCAATAGTATTAAAAGCAGACTGCTTGGATCCAGATATATTTCCTAAATCAAAATACACACAAGAACCATCATCTTCGGTAGCATCTGGATTATAAGTACAAGAATTTGGATTGGTGCATCCAAAAACCACATCATTAAACGGTATGTTTAAAATCTCGAAACCCTGCCCCTCTTTCGCTTTGATATAAGTATTGGGTTGAAGATTTTTATGGGTTTCCTCTAAACCAGAAGGCCATTTAATTTTTAATTCGCTTATAAGTGTTGCATTTTTTAATCCGAAATGAACTGGCAGAATACTTTGAGACAAAAATCCAATGCCTGTATAATACCTATGAAACGTCCCAACATCGGTAACTACCGAAACCACGGTACCAACAGCATTTTTATTAGACTGCACACCTTCTAGAGATACTTTAAACCATTTTAAAACATCTTGATTACGGTTTGAAATACTAGTGTTTTTATAAAAGAAAGACGGGCTGTCGCTATTGGTTGTGTACAAATCTAAATCGCCGTCGTTATCAAAATCGAAAGGTGTAGCTCCAACACCATAGTTTAAGGCTTTTAAATTTGCTTCATCGGTTTTATTAATAAACCCTAATTGGCCTTCACTAAGCGTGTTTTCAAAATAAAAATTGTATTGGGCTTTAGGAATATTAAAACCATTTACAACAAACAAATCTTCATCGCCGTCTAAATCAAAATCAGCAAAAACAACATCCCATGCCCAACCGGTATCTTTAACACCTAAGTTGGAAGCAATATCTATAAAAGTATTATCGCCATTATTTTTATAGAAGGTATTATCATTAATATCAGTAATAAAAATATCGAAAAAGCCATCGTTATTATAATCATGAAAAGCGATGCCCATATCATGACCTGTATGATCTACGCCATAATTAATTGCTTCTTCTGATACAGAAATTCCATTTTGATTGATATACAAGTCGTTTTTTAAACTATTATCGTTAGACAGATACAAATCGAACCAGCCATCGGAATTAAAATCGAAAGGAACGCTTGCATACGATCTGTTGTTAGGTGTTGTTTGGGCAAAAAGTGCCGATTGGTTTGTAAAAGTACCATCGCCATTGTTTAAATAGAAAGTATTGAAACTGCAATTTTCCCACTCTGAGATATACAAATCTAAGTAACCATCGTTATTAAAATCGAACCAAGTAGCTCCTGTATACCAACATGTATTTTGTGGTGTAATTCCTGAGTTCTTTGTAACATCTACAAATGTACCATTGCCCTGATTCCTGAAAAGTTGTAGTTTATACTGATTTGTTAAAAACAAATCGGGAAACCCATCATTATCATAATCGCCCCAAGATGCGCCATATTTATAACCTTGTAAGGCAGGGTTTGGGGAATCGACTCCAGTTTTTGGAAATAAATTTGAAAGCCCTGCTATTTCTGTAACATCGGTGAATGTATTATTGCTATTATTTCGAAACAATCTGCTATGTGTAATTTCGATATTGTCTACGTCTTTAGCTTTGGCAACTATAAAAATATCTAGGTCTAAATCGCCATCGTAATCTGCAACAGCAACACCGCTATTTTCTTCCATAATCCCTAAGCCAGAAATATGCTCGAAACGCTCGAAAATTTGAGCAGACAAGATATTAACACAGAAAAACAGAAATATTAAAACTATACCTTTTTTAAATTTAATCGTCATAAATAGTTAAGCTCTGAATAAGAACTAAACTACATGATTTAAAAAATAAAATCTGTTACAAATTCGGCGAAATATGAAACATTTGTCGCATGAGGCATGCTACATAGTGTGTTTCGATACATTAATGTGAAGAATAAGCGTTGGATGAACGGCTGCTATTATAACTACCTGTTAGAAAAACATAGCTTAATGTAATTTGTTGACCGACTGAAATAGTTTTGCGTTCATTAAATTCAAAATAATTTTAATGAGATAGTTCTAATTGTTTCGCTCTATTTTCTATCACTGCTATTAAAGCACTTTTGTTTTCATTATTTAAAAAACTACTATTAATTAATTCTTGCCATTCTTTCATGCCTTTTTCTATTCGTTTCCACAGGTTATCAATCGCTTTAGCAGGAATTTGCGATTTGGTCATGGCTTCGTTAAAATCTTTACGCTTTATTTTACGCTTTTTACCGTTGAGGTTTAATGCTAACTCTTCTGGATCTTCTGGGATTAATAACGTCACTGCTACCATATCATAGGCTGGTGACAAGGCATAGTTTTTACTGTCCTTTGCAAGGAGTGAAAAGTTTTTTAAATGCATATCGTTATTTCCAATAAGGAAAGACACAATAACTTGCTCGTAAAACTTTACTGCATCCAATAATGGGTTTTGTGCATAGGTAATAATACCTCTTGCTATTTGCTCGTAAGACCCACGGTATTTATGTTCGGTAAGACGCTCTGTAAATTGGCATGCATCTTCCATCGGATGCTTTTCGTTATTGGCCGTGCGATCAATCCGCTTTGTTAAATAGGCTAAAGCACCATCTTTTAATGGGATTAACAAAAAAGGCACTGTTGCTATCCCACAAGCTTTTGCTAATAACATCGATAAGGCTTCAATTTCAGGCATTTGTGGGTACATATGAAATGGTGGTTTTAAAATATACTTACCATCTAATGCACCTACAATGGTTAACCTATTTTGAGCATTCTCTTGTGTAAAACCTAATGATAGTTTTGGTTGCACCCCAGTTACAATAATGCGTTGTGCCACGTTTTCTTTTGCTAAAGCTTCGATTTGAGTCGTCTCATACTCTAATTTTAATACAGGTGTATCTTCTTTCCAAAACGCTGCTAGGCAGCTTTGATGGTAGTTTATATCACCATCTTCTAGTTTTTTATGACATGATAAACAGTAGCTCATACTTTCTCTATAATACTAATATTGCCAATACAATCTCTACACGTGGTTAACAACAACCCCATGCGGTCTCTTGGATTTATTTTCCAATTTTTATGTACGATGTCTAACAACCACCCTTCTGGAATTAGACCGTCGAAGAATGGGAATAGGTATTCAGCGCTAAAGGGTTCTTTCTGTAATGGTAATGAAAGACTTACTGCTAATGCGTTTTCATTTTCTAGGTATGTGTTTTCATACTTGAATTGATAGCCGTTATCGTCCTCGGTTAATATACCAGCTAAGGTTTTATTTACCCAGATTTCTCCTTGCCTCATCGCTTATAGGTTTTGGTGTTAGTGTGTGCCCAAAAAATAATAGCACCTGATTTACTTTATCGGCCATTACATTTGGTTTTCCTTGTTCGAGTTCACGTAAAAAACGCAAGCCTACTCCTGTAAAGTCTGACAACTCTACTTGTGTTAAATTTGCTTGTTTTCGTCTAGCCCTTATAAATTGAGCTATTGTATTTTCTCTATCCCACTCCATTACATTATACCTTTATGGGTGCAATATAGTAAAACATTTTAAAATTATACCCTTATGGGTACAAAATTTTCAAAACCATAATATTTACACCTTTTAGGGTATAAAATAAAACCTATTACAAATACGTAGAAACATGAAACATTTGTCGCATGAGGCATGCTACATAGTGTGTTGCGATACCTTAATGTAAAGCATTAGGGAGCACTTTTTAGCTCACTGTTTATTATTTTAGATTAATTAGAGAAGCAAAACAAATTCTTGAGTTTACAAAAAAAACACCTACTGTTCGGGAGTTGAAAATCTTTATACCTTTATTGCTTTTAAACCTCCTAATTTCGAGTAAATCGAAATTTTCCTCCCTTCAAAAAACCAAGGGAGGAGCACGTTTTATTGATGTTCTTAGGGGAAGTTTAAATAATCCATTTTTTTTGATTTTTGACTTTTTAACGCTTATGTTTTGAAAACCTGTAGACTCTGTGAACACGACACTTTCGGAAAAATATCGAACATAAAAAGAATAAAAACGCACCAAAATTTAAGCCTGCATGCCTTGTATAAACACTTCTACATAATGCTTCATTTTATCTAGTATACGTTCGCCTATGCTTCTGGCTTTTAAAATACTTGGTCGGCTATCTAAACATTTAAAAACATCGTCTCTTATGGGTTGTTTTCCGCTGTAGATATAAGCATCTATCAAGGCTTTAAATTGGGCTTTATCTAAATTTTCTTCTTCACAAATTTTACCTAGCGCCAATACTTTTTGTTCTTTCCAATAATTATTAAAGGCTTCCCCAACGGTATTAGAATCTGAAATATGTGGTAAGTTTTCCTCTATAAATTTTTCGACAAGTTCGCGCTTACTTCTTAGCTTGATATCGCCTCCTAATAAGTCTAGAATGGCTTTTTTCTTAGCTGCAGCTCCTGTTGTTTTGTCTTCTTTAAGATTAGCGAGTAATTGAATGATATAAGCGACGTTAATTTTATCTTGATGAATTAACTCCAATTCAAAATCGATATCATCAAGTATAGAGACTTTCTCTTTTTCTGCATTACGCTTTACTTTTTCGTGCAAATCCAGATACTTGCCTTTATAATCTTCAAATTCTTGTGAGTCTAGAGGCATATCCTTCCAGTCAAAATCGGTGTACGATTGTAGCACATTTAAATTACGCATCAGTCTTCTAAAGGCTTGTACAAAAGCAGCTTCTTCATTTTCATCAATTAAATCGTCTACACTTTGATAGGTTGGCGTAATCGCTTTTAAACCATCAAAAGCTTCATCGAATTTCTTGGCGATATCTTCAAACTCGGGCATAACAACCACTTCAATAGCATCTTTGTTAGAAAACAATGTAATGGCATCATCGGTAGCTTTTTTAAGATTTCGAAAACATAAAATATTTCCTTGAGATTTCTGGTCGCCCAATATTCTATTGGTACGTGAAAAGGCTTGAATTAAACCGTGTTGTTTTAAATTTTTATCGACATATAAGGTGTTTACCTTTTTCGCATCGAAACCGGTAAGCATCATATTTACTACAATAACGAGATCTAAACGGTCTTTCTCATCGTTAAATGATTTTTTCTCACGTTCTTTTAAACGCTTGCTAATATCTTTAAAATAGCCTTCAAACAACTTCCCATCTTTAGTGGTGTAATTGGTGCCGTACATGTGGTTGTAATCGGCTATAAAACTCTCTAATTTATCCCTAGTGTGGCTAGATTGATAGACGGCTTCAGGTTCTGCAGCATCAGGAAGTTCATAATCTGGAATATAATCTTGCGCATCGTTATCATCTTCGTTTGCGCCAAAGGTAAAAATGGTGGCTATGCGTAAATCGTGTTCGCCTGCCGCTTTCTTTTTCTGAAACACCTCGTAGTACTTTATCGCGGCATCAATACTGCTTACTGCAAATAATGCTGAATAATCTTTAGAAAATGTTTTACGGTCGTGATGGGCAATAATATAATCGGCAATAGATGCTATGTATTTTGAATCTTCGAATACTTCTGTTTTATCGATGTCTTCGACCATGAGGTCGAACTGATGTTTGTTTTTATGCTTAAATACACTGTAATATTCTATGCCGAAACGCAGTACATTCTCATCGCGAATGGCATCGGTAATGACATATTTATGTAAACAGTCGCCAAACAAATCTTTAGTGGTGCGTTTTCCTAAATCGTTTTTAGAAGCGTTATCTGCAAAAATTGGCGTTCCTGTAAACCCGAACAGCTGACTTTGGGAAAAGAACTCTGTAATCCTTCCGTGTGTCTCTCCAAACTGACTGCGGTGACATTCGTCGAATATAAAAACAAAGCGTTCGTTTTTTAAATGTTCTAACTGCGAACGGTAATGCCCCGAAATGGCATTGTTTAACTTTTGTATGGTGGTTATTATTAAATCTGAATCTTTAGCATGACCCTTTTTGTCTTTAAAAGTACCTAGAAACTGATCGACTAAACTGGTGGTATTGGCTGTAGAATCTACACTACCTTCTTTAAAGGCATTAAACTCCTTCATGGTCTGGTAATCTAAATCTTTACGATCTACCACAAAAACCACTTTATACACTTCGGGTAAATCCATTAAAATTTGACTACTCTTAAACGAGGTTAGTGTTTTTCCAGAACCTGTAGTATGCCATATATACGCATTATCGGTACTGGTTTTTACGCGATTAATAAGTGCTTCTGTAGCATAATATTGATACGGTCTAAGTACCATTAATATTTTATGCGTTTCGTTAATTACAATGTAATGCGCTATCATTTTACCCAAATGGTCTGGGTTTAAAAACGATGCTGAAAATGCTGTTAACTCGGTAATGTTTTTATTGTTGGCATCTGCCCAAAAGAAGGTTTGTTTTACAGATTGCATGGCGTTATTAGCTAGGTATTTCGTGTTTCCGCCATTACTAATTATAAATAGTTGCACATATTGAAACAGCCCATGGTTGCTCCAAAACGAATGTTTTTGGTAACGGTTTATTTGATTAAAAGCTTCCTTCATCTCTAAACCCCTACGCTTTAATTCTATTTGCACCAAAGGCAAACCATTTACCAATAGAGTAACATCGTATCGGTTTTTAAAGGTACCGTCTTGGGTGATTTGATTGGTGACTTGAAACTGGTTATTGTGCCAATTTTCCGAATCGAAAAACCGGACATAAACCGCTTCTTCGTTTTCGTTAGTAAAACTAAAGCGATCCCGTAGTGTTTTTGCCTTATCGAACACATTGCCTTTAGCGAGGTGGTTTAAGATGCCATCGAATTCTTTATTGGTGTAAGACGCTTTATTAAAAGTTTCTAACTGTGTTTTTAAATTAGAAACTAAAGCGTCGCCATCTGGTATTGCAACAGATTGATAGCCCAAACCAATGAGTTGGGTGATTAGGTTATTTTCTAATGTTAATTCTGACTGACGACTCATAATTCTATTGTTTCCATAAGGGTTCGTTTTGCCAATTGGGTTTCATACCTAAGGCATCGGGATCTACATTGGGGTATTTTACAAATAAGTGATCTAATTTTTCAGTAAACTCATTGGTAGGTAAAATGGTGTTTAATATGTACTTCATTAAACACATATGAACATACAATTTGCTAAACTCGTGCTGCTTAGGAATGTTTTTGGAATCTAATATCCACGGATTTGGAGGTTTTGATAATAATTTTACCGTACCAGGTAAATTTCTATTCCACAAACGCGAATGATGCGCACAAAAGTTGCGTATTTGCGCTATAGATTGTAGCCAACTTGGTAAATACGTATGATTAACTGCACCAAAGTCTTTAGCAATTTGATCTTTAGCCGTAATATCATTTTTCAAGTTTCCATACAGTTTAGAAAGCGCTCCAAAACTAGTTTGTTCTAGTGATTTCCATGCAGGCGGAAATCTGCCGTCATCTTTATGTTTTTTACTGTGGTTTTTTATTGAAACATCTTTTGTTCTATTTATTTCTTCTTCAAGACTTGCTAATGTTTTTACTAAGGCTTTACTATCGCTAAACAATTCGAAGTTTTGAAACCACCATGGGTCAATTTCATGTGACAGGTAATAGACCAGTTTTGTGCGTAAACTAATTTCTATTTTCTCGATAACATCGAAAAGCAATAAGCGTAATTCGGCATCGAAATTATAAAGAGCAATAACATCTTCAAACCTGCTATTGGGTTTAAATAGGTGATTTATTTTATCATGTTGCATTACATACCAATATTCGCCCAATCGGTAATAGCTAATATTTATAAGGTATTTCTCGGCAACAAGTGGTCTTTTTATAATTAACCCGCGGTCTTGTAATTGCTTGACTTGTTTGGAAAGTGTTAATGGAGGCTTATTAAACATACGGCAAAATAGATGTTTTATGTACCGTATTAAAAGCAAAAGACACACCCTGGGACGCTGATCTAACGGGTAGCGTGGTGTGTACTGTTACTGCAAAAGTACAATATAATTTATATATATGATATGCTTTTTTCATATTTCTCATTCTTAATACTACGACCCTACATAAACATTTGCTAAAACAGCCTCTTTGTATTAGGTTTCTAACTGCGTTTTTAAATTAGAAACTAAAGCGTCGCCATCTGGTATAGTAACCGACTGATAGCCCAAACCATTGAGTTGGGTGATTAGGTTATTTTCTAATGTTAATTCTGACTGACGACTCATAATTCTATTGTTTCCACAAGGGTTCGTTTTGCCAATTGGGTTTCATACTGTCATTGCGAGTTAGTCATTGCGAGCGTAGCGCGGCCCCAACCGTCATTGCGAGCAAAGCGCGGCAATCTTATGTGTTATGAGACTGCTTCGTGCCTCGCAGTGACGTTCCTACACAAACATTTGCTGCAGCAACCCCTTTTTAAAGACTTGGTTTTAAACTACTTGAGTATTTACATTCGTTTTATAAGAATTCTAGATATTTAAATATAGCTGAAAAATAGGTGTTTTTTATGAAAATCAGGTATTTGAGTTTAAAATTTGAGAATTACGGGTTATTTGTGGGTTCCATAAAATGGTGTGCCTTCCTACTGTCATTGCGAGGCACGAAGCAATCTTTCGATCCGTGTTCCTAGTCATGAGATTACCACGCTACGCTCGTAATGACGTCTCCGTTTCAAAAGACTGCCACGGTCGATCCTCCCTCGCAGTAACGGTTACATCGCCTCATCATACAAATCCAACCACTCCGGATTCTCCTCCTCAATTAAGGCTACTTTTTTAGCCCGGTTTCCCGCCTTTAGTTGTTTCTCTCTGCCTATGGCATCGCCTATCATTTGAAAGGTTTCAAAATACACCAACTTACTTAAATTATACCGCGCACTAAACGATTTTTTATCATGCTTTTCTTTATGTTCCTGTATACGCCTTATTAAATTATTAGTCACACCAATATATAAAGTGGTGTTATTTTTATTCGTAATTATGTATACATATCCTGGTTTCATACGCGTCATTCATTACTGTCATTGCGAAGACCCAACTGCCATTGCGAGCCCAGCGCGGCCCCAACCGTCATTGCGAGCACAGCGCGGCAATCTCATGATCCGTGTTCCTAGCCATGAGACTGCTTCGTGCCTCGCAGTGACGTTCCTACACAAACATTTGCTGCAACAGCCCCTTTTTAAAGCTTTGCGTTTGCGTTATTTGATGGTTTACAGTTTCTATTTTGGTGTCGATAGCTGATAAATAGGTTGCTATTTTTTGTTGTTCTTGAATTGAAGGCAATTTTATATCAATTTCAAAAAAATCATTTACTCCAATATTTAACAACCCGTGATTACGAGCTCCTTCTTGTGCTACTTTTTCAATTTCCTTATTTTGTAAACCTCTTTCAAAATATTGCTCCATAAAATTTAGAGAAACGTCATTGTTAAATCTAAAACAGATATATAATGTTGAAACAACACCCAAGTCATATCTTTTCAACCTTTTAATTGCTCCCATTGGATAACCATTTGAGTAACTTTTATTATAAGCAAAATCATTTTTTTCTAATAAATAATAACTCATTAAGTTCTTTGCTGAAACTGATTTATTGAAATATTCTAACTGACTAACTAACCCTAATTGAGCTGAAATTGTTAACACATTTTGATTATCTATTTTGTTTTTAGTCTTGATGCGTTCTGCAACTTCCCCCAACCGTTTCTTCTCCCAATCAGGATACGGATTTCCATTTTCGTCTTTGAAGCGTAGTTTGCCTGAAAACAGTTGTTGCATCACACCTTTTTTGTATTGCTCGAGCAAGTCCTTCTTTTTGTTGAGCTGCTGTATTTTTTCATCTACCGCAGATAAAAAGGAGGCTATTTTTTGTTGTTCGGGGAGGGAGGGGAATATTACGCCAACACTTTCCAGATTTTTAACAGATAAACCTGGTTGAGCTAAACCAGTAGAATACTGATTCAAATTAGATTTGTACAACAAGTAAAAAATCCAATCTGTATCATATTTATTACTCAATGATACAACAACAGCATGTTCAGTAGCATAAAACTTACCTTTAGCAAGTTTTACATTTCCACAATGAGCGCCTTGTCGTCCTATTAAAGTGAATTTTCCTTCTTGATTAAAAACTTTCGTAAACCCCCTTAAACCATTCCCTCCATAACATGGAAACATTCCTTCTAATTCTTCATCATAAATTTCTGATGCTTTTACATAAGTACCTGCCTTCATACTGCAGATATTACCTATCGTACTATTTATCCAATCATAATCAAATTCCTTAAATCGTAATTTAGGAATACGTTGGGCAGATTGCTTGAGATTGCTTCGTTCCTCGCTATGACTGCGCAATGACGTTTTGTGTTGTTCTGCAGTATCCCTCATTAAAACGGCGTATTTATCCCTAATTGTTTACAGAAATCGACTATAGTTGCATCTACGCTTGCCATGTCTTGGTCTAGTTGCTTTAATTCGGCAGACACAGCAATTAGGTCTACAGGTTCTTCTTCTTCAAAGGTGTCCACATAACGTGGTATGTTTAGGTTATAGTCGTTTTCTTTTATTTCGGTTAAAGTGGCCACGTAGCTGTATTTATCGATAGCTGGGTGAGGTTCTTCGCTTTGCTCAGGATGACAGGTGTAGGCTGTATAAGTATCTGCTATTTTATCAATGTCTGCTTCGCGTAAAACATTTTGTGTTTTTACTTTTTCGAAATGTGCACTAGCATCTATAAACAATACCTTGTCTTTGTTTTTGCGTTCTTTTTTAAATACTAAAATACAGGTCGGGATGCTGGTACCATAAAAAATATTGGCAGGCAAACCAATTACTGCATCTAGATAGTTACGGTCTTTTATTAAATATTTACGAATGTGGCCTTCGGCAGCACCTCTAAACAATACACCATGTGGTAATACGATGGCCATGGTGCCGTTATCGGCCAATTGATGAATCATGTGTTGTACAAAAGCGAAATCGGCTTTAGAGCTTGGTGCTAGTTTTCCGTAAGCAGAAAAACGTTCGTCACTCATAAATAAGGGGCTTGCACTCCATTTTGCCGAGAATGGCGGATTAGCAACGATCGCCTCGAAACGTAAATCTTCGTGCTGTGGTTTCTCTAGGGTGTCATCGTTTTTAATGTCGAATTTATTGTAATGCACATCGTGCATGATCATATTCATGCGGCATAAGTTGTAGGTGGTTGGGTTCATTTCTTGACCGTAAAACCCAGATACATGTTCCACCTCGCTAGCCACACGCAATAACAACGAGCCTGAACCACAGGTTGGATCGTACACCGATTTTAATTGGTTTTTACCAACGGTTACCAACTTAGATAATACTTTAGAGACTTGCTGTGGTGTATAAAACTCTCCTGCTTTCTTACCTGCGCCAGCAGCAAATTGCCCAATAAGATATTCGTAGGCATCCCCTAGCACATCGCTATCGGTATTTTGTAAATCGAAATCGATTTGGTCTAAATGCGCTAGTACTTTTACGATGAGTTCGTTTTTATCGTTTTCAGATTTCCCAAGCTTAGAACTTGTTAAATCGATATCTTCAAAGAGGTTTCCAAAATCGTCTTCACTCTCCGATCCCATGGTACTTTGCTCGATATGCGTAAGTACTTTAGATAAATCACCTAATATAAATTGGTTTTTACCGCCTGCATTACCACGGCGTGCCAACTCCGAAAACAGTTCCGATGGGGCTAAAAAGTAACCCAGCTTATCTAAAGCCGCATCTTTTAAAGCCTCCATTAATTCGGCTTCTTGCTCGTGTCCTTCTACATCGGCAAAGGTAATACCGTCTGCTTCTAGCATTTCGTTAGCGTAGAGTTCCATTTTTTTACTGAGGTATTTGTAAAAAATAAAACCTAGTATATAATCTCTAAAAGTATCGGCATCCATTTTCCCTCGTAGGGTGTTGGCAATGTTCCAGAGTTGTTGTTCTAATTGTTGTTTTTGATCTGTCATAAATCGAGTACTCCTGTATTAAAATATAAAAAGTATGAATCTCTAAAAATACGAATTACTCCTGAAATAGATTTACTGAAACTTGTTAAAGTGTAGTGGGTTTTGGTTTTGCTTCTCGACTCCGAAGACCTACTCCGATTGAAGACCCGATATAACATAAAACGAGACTTGTAAATTTGGGGTTTTGTTCTTGGTTGTGGTATGGGAAAGATATCTATTATAAACACACCCCTTAGTCCCCGCTTTTTAGAGAAAAAAACGCTAACTCAACAGTTTCCCTCCTAATAAGGAGGGATTAAGGGAGGTGTTATGCTTTTAATAACTGATTTTGTTTATAATGCTGATTTGCTTCTCGACTCCGATTGAAGACCCTACTCCGATTGAAGATCCGATATAACATAAAACGAAACTTGGAAAATTGGGCTTTTATTCTTGCTTGTGGTATTGGAGCGTTACCCCATTAAAAACACACCCCTTAGTCCCCGCTTTTTAGAGAAAAAAACGCTAACTCAACAGTTTCCCTCCTAATAAGGAGGGATTAAGAGAGGTGTTATGCTTTTAATAACTGATTTTGTTTATAATGCTGATTTGCTTCTCGACTCCGCTCGAAGACCCTACTAATAAGAAAAAAAGAATTAAATTAATTAAAGTAGCAAGTTTTATTGATGTTTTTAGGAAAAATTTGATAAAGGGATTAAATATCCCTCAACACTCCGTGTTGAAAATAAAAAAGCTTCACTTACAAATTCAAGTAAACTTGATTTGACAAAGGGATTGCATATCCCTCAACACTCCGTGTTGAAAATAAAAAAGCCTCACTTACAAATTCAAGTAAACTTGATTTGACGTGAAGCTTTTTTATTTATCCGTGACCGCGAAGGGATTGTACCCCTTGTTGTAAGCCCTTTATAGCGCTAGGTTTATTTTTATACTAATAAAAAGGTAACCGAATAGCACACATATACTTTGTAATAGTTTAGAAGTATTTTGAACTTCAATACTCAATAAAGATACGAAACAAAAGGCACTAGAATCATACAAACTGTATTAAAGTTGTTATAAATACTCTTTAACTATCTCTTTAGTTATGCCCGTGTAGTCTGCGAATTCTTCAACGGTAATGAATTGATGTTGGTCTTTGCCCAGGTAAATTTTTATGTCGTTTAATAACTTGCGTCCGTAGCGTTCACTTCTGCCAGTGATACGCTGAATGTCCTTTGGATATATGCAAGCTCTAATTATCTTCATTTGTACTTTATCTATGCTTTATCCGTACTGTTAGGTTGAGGAATCCATATTCTTATTCGGAAGAAGTATTCACTAACGGCATGGATGACTTCACTTTTTTGATTTGTTCTATAAATCTACTGTGTTTTGTTGAGAATTTAAAATATTAAATATTATGGCAAAACAAACAGGTATTATTAAATTAAAGGGAACTATCGGAGATATTTCCTTTTACAAAAGTGCAGATGGGCATTTAGCTCGTGCTAAAGGCGGTGTTGATGCAAGTAGAATTGCTACTGACCCCGCATTTCAAAGAACTCGTGAAAACGGTTCGGAATTTGGTCGCGCGGGAAAAGGCGGCAAGGTTATAAGAAATGCGATTCGTATTCTTTTACAGAATGCTAAGGACAAACAAGTGGTTAGTCGTTTGACAAAAAACCTATTGGCTGTTGTTAAAACAGACCCAACTAATCCACGTGGTGCACGTACCATTCAAGATGGTAACATGGCTGTTTTAGAGGGGTTCAATTTTAACACCAATGCCAAACTTGGTGCTACTCTTTTTGCTCCGTTTGTTACGGCTTTTGATCGTGTATCTGGTACTGCTACCACCGATTTAGCACCCTTCGCTCCTACTATTCGAATTGCTGCTCCTAATGGCACTACGCATTTTAAAGTGGTTTCTGGTGCTGCTGAATTAGATTTCGTAAATGAAACCTCAACTTTTGAAAGTGATGAAACGGCTATTTTACCGTATGATGGCGCTGACACAGCAGCTATTAATTTAAGCGCAGATGTTTCAGCTAACTCTGTTTTACCTGTTTTACAGGTTGTGGGGATTGAGTTTTTTCAGGAAGTGAACGGACAAATGTACCCACTAAAAAACGGTTCGTATAATGCCCTTATGGTGGCTACTATTGATACAGTATAGGTTATGTTAATCTTACACAGAACCTATTTTGAAGAGGGCACCAACGGTGCACTCTTCTTTAATAACACATTTCTAGGATTTACTATTGAGTTGCCATGGCATGATAACGAAAGAAACATATCGTGCATAAAGGAAGGCACTTACACGGTTAAAAAAAGGTATTCTTCCAAGTTTAAACATCACTTACAACTTATTGATGTTTCAAATAGAAAACTCATTTTAATTCATCCTGGTAATGATGCTAAAAAAGACCTTCGGGGTTGTATCGCTCCGGTTACGCACTTATCTGGTATCGGCAAGGGTGCTTTATCAAAAGCTTTACACTCCAAATTGATATCGTTATGTTACCAGCATCTCGATGGCAACGACACATTAACAATCACTATAAAATCATAAGACCATGACGATTATTCAAAGATTAACAGGACCTACACCGAAATTTTTTAAAGTACTACGAAATATTGGCCTCGGTTTAGCTGCTGCAGGTGGAGCCATTCTATCTGCGCCAATTTCATTACCCGCCTTAGTGGTTACAATTGCCACCTATCTAACAGTTGCAGGAACGGTTGCCACGGCTGTTAGTCAGACTGCGGTTACAGATACTACCAACACAGATACGGGAGCTCAAAACATGGATTCCCCAAAATAGAATTCACTTAATTATTATTAACAGTAAAGATGTCCTATTTCGATTTACATGCTAAACACACTATTATTGGTGGAACGGTTTTTTCGGCATTGCCCAATATTGGATCCGATCAATTTGTAACCACATTTATCATGGCTGTGTTTGGTGCTATGGTGAGTTTTATGGCATCTTTAGTATTGAAAAAAGTGTACCAGATTATTCAGATTAGATTGAAAAGAAAAACAAAAAAAGAGACTCCTTAAAAGTCTCTTTTTTTTTGCTATTATATTACTTTTTTAAAAACACCCCTTATATAAGCCAGTTTAAGTTGCTGGATTTTTTGATGCATAAAAAGATACTCTGCTTCTTTTTGATTTAATATTTGCATGGTTTTAAGTTGTTTTTCTAGTGCCACATTATTCATTTTAAAGGCTTTGTTTATTGTTTTTAAACAATCTTTTATGGTTATAAAAGGTATCACACTTCCCTTTAGATAATATGTAAAATATTGCCCTAATTGAAGCATCATAGTTAAATGATAGAGACTGTTTTTAACTTCTTCTGAAGTTGTAATAATCACAAAACAATTTGGGCATGGCTGCTCTAACGGTTTTCCACTGTTTTGACCTTTATTCAAAATAAAAAAATGTGGGTTTGAGTAGGTTCTTCCGATTTGGTGCGTCTTGATTTCAAAACTTGACATAGCTATACAATTTAAAATTAATTGCTACGCTTCGCGCCAATATTTTTTTGAAAAAGAAAAAAGATAGCCTCCACTATTGAGGCGTGGCTAAGGCTGTCAAGGTTTTTGAGTCAAAGTTTTTTTGAGTAAAAATGTTTAATGAAATAGAAGAAATACTGTGAAAAAAGTTTTATTCAAAACCCGTAGGGCTTGACCTTTATAGCCTTGTGCGGTGGCTGATGGTAGCCACATATATTTGCTACCTTTTTTATTTTATATCTCTAAATAATTATAATTTACTTTGCCGTTGTATAGCCAATAAAACATCAAACTTTTCTGGGGAATTAACTCTTAAAAAAATAGGTTTATTACAATGGATTTAGGGTTGGGTGGTGCGTGTGTATGGGTAGCTTAATTGTATTGTTAGGCCTTAGCCTAGCTTATAATTAAGGTACTTATACCGGACAACTTTAAAATGGCTTATTACTTTTTTAACCTTACTATTTACATATAAAATTGTTGGTTAAAAAAGTAATGTGCCATAGTAAACGTGAGCTTCTTAAACCTATTTTTTTAAAACCGCTGACTTGGGTGGTGGGGAAAAGTGGCTTTTAATATTTGTTAGCGACATGAAACAAACAAAGACTTGAGATAACGAATACTTGCCTACTTCGACTGGGCTCAGCACAGGCTTAGCGATGGTTTTGTGCAGCTTGAATGAGATAACGAATATTAATTTCAAATAACGTAATCCTTAAAACTTACTGATGTTTAATGTTAGTTCAAAATGTGATTTAATGTTCGTAAGTGAGCGTTGGCTGTGTGGATATTTTACATAATACCAGTTATAGCTACAAAATGCATTAACACTGCGATAGCAAACCTTTGAAAAGTGCCGTTTGCTACTATAACTACCCGTTATGTAAATATAGCTTGGGGTTGTTTTTATGGCGCTGTATTTGTTTTGGTTTTTGGCAATAGCTTATTGCTTTTTTTAGCTCGACCTGGCGGCTCGAGACAGGTCGAGCTAAAAAAAGTAATGTGCTATTTGCGCGGTGGCTACAAATACCGTGATATAAAAACAACATTGCGGTGGCGCGGGGAACAACACAAAAGACAGAGGTGTTTTGCTTTTCGCAAAATGCTGGGTTTTGTGTTGTGGGGAATAAAAAAAGAGCCTTCCGAAAAAGACTCTTAAAATATAAAATTAATGATCGTGATTTGAATGCCCTTCTTCCTTTTTATCTCCAGATTGATTCATCATCATTTCATGATCGTATTGACAACAACCTGGCAATTCCTTATAGGCTTCTTCACTACCTGCAACTTTTTCGGTGTCGTAACCTGAAGCTGCTATGGCCTTATGAATTGCCATGGCATCCGTTTTGCTTTCATCAAAAGAAACGTCAATTTTTTTCTTATCAACATCCCAGTTAGCACTTGCAACACCTTCTACACTATTGACCGCCTTTTCAATGGTATTTTTACACATACCACAATTACCTCTAACACCAAAGGATATGTCTGTATATGCCATTTCCTTTGACATTTCAGTAGTTGGAGTATCTATTTCTTTTTTGGTTTCGTCTTTACAACTTGTTAAACCTAATGCTGCTATTACCGCTACGCTTAAAATTACTTTCATTGTTTTAAAATTTAATTATTACTACTTAATTTATTATTCTATGACTTGTTTTACTTCACCGCAAGTTATCATGGCACTACCAAAATATGGGTTAACTACTTTTTTTTCTCTACTCAACCAATATGCACCATTATTGTTATCTGCCATCGGACAAAATTCCACATAAACTTTCTCATTAACCCCAAACAGCTGTACTGCAGTTATTAGTTGTGTTGTGAGGTGTTTGAAATGGTTTCTTTGCTCATTTATATCTGAGGTTTTAGAAATGGACGTTGCAGAGGGTTTTATTTCTTTCATTAGTGACATCCAATGATTATGCGCCTCACCTTTAAGCAATTTCATATCTACCCGACTTAAACTAGATAATAATGAGGATGCTGTTTTGGAACTTCCTTCTGAGTCATCTTTTACTAACGCATCTTTTAATTTGATATAGTCGTTAAACACAGCTTTTAATTGTTCTTGAAATTTCTCTGAAACAGTTACACGTTTATTTATACCAGAACGCTCATTTTCGGTACTGGAATTATTTTTTTCCATTCCTGAATGTCCTTCATGACCTGTCATTGTTTTACCACCATGCTTATTCATCATAGATTTTTTACCTTGTAATTGTGCTGCTGCATCAACTGTAAATGTGCCATTGGTTACTATTTCATCACCACTACTCAACCCTTCTAGCACCTCATAATTAGCACCTATTTTACTACCTAAAGTCACTTCTTTCAATTCAAAAACAGGTTCATTAGGTGATGTTTTGATGTATACAACAGAGCGTTCGCCTGTCCAAAGCACTGCTGAAGCTGGAATGGTTATGGTTTCATTGGAATTGGCTTTACCACTTTTAATTTCTGCGGTTACAAACATACCTGGCTTAAAAAGGGCTTCCTTGTTATTTAAAACTACTCGTAAATCTATAGTACGTGTATTAGTATTTAAAACAGGATCAATAAAGTCAACTTTTCCTTTAAAATCTTTATTAGGGTAAGCGTTTGAAATCACATTAATTTCTTGACCTTTTTTAAATTGTTCAATTTGATTTTCATACACATCAAAGTTTGCCCAAACCGTATTTAGGTTTGTTATATTAAACAAAGCTTGCCCTTGTTTAATATAATCTCCCTGTTCTACCAATTTTTTGGTAACTGTACCTGAAACCGTGGCGTGTACAGGGAAATTTTCAATGACTTTACCTGACGTTTCTATTTGGTTGATTTGGTTTTCAGAAAGTTTCCAAAGTTTTAATTTATTACGTACCGCTTTGTACAAGGTAGGTTGTGACTCTTTTAAGGAAGCTGCAGTAATCAATTCTTGTTGTGCTGCATACAGTTCTGGCGAATAAATAGAAGCCAACAATTGTCCTTTACGCACTTTTTCACCTGTAAAACTAATATTTAAGCGTTCTATTCTACCAGAAAAGTAACTGACCTGAACAACATTGGTTTCTTCGTTTTCTACTATTTTACCTGATAGTTTAACGATTCCATCAGCTGTTAAATCTTTACCTACAACTGTAGTTTGAATATTAGCCAATGCCATCGCATTTTCAGTAAGTTTAAATTGATCTGCAAGTAAACCATCTGCTCCAGCTTCGGCAGGAATTAAATCCATACCACAAATAGGGCAATCGCCCGGTTCAGGTTGCATAATTTGTGGATGCATTGAGCAGGTCCACATTTGATTGGTTTCTGCAACCTCATCGTGATTATGAACTTTTTCTTGTTTAGACGAACCACTAAAAAGCAACCATCCCAACAATAGACCAGTGGCAACTAAGCCTATGTATATCACTATTTTATTATTTTTCATTTTCTAATCGTTTTATCATTCCTTTCATTTCTTCTATTTCTTTACGCTGTGCTTTAATGATATCTTCAGCCAATTTTTTAACTTCTGGGTCTTTTATATCTGCCATTTCACTTGTTAAAATGGCTATAGAATGATGTGGAATCATGGCTTTCATCCAGAGTACATCACCAATTATTGGAGCTTGCGTTCTTACTAAACCTAATGCGCTTACAAACAGGATAAAACTTCCTGCAAGTATTGCTATATTCTTTTTTTTATCATTATACATTTTTCGCATAAAAAACCACATAATGACTGCCATTGTAGAAATCCCTAAACAGGTCATATAGAAACGTGTTAAGCTAAACCAAACATGATCTATTGCATACGTATTTAAATACATCGTTATATACATTGCTACAAAAGAGCAAGCCAACATTAAAAAGAAAGTTTTATAACTTCCCTTTTTATGATTATCCTTTGAATTTTCCATAATTATTTGATTTTATAGTTAAATTTTAATTGTTCTTAATCTTAAAGCATTTGCTATTACTGAAACCGAGCTGAAACTCATGGCTAATGCTGCAATCATTGGAGACAATAAAATGCCAAAAAATGGAAATAACACTCCCGCTGCAATAGGCACTCCTAAAGTGTTATAAATGAGGGCAAAAAATAAATTCTTTTTAATATTTCTCATAACAGCATGACTCAAGTTTTTTGCTTTCACAATACCATGTAAGTCACCTTTAACCAATGTTATCATGGCACTTTCAATAGCTACAGATGTACCCGTTCCCATGGCAATACCAATGTCACTTTTAGCCAAAGCTGGTGCATCATTAATACCATCACCTGCCATGGCAACTACTTTTCCTTTTTCTTGAAGTTTTTCTACTTCTTTAAGTTTATTTTCTGGAAGCATACTGGCTTTAAAATCTGCCAAATTAAGTTCTGCTGCTACAGCTTGTGCTGTATCGTAATTATCGCCTGTTAACATGATGACTTCAATACCGTTACTTTGAAGTTCTTTAATGGCTTTTGCACTAGTTTCTTTAATTTTATCACCTATAACAACATATCCAATAACAGTTTCTCCCAATGATAAATATGACACTGTTTTACCTTCCTTTTGATAAGATTTAGCTTTGGCTTCCATTTTAGATGTGATGTCTGCCTTCGCATATTCCATCATTTTAGGGTTTCCTAATGCTACTTTTTTATCATTAATTATAGCTTCAACACCTTTTCCTGTGATAGCACTAAAATTATCTGATTTTAGTATTTCTACCTGATGCTCCTTTCCGTATTTCACAGTGGCTTCAGCTAAAGGATGTTCGCTATTCGTATTCAATGAAACCATGTATTGAAGTACTTCTTTCTCATTGAAATCCGCTCCAAAAGCACCTATAGTCTCTACTGTTGGTTTACCTTCTGTGATCGTACCTGTTTTATCGACAATTAAAGTATCTACCTTATCCATTTTCTCAAGTGCTTCGGCGTTTTTAATTAACACACCATTTTGAGCCCCTTTGCCTACACCAACCATTACAGACATTGGTGTTGCTAACCCTAAAGCACAAGGGCATGCAATAATTAGAACTGCTATGGCATTGACAAACGCATATACATACACCGGCTCTGGCCCCCAAATGGCCCAAACAATACATGTAATTACAGAAATGAGTACGACCACTGGCACAAAAAATCCAGATACTTTATCAGCTAAATTTTGAATTGGAGCGCGACTTCTGCTCGCATCGTTAACCATATGAATGATTTGTGAAAGCAACGTATCGCTTCCTACCTTTTCAGCTTTCATCAAAAAGGATTGATTGCCATTAATGGTTCCGCTACTAACTTTATCATCTTGTGATTTGTTCACAGGAATAGGTTCCCCTGTTATCATAGATTCATCAATGGTTGTTTCGCCTTCGGTAATCACACCATCAACAGGTATTTTATCACCAGGTTTTACTTTGAGAATATCATTTAATGCGATCTTATCAATACTGACTTCAATCTCTTCACCATCTATTATTTTTACAGCTTTATTGGGCGCTAACTTTAATAGTTCCTTAACTGCAGAATTGGTTTTACTATGAGCACGCGCTTCTAGAAGCTGACCTAAAAGCACCAAGGTTAGAATTACTGTTGCTGCTTCAAAATAAACATGCACTGCACCCGATTCTGTTTTAAACTGTGTAGGAAATACATTTGGAAAAAACATGCCAAAAACACTAAACAACCAAGCTACACCGGCTCCCATTCCAATAAGTGTAAACATATTTAGATTCCATGTTTTTATACTTTTGTAGGCACGCTCAAAAAACATCCATGTTGCATAAAACACTACAGGAATGGAAAGAGCAAATTGAATCCAATTCCAATATTTTTGCTCCATAATGTCATACAATGGATTATTGGTAAGCATCTCACTCATTGCTATTAAGAAAATTGGCAAAGTAAAAGCAATGGCTATTTTAAACTTCTTCAATAACTTTTTGTAGGCTTTCTCTTCTGCTGAACTATCGGCTTCCAAGGGCACCAAATCCATTCCACACTTAGGACAAGCACCTGCTTCATCTTTTATAATTTCTGGATGCATAGGGCAGGTCCATTGTTCTGAATTTAAAGTTGAAAGGTTTTGTTCTTCAACCAAATCCATTCCGCAAACAGGACAGTCTCCTGGTTGGTTATAAGTTTTATCGCCTTCGCAATGCATTGGACAATAAAATGTGCCTGTACCCTTACCTTTTGGCTTTGGCGCTTTTTCCTCTTTGGTATGTTGGTGTTCTCCTTGGTTATGAATACTGTAATTGCCGCCATCTTCCTCTAACGCTTTTTGAAACGTTTCTAAAGGAATATGAGAATCCATTTCGATGGTTGCTTCAGCCTTTTCTAAATTAACAGACGCCTTTGACACACCTGAAACTTCAGACAGTGTTTTTTCAACGTGACTGCGACAGCCGTTGCATGTCATGCCGTGTATGTGATATGTATGTTTCATTTGTTGTTATATATTTTCTCAATGGTCAGATGTCATTAATTGTTTTAAAAAACCTTTAATAGGTTCATATTAATACAACCGCTCATTTCATTATTACTGAATTAAATAATTAACTATAGTGCTTTGTACATAGTAACTTTTGATAGACTCTATTTGGTTCATTTGAAACTTGAGTTGTAGTTCTTGAATATCTAAAACATCATTAAAATCTATGGTTCCTGTTTCGTAACTTTTAATTAAAATATCCTCTGCGTCTTTAGCTTGTTTTAAATTCTTGGTTTGCGTTTCAAAACTTATTCTAGCAGAAATACGATCGTTAATCGCTTTGCTTAAAAGTGTTTCCAAGATGTTTAAACGTTCTTGCTTTTGAGTTTTTAATTCTTGTTGCGCTAACACATTTTGTTTCGTTTGAGACTTATATTTTTTATTAAAAATTGGAATTGAAAGTGTAACCATAGGCATTACAATATCTTTACCGTTATCGGAGAAATTCATGTCTGGTCTTGGCTCTACATTTATATAGTCCAAACCAAAACCAATCATTGGGCTACTTTCTTTTTGATTTAGTAACTCTGAGTGTTCTATGGATTGATATAGTTTATCATACTTCAACAATTCTGGGTGCAACTCTAGATTATTTGTACTCATTTCAAAGTCTTCTGAAGGCAACATTAAATTATCTACTACCACTACAGCGACATCACTTTTCCTATTCAAAAGCTTATTAAATTTAGTTTGTTCAGCTAAAAATTGTTGATGCAATACATCTTTTAATTGTTTCATTTCATTTTGACGCATTTGCAATCGCAATACATCTACAGCAGATGCTTTACCAACCTCAACAGCTGTTAATGCTAATGTTTCATAAGTTTCTAACAACTTGATATTTTCCTGTAACACTTCTTGCTTTGCTTTATTAGCATATAAATTATAATAAGATTGTGATACAGAAGCCATTAATTTTCGCTTAGCAATAACAATATCTTCAAATTTTGCATCAGCTAAAGCATTAACGTAATTTTCTCGTGAGGTAATTGAACCAAACCAGGGTATCATTTGTTTGGCCGACAATTTAAATCGCTGCGCCCCAGTACGTGTTTCTGGTTCACTTACAAAGTAACCTACCCCAAATTCTGTATTAGGAATGGTATTAACTTCATTGACTTTTTCTGAAACTATGCTGTATTGCAATTCAAACTTTTGTATTTCTGGATTGTTGTTCAATGCTTCATTAACAAGTGTTTCCAATTCCTGTGCATTAGAAATACTAAAAATGAATAAACCTAGTAGTGTATAAATTAGTCTTTTCATTTGTTTACTCTTTTTAACTTAAACTCTTCTCTCCAGCTATATAAAACAGGTACAATAAAATAAGAAGTAATATCAATTACCATACCTCCAAAAATTGGAATTGCCATAGGTATCATTATATCACTTCCTTTACCTGTGGATGTTAGTACAGGCAAAAGCGCCAAAATTGTAGTAACGGTTGTCATTAAACACGGGCGAATACGTTTTCCTGCTGCTTGCAAAGCAGCCATTCTAATATTCTTTTTATCAGTTGGTTTGTCTCGCTCAAAAGTTTGCGTGAGGTATGTTGCCATGACCACACCATCATCGGTAGCAATACCGAAAAGTGCAATAAACCCAACCCAAACAGCCACACTTAGATTGACCGTTTTCATATTAAATAGGTCCCTCATGTTTTCACCAAACAAACTGAAGTTGAAAAACCAATCTTGACCATACAGCCATAGCATAATAAAACCACCAGCAAAAGCCACTGCTATTCCAGTAAATACCATTAATGAGGTGGTAACAGATTTAAATTGAAAATAAAGAATTAAGAAAATAATAATCAGGGCTAATGGAACAACCACAGACAATGTTTTTTCTGCTCTTAATTGATTTTCATAAGTTCCTGTGAATTTATAACTGATACCTTTTGGAACCGTCAATGCTCCTGAATCAATTTTCTGCTGAAATAAGGCTTGCGCATTTTCAACCACATCAACTTCTGCAAACCCATCTAATTTATCAAACAACACATACCCAACTAAAAAGGTATCTTCACTTTTTATGACTTGTGGACCTTGCTCATACCGGATGGTTGCCAATTCACTTAAAGGCACAGGACTTCCTTTTTCAACAGGAATATAAATACCTTTTATAGCTTCTGGATTACCACGCAACTCTCTTGGATAACGTACACGAACAGCATAACGTTCTCTACCTTCAACAGTTTGGGTTAAAGCCATACCTCCTATGGCTACTTTTAGTACGTTTTGCACCGTTTCAATTGACACACCATAGCGTGCTATTTTTTCTCTATCAATATCAATTAGCAAATACGGTTTTCCAACAATTCTATCTGCAAAAACAGCTTCAACTTTAACACCTTCTGCTTGTTTAAGAAGAGTTTCTAATTGCAAACCAAATGCTTCAATTTGTTTTAAATCTTGGCCTTTTACTTTTATGCCCATTGGTGCGCGCATACCTGTTTGAAGCATGACCAACCTGGTTTCTATGGGTTGTAATTTTGGTGCAGAAGTAACACCAGGTAGTTTGGTAACTCTAACAATTTCATTCCAAATATCGTCTGGTGATTGAATTTCTGGGCGCCAGTTTCTGTAGAACTCTCCGTTATCATCTTCAATTAATTGAGAACTTTTGATGTCACTTATATTGACATTTTTAGTGTTATTAGGATTTGCTATATAACCACCGGCTTGTAACTCAAATAATCCATCCTCATTTACTTTATAACGTTGTTTTTTTCCTTCGGAATCTCGCAGATATTCTGATTTGTATTGAATGATATTTTCATACATTGACAAAGGTGCAGGATCTAAAGCTGATTCGGTTCGACCAGCTTTTCCAACTACAGTTTCAATTTCTGGAATTGTGGCTACTGCCATATCTAATTGCTGAAGTACTCTTTTGTTTTCTTCTACCCCCGAATGAGGTAATGAGGTTGGCATTAACAAAAACGAACCTTCATTTAAAGACGGCATAAATTCCTTTCCTGTGTTATTCATTATCCAAATTCCAGAAATAAGCACCGTAGTTGGTATCATTAGAAACAAAATTTTATTAGCTAAAGCCCAGTTTAAAATCTGTTCGTAATACTTTCTAAAAATTGAAAATATCCCTAAAATCCCGAAGCAGATAATAGCTACAAAAATTAAGTTTATAAAGATACTTCTATCAAAACCTAGTGGTCTCCAATATTCTGCAAGAAGGAAAACAATAGCAGCACATGAAATAATAATATTTACAAGGTTGCTATTTTTTTTGTTCAGTTTACCCAATACACTCAATAATCCTGTAACCCCAAAAGCCACTAATATGGCACCTAACCAGTAACCAAATGCCATAAACACGATTCCTGCGACTATTAATACACCGTTTAAAATGTATTTATACGACCTTTTAAAGCTAGTTTTCCTGAATAAATAAGCTGCGAAAGGAGGGATTAAAAACAAAGCTATAACTAATGAGGCAGACAGCGCCATAGTTTTAGTAAAAGCAAGAGGTCTAAAGAGTTTCCCTTCTGCTCCAACCATAGTAAATACCGGAACAAAACTGATAATTGTAGTTAATACTGCAGTCAAAATAGCGCCAGATACTTCTGCTGTTGCATTATATATCACTTCATTTGTAGTTAACGCTGTACCGTCTTCTCGCAGGCGTAATTTATCATCATCAAGATGGCGAATCATATTCTCTGCAAGTATAACCCCTACATCTACCATGGTACCAATAGCGATAGCAATACCCGAAAGCGCCACAATATTAGCATCTACATGAAACAGTTTCATGGTAATAAAAACCATTAATACAGCAACAGGCAATAACCCAGAAATTAAAATGGATGCTCTTAAATTGAAAACCATCACAATAATAACCAGAATAGTAATTAATATTTCTAAGGTTAATGCTTCATTAAGAGTTCCTAAAGTTTCTTGAATCAATTCTGTTCGGTCATAAAATGGAACAATGGTTACTTGAGAAGTGCGGCCATCTGCCAGTACTTTTGTTGGCAACCCTCCTTTCAATTCTTCAATTTGTGATTTTACATTGTTAATGACTTCCATGGGATTAGCACCGTATCGTGCCACAACCACACCACCAACGACTTCTGCACCTTCCTTATCCAATAAACCTCTTCGGGTTGCTGGTCCCAATGATACTTTACCAATATCTTTAATTTTAATTGAAGTAAAATCTGCGGAAGTAACAACTGCATTTTCAATGTCTGAAATAGACTTTACATAGCCCAAGCCACGCACTAAATATTCGGCTTGATTGATTTCTAAAGTCTGCGCACCAATATCCTGATTACTACTTTTAACAGCTTTTACGATCTGATTTAAGCTTATGTTATATTGACGCATTAACTCCGGATTGACATCCACTTGATACTCCTGAACATACCCTCCAATAGAAGCTACTTCAGAAACGCCACTTGCTGAAGACAAAGCGTACTTTACATAGTAATCTTGAATACTACGCAATTCATGTAAATCCCAACCACCTGTAACTTTTCCGTTTTCATCACGTCCCTCCAGCGTATACCAAAATATTTGCCCTAAGCCAGTGGCATCTGGACCTAATGCAGGATTTACACCTTCGGGCAATAACCCACTTGGCAATGAATTGAGCTTTTCAAGTATGCGACTTCGACTCCAATAAAATTCTATATCTTCTTCAAATATGATATAGATGCTTGAAAAGCCAAACATTGAAGAACTACGAATGGTTTTTACTCCAGGAATACCAAGCAACGAAGTGGTTAATGGATAAGTAATTTGGTCTTCTATATCTTGGGGTGAACGACCATCCCACTTTGTAAATACTATTTGTTGATTTTCGCCAATATCTGGTATGGCATCAACAGCCACAGGATGACTTGGCAAAAATCCTGTATCCCAATTAAAAGGTGCATTTACCGTTCCCCAGCCCACAAAAAGGACGAGCAATAGCACGGCAACGAGTTTATTCTCGATAAGAAATTTGATTGCTTTATTAAGCATATTATTTGATTATTAAACAGTTAGACATTGGCATTGAGAAAACACCGAATACAACAAAATATCCTTATGACATACAGCCATAGGATAAAACAGTCTATTGTTTAAAAATCAAATTAAATAAGTCTCGTCGATTTTGAAGATTTCTTTTATGACGAGTGGCGGCTTGTATTCTTCAAAGGCAGATACATTACTATCTAAACCTTCAAAAAGATTAATGTATGTGTAAACGAAGGTGGCGATAAAAACTTGTTGCTCAAAAGTAATTTTGTCAAGTTGAAGTTGTAGTTCGTCTTGACCATCGACTACCAATTGCACATCATTACAGCAGTTCTTTTTAGTAATCGAACAACCTTCGGCTAATGGGTTTTGCATTTCCATTCCACAACCTTTCGCTTTATGGAATATAGCTGTTTCAACCAAATTACCCCCACAATAATGCATATTGAGCGTAAATGACAATGTAGAGAATAACACTACAAAAGCCATTAACACGGACATTATTTTATGGGTTACTTGCTTCATACTGAATGCGAAGTTACAAAATTTAATAATATGTTGATTTGATTAACAAAAGTTTAAACTATTAATCCCAATGCATGCGCTGCAACCTAACCGCATTCAAAATAGCCAATAATGCCACACCTACATCGGCAAAAACAGCTTCCCACATGGTAGCCAAACCACCTGCTCCTAAAATCATTACAATTACTTTTACCCCAAAAGCTAATACGATATTTTGCCAAACGATTTTACGTGTGGAACGACTAATTTTAATAGCCTTTACCACTTTTGAAGGTTGGTCTGTTTGAATAATAACATCTGCTGTTTCAATAGCGACATCGCTTCCTAAACCGCCCATTGCTATACCTATATCACTTGCTGCTAAAACTGGCGCATCATTAATACCATCACCAATAAATGCAATTTTGTTTTCGGGGTTTTGCTTTAAAAGTTCAACTTCTTTCAATTTATCTTCAGGTAATAATCCGCCTTTGGCATGTTCGATATTTAATTCGGAAGCCACCTTTTGAGTAATGGAATCTTTATCACCAGAGAGCATCATGATACTGTTAACACCAACCTTATGTAGGGCAGAAATTGTTTCTTTTGCATCCTCTTTTAATTGATCTGCAATAACCACATAACCTGCGAATTTATTATCTATAGCAACTAATACAATGGACTCTACAATAGATTGGGTTTCGGTTGGTACATCAATTTTATTAGCAGTCATCAACGCTTTATTTCCAACTAAAACAATCTTACTATTTATGTTACCTTTTAATCCTTTTCCAGCTATTTCAGTAACGTCTGAAGCTTTATAAGCTGAACTTTCAACTTTATATTCTAAAATAGCCTTTGCGATGGGATGCGTGGATTGCTCCTCCATAGCCATTAGGTACTTCATAAATTCTTTTTCATCCCATCCAATAGCTTTGATTTCTTTTATTTTAAAAACACCTTTAGTAACCGTTCCTGTCTTGTCCATTACCAAAGTATTTACCTTGGTCATGACATCCAAGAACGAAGCGCCTTTAAATAAAATTCCATTTTTTGAAGCGGCGCCCAAACCTCCGAAATACCCCAAAGGAATAGAAATTACTAAAGCACAGGGACAAGAAATCACCAAGAAAATTAAAGCTCTGTATAACCAATCTCTAAAGACATAATCATCTACAAAAAAATACGGCAGCAACGTAACACCTATTGCTAAAAACACGACAATTGGTGTATATATTCTAGCAAATTTTCTAATGAACAATTCTGTTTTAGATTTACGAGATGTTGCATTCTGCACCATATCGAGAATACGTGCAATAGAACTATCCTTAAATTCTTTGGTAGTTTCTATTTCAATGACACCATCTAAATTTATACTTCCTGCAAATACTTTTTCTCCTTTTAAAATCGTACTTGGTTTACTTTCTCCTGTTAATGCTGCTGTGTTGAATGAACCTTTGTCGGAAAGCAGAATACCATCTAAAGGGATTTTTTCTCCAACACGTACTTGCACTTTTTCACCAATTTGAACCGTTTCTGGATTTACAGATACATAATCATTATTTCGATATACTAAGGCTTCATTTGGTCTGACATCCAATAAAGCTTTTATATTTCCTTTTGCTCTGTTAACTGCTGCATTTTGAAATAACTCACCTACTGCGTAAAATAACATAACCGCAACACCTTCTGGGTATTCGCCAATAATGAATGCTCCAATAGTGGCTATAGACATTAATAAAAACTCTGTAAACACATCACCTTTATTAATGCTCTCCCAACCCTCTTTAACTACAGGTAACCCCACTGGTAAATAAGCTATGCCATACCAAATAATACGCACCCAATCCTTGAAGAAGTTAACATCAAAATAATCTAAACCAATACCAATAATAAGCATTGAAAAACTTATGATTGCCGGAATATAGGCTTTAATATTACTTGAACTGCCACTATGATTGTGACCATCATCGTGACTATGTGGCTCTTCTGAATTTGGTTTCAAATCTCTTAAATTGACTTTCTTTTTTTTCATCTCATTTGCATTAAATTCTTAATATCATCAGGAATAGGCATAGGCTTTAATGGAGGCACATTGGCACCTCCGGTATTACCAAGAGGCACGTGGTTTATAAATGATTTCAAACCACCAACGAGCAACCTTAATATTTGTCCGAATACTTCTTTAGTATCTTTTTGCATCAAACCAAACTTTAGCATTAACCAATGCGAATTCATGTGCTGAACAGGGTAAGATTGGCCAATAATATGACTTCTTTCTAAATGATACCAAGCCTTGCTATACTGCTTAACTCTTAAATAGTAGCGATAATATTTCAATTCTTTATGGTAGACTCGTTTAAGATGTTTTGGAATTTTTACATTAAACTTCATGTCCTTATACTTTTGATTAAAAGTAGTTTAATAATTCGTGCAATGGAAGTGCAATTATTGTCCGCTACATTTATCACAAACACCTTTAACAACCAAGTTTACGTTTTCAGAAACGAAACCTTCAGGTACTTTAATTTGTGGAATTTTATGTTCTGTTAAACAAATGGTTTCACCACAGTTATTGCAATGAAAATGCAAATGTAAATCGGTTTCAATTTCGCAATTACATCCAATTTCACACAAAGCATATTTTGTAATTCCTGTTCCATCATCTATCTGATGTACAATAGCATTTTCCTCAAATGTTTTAATAGTTCTGTACAAGGTGGTTCTATCTGCTTTTTCAAAAGTATTTTCTATATCACTTAAGGTCACCGCTACTTGTTTATTTACAAGAAACTTATAAATTAATAAGCGCATTGCCGTAACGCGAATATTTTTTGACTCTAATAATTGTTCGATTGTTTGCATAATTAATGTGCGTGTTCTGCTTCTCCCTTTTTCATTTCTGCTATAAGGTAATAGGCATTATTATAAGCAAATTTTATATCTGGTTTAATTTCTTCCACAAATTGGATAGCTACCCAATCGCCATCTTTTGCGCCCAAAATCACTTCTACAGGTTTAAAAGCCCATGCTTCATTTTCCCTTTCAGCGGAAAACGCAAAAAATTTATCACCCTCTTTTACTATTGCACTTTCGGGCAAGGCCACTATTTCCGAATTTTCTATTAAGATTTTCCCTTGTATATACATTCCGGGAATAAGGCTATTTTTTTTATTTTCAATCTCTGCGTGCACATGTACCGCTTTAGGGTTGTCTTCAAATGTTTTACTTACCGAATAGATTTCTGCTGCTAGTTCTTCACCCTGCATTGTTTGGACATTAAAGATTACTTTTTGACCTTTTTTTACTTTATGCACATCTTTTTCAAACACCATTAAATCTGCATGAACGTGATCTGTATTTACGATTTCAAAAAGTTCGGTTTGGGGTTCTACAAATTGCCCTGTTTTGACTTCAACCTTTTGAACAAAACCATCTATTGGGCTTCGCAATGAAATACTTTGTACTATAGTTCCATTTCGTACAGCTAACGTATTAATATTTAATAGTTTCAACTGGGCCTCCAAACCATTTACCATAGCTTTGGAAGCCTCATATTCGGCTTCAGCTTTTTGAAAATTTGCACCAGAACCAACTCCTGCATCATATAACTTTTGTTGACGTTCGAAATTCTTCTTTAAAAAATTACTGTTGCTAAAAGCATTCAAATAATCGGTCTGTATTTTTATTATGTTAGGATGCGATAGATAGGCAACAACCTGACCTTTATTTACTTTATCACCTTCAATTACTTTTATTGATACGACATTTGCACCAACTACCGAAGTTATTGCCGCTTCACTTTGCGGAGGCACTTCTAATGTACCATTGGCTTCTACATAACCACTCATATTACGCATTGCTAGGGCGTCTATTTTCATTTTTAACGCATCAAACTGATTTTGTGATAGCATCACTTCTTCTTCATTATGGTGGTCATCATTTTCTGGTTTTGCATCTTCATTATGTGCATGACCATCACCTTCTTTATGGCTTTCTTTATTTCCGCACGCTGTTGCTATAATTGATACTATAAAAAGTGTGAGGATTATATTTAGTATATTTTTCATTGTCTAAAATTTTGTAAGTGTATTGACCTTTATTTACAAATACCCATTATGGGCTTCATTTTCTTATTGATTAAAATATTGTAGTTGAAATATGCTTTCTAGATAGTTTACTAAAGCTATTTGTGCTTGCAGTTCTGATTGAATTGCTTCATTAATAAGTTGCGTGAAAGCTGAGTAATCAATTTCGCCTTCTCGATAAGCAAACAAAGCTCCTGTTTTTTGATCCTTAATAAGTGGTAATACCTCATTCTTATAGAACAGCCAGGTCGTTTCCCATTTTTTGTAATTCTCTTTGGCTTGATTAAATCTAGATTGCACTTCCTGTTGTTTAAACAGCATATTGGTTTCGGCAATTTGTTTATCGATTTGTGCAGTTCTAATCTGTGATTTAGTTGTACCAGATAAAAACGGTATGGAAATACCTGCTTGATAGGTATAAAATCCAGAATTCCCATTAACTTTTTGCAAGCCACCTTGAATATTGAATTTTGGCAGGTTTTCAGCTTTAGCAGCTTTATAGTTTGCTTCGGCTTCTGCTACTTGAAGTTGCGAAAATGCATATAAAGGGTGCGCTTCTAAATTAAAGGTTTCTACATTTATTTCGCTCGCTATATCAATGTTATCTGATACCGTATAAAGTACATCTGAAACCAGCCAAAGGTTTAATTGCTGTAATGCCATAGTGTATTCACTTTTTGATTGCATTAACTTACTTCTTATCTGTAAGACTTGGTTTTTAGCAGCGGAATATTCCAATTTTGATATAGCTTCTACTTCATAATTTAATGCTACTGCATTTTCAAAGTTTACATAAATGGAATCCAGCTCTTTATATAGATTATAATTTCGCTTACTTTTAAAGGCATTTGCCCACATTTTTTTAACTTCCAACTCTAATTCCAACTCTGAAAGCTGAAAAGCTTTTTCTGCTAATTGAATACGTTGCTCAGATAATTTTTGTTTTGGTGCTATGCCAAATACATCAATATTTGACTGACCAAGACCAATAGTCGTGTAAATACCAGAATCATTCTTTAGTTCTTCTCCCCCTGTAAAAATTTGTGTGGTACCAAAATCGAAAGCCGTACCTTTTAACTGTTTCTGCTTATCAATTTCAAGCTGTCGTTGTTTTAAGCTTGGATAGTTTTTTTTGGCCAAGTTCACAGCTTCTTGCATAGAAATTGTAGGCAACTTGTCTGTTTCTTGCTGTGCGTTTCCAGATATTGGGAACAAAAAGATAAAAGCTATAATGGTAGTAACTGTAATTACTTTTTTGTTAGCTCTAAAATGGAATGATTTGTTTTCTACCCAATGATACAATATAGGTAAAACGAATAAGGTTAATAATGTAGAAGTTAACAAGCCACCTATTACAACTGTTGCTAAAGGCCGTTGTACTTCGGCTCCAGCTGATGCTGAAATTGCCATAGGTAAAAAGCCTAAAACATCTGTAAAAGCGGTTAACATAATAGGCCTAATTCTTCGTTTAGTTCCTTCTACAATTCTATCTTTTAAGTTTGTTACGCCCTCCTCTTTTAATTCATTAAGTCCACTAATCATAACCAAGCCGTTTAAAACAGCAACACCAAACAGAACAATAAACCCAACACCTGCCGAAATGCTAAATGGCATATCTCTTAACCACAATGCTACGACTCCACCAATGGTTGCCATAGGAATTGCGATATAGATCATTAAAGTTTGAGGTAAGGATTTTAAAGCAAAATAAATAAGAACAAAAATGAGTAAAAGCGCTATTGGCACAACCGTTAGCAGGCGATTACTGGCACGCTCTAAATTTTCAAAAGCTCCTCCATAGCGAATAAAATAACCTGAAGGCAGTTCTAATTTTGCATCTAGTTTAGTTTTAATTTCACCTACCAAGGATTTTACATCACGACCTCTTACATTAATCCCTACATAAGTTCTTCGGTTTGTATTGTCTCTACTGATTTGCATTGGACCAGCTTTGTAGCTAATATTTGCGACTTCACGCAGTGGCATTTGATTTCCTGATGGTAAATTGATAAATAAATTTTGGACATCTGAAATATCCATTCGATTTTTAGAATTCAACCTTACCACCAAATCAAATCGCTTTTCACCTTCAAAAATAACACCTGCTGTACCACCTGCAAAGGCTGTTTGAACGATTTGATTTAAGGTATTTATTTGCAGTCCATATTGGGCTAATTTATTTCTGTTATAGGTGATTGTTAATTGTGGCAATCCGGTTGTAGCCTCTGCTTTCATATCGCCAATACCTTCTGTACCTGCTATAATTTTACTTATTTCTTCTGCCTTTTGCGACAATACATTGATATCTTCTCCATAGAGTTTTATAGCAATATCTTCTCTAACACCTTCAAGTAATTCATTAAAACGCATTTCAATAGGTTGTGTAAATTCATAATTTACTCCAGGCACCATTTCTACGGCTTTTTTCATTTGTTCGATGAGTTCATCTTTAGATGTTACAGTAGTCCATTCGCTTTTTGGTTTCAGTATTACAAATACATCTGCAATATCCATAGGCATGGGATCGGTTGGAATTTCGGCAACTCCAATACGACTAACAATTTTTTCGACTTCAGGAAATTTAGCTTTTACAATTTGCTCAATTTTTGTCGTTGTTTCAATAGTTTCTGTAAGGGAACTTCCTGGTTTTAAAATGGCATGGAAGGCAATGTCACCTTCATCCAATTGAGGAATGAATTCTCCACCCATTTTCGTGAACATAAAGACTGTAATACCAAATAGCATGACAGCAATGCCAATAATCCATTTTCCTTTATGTAAGGCTTTGACCAACAAGGGTTGGTATTTGTCCTCAACCCAATGCACAAATTTATCGCCATACGACAGTTTGTTATTTTTAGGTGCTCTTAAAATCAAGGCGGACATCATTGGTACATACGTCAAACAAAGTACCATGGCTCCAATCATTGCAAAAATAAATGTTAATGCCATTGGTTTGAACATCTTGCCCTCAATGCCTTCTAATGCTAATATAGGCAGGAATACTATTAGAATAATTAACTGACCAAAAAATGCAGCATTCATCATTTTTTTTGAAGCATCGGCAGCAACAGTATCACGTTCTTTTGATGTCAATTTTCGTTTTTTTAAGACTTGAGAAGCTATTAAAAAAACAGTACTTTCTACAATAATTACTGCCCCGTCGACAATGATACCGAAATCTATGGCTCCTAGACTCATTAAATTAGCCCATACATCAAACACATTCATTAGTATAAATGCGAATAATAGCGATAAAGGAATTGTTGAAGCGACTATTAAACCACCTCTCCAATTACCTAATAAAAAAATTAGAACAAATATTACTATTAGTGCACCTTCAATAAGGTTTCCTGACACTGTTGAAGTTGTTTCGGCTATTAATTTACTACGGTCTAACAGGGGTTCGATAATCACACCTTCTGGCAATGATTTTTCGATTTGAGCCATTCGTTCTTTTACATTCTCGATAACATCATTTGAATTTGCACCTTTAAGCATCATTACTAACCCCCCAACAACTTCGCCTTCGCCATCTTGGGTTAATGCGCCATAACGAATAGCAGAACCAAATTGTACTTTAGCAATATCTCCAATGGTAATTGGAATATTATTGATGGTTTTCACGGTGATTTTTTTAATATCATCTAAGCTTCGTACCAAACCTTCACCTCTAATAAAATTAGCTTGATGGTTTTTCTCGATATATGCACCACCTGTGTTTTGATTGTTGGCTTCAAGGGCTTCAAAAACCTCGGTAATTGTTAAGCCGATCGCTTGGAGCTCGTTGGGGTCGACAGCGACTTCATATTGCTTAATTTTGCCACCAATGGCATTAACTTCAACAACTCCCTCTACCATTGCCATTTGACGTTGCACAATCCAATCTTGCATCGTTCGTAAATCGGTTACCGAATATTTGTCTTTATATTCCGGTTTTACTTTAAGTGTGTATTGATAAATTTCTCCCAAACCTGAAGAAATTGGTCCCATTGAGGGCTCACCAAAACCATTTGGTATTTGGTCTTTGACTTCGTTTAGTTTTTCAGCCACTAATTGACGTGGTAAATAGGTACCCATATCATCGTCGAAAACTATAGTAACTACAGATAAACCAAAACGAGAAATGGAACGAATTTCCTGAACCTGGGGCAAATTACTCATGGCCACTTCTACTGGATAGGTTACAAATTGCTCAATGTCCTCGGTCCCTAAATTAGGTGCTTGCGTAATCACTTGAACTTGGTTATTGGTAATATCTGGAACAGCATCGATGGGTACTTGGGTCATACTCCAAATGCCTGCTCCTATTATGGTAAGCGTTAGCAAACCAATAATGAATTTATTATTGATTGAAAAATCAATGATTTTATTAATCATAGAAAATGTTTTAATTCAGTTAAACTTTTCGATACAATGCTGATAAAAAAATAGAATTGCACGAAATGAAAAGAACCTTATAGGTTCAAAATTGGATAGAGTTATCCTTAAAAAAACTGAATTATGCCCTTGGAGGCTGGAAAAGCGATTCCAAATATCTGGAAGTAAAGTTTACTTTATGTAAGTTATACTGTTTTTTCTCTTCAAATTTTAGTTGATTGGTTATAGCCAAAGTGTTGTTCGCTATAATTAATACCAAAGGGTGGCAACATTGATTATGAGAATGGACTGGTATATTTTCCTTATCGTGGTTATGAGGATGCTCTTCATTTTTAGTATCACTGGCAAAGTAGTCTTCAACGACATATTCAAGGAAAGAGTCTCCATAGACTTTATGATCTTGATAATGGGCAATGATGCTTGAAATTTCTTTAATTGACCCACAAAAGTCCATATCTAAACTAATTCCTTGAAAAAGGAATAAAATAGACATCGATATGGAAAAGAATATTTTCATATAATTTAAACAAATATATAAATTAATTAATGCAATGGTTGTGCAAAAAACCTCATTCATTTTATGAACTTTTATTTTCAATTTTAAAATCTATGGAAAACACACATTGCTTTTAATGTATCATTACATTTTCAAAAAAAGAGTATTGAATAGAAAGCTATGGTTTGACCTTAACTTTAATAGGTTGGATGATGGTTTGATTGAATAAATTTAGAAAATAAATTCCTTAACACCTGTTAGTCATCTCTATTGGGGTTAATGTTTGTATGCCTATCTTTTAACCATGGGAACTACAAACCTCTTAGGTGCTATCTTGTTTGGCTGATTTTTAACACAGATATTAACCGATTTTATTATGGGATAAATTGCAATTTCAATTTGTGAAAAATCATCAATAGTGAAAATCCCCCAAGTATCAATAACTTTAGGGCCATTCCAAATTAACGTTGCTAAATAAGGATTGTCGATAAATGGGTTTCTATTACCTTGGTACTCGGCTATTTTATTATTTCGGTATATTTCTTCTTGAGACACAGGATCTTGTTCGTTCCAAGTTAATAGGATATCGGGCATATGCGCATCTGGCGCGTAGATAGTTGACCCACCTGCTACGGTCGTTGGCAAGCATTGGGTTGGGTAACGTAGATACATATACATAATTATTCTAGCGACATCGCCTACCCACTCTTCTCCTGGATAAAAATCACCCTTATTGGTTACTGTGGCATTACCCGAACCTCCATTGTACATTCTATTGCTACGGTATGAATTCATATCGCTATCGGCTGGCTTTAGATTATGTACATCGGTACCAGCACCTGCATAACTGGTTGCTAATTTTGGTGCTGCTAATGATTTTGGAAAAATATGTTCTCTTGTCCAATAGCCTTTACAAGAGTTTGTATGACAGGATAGATTTTTACTTCGGGTTCTGTGATTTCTAATATTAGAATCGGCATTATTGTAGCCATAAAGGAGTTGCACCTCAGCAGAATTTACTACTACTAAATCGCTTTCTTTTAAGATATCCCAGGTATCGGTACTTGTTGAGGTATAAGGTATTTGGTCTGTATGCGTTTGTATAATTAGGTTTGAAAGCTGCTCCTTTATTTCGATTGGGGTTTTAGTGAAGTCGATGCTATTGTAATACTCTGGGATTTGAGCAAAACAACATAACGGGAAAAGAAAAAGTAGATTCAGTAATTTAGGCAATTGATAAGGGTTACATTTTAAGGGTGTAAATTAGTTGATTTTGGCAGTTAAAACAAGATTTATGATGTTGAGATATCCCACTGCGTTCGATATGAAAAGTGTATTTGAAACCCCCATAAGAAAACTCAACTCGGAATTTATTCCTTACATGCTACTGTGTTTCATTAATTATCCATTCCGTTGATGAATGTTTGAATGAAATCTTTAATTTTTTGAGTTACTCTTGTGCTTATAGATTCTCTATGCAATACACTTGGGCGTTTTTCTAGGGCGGCAATAACCTCATCTTCAGTAGCCATTCTTCCTGTAAAAAGAAAATCGTTTATAATGTTTTCTAGCTTCTCTTGCTTTAAAGCTTCGGTTGTACTTAATTCGGCTAATGCATTTTTAGTTTCTTCTTTCCAATAAGTTTTAAATTCATCTTCTACATTATCGTTATCGGTGATTTTAGGCAGATTGTTTTGGATGAATTTTTCTATTAAAACGCGCTTGCTTCTTAATTCTGATTCGCCTGCTATTAAATCGATAATTTGCTTTTTCTGTTTCGCCTGGTCTTTAGGTTTGGCATCTTTTAATTTGGCTAACAGTTTCATAATGTATGCTACATTGATTTCATCGCGATGAATTAACTCTAATTCGAAATCAATTTCATCTAATATAGATACCGATTCTTTTTGGCTATTGGTTTTAATTTTATCGTAGAGGTCTAAATACTTACTTGTATAATCTGCGAATTCCTGATCTTTCATATAGGTATCATCAAAAGTGAATTCGACGAAAGAAGACAGGATGTTTTTTAACCGCATGATTTCACGAAAGGCTTTGGCAAACTCTAATTCATCATTTTCGGTAACTAAATCGTTTACACTGTCTACCGTTGGCGCAATACTCATTAAGACCTTATAAGCTTCATTAAATTTCTTTATTTGTTCTTCATATGGCGCTATAACTATAGTTTCTTGAGCGTTCTTATCTGAAAACAAAGCAATGGCGTCGTCGGTGTTTTGTTTTAGGTTACGAAAGGCTAAAATGTTTCCTTGAGATTTCTTTTCGTTTAAGATTCTGTTAGTGCGGGAATAGGCTTGAATTAAGCCATGGTAATTTAAATTTTTATCTACGTAAAGGGTGTTTAAGGTCTTACTATCAAAACCAGTAAGAAACATGTTTACCACCAATAAAATATCAATTTGTTTGTTTTTTACACGCTGCGAAATGTCCTTTTTATAGCTAAGAAAGGTTTTACCGTCTTTAGCCGAATGTTTAGAGCCAAATTGCAGGTTATAATCTGTAATGTATTCGTCTAATTTATCTTTATGAGGCATGATGCCATAGGCTGCTCTAGGTTCTGCTGCCATGGGTTGATCTGGAAAATCTTCTTCTGGAATTTCACCAGTAGCCTCCTTATCTTCTGGATTTGGGGCATAGGAAAAAATTGTTGCAATATTTAGACGGTGTTCTCCAGCTTCTTTTTTAGCCTTTAATAGCTCGTAATATTTAATTAGAATATCGACACTGCTTACACAAAACATGGCTGTAAATGCTCTGTGATGTGTTTTACGGTTGTGGTTTGCTATGATGTAATTGGTAATGGAATTTAAATATTCATTACTTTCATATACTTCTTGCTTATTGATATCTTCAACTTTAACATCTTCTATGCCTTCTTTATTTTTGAAAACATTGTAATATTCAATTGAAAATTTTAAAACATTTTCATCTCTAATAGCATCTGTGATTACGTATTGGTGTAAACACTCGTGAAATAGGTTTGCGGTGGTTTGTTTTATGCTTTTTTTACTAATGGCATTTTTAACAAAAATAGGTGTTCCCGTGAAGCCAAATAATTGATGGTTGGTAAAGAAATTAACAATACGTCTATGAGTATCGCCAAATTGAGAACGGTGACACTCATCGAAAATAAAGACTATTTTTTCATCTTTTAAAGCTTCGATTTGTTTTTTAAATTTGGCTTTAGATATGGCACTATTCAATTTTTGTATGGTGGTTACTAAAAGTGGCCTACTGTTATCTAAAAATTGTTTCACTAGTGTTTTGGTGTCTTCAGTACCATCGATACTTTCTTTATCGAATGCCTGAAATTCTCTAACGGTTTGGTCGTCTAAATCTTGTCTGTCTACCACAAAAACAACCTTTTTAATTTTAGGGTTATGTGTTAATATTTGACTTGCTTTAAAGGATGTAAGTGTTTTACCCGATCCTGTTGTGTGCCAGATATAGCCGTTTTTATCGCTATTTTTTACCCTATCAATAATTGATTCGACTGCATAAAACTGATATGGCCTAAGTACCATAAGAGTTTTATCGCTTTCATGCAGCACCACGTATTTGGTTATCATTTTTGCGATGTGACAAGGCTCTAAAAAGATATTGGCAAAGGGCTCTAATTGTGTGATTTTTTTATTCTTTTCATCGCTCCAGAACGAAGTAAATTTGAAGCTTTGTTTTTGACTATTCGCATAATACTTAGTATCGACCCCATTACTTATAACAAAAATTTGTACGTAATTGAACAGTGCATTATTGAAAGCAAAGGATTCCTTTTGGTAGCGTTGAATTTGATTAAAGGCTTCTTTAAGTTCAATACCTCTTCGCTTTAGCTCAATTTGAACTAGTGGCAATCCGTTTATTAGAACAGTAACATCGTAACGGTTTTCTCGTTTGCCATTTATAGTTACTTGATTGGTAACCTGGAACTGATTTTGACACCAGAAATCTTGATTGATAAACTCGATATATGCCTTGTCGCCATTATCTTTTTGAAGGACATATTTATCGCGTAATGTTTTCGCCTTATCGAAAACATTACCTTTAGAAAGGTGTAATAGAATACGGTTAAACTCTGGTGTGGTAAAGGTGGTTTTATTATGCTTTTCTAACTGTGTTTTTAGGTTGCTTAATAAATCATCTTCCGTTTTAATAGTAATTGGTTTATGACCTAGCGCTATTAACTGGCTTACTAAATTATTTTCGAGTACTTGTTCTGGTTGGGTTGTCATAAATTATTATTTCCACAAAGGTTCATTTTGCCAATTGGGTTTCATACCTAAAGCGTTTGGGTCGACGTTAGGGTATTTAACAAACAGGGCATTCAATTTATTAGCGAATTCATTTTTAGGCAAAATCGTATTTAGCATATACCTCATTAAACACATGTGCACATATAGTTTTGAAAACTCATGTTGTTTAGGCACATTTAAAGGGTCTAGTATCCAAGAGTTTGGAGGTTTAGGTAATAATTTTACGGTACCTGGTAAATTACGGTTCCATAATCTTGAATGGTGCGCACAAAAGTTACGAATTTGAGCAATAGACTGTAACCAACTTGGCAAATAGGTATGATTTACAGCACCAAAATCTTTAGCTATATCATTTTTAGCTTTAACACCATTTTTTAAATTACCATACAACTTTGATAATGCACCAAAACTGGTTTGCTCTAAAGATTTCCATGCTGGTGGAAACCTACCATCTTCCTTATGTTTTTTAAGGTGTTTTTTTATTGATTCGTCTTTAGTACGGGTTATTTCTTCTTCTAAATTAGAAAGTGTTTTTACTAAGGCCTTACAATCATTAAATAGTTCGAAATTTTGAAACCACCAAGGATCTGATTCATGCGATAAATAGTAAATTAATTTGGTACGTAAACTAATTTCAATTTTCTCTATCACATCAAAAAGCAGGAGCCTGAGTTCGGCGTCAAAATTATATAAAGCAATAGCATCTTCGAATTTACTATTAGGTTTAAATATATGTTTTTCTTTATCGGATTGCATGACATACCAATATTCACCTAAACGGTAATAGCTAATATTTATCAGGTATTTTTCGGCAATACGTGGGTGCTTAATAATTAAACCACGCTCTTGTAGTTGCTCTACTTGTTGGGAAAGTGTAAATGCAGGTTTACTAAACATAAGGTTGATTTTGAGCTAAACGTACCTTATAAAAAGCAAAAGACACACCCTGGGACGCTGTTCTAATGGGTAGCGTGGTGTGTACTGTTGCCACAAAAGTATACTTTTTATACCATTTAGCCATAGGTATTAACATTTTTATTAAAGTTTTTAAATTTTATGCTACACAAACATTTGCTGTAACAAGCCTTTTTTAAAGGTTTGTGCCTTTTCTATTTTAGTGGTTACGGCTTCTATTTTTTTATCTAGGTCTGTTAAGAAATTAGCGATTTTAATTTGCTCATCAAGACAGGGAATTAAAACTTGTAAATTTTTCATATCAGAACCGTATAAATGATAAACCGTTGAACCTGAAACTAATTTCATTACATCATTTCTAAAATGTTTGATATAATGTGCCAGATATACACCTTCAATCTTTTTAATATCTTGTCTAATAATTAATACATCACCACCCAAAATAACATCTGATTCTTTAATACAACTTGCTGTCGCTAAACCATTAGGTGTAACATCTGAAGTAGGCATTAAAACATCGTTTACCTTTGATAGAATAGTCTTATCATTATCATTTGTTCTACTAATTATATTATCAATTAACTCATTATATTTTGTAAAAAGCTCTCCATAGTGAATACACTTATATTGACCATCACATACTATTTCACTTTTAGGCAAACCTTTTCCTTTTAAAAATTTTACTGATTTACCTAATTTGTTTTTTTGCCAATCAGGAAAGGCATTCCCATTATCATCTTTAAATCTCAATTCTTGATTAAAGATTTTTTGCATGATGCCTTTTTTGTATTGCTCTAAAAAAGTTTTCTTTTTTGTGAGTTGGGCTATTTTAGTATCTACATCTGTAAGGAATGCTGCTATTTTTTGTTGTTCGAGAAGGGTAGGAATATTAATAGGAATACTTTTTAAGTCTCCTGTTGTAAATCCTTTTATTGACGTACCCTGTGCGTATTGATGAAGTAATTTGTTTTTAGATAAAAAATAATATGCTATAAACCAACTATTATCTTTTTTTGGTGTAAGGTTAGCAAAATCTTGACTTGTGCATAAATTTAAATTAGAGACTGCAAGTTTACCTACACCCACTCTTGAAACAAATAACACACTATTTAATGGAACAATTTTTACAGCACTTTCATCGATTGCCTCATCAGATATGTAACGAGTAATGTTTATATTAAAAATATCATTTTCAACAATATCTGAACTTGAAATCCAAGGTGTGTTACCTTGCCAATAATTGGCTTTATTTGTTGTAGGTGTTCCACCTCCTTTAAACACACCCAATGTACCTAATTTTGTCTTTATCCATTGATTTTTAAATTCAATAAAACGCAGTTTTGGTTGTAACAATTCCATATCAAAAAGGTGTTTTAATATTTAACTCCTCACAATAAGAAGCGATGCGTTTATCTGTTTCGGCAATTTCTAAATCTAAAGCTTGTATCTCTTCTGCAACGGCATTAATATCGATGGGCTCTTCTTCTTCAAAGGTATCGACATAACGGGGGATGTTGAGGTTGTAATCGTTATCGGCTATTTCTTGTAAGGTGGCTCTATAACTGTACTTGTCTTTCACCTCCCTATTGGCATAGGTGTTTGTAATTTCGGCAATATGCTCTGGTAATAGCTTATTTTGATTGCCTTGTTTTTCGAAATGATTGGAGGCGTCTATAAACAGAACATCTTCGTTTGCTTCGCGGCATTTTTTAAGTACCAGGATACAGGTTGGTATGCCGGTGCCAAAAAAGATGTTTGCCGGTAAACCTATAACGGCATCGATATAATTGCGGTCTTCTATTAAATATCGCCTAATATGGCCCTCGGCACTTCCTCTAAATAACACGCCGTGTGGCAGTACGGTTGCCATGATTCCGTTTTCGTCTAAATGATGTACCATGTGTTGCACGAATGCGAAATCGGCTTTGGTTTTTGGTGCTAGTTTACCGTATTGGCTAAACCTATCGTCTGTACTAAAAATGCCTTTTGCCGACCAGTTTGCAGAAAAAGGTGGATTTGCTACAATGGCTTCTGCTTTTAAATCGATATCGAGGTGCTGCGGTTCTTCTAGGGTGTCTTCCTGCTTGATATCGAACTTGGAGTAGTGTACTTCGTGCAGAATCATATTCATACGTGCTAAGTTGTAAGTGGTACGGTTAAGTTCTTGACCGTAAAACATACCTACATCGTCTACTTCTTTAGCTACACGCAGTAATAAGGACCCACTACCACATGTTGGATCGTACACCGATTTGATTCGTTTTTTACGTGTGGTTACAATTTTTGCTAATATGGTTGATACTTCCTGAGGGGTATAAAATTCGCCTGCTTTTTTACCTGCTCCTGCCGCAAACTCACCGATTAAATATTCGTAGGCATCGCCTAACAAATCGCTTTCTGTATCTTGTAACTGAAAGTCTATTTCATCTAAATGGGTAATGATTTTGGCTATGATTTCATTTTTAGCTTTTACGGTTTTCCCTAATTTGGAAGATGTTAGGTCTAAGTCTTCGAAGAGTCGGATGAAATCGTCTTCGGAGTCGGTACCCATTGTACTTTGTTCGATATTATTTAGGATGTGTTCTAAATCTTCGATAATAAAAAACTGTGTTGCTTCGTCGTTATCGTTGGTTTGTATATCACTTAGGTTATTTCCTTTTTGAGCAATAGAGGTAAATAATTCGCTGGGTTTTAAGAAGTAGCCTAAATTTTTAATACATGCTTTTTTAACAGCATCGATATATAATTTGCCATCTGCAGTATTCTCGTCTATTTGCTCGTAGGTTATATTGTCTGGTTCTAAAATCTCATCGGCATATAGGTGTAGTTTTTCGGAAAGGTATTTAAAGAATATAAAGCCTAAGATGTAATTTCTGTAATCGTCTGCATCCATCTTGCCTCTTAACAAGTTAGCTATAGCCCATAATTGTTTTTCGAGTTGTTTTTTCTGTTCTTCTGACATTGATTGTATTGGATTGTATAAGAAAGCTTAAAAATAGGATATTTAATTGTATTGGGATGATTGATTTTGGAGGGAAATTTGCAGTGGATAGAAAGTCCTTTATGTTCTCCTAGCGATTACTTCCTATTTTAATCACAATGGGTTTATAGACTCTTGGCATAAATTTCATTGTTAGAAAAAGAAATTGAACACACCAAAAACTAGAAATTACGACGAACTACATTATTTTCTCTTATCCCTAGTATTACCATCGAAAGCAATAAGATTAAACATACTGCGCATTCGGGAACGAACACGCTCGCCGTATTTTTCTTCTAACTCTTGAGCGTTGAGGTTGGTGGTAATGTGGGTGAAAATTTTTCTTTTAGATGTTTGGCTGGGAATATGACCAGAATCGCAAAAGAGATCGTAACGTGACAAAATAATTTCCCCCATGACATTGCAGTCGGCACCGTAATGTTTTCCTTTTTGTTCGACTCCTAAATCATCGAAACAGTAAGTGTCCTGGTCGGTGTAATCTTCAATAGTTTTATACCCAATGTTATTAAAACTAAACACAATGTTTCTTGCTGGAATACATTTGAATGGTCGTTTATGAGGTGCGACAAAAGGAAGGAGTTTCATTAATGTTGTTTTACCACAGCCCACGGGACCCGATAAAAGAATACCTTTTTGGATATCGATACCCAGGTTAACACAAAAGGCCTCGTCATGCACATAATAACTTATTAATTTTAATAGCACTTCATGGTCTTCTTGATGGATTTTAAAATGCTTGCCAAAAAGCAATTTACCTTTAGCTTCTAGGTAGATTAAAATTTTCTGAAAGTTGTAATTGATTTGATTTCCCTTTAATTCGCCCAACTGATAGGTAATTGCACCTTCAACGATAATGTGCGGTTTTTGTGCATTGTAAATGGTTGTTGAATGATTCATAGCGGTTGGTTATAATTTTTATTGCGGATAGTATGCAGGCTGTCTGTTGCTTTTTGTTCGACATTTTTTGTTTTCTCTAAAGCTTCAGCTTGAAGCATCCAACTTTGTGCTGCTGCCTGCCAATTTTCAATTTGACTTTTTCCTTTTTTCCAACCTACAGACTCGTAATGATTGAAAAATTTCGCAGCATGATTAGTATGCCAATTTTTTGAAATAAAAAAATCAGTAACATTTTCTAAATTTTTTGGTTTAAAAATGTTTACCGGTTTTTTATGTTTAGTATTGTTTATATAACGCCCCGATACTTGTACAGGGCTTGTACCATTTTTGGTACAATGTCGCACCTCTACTTGTTCTGTACTTGTACCTAAATCGAACATCTTAATTTTACTTCCCATTTGCGGGTTCCTTGAAGGCAGATATTTAAAATATTGCCAGGTATCTAAATCCCTCATGCATTTATGATAGGTTCCTTTAGAGCCTATTTTAGACAACAACATAACATCGTTACGGTTTATAAAAAACTCATCAGCGAATCGGGCATTATTCCAGAAATGAAAAAGCGCCATATACATGCTTACATGGGTCGTGTTTAATCTGCTATCTGATGAAAACACATTAAAGACTTGATTTAAATGGCTTATATAATTAATGGATTGCATAGCTCTTTATTTAAATTACGGCATGACTAATACCCTCCAATTTCATAAAACTGGAGGTTTAGCATTGATTAAAACTTAAGAGAGAGAATTTAAAAGCGATTGCTTTTTAAATATAAAACTGGAGAACTAAATCTATTTAGGAACCTTGAATGTGATTACTTTCGAGGATTTCATTAATTAAGTGGGCATTGTAATAAATGACACTTCCAAATTTTGTGTAGGGTAAAGTACCATTGATTCTAAGATTTTGAAGTGTTCCTGCTGATATACTTAGCATCTTTCGAACTTCTGATGACTTAATCCATTTTTTAGGTTTTTCGTTCTGAGGCTCGGCCATTAAGTTTTGGATATCACCAAGTAATTCTGATTTAAATTCATTTAAATCCTCTAGCGTTAAAATTTTAATGCTCATAGTTTCGTTAATAATTGAGTTTAAAAGTTTACCTTTTTAAAAAAAGGTTTTTAATGGTTAGTATTAGTTGAATTTGACTTTCGTTTGACAAATTTGCAACTCCTTTTTGAAAATTATCCACAATGATATCGAAGTTGGGATTATATGCGTGCAGTAATGTTTGGTATAATTTGTAACATATTATATTACTATATAATTGAGCTTTTAAACTTATTTCAATTAAATTCATGTGTATGATTTTATTTACAAGCAAATTTACCTATACACAAGTTGGGTACTAGTTGGGTGTTTATGACTATAAACAATAAACCTAAAAAACATAGTTGTCTATTAATGGTTTAGACTATTTTACTTTAGTAAACAGAACTATAAAACACATTTTAAAGTCAATAAATTACGGGAAACCCGCAACAAGAAAATCAAGTAACATGCAAACATGTTCGTAATTTTAGAGTATTACCTCCAAATAGAACTTAATTAGAATAAAATGAATTAAAAATTTTTATTTTTTTTACTTAATAAAATACCATAGCTCTACAAAAAATTACTTTCTAAGGCTAAATGCTCATTATTTTTAGCTAAAAAACGTATGAAATGTAAAAGGATTTACCTTCTCGTTTCTAACGAATTTTCAATCCTATTTTCTAAAGTTTCTTTTAAATTGTCTATAAACTTAGTTTTTTGTGTTCGAGATTGTAGTTCGTAATAAACTCTGGAATAATCATCTAATTTCAAGCTAAAAGCTTCCTTTAAAAAAGTTGCTAATTCCTTTAATGTGACATTCCCATTATTTATAGCATTACTTGAATGCAGCGCATACAATAACTCCACTAAATCACTTTTGGTTGCCGTCCATTTTAAATTATTATTAAAACCTTTATGGCTATTTAAAACCTGCTGACTATAGTTTGTCATCTCCTGCTTTACATACATAATAATCTCTTCATTTGCCATAATAGTGGCAAGAATGGTATCATGGCTTGTTGAAAAATTATTGTCTGTACAGAAATACGCAGCTTCTGGATAGAGTTTTAAATCGATTTCACTTCTAGTGAAATATTGTTGATCATACATCGAGCTCTCCGTTCGGTAATAGTTATAAAAACTAATATTTGAATCGATATACTCCTGAAGACCTACAATATAACTTTTGTAGTATTTTAAAATGGCCTTATCTGAAATTGTTGGTTTTCTATTTTCTAAATTATAAAGCTGAGAAAAGGTAATAACTTTGCTCAAGACATAAGGCTTTATGTGTTTAAAAAACTCTATTTCCTTTTGTTGATTGAGTAAATTACTATTAGAATAATGTTGTTTAAGTTCTTTAAGAGCTTTGTAAGACACTGAATAACTTCTCTCTAATTTTTGGATGGTATCATCGTTGGATTGATCAATGTCTTCTAGTTTTTGATTTAAAAGGTTTGTAATAGTTTTGTAAATCGTTAATTCCATAGTTTTGGGTTGGTTATTTAGTTTAATATAAATTGAGGCCTAAAACTAACAACTCCTAAATAACAAACAACTTTAATTTGTATGAAAAAAAAGCAAGACAAATAAGACTATCTTGCTTTTAAAACATAACACCCTTCTTTAACCTAATTTGGAAGCACTATCATTATTTTTAGATTTACCTTCTAATTGCTGCCTTAAATTGTTCATATCTTGGCTTAGCTTGTCTTCTAATACACGGGCGTATATTTGAGTGGTTGCTATTTTAGTGTGGCCAAGCAATTTGGAAACAGTTTCAATTGGCATACCATTACTTAATGTGACCGTTGTAGCAAATGTATGTCTTGCCATGTGAAAAGTTAGATTCTTTTTAATACCACAGATATCTGCTAACTCCTTCAAATAAGCATTTAGTTTTTGGTTTGTAATTATTGGAAATAACGTTTGAGCACTAGTGGTTAACGGATGATTTTCATACTTTTTTATGAGGTTTTCTGCTTGTTGCAATAAGGGGATTTTAACCTTAGATTTCGTTTTTTGTCGGTGTGTAACAATCCAAGTACTGCCATCCATTCCCTTAACTAAATTAGAATCTGTTAGCTGCATAATATCGACATAACTAATACCGGTATAACAACTAAAGACAAACAAATCGCGAACACGCTCTAATCGCTCTATCTTAAATGAAAGCGTTTCAAGATTAGACAATTCATTTTCTGAAAGGAATTCTCTTTCTTTTTTCTCATATACTTGTTTCCACTTAACAAAGGGGTCTTTTTCAATCCACTCGATATGATAAGCTAAAGTTATAATCTTACGAAACCGTTGGATATGTTTCATTACCGTATTTTGACTCATAGTCCTTGGATGCCCCTTTGGCCAATAATCGTATAAGTAACTTTCAAAGTCACATAGAAATTTATAATCTAATTGATTTAAATAAATATCTGTAGTTCTTCTGCTCTTAAGTAAAAATCGATTTATATAATTTTCGGTAACACCAAAATTTTCTATAGATCCTTTTGCTAAAGTATTTTCTATTTTTTTAGCATGATATTTAAGGAGCTCTTGAAGGCTTTTGGACTCATTAGTCTCACCTGTGTAATGTGATTTTATAAGATGAGCTGTTATGAGTTCACCTTTAAACTTTAAATCTTGATAAATTTGAAAAAGCTTGGTGTGGGTCTGGTCGATTGATTGATTTATTTGCCGAGCCTGAATTGAATTGCCTCTAACCCTTTTTTTACTAGAATCCCAGAGTGAAACAGATACTTTACGTTTTAAACTTATATTTAAACGCTTACCATTTACAGTAATTCTAGCATAAATTAATGCTTCATTGTTTATAGCCCTTGAAGTTTGTAACCAAAAGAGTATAGAAAAAGTGTTTTGCTTTTGCATAGTTGTCGTAATTAAAATGATTAAGTACGAAAGTCAATTCAACTATACTATTACAAAGTTTTTTTAAGGTGTCTGCTTAGCAGACACCTTAAAAAAAAGGTAACCGATTGGCAACCATTTAAGATGAAATTATACCAATTCAAATGAATTGCCATAATTCTCAAAACCTTTGTAATTCATAAGAATTACATGGTTTTAATGCTTTTTAAACAAGCTACTTGTGACCGCGAAGGGATTCGAACCCCCAACCCTCAGAGCCGAAATCTGATATTCTATCCAGTTGAACTACGCAGCCGTTTTATTTTGGTTATTGGTTGTTGGTTGTTGGTTGTTAGCTATTTGCCTTTAGCTAAAATCAATATATTTAGAGTTTAAAGAGCTTCTTTTTAACTTTTTAACTTTTTAACTTTCTAACCTTCTAACTTTTAGAAACTAAGCTAATTTCGCTTTTACAATATTCGAAATGGTTTTACCATCGGCTTGACCTGCTAATTCCTGACTAACAATCCCCATGACTTTACCCATATCTTTCATGCCTTCTGCGCCTACTTTTGCGATAGTGGCTTCAACTACTTTTGCGATGTCTTCTTCGGATAAGGCTTCTGGTAAAAACTGAGCAATCACATCGGCTTCAGCTAATTCTGGAGCTGCTAAATCTTCACGATTTTGCTTTAAATAGATTGCAGCACTATCACGACGTTGTTTTACTTGTTTTTGAAGTATTTTTAACTCTTGATCTTCGGTTAAATCTTCTTTAGAACCTGTCTCTGTTTGGGCTAACAAAATTGCCGATTTCACAGCACGTAATGCTGTTAAAGCTGTTTGGTCTTTAGATTTCATTGCTGCCTTTAAAGCCGTCATTACTTCGTCTTGTAAACTCATTTTCTTTAGATATTAGTCTGCGAAGATACTAAGAAAAAAGATTTTCTTAGTATAGGTAAACGCAATTTTTAAGCATCAAAAAACCCGAAATGTAAAAATACAATTCGGGTTTCATGCTAATATAGACTATAAAGATTAGTCTACATTATCGTGTAAAAATGAATTATTACTTCTTAATTGGATATCGTCATTATCATCAACGCCAATGCTTGTTCTAGACATATCGGTTTCTGATGAATGTCTCGCCGCATTTAAATTTACACCCTGACGCTTGTAAGCAGGTACTTTTTCTATATCATCAATTTTAGAACTATTGAATTTATAGTTGAAGTCCTTCATTTTGCGTCTACGTTCATCAGCGCGATCTTTAAGCAGCTCTGATATTGGCGTATTCATTGGGTCAAATTCCTCAGTAGGTTCTTCAGGAACTTCCCTTTTAACCACTTTTCTTTCAAAAACGACATCTTCATCTTCTTGCTCTAAAACCTCGTTTAACTTTTGTTGCTTTTTATTGCTTGAAGCTTCAACTTCGGCATAATCATCTAAAGCATAACGAATATCGCCATCTTCATTAGACTCGGTTACCGTAATTAACTCCACATAATCGTTTACAGGAATGTCTTTTACATCTTCGCTTACTAAATCGTGTGTAATAATTTCTTCCTCAACAGCATCAAAAACCTCATCTTCTTCAGTTGAAATTGGCAAATCGAATGTTAAAGTAATTTGCTGTTCATCTTCAAAATGATCTGGAACTACTTCAATTTCATGGTAATTTGTGGTTTCCGAAGTGTTTCTAGAAATTGGTTTTATAATAAAGTCATCTTCATCAATATCATCTTCAACACTATCGGTAACTTCTTCATAAGTCACACCAATATTTCTGATGATTTCTGAAGTAGGAATTAAATCAAAATTATTATTTGGTTTTGGAGTCTCTACTGGTTTTGGTGTTTCTACAGGTTTTGCAGCACGCATAGGGCGTTCTTCTTCAACATCTAAATCTAAAGTATGGCGTACAACAGGTGGCGCTTTTTTCTCTACCATTTCTACGGCTGGCGGAATAATAACTGGATCTTTTTCCTGTGCATCTAAATCCTGCTCTTCGCTAAGTACGTGTCTTACTTTTTTAGTTTCTGTATTAGAAATTTCATCTTGTTGCTCGATGTTAAATCCCGTTGCTATAATGGTTACAGCGATTGATTCTTCTAAAGCTTCATCTTCACCAACACCCATAATAATGTTTGCGCCATGACCTGCTTCATTTTGAATATGGTCGTTAATTTCGCCAATTTCATCAATGGTAATTTCTTGTACACCAGAAACAATTAGCAGCAATACATTTTTAGCTCCAGTGATTTTATTATCATTTAATAATGGCGAATCAAGTGCTTTTCTAATAGCATCTTGAGCACGGTTTTGTCCAGCCGCTAAAGCCGATCCCATAATAGCAGTACCACTATTACTTAGTACGGTTTTAGCATCACGTAAATCGATGTTTTGTGTGTAGTGATGTGTAATAACTTCGGCAATACCACGAGCAGCGGTAGCTAAAACTTCATCGGCTTTCGAGAATCCTGCTTTAAAGCCTAGATTTCCATATACTTCACGAAGTTTATTGTTATTTATTACAATTAAAGAATCGACTACACTACGTAATTTTTCAATCCCTTTTTGAGATTGTTCGATACGCATTTTACCTTCAAACTGGAAAGGCATGGTTACAATACCAACGGTTAAAATGTCTTTTTCTTTAGCCATTTGTGCAATAATTGGTGCTGCACCTGTACCGGTACCACCACCCATTCCGGCCGTGATAAAAACCATTTTTGTGTTAGAATCTAGCATTTGAGAAATATCTTCGACACTTTCTACCGCAGATTTTTCTCCAACGTCTGGGTTTGCACCCGCACCTAACCCTTCGGTTAGATTAACACCTAATTGGATTTTGTTTGGAACACCACTATTTTCAAGGGCTTGAGAGTCGGTATTACAAACGAAAAAATCTACGCCTTTAATACCTTGTTGGAACATGTGGTTAATCGCGTTACTGCCGCCGCCGCCAACGCCAATAACCTTTATTACATTTGATTTATTTTTGGGTAAATCAAAGGAAATGTTTGTTTCGAATTCTTCATTGCTGCTCATAAATTCTGTTTTACTGTGGTTCGTACTTAAATTTTAATTCTATGGATTACTTCTTGCGTGTTTAACCGCATTTACCAAAACTGTTTACTAGGCAGTTTTGTTTTGCTCTTTTCTATTCTGCGTTATCTAAAAAATCTTTAACGCGGTCTGTTAACTTATCAAGAAACGAGCGTCTTTCCTTGGGTTGTTCTATAACTTGTGGTTCTTCAGGAATATCTCCTGGAGTTTCTTCTTCTTCAACAACAATCTCTTCTTCTTGAAGTTCTATTTTCTTTCTTTCCTGGCGTTTTAATCCGTCTAACACCAATCCTACTGCTGTGGCGTATAAGGGACTTGTAATATCTTCATCGCTATCGCCAGCCAAATGTTCGTTTGGATATCCTATTCTGGTATCCATTCCGGTGATATATTCAACCAATTGCTTTAAGTGTTTTAACTGGCTACCGCCTCCTGTTAATACAATACCACCAATTAATTTTTTCTTTTGCTCTTCGTGTCCGTAATTTTTAATTTCGGCATACACTTGTTCTATAATTTCAACAACACGTGCATGTATAATTTTAGAGAGATTTTTTAAAGTGATTTCTTTTGGCTCACGTCCTCTTAATCCTGGAATAGAAACAATTTCGTTGTCTTTATTTTCCCCTGGCCATGCCGAACCAAATTTTATTTTTAGTAATTCGGCTTGCTTTTCTATGATGGAACAGCCTTCTTTAATATCTTCAGTAATTACATTACCGCCAAATGGGATAACGGCTGTATGACGAATAATACCGTCTCTAAAAATGGCTAAATCTGTGGTTCCGCCACCTATATCGATTAAAGCAACACCGGCTTCTTTTTCTTCCTGACTTAGTACTGCATTTGATGATGCTAAAGGTTCTAACGTAATGCCTTCTAAATTTAAACCAGCACTTTTTATACAACGCCCCACATTTCTAATGGATGATACTTGCCCAACTACCACATGGAAATTAGCTTCTAATCGTCCGCCGTACATACCAATGGGTTCTTTTATTTCTGCCTGACCATCAACTTTATACTCTTGAGGTAATACATGAATAATTTCTTCGCCTGGAAGCATTACTAATTTATGCACTTGATTGATGAGTGTATCAATATCCTCATCATCAATAACCGTTTCAGAGTCGGCTCTTGTAATGTAATCGCTATGTTGTAAACTACGAATATGTTGCCCAGCAATACCAACCGTAACATCTTCAATCTTAATATCGGAAGCAGCTTCGGCTTCTTGAACCGCTTGCTGAATAGATTGAATAGTTTGCGTAATATTATTTACAACACCACGATGTACGCCTAAACTTTTAGATTTTCCAATACCTAAAATTTCTAACTTCCCGTATTCATTCTTACGACCAATCATAGCCACTATTTTAGTGGTTCCTATGTCTAATCCTACTGCTAAATTATGCTCCATAGCCTAAATTTTGGTACATATTACTTGGTTATCAAACTGTAAATTTACTTTACTATAGTTTTGTAATGTTTTATCTTTAAGTGCTTTTTTATAAAACGCTTTCAAATTATTTATTTTCTTATCTAAAGCCTCTATCTCTCCTAATTGCACAATGAAATCGCATTTCCTAAGCTTTAAAAAAAGGTAATTATCTTGATTTTGATGAATCTCAAAAACATGCTTCGTTAAAAAATCGTCACTTCTAATTTTTCGTGCTACTTGGTACACATTTTTTAAATTATTTTTCTCAACATAACCTGTAACCAAAGGCACTCTAGCAGAATAATTTCTTGACAAAGGCATAAACAGACCGTCGTCATCAATATAATAAGACGCATTTGTGCTTACTCTCGCAACAGGTGTTTTTTGTTCTATATCGGCATTAAGTGTCCCATCTACAGCAACATACACTTCTGCAGCCTTTATCATTGGATTAGATTTGAGGGCATTTTCTAATTCATTCAAAGCTAAAGTTTCTTTCGCCACATTTTTAACACCACCGTAATTTTGTATTAACAATTTACTAACAGCTTTGCTGGTTATAAAAAGGTTGTTTTCCCCAACAAACTTCACGTTCGGCTCGGAAATTATTCGCGCATTATTCCTTCCAGATGCAAAAGCAAAAAGAAAGATAACCAAGCCAAATAAAGCCACCATTTTTATGTAATTCCAGTTAATTCGCAACGCTAAATTCTTTTTTAATTCGTTTTACTTGTTCGCCAATATCGCCCGCACCAATAGTTAATACAATTTGGGCATCGCTTTTATGTATTTCGTTTAGTAGCGCTTCTTTGCTAACTAATTTTTTATTGTTATTCTCAATTTTATCAAGCAACCAACTTGAGGTCACGCCTCCAATAGGCAACTCTCTTGCAGGATATATATCCAATAATAACAGTTCATCAAACTGCGATAAACTTTCGGCAAAACCATCAATAAAATCTCTTGTTCTACTGAATAAATGTGGCTGAAAAATAGCCATCACTTTTTTATCTGGATACATTTCTCGAACTGCATGATGCACCGCATTTATTTCTGATGGATGATGTGCATAATCGTCGATATAAACAAATTCATCCGTTTTAATTTGATACGAAAATCTACGCTTTACACCTTTATAAGATGCTAAAGCTTTGGCGAGCTGCTGGGTGGAGCAACCATATTCTACAGCCATCGCCAAGGCTATTAATGCATTAGACAAATTATGTCTTCCTGGTAGGTTAAATTCTAAATTTTCAATGACGGTTTTCGGTGTTTTTACATCGAAAACATAAGTGCCATTTTGTATTTTTATATTCTGAACGGTGTAATCTGAATCGTCTTCAACACCATAAGTTATCCCCTGCAATGGGAGTCCGTTTTTAATAAACAACTTCCCATTTGGTTTTAAACATTCTGAAAATTGTTTGAATGTTTTCATCAATTCTTCAGCATTACCATAAATATCCAAATGATCGGCATCCATGGATGTAATGCAAGCCATATCTGGAGATAAGGTTAAAAAGGAACGATCAAACTCATCAGCTTCAACCACTGAAACCTCAGTACCATTCAATATTAAATTGGAATTGTAATTTTCACTAATACCACCTAAAAACGCCGTTAATGGCACTTGGCATGAATTTAATAAATGTCCTAAAATACTTGTGGTTGTGGTTTTACCATGTGTTCCAGCAACAGCCAAGCAAAAAGTATGTTCGGTAATTAATCCTAAAATTTGCGAACGTTTAACAACATTAAAATCATTGTTTTTGAAATAATTTAATTCCGCATGATCTTTAGGAACCGCAGGCGTATAAACCACCAAAGTTTTTTCAGCATTTAAAAACGCTGAAGGTATTTGTGCAACAGCATCTTCAAAATGAATTTGAATACCTAAATCAACCAATGTATTTGTAATTTCGGTTGGTGTTCTATCATAACCAGCAACCTGCTTTTGGTTCGCGTGAAAATAGCGCGCAATAGCACTCATACCGATGCCACCGATACCAATAAAATACACATTATCCCATTCCAATCCCTTCTCAGAAGCAAGGGCTTTTTTAGCGGTCGATATGTTAGTTCTCTTTTCTACCATTTTATTTTAGTTTCTTCCCTTAGGGAAGATCAGAAGTTTTTCTACTTCGTTAACAATTTCTTTGGTAGCATTTACCAATGCTAATTTTTTTATATTTTCTCCTAATTCTTTTTTTCTTTCTGGCGAGGCCACTAACAATGAAAACTTGTTTTCAAAATCGGCGTCTAAATCTTCTTCTTTAATAATTAATGCCGCATCTTTATCTACAATCGCCATGGCGTTTTTAGTTTGATGATCTTCTGCAACATTTGGTGATGGAATAAAAATCACAGGCTTCCCAACAATACAAAGTTCTGAAACCGACCCAGCGCCTGCTCTAGAAATTACCACATCGGCAGCCGCATAAGCGAAATCCATATTATTTATAAATTCATGAACCTGAACATGATTCGTGTGGTTATAAATTTTATATTTCTTGTAATACAACTTGCCACATTGCCAAATAATTTGAACTTTTTGCGTATCGAAAAAATCCAATTTACTTTCTATTAATTCATTTATTCGCTTCGCTCCTAAACTTCCACCTATCACTAAAAGGGTAGTCATACCTTCTTTTAATTCGAAAAACGCTTTGGCTTCAGCCGTTTTAACATCGATATCCAACAAACCTTTTCGAACAGGATTTCCTGTTTTTACAATTTTATCTTTTGGAAAAAAACGTTCTAAACCATCATAAGCCACACAAATTTTATTCGCCTTATTTGCCAATAACTTATTGGTAATGCCTGGATACGAATTTTGCTCCTGAATTAGCACTGGAATTTTACTTAATTCTGCCATTTTCAATAATGGTCCACTTGCAAAACCTCCTGTTCCGATGGCAATATCCGGTCTAAACGATTTTATAATTTTTCGCGCCCCCAAAAGACTACTAAGTATTTTAAAAGGAAACAATATATTTTTATATAGTTGCTTGCGCTGAATTCCTGAAATCCATAAACCTTTTATTTCATACCCCGATTGCGGCACTTTTTCCATTTCCATTCTATCCTTCGCGCCAACAAATAAAAACTCTGCATCAGGATATCTTGATTTCAATTCGTTCGCAATTGCAACTGCAGGATAAATATGTCCTCCAGTTCCTCCTCCCGATAATATGATTTTATACTTACTCATTTTATATGGCTTCTGATAAAACATCTAATGGATTATCCTCACTAATTTCTTTTTCTTTTATTTCTTCCCTTTTAGCACTCACGCTTAAAATAATACCTACTGCCAAGCAAGTCATCCAAATGGAAGTCCCCCCACTACTTAGCAAGGGTAAAGTTTGTCCTGTTACCGGAAACAACTCCACAGCAACCGCCATGTTTATAATGGCCTGAAACACTATTGGAAGCCCCACACCTAACACAACCAATTTCCCAAAAACGGATTCTGATTTTTGTGCTACTATAACAATTCTGAATAGTAGCCACAAGTACAAAGTCATAACCACAAAACCACCTAACAAGCCGTATTCTTCAATAATGATGGCAAATATAAAATCTGATGACGATTGTGGTAAGAAGTTCTTTTGAAGACTCTTTCCTGGCCCTACGCCCCAAATTTCGCCCGAAGCAATTGCTATTTTTGCTTTTTCGATTTGATAATCGGCCTCTGTATCTTCAGGGTTTGAAAAACTTTCAATACGCCCCATCCAAGTATCAACACGATTTGGCATAGCATCAGGGAAAGCTTTAGCTATTAATATAAACACCGTTAAAACTAAAATTCCAGAACCTATAATTACTGCCAAATATCGAATGGGATACCCACCTAAAAACACCAACATTATTACCATGGTAAAAATGATTGCCGTTGTTGAAAAGTTTGCAGGAAGTATTAGTATTAACACCAAAAACACAGGCATCCATAATGGTAAAATAGACTCTTTAAAAGTGATTTTTTTACCGTGAATTTTCGATAAATACCTTGCCACATAAACCATTAACACAACACTTGCTAATGTTGATGTCTGGAAAGACATCCCCACAAAAGGAATTTGAATCCATCTACTTGCATTCGCACCATCAATAGTTGTGCCTTGCAACATCGTAATTCCTAATAACAATAAAACAACTGGAATCATGAATATTGAAAGGCCTTTAAAATAATTATACGGAATTTTATGCACCCCATACATGATTGTAAAACCTAAAATTAAATGCACAAAATGCTTAATAAAAAAGATGAAGGTACCACTGCCAGTTCCCTTGTAAGCCAAGTTACTCGCAGCACTGTACACAGGTAAAAAGGACAAAATAGCCAGCAATGCTACTATAGCCCAAATTAACCGATCGCCTTTTATGTTATTAAATAAGGTTTGCACTATGCTCTTTTATTATAGGTTTCTTACCGCGTCTTTAAATTGACGTCCGCGGTCTTCATAATTTTCAAATAAATCGAAACTCGCACAGGCAGGCGATAACAAAACATTATCTCCAGATTCGGCGATTTTATAGGCGATTTTAACAGCTTCGCTCATAAATTGAGTTTCAACAATGGCATCAACCATATTGCCAAACGTATTGATTAACTTTTCATTATCAACACCCAAACAAATAATTGCCTTTACTTTTTCATTTACAAAAGGAAACAACTCCTGATAATTATTACCCTTATCTACACCACCAACAATCCACACGGTTGGTGCTCCCATACTCTCTAAGGCATAATAGGTTGCATTTACATTTGTAGCTTTAGAATCGTTTATATACTGTACTTTATTAATTTTAAGCACCTGCTCTAAACGATGTTCTACACCTTGAAAATTCTCTAAACTCTCACGAATAGTTTGTTTTCTTATTTTTAGCAAATGCGCTACAGTAGAAGCAGCCATGGCGTTTTTAACATTGTGCTTTCCTTCTAAAGTAAGATTTGATGTTGGCATAATTATCTGATTATTATTTATTGTTATTATTATATTTTCTTGATCTAAATACGCGCCGTTTTCGATAGTTTTTTCTAATGAAAAAGGCAATAAAATGGATTGAACAGGATACTTTTTTAAATGATTTACAATCACTTCATCATCGGCATCATAAATCAAATAATCATCTTTTGTTTGATTCATGGTTATTCTAAATTTAGATTCGATATAATTTTCAAATTTGTAATCGTATCGATCTAAATGGTCTGGCGTGATATTGGTGATTACTGCAATTTTTGGTTTAAAATCAATAATATCATCCAACTGAAAACTGCTTATTTCTAAAACATAATTATCGAAATCTTCCTCTAAAACCTGTTTTGCAAAACTGTCGCCAATATTTCCTGCCAACCCCACATTTAATTCATCTTTTAATAAATGATGCGTTAAAGTTGCCGTGGTTGTTTTACCGTTACTTCCAGTAATTCCCACAATGGTGGCATTAGTAAATTTTGAAGCAAATTCAATTTCTGAAACTACCGTAATTCCTGCTTTGCGAATTTGCTTAACCAAATCCACTTTATCTGGAATTCCAGGACTTTTCATTATTAAGTCTGCATTCAGGATTTTAGATGTTGTATGATTTTCATCCTCCCAATCAATTTCATGATGTATAAGAACTTGTTTGTACTTTTCTTTTATTTTTCCCTTATCGGAAACAAAAACCTCATAACCTTTCGCCTTTGCTAAAAGTGCTGTTCCTACACCACTTTCTCCGCCTCCTAAAACGACTAATCTCCCCATCCTAAATCCTTCCCCAAAGGGTAAGGAATCATTCACTTGTTTTACGTTACTCTTTTTCATTATATGAGACTTACACTTTCGTGAAAATGATAAATTTGTTATCTAATTTTCAACGTTACTATCGATAGAATGGCAAGCAATATGCCCACAATCCAGAAACGTGTTACTATTTTACTTTCGTGATATCCTATTTTCTGATAATGATGATGCAAGGGTGACATTTTAAAAATACGTCGGCCTTCACCATATTTTTTCTTCGTGTATTTAAACCAACTTACTTGCAGGACTACCGATAAATTTTCCGCTAAAAAAACTCCGCACAATACAGGAATTAGCCATTCTTTTCTAACAGCAATAGCGATAACCGCAATTATACCGCCAATAGTTAAACTCCCTGTATCCCCCATAAAAACTTGCGCCGGATAGGTATTGTACCATAAAAACCCAATTAAAGCTCCTACAAAAGCGGCAATATATATGGTGATTTCTTCAACCCTTGGAATGTACATGATGTCCAAATAATCAGCGAAAACGATGTTACCCGAAACCCAGGCAAAAATTCCTAAAGTAAGCACGATTATTGCTGAAGTTCCCGCTGCCAAACCATCAATACCATCGGTTAAATTTGCTCCGTTTGAAACCGCAGTAATTATAAAAATAACCACAAGGATAAAAATAACCCACGCGTATTTCCCTAATGACGGGCTAATCCATGTAAGTCCTTTTGCATAATCAAACTCATTATCTTTTATAAATGGAATGGTTGTTTTTGTTGATTTCTCTTCAGCTTTAAAAAACTTTGAAGCAGGCGTATCTGGATTTTGCGCCAACATTTCTTTACGCTGTTCTACATGAATTTTTTCCTTCATGGTAACATCTTGGTGAAAATACAAGGTCGTCCCCACGATAATTCCCAAGCCAACTTGCCCAAGCACTTTGAATTTGCCTTTTAGGCCTTCTTTATCGTTTTTAAATTTCTTTTTATAATCATCTAAAAAACCGATAGCACCCATCCAAATGGTGGTAACAATTAGAAGAATGATGTAAATATTCTCCAATTTAGCTAATAACAACACAGGAATTAAAGTCGCCAAAATAATGATGATTCCACCCATTGTTGGTGTTCCTGCCTTTTCTTGCTGCCCTTCAAGACCTAAATCGCGAATGGTTTCACCAACTTGTTGTTTTAGTAAAAGACGAATAATTCTTTTACCATAAATAGTTGAAATTAGCAGCGACAAAATCATAGCCAATGCCGCCCTAAAGGTTATAAAACCAAAAAGTGAGGCCCCAGGAAACTGAAATTGCTTTTCTAAATATTCAAATAAATAATACAACATCTTTTTGTGTGTTAAAGCGATTCAAAATGCATGAATGGCGCTTTTATTTTTCTAATTGTTTTAATAATTCTTTTACCGTCTCCAAATCATTAAAATGAGTTCTGACTCCTTTAATTTCTTGATAATCTTCATGCCCTTTCCCGGCTATTAAAATAATATCGTTAGGCTGTGCCATCTGACAAGCTGTTTTAATGGCTTGCTTTCTGTCCTCTATCGTTAATGTTTTTTTGAAGTTTAGCGGTTCAACGCCTGCCTCAATATCATTTAAAATCGCTTCTGGTTTTTCACTTCGCGGATTATCACTTGTAAAAATTACCTTATCACTTAAAACCGAAGCAATATGCCCCATTTCTGGTCTTTTTGTTTTATCGCGATCGCCACCACAACCAACAACAGTAAATAATGCTTCATTTTTAGTTCGAATGCCGTTAATAGTTTCCAATACATTTTTTAAAGCATCAGGCGTATGCGCATAATCAACAATTGCTGTAATTTTCCCTTCGGAAATAACATACTGAAAACGACCACTCACACTTTCCAAATCACTTATCAATCTTAATATTTCAACTTTTTCAAGTCCTAACAATTCCGCAGTAGCGTAAATAGCCAAAACATTATAAGCGTTAAAACTCCCTATTAATCGTGTCCAAACTTCACTATCATTCACTTTTAACAATAAACCACTAAACTGATTTTCTAAAACCTGACATTTAAAATCGGCGTATTGTTTTAAAGCATAAGTATATTTTCTGGCTTTGGTATTTTGCAACATAAAAAGCCCGTTTTTATCATCTGCATTAACAATCGCAAAGGATTTTGGCGATAAATCATCAAAAAACTTCTTTTTCACATCTCTGTAAATCGCAAATGTTTTATGATAATCTAAATGATCGTGTGTGATATTAGTAAAAATTGCCCCTTCAAAATGCAAGCCTTCCGTACGGTATTGATCGATACCATGAGAACTCACTTCCATAAAACAAAACTCAACGCCTTCATCGTTCATCTTGGTTAAAAACGCATTGATGGTTAATGAATCTGGCGTGGTATGCGTTGCTTTATACTCGGTGTTATCAACCATTATTTTCACGGTTGACAATAAGCCTACTTTATAACCTGCCTTTTTAAACAACTGATACAGTAAACTCGCCACTGTGGTTTTTCCGTTGGTTCCAGTAACTCCAACTAGGCGTAAATTTTCAGAAGGATTTCCGTAATAATTAGACGCTATAGTTGCCAGAGCTTTATGTGAATTATCGACTTCAATATAGGTTACACCTTCCTCTAGATTTTCCGGAAACACCTCACAAACAATACTATTTGCACCATTTTTAATAGCCACATCGATAAACTCATGCCCGTCGGACAAAAGCCCTTTTACAGCCACAAATAAATCCCCTTTTTTCACGTTACGCGAATCGAAGTTTACAGCATTTACTTGTAAACTCGTGTCGCCAACAACCGCGTTTATAGTAACCTTATATAATATGTCCTTTATAGTAATCATGAGGCTTTTAAAACTACGGTTTGACTATTCTTTAATTTTGTATCCTTATGTACAGATTGCCCTTTAACAATACCACTTCCATCCAATTCCACTTTAACATCAACCTGCATGTTTTCTAACAAAACAACAGCATCCATAACAGGCATTCCAACCACATCTGGCATAATTGTTTTATAGGTTTGTGCTGTTTTATAAAAAGCTTCATAATCTTTCTCTACAGCAACCGACTCTACGCCAAGCGATTCTACTTCGTCTATAATTGGTGTATCGGTAAATATTTTTTGAGCCACACTTTTAAAAACTGGCCCCGAAACATCTGCCCCATAATAGCCTACACCTTTATCTGGCTCATGAATTACCACGATACATGAATATTTTGGATTTTCAGCAGGGAAATAACCCGCAAAAGAGGAGATATAATTTAGCTTCTCTTTATTTTTATAATCCTTCTGACAAGTTCCTGTTTTTCCTGCCATTGAAAAGTTTTCAGAATACAAACGATGCCCTGTACCATGCTCCTTTTCAACCACATCTTTTAATAGTGTTTGTAATTTTCCAACAGTTTCTTTTGAACAAATACGCTCGTTAACAACCTTACTCTCAAAAGACTCCACCACCTTATCAAACTCCTTAACCTCTTTTAAAAATCGAGGTTTTACCATTACACCATTATTGGCTACCGCATTATAAAAAGTCAAGGTTTGCAGCGGCGTAAACGATACCCCATAACCATAAGCCATCCATTGCAATGCAATACCACTCCATCTTTTATTTTTAATTCTTGGATCTGGAATAATAGGTTCTGGCTCACCAATAATTGGCAGGTCTAAATTCTTATTAAGACTCATACTGTACAATCTATCCACAAACTTTTCAGGATTCTTGCTATATGCTCTATCAATTACTTTTACGATACCCGTGTTTGAAGACACCTCAAAAGCTTTAGAAACTGTAATTTTTCCGTAGCCACCGTGTTTAGAATCACGAACTTTTTTTCCGTAGAAAGTTAAAACACCTTTTTCGGTATCGACCACATCACTTGTATCGGCCACTTTATCTTCAAAAGCTGCCGCTAGAGCCATTAATTTAAAGGTAGAACCAGACTCATGACTTTCGCCAACAGCATAATTTAATCGCTCGTAATATTGACCATTTAAATTTCTACCTAGATTTGAAATCGCTCTAATCTCTCCTGTTTTGGTTTCCATAACCACCACACAACCATGATCGGCTTTATATTTTTCTAACTGCTCTAAAAGCGCATGATGCGCAATATCTTGAATATTCACATCGATGGTGGTATACACATCATACCCATCTTTAGGCTCAATTTCGTTCGCATCGCTTAACGGTTTCCATTGCCCTTTACCAATTTGTTGCTTTTTACGTTGTCCATCTACACCTCTTAAGTACCGAATTCCAAAAGCCCCATCAATACCTGGTCGTGTTACATTACCTTTTTCATCAATACGCTCATAACCAATGGTCCTTTCAGCAATACCCCCCATCGGATGTTCACGCTTTGTAGTTTGCTCCACAATTAAACCTCCTTTATAAGCACCTAATTCTAGCATTGGAAAATTTCTTAATCGGATATAATCAGAATACCCAATATTTCTAGCCAACAAATAATACCTATTCTTATTGGCACGTGCACGTCGTAATCGTTTCTCTAATTGACTAGCGGATTTCCCTGTGTATTTTGAAAGCGAATCACATAAGGGTCTCACGTATTTCTCGAATGTTTTAGCCGAAGGAGTTATCGCATCAAAACGAATATCATATTTAGGAATGGAAGTCGCTAACAAGTTGCCATTAACAGAATATACATTACCCCTGTTTGCAGGAATAACCACATTTTTAACCACACGCTTCGTAGCAAGCGCTTTGTATTTGTCGCCTTGAATAAATTGAATGGTAAGCAATTTAAACACCACAGCAACAGCGAAGATGAACATACATCCTGCTATAAAATACAAACGGTTTAATATGTTTTTATCGTTTTCTGCCAAGGTATTTTATCAGTTTTTTGCGATTACTTTTATTTTTTTTGGGGGCGTTACCGAAGACGACAACCCTATTTCCTGCATAACATTTACAACATGCGATTCCATTTTAAGCCGCATGAGTTTAGAGCGACCATCTACAAACTGAGAACGCATTTCTTTAACTTCATTTTTTAATCTTGCGATTTCATACACCTTTTTATCGGCGCTGTGCGAGCTTGCAATCATCACAATAGCCAACCCTGATATAAACAGAATAAAGCGCCAATTCTTAAACGAATCGTCGCTCACCAAAAAAGTTCCTTTTAATATGTTTGAAACACTTTTCTTCATCTATTTTTTTTCAGCCAACCTTAGTTTTGCACTTCTAGCTCTATTATTTAATTTTATTTCTTCTTTTGACGGCACTATGAGTCCGTTTACTTTTTTTAGCGGCACTTCAAAATTGCCATACATATCACGCTCTGGCTCACCTTCAAACAATCCGTTTCTTATGAAGCGTTTTACTAAGCGATCTTCAAGCGAATGATATGAGATAAAACTTAAGCGACCACCATCATCTAATAATTCTGGGGTTTGCTGCAAAAATTCTTTTAAAACCTCTATTTCTTGATTCACTTCAATTCGAATCGCTTGATAAATTTGCGCCAACACTTTATTAGCATGACGTGGTGGCAAAAACTTTGCTAATACATTTTTTAACTGCTCACTTGTTACAATAGACTCGGTTTCTCTATACTCAACAATCAATTTCGCCATTGCAGGAGCTGCACGTAATTCACCATACTGCGCAAGCACATTTTTTAGCTGCAACTCATCATAATCATTAATAACATGATACGCCGACAGTTTGTTTTTCTGATTCATTCGCATATCCAAATCAGCTTCAAAACGCGTTGAAAAACCACGTTCAGCAACATCAAATTGATGCGATGAAACTCCAAAATCAGCCAAAATACCGTCTACTTTTTTCACGCCATGAAATCTCAAAAAGCGTTTTATATACCTGAAATTCTCATGAATAAGCGTAAACCGACTATCACTAAGCGCATTTTCAAGCGCATCAGCATCCTGATCGAAAGCAAAAAGCTTCCCGTTTTCATTCAGCCTACTCAAAATCTCTTTACTATGTCCGCCTCCACCAAAAGTCACATCAACGTAAACCCCATCAGGCTTTACATTCAATCCATCGACAGATTCTTTTAACAGTACTGGATTATGATATTCCATAGTCTTCATCGTCTTGTCCCATTACTTCTTCAGCTAAATCAGCAAAATCAACCGATGCATCATCAATAGCCTGTTCATATAAATCCTTATCCCATATTTCAATAATATTGATTGCCGAAGCCACCACGATATTTTTTGAAATATTTGCAAAAACAGTTAAATCTTTAGGAATCAACAAACGCCCATTCACATCGACCTCAACCATTTTTGCACCAGCGGTAAACCGTCTGATAAAATCATTATTCTTCTTTTTAAACTTGTTTAGCTTATTCATTTTCTGCATTAACATTTGCCATTCAGCCATTGGATAAAGCTCCAAGCACTTCTGAAACACAGAGCGACGTAATACAAATCCTTCTTCCAAAACTGCAGACAGCTGTTTTTTGATGGAAGCAGGCATCATTAATCGCCCTTTTGCATCAACTTTACAATCGTATGTCCCTGTAAGTAAGTCCAAAGCAGTTTTAAAAAATCTAAACGTTTAATTTTCAAATATATTGAAAAATATACCACATATTACCACATTATACCACATTGTTAATAAATTTTCGATTAAACAGCGTTTTAATCCGACATGAAAAAGAACAGAATCCCCACAACCACTATAATTCAACTTATTAAAGACTTTTTATTTCAACCTTAAAGATTGTTAACATCTTATTTTCATGGTAACCCCGTTTATTTCAATTCCTTAGCTATTAGTATTTCTCGAAAAGAATAATTATGGTGTAAATATGAATGAAATACCTATATTTGTTTTAATGATAGACCAACTTGATTAATGACGCATCATTTAAAAAAAGAAAATAAATACAGCTATATCGAAGCTGGCGAGGGCACCCCAATTATCTTATTACATGGTTTAATGGGAGGCTTAAGCAACTTTGATGCTGTTATAGATTTTTTCAGCGGTAAAGGATATAAAGTTCTTATTCCAGAACTTCCCATCTACTCCATGTCTTTGCTTAAAACCAACGTGAAAAATTTCGCAAAATTCTTGCATGATTTCATAGAGTTTAAAGGCTATGACAAGGTTATAATTTTAGGTAATTCGCTTGGTGGACACATTGGTTTGTACCATACAAAAATGTACCCACAAACTGTTAAAGCTCTAATCATAACAGGAAGTTCAGGCCTTTACGAGAGCGCCATGGGCAGTGGTTATACAAAACGTAGTGATTACGAAGTCATTAAAAAGAAAGCTCAAGATGTTTTCTACGATCCAGCCGTTGCGACAAAGGAAATTGTTGACGAGGTTTTCGAAACCGTAAACGACCGTAACAAACTTATAAAAACTGTTGCCATTGCTAAAAGTGCTATTAGACACAATATGGCTAAAGATTTACCGGTTATGAATACTCCAACCTGTATTATCTGGGGTAAAAATGATATTGTTACACCTCCTGAAGTTGCCGTAGAATTTAATGAACTTTTACCTGATTCGGAGTTGTTTTGGATAGACAAATGTGGACATGCTGCTATGATGGAGCATCCAGATGAGTTTAACCAAATCATGAACGCTTGGTTGGAAAAAAGAGGATTTTAAATAAATACTCCAAATTTTAAATTAATAAAATTCCTTACTAAGGAATCGTAAAAATTACCTGTTTTGAAAATAAAGTCTGCCGAATTTGTAATGAGTAATTCCGATGTGGCTAAATGCCCCAAAAGCAGACTTCCTGAATACGCTTTTATTGGCCGAAGTAATGTTGGAAAGTCATCACTTATTAACATGCTTACTAGCCGAAAAAGCTTAGCTAAAACCTCTGGAAGACCAGGTAAAACACAACTTATCAACCATTTTTTAATTAATAAAAACTGGCACTTGGTAGATTTACCAGGTTATGGATATGCCCGTGTTTCTAAGAGTTCTAAAAAAGTATTTCAAAAATTTATCACTCAATATTTCGGATTAAGAGAACAACTGGTTACCGCTTTTGTTCTAGTTGATATTCGCCATACACCACAACCTATAGATTTAGAATTTATGCAATGGTTGGGAGAAAATAGCATTCCGTTTTCAATTATTTTCACAAAAGCCGACAAACTTAAACCTAAGGCTATCGAAAACCATGTTGAAGATTACAAAAAAATTCTATTAGAATTTTGGGAAGACATGCCTAATTATTTTATAACCTCATCAAGTAACGAAACCGGGAAAGATGATGTTCTAGAATATATAGACAATTTAAATACAAATATGGATTTGGATTCTATTTAAGGCTACGTCTTCACATCCAAGGCATCACGCAATGCATTTCCAATCAACATAAAAGCCATCACCAAACTCATTATACAAAGTCCAGGAATAATAGCCAAATAAGGTTTTCCTAGTATAATATAATTGTAGTGATCTTTAACCATTGCTCCCCAACTTGCCATTGGCGATTGTGCACCAATACCCAAAAAGCTTAAACCACTTTCTATTAAAATAGCTGCAGCAAAATTAGCTGCAGAAATTACAATAACGGGCGCCATAATATTCGGCAAAATATGCTTAGTAATAATTCTAAAATCGTTATAACCTAAAGCTCTAGCAGCAGTAACATATTGCATTTCTTTGGCACTAATTATTTGGCCACGTACTACTCTAGCCACCTCAACCCACATGGTTAACCCTACTGCAATAAACACTTGCCAAAACCCCTTACCTAAAGCTAAGGTAATAGCGATAACTAATAATAAGGTAGGTATAGACCATGTTACATTAATAAACCACATGATTACAGTATCTACTTTTCCGCTAAAATAACCAGCCAAACTCCCCATTAAAATACCGATTACTAAGGAAATAAATACAGCAACAAAACCAATAAAAAAGGAAATACGTGCCCCTACTAAAACCCGACTTAACAAATCACGTCCGTATTTATCTGTTCCGAAAAGAAATTTTTTATCCTTAATAAACTCTAACACCTCATTATTTGGAAAGCGATTCAGCTTCACACTTTTTTCGGCACCTTCCAGACCGTTAGAGGCATATTCTTTATAAATTAATTCCTGATTTTCAATTTTATATTCTGAAATAGGAATTTCGGTATCTGTATTTTTTCTTCCGAAGAAAATTTTATCAACCACACTTTGCTGCACCTCTAATTGAGAAGGAATGGTAAGCATCGTTACTTTAAACCCGGGTTGTTTTGAATGAATTGCCAAATGCATTTGATTGGCATGCTGCGAATTGTCTGGTGCAAAAACATAGGCAAACACAGAAATTAACCCAACCAAAACAATAAAGCACAAACTAAATACGCCCCAAAAGTTCTTTTTAAACTTTTGGAGCGCTAATTGTTTTAGTGACTTAGATTTTGAACTCATCTACAGCAACTACTTTTGAACTGATGTACCATTTGTAGCGGCTACTTTTTTTGCTGGATAAGCCATTTTCATATCTTCTAGTACGTTTATCGCTTCATCAATATAAACATCCTGACTCAAGCTTTCGTGCCAACGCTCTCTTTTTTCCTTTAGATCGGTGGTATCTTTTTTGAAAAGTGACTTCTCGTAAGTTGTTGAATCGAAAGTTAAATTTGTTTTATAATATGAAATGCCTTCAAACTTTAAAGCTTCACTTTCGTTACGCTCATTTTCTGCATCGTACTTTTTATAATTTAAAGAATAAACTGTTTCGTCAATTTTACTTTTTACCCATTTAGCGTTTTCACCAATAAGTCTTAATTGCTCATTATGGCTCATACGTTCTTTGCTTCTTGCAACGGTTGTATCGTAATCGTAATTATTCTCCCATGGTGTAAATGGAGCTGCATCAATTTCATCCCAAGGTAAAGGGTTTTCTTTATCTTTTTCTCCTACATCAATATAACTAAAACGCCCTGGCACTTCTACATCACTTTTAACACCTTCTAACTGCACTGAACCGCCATTAATTCTATAATACTTCTGTGTTGTAAGGGCTAATGCTCCTAAATCGCCACTTGTATTATTTCTTAACATGTTGTTCAAATTAATTACATTTTGAACAGTTCCTTTACCATAAGTTTGTTTGCCGCCAATAATTATGGCGCGTTTATAATCTTGCATGGCTGCAGCCATAATTTCGGAAGCTGAAGCTGAAATCTCATTAACCAAAATTACTAACGGGCCATCCCAAGTGATCGATTTATCACGGTCCTTTAAAATTTCTTTAGCCTCGCCCGTAGAACGCACTTGTACAATTGGCCCCTCTTTAATAAACAACCCAGCCATATCGACAACTGTTGGTAAAGACCCTCCGCCATTATTACGTAAATCTAAAACCAAACCTTCCATGCCTTCTTCTTTTAAATGTTCGATTTCTCGTTTAACATCTTTGGCTGCATTTACATTTTTATAATCTTTAAAATCTACATAAAAAGCTGGCAAATTAATAACACCAAACTTTTTACCATCCTTTTCTACAACAGATGATTTTGCATAGGTTTCAACCAACTCGACCACATCTCTTGTAATTACAACATCTTTAATGGTTCCGTTAACTTTTTTAATGGTTAAAATGACTTTCGTGCCTTTTGGACCTTTAATATATTTTATGGCATCGCTAATTCGCATACCTACGATACTAATAGGATACTCTTCATATTCTTGTCTTACTTTTAAAATAATATCTTCAACATCTAGTTTTTTACTTCTCCAAGCAGGCCCACCAGAAATTAATTCTACAATTTTAATGTAATCCATTCTTTTTTGTAATCTAGCCCCAATACCTTCTAATTTCCCAGACATTCGCTGATCGAAATCTTCTTTATTTTTAGGCGCCAAATAATAAGTATGTGGATCGTATTCCTCAACAATACTGTTTACATACATCGCAAAATAATCTTCACGTTTTAAATCGTCAATATTATCATGGTAATGAATATCTACAGATTTCAAAGTAGATTCACGTGCATCTTTTTCAATTTGCTCTAAACTTTTCATTTCGTATTTAGGGTCGAATTCCTTAGCTAATTCTTCCTGTTTAAGCAAATCATCATAATTAGAAATGGTTGAAAACTTGAGTAATTTTCTCCAACGATCACGCATCTCTTTTTTGTTTTTCACAAAATTTGTTTTATCGTAATCGGTTTCGTAAGATTCGTCAATCGTATAATCAAAAGGCTCTGAAAGCACTTCTTTGTAAATTTCTTCACCTTCAGCAATTCGCTTTAACAAACGTTCGTGAACCACATCGAAAAAGGTGATTTCGTTATTTTTTAATTGTTCATCTAACAAGAATTTATACTTTTCAAAATCCTTTATATCAGAATCGTAAAAATAACGTTTCACGGGGTCGACTGCTTTAATGTAGTGGTTGTATAAATTTTCAGAAAATGTATTATCGATAGCAATCGGATCAAAATGACCTTGTTCTAATACAAAGGTTATTATTTGAATTAATAGTTTGTCTTTATCGGGATTACTAAACTTTTTAGTGGTAAAACTACAAGAGGCAAAAGCCAATAATAGTAAAAGTGAGAGTACTTTATAATTCCTTTTCATAATGTTCTTCATCATTTATAATATTTGATTTTCAAAGAAGGCACAGCTTATTTTTCACTAAAATAAAGAAAAAACTATGCCAACATCTAGAATTGCGACTAATTTTTTGTTAAACCGAAGAAAATAAGTCTAAACTAGCTAAAATCCGTATTTTTGCAATGCTATTTAAAAGACAAAATGACAAAAAAACCACTAATTTTAGTTACTAATGACGATGGCATTAGCGCACCTGGAATTCGAACTTTAATTTCTGTAATGAACACGATTGGCGAGGTAGTCGTAGTAGCTCCAGACAGCGCACAAAGCGGTATGGGACATGCTATTACCCTAAATTCCACCTTATATGCTGAAGAAGTTTTTATAGACAACGGGCCACAAAAAGAATACACCTGCTCGGGAACCCCTGCCGATTGTGTAAAAATTGCTATTCGTGAAATTTTAGACCGAAAGCCTGATCTTTGTGTTTCTGGCATTAACCACGGATCAAACTCATCTATAAACGTTATTTATTCTGGAACCATGAGTGCTGCGATTGAAGCTGGTATTGAAGGCATTCCTGCCATAGGATTTTCACTACTAGATTACAGTTGGAATGCAAATTTTGAAGCTTGCGGAACTTATGTTAAAACCATAGCTGAAAACGTTTTAAAAAATGGCATCCCAAATGGTGTTGTACTTAATGTAAATCTGCCAAATATTTCAGAAAAAGCCATAAAAGGTATTAAAATTTGCAGACAAGCCAAAGCCAATTGGGTTGAAGAATTTGACAAGCGTAAAACACCACAAGGCAAAGATTATTATTGGCTTACTGGGAAATTTGTTAATTTAGACGGCGGAGAAGACACCGATGAATGGGCACTTGAAAATGGCTTTGTGTCGATTGTGCCAACACAATTTGATTTAACGGCACACCACTTTATTAAAGACTTAAACACATGGAAATTAAATGATTAAAAAAGACGTTTTTATAGGCATGCTCGTTGGTTTAATAGCTAATGGCATAGGCTTATTTCTTACCGCCACTTTATTAGGACAAGGCGATGATCTTTTAACCGTAATTAAAGCTGCTGCCCGTGAGGGTTTTCTTGGAAAACTGATTAGCTTAGGGGCTATATTAAACCTAATTGCTTTTTTTGTTTTTATAAGAAAACGACAAGATTACAAAGCACGTGGTGTTTTGTTAATTACCGTATTTATTGCTGTTTTTACCTTTCTTTTTAAGCTCTATTAAATACTATTGATTGCATGTATTTTATTCTGAAAAAGTTAATATAACCTTATGAAATATTACATTATAGCTGGTGAAGCATCGGGCGATTTGCATGGCTCCAATCTTATAAAGGAACTGTTGAATGTAGACGTACATGCAGAGATCCGATTTTGGGGTGGCGATCTTATGCAAGCTGCTGGAGGCACTTTAGTGAAACACTATAAAGAGCGTGCTTTTATGGGGTTTTCTGAAGTGATTTTGAACATCAATAAAATTTTCAAACTCATTTCGTTTTGTAAAAGTGATATTGAAGCTTTTAATCCAGATGTTGTTATTTTTATTGATAATTCAGGTTTTAATCTTCCTATTGCCAAATGGGCCAAACAAAAAGGCTTTAGAACCAATTATTACATTTCACCACAAGTTTGGGCATCGCGAGCTAGCAGAACTAAAGCTATAAAACGTGATATTGATGCCATGTTTGTTATTTTACCTTTTGTAAAAAAGTTCTACAAAAAATACGACTACGAGGTTACTTTCGTGGGACATCCTTTAATTGATGCCATTGCAAACCGTGAGCAAATTAGCGAGTTTGAATTTAGAAAAACCAATAATCTTAGCGACAAACCTATTATCGCCTTACTTCCTGGAAGCCGAAAACAAGAAATTAAAAAAATGCTTTCCGTAATGCTTAGTTTGGTTGACAATTATCCAAACCATCAATTTGTAATTGCTGGAGCTCCCAGTCAGGAATACGATTTTTATAAATCATTTATTAAATCGGAAAATGTTAAATTTATTGCCAATAAAACTTACGATTTATTAAGCATTTCTAACGCTGCCTTAGTCACTTCTGGAACAGCAACTTTAGAAACTGCGTTGTTTAAAGTCCCGCAAGTGGTTTGCTATAAAGGCAGTACAATTTCGTATCATATTGCAAAACGCATTATAACTTTAAAATTTATTTCGCTTGTTAACTTGGTTATGGATCGTGAAGTGGTTACAGAATTAATTCAAAACGACTTCAATAAAAAAAGACTAACCGAAGAACTTAATAAGATTTTAAATGCTGATTTTCGTAAAAAATTATTTTTAGATTATTATGAATTAGAACGTGTTTTAGGCGGAAAAGGAGCAAGTAAAAAAACAGCGCAATTAATTTATGATGGTATTAAATCTTAAGTTTTACATGAAGAAAGGCATCATACTCATAGCACTAATTATAAGTTTTAGCAGTTGTAAATCTAGCAAACGAGCTAAACAAAAAACGGCCTCTTCACAGCAAATCGACACTAAAAAAATAGCAGAAACAACCGATTCTTACAACATTAAGTCTGATGATGTTTTACCTACTGATGAAAAAAAATCTTCAAAAAGTAAAGCCGAAAATATAATAGACTATGCACTACAATTTGAAGGTGTGCGCTACAAATGGGGAGGCACCACAAAATCTGGGATGGATTGTTCTGGTTTGGTTTACGAATCTTTTAGATCTAGCGATATTATACTGCCTAGGATTTCTAGAGACATCGCAAAAAAAGGCAGTAAAGTCGCCTTAAAGAAAGTACATATAGGTGATTTATTATTTTTTAAAACCGGAAACCGAAGAAACTCCATAAATCACGTAGGTCTTATCGTTGCTATTAGAAACAACGATATTGAATTTATTCACGCCACCACAAGTCGAGGTGTTATTATTTCGCATTTAAATGAAACTTATTGGTTAAATGCTTTTGAAGAAGCGCGTCGTGTTTTGTAAGATTTTTTATATCTTACAAGCTTATGAAGCTACTCAATTTTGCTGTTATTAAATTAACCGTTTGTTTAATTCTTGGGATTATTCTCAGTTATTATTTTGAAATTTCTTTATATATAGCTTTAAGTCTATCTGCCTTATGCTCAACATTTCTCTTGTTATTTTTAATCCTTGCCAAAAAACAGTTTAAAGAAACAGTTTGGTTTGGACTTACCGCCTATGCAACCCTGATTAGCATTGGAATTTTAACTACAAGTGCTCACAATCAACAGAATTTTAAAAATCATTATTCATATTTCATCTCTTCAAATAACAAGGCGTTAAGCACCATTACATTTCGAGTTCGAGAAGTTTTAAAACCAGGAACTTATCACGATAAATATGTTGTTGATATTTTAGAAATTGACAGCAATAAAGTCAAAGGGAAATCCTTATTAAATATTGAAAAAGACAGTTTAATTTCGCCACTGCATGTTGATGATTTATTAGTTAGCCGAACACCTTTTAAAGATTTAAAACCACCTCTAAATCCGCATCAATTTGATTATAAAAACTACCTAGCGAAGCAATACATTTACCATCAAATTTTCGAGAAAAATAGCTCTCTATTAAAAGTTGAATCGAATACGAAAACCTTATTGGGTTTAGCCGATAAGATTCGCCAACATATAAATACAAAACTCAAATCTTATCATTTTAAACCCGACCAGCTTGCCATTATAAATGCACTTTTATTGGGGCAACGTCAAGATATTAGTAAAACTGTTTATACCCATTACACCAATGCTGGCGCCATTCATATTCTTGCCGTTTCAGGTTTGCACATTGGAATTATATTATTGATTCTAAGCTATCTTCTAAAACCACTAGAACATTTTAAACATGGAAAAATTATTAAAACTATTTTGTTGGTTGGCCTGCTGTGGAGTTTTGCCATAATAGCAGGTTTATCGGCTTCGGTTACACGAGCTGTAACCATGTTTAGCATCATTACCATAGCTGCTAACTTAAAAAGACCTACAAACCTATATAACACACTTGCTATAAGCATGTTTGTTATTTTACTTTTTAAACCGCTATTTTTATTTGATGTTGGTTTTCAACTCAGTTATTTAGCAGTTTTTTCTATTGTTACCATAGACCCGCATTTGTATAAATTATGGCAACCTAAAAATAAAATCCTCGATATCTATTGGCATACGCTTACCGTTACTATTGCTGCCCAAATCGGTATAGCTCCGCTTTCGCTTTATTATTTTCATCAGTTTCCTAGCTTATTTTTCGTTTCCAATTTAGTTATTATTCCGTTGTTGGGAGTCGTATTAGGCTTAGGCATTATTATCATAATTCTGGGTATTATAAATATATTACCTCAATTTTTAGCTGATTTATACGGCAGTATCATCAGCGTAATGAATGCTTTTATTGGATGGATTTCACATCAAGAAACCTTCCTATTTAAAGATATTTCATTCAGTATATTAAATCTTTTGATGTCCTATTTACTGATTATTTCTATATATCAATTTTCAACTAAAAGAAATCCTCAAACCTTAACATTCTTCTTAATTTCGGTATTAATTATACAAACAGCCTTAATTTTCAATAAAGCAAATCCTTCTTCAGATGAATTTATTGTGTTTCATAAAAGCAGATTTAGTCTCTTAGGACATAAAACAGATCATAAAATATGTGTAGCTCATAATTTTGAAAATGAAACAGCTACAACCAACAACATTATTAAGAATTATGTTGTTGAAAATCATTTAGAAACCATTGAAGAAGATTCCATTCGGAACATTTATCAAATCAACAACAAGTATCTTTTTATTGTAGATCATTTAGGCATTTACAACATCAAGTCTATAAAACCTGAATATGTTTTACTTCGTGAATCGCCAAAACTTAATTTGAACCGTTTGATTGATTCCTTAAAACCCAAATACATAATTGCCGATGGCAGCAATTATAAATCGTATATAAACCAATGGGAAACTATTTGTAAAGAAAGAAAACTGCCTTTTCATCAAACCAACAAACAAGGTGCTTTTATAATTAAATATTAATATTTTAATTTGTGCTTAGCACCCTTTCATTGAAATATCCAAGCATTTTGAAGCTTAGTTTTTACATTATCTGTTAGTATGAGACGAACAAAAACTAGCTCTTAAATTCAGGTTTAAAAGCTTCATAATATGCATTAAACTGTTCTTGGGTTGTAATGGCTTTATGATCGTCTTGATGAAACAGTTTTAAATACAACTCGATTTGTTCTGGAGTTTGATACCCTTTTATAGGCGCAATCATTTCTGAATTTTCATCGAAAAACACCACGGTTGGATAGGCGCCTACTTGTAAATAACGTGTTAAATCATGTACCGAATTTCTTCGATTGGATAATTTAGGGTCGTAATTTGGGTTTTTAAACGTTTTACCTTTGTATTGTACAACATCATTACCTTCTGCATTAAATTTTACAGCGTAGTAATTTTTGTTTACATAATTGGCCACATCGCTATTTTGAAAAGTGTTTTTATCTAACATTTTACAAGGTCCACACCAATTGGTATACACGTCCATCATAATTTTTTTGGGTGTCTTTTTCTGAAGCGCAAGTGCTTCATCTAAAGTTAACCAATTAATCTCCTGAGCTATAGCGTTAAAACTCAAAAAACCTAAAACCAATGTTATTAATGCAATCTTTTTCATAATCTAGTTTGTTGTAAAACGAATTCCGAACTTACAAAAAATGCTCCTAATTAGGAGCATTCTTGAATTATTTTCTAATTTATAACGATTAACGTACGCCGTGCATGAGTTTTTTCATGACTGGAGTAAGCGCCATTATTATAAGGCCTGCTATAATTGGGACTATAGTAAAGATTAAGAAAAACGTAGCCAAATCGTATTGCGCCGTAATTTTATCAATCATACCTCCCATGGTTCCTGCAGCCTTATTTCCTAGTCCTACAGCGATATACCAAAGTCCGAACATCATCCCGATTTTAGCAGCTGGCACCAACTTACTCACATAAGAAAGTCCTACAGGCGACAACGATAGCTCACCTAAAGTATGTAACAAATAAGCTAAAATTAACCAAATAATACTCACTGAAGCTGTTTGAGCCCCTTGAGGAATCCCTGCTGAACCATAAGCTAAAACGCCAAAACCAAGACCTAATAAAACTAAGCCTATTCCAAATTTTACGGTAGCTGATGGATTGTATTTACTTTCCCAAATTTTAGAAACTAAAGGTGCAAAAGCAATAATATAGAAGGAATTTAAAATAGAAAACCACGAAGCAGGCACTTCGGTTTCAACTTCTGAAAATTGATTTTTAAGCATCCAAATCACAATACCCCAAATAATTACAAAACTTGTTCCTAAGAAAATATTAGACAAGGGATATTTACTGAAGGTGATTCTAAATAATTGCCATAGCACATAAGTAATTATTAGTAATGGTACTACTGTAAGTAATGCGTTTGCCACTCTAAAAATATTTGCAGCATTACCTTCTAATACACGATCGGTATAATCTTTAGCAAAAATGGTCATTGAACCTCCAGCTTGCTCGAAAGCAGCCCAAAAGAAAATGGTAAAAAAGGCTAAAATAGCAACCACAATGTAACGATCACGTTGTACATTGGAAGGCACAACCTCTTCTTCAACAATTGGGTCTTCACTCTGAGTTTCTATAGCATCATCATATTCTATGGAATCTGAAGGAGACAATCCAATGCGCCCAAAAATCTTTTGAGAAAACCAAAATTGCAACATGCCGAAAAACATAAAAATTCCAGCTAAACCGAAACCATAATGCCAGCCCACCATCTCACCAATATAACCGCAAAGCAAAATCCCTAAAAAGGCACCCGCATTTACACCCATATAGAAAATAGTAAAAGCACCATCTTTTTTATCTTGAGCATTCTTATAAACCCCATTAATAATGGAAGTGATATTTGGCTTGAATAATCCGTTACCTGCTACTAATAAACCAATACCTAAGTATAAACTCCATGGCGTATCTAGAGCCATGGCGGCATGACCGGCAGTCATTATAAAAGCTCCAATAGCAACGGCTTTTCTATAGCCTAAAAATTTATCGGCTAAAAACCCACCAAGAATTGGCGAAAAATAAACTAACATAGTGTAGGTTCCGTATAGACCAAGCGCTTCTTCACGCGACCAAGCCCAACCTCCATCAATTAAGGCCGATGTTAAAAACAACACCAAAATGGCACGCATTCCGTAATAGGAAAAACGCTCCCACATTTCAGTAAAAAATAAAACAAATAAACCAGATGGGTGGCCCATTAAAAGTTTGCGGTTCATATCCGAACCTTCGAATCTAACTTTAGTCATTTCCATTATTTATGTATCTTTTAGTTTTCTGCGATTTCGATTTCTTTGGCTTCAATAATATGCTCATTATCTTCAGCACCGTGTGTTAATCGTTTTAAAGGTTTCAATATCAAAATGAATAAACCACCAATAATCACAGTAAACACAAAGATGCCTGCGAATATCGCGTATTCACCAAAATCTGATGCGGACTCTCCTAGAATCCCCGCTACTTTATTTCCTAAACCAGAAGATGCAAAATAGACTCCCATCATCAATGACGCATATTTTGCTGGTGCTAGTTTTGTGATAAACGATAGTGCTACTGGCGATAAACATAATTCACCAAGCGTATGGAATAAATATGCTAAGACTAACCAGATCATACTAGAAGCGCCAGATTTTTCGAATTCCATTACTGCAAACACCATAAACAAAAAGCCAAAGCCCATAATAATGATTCCCATAGCCATTTTAAACAAAGAGGATGCCTCATTACCCTTAAGTTTTCGCTTAGCCCAAAAACCAGCAACAGCCGTTGCAAATAAGATAATGAATCCTGCATTTAAGCTTTGGAACATAATAGTAGGCACTTGCCAACCCCCAATCATTCTATTGGTTTTTGTATCGGTATAAATATTCATTAATCCTCCGGCTTGCTCGAAAGCACCCCAGAAGATAATTACCATAATAAACGAGAGTAGTAATACAATAAATCGATCTTTAAAAACCTGTGATTCTAGTTCTCTATAGATCATCATTAAAAGTGCCGCAATAGCTGTTAAAAACAAGAACAACAAGCCATAGCCCCAATCCATGAAATACCAGCCTATAAACGATGCTACAACTAAGATGGCTGTGATTGTAAGATGTTTTGGAGAATTGAACAACTGGCCATATAACTTCCCGTAAGACACTTCATCTTCAGGGTTTTCAACTTCGGTATGATTACCAACTTGTACTAAGTATTTCTGTCCTGCTATATAGTTAATTAAACCTAGAACCATCACGACTCCAGCTAATCCAAAACCAGCGTGCCAACCATAATTGGCCACAACAACACCAACAATTAAGGTTGCTAAAAGTGACCCTAAGTTGATACCTATATAAAAAATACTAAAGCCTTTATCGCGACGAATATCGCCCTGTTGGTATAAACCACCAACCATGGTGGAAATATTAGGTTTTAATAATCCAACACCTAAAATAACTAAACCAAGTCCCGTATAAAAGGCCCAAATATCGGTAAGTACTAAAACACCATGTCCTAAACAAAGAATTATAGCGCCATATAAAACGGCTTTTTTCTGTCCGATGAGTTTATCGGCAATCATACCTCCAGGAATGGCTATTATATAAACTAACATAGTGTACCATCCATATAAAGCTAGCGCCTCTTTGCTGGTCCAACCTAGGCCAACTCCTCTAGCATCAGCTCCAAGTTCTGATGAGGCTACCATATATAACACCAAGATGGCACGCATTCCGTAGTACGAAAAACGCTCCCACATTTCGGTTAAAAATAAAACATACAACCCTATGGGTTGTCCGAACAGTTCTTTTTGATGTGGTTTTAAAGTCGTTTCTGCCATTTATTTTTGGTTTTAGGGTTAGTTTATTTTTGAATTATTTTGAAAGTTTTTCTATAATAAAATTCGACATTTTTTTATACAATTGAAGCCTTGTATTACCACCATAAATTCCGTGGTTTTTATCAGGATAAATTGCCCAATCAAATTGCTTATCGGCTTGAATTAATGCTTCGGTTAATCGCATGGTATTTTGCACATGCACATTATCGTCTGCCGAACCATGAATTAAAAGAAAATCTCCTTTTAGTTTTTGCACATGATTAATTGGTGAATTATCATCATAACCACTTGCATTTTCTTGTGGTGTCGTCATGAAACGTTCGGTATAAATAGAATCGTAAAAACGCCAGCTTGTTACAGGCGCCACAGCAACGGCCATTTTAAAAACATCGTTGCCTTTAAATAAACAATTACTACTCATAAAACCTCCAAAACTCCAGCCCCAAATTCCAATTCTATTGGCATCAATATACGACAATTCGCCTAATTGTTTGGCCGCCGCTATTTGATCTTCAACTTCGTATTTCCCCAATTCGTTTTGAGTTACTTTTTTAAACGCAGCGCCTTTAAATCCTGTTCCACGACCATCAATACAAACTACAACAATGCCTTTTTCGGCTAAATATTGATACCAATAATCGTTTGCTGACAACCATTGATTAGCAACTTCTTGAGACCCTGGCCCCGAATACTGCGTCATAAACAACGGATACTGCTTGGTTTCATCAAAGTTAGCAGGCTTAATCATCCACATGTTTAAATCGTTGCCATTTATAGAAATGGTGCTAAATTCTTTTTTAGAAATACCGTAAGTTGAAAGCTTTTGAGATAACTCTTTATTGTCTTTTATATTTTTAATAACCTCTCCAGATTTCGCGCTGTTTAACGTATATTCTGGAGGTGTTGTCGCATTTGAAAAGGTATTTATAAAATAGGAGAAATCTGCGCTAAACTCAGCAGCATTAGTCCCTTCTTTAGAGGTTAACCGCTTTTTATTTCTGCCATTTATTTTAACAGCATACACATCTCTATTAATCGATCCGTTTTCTACAGATTGATAATAAATCACATCTTTATCTTCATTATAACCATAATAATCGGTTACTTCCCAGTTACCTTTAGTGACTTGATTGATAAGTTTGCCCTTTTTATCGTAGCGATAAATATGATTAAACCCATCCTTTTCGCTAGTCCAAATAAAGCTGTTATCTTTTAAAAACGTTAAATTATCGGTAACATCGACATAAGCTTTATCGGTTTCAGCTAAAACTAAGTCTGAAGAATTTTTCTTTGTATTAATCAACCACAAATCCAAGGCATTTTGGTGTCGGTTTAAAAACTGAGCACTTAGCACATTGGCATCATTGGTCCATGATATTCTTGGAATGTAAAAATCTTGATACGATTTATTTACATTTAATTCTTGAAGTTTTTCAGTATCCAAATCGTATAAATGAAGGGATACTTTAGAATTGGCTTCGCCTGCCTTAGGGTATTTAAAAACCTGTTGTGTAGGATACAATTCGGTACCATAAACATCCATTGAAAACTCTGGAACCTCAGATTCATCAAAGCGAATAAAAGCTATTTTATTGCTGGCTGCATTCCAATCGAAAGCACGAACAAAAGCAAATTCTTCTTCATACACCCAGTCGGTTATTCCGTTTATAATTTTGTTTTTTTCTCCATCGGTAGTAAGTTGTTTGGTTTCATTAGTTACCAAATTCTTCACAAACAAATTATTATTTAAAACAAAAGCCACCATTTTTCCATCGGGAGAAAATGTTGGCTCTTGAATTCGTTCTTCGGAAATTAAGGTAACTGTTTCAGATGTGACATCATAAATAAAATAGTGTCCCACTGAAGAACGCCTGTAAATAGATGCTTCATTAGTTGCTAGTAGCACCTTTTGCTCATCGGCACTAAAGGTATAATTTGAAAAATACGCCAAAGCTTCTAAGTTTGCCGAACTCACCAAAGTTTTTACTTTTTCTAGCGTTTTATAATCGTAAATATCAATTGACGTGCTTCGCGCAGCCCTATCAAAATTTAAAACAGAATACTGCTCGCCATTCGCCATAGCATGCAAAACATCCATGCTTTCTGTTCTAAAGGTGCCGTTTTTCCAAATGTCTTCAAGGGTAATTTCTCTAGTTTGTGCAGATAGAAAAGAAGTTATAAATAAGCAAACACAAACAGATATTTTAAGATAATTCATGCGGTATTTAATTGGTTTTATGAAGCACACGAAACATCAAAAAAGCCATAATTTTTAAGATAAAATTTAGTCGATTGTAGATGTCTCAATAAAAAAATATTTTTTCTTCAAAATGAATTCAAGATTACTAAAAAATACACAAATAACAATGCAAATTAACACTTAAATAACGTGATTGAAATAAGATTTACTGAAATTGATTATAAATTGATACTTTATAATCGACATTTTTAATATTTAAAAAAATGATCAATACATCATTCAATGATAATCTTGTTGTTCATTTTTTCCATTGATGAAAAAACGAACCAAAAAAATCTAGGCTGACGAATCTTTATCTAAATTTATCGCTCGACACCTAAATTTTAGGAACTCGCTAGCAAATTTATAAATAGCTTAAAAATTACGTTTAGCTCAAACCTGCCTGCCGGACAGGCGGGCAGCCTGAAATTTAACGGTGTTTTCGCTTCAAATTTTACGATAAATTTTCAGTAGGCCGACAAAAGCAACTTGAAAACCCAGTCCTTTCTCACACATTGTTTTATAATCAATAGGCAATAAGAATTAATCTTATCAAGAATACTATCTTTGCACAGCAAATTACATTTTTATGAGTAAAACTATTGCTGGCTTTTCAAAACTCTCTAAATCGAAAAAAATAGATTGGATTGTTGACACCTATTTTTCGAATGCCGAAGATGCCAAACGTATTTTAAAACAATATTGGAACAGCAACGACAAGCTGCAACAACTTCATGATGAGTTTATTGAAAACACCATAACCAATTATTACTTACCACTTGGCGTAGCACCCAACTTTTTAATAAACAACAAATTACACACCATCCCCATGGCTATCGAAGAAAGTTCGGTAGTTGCAGCGGCGAGTAAAGCAGCAAAATTTTGGTTGGATCGTGGCGGATTTAAAACGGAAGTAATTTCAACAACCAAAATTGGTCAGGTTCACTTTATGTATAAGGGTGATGTTGAAAAGCTAAAGGCTTTTTTTAAGCAAGTAAAACCAAAACTTATTGAAGCTACAGAAGCCATAACTAAAAACATGACCAAACGCGGCGGCGGGGTTCTAGACATAGAATTACGCGATAAAACCGTAGATATTGAAAACTATTTTCAACTCCATGTTTCTTTTGAAACTCTAGACGCCATGGGCGCGAACTTTATAAATTCCTGTTTAGAGCAGTTTGCAAAAACCTTTAAAACGGAAGCTTTAACTTTTGATTTGTTTTCTGAAACCGAGAAGGACATTGAAATTGTAATGAGCATTTTATCCAACTACGTTCCCGATTGTTTGGTACGTGCTGAAGTAAGCTGTAAAGTTGAAGATTTGAGCGAGGATAAAACTATTTCGGGTGAAGCATTTGCCCATAAATTTGTTCAAGCCGTAAACATTGCCGAAGTAGAACCTTACCGTGCCGTAACTCACAACAAAGGGATTATGAACGGTATTGATGCTGTTGTTTTGGCAACGGGTAACGATTTTAGAGCGGTGGAAGCTGGCGTTCATGCCTACGCATCTAGAAACGGACGCTATAGTAGCTTATCGCATGCAGCAATTGAAAATGGTGTTTTTAAATTTTGGATAGAAATTCCATTGGCTTTGGGTACTGTTGGCGGACTTACCGGGTTACATCCTTTAGTGAAATTAGCTTTAGAAATGCTTCATAAACCAACGGCAAAAGAATTGATGCAAATTGTTGCTGTAGCAGGATTGGCTCAAAACTTTGCAGCCTTACGATCGCTTACCACAACAGGTATTCAGCAAGGACATATGAAAATGCATTTAATGAATATTTTAAATCAGTTTGAAGCAAACGCCTCGGAAAAACAAGCCTTAACCGAGCATTTTAAAACGCACACCGTAACTCACAACGCGGTTTTAGAAGCGCTAAACGCATTAAGAGCCTAACTCGTGAAAAACACAACTTTTTACAGCCACGGAAAACTGCTTTTATCTGGCGAATACGTCGTTTTAGATGGCGCCATTTCACTAGCTGTACCTACCAAGTACGGACAATCATTAAGCATTCAGCCTATTGATACACCGCAAATTATTTGGGAAAGTTATGATGAAAAGGAAGCCCTTTGGTTTGATGCCATTTTCACTCTAGAAGATTTTGCTTCAACCAATTATTCGAATGCTATTTCAGAAAGAATCACGCAAATTCTACAAGCTGCTAAAGCTTTAAATCCAGATTTTTTAAGTTCAAGTATAGGCTATAAAGTAACCACACAATTAGATTTTCCTAGAAATTGGGGACTTGGCACATCTTCAACCTTAATAAATAATATTGCGAATTGGGCAGACATAAATGCTTTTCAGCTTCTAGAAAAAACTTTTGGTGGCAGCGGTTATGATATTGCTTGCGCTCAAAATAATAGCGCCATAACGTATCAATTAGAAAACAATGCGCCGCTTGTTCTTCCTGTTGAATTTAATCCGTCGTTTAAAAACAACCTCTTTTTTGTTCATTTGAATAAAAAACAAAATAGTCGCGATGGTATTAAACATTATAATGCTGAAAAAGGCAAATTTGATAAAACAGTTGAAGCTATCAATGAAATTACTTTAAATATGCTAAACTGCTCCACTTTAAATGTTTTTGAAAGCTTGATAGAAAAGCATGAAACTATCATTTCAAAAATAACCAAACAAACGCCTGTGAAAGCCTTATTATTTCCAGATTTTAAAGGTGCTATAAAAAGTTTAGGAGCCTGGGGCGGCGATTTTATTTTGGTGGCTTCGGAAGAAAACCCAACTTCTTATTTTGAAAGTAAAGGTTTTAAAACTGTTATTTCTTATAAAAACATGGTGCTATAAAATAAAAAATCACTTTAGCTTTTACACCAAAGTGATTTCTTTCACTAATTAAATTAAGAATAATTAAACGCGTTAATTATATGTTTAATTCATTGAATAAATCTTTTAGCTTATCATCTGAAGGTCTTGGCGCATCTGCCGAAACAATGTTTCCGTTAGGATCTACTAGAATAAATCTTGGAATGCCTTTAATGGCATAATCGGTTACAAACTTCGACTTGAAACTGTTGTCTGCAAATAGTTGAATACCGCCTAATTCTTTTTCAGCAACCATAGCTTTCCACTTATCATGGTCTTTTGCGCTATCTACAGAAACACTTACAAACTCGATATTTTTACCATGATATGCTTTTTCTATTTCTTGTAATGCTGGAATTTGCGCTTTACATGGTCCGCACCAAGTTGCCCAAACATCAATATAAACATATTTTCCTTTGAGATCGTCTAAAGAAGTTGAGCCCCCCAAATAGTTTTCAAAATTTACAAATTTTGGCGACTCCTGCCCTTTCGCTAAAACGGTTTTCATATAAACACGATCGTTATAACCTTCAAAAATATAGCTATTTAAACCTTCTATTTGCTTATTTTGCTGGGCAATAAAAGTACTATCTAAATTATTTGTGTTGGCTAATAAGTTTCTTATTTCATCTAAACTACCGTTAATTTTAGTCTCAAATTCAGATTTTTCTAAATCATAAATCGTATAATCACTAAACAACTGTTCTTGCATCAAGGCTTTTTTAGCAAGAAAATTACTAGCCTCTGCACCCACTCCTGAATAAGTAATAGTTTCATCAAATTCTTTAGTATTTAATGTAATGTTAATATCGTAACCGTTTTTTAAATATATAGGCGTTTGTTCGGTACCATCGAATAAGGTGTAATTCCCATCTTCAATTTTTAAGGTGTCTGAAAACGTGCCGTCTTGATTCACATTTATTTTTTTAGTGAAGGTTCTTGAACGCACCAATAACGAATCTGAATTTTGGTTTTCGATTTTTCCTGATAAGGTTACATAATCTTTTGGCGCCTCTTCTTTACAAGACATAAAGACTAAAACGGACGACAATACATATATTAATTTTCTCATTCTATTTTGTTTTTTTATTTTTTAAATTTTGAAACCCCTGTTTCTAACCAGCTATAATACACATCAACATCTGGAGTATAACCTACAGGAGCTACTAAGTTTTCTTCGTTGTGATCCATAAGTACATAGAAAGGTTGCGAATTCGTTTTGTATTTTATGGTTTGAAGTTCACTCCATTTCTGTCCGATGTATTTCAGTTTTTTTCCTGGTTTTAGTTTAGATTCCACAACATCGTCTGCAGCTAGTTTTCGTTTGTCGTCGACATACAACGAAATAAGTACCACATCATTTTTAAGCACATCTAGCACATTTGGTTTCACCCATACATTTTGCTCCATTTTTCTACAATTTACGCAGGCATGTCCAGTAAAATCAATCATAACAGGCTTGCCTACTTTTTTAGCATAAGCCAAACCTTTATCGTAATCGTTAAATGCCAAAATATTATGTGGTGGCATTAAATGCGCTCCATCTGGCACTTCGGCATGAAAGCCTCCAGGCACTTTATTAGAGCTTAATTGGGTATATCCTACTCCATAAGGCGATTCGCTATAATGTTGCGGCGGTGGGAATGCACTAATTAAGTTTAAAGGAGCGCCCCAAAGCCCTGGAATCATATAAATGGTGAATGATAATACTAAAAGCCCTAAACTTAATCGTCCTACCGAAATATGCGTTAATGGCGAATCGTGCGGCAATTGTATTTTTCCGAATAAATAAAAAGCTAATGCTCCAAAAATGGCAATCCAAATGGCGATGAATACTTCACGTTCTAACCAATGTAATTGTAGAACTAAATCGGCATTCGATAAAAATTTAAAAGCTAAAGCTAATTCTAAAAATCCTAAAACCACTTTCACAGTATTTAACCATCCGCCAGATCTTGGTAAAGAATTTAGCCAGCCTGGGAAAGCCGCAAACAAGGCAAAAGGCAGTGCTATAGCCATAGAAAAGCCTAACATACCAACGATAGGGCCAATTTGACTTCCGCCGGCGGCTGCCTGTACTAATAAGGTTCCAACAATAGGTCCTGTACAAGAAAATGACACAATCGCTAAAGCTAAAGCCATAAAAAAGATACCGATTAAACCACCTCTATCGGCTTGAGAGTCTACTTTATTTGCCCAAGAATTAGGTAGCATAATTTCGAATGCACCTAAAAATGATACGGCAAAAATGATTAATAATAAGAAAAATGCAATATTAAACCACACATTGGTAGACAAGGCATTTAAAGCATCTGCGCCAAATATTAGACTTACCAAAATACCAAGCACCACATAAATAACGATAATGGATAAGCCGTAAATAACAGCATTTCTAATGCCAGCCGCCTTTGTTTTACTTTGTTTGGTAAAGAAACTTACCGTCATAGGAATCATAGGAAACACACATGGAGTAAGTAAAGCTGCGAATCCAGAAAAGAAAGCAATAAAAAAGATGCCCCATAAACTTTTTTCTGAACCTTTTGAAGCAGGAGTTGTTTCGCTTGTTTGCCCCGAACTTACATCTGAATCCTTTACTACAACAGAAGTTGTATGAGCTTCATTTCCATTTGAAGCAAGGTTAAAAACCAAGTCCACTTCTGCTGGTGGCAAACAACGGGTATCATCACAAACCATAAATTCTACAATACCATTAACAACCGTTTTATCGCCCGTAACTTCTATTTTTTGTTCGAAAGTAGCCTTACCTTCAAAATAGGTTATTTCCATTTCGAAAACAGGATCGTTAACCGTATGCCCTTTTTCTTCAACGGTGTTGCCTATTATTTTAAACGCGCCATTTTCATCATCATAAATAAAACTGGTAGCAATAGGACCGCCTTCAGGAACGTCTTGTGAATATAAATGCCAACCCGATTCGATAGTCGCTTTTGAAATTAATTTATATTCGGTATCTGAAATTTTCTCTACGGAAGTAGACCATTTTACAGGATCGAAAACCTGAGCATTAACAAAATAAGACGTTAATAGAATTATAAATAATAGCGTTTTTTTCATTTTAATTATTTTAAAAAAGGATAGTTAAAACCCTAAGGTTTTCAAAATTTCTTTGTTTAATTTTTAATTATTTCACTTCGAAAACCAAATCGACTTCTGTTGGCGGTAAACATTGTGTATCATTACAAACCATAAATTCGACAACAGCTTTTACATTAAAAGTGGTTTTGTTTTTCAGTTTTATACGTTGTTTAAATGTGGCTTTGTTATCAAAATACTTAATCTTCATATCGAAAACTGGATCATGAACCGTATGCCCCTCATCCTCTTTTGTATTTCCTTTTTTTAAGTAATTTGAATTGCCTTCAAAAGTAAAACTTGTAGGAATAGGTCCGTTTTCTGGAACCGACTGCGAATATAAATGCCAGCCCCCTTGAATGTTTGCCGTTGCAATTAATTCATATTCGGAATCAGACACTTTTTCAACCGAAGTTTTCCAATTTACAGGGTTATGAATTTGTGTAAAACCAAAAGTACTGATAACTAATGCTGCTATTAAAACTAGTTTTTTCATAATGTAATTGCCTTGTGTTTTTAATTTTTAGGTTTGATAACAACTTCGTAAGTTTCGGCGTTTTTAAGCACTTTTTTAACAAAGTGTTTAATATCCTTAACCGTGATATTACTAATGATATCCTCGAAATTTTCAGGACTATTCATATTATAACCTTCTCTATAATAATTAGTAAGCAACCTCATATCATAATTATTATAATCTTTTTGTTGCTGTCTTTCTTTTAAATAATTTGTTGTGGTTTTATCTAAATCAACTTGATTGATATCTCCATCTGCAATTTTCTTTAATTCGTTATGCACTATAGTTACCAATTGTTCTACTTTGTCTGGATTACAGTCGAAACTTACACTAATTACAGCTTCTTGCACAGGTCTTTTTGAAATATTTGCATGAGTACGAGCGCCGTAAGTGCCACCTTCTTGCTCTCTTAAAGTTTCTGTAAATCGCAGTTGTAACATATCGCCAACAGTTTTAGCAATATACTCATTTTTTAAACTGTATTCTACCTCGTTTTTATAAGCAATTCTTACCGAACTTTTAGGATCTTCCATTTTTAAATACACATCCTTGTCTATAGATTTGCTCACCCAATCTACAGAATTGTCTTTCCAGATTTCAATATTTTTATTGGTAGGAATGCTAGCAATATACTTTTCTAACATAGGTTTAAGCACGTCTTTTTGAATATCACCAACAATAAAAAACTCAAAGTCTGCCGCATTATCAAAGCGCTCTGTATAGATTTCTTTCATTTTATCGAAAGTCACTTTTTTAACGTAATCTGAAGTAAACAAAGGACGTTTTGGGTTGTTTTCCCCGTAAACTGAAACAGTAACACTGTCTCGAATTTTTTCATTGATATCTTTACTTCTACGAATAAGGTAGTTATCGATATTACCCATTAGCACGGTATAGGCATCTGCATCGAAACGCGGTTTTACAAAACGTAAATACACCATTTGCAACATGGTTTCTACATCCTTGCTTACTGCAGACCCACTAATAAATTCTGTTAATTCATCAACACCAATACGTGTAGAAGCTGTTTTTCCGGCCAATACTTTTGATAAGTCTGTAGATGAATAATCACCCAGTCCAGAATTCCCTATAAACCCTGAAAACATATCTGCTGAAGGTAAATAATCATCATTTAACAATGAGGTTCCTCCAAAACTAATCGCATTTAGTTTGACATCATTTTTGTTTTTATTCGCAAATTTATACTGTACTCTAATCCCATTACTTAACACAAACGAAGTAGATTCTAAGGTTTTGTTTTCTACTTCTTCAACAATTTTGCCAGGGGTAATTTTTAAATCGCCTAACAATGTTTTTCCTGCAAAAGCATCAGTATACGCTATTAAACTCTCGTCATTTTCAGCGGCGTTTATAATTTTTAATGCGTCTGCTTCGGTTAAGTTTTTATTTCCTGCAACGCCTGTTACAATTAAACTTCTGTTTTTTTGCGTATATAACTCTTTTAATCTGTTGTGAACATCTTCAGGAGTTAACTCAATAAAAATCTCTTTTATTAATTCAAAATCTTTAGTAATGTCGCTCATAGCCCCATTCTCTAAATAATTCTGTTTGATTTCCGAAGCAATTCGACTATGAGATTTGTCGTTAATTTTACTAATTTGAGTTTCTAAATAATTTGTAAACTCTATTTCTGTACGCTCTATTTCAGCTTCAGTAAAACCAAACTTTACAGCTCTAATTAATTCCTCGAAGGCTTTTTTAAATGCTGCTTCTTGCTGGTTAGGTTTTGGATAAACCCCTAAACTAAAAGAATTGCTTGTTCTAGATTCGTTACCATAATTAATACGCGCTCCTAAAAAAGGGGCATCGGGATTTTGAGTAATTTCACGCATTCGGTTAGATAACATAGAAGTTATCATGTTGTTTAGTAAGGATTCTTTTAAATCGGCAACCGTTTCATCGGCTAATGAGTTTGGATGACGAATAGCAAAATTAATTTGAGATGTTGTTACTTCCTCATCCATAGCCAAAACATAAAGCATGTCTTTATTATCTGGAATATCTATAATTAATCGTTCTTTAGGATTTTTAACCGCTGGGATTTCAGAAAATAAATTTTTAATTTTATTTTCAATGTCTTCAACATTTACATCACCAATAACAGCAATAGCTTGCAAGTCTGTTCTGTACCAATCGTGGTAAAAATCACGAAGGGTTTTATAGTCAAAATTTTCAACAATATCCATCAAACCAATTGGTAAACGATTAGCGTATTGCGTGTTGTTAAATCTGGTTGCTAATGTTTGCTGTAGTATACGCATCCCTCCGCTCTGTCTGGTACGCCATTCCTCTTTAATCACACCACGTTCGGCATCAATTTCTTCATTGGTTAACAATAAATCATCAGACCAATCGTGTAGCACTAGTAAGCAGGTGTCTATTAGTTCTGGTGTCGTTGGAATATTATTCATATTGTACACCGTTTCATCAAAAGCTGTATAGGCATTTATATCTTTTCCAAATACAGCACCGTGCTTTTCAAGGGTATTTAAAACCCCTTTCCCTTCAAAATTTTTGGTACCGTTAAAGGCCATATGCTCTAAAAAATGAGCTAAACCTTGCTGATCGTCATTTTCTAAAACAGAACCTACATTTTGAATAATATAGTAACTGGCTGCATTTTTAGTAACATCGGTATTGTAGATGTAATACGTTAAACCATTAGGTAGCACCCCTTTTTTAATTTTAGGGTTTGTAGATAATGGTTGGTTTAAATCTAATGTTTGTGCTGTAGCATTTAGGCTAAACCCAATGGCGATTAAGAATAATAAGATACGCTTCATTAACTAAGTTTTGATTTTATTAGTAAAAATATGTTTAGTAATAATTTGAATTACGGCCTATGATAAAGCACTGAAATTTCAAAGTGTTAAATTATAATAAGCACAAAACAAAGAACTAAGGAATATTCCTTATTTCTGTAGATTTAAGACTAATTTAACATGTTTCTAGCGATAAATGTACCAAAACAGTAAGGACCTAATGTAACATATATTACACTACGATGGTTTGAAGATTTTTTTAGCTACAAGAAAGAAACTTAAGAGGAGTATAAATTACTTTGAAGATTTATTTCGCTTACCTAAAACAAATTTAACAACTACAAACAACACAATTAAAACAGCGGCTGCTAAAAAATAAAATGAAGGACTTGTTTCTTTTGGCTCTTCCTTTTTCATCGCAGGTTCGAGGGCAATCCAAGTTATAGCTTCCTTTGGAATAATGGCACCATCTTCGCTTTTAATTTTCCCTGCAGAACCAACAATTTTCGTAGCCATAATGGTATTTACGGTATCTTGCTCTTTAATGCTGTCCTGTGTGGTGTTTAAAATCATTTTATTGTAAACTTATTCTGAACAAAAATATATGAATTTATTTTATTCGCTTTAAACTATTTTGATTAATCTGATTTATATTGAAAATCTAATTTTCAAAATGATGCTTTAACCCGTTTAGTAACACATCAAATTCGGTTGAAACATCTTTATTGACATCAGATTTTTTCACACCTTCAATAAGGTTGTAATACGCTTTTAGAGTAACAAAACAGGCATGTTCATTAGCTCTATTTATTTGAAAGTAATAGGCATATCTTTCAAAAATTGACTTATTAGGGTTTAAAACTATGATTCCTATTTTTTTTGAAGTCGGTGCAATTACATCTACCATTTCTGAACGTTTCTCTCCATTTTTTAAAACAACCTCTCTTAAAGTCCCAATACCTGTACCTGATATGTTGCTTTCGGAAATTATTTCAGAACCATATTCTGATAATTTTTCAAAAGCTAATAAGTAATCCCAAACAGATTCTATTGGTGCTTTAATGCGCATACGTTTTTCATACTTGGGTGGTATCTCCCTTGCTAGTGGCATTTGGGCATAGCCCATATTCGATATAAATAGTACTACGAAAAAACAATAAATTACTTTCATTGGTATAGGTTTTTAAAAAGCTGTTTGAAAAAAAATAATTTTCAAACAGCCTTTTTTAAATTCATAATTATTATTTAGCAGGTGTCATTCCTGTCATTTTCATCATAGGAATTGTATGGATTTTAGTTCCTGCAGCTTCAGCCTCTTGGTCTGCTTTTTTAGCTGCTAACCCTGCTAACTCGGCTTCCGATTTGTTTCCTAATTTTTCTAACACTTTACTTTTTGCTGTTAAAATAGCTGCTTTATGCTCTATTTTAGTTTCCTTTTTTTCGGCTATGTTTAACCAATTTAAGGCTTTGGCTAAAGCAACATCACTATCATAACCATTTACAATTGTTTTTGCATAATGCACTATGGTACCCGTACCTTCGGTTAAATTAAATGTTACGATATCATCTACAGTATCTAAATATTGTGACTTATCCTCTAATCTTTTGTATTTATTAACTAATAATTTTCCGATTAAAATTGGTGCTTTATCATAATTCGACTCCTGTAAAAACGCTAATAGATTCGCTTCTTTTTCAGTTTCAAAAGGTGTTTCTCCGTACCAATATGTCCAAGTTTGGATTTGTTTATTGATGGTGTTATAAAACTTCTTTTCAACCTCTTCGGCATCAACAACTTCTTCTAAAGCTTCTTTATGAGCTACTAAATATTGAAAGCCCTCCGATGTTGGATCTTTCATGAAATGATTTATAATGTTCCAGTTTTCTTCTTTAAGCAAATCCTCATGAGCTAAACTGCTTAAATAATCGTTTGAAACTTGGGCCTCTAATTCCTTATGATATCCCAACCTTAACGAGACTAGATAATCGTACATAAACGCACCATCTCGTTCGCCGGCATCATATCTTTTTTGCAAGTTAACAGCCATTAAATCTGGATTAAGGGACATTTTAGAATAATCTAAAAACTCATCGGCACCATAAGCCCCAACAACACGATGTATAATTTCTCCCGCGCTATTAAAGTATAATAAGGTTGGAAATGCTTGAACTTCCCAGTCTAATTTTAGCTGGTTACCTTCTCCTTTTTCCATATCCATTTTCACACTTATAAATTTTTCATTGAAAAACGTAGCGACTTCCTTATTGGTAAAAACCTCTTTATCCATAGTTTTACAAGGTCCACACCAGGTAGTATACGCATCCACAAAAATGGGTTTGTTCTCTTTTTTAGCGATTTTTAGAACTTTTTTCCATTTTTCAGATTTTAAAAAATTGATATGATCCTCTTGCGCTTGCAGTGTCAAACTTAGAATTAAAGCACAAACGAGTGTTAATGATCTTGATAGCATTTTCATTATTTAGTTATATTTTATTATTTAATTAATATTAATTGTATCCTGGATTTTGCACTAAAACACCCTGAGACAAATCGATTTCTCGTTGAGGAATTGGAAATATTTTTTGATCTTCTGTTAGTGCAGGATTTCTTAAAGGTCGGTTAGTTCTAATAAAGTCGAATCGCCCACGGCCTTCAAAAGCTGTTTCAACATATCTTTCGTTATAAATAGCCGTTAATAATGCATCTTTTGAAGCGAAATCACTTTCTTGAACAGGATTTAACCCGCTGCGTTCTTTAATTTTATTTAAAAGCGAAATACTCTCTGAATTCACACCATTTAATTGCGCCAAAGCTTCCGATTTATTTAATAGTACTTCAGCTAAACGAATAATTTGAATATCATCTCTTTGATCAGGATTATTATATTTAAAAGTAGTTTTTTCGTTTATGGTATTGGGATTGGTATTTAAAGGATTGCCTTTGTATATTAATTGCGTTCTTCTTTTATCAGATGGATCCATAGATTCAATAAAACTAGATTCTACCCAAACCGTCTTATAATAATATCGAATACTATGTGTACCGTATTGAGAATTTCCTCCGTTAGAACTCACTGGGAAACCAAAAATAACTTCGTCACTAAAACTAGAATTTGTGCCTTCTGTATTTAACGGAAATAAATCTAATAATTCTGGGTCTAGTTTATAATTTGTATTTGCTAAAACAAGGTTTGAAGCCTCTACACAACTTTGGTAATCTCTATTATAAAGCTGTACACGAGACAACAATGCGTATACCGATGTTTTTGTAGCACGCACACGAGACTCTAAATTGGTACCATGAGAATCTGGTAAATCTACTACAGCTTCATTCAAATCTTTTATGATTTGCGCATAAACTTGTCCGTTAGTACTTCTAGGAATTAAATCTGAAGGATTAAAACCTTCATAAGGTTTTAATTGTAAAGGCAGCCCCAGACCGTCTTTACTACCTGTTAATGCTCCATGACCATAATAACACAATAAAGCCCAATAACAATATGCCCTATTAAACTTGGCTTCGGCAATATGTTGCAATTCTATAGTTTCGTCATATTCACCAAAAACAGGAACTTTATCAATAAAAACATTAGCCACGTTTATTGCCGCGTAATACTTTTGCCAAATAGCTTCTACATTTGTGTCTATTGGTGTTAAATTGCCTTCAAAATAATTAGAATACGAACTATTAGAAGGGTAACCTACATAGGGTAAAGAAACATCTGCAATAACATGGGTATCGCCTACTGCTGCAACAAAAGCTTTGGTATAAATATCGGATAATGCTTTTTCAGCATTTTCAACGGTTTCAAAAACTTCTTTTTCAATAAGAATATCTGTAGGCTCTAGGTCTAATTGGCTATCGCATGACACAAAACCTAGAAAACAAACAAAAGCGGTAATTTTTATATAGTTATACATCATCTCTTAAAAATTAAAATCCAATATTTATTCCTACACTACACGATTTAATCTGAGGCATGGTTAACTCATCATAACCGCTTAATAAGGCTGATGACCCAAAAGCACTTACCTCCGGATCTAATCCAGAATACTTAGTAAAGGTTAATAAATTATTTCCTTGAATATAAACCGAGGCACTTTCAATTAAATGACTCTGTAACCAATCTTGTGGTAAATAATATGTTAATCCTATTTGTTTCAACCTTATAAATGAGGCATCTTCTAAAAAACGGTCTGAATCTCTACCAACGGTATAATCTACTGCTCCTCCCGAACCATTGCTCACAATAGATGCATTATTAATTTTGGGAATATCTGTTTCGTGACCTACTATTTTCCAATAATCTAAAATATCTGGACTTAAGTTATTCGCATCTGATGTGGTATAAGTATACTGTAGAGCTTTGGTTCCATTGTACAATTGGTTGCCCGAAGAGAAGGAAAAGAACGAATTTAGTTCCCAGTTTTTATACCTAAACGTATTGGTTAATCCACCAAAAAAGTCTGGCAAAGCATCGCCCATTGGTTTTCTATATTGCGAAGAATTACTTAAAGTTGCAGGAGGCACCTCACTTTGAGAACCATCAGGATAATTCCATAGCGGATTTCCTGTTAACGGGTTTACACCGTCCCAATCGTATAAAAAGAATTGACCTGCCGATTCGCCTACAGCAAAATATTTATAACCTAATGCGGCTCCTGTGGCATCACTACCTTCAAAATTTAATTTTAAAATTTTATTGGTGTTTCTTGAAATATTAAAATTGGTGGTCCACTGAAAATTTGCTGTGGCAATGTTTTGGGTGTTCAAGGCAATTTCAAAACCTTTGTTCTCCATATCACCAATATTTTGCTGTTGTAAAGCATAGCCTTGATACCACGGCACTGCAGATGAATAGAGTAAATTAGTAATATTTTTATGGTAGTAGTCTACCGTTAGATTAATTTTATCTTTAAACAAACTTAAATCGACTCCTAAATCTAAAGTTCGTGTAAGTTCCCATTTTAAATTAGGGTTATTTGGTTGAACTACTTCCAATATTTCAGAATCTAAATAGGTTAAAATACTACCGCTTCCTGAACGTAACAATTGATATTGCCCCTGATTACCGTAATAGCCGCTAGTGCCATCTATTCCTGTAAATCCAACACTACCTCTAAACTTTAATTCATCTATCCAGGAAACATTTTCTAAAAAGTTTTCTTCTGAAGCTCTCCAACCTAAGGAGAAAGATGGAAACCCAATGTATCTGTTATTTTTACTAAATCTTGATGACCCATCAATTCGATAAGTAACCCCAGCCAAATACCTATGATCATATTGATAGTTTAGTCTTCCGAATACCGAAAACAAAGCCCATTCTCTAATGGTTGGATACGGATCGCCACCTATAACCCCCGCTTGATTGATATCTAAAATATCGTCGCTCGCAAAATCTCTTCCAAAAATAGAGTGCGACTCTTCGGTTGAAGTCTCAAAACTTTGTCCGATAACGCTATTAATGGCGTGTACATTATTAAACGTTTTAACAAAAGAGGCGGTATTGTTTACAACAAACTTTTTATTTTTAAGTTCGGTTTGTGTAGCATTTCCTCCTTCAATATCTGGTCTGCTAATAATCCTACTATAGGCATCAGAATTTAAATGATCGACACCTATTTCCGATTTTAAGGTGACCCATTTAAAAGGCTTGTATTCTAAAAACACATTTCCAACGAGCCTTTTATCTTTAGCGTAGTTAATATCTCTATAAGCCTGTGCTAAAGGGTTCTCTACGACACCAGATATGTTAGGTGCAAATCCAAAATAATAGGTATCAGCATCTATATTACTAGCAACATTTGGTGCTTTTAATACTGCGTTTCTATAAATACTTGGTGCATTTAAAGAATTGTTATCGGCATAATTTATAGAACCGTTGGCACCCAACCTAAGGGTTTTGGTTAATTGATAATCCAGATTAATACGGGAATTGTATTTTTTATAATCTTGGTTAACGATATAAGAATCTTGCTTTAATACTGAACCACTTACAAAATAATTTAATTTTTTGGTACTTCCTGAAAGCGACAAATTAATAATACTGGTTATAGCTGTTCTTAAAACTTGGTCTACCCAATTTGTTTCTGTTCCAGTTGGATAATTATTACCTCCAGATTTTGTGTTATAAAAATCGGAATACTCATCGGCCGTTAAAACCGATGGTACATTTATAGGATCGCTAAAGGTTGTAGATGTGTTGATTGAAAGTTTTGGTTTTCTAGACACGCCTTTTTTAGTTGTAATTAAAATAACACCAGCAGCACCTCTAGAACCATAAATGGCTGTTGCATAAGCATCTTTTAAAATTTCAATAGACTCTATGTCGTTCATATTCAACATAGACAAGGGGTTTCTTTCAAACTCCGAATTATTTTCTAACGGACTTGTAACCGATGTTCCCCCAAAACCAGATACTGGTATTGTAGATCTTTCAAACTCAGTTGTGTTATTCGCTCTATTTGTTCCATAAATTGGTACACCATCTATTACAATTAGTGGATTATTACTATTCGCATTTAGCGAAGTTACCCCTCTAATTGTAATTGAAGTCGCACCACCTGGAGCTCCTGAGCTAGACATTACTTGTACACCAGCAACTTTTCCTGTTAAAGCATTATCAAAACTAGGAATGGTTTTATCTAAATCTTTGGATTTTACAGTACTTACAGAACCTGTTAAATCTCTTTTTTCTTGTACTCCGTAACCAATTACGGTAATTAAATCTAATGCTTGAATGTCTTCAGCCAAAAGAATGGAGACATTATTTTTATCTGTAATAGTATATTCTAAATCTTGAAAACCTAATGAAGATATCTCTAGAATATCGCCAACATTAACATTTATACGAAATGTTCCTTCCAAATCTGTAACAACACCATCGGCTTGTCCTTTAACTAAAACAGCAGCTCCTAAAATAGGTTGGTTATCTACTGCCGAAAGTACTTTTCCTCGAAAATCTATTGTTTTAACTTTTTGAGCTTTTACAACATTTTGCCCAAAAGTGATAGAAACAATAAAAAGCAATGCACTGCACATTAAAATTACCTTTCTAGCCATTAGAAATATTGTTTGGTTTTTATGGTTTCGTTTTTCTAAACTTAAATGATTAAGAAATATAAAATATTCGCATAACTTTAAATTTGTGGCTACTTGAATATTTTATATTTCTCTAATTACAATCAAACGTTTATAGTTTGTTTAATTTCCCTGACCAAACATCAGTTAAAACTTCGTAAGTTATAGCATCTACATAACCTTCATCTGAATAAGTTACATCTGTAACAGTTTCACCTCCAATTATCCATAAATTACCATCGGCATCAACACTAATATCAGCATTTAAACGTGCTTTGTAATTTGATGGTAATAATTGATCAGCTGGCACTGGGCTAAACGTTACACCGCCATCTTCAGATACAAGCATATCAGTTGAAACTTGTCCGTCTTCTAATTGCCCACCAAATAACCATACTTTTCCGTCGTAAGTTACGGCACTAGAACCACGTCTTGCTGTAAAAGCTCCTTCAGAAACTAAACTCCATGTTACACCATCTGTAGACGACCATACATCATTTAAAGGAAATCCATCTGCACCAATTCCACCTGCTACATACATTTTACCTTCGTAAACATAACCTGCTCCGTAAACTCTTTTAGGCATTTCTGCTGAGTAATCGGCACTAGGTGTAAACGATGTTCCATTTGTAGACACTAAGGTAGAAGGACTAATTCCTGCAGGTGGATAAAATGGTGCTCCTATTGGTCTAGCGTTTGTAAACGACCCAAAACCACCTTGAAGGTTTCCTGCAAATGCATAAATAGTTTCATCTACATTATACCCTGGCGAATAAATACGAGCAACATCTAAAGCGTCTTCAGATTTTGTCCAAGAAATACCATCTTCGGTAGTAAATAAATTCTTTTCTAAAGTCGGTTGATCGGCTCCCCATGTATCAACACCACTAATATAACCAACTACATACGCTTTATTGTTTGCAACAACAATATTATGGTCGTATCCTACAGGAAAATCGCCTGTTGGGGTTTCTTCTGTCCAAGAAATACCATCTGTTGAGCTGTATAATTTAGATTCTGGAGAAGTTTGAAACCACACAAAACGTTTACCTAACACCACCCAATGTTTTCCATTTAAATAGAAATACTCTTGTGTTTCAAAAGTATTATCAAATGCATTTGGAGATTTTTGAGACCATTGCACACCTTCAGGGTTAGTTTGAGCAATGTTAACTTCTACTGTATAAGTGCGTTCTGTTACGCCATCTTCAGCAGTTACCGTATAAGTAACATCGTTAGAAAAATCGTTAACTGTCACACCACTAGTTTGCGAAACACCAGCAATGTCTACTTTTGAACCAGAAATCACCGAAAATTGAGCAATTAATGCGCTAGCATCAAATTGATATGGTAAGCTATCTGTGTTTTTAATTACAAAGTTTGTGTTATCAACAGTAAACGGATAATCTTTAATTAAGTCATTAGTAAATCCAAAAGAAGTAAACCCGGTAAGGTTACTTGCTGGCTCGTCATCTTTACTACAGCTGGTTGTTAGTAGTAAACCCGATAAAATAACTAATGAGAATAGGTACTTTAGTTTTTGATTTGTTTTCATAATTTTGAATAAAATATTAGGAAGTTAGTAAACCGATTATAATATTAATCCAAACTTAATTTAATAGAGTAAAATAAATATAGGGGAAATTCCTCATTTTTAACATTATTTAACAAAAAACAAAAAGTTCGCCTATATTTGAGTTTAAAAACAAAAAAATGAAGTCATATAATCATGTTTTCGCTTTTTTTATTGCATTTTATTCAATAGCAACATTTATACATGCGCAAACTTCAAAAGATTCTACTTCAATTTTAGATAATGTTAATACACTCACTTTTCACTACTATCAAAGCATCAATAAAAACCCACAGGAAAGTTTAAATTATGCCAAAGAAGCGTATGCTTATTACGATAAAATAAACACCAACTCCCTAAAATTTAAAATAACTAGCAATTACATAACAGCACTTTATGTTAATGAACATTATAAAGATGCCTTAGAGATATTAAATACAATAAAGGATTTAGAAGTCTCGGAAAACAACAAAGCCCTATACTTTACACTTAGAGGTTTAGTTGAAAACGACCTAAATTATATCGCTCAAGCTGAAGCATCTTACATAGAAGCTTTAAAAATATATGTTGCGTTAGAGGATAAAGACAATCAATTTACCATTTTAAATAATTTAGGACTACTCTACAATAATATTGGCGACTATAAGCGCTCTTTAGCTTTGTATTTGGAGTGTTATGGTATTATTAACGATTTAAAAGTTAAAGTAGATCGTTACAAATATTATATGAATATTGGTACTGTAAGTTATAACTTAAACGATTTTAATAATGCTATTGAATCCTTTACTAATGCTTTAAATGAAGCTAAAAATAATAATGAATCGCTTCGTATATACAGAGCTGAAGAAAAAATTGCACAAGCCAACGTTGGCTTAAATAAACTAGAAATTGCAATAACACACTATAAGAATGCACTTTCGGGATATAAACAATTAGGGTTAAAAAAGGATGAATGTAACACCTTAATAAATCTAGGTGACATTAATTATCAGGAAGACAATAAATATATCGCTTTTAAAAACTATAGTAGCGCCCAAAAAATTGCATCAGTAAATAATTTTAAACAAGAAGAATACCTTGTTGACTTAAAAATAGCGCGTCATTACAAAGAACAATTAGAATTTAATAAAGCGAGAGATTTTTATAATAAGATTATCAATAATAAAACACATGTAAAAAACATAGTGGTTTTAAAGGATGCTTATAAAGGTTTATATGAAATTGAAAAAGCAAGTAAAAATGCTTTACTTTCTCTAGATTATTTAGAAAGTTATTTGGAATACGACAATGCCTATAAAGAAGGGCAATTAATTACCCAAAAAGAACAAATACAAATACAGTACAGTTTAAAACAGAAGGAACAAGACTTAGAAAAACTAGAAACCGATTTAGCATTAAACGATTTAAAACTTAAAAATAAACAGCAACAAAATCAAGGGTTAATTATGCTTTCATGTTTAATCCTTCTCATTCTTATTTTAATTTTAAGATCCTACATTCAAAATAAAAAAACACAGGATATTTTATCTCAGAATAATGAAAAAATTAATTCTCAAAACGAAAAATTAATTCTAACCAATCAAGAAATTAAAGCCCAACGAAAAGAACTTAGTGGTTTAAATAAAGTTAAAGATCAGTTACTTTCCATTATTGCACACGATGTAAAAAGCCCCATGACCGATTTATATAACTTGCTATTTATTTTAAGGCGTAATTTAGACGCGCTTAAAAAAGATGATTTAAAACAAAATCTAGCTATTATTGAGTCTAGCACGAGTAATCTTTTAAACCTATTAAACAATATTTTAAACTGGACCATAAGCCAATCTTCAGGAATTACAGTAAAATTTAGCAGTTTCTCCATAAACGATTTAGTAAACACCAATTTAAAACTTATTGAAAGTGCAACCGTTGCTAAAGAATTATCAGTAAGCTTTCAACCCGATAAAAATATTAACTATATCAAATCCGATTTAAACATAATCGATTTCGCCTTGAGAAACATGCTCTCAAACGCTGTTAAATTCACAAATAAAAAAGGCAGTATAAACGTTTCAATTGAGCCTGTTACTACAAATACTATTCACATAAAAATAGCCGATTCTGGAATTGGTTTTAATGAAGAGATACAAGCTCTTTTACAAAAAAACACAGAAAGACTACCTGTTAAATTAGGTACGAACACAGAAAAAGGTTACGGTATTGGATTATCTTTATGTAAAAAAATGTTAGCTAAAATAGATTCCCAAATTATTTATAAAAAAAATAAACCAACAGGGTCTATTTTTATTCTACAGATAAATACCCAAAACTAAAATAGTCATGGAAAACATAAAAATCCTTATAGCAGACGACCATTACATTGTACGTCTTGGTTTAAAAATCCTTATTGATTCATTTGAAGGTTTTGAAGCGGTTTTAGATGTTGAAAATGGTGAAGAGGTTATAAATAATATTGAAAAAGCCGATTATTTCATTCTAGATCTTGAAATGCCCATTGTTAATGGCGTAGAAGCCCTAAAAGTTTTGAAGCAAAACCATCCAGAAAAAAAGGTGATTTTACTTACTAATTGTATGGACATTCCAACTTTAATTAATGCAAAAAATTTAAAACCTAACGGATTTTTATTTAAGGATGGTATGCATGAAGAAATTAAAATTTGTTTAGATGAATTGAAAAAAGGCAACTATTACACAGGTAGAAATTGTAAAGCTTTTTTTGAAAGACATAAAGATGAAATTATTGAGGTTGAAAACCTTATTAGAAATCTTGAAGCTTTAACCAAAACTGAAATGAAGATTTTGTATCATGTTTCTGAAAATTTGTCTACCTCTGAAATTGCTGAAGTCCTTCACAATAGTCCAAAAACCATTGATAACCATAGAACAAATATTGCCAAGAAAATTGACATTAGTGGTTACAATAATTTACAAGCTATTGCGATAAAAAACAAATCACTTATAGAAACACTTTACCTAAAAACGCTTTAATAGTTAAATTTAATTATAACAAAAATTAAAATTAGTAGGCACAAAAAAAAGCGCACTAAATTAGTGCGCTTTCCTATTTTTGGTATAAAAGTCTAATTAAATATTTCCTTCAATTTTTCTTGTAAAGCTTCGCCTCTTAAATTTAAGGCCATTACCTTGCCTTCTGTATCAAGTAAAACCATGTAAGGAATTCCTGAAAAAACATAATCTTTCATAATTTTTTTAGAATCTTTAGCTAAAAGTAGAGTTCCTTTTAAATCATCTTCTTTTACCGCCTTTATCCAGTCAACTTCTTTTTTATCAATAGAAACACTAACAACTTCAAAGCCTTTATCTTTATATAAAGCATATTGTTTTTGCACATTAGGCGACTCTTTTCTACATGGTCCACACCAAGAAGCCCAGAAATCAATTAGCACATATTTCCCTCTAAAATCGCTTAAAGATACTGAATTCCCATCCATGTCTGGAAAAGTAAAATCTGGAGCAACTGTTCCAATGGCTGTTTTAGCAACACTTTCTATTTTTCCAATTAAATCGGCTTTTGCATTCTGGATATAAGGCACATTAGGATATTTATCAGCCAACTCTGTGTATTTCTCTAACATAAAATCTTTATCTTTCTTCCATGATAAATTCTGAATAACCTTTACAACCGTTGGGTAATCCTCATACATATCTATGATATTTTTAATGTCTCTTTCGTTAGAATCGTACATTACATCCCAGTTTTTAGCAGCATATGTTTTCCAGGCATCACTATCAGATAAAGATGCTCTATATTGTTCTTGTCCAGTAGCGATCATCCATTGGTAATTTTGATAATTTGCCCAATGCAAAGCGTTTAATGCGTTATTTTTTTCTCCACCCTTAATATGTACATGTGGTGGATTTTTAATTTTTATTTTAGCCGTATCAATACCTCTAAAATTAATTTCAAGATTTTCATCATCAGCATAAAACTCTACCGATTGTTGTTTGTAAACATTTAGTATATAAAATTCTGGATCTGTAACAGGAATTTCAAACGAATAATTATCTAATGAATCTAGTTTTATTTCTTTAACAACTTCAAGTTCGTTTTCTATATTCCTTTTGTTTAACGTTATCCCAAATTGATCATTTGCATCAGAAAATTGAATATGACCTTTAACGGTTATTTTTTGCTCCTTAGGAGTTTCAACGGTTTTATTACATGCATAAAAGGTTAATGCCAGTAATGCGATTCCTAATATTTTTTTGTTCATGTGATTATATTTTATCTATTAATAAGTATAATTTCTTTGGTAAAATTATCATAACAGCTTTAAGAATTTATAAGGAATCTTCCTCATTTTAAAAATAAAAGCAGAAGACAATTTGGAAAACTTGAGGAAATCAATACAAAATGAAAACAAAAAAGCCTGAACAATAAAATTGTTCAGGCTTAATAAATTGTAATCTTAATTTACTCTAAAAAGAGAAAAAAGGATTAAAATTTGTACAATAAACCAAATTGAGGTTGTGCAAAAATGTTATTGAATAAATTGATATTTAATTCAAAACTGTTTGTAGCATCACCATCTTCAGGGTTTGCATTGTTATAAGTTAAAATATCAGCTAAAACAAAAGTAGCAGCCCAATTTTTAGTAATAAAATAGTTAAGTCCTAAAGTAACATTAGCTTTAATACCATTGGTTGTGTTATCAAGATCACCAACTTCAACACGTGCATGGCTATAACCTAATCCAACATCTCCGTAAGCTTTAAAACGTCTTTTATCTAATTCTAAGAAATAGTATCTAGCAAAACCACCAATACCAAAAAAGTTAGTTTTTGTATCAGGAGTTGTACTTTTATCTTTACTTCCTCCAAAATCTAAGTCACCACCAATAGCAAAATTTTCACCAATAAAGTAACCAAATTTAGGGTTAATAGAGTAAGCGCTATTAACATCGTCGGTACGGAATGAAATACCTCCTTCAATGAACATATCGCCCTCATCAAAAGATACACCTTTTGCTGAGTTTAATTCTGATTTAGCCATGTTTTCTTGTTGAGCCTGTCCAAAAGTGAAGGCTAGTAATGCTACTGCTGTTGCAATAATTCTTGTTTTCATAATTAAGTTGTTTTTAAGTTTAAATAAAAATCAACAAGTTGAAAAGCTTTGTTATCTTTTTAATGCTTTTCTTTCTTGAGGGATTAATTTCACGCAAAAGTAGATAGAAAAAAACTTACGTGCAACTTGTTTGATTCAAAATTTATTAGTTTTAAAAGCAATCGTAAACCGTATATTTTACTGATTACACAAGCGTTTTAAACACAAAATAACTAATAGCAACTAAAAATTATTTACATAAACTAGTAACATACAAAAGGCAAGAAAGAATTTAAATTTTTATAAATGATTTAATACATAATAAGTCATAAATTAAAGAAACACTCTAATTAAGCAGTTTATACAAAAGCATAAAAAAAGCCTCAAACTGAAGTTTGAGGCTTAGATAATAAAGTGACCGGGCTGGGGCTCGAACCCAGGACCCTCTCCTTAAAAGGGAGATGCTCTACCAACTGAGCTACCAGGTCAATATCTGGTTGTTTGTTTTTGGTTTTTGGTTTTTGATGTTACTAATAACCATCAACCAATAACCATTAATCAATAAAAATAAAAATCCTCAACAAATAAATGTTGAGGATTCAAAAAAGGCAACGACCTACTCTCCCACAAATGCAGTACCATCGGCGCTAATGGGCTTAACTTCTCTGTTCGGAAA
>NZ_JACLAF010000014.1 GCF_015355625.1 Tamlana sp. I1
AATAGTTTTTTATGAAAAAGACTTCGACAAGCTCAGTCTGACAATCACGGATTTCATTTGTCTTTTTAGATAAATTTATAATAGGGGATATGAATTTTGAATTATTTGTAAATCCAATTAGAAACTAAGATGTCACGCAGAGCCTGTCGAAGCGTTTTTTAAAAGTATAGTTTTTTTTGTGAAAAGCCTTCGACAAGCTCAGTCAGACAACTATGGTTTTCATTTGTCTTTTTTAGTTGGTTCTATATTTTTTGATAAAAAGATGTTTGTTTTGAGTGTTGCATAACGATAAATATTATTCATTTAAAAGGGAAAAAAATAAATAGAGGTTTTAGAATATTAAACCATTTGTAAAGCTATTTGAGAAGTAGAATGTCACGCAGAGCCTGTCGAAGTATTTTTTAAAGCATAGTTTTTTTGTGAAAAGCCTTCGACAAGCTCAGTCTGATAATCACGGATTTCATTTGTCTTTTTTTAGTTGGTTCTATGGTTTTTGATAAAAAGATGTTTGTTTTGAGTGTTGCATAACGATAAATATTATTCATTTAAAAGAGAAAAAAATAAATAGAGGTTTAGAATATTAAACCATTTGTAAACCCATTTGAGAAGTAGAATGTCACGCAGAGCCTGTCGAAGCGTTTTTAAAAGCATAGTTTTTTATGAAAAAGCCTTCGACAAGCTCAGTCTGACAAAAGGAGTTTCATCTGTCTTTTAGATTAATTTAAAATAGGGGATATGAATGTTGAATTATTTATAAATCCAATTAGAAACTAAAGTGTCACGCAGAGCCTGTCGAAGCGTTTTTAAAGAATAGTTTTTTATGAAAAAGACTTCGACAAGCTCAGTCTGACAATCACGGATTTCATTTGTCTTTTTAGATAAATTTATAATAGGGGATATGAATTTTGAATTATTTGTAAATCCAATTAGAAACTAAGATGTCACGCAGAGCCTGTCGAAGCGTTTTTTAAAAGTATAGTTTTTTTTGTGAAAAGCCTTCGACAAGCTCAGTCAGACAACTATGGTTTTCATTTGTCTTTTTTAGTTGGTTCTATATTTTTTGATAAAAAGATGTTTGTTTTGAGTGTTGCATAACGATAAATATTATTCATTTAAAAGGGAAAAAAATAAATAGAGGTTTTAGAATATTAAACCATTTGTAAAGCTATTTGAGAAGTAGAATGTCACGCAGAGCCTGTCGAAGTATTTTTTAAAGCATAGTTTTTTTGTGAAAAGCCTTCGACAAGCTCAGTCTGATAATCACGGATTTCATTTGTCTTTTTTTAGTTGGTTCTATGGTTTTTGATAAAAAGATGTTTGTTTTGAGTGTTGCATAACGATAAATATTATTCATTTAAAAGAGAAAAAAATAAATAGAGGTTTAGAATATTAAACCATTTGTAAACCCATTTGAGAAGTAGAATGTCACGCAGAGCCTGTCGAAGCGTTTTTAAAAGCATAGTTTTTTATGAAAAAGCCTTCGACAAGCTCAGTCTGACAAAAGGAGTTTCATCTGTCTTTTAGATTAATTTAAAATAGGGGATATGAATGTTGAATTATTTATAAATCCAATTAGAAACTAAAGTGTCACGCAGAGCCTGTCGAAGCGTTTTTAAAGCGTAGTTTTTTTATGAATGCCTTCGATAATCTCAGTCAGATAAATGGAGTTTCATCTGTCTTTTAGATAAATTTTAAATAGAGAATAATAATATTAAATCATTTATAAGTTCGATTTGAAACTTAAATGTCTCGCTGAGCTTGTTGAAGCGTTTATAAAAATTATAAGAAATTAAATAAAATTACTGCATTCGTGGCAAAACAAAACCCCAATCAAATTCATTTAAAAGTAAAAGATTATTCTGTTTCTAAGGAGGTTTTTGAGTTAATCCAGAATACCGAATTTGGTTTTTTAGAAACAACGCCAAAACCAAGTTTAGATAAATTACCAGAGTATTACGAAAGCGAAGATTATATTTCGCATACCGATTCGAAACGAAATCTTTTCGAAAAAGTGTATCATTTAGTGCGAAGTATTTCGCTTAAAAGTAAATTGAATTTAATCAATTCGGTTTCATCAGAAAGTAAAGTGCTTTTGGATGTAGGTTGCGGTACAGGCGATTTTTTACAAACGGCTCAAAATAATAACTGGAAAGTTTCGGGAGTAGAGCCTAATCATGATGCGCGACAAATTGCAAATTCTAAAACAAATCAGTCTGTATTTGAAACTGAAATGCTTTCTAAGTTTGAAGCAAATCATTTTGATGTGATTACGCTTTGGCACGTTTTAGAGCATTTACCAGATCTAGAAAATCAAATCGAAATTTATAAAAAACTCCTAAAACCGAGTGGAACTTTAATTATTGCTGTCCCTAACCATAAGAGTTACGATGCTGCTTATTATCAAGAATTCTGGGCGGCTTATGATGTGCCAAGACATCTTTGGCATTTTAATAGTGATTCTGTTTCAAAATTGGTTGGAAAGTTTCAAATGCAGGTTGTAAAAGTAAAACCGATGTGGTTTGATGCTTTTTATGTGAGTCTGCTTTCAGAAAAATACAAATCAGGAAAAATGAATCCTTTTAAAGGTTTTTGGATTGGATTACTGTCAAATTTAAAAGCTTTGTCTTCAAAAGAGGCTTCTTCCTTAATTTATATCGTTAAAAACGACTAAAAATCATTTTAAACTATTTATTTCTGTTTCTATTTATTAAAACAATCAAATACAAGCCGAATTTTAAAAACCTGCTTAAATCGCTTTATTTTGAGTCAAAATTAATAGAGAATAATTATGATCTTTCGATTTTTAAATAGTTTTATCTTATATGTTAAATTCAAACGAATTCAGCATTTGATTTTATTTTACTTTCCTACATTTGTCCGAACCTAAAAAAAATAATTAATCAAAAATGAAAAACATAATTTTCCTGGCAATTGTTGCCATCGCATTTACTTCTTGTCAGCAACAACAAAAAATTGGTTATATCGATAATGGTGTCGTAATTAACGATTTTCAAGAAAAAAAGGATATCGAAGCCAAGTTTCAAGTTAAAGATGCTGCTTTTAATAAAAGAGCCGATAGTATCGGACAAGCATTTCAAATGGAAGTTCAAGAAGCACAAAATGTAGCAAGAAAGTCTACACAAGCGAAGGCTCAAGAAATCATGGCTGGTTTGCAACAAAAACAACAAATGTTACAGCAGCAAATGCAACTTGAACAACAAGAAATAGCAAAAGAATTTCAAGTTCAAATAGATTCTACAATAGCTAAGGTGAAGGATTTTGTTAAAGATTACGGTAAGAAAAATGGCTATACGTATATTTTAGGAACTAGCGATGCGGCTTCAACGGTTCTTTACGGTAAGACTGAAAACGATTTAACAGAAACGGTTTTAGAAGCTTTAAACGCAGCTTACGAAAAGTAATTTTAAATACAGTTTATTTAATACAGAAAACCACCTCGAATACAGGTGGTTTTTTTGTGCGTGGGTTTTTCTAAACATGAATAAATCGTGCTCCTCACTTCTTTGTGAAGGGAGGACAATTTCGATAAAATCGAAATTAGGAGGGTTAAAGGACAACAAATAGAGGTTTTTAACTTATGAACTGCAGTGTTTTTAAAACCTGATGAGTTTGAAGAAACTAGAGTTTTAGGAATCACAAATACCCATATAAAGCATTTATAATCAATTTATTACGATTGTTTTAAAAAACTTATTTCTTGTGAAGTAACCGCGTTAATTTAATAGATAAATCGGTTAAAATAATTTTCGAATTGCCGTTGCGTTCAATATGGTAAATGGCGTCTTGAAGTTCGTTGCTTATTTCCATAATATTATTTCCATGAACAAAAGGCGCGAAATTTTCAAGCTTAAATTTTTCAGTTTTAGGCTCGAAATACACTAAATCTGTCGCGTTATAATTCAGCATTAAGGCTTGTCTGAAAAAATCCAAACAGAAATTTAAAAACTGCTTTTGTGTTTCGCGACCTGTTTTAGAGATGTCTTCGCTCCACGAAATTAAATCGTGAATGGCGGCTTTGTTTCCTTTGGCTTTAAAGGCACTTCTAATCCAAAAAATAAACCAAGTTTCAAACTGGGTGTCTTCAGAATCATGATACACCAAATCGCAGGCTTTATTATAATTTCCATTAGATTGGTGTGCAATTTTAGTAGCTATAGAAGGCTCTAAATTGTATTGTTTTATCAGGGATTCTTTAATTACGTTTTCGGCAAGTGGTGGAAAATGTAAAATTTGACAACGGGACCTGATGGTGTTTATAATTTGCTCTTCATCTTCAGCAATTAAAAGAAAAATCGTTTTGTTTGGTGGTTCTTCAATCAGTTTTAAAAGTTTGTTGGCACAGGAGGTATTCATTTTTTCGGCCATCCAAATCAGCATCACTTTATAGCCACCTTCGTATGCTTTTAAACTTAGTGATTTTACAACTTCCAAAGCTTCTTCAACCCCAATTTGCCCTTGTTTATTATCAACTCCAAGCAATTTGTACCAATCAAAAAGGTTTCCGTAAGGTTGTTCTTTTAACAGTTGGCGCCATTCTTCTAAATAAAAACTAGAAACGGGTTTACTTTTCACTTTGTCGCTAGTAGTTACAGGGAATGCAAAATGCAAATCGGGATGCGACATGTTGCTAAATTTTAAATTGCAACTTTCGTTTCCGTTGTTATTTTCGCCTGCTTTATTCGCACATAAAATATATTGGGCATAGGCCAACGCCATGGGTAAAGTGCCTGTGCCTTCGTTACCTACAAACAATTGGGCGTGTGGTATTCTACCATTATCAACGCTTTGCGTGAGGTGTTTTTTAATGTGTTCCTGGCCTAAAATTTCGGAGAATAGCATGAAACAAACCTACATAATTTTTTAGTTTTTACAGTGAGATATTTTTGTAAAAGTGAGGCAGTTTTGAGAGCTTCTTAAGTATTTGAATGATTTTATTACTGAATTTTGTAAAAGTTTTAAATTTTAAAATGCATTTATTTTGTAAACTAAGGACGCTTGAAAACAAGTCTTTTAGAACGTTTTTTTAAGAATTGCATATATTTTTAAAAATCTTTAAAAATTCAAACGTTTTCGTAAACAAACACATTTTTTTGCACTTCATAATTAGTTACATTTGTGCAACAATTATTTAAAAGACAAAATATAGACCTATGAAAACGTTGAACGATTTTAATTTCGAAGATAAAAAGGCATTAATTAGAGTGGATTTTAACGTCCCTTTAAATGAAAATTTTGAGGTAACCGATGCAACTCGTATTGTATCTGCAAAACCTACAATAATAAAGATTTTAGAAGATGGCGGAAGTTGCATTCTTATGTCTCATTTAGGTCGTCCAAAAGGATTTCAAGAAGAATTTTCTTTAAAACATATCGCAAAAAAAGTTGAAGAAATTTTAGGAGTAGAAGTAAAATTTGTGTCAGATTGTGTTGGACCAGATGCTGAAGAAGCGGCTGCTAATTTACAACCAGGACAAGTTTTATTATTAGAAAACTTACGTTTTTACAAAGAAGAAACTGCTGGTGATGTTGCTTTTGCTGAAAAATTATCGAAATTAGGTGATATTTATGTTAATGATGCCTTTGGTACTGCACATAGAGCGCATGCTTCTACAACAATTGTAGCGCAGTTTTTTGAAGGTAAAAAATGCTTCGGAAAATTATTAGCTCAAGAAATTGAAAGCATTCAAAAAGTAATGGAAACTGGAGAAAAACCTGTTTTAGCTATTCTTGGTGGAGCAAAAGTGTCTTCAAAAATTACCATTATTGAAAATATTCTTGATAAAGTAGATCACCTTATTATTGGTGGTGGAATGGCCTTTACTTTTGTAAAAGCGCAAGGTGGAAAAATAGGCGATTCTATTTGTGAAGACGATAAAATGCCATTGGCTTTAGAAATTTTAGAGCAAGCAAAAGCTAAAAATGTACAGGTTCATATTCCTATTGATACCGTTGCTGCTGATGCGTTTAGTAACGATGCTAATAAACAAACCGTAGATATTACAGCTATTCCTGATGGTTGGGAAGGTGTTGATGCTGGACCAAAATCGATCGCTTTATTTGATAAAGTTGTTAACGAATGTAAAACCATTTTATGGAACGGCCCATTAGGTGTTTTTGAAATGGAAAGTTTTGCAAATGGTACTATCGAATTAGGAAATTCTATCGCTAACGCTACTAAAAACGGCGCTTTTTCACTAGTTGGTGGCGGTGATTCGGTTGCGGCTGTTAAGCAATTTGGATTTGAAAATAAGGTGAGTTATGTAAGTACTGGAGGTGGTGCAATGCTAGAAAGTTTAGAGGGTAAAACACTCCCTGGAATTGCTGCCATACTAGAATAAAAGCCTATAAGTTTTTAATTTAGCGTAAAATACACGAATTTTGCCATAATATCGTTCAATATTCATTGATATAGATCTTATGGCATTTCGTTTTTTTATATTCTTCGTACTTCTAAATATAGGCACTGGTTTCTCTCAAGTGCAAGATTCAATTTCAGTTCAACAAATTCAGGTTAAGGAAGATTCTTTAATTATTCAGAACACAAAAATTAAAGACACCTTAATAGACGGCAAGACCCAAGTTGTTAAAACCGTTGCGGTTGATAGTTTTTCAATTAAAAGCTTAAAGGATCATGAACTGGCTGCTAAGTTTGATGCTAAATGGCATGACGAGCTTTATAATAACACACTTTACGATTCCATGTATAAATCGGTTAAGGAGCTGGATTACGAACCTGTTGATTATCCAGAATTATCTACCGATACGCTTAAAGTACGTTTAGCCGCATTAAATGCTAAAACACCTTTTAATGTGGAATATAATCCCGCTTTGGAAAGTGTGATTAAATCCTATTTAAAAAATAGACGCAATACATTGCAGCGGCTTATTAATTTAAGTGAATTCTATTTTCCTTTATTTGAATCGGAATTGGATAAAAACGATATTCCTTTAGAAATAAAATACTTAGCTATTGTAGAATCGGCTTTAAAGCCAAGAGCGAAATCTAGAGTAGGGGCTACAGGTTTGTGGCAATTTATGTTTACTACCGGAAAAGCCTATGGTTTAGATGTTAGTAGTTATGTTGATGAGCGTAGCGATCCCATAAAATCTACCGTAGCTGCCGCAAAATATTTATCGAAACTCTATGCTATTTTTGGCGATTGGGATTTGGCTCTAGCGGCCTATAACTCAGGGCCTGGAAATGTAACTAAAGCGATTAGACGCTCTGGTGGATACCAAAATTATTGGAATATTCGTCCATATTTACCACGAGAAACCGCTGGGTATTTACCTGCGTTTTTGGCGAACATGTATATTTTTGAATATGCCAAAGAACATGGTTTCACAGAAGATAAGCCTGAAATAGCCTATTTTCAAACAGACACGGTTAGAGTGAAGCACATGATTACACTCGATCAAGTTTCAGAAGTTACGGGAACTTCTATTGAAGAACTTCAGTTTTTAAATCCATCATATAAATTAGATATTATTCCAGTTGTTAAAAATGAAAATTATGTTTTAAGGTTGCCTTTAGATGTGATTGGAAATTTTGTTAACAATGAAGATACAATCTATGCTTTCGCTAAAGCGGAATTTGACAAACGTGAAAAGCCTTTACCACAGTTTTTAAAATCGAATGATAAAATTACGTATCGCGTAAAATCTGGAGATTATCTTGGGAAAATTTCTAGAAAATACGGGGTGCGTGTTAGCGATATAAAACGATGGAACGGACTGCGAAGCAACACTATTGATGTTGGTCAGCGCTTAACCATTTACCCTAAAAAACCTCATGTTGAAGCGGTTAAAACCAGCAGTAGTACCCAGAAAACGACTGCTATTTCTGGCGAACATATAACTTATACGGTTAAAAGTGGGGATTCACTTTGGAGCATCTCTCAAAAATTTTCTGGAGTTTCTATTCAAAATATTAAAGATTGGAACGGTATTAGTGGGGATAAACTAAAACCAGGTTTGAAACTTAAAATTTCCAAGGGGTAATTTCAAAAACTTTATAGTATGATGAAAAAAATTATTTTTCCAGCATTAGTTTTATTGCTGTTAGTTGCTTGTGGTAAAAAACAAAAGTCTGATGAAGAGAAGTTTCTTCCAGATGCTTCCGGAACGATTAACAACGTGTCTGTAGTTACAGAAAACGATTTGTGGGATGGCTCGATAGGTGATGCCATTCGTGCCGTTTTAACCAAGCCTATCTATGGTTTACCTCAAGACGAACCTATGTTTAGTATTAATCAAATTCCTTCGTCGGTTTTTTCGGGATTTGTAACAAAAAACAGAACGGTTTTAATCATAAAATTGAATCAGGAAAAAGGCATTAAATTTTTAGATAATGTCTATGCAAAACCCCAAAAGGTGATTGTTGTTTCGGGGAAAAATCGAAATGAAATTATTGAAACACTTTCTGAAAACGAATCCAAAATTATTGAAACGTTTAGGAAATCGGAGTTGGAAGAGAGACAGCGTCAAATGGCAAAATCGCCACATACATTCAAGTCTATTAAAGAAAAGTTAGGTTTAACGTTACAATTTGCTTCCATTTACAGAAAAGCCAAAGAAACCGATAATTTTTTCTGGTTTAGAAAAGACATCACCACAGGAACAAATAATTTAATGATTTACGAGCTGCCATTAAATGCTATAAAAAGAAATGATAGTGTGGTTAATCAAATTATAAAAATAAGAGACTCTATCGGACAAAAATACATTGAAGGTCCTTTAGAAGGCTCGTATATGGTTACAGAAGACGCTTATGCGCCCTTTATTACAGAAACCATTATAGATAACAAACCAGCCTTAGAAACCCGCGGCATTTGGGAAGTTAAAAATGCGTTTATGGGTGGCCCATTTATTAATTATGCCATTGAAGACCGTGTTAATAACCGCTGGGTGGTTATTGAAGGTTTTGCCTTTGCTCCTTCTGTAGAAAAAAGAAATTACATGCTGGAATTAGAATCGATTATAAAATCGGTTAAAATTGATTAAAAACAGCTGTTTTTTAATAGTTGTCAGTTCGAGTGATGCGACCCAAGGAGCATTGTATCGAGAACAGTTTTTCAAATATCCCCTAGAGGGTTTTATAGGGGTGTTTTTCAAATATCGCGATAACGCTTCTCGATACAATTCCGACAAAACCCCGATATGCATCGCGGTTTCACCAGAATCACTCGAAGTGACAAAATAAAGCGCAATGTCAGTTCGAGTGATGCGACCCAAGGAGCATTGTATCGAGAACGGTTTTTGAAATATCCCCTAGAGGGGATTATAGGGGTGTTTTTCAATTATTACGTTAAAGCTTCTCGATACAATTCCGACAAAACCCCGATATGCATCGCGGTTTCATCAAAATCACTCGAAGTGACAAAAGTAAGCACGATGTCAGTTCGAGTGATGTGACCTTAGGAGCATTGTATCGAGAACAGTTTTTGCAATAACCTCAAGAGTGGATTATAGGGGTGTTTTTCAATTATTACGTTAAAGCTTCTCGATACAATTCTGAAGAAAAATCAGAATCACTCGAAGTGACAAAAGAAGCACGATGTCAGTTCGAGTAATGCGACCCAAGGAGCATCGTATCGAGAACCGATTTGAATACATCATATTAATTATCGAGAACTTATTCTGTTTTAAATTTCTTCTTTGCCAGATTAGGAAGCTTTTCAAACTCACCATTAATTAATGCTTCTTTTTTAGCTCTCGACCACTTTTTAATTTGTTTTTCGGTTTGTATGGCAATACTTGGTTCTGTAAATTCCGCATAAAATACCAAGTGAATAGGCCTTCGGTTGTGCGTATAGCTTTCAGGATAGCGTCCTGTTTTGTGTTCTTCAAAACGCTTTGATAGGTTTGAGGTAAAACCTGTGTAATAGGAGTCATCTGAACATCTTAAGATGTATACATAGTAAATTTTCATGGTATTAAGATAGTGCTTCTCGCTACAATTCTGAAGAAAAATCAGAATCACTCGAAGTGACAAAAGAAGCACAATGTCAGTTCGAGTGATGCGACTCAAGGAGCATTGTATCGAGAACGGATTTTGAAATATTCCCAAGAGGGGATTATATGGGTGTTTTTCAAATATCTAGTTAACGCTTCTCGATACAATTCTGAAGAAAAATCAGAATCACTCGAAGTGACAAAAAGAAAGCACGATGTCAGTTCGAGTGATGCGACCCAAGGAGCATCGTATCGAGAACAGTTTTTGAAATATCGCCAAGAAGGGATTATAGGGGTGTTTTTAAAATATCGAGCTAACGCTTCTCGATACGATTCTGAAGAAAAATCAGAATCACTCGAAGTGACAAAAAGAAAGCACGATGTCAGTTCGAGTGATGCGACCCAAGGAGCATCGTATCGAGAACAGTTTTTGAAATATCGCCAAGAAGGGATTATAGGGGTGTTTTTAAAATATCGAGCTAACGCTTCTCGATACGATTCTGAAGAAAAATCAGAATCACTCGAAGTGACAAAAAGAAAGCACGATGTCAGTTCGAGTGATGCGACCCAAGGAGCATCGTATCGAGAACAGTTTTTGAAATATCGCCAAGAAGGGATTATAGGGGTGTTTTTAATTATTGAGACGAAGCTTCTCGATACGATTCTGAAGAAAAATCAGAATCACTCGAAGTGACAAAAAGTAAGCATAATGTCAGTTCGAGTGATGCGACCCAAGGAGCATTGTATCGAGAACCGTTTAGAAATATCCCCTAGAGGTGATTATAGGAGGTGGTTTTCAAATATTGAGACGAAGCTTCTCGATACGATTCTGAAGAAAAATCAGAATCACTCGAAGTGACAAAAAGAAAGCATGATGTCAGTTCGAGTGATGCGACCCAAGGAGCATTGTATCGAGAACTGATTTGAAATACTCATTCAATATACCCTATACAAAAAAAGACCAACACAATGTGCTGGTCTTTTTTTTATAATTAAAATAATAACTACTCTTTTTTATTGGCGCTAACGTCTTCCTCTTCCTTGCTAGCGTCCTTGAATTCCTTAATTCCACTACCTAATCCACGCATTAATTCTGGTATTTTTTTACCTCCAAATAATAATAAAACAACCACAACTATTAATGCGATTTGCCAAGGTCCAATGGCCAATGGTAACATGTATAAATTCATAATAATTAATTTAAAAAACAAAGTTAATAATTAAAGTTTAATAAAATCGTTTTAAGGCTAACTTTAGCATTTCTGAAACTATTTTCCTTTTCGGAATTATATCATACTTTGCTTGAAGAATCTTAGTATTTCATAAATTCTATTTATTTTTGCTTTCCAATGCCAGATAAAAAAAAGAAACCAAAAAGACGAATAAGAAAACTGCTGGATAAATACCGGCTAGTAATTCTTAATGAAAACACTTTTGAAGAGCGTCTTTCATTCAAATTAACACGGTTAAATGTGTTTGTAATGGGCTCTTTAATGGCGGTGTTTTTCATTTCTATAACTTATTTAATTATTGCTTTAACGCCGTTAAGAGAATATATTCCAGGCTATTCTTCAACAGCATTAAAGAAAAAAGCAACCGAGTTAAGCTATAAAACCGATTCTTTACAGCAAGTTATTATCATGAACGATCGTTATTATGGTTCCATAAAAAAAGTACTTACTGGCGATGTGAGTTCGGTGGATATTAATCGAGATTCTATTATTAACGCCGTGCAATTGGAAGCTAGTGAAGTGGATTTAAAACCTATTGCAGAAGATTCAATATTGCGACAAAAAGTAGATAAAGAAGATAAATACAACCTTTTTGAATCGGCAACCTCGTCAACAAATTTTGTGTTATTTCCGCCAGTAAGCGGTGCTATAAGCGAATCGTATAATACAAAAGATAAACATTATGCTGTCGATATTGTGGTCGCTAAAGACACCCCAATAAAAGCAACGGCCGATGGCGTGGTTATTTTTGCCGAGTGGACCGCAAGCACAGGTTATGTAATTATTCTTGAACACAGTCAAGATTTAATTTCCATTTATAAACACTGTTCGGCACTAACAAAAGTGCAGGGCGATTTGGTTAAATCTGGCGAAGTGATTGCTACCGCTGGAAATACAGGCGAATTATCAACAGGGCCGCATTTGCATTTTGAACTTTGGAACGATGGTTACCCCATTAATCCAACCAACTTTATCGATTTTAAATAGATGATATCACTAAAAGCCGCCATTGCAAAACCATTTGCAAAACACATTTATAAAAAGGTTCAAAAATGGGCAAATAACCCTGTGGAAACTCAGCAACGTGTTTTTGAAAACCTGATTTCCGATGCAGCAGAAACGGCTTTTGGAAAAGATCATGATTTTGTAAGTATTAATAATCATGAAGATTTTGTAAAGCGTGTGCCAATTAGAGATTACGAAGCTTTAAAACCCTATGTAGAGCGTGTGGTTGCGGGCGAAGCCAATGTGCTTTGGAAAGGCAAACCGTTATATTTTGCGAAAACATCTGGAACCACATCTGGAGCTAAATATATTCCGCTTACCGCGGAAAGTATGCCGAATCACATTCAAGCTGCTCGAAATGCTATTTTAATGTACATTCATGAAACGGGGAAAACCAAGTTTGTAGATGGTAAAATGATTTTTTTACAAGGAAGCCCCGTTTTAAAAGATCAAAATGGCGTGCAACTTGGACGATTATCGGGTATTGTGGCGCATTATATTCCTAAATACCTTCAGAAAAACAGACTGCCATCTTGGGAAACCAATTGCATTGATGATTGGGAAACTAAAGTTGATGCTATTGTTGAAGAAACCTTGCCTGAGAATATGACGGTTATTTCAGGAATACCATCTTGGGTTCAAATGTATTTTGAAAAGCTTCAGAAAAGAACCGGAAAGAAAGTAGGAGATATTTTTAAAAATTTCAACTTATTTATTTTTGGAGGCGTTAATTACGAGCCCTATCGCGCAAAATTTGAAAACCTTATCGGAAGAAAAGTCGATAGCATCGAGCTTTATCCTGCCAGCGAAGGGTTTTTTGCCTATCAAGACAAGCAAAACGAAAAAGGCATGCTGCTTTTACTAAATTCAGGCATGTTTTATGAGTTTATAAAGGCTGAAGAGTTTTTTAATGAAAACCCAAAACGCCTCACCATTAAAGATGTCGAGGTTGATGTAAATTATGTAATGATTATTTCATCAAACGCCGGACTTTGGGCTTATAATCTTGGCGATACCATTCAGTTTACTTCAACAAAACCGTATCGTGTTATTGTTTCTGGGCGCATCAAACATTTTATTTCAGCTTTTGGCGAGCATGTTATCGGAAAAGAAGTGGAACAGGCCATGCAAGAGGCGACTTTAAATTCAAATATTAGGGTTTCAGAGTTTACGGTAGCCCCTCAAATTAATCCTACCGAAGGTTTGCCGTATCACGAATGGTTTATCGAATTTGAAAACGAACCGGAAGACCTTTCCGCATTAGCGAAAAAATTAGATGCCTCACTTCAAAAGCAAAACACCTATTATTTCGACTTAATTCAAGGGAAAGTATTGCAGCCCTTAAAGATTACAAAAGTTAAGAAGAATGGTTTTCAGGACTATATGAAATCGGTTGGAAAGCTAGGCGGACAAAATAAGATACCAAGATTGTCTAACGACCGAAAAATTGTAGAGGGTTTTTCGCATTAAGATTAAATCAATAATACTATCTTTGGCGAGGATTTAAAATAGGCATGGCAAATAATAAAAAACATCATACACGAACTAGAGCACAAGAGAGTTCCAACGCGATTGAGCGGATGTATATTACCATGCGCCATTTATTTAACCGTGGGTTTTATAAGCCTATGGGCATTTCGGGTGAAACCTTAAGAGAATCTTTACTGCTTTTAAGACCTGAAATTTATGGTTCTGTTGCTGAAGAAAAAGCCGAATTGGAAGGCTTATTGTATGTAATTGATCGCTTACCACAAGGGATTGAAGAATGTACTTTTATAAATTTAACCAGTGATGAAGGCTATTCGAGTTCGCATTTTAAACCTATAATTCCAAAGAAACGTCGCCGAAACTGCTACCGCATTGATGCCGAGCAAATGAATATTGAAATTACCCGGGGCCGATCGGAGATTTACGATATTTTAACACACCTCACCTTTATTTTTATCGAATCGCATAAAATTGGGCGTCGTGTTTTAATTAATGAAGATGGCGCCACCACTAGAGATTGGAGCAAACTTGAAACCGCCGTACTTTCTAAAAAGAAATTGACTCAAGAAGCCAGAGAGGTGGCTATTTCGCATACCGCTAATATTTTAGGTCGCACGTTTAACGAAATTATGGCGCTTTATAAAGCATACGCCATGCCATCGCAGCCCGAGCGTTTTTTACATATTGTGTATTGGCTGGGTAAGTTGGCTATTGAAGAACTTATAAATAATAATAAAAGAACCATTACGTTTAGTCCGGTGTTGCGTGAGCGTATTGGGCATCATATTCATGGTGAAATTTGGGCAGATACCATAAAAGAAACCTTGTATAAAAACGATTTGTTGGAAAAGCCCATTCATATCATTAGTGCGAACATGCATAGTGTGATGAATACTCTTTTTGCAACAAAGGTTTTAAAAGCAAAAGACGCTAAAAAAGATGTTTTTGAGGTGTACGAAGCTTTAAGTAAGGAAGAAAACGAAGGGTTACGCAAGCAAGTCGCTAAAGAAGCGACTCAAAATGGCATGATGTATATCAAAGATACTTCGGGTGCTAATATTGATGTTCAAGTTTTCGATACTGCTAAATTTAATACTGCTAAGCTTGGAATTCCAGTTTCGGAAACGGTTTTAAAAGACAAGCAACCCGTTATTGTGGTTATGGATTATGCCTTCGGAGAACAGGCTTACGAAACCATTGACGAATTGCTGAAACCTTATAAAGTAAAAAACAAGAACATCCATCTAAATGTAGATTCAATTTCCATAATGGGGAAAGCAGGCATTTTAGAAGGAGGTAAAGGCGATATTATGATACCTTCGGCTCATATTTTTGAAGGAACCGCGGATAATTACCCTTTTAAAAACGAATTAAAAAAGGAAGATTTAGAAGGGCAAGGCGTTGGTGTTTATGAAGGTTCAATGATAACCGTTTTAGGAACCTCATTACAAAACAAAGACATTTTAAAATTCTTTTATAACTCCACATGGAATGTGATTGGTCTAGAAATGGAAGGGGCACATTACCAAAAAGCCATTCAAGCCGCTTCAAAAGTACGGGGGAGTATTCAGTCTAATGTCAAAGTAAGATATGCCTATTATGCTAGCGACAATCCCTTAGAAACTGGGGCTACATTAGCCTCGGGAGGTTTAGGAACTTCGGGTGTTAAACCCACTTATTTAATAACACAAACCATATTACAACAAATACTTAATTAATAATTATGAGTCAAGATTTGCAAAACCCGCAACCACAACAATCTGAAGAAGTCGATTTAGGGCAATTATTTAAACTAATTGGTAAGGCTTTCGATCGTTTCTTTAAGTTTATAGCCAGTATTTTTATTGGGATCTATAAGGTTATTTTGTTACTACTGGTTCATATATATTCGCGTTTCGTATGGTATGCAGGAGCCGTTGTAGTAGGTGTAGTTCTTGGGTTTTTTATAGATAAAAATACCGATAAAATGTATGGTGCCAATATGTTTATTGAAACCAATTTTAAGTCGGCACGACAAGTTTACGAAAACGTTAAGCAGTTACACCAATTAGCAGAGGATGAAGATACTTTACAATTGGGGAAAATTTTAAATATAGATCCATCTAAGGCAACGAAATTAAAAGGATTTTATATAACACCTGATGTTGATGAAAATGAAATCTCTGAAATGTATTCCGAGTTTTATTTGAAACTAGATTCTTTGTCTCGTGTAACGATGACTTACGACCGATATAAGGAGTCTTTAATTTCAAGTAATTTCCCTATGCATAAAATTGGTGTGGCTTCTACCGATAAATCGATTTATAAAAAAATAGAGCAAGGGTTTACCAATAAGCTTATTGATAACCCGTATTTAGAGGAATTGTTACAAGCTAATAATAAAGTTTTAATCCAAGAGGAACAAGCTTTAAAAACTCAAATAAATAAAACAGACTCTTTGGTAACACAGTATCTTAAAATTAGAGTGTTAGAGTCTCAAAAAGAACCGGTTCAAGGTTCTGGAACCAATTTATATATGGGTGATAGTGAGTCGAATGGCTTGTTGGTTGATGAATCTAAAATTATTGAAAAACGTTTGGCTTTAGAGCGTCAAAGAAGAGAGGTAATAAAAAGACAAGCCGAGGAAAAAGGGGTTGTTAATGTATTAGCTGGATTTCCAGAAACTGGTTATGATATTAGGGAGTGGACCGATAAAATGAAATTTGTTTTACCTATAGCATTATTTTCAATTATCTTTTTGTTTTTCATTGTGCTAGGCTTAGGGAAATTTTTAAAATCGCAAACACAAAAATAAAACAGATGACTATATTAATAACAGGGGGCACAGGTTTTATTGGCTCACATGTGGTGCGCCTTTTTGTGGAGCACTATCCCGATTACCATGTTATTAATTTAGATGCGCTTACCTATGCCGGTAACTTAGAAAATTTAAAAGATATAGAGCAGCAACCTAACTATCAATTTATAAAAGGTGATATTACCGATGCTGATTTTATAAATAATTTATTCAAAACCCATCAATTTGATGGGGTGATTCATTTGGCAGCCGAGTCGCATGTCGATCGTTCTATTTCAGACCCTTTGGCATTTGTAAAAACCAATGTGATAGGCACTATGAATCTTTTAAATGCTTGTAAGGAACAGTGGCAAGGCAATTTAGAAAATAAGCGTTTTTATCATATAAGTACCGATGAGGTTTATGGAACCCTAGGGGAAACTGGTCTTTTTACCGAAACCACGCCTTACGATCCCAATTCCCCGTATTCCGCTTCAAAGGCGAGCTCCGATCATTTTGTAAGGGCCTATGGTGAAACCTATGGCTTGCCTTATGTGATTAGCAACTGTTCCAATAATTATGGTCAAAATCAATTTCCAGAAAAATTAATTCCACTATTTATAAATAACATCATTCATAACAAACCGTTACCTGTTTATGGTGATGGCAACTACACCAGAGATTGGTTGTATGTTAAAGATCATGCCGTTGCCATCGATTTGGTTTTTCATAAGGGAGAAAATCATGAAACCTATAATATTGGCGGATTTAATGAGTGGAAAAACATTGATTTGGTAAAGCTACTGTGTACTCAAATGGATGAAAAATTAGGTCGATCTACAGGAACTTCAGAGAAGTTAATCACTTATGTAAAAGATCGTCCAGGACACGATTTACGTTATGCTATTGATGCTTCAAAAATAAAGAAAGAATTGGGTTGGACCCCTTCAGTAACTTTTGAAGAAGGCCTAAATAGAACCATTGATTGGTATTTGGAAAATAGTGAGTGGTTGGATCGTGTTTCTAGTGGGGCGTATCAGGATTATGATAGTTAAGAGGTTATAGAGTTAAAAAGTAATAAAGTAATAAAGTTAGAATGTTATAAGGTTACGAAGTTAAAAAGGGTAGCGGGTTACTAAATTAGTTTGTTGTCCTTTTAAAAACACTATAATTTAAGCCATATAGGAATAGAATCCCAATAACTCTATAACATTTTCACCTTTTAACTTTTTCTAACAGCATCACCATATAACTCTATAACCATTTAACCATATCACTTTTTAACTGCATTCCTATGACTAAAATTCAATCACACAAAGATTTATATGTTTGGAAAGAGGCTATGGATTTAGTGGTTGTTGTTTATAAGCTTACAGAAAAGTTCCCTTCACATGAGGCTTTTGGATTAACATCTCAAATACGGAGAGCAGTGATTTCTATTCCTTCTAATATTGCGGAAGGTGCTGGTAGAAAAGGAGGAAAAGAATTTTCTAGATTTTTGTATATTGCTTTAGGCTCGCTTTCGGAAGTGGAGACACAAATAGAAATCGCATTTAGACTTCAATACATAAAAAACATTGAAGATGTAAATAAAAGTATTTATTTCATTAGGAGTATGTTGTCAAAATTAATAAAAAGTTTAGGGTAGTTTTTAGTGAGGAAGTGATATAGTTAAGAGGTTATATTGTTAAAAAGTTAAACTGTTATGATGTTAAGAAGTTATAGTGTGAGATGGTTGTAGTCCCATATATTGTAATCCTCATAACTTTTATAACCTCATAACCCTATAACAGCATCACTCTATAACCTATAATCATTTAATAGTATAACCTTCTAACATTTTCACAATGAGACGCTATAACCCCATAACCTTTATAACTATATAACCTTATAACACAGTACCTACCATGAAAGGCATCATACTCGCAGGAGGCTCAGGAACCCGTTTACATCCATTAACTTTATCAGTAAGTAAGCAGCTCATGCCTATTTACGATAAACCTATGATTTACTATCCGTTGTCTACTTTAATGTACGCAGGAATTCGTGAGGTTTTAATTATATCTACACCTAAAGATTTACCCTTATTTAAAGATTTATTAGGCGATGGGAAAAAGTATGGCTGTACCTTCGAGTATGCTGTTCAAGAAGACCCTAATGGTTTGGCTGAAGCTTTTATAATTGGTGCAGACTTTATTGGTAATGATAAAGTCGCCTTAATTTTAGGCGATAATATTTTTTACGGGACCGGTTTAGCAAAGCTTTTACAAGCTAATAACGACCCTGATGGTGGTATTATTTATGCCTACCGTGTTCATGATCCTGAACGTTATGGTGTTGTTGAATTTGACGAAGCGGGACAAGCCATTTCTATAGAAGAGAAACCAGAACAGCCTAAATCAAATTATGCAGTGCCAGGGATTTATTTTTATGACAATTCGGTGGTTGAAATCGCTAAAAATATAACACCGAGTCATCGGGGTGAGTTAGAAATTACCGATGTAAACCGCACGTATCTTGAACAAGGTAAACTTAATGTGAGTATTTTAGATCGTGGTACCGCTTGGTTGGATACTGGTACCTTTCAATCGCTTATGCAGGCTTCACAGTTTGTTGAGGTTATTGAAGAACGTCAAGGCCTAAAAATAGGGGCTATCGAGGGCGCCGCTTTTGAAATGGGCTTTATTAACGAGGATCAATTTAGAGCTTTAGCAGAACCGCTGCTTAAAAGTGGCTACGGTAAAAATTTATTAGGGTTACTTAATAAAAAATAAAACACAATGTCAGTTCGAGTGATGCGAGCTTAGGAGCATCGTATCGAGAACCGCTTTGAAATAACTCCTAGAGGTGATTTAGTGGTGTTTTTCAAATATTGCGCTAAAGCTTCTCGATACAATTCTGAAGAAAAATCAGAATCACTCGAAGTGACAAAAAAATAAAAAAATAACAGCTTAATATCAAAAATGACTGTAAAAGAAACAAAATTGAAAGGGTGTTTTATCATAGAACCCAAAATATTTAATGACAGCCGCGGCTATTTTTTTGAAAGTTTCAATCAACAAACGTTTAATGCACTAATAAATCATGAGGTCAATTTTGTACAAGATAACGAGTCCTTTTCATCAAAAGGCGTTTTAAGAGGCTTGCATTACCAAACTGGTGAGCATGCACAGGCTAAATTAGTACGCGTAATTAAAGGCTCGGTGTTGGACGTTGTGGTCGATCTACGAAAAGACTCGCCTACTTTCGGCCAGCATGAAACCGTCGAATTAACCGAAACTAATAAAAAACAGTTATTTGTGCCTCGTGGCTTTGCCCATGGTTTTGTTGTTTTAAGTGATACCGCAATTTTTTCCTATAAATGTGATAATTTCTATAATAAAGCATCAGAAGGAGGCATTATTTATAACGATAAAACGTTGGATATCGATTGGAGACTACCTAATGAAGACCTTATTGTTTCGGAGAAAGATTTGGTGTTGCCAAATTTTGAATCCAGGTTTTAATATTATTGTGTGTCATTCCGACGATAGGAGGAATCTCAAACAGTAAATCGTTTAGAATAGCACTTCGACAAGCTCAGTGTGACTTGGTTAATTCTAATTTGTATTTTGTTTAATTTGATGTCAATAAATTTCAATTATTTGTAAAGCCAAATAGAAATTGCGATGTCAGGCAGAGCTTGTCGAAGCCTATTTTCGTTAACTCGAATTTAAAAATAAGTCATGATTTTAGCTGAGATGAAGGGGAGTTGTAGTGATAAGGTAATTCACTCAACGTTGTTCCGTTCTGTTTGACATACGTTTGTCATTCCGACAATAGGAGGAATCTCAAAAGAAATAATTAAAAGGAAAGAAAAATAAAAACTGAAGACCAAGGTCAATTAGCCTTTTTGTACAAACCAACAGCCAATATCAAAATTTAAAGTTTTAACATGTTATGAAAGATGCGTCTTTAAACAATCCAGAAACCAACAACCAACAACCAACAACCATTCTAGTAACCGGAGGCAAAGGCCAATTAGCATCTTGCATAAAAGCCATAGAAAACCAGTGTCAAGATTTAAAATTCATTTATACAGACCGAGAGGAATTGGATATTACTAGTTTAAGTCAGGTTCAGGATTTTTTTAATGCCAATACTATTGATTATTGCGTGAATTGCGCGGCCTATACCGCTGTAGATCAAGCTGAAAAAGATGAAGCAAAAGCCTTTGAAATAAATGCTTTAGGTGCTAAAAATTTAGCATTGGTTTGTAAGGACCATAACGCCATTTTAATTCACATTTCAACCGACTTTGTGTTTGATGGAGCATCAAATAAACCCTATACTGAAACCGATACCCCCAACCCGATTAGTGTTTATGGCGCATCAAAACTTCAAGGTGAAATTGAAATTCAAAAAGCATTAAAGGAACACTTTATTATAAGAACCTCTTGGTTATACTCCGAATACGGCAATAATTTCATGAAAACCATGCTCCGTTTGGGAGAAATACGCGATGAATTAAGCGTGGTTAACGACCAGATTGGTACACCAACCTATGCAGGTGATTTAGCAGAAGTGATGCTTCAGATTATAAAAACAAAAACAGATATATACGGACTTTACCATTACAGCCATTTAGGAGAAATTAGTTGGTACGATTTTGCAAATGTTATTTTTAAATTCAACAAAAGCAATGTGAAATTACATGCTATTCCTTCAACGGAATATCCAACTCCAGCTAAACGGCCGTCATATTCTGTATTGGATAAAAGTAAAATAACAAAACTGTTAGCTATTAGTGTTCCTAATTGGGAAAAGCGTCTTGAAGTTGTTTTGTATAAATGTAATTTGTGAAAAGTCTTTAATGAGTGTGTTATTACATAAAGTATTTAAGATTTTCCATATGTTTAAAACTGAAATATTTTTTTTGTTTTTATTAAATTTGCTTGTGTTAAAACTATTTTCAGAAAAGGAGATGTTGAACAATATTAAACTTGTTGAAGAAAAGAATTATCGTACTTTTGCCGATAGATAACAAAATAGTGTTTTTATTATAAAATAAACTAGTTTTTAATGTGCGGAATAACAGGAATATATTCAAAAAATAATATTTCAAATATTGAAGAAAGAATTCAACGCATGAATACTTCTATAGTACATAGAGGTCCAGATGCAGGTGGTTTTTATGTCAATAGAAATTTGGTTTTGGGACATCGGAGACTTAGTATTATAGATACAAGGCAAGTGTCTAACCAACCTATGCATTCAAATAGTAAGGTTTGGCATCTTGTGTTTAATGGTGAGATATATAATTTTGAAGAAATAAAATCAGAACTTGATTACAATTTTAAAACATCTTCTGACACCGAAGTTATCCTTGCAGCAGTTGAAGAGAAAGGGGTAGATTGGTTTCTTAATCTAGCTAATGGAATGTTTTCAATTGCGCTTTATAATTCTGAAAATGAAGACTTATTTTTAATTAGAGATAGATTAGGGATTAAACCTCTATATTTTTATAATGATGGTGAAAATATAATTTTTTCATCTGAAATAAAGGCAATATTATCTAGCGGATTGGTTAATGCTGAGTTCAATGATGATGCCGTAGATGAATATTTAGCAAATAGGTATGTTAGGTCTCCATATACTTTTTTTAAAAACATCTTTCAAGTAAATCCAGGAACTTATTTGTCTATAAAGAAAAATTTATCTAGTATAGAGCATAAATATTGGGATATACCAGATGTCTTTAATATGTCAACAGATTATAATGAAGAGGATATACTCAAAGAGTTAGATGAAGAACTAAACAAAGCTATAAGATATAGGCTTATTGCTGATGTTCCACTAGGTACATATTTAAGTGGAGGTGTAGATTCTAGTCTTATTACAGCAATTACGGCATTAAATAAAAATGAAAAAATTAATACTTATACTATAGGTTTTGATGAAATTAATGAGTTTGAGTATTCTGAAGTTATAGCCAAGAAATATAACACAGAACATCACGAAATCTTAATGAAAAAAGAAGATTACCTGTCTAATTGGGAGAGACTTATTAAATTTAAAGATGCGCCCTTGGGAGTTCCTAATGAAATTCCACTAGCTGTAATGTCTAGTAAATTAAAGGAAAAAATCACAGTTGTGCTATCAGGAGAAGGTGCTGATGAGCTTATGGGTGGCTATGGTAGAATTTTTAGAACTCCTTTTGACTATGAAAATGAAGTCACGAACGAATCCTTTTACGATTACTTTATTTCGAAGTATGATTATGTTCCAAGATCTATGAGGGATGAATTAATTAACACTTCTAAAAGTTATCGAAATGAATTTGATACTGAAATTAAGGCTCAATTTAATAAAAGTACAAATGAAGAAAATATTTTTAAGTTTTTTCATAAATATCATGTGAAAGGATTATTACAGCGAGTAGATATGACAACTATGCAAACGTCTGTAGAGGCTAGAGTACCCTTTTTAGATCATAATTTAATTGAGTTTTCATATAATAAAATCCCTTTTAACTTAAAATTACGGTGGATAAGTGAGGATGCTGAAATGCAAGCAAGGACAATGAATTCTAATGAATATAGTGAAGTATTAGATATACCAAAATATTTGCTTAGAAAATTATCATATAAATACCTTCCCAAAGATATTATTGAACGTAAAAAAATAGGGTTTCCAGTGCCTTTAACCGAATGGTTTGATAATTTGGAATCATTAGCTTTAGAGCTTTTACCTAATGCAAAATGGTTAAAGAAGGGAGTGGTTAATGAGTTAATTGAACAAAGTAAAACAGAGTCTAGAGCAGGACAAATTCTCTGGATGTTTATTAATATAGAATTATTTAAAAGAAACTACTTTAATAAAGAGTGGAAGTGGTAGAATAGAGGAGTTATGTATAAAAGAGGAGATGAAAAAACAACAGTAGGGTACACATCTGGGGTATATGATTTGTTTCATATTGGACATTTAAATTTATTAAAGAATGCTAAAGGGTTGTGTGATAAGTTAATTGTTGGAGTTACTTCTGATGAATTGGTTGCCTACAAAAACAAAAAATCGGTAATTAATCATCAAGAACGTATGGAAATTGTTAGGAACATAAAGCATGTTGATGCTGTTGTGCCTCAAAACGATATGGATAAATTTAAAATGTGGGAACGTTTAAAGTTTGATGTTATGTTTGTTGGTGATGATTGGTTTGAAAGTGAAAAGTGGAATGAGTTAGATAAGAAATTTAAAGCTGTTGGAGTGAAGATTATTTATTTTCCTTATACGAAGGGTACATCTTCTACGTTAATAAATAAAACTTTAAAGAATTTAAGAGAGAACGAGTAATTTTTATGTCAAAATAGAAATTCTTACCTAATTGTTGATTAACTAGATGAAGCTTTCTTTTTTTAAACATGTATTAGTAAAGAATTTTTTAGCTCTTTCTACTTTACAAGGAATTAATCTTATTTTACCATTTGTTACTTTACCTTATTTAACTAGAGTTCTTGGAGTATCTAATTATGGAGTGGTGGTGATGGTTTATTCTATAATGCAGCTGTTAACGGTCGTTTGTGATTATGGCTTTAATTTATCTGCGACTAAGGAAATCTCCATATTTAGAGACAACACTCCAAGGGTCAATACAATTTTTAGTAGTATTTTGATAGTGAAATTAGTACTATTATTAATTTCATTTCTCATTTTATTTGTTTTAACGATATATGTGCCTGTTTTAGAAGCGAATAAAACCTCATATTTTATGGGTTTTGGTATAGTAATAGGTCAAGCAATTACGCCTACTTGGTTATTTCTTGGAATGGAAAAAATGAAGTACATAACAATAGTCAATTTAGTATCGAAGACATTGTTTACATTTTTAATTTTCTTTTTAATAAAGAACTCAGAAGATTTTTTTTATGTACCATTACTTTATTCTATTGGATTTGTTATCGCTGGTATATTATCATTAGTCTTTGCTTATAAAGAATTTGGAGTATCCTTTTATTTTATAAAAAAAATTGATATTATAAGACAAATAAAGAATAGCTCCCAATATTTTTATTCTAGAGCATCAGTTGCATTATATACATCAAGTAATAATTTTATAGTAGGATTAGTTCTTGGTGAATTTTATGCTGGCATTTTTGGAGTAGCCGAAAGATTATTTACTGCAATGACTGTTATTTATAGCCCATTATCAGATGCTATTTATCCATATATGGTTCAAAAAAAAGATTTAAAACTTTTTAAGAAAATATTTTTTTCTGCAATATTTTTTAATTCTTTAGTGAGTTTAATAACAATGTTTTTTTCTAACGAAATAGTATATTTTGTTTTTGGTTTTGGTTATGAAGAAAGCGCTGTTTTATTAAAATATTTTTGTTTTTTATCTATAATTATAGTTCCTGCTACTTTTATAGGTTATCCTTTATTGGGAGCTTTTGGCTTTGAAAAATATGCTAATTATAGTGTGGTTATAGCTTGTGTAATTCATATGATTATTTTAATTTTTATTTCTTCTTTTCTTTCGGTTTATTCAATGGTTTTATTATTGATTTTCACTCAAATTATTGTTTTATCAATCAGGTTTTTAGGAGTTAGAAAGTTTTTAAACAAACGCCGTTTAATCAGCAATAATATCTAATTATAGAAGAAATGAGAAAGATTTTGAAGAACGTGAAAACAATAACTAAACTAGTTTTTGGGCTACCTATTTATTATATTTCTATTATTTTTCCCAAGAAAAAAAATTTATCCGTAATCGGTTCATCTTTGGGGAAACATTTTGCTGATAATTCAAAGTATTATTATATAAAACATTATGATAACGAAGATAATGATGTGAATCTTGTATGGATATCAAAGAACAAAGTTGTCGTTAATGTTTTAAAACAGAAGGGCTATCTTGCAGAGTATTTGTATTCAATTAAAGGGGTTTATTCAACTTTACGTGCATCAAAAGCATATCTTTCTCATCAGTTAGATGATATAGATGGTGCGCTAATAGGTGGTTCTGAAATAATTCAATTATGGCACGGTATGCCATTAAGAAAAATAGGGTATGGTGGAGATTGGAAAAATGATACGCTATCGGGGCAAATCAAACTTTTTATTTCAAAATGGTTGCCTTATGCATATTATATGAAATGTGATGTTTTATGGGCGCCTTGTAAAAGTGCAAAGGATAATTATAAAATACCTTTTTCTAAGTCATTTAGAAATAATAACATAGAAGATAAAATTATTTTATCACAACAACCAAGAACATTTTGTTTTAATGATTCATTTAAGTTTAAAAAAAACTTTTTTCCTGAGATGGACATGCTTCTTAAACTTAACGAAAATTATAAAAATATAATCTCATGGTTGCCAACTCAAAGAAAACAATTCAATAAAACAATAATTGATGTAATTAAAGATTCGGGTTTAGATTTATATATTATGAATCAGTTTTGTAAAAAAAATGAGAGCTTGTTTGTTATTAAAGCTCATTTTTTAGATTTTAATTTGTTATCCAGTATAACAAAAGGGTTTGAAAATATTTTAATTTATCCTGAGTCAGATCCGTATCCATTACTTAAATATACAAATGTATTAGTAACTGATTATTCAAGTGTCTTTTTTGATTTTTTAATGATTAATAGACCAATAGTATTTATGTGTCATGATTTATTGGAGTATTCAAAAAAAGTAGAATTTTATTATGATTTTGAAAATTTAAAAATTGGTCCAATATGTAGTTCATGGGATGAAGTGTATAATTGTATTGGTGACGTTATGAGTAATAATGATGTGTACTCTGAAAAAAGAAAAGAAAAGTTAATTGATCTTGAATACGCATTAAATTATAAAGGTTAGTTTAGCTAAAAATTATGGATGTTAGTTTAAACTATATAATTGTAAGTTAATGAAAATTAAATTCACTACTTTTTTTTGTCTTTTTCTATTTTTCTTGTCTTTCACACAGGCACTTACTATAAATATAGGATTCCCTTTAAAAATATCAGAGTTATTACTTATGGTGATAATTATTCTATATCTTTTTGTTGGATATTTGCCTAAAGAATATTTGTATATTGTTTTAAATAGCAAAAGTTTGGTTTTTTTTTTATTATGGGCACTTTTATCATTTGGTATAAATAGTTTTTGGCAATATGATTATTCTTTAAAAAAAATACCATTTAGATTAAATGCAATTGGAGATAGTTTTTTAAGGCTTTGTTACATATACTTGAATATTTTAGCATTTTTTATTAGTTGTTATTTTATTTCAAAAAGTACAAATATTTTAAAATATTTTGTGATTGGTGCAGTTATCGCAAGTTGTTATTCATGGTATTTATTTGTTTCTTCAGCCTTAGGTTTTCCTTATATAAAATTATTCGGAATGGAGTCATCTCCCCAAAAACTTTTTGGTATTATTAGATGTGGAACATTTAAGGAAGGTAATTTTTTAGGACTTTTTTTAATTTTATCAGCAGCAGTTGCTTTTTTTAAACAAAATCTTAAAGCAGGATGGTTTTTATTATTTACCATTATAACAACTATGTCTACAATTTCTATGGTTAGTGGAATTGTTTTTTTGATTTTTATTTACAGAAAAAAATTATTTACTGGAAAAGTTTTAATTATTTACCCTTTAATTATAATTTCTTGTTTGTTTTTTATTAAAACTGAATATTTTCAACGTTATGTTGAAAAAAAAATATTTCAACCAGTAAGCAACCTTACTACCTCAAATTTTTCTAAAGTAGATAGGTATATCACAGGAAGGATTGCTTACAAGGAGGGACTTGATAACCCACTTCTTGGTGTTGGGCCCTATAACTATGCTTTACATTACGATCATTATAATGATTATAAAAAAGTAGTAAAAAACCCTTCTAAATGGTTTGATAACTTTATAGCTAGAAACAATGTAAGAGGAATAACGAATAATGTATATTTAGAAGTATGGTCTGAATACGGTATTGTTGGTTTTATTATTTTTTTGTTTTTTTTAGTAAAAACAGTAATTATAGCTTTTAAAAACAAAGATGATTATATTACAGGAGGTATTATTGCAACCTTAATTTCTTTTAATGCTTTCCCATCTTTTATAATGTTATTCATTTGGGTGTTTTTTGCTATTCCATATGCTATGTGTTATCAAAAAAAAATATCGAATGTTTTTTAAAAACGTAAAAATGGTAAATGTTTCAATATATTTAATTGCGTTATTACCGTTATTATCTTTATTTATGGTAAGTATCGCCATTATTGCTTTTTCAATCGGAGCTTTACTTAATAGTTTTTATTACCAAAAAATAAAGCAAATAAAAATAGAGAGTTTAAAAGTTGTTTTATTATGTGTTTTACCATTTTTAATGTATTTGATTTCACTGTTATGGACAGAGGATTTTAATAGTGGATTAAAAATTATAGAAAAAAATTTAGCTTTTCTTATATTACCTTCAGTAGTGTTTGTTTTAAAACCATTTAAAACATGTGCTCAATTAAAAATATTTAAGAAAATATTTGTCTGTTCTGCTGCATTCTCCGTAATAATTACATCTTGTTATTTGCTCTTTAATTTGAGGGGTATTTTAACCGCGCAAAATGCTTATTCCATTAATATTAAGCTTCGTGAAAGTATCGAGTTAGTGCCAATTATAGGGGAGCATTCAATTTATTTTTCATTAATATTAGCATTAGCAATAGTGTTACTTTTTTTTAATAGTTTTAATTATAGGTGGTTAAATATAGCTTTATATGTGTTATTTATTTTAGGAATTAGTATAGCAAGTTCAAAGGGTGTAATTTTGGCTGTTTTATTAGTAGTAGTTGTAGGTGTCTTCCAGCGGTTTAGAAATATAAAAAAAGCTATAACAGTTCTATTCTTTTCTTTTTTATGTTTTGGGTTTATTGTTTATTTTTCACCAATTAAAGAACGTTTAAACGAAATTATAGAGTCTAAATATATCTACCCCGAAGGTGTTCATTATAATTCTTTTAACTTACGTATGGCTATATATAATTGCTCACTTTCGTTAATTAAGGATACACCGATAATAGGTTTTGCTCCTGCAGACACCCAAAAGCAATTGAATGAATGTTACAAAAAGTTTAATACAAATGCATTTTTTGAAAAAAATTACAATACGCACAATCAGTATTTTGATTATTTTTTATCATTTGGTATTTTAGGTTTAATGATAATTTTGTTTTCATTTACATATTTCTTAAGAATTGCTATTGTAAATAATAACTATGAGTATTTATGTTTTCTAACCTTATTCTATACTGCATTTCTTACTGAGAATATCTTGGTTAGAAATACGGGAATAGTTTTGTTTGTAACATTTAATTGTTTATTTGCATACTCAACTTTATTTACTAAAGAATTAAACCAAAATTTAAATTTGAAATCATGATTGTTATTAATGCTAGGTTTTTAACCCAAAAGATGACGGGAGTACAAAGATATGCTTTTGAAATATGCAATAGATTACCAAAAAAAATTGGAAATCATGAACTTATTTTTGTAGCTCCTAATGAACCTGTTGTAAATAAATTGGAAAATGATATTGATATTGTTTTTGTCGGGAAGCATAAAGGGCAATTATGGGACCAACTAAGTTTACCTGTATTTTTGAAGAAAAATAAAAACCCTTTGTTGCTAAATTTCGTAGGGATAGCACCGATATTTTATAAGAACAAAATAATGTTTTTATACGACTTGGCTTTTAAACATCACCCAGAATGGTTTTCATACTCTTTTCAGAAATTATATAATACCCTAATCCCTTTTAGTTTAAGTAATTCAAAGCGAATAGTTACAGATAGTAATTATGTGAAGCAAGATATTATTGAGACTTATAAAATTCTGGATAGAAAATTACATGTTATCTATGCAGCACCATCAGAGAAGTTTATCAATAAAAATTTAAAACGTGAAAAATTTATCCTAACGGTTTCTTCCATCGACCCAAGGAAAAATTTGAAACGTGTTATTGAAGCATTTAATAAAATAGACTCAGATTATAAACTTGTAATTGTAGGAAAAAAAAATAAAACATTTTCTAATGTTGGTTTAGATGAAGAAATTATTAATGATAATATTATCTTTACAGGATATTTGACAGATGAAGAATTGATTGACATATATAATACAGCGGAATTATTTATATATGCGTCTTTATTTGAGGGTTTTGGGATACCTCCTTTAGAAGCCCAGGCATGTGGATGTGCATGTATTATATCTAATGTGACTTCTTTGCCCGAAGTTTATGGTGATTCTGTTGAATATTTTGATCCTAATTCTGTAGATAATATAAAGTCTAAAATGGAGGAAGTTATTAATAATAAAGACACAATTGATAAAATTAAAAACCTTAGTGCTTTAAACTTAAAACGCTATAATTGGGATGATTCAACCAGTAAATTGAAATGTATAATTGAAGAATTAATATGAAAAAAGCATTAATCCATGATTGGTACACCGTTTACGGTGGAGCAGAAAGATGTGTTGAAAGTTTTACTAACATTTGGGACGATTTTGATCATTTTTCTTTGATTGATGACTTATCACAGAAGAATAGAGATATTATTTTAAAAGGGAAACAGACAAAAAATACATTTATTCAAAAACTGCCGTTTGGTAAAACAAAATACAGAAGTTATTTACCTCTTTTTCCTTTAGCCATTGAAGAGTTAGATTTAAATGATTATGATTTAATTATTTCGTCATCTTCATCAGTTGCAAAAGGAGTATTAACGCGCCCAAATCAATTTCACATATCTTATGTTTATTCGCCGGTAAGATATGCTTGGGACTTATATTCTCAATATATTAAAGAAGCAAAATTAGATAAAGGAATTAAAGGCTTTATTGCTAGATATTTTTTATTTAAGTTAAGATTATGGGATTATTCTACGGCAAATAGGCCTAATCAATATATAGCTATTTCTAATTATGTAGCAAAAAGAATTAAAAAAATTTATAACAAAGAATCAATTGTTATATATCCACCAGTTGACACCAATTCTTTTACTCTAACAACTGAAACAAGTGATTATTATATTACTTGTTCGAGAATGGTTCCTTACAAAAGAATTGATCTCATAGTTGAGACATTTTCTAAAATTGGCAAAAAATTAATTGTTGTAGGAGATGGGCCTGATTTTAAAAAAATAAAGAAATTAGCTAAATCCAATGTTGTACTTAAAGGGTATGTTGAAAAAGAAGAGATGCAAAGGTTGTTAATGCATGCTAGAGCTTTTATTTTTGCTGCTGAGGAAGATTTTGGTATAGCCCCAATTGAAGCTCAAGCTTGCGGCGTTCCTGTAATCGCCTATGGTAAAGGAGGTGCTCTTGAAACGATAAAAGGAGTATTTCCAAGTAACAAAAATGTTAATGAAGAGATAACAGGTGTTTTCTTTGAGCGACAAAGTGTTAATGCTTTAGAAGAGGCTTTGATTTATTTTGAGAAAAACGAATCTTTATTTGTTAAAAAAAATATTAGAAAAAATGCAGAGCTTTTTAGTATAGAACGATTTGAAAAAGAATTTAAAAATACAGTAGAAACATTATATAATAATTGGAAAGAAAATAAATAAAAATGAAAAAAGCCATAATAACGGGAATTACAGGGCAAGATGCAGCATATTTAGCAGAACTTTTACTAGGCAAAGGGTATAAGGTTTTTGGAACATATAGAAGAACAAGTTCTACCAATTTTTGGAGAATAGAAGAGCTTGGAGTAGATCAGCACCCAAATTTAACTTTATTAGAATATGACTTAATTGATTTATCCAGTGCGTATAGAATTATTTCAGAAATTGAGCCAGATGAAATATACAATTTAGCAGCACAAAGCTTTGTAGGAGTTTCTTTTACCCAGCCTATAGCAACTGCACAAATTACGGGTGTTGGTGCAATGAATTTATTGGAAGCTATAAGAACCATAAATCCAAAGATTAAATTTTATCAAGCCTCTACTTCTGAAATGTTTGGTAAGGTTCATGCTATTCCCCAGAAAGAAGATACACCGTTTCACCCTAGAAGCCCTTATGGTGTCGCTAAAGTTTTTGCTCATTGGGCCACTTTAAATTATCAAGAGTCGTATAATTTATTTGCGACAAGTGGTATATTATTTAACCACGAATCGCCTTTAAGAGGGAAAGAGTTTGTAACTAGAAAAATTACAGATGCTGTTGCTAAAATTCATTTAGGAAAACAAGATTTTTTAGAATTAGGAAATATGGATGCTAAAAGAGATTGGGGTTATGCAAAGGAATATGTAGATGGTATGTATCGCATGTTACAAATTGATGAGCCAGGAACCTTCGTGCTTGCTACGAACAAAACACAAACAGTTAGAGATTTCGTTACTTTAGCTTTTAATGCTGTTGATGTAGATATTCAATGGAAAGGGGAAGCGGAGAATGAAATTGGATTGGATGCTGCAACAGGAAAAGAATTAATAAAAGTCAACCCTAAGTTTTATCGTCCTGCAGAAGTAGAGTTGTTAATTGGAGATGCTTCCAAAGCAAATGAAAAATTAGGATGGAAACCTAAAACAACATTAAAAGAGTTGTGTGATATGATGGTGAAAAAAGATATAGAAAGAAATGAAAATGGTGGAACTTTCTAAGAAAAAAGTATTTATTACTGGGATTAGTGGTTTTACGGGAATTCATCTCGAAAAACATTTAATAAATGAGGGTTTTGATGTTTATGGGTCAACATTAGCACAAGCAGATAATCCAAAACATTTGTCTTGTAATATTTTAAATGAACAAGACCTGTTTGAAACTTTAAGATTTGTTAAACCTGATTATATAATACATTTAGCTGCTGTCTCTTTTGTAGCATCTGAAAATATGCAAAATATTTATAATGTAAATATTTTTGGAACTTTGAATTTATTAGAGGCAATTGAAAGGTTGAACTATATTCCTGATAAAATATTAATTGCGAGTAGTGGAGCTGTTTATGGAAATAGGGAGGGAGAGTTGGACGAGTCAATGTGTCCGCAACCTGTTAACCATTATGGGAATAGTAAGTTGGTTATGGAAAATATGATTCGTTCTTATTTTGACAGACAAAATATAGTGATTACTAGACCTTTTAATTATACTGGTGTTGGTCAAGAATCTCATTTTTTAGTACCTAAAATAGTGTCACATTTTAAAGAGAATAAGTCAGAGATTGCCTTAGGAAATATAGATGTTTATAGAGAGTTTAATGATGTTAGTTTTGTTGTAGAATGCTACGAAAAACTGATAAAGAGTGATGTGAAGTCAGAAATTGTAAATGTTTGTAGTGGTAGTGCTATAAATATAAAAGAAATTATTAGTGTTTTAGAGGGACTTTCTAGGCGTAAAATAAGTGTTACTATAAACCCTAAATTTGTTAGAAAGAATGAAATCCAAACGCTCTGTGGTTCTAGAAAAAAATTAAATTCAATAATTGGTGATTTTCATAGAAATTATGATATAGAAAACACATTAAGTAAAATGTTTAATCATTAAAATTATTGATCCACTTTTCGATTAAGTAGCTCATTATATTATGAAAAAAGTTCTAATAACAGGAGCAGCAGGATTTTTAGGCTCGCATTTATGCGATCGCTTCATCGGTGAAGGTTATGCCGTTATTGGCATGGATAACTTTATTACGGGAGATAAAAAGAACCTGGCTCATTTAGAACAGCACCTCCATTTTCAATTTATTGAACACGACGTTACCGAGTTTGTGTCCATTGAAGGTGATTTAGATTATATTTTACATTTTGCATCGCCAGCTAGCCCTATTGATTATTTAAAAATCCCTATTCAAACGTTAAAGGTAGGCTCATTAGGTACCCATAATTTGTTGGGCTTGGCTAAAGCTAAAGGAGCACGAATTCTTATTGCTTCGACATCTGAGGTTTATGGCGACCCCTTAGTGCATCCTCAAAATGAAGATTACTATGGTAATGTGAATACCATTGGCCCTCGCGGGGTTTATGATGAGGCCAAGCGATTCCAGGAATCCATCACTATGGCTTACCATCGTTTTCATGGTTTAGAAACCCGTATTGTTCGTATATTTAACACTTATGGACCAAGAATGCGCCTAAATGATGGCCGTGTAATTCCTGCTTTTATGGGGCAGGCTTTACGAGGTGAAGATTTAACTATTTTTGGTGAAGGTTCGCAAACCCGATCCTTTTGTTATGTAGGCGATCAGGTAGAAGGGATTTACAGATTGCTATTAAGTGATTATACAGGACCTGTAAATATTGGGAACCCGCATGAGATCTCAATTAAAGACTTTGCAGAGGAAATTATAAAATTAACAGGAACTGCTCAAAAAGTTATCTATAAAGATTTACCTGTTGATGACCCCATGCAAAGGCAACCTGATATTACATTGGCGAAACGTGTGTTAGGCTGGGAACCCCAAATAGGTCGTGCTGAAGGCATGCAAATAACCTACAATTATTTTAAGGGTTTAACACCTGATGAACTCTATAAAAGTGAACATAAAGATTTTAAAAATCATATAAAAAAATAAGTGGAATACAAAAGAAGCAGATATTCAGGGTATATAAAGCCGCTCTTTGGGTTTATAGATTTAATCATTATTAATTTGGCGGTTTTTTTCTTCGACATTAACCTAACAGATGTCTATGTATTTTGTGTCTATATTTCTTTGTTGTGGGTAGTCATTGCTATTAAAAACCATTTTTATGAAATAGAAAGACACACCAAATTAATTCAAATTATACCCTTGCTTTTTAGGCAGATTATCATTTTTGCTGTTGTGCTATACGCGTTTATAGGGTTTTTTAAGCAGCCTAGTATCAGTAGGTTGTCTTTGGTTTACTATATTTTGGCTGTGTTTGCATGTATAAGTGCATTTAAATTAATAAGTACTTTTTTGTTAAAAAAGTACCGAACGGTTTTTGGTGGAAATATTAGAAACGTAATTGTAATTGGTAGTAACGAAAAAACCAGACAATTAATAAAAACCTTTAAAAGACGTGCTGATTTTGGATACAGTTTTAAAGCTAAATTTAGTGTAAATGATCATGGCTTTAGTTTAGAAAAGTGTTACCACTATATTATTGCAAATAATATTGATGAAATTTATTTTTCTGTAGCCGAATTATCTAATAAACAGATTAATAGTTTAATCGATTTTGCAGATAATAATTTAAGAGAATTAAAGTTTATTCCCGATAATAAGGATATTTATTCCAAACGTTTAAAGTATCAGTATTACGATTACATCCCTATTTTATCGATAAGGGCGATCCCTTTACAAGAACCAGGAAATAAATTTGTTAAAAGAGTGTTTGACATCCTGTTTTCATCTTTTGTTATTGTTTTTTTACTGTCTTGGTTAACGCCTATCATCGCTATTTTAATCCGATTAGAATCTAAAGGCCCCATATTTTTTAAGCAATCTAGAAATGGTTTTAACTATCAAGAATTCGATTGTTATAAATTTAGATCCATGAGGCCTAATAAAGATGCGCACTTGCATCAGGCAACTAAAGGCGACATGCGTATTACAAAGGTGGGAGCATTTATTCGAAAAACCAGTATCGATGAATTGCCTCAATTTTTTAATGTTTTGTTTGGCGATATGTCTGTGGTAGGACCGCGTCCGCATATGGTTAGTCATACCAGTATGTATGCCCAACGCGTTGATAAGTTTATGGTGCGTCATTTTGTGAAACCTGGTATTACAGGAATGGCTCAGATTAGTGGTTTTAGAGGTGAAATAGAAACCGATAAAGATATTATTAACCGTGTGAAATACGACATCTTCTATATTGAAAACTGGTCACTTTTATTAGATATTAAAATCACCATTCAAACATTTTTAAATGCGATTAAAGGTGAAGAAAAAGCTTATTAATCATCCACTGTAGTGATGCAGCCTTTGGTTTCTGTAATAACACCCATGTTTAATTCTGAAGCTTTTATTTCAGAAACTATTCGTAGTGTGATTAGTCAGACCTATCTAAATTGGGAATTGCTTTTAATTGATGATGCTTCTGAAGATGCTACTTTGCAAGTCATTCAGCCTTTTTTAGAAAACCATGCCAACATCAAACTTTATAAAAACCCTAAAAATTTAGGAGCTGCTGTGTCCCGTAATTTAGGCATTGAAGCTGCACAAGGCGATTTTATAGCCTTTTTAGATGCCGATGACCTGTGGAAACCTAATAAACTGGAGCTACAGGTTAAGTTTATGCAAACTGAAAACTGTGCCGTTAGTTTTTCTACTTACTATTTTATCGATGCTAACGGAAATCCATTGAAGAAACGCGCTAATGCGTTACCAGTCTTAACTTACGAAAAACTTCTAAAAAGTAATTACATTGGGAATTTAACAGGGATGTATAATGTGAAAAAGTTAGGTAAAATAACTACTCCAAATCTACGTAAGCGTCAGGATTGGTTGTTGTGGTTAGCGGCGATTAAAAAATCGGGGCAACCTGCTTTGGGAATTCCGTCGTCTTTAGCATACTACCGGGTTAGAAAAGACTCCATGTCGGCCAATAAATTTGAATTGCTTAAACATAATTATTGGGTATATCATAAAGGCTTGGGTTATTCTAAATTAAAATCTTTGTACTGTATGTTGGTGTTTTTAGTGGAGCATTTTTTTGTGAAGGCTAAGTTGGTTGAGAAGTTGAGTAGTAATAAAGTTATAAAGTTATAAAGTTATAAGGTTATATAGTTATAAAGTTAGGTGGTTAAGGAGCTAATAGCTAAGCAGTCTTAGGCATGCTCAGCTTGAAATTTTTGGTTCTATTTAAGAACATGGATCGGTATAAACATTTATTTATTACTGTTTTTCTTAATCTACAGGGTGTTCGAGCGGCGTCGAGAAGTACACTTTAAACTTGTTGTTTTACGTCACCTTGAATTTATTTCAGGGGTATCAAAAGTACAGAATACTTTTTATGTAATTGCTCTGTCATTCCCACGCTAGGAGGAATCCCAGAATAACGTAGTAAAGATTCTTCATTACGCTACGCTTCAATCTGATTGATAATGCGTTACTTTAAAAAACCTATAAATAAGACGTGAACTGCTTGAGTTTTCCCCGGTTGGAACGGTTTAAACTTGTTTTCTGTTCAAAAAGAATTGAGAGCTGAGGTTCTAAATATTTAGAGATGGCTTTTCTAATGGCTTCAAGTTTGTCTTCCGAAAGGGTTTCGGTACTCACATAGCTAATTTTAAACGTGTTTAATTTTAATTGTTCAATAACAAATTCTTTTACGGGGCTTGAATCTTCAATAATCGTTTTTGTAACATAATAAAAACTGAGTCCAGCTGCTGTTTTTCCGCTTGGTAATTGCACGAGATCACTGGTTCTGCCTTGAAGACTTTCAAGAATCGGTTTACTGGGCGTGCTGTTTTTTGATAATGTGCCAATATCACCTAAATCGTAACGAATAAAAGGATGTGCTTTGTTAAATAGCGAAGTGATTACCACGCGTCCCGTTTCACCGTAAGGCAAAATGGTGTTTTCTTCATCTAGAATTTCAACATATAAATCTTCGTTATTAATCAACCATTCGTTTTTACTGTTCTGAAAGGCGATGAGGCCTAATTCGGCAGCGCCATATTCATTAATCACTGGAACGCCAAATTGTGTTTCTAAAAGGGTTTTATCCGATTCAAAAAGCATTTCAGAAGTAACAATACAAGCTTTTAGAGTCGGGCATACTGTTTTTAAAACGATGTTGTTTTTCTGAAGGTATTTAGCAAACTGAACAATGGCACTGGTATAGCCATTAATATATTCAAAAGGAGTGGTTTTAAATTTTTCAACATTTTTTCCAAGCTGTACATCGCTTAAATCAAATACTGAAAAACGGTAACGGTTGCTTAATTTATCTTTCAAACGTTCCTTGTAATAGCCTTTTTTATCCAAAGGAATTCCATAAAAACGGGCTTGTTTCGAGTGTTGAATATCGATATTAAACCAATTATATCGGTCTATAAAATTGGCCCAGGTTAAGGCGTGGCAAAATTTATCTTTAGCAAAAATAAAAGGCGTTCCAGAAGAACCGGAAGTTTTGTGGAAATGGCAGTTGGTTTTAGAAAAACCATTTGATAAGCGCTTAGTCAAAGGGGTTTGTAAATCACTTTTGGTCATTACGGGGAGGCTATTCCAATTGGTAAATCCTTCAGTATTTACAAAGTTTTTATAAAACGTATTATGTTTTAAGTGGTAATTAACTATGGCTTGTTTTTTAGCTTCAATGTAAGTTTCATAATTATTATCCACACGATTTTGAATGCTTTTTAGCACACGGGAAGCTTCCTTTATAGGAAAGCCGTTTAATTGTAAGGACAGGTTAAATAAATTCATGTAAATCGAGCCAAAAAATCAAAGCTAAAGATAAAAGTAATATCCAAAACGGTTTTATAGAAAAAATATAATGATACAATCTTATTCAAAAAACTTCTCGACTCCGCTCGAAGACCGTTACCTTTTGAACTTATTTTAATCCTTTATTATTAGGGTGTTCGAGCGAAGTCGAGAACATATACATTTGAATGAAATAGTCTGTTATTTTTACATTCATTTAGCTTGGATAGTTTACTGATTTACTAATCTTATTCAAAAACCTTCTCGACCCCGCTCGAAGACCGTTACCTCGTGAACTTATTTTAATGCTTCATTATTAGGGTGTTCGAGCGAAGTCGAGAACATTTTAGATTAGAATGAACAGTCTGTTATTTTTGCATTCATCTAACATGGATAGTTTACTGATTTACAAATCTTATTCAAAAACCTTCCCGACTCTGCTCGAAGACCGTTGCTCTGTGAATTTAGAATAAAAAATCAGAAAAAAACACATCTGTTTTCGTGGCTAATTCTAAAAAGCCCTTATTTTTGCAACCATATAATTTAAAGCCATTCTCATGTAAATGAGAATCTAAAAAACAACACCATGCGTATTTTAATTCTTGGTTCTGGCGGAAGAGAACACACTTTTGCTTGGAAAATTGCTCAAAGTCCTAAATGTGAACAGTTATTCGTAGCTCCTGGAAACTCAGGAACTGCCGAAATTGCTACCAATGTTAATATTGGAGTTACCGATTTTCCTGCTATTAAAGCCTTAGTTTTAGAACATAAAATCGATATGGTAGTGGTAGGTCCCGAAGATCCGTTAGTGCAAGGTGTTCACGATTTCTTTTTGAACGATGCTGCCATTAAACACGTTTCGGTAATTGGACCACAAAAAGCAGCTGCCGAGTTAGAAGGTAGTAAAGAATTTGCAAAAGAATTTTTATACCGTCATAATATTCCAACAGCGGCTTACGAGAGTTTTACAAAAGATAACGTTGAAAAAGGTTATGCGTTTTTAGAAACTTTACAACCACCTTACGTTTTAAAAGCAGACGGTTTAGCGGCTGGAAAAGGTGTGGTTATTTTAAATGATTTAAATGAAGCCAAAGCAGAACTAAAAAGTATGCTGGTTGATGCAAAATTTGGTGCAGCAAGTACTAAAGTGGTTATAGAAGAGTTTTTAGACGGTATCGAGCTAAGTTGTTTTGTTTTAACCGATGGCAAAAATTATAAAATCTTACCAACAGCTAAAGATTACAAGCGTATTGGCGAAGGCGATACAGGTTTAAATACAGGCGGTATGGGAGCTGTTTCTCCAGTGCCTTTTGCAACCGACGAATTTTTAAGCAAAATTGAAGAGCGTATCGTTAAACCTACGATTGGCGGCTTTAAAAAAGATAATTTACCTTATGTAGGTTTTGTTTTTATTGGCCTTATAAAAGTAGGCGACGATCCTAAAGTGATTGAATATAACGTGCGTATGGGCGACCCAGAAACCGAGGTTGTTTTACCGCGATTAAAAAATGATTTTGTTGATATTCTTCAAGCTATGGCTGAAGGTACTTTAGATAAAATTAATATTGAAATAGACGAACGTGCTGCAACTACTATCATGTTAGTTTCTGGAGGTTATCCGGAAGCTTATGAAAAAGGTAAAGAAATTACAGGAATTGAAGCTGTTGAAGATTCGATACCATTTCATGCAGGTGCGGTTATAAAAGATGGTAAAATTGTAACTTCTGGCGGACGCGTTATGGCAATTACTTCGTATGGAGATACCTACCAAGAGGCCATAAAAAAATCTTACCAAAATATAGAAAAACTACATTTTGATAAGATGAATTATCGTAAAGATATCGGTTTCGATTTATAAATACGAGTGCGAAGAAATGCTTTTGTCTTCTTCGTTATTGTCGTTAAATCCTTTTAATTGGATCATCCAATAAACCATGGCAACAAAGCCAATAATGATGAAAATCCAAGAAACCATGTTTGCTAAAAACCAATTTTCAAGCTCTAGAGCACGAATAGCATCTAAAGGTTTAAAAAGAACATTAACAAATAAATCTTGTATCGCGTAAAAGAAATCTTTCATGTTAGTTTGTTTATTATGCGCTAACCATATATAGTTAGTATATTTACGAAGCAAAAATACAAAAACAGTTAATGTTAACAAGCTTTTTTAATAAATCTAAACCAATAAATTTCATCATCGTGTTTTTTATCACGCTATTAGCTTTTGTTATGGCGCGCATAAATATACCGTTAGAAGGAATGGATTCTTTTTTTGTTGCTAAGCAAGTTGGTGTGCTTTTCATGCTTTATGGCTCTATTTTAGTCCTTAATTTTATAGTTAATAAGAACAGCTTAACGGTTAATAATAATTATGAAATTTTACTTTTTAGTCTTTTCATATTATTTATAACACAAACAACAAGCTACCCGAATGTTATTTTTGCCAACTTTTTTGTGTTATTAGGCCTGCGACGTATTATTAGTTTGCATTCGCAAAAAGAGGTTAAAAAGAAACTTTTTGACGCAGCCTTTTGGATTGGTATTGCGGCCTTGTTTTATTTCTGGTCCATTCTGTTTTTTGTGCTAATCCTTTTATCTTTAGCGTTGTATACCGATAATAACCTTAGGCATTGGATTATTCCTTTTCTAGGCATTTTTACCGTTTTTTTAATAGGTTCGGCACTTTCTGTGGTTTTATACGATAGCTATTTCGAGATTTTTCATTTTTCAACAGCTATTAGTTACGATTTTAGTCCCTATAATTCCATTACCTATTTAATAGCCATTACCGTACTTGTTTCTTTTGGTGTTTGGTCCTCCTTTTATTATTTAAAAAATATTAAAAAGAAGAAAAAGGTGTTTCGCGTTTCCTTTAAAACGGTAGTCTTAGCTGCTGTTATTGGTGCTTTAATAGTGGTGTTTGTACCCGAAAAAAACGGTAGCGAGTTTTTGTTTTTATTTACACCTTTAGCTATTATTATCGCGAATTATGTTGAAATTATTCAAGAAAAATGGTTTAAAGAAATCTTTTTGGCTGTACTTATCTTGGTGCCTTTTATCTTATTAATGCTGTAGTTTTTCACCAAAAGCCAAATCGCCAGCATCACCAAGTCCTGGAATAATATAGCCCTTACTGTTTAGTTTTTCATCAATAGTGCCAATCCATAAATGCACATTGGCATCAAAATGATTGCTTATAAAATCGACGCCTTCTTGTGCACCAATCACACTTATTAAATGAATTTCTTTTGGGGTTCCAAAACCTTTTAAAGCTTCAAAAGTGGCCACCATCGATTGTCCGGTAGCCAACATGGGGTCGGCTAGAATAAGGGTTTTGTTTTCCAAACTTGGGCAGGCTAAATATTCCACCACAATTTCGAAACTTTCAGGGTTTTGTTTGTGCTGTCGGTATGCCGAAATAAAGGCGTTTTCAGCGGTATCAAAATAATTCAATAAACCATTGTGCAAGGGAATCCCAGCGCGTAAAATGGAACATAAAACGATGTTGTTTGTGGGTAATGCCGTTGGACTAATGCCTAAGGGTGTTTTAATGTTTTCGGTTTGATAATCTAGAGATTTACTCATCTCATAAGCTAGAATTTCACCTATGCGTTCAATATTTCGCCTAAATCGCATGGCATCCTTTTGAATATCAACCTGTCTTAATTCAGAAAGAAAGGTGTTAAGTATCGAATTTTCAATTGATAAATTGCGAATTTTCATGGCTTCAAATTGTGTTTTCATTAGTAAAGTTAACGAATTATAAATATCTTTGCATTTTAAAATTAAAGACTATGTTTACTACAAAAGCGAATAAAATATTTCAGGAGGTTATCGAAAAATATCACATTATAAATACGGTCGATCAGCCTTTTGAAAATGCCTATCCAGAAAGTGAATTATTAGAGCATTTATTATACAGAAAATGTTGGATTGATACTGTGCAATGGCATTATGAAGATATTATTCGCGACCCGCAAATCGACCCTGTTGCAGCACTGACTTTAAAGCGCCAGATTGATGCTTCAAATCAAGACAGAACCGATATGGTGGAGTATATTGACAGTTACTTTTTAGAAAAATATAAAGATGCTCCTGTAAAAAAAGACGCGACTATTAATACCGAAAGTCCGGCTTGGGGTGTAGATAGATTGTCTATTTTAGCTTTAAAAGTGTACCACATGCATGAAGAGGCGACTCGTAGCGACGCTTCCGCGGAACACAAAGCTGCTTGTCAGAAAAAATTAGATGTTTTATTAGAACAACGTGTCGATTTATCAACTGCAATTGATACCCTTTTAAGTGATATTGAAAAAGGCGATAAATACATGAAAGTGTACAAGCAAATGAAAATGTACAACGATGATGAATTAAATCCTGTACTTCGTTCTCAAAAATAAATGCATAAAAGCCATTTTGTGATTCTTGGTTTGTAACTTAGAGGAGTATCGAAATGAAAATATATTTTCATTGAATATGAGTGGTGTATGGTAAAAAGGTGTTCGTTACACCCCTATAATCCCCTCTAGGGGATAACTATACGTAATCAATTCAACTTTTTAAAAACATTGATAAAGTAGTTTAAAAATGTTTTAATTCTAAAGACCTTTGGAAAGGATTGTCCCCTTGAGGGGATTTTAGGGGTGTTTTATATTTTTTGTAAACCTTAATCACAAATTACATCAACTGTAGCTTGTCGAAGACTTTTTCAACTGAAATTCCATGCCAAATACAAAACATATATTAGCAATACGTCTCTCTGCTATGGGAGACGTTGCTATGTCTGTGCCTGTGCTTCGGGCGCTTATTCAGCAGCATCCAGAGGTTGAAGTTACGGTTTTAACCCGAGCATTTTTCAAACCTTTTTTTAGAGATATTCCTCGAGTTAAAATCGTTTCCGCAGAGGTTAAAGGAAAACATAAGGGCGTTTTCGGACTTTATAAATTAGCTAAGGAACTCAACCAGAATGCCTTTTATGGGGTTGCCGATTTGCACCATGTTTTACGAAGTAAAATTTTAAAACAGTTTTTAAAATGCAAACGTTTTGTGTCTTTAGATAAAGGCCGAGCAGAAAAGCGTTTATTGATTTATGGCGAAAAATTTGAAGCTTTAAAAACAACGCATCAACGCTACGCCGATGTGTTTGAAAAATTAGGTTTTCCTGTCGATCTTTCAAATCCGAGTTTCCCAAAACGCGTGGTTTTAGGTCAGACTTTACAAAGGTTAATTGGTCGCGATTCTAAAAAATGGATTGGCGTTGCGCCTTTTGCAGCTCATGAAGGCAAAATGTATCCGCTACCTTTAATGAAACAGGTTGTTAAGGCACTTTCACAAAAGTATACCGTGATTCTTTTTGGTGGTGTAAGTGATGTTGAAGCTTTAAACACTTTTGAAAACGGCATCAATTTGGCTGGAAAGCTCACTTTTGATGAAGAATTAGATGTCATTTCAAACCTTGATGCCATGCTTTCTATGGATTCTGGAAACGCACATTTAGCGGCCATGCTGGGTGTAAAAGTGGTCACTATTTGGGGGGTTACTCATCCTTTTGCTGGTTTTGGGCCGTTTAATCAGCTAGAAGATTTTGCACTTATAGCCGATAGAACACAGTTTCCTAAAATACCAACTTCAGTATACGGGAACAGTTACCCAGAAGATTATAAAGACGCTGCTGGAAGCATTGCTCCAGAAGTTGTGGTTGCTAAACTGCAGGATGTTGTAGGGTAGGTTTTGGTTACTGGTTTTTAGTTATTAGTTAATTGTTGCTAGTTGTTGGTTATTGGTTTGTTGTAATTGGTTTTAATTCAACTTTGCAAAAAACAACGGTGACAATAATAGCTTAAAATAATGTGCTATTTCTACAGAATCTGGTTTGGAATATCCCCTAGAGGGGATTATAGGGGTGTTTTAAACGTTAATAAGTTTTTACTGCACGAGTAACAGTTAAACAATTACACAAATCAACAAATCAAATCAAAATTAAACATCATCAAAATCAATTGTAATGGTTGGGGTTGTTGGGTGCGCTTGACAAGTTAAAATTAAACCTTCTGCTACTTCGCTTTCGGTTAAAATATTGTTTTGACGCATGGTAGCTTCGCCTTCTGTAATTCGGGCTAAACAGCTGCTGCAAATACCACCTTGACAAGAATATGGGGCGTCTAAATCTTCATCTAGAGCGGCTTCAAGAATGGTTTGTTTTTGAGACATTTCAAAAGTAGTAGTTTCATCATCAACGGTTACCGTTATTTTTGATGTGCCTGAAGCTTGTGTTTCAGTGGGTTCAACTTCGGCAGGTTTTGCGGCTTTAAAAAGTTCGTAATGAATTCGAGAGGCATCTGTATTATGTTCTGTTAAAACATCTTTCACCGTATGAATCATGGCTTCTGGTCCGCAAAGGTAATAAGCATCTACTTCAACGTGTTTATGTTCGTTTTTAATAACGTAATTCACGGTGCTTTTTTCAATTCTTCCAAAAATAGCATCGTCTTCATCTTGTTGACTAAATACAAACTGAATTGAAAAACGATCTTTATAAGCGTGTTGAAGCTCTAAAAGTTCGTTTAAAAACATAGTGTCTTCAGTAGTTTTATTACCGTAAACTAAAATAACTTTACTGTGCACTTCTTCTTCCAAAGCACATTTTATAATGCTTAAAACAGGAGTAATTCCGCTTCCTGCAACAAAAGCAGCAATGTTTTTAGTTTTAGAGTCGTTGGGTTCAAAAATAAAGCGCCCCTTTGGTGGAGCAACTTCAAGCGTGTCGCCAACTTTTAGGCTGTTATTAGCATAGGCCGAAAAGGTGCCGTCTTCTATTTCTTTAATAGCCACTTTAAGTTCGCCACTTTTAGGTGATACACAAAGTGAGTAATCCCGACGTACTTCATGGCCATCGATTTCGGTTTTTAAAGTTATGTATTGTCCCGCTCTAAAAGCGAAGGTCTCTTTAAGGTTTTCAGGAACATTAAAAGAAATACTAATGGCTTTTGGAGTTTCTCTTTTTATGTTTTTTACCGAAAGTTTGTGAAATGATGCCATGCAAATTTATTTTTAGCAAAAATAGTGAAGCCTTTAAAAATTAGGATGTTTTTTTAATAAAATTAACGCGTAAGAAAAATATTAAAATGTACTTTGTGTGTTTCTAGTAAGTAGGTAATTAATACACTTTCTGTTAATGTGTTTAATTTTCTTATACATAATTTATTTATGTATAAGAAAATTATGTAAATTTGAATTGTTATGAAAAAATCTAATCTATATAAAGGCAGTTTAACCACTATTATTTTGAAACTCTTAAACGAGAATGATAAAATGTATGGTTATGAGATTACTCAAAAGGTAAAAGAGCTTACAAAAGGAGAGCTTAAAATTACTGAAGGTGCACTTTATCCATCGTTACATAAGTTGGAATCCGAAGGTTATTTGGATGTTGAGGTTTTAAAAGTTGATAATAGAATGCGTAAATATTATAAACTTACGGAGACAGGCACAAAGGAAACAGCTAATAAACTTAATGAGTTGGAACAATATATTGCAACCATGAGAACTTTGGTAAACCCTAAATTTAGAATGGGATAATTATGAAATTAACGACAGATGAAATTAAGCAGATTGAAAAATTCCTTGATGTAAAAGGGATTGTTTATGTTGATTTGAGAATCGAAATTTTGGATCATTTAATACTGCAAATAGAAGATGAAATGAATAACCACGGAGTTGACTTCGAATATGCTTTTGTTCAGGTTACTAAAAAATGGAATTCTTATTTTAATAATAGCAGTAGTTTGCTGTTTGGGTTAACCTTTTCTGCGCCTAAACTCGTTATTGATAAAGCAAAAAAAATATATTTGAAGTATTTCATAATTTATATGCTAACATGCTTCTTTCTGCCTTTTATAAATGATGAAGTAGAAATATCCACATTCTTAACTTGTGTACTTGTCGGAATTATACTTTTATTTTCTGTTATTTCAATTATTAAGTTTAATAAAATTAGAAAGTCTAGTGAAAAGACAGTTTATAGTTTTATTGCTAAAACTCAAATATGGAGTGTTATTACTTACCCTTTAATTATAATTGTTGTTTTTCAAGGTTTGTATACTTCGTTATGGCTTTTGTTTAATAGTTTCATATTTCTTTATTGTTCTATTGTGTTTTTAAAGAAGCACCAAAAAATCATAAAGCAGTTTAATTAAAAGTTTTATATTCCATTATAAATAGCTTTTTGAGTTTTGATCAGAAGCGCTATGTTTATTGCCGTCATGTATAATACGAAATGGTTAAATAATATAAAAACAGTACAGGAATCAGTGGGTTACAAATTATAATATCCTTTTTTGGGTACTCATAACTTATGAATTTATAAAATTTTGTTTTTTGTAGTTTTTAAGATTTAATCAAGGAAAAACAAAAACTTCGTTTGAAGCCTATAATTTTATTTTAAAAACTGTAACTTTTGTTGAAATTTAAGCACATATTTAATTAACTAATTAATCCTCTTTTAAAAATGAAAAAAATCGTAGTAGTATGCCTTTTATTGGTTGTTAATGTAGCCCTGGCACAGGATAACACAGCGTTTAAAAACGAAGCCATAGAGTTTATTAAGTTAACAGGAGCAGGTTCGGCTTTTGATGCTGCAATTGCACAATTTGGTAGTACAGTTTCTGATGATAAAAAACAGGCATATACCACCGAAGCTAGCAGCACTTTAGATGGTTTGTATACTAAAATGGCCGATTTATATATGGCCGAATTTACTCAAGATGAGATTAAACAACTTTTAGCATTTTACAAGTCACCCTTAGGAAAAAAGTTAGCCGAAAAGCAATTAGCCCTTACGCAACAAGGCATGATGCTGGGGCAAAATTGGGCAGTGGAAGTGCAAGGTATTGCTAAGAAATATCAATAATGACATCCTTTTTACCTAAATTAGAATGGAAGTCTTTTTTTAGATCGGCAAGTTTTGGTAAAAGTCTTGGGCTAAAAATTTTAATGGGCTTTTTTGCCTTTTATTTTATAGCGATGTTTTTTGGGGCAGGTCTCACTTTGTTTCCTTTCCTTAAAGATAAATTTCCTGCCCAAGATCCTTTGTTTGTTGTTAATGGGTATTTATTCTATTGGTTTTTAGTCGATTTGGTACTTCGTTTTTTCTTTCAGAAGCTGCCTGTTTTGGCTGTAAAACCATTGTTAATTTTACCTGTAAAGCGACGCGATATTGTAAACTATGTTTTAGGGAAGTCGGTGCTTTCTTTTTTTAATTTTTTGCCGCTATTTGCCATTATTCCTTTTAGCATAACTTTAATTTATAAAGGCTACCCAGCAGGTTTGGTATTAACTTGGATGCTCGCTTTTTTTCTGGTAACGCTCATTATTAACTTCTTGAATTTTATTATTGAAAGCTTTTCTTCTGAAAAAGACTTGTCTGTGCTGCCTATAATTATCTTAGCAGGAGGGCTTTATGCTTTAAATGATTTTCAAATTATTTCGTTTTCAACTTTAATAGGTAATGGATTTAATGCTATTTATAATTCCCCTGTTTTTATTATAATTCCAGTATTTATTCTAGTTGGTTTGTACCTTATTAATTTTAAGCTGCTAAAGCAGAAATTATTTTTAGATAGTGGTTTAAAGACTAAAATAAAAGCAGTGCAAACTTCCAATATGGAATGGACTAAAAATTTTGGTGACACCGCTCCGTTTTTACAATTGGATTTAAAACTTATTTGGCGCAACAAAAGATCAAAATCGTCTGTTTATGGTTTAATTATTGGTTTGTTGTATGGTTTGTTTTTTTATACCAACCCAACATACCAAAACTCACCATCGTTTTTTGTTTTTATTGGAGTGTTTTCAACAGGCATATTTTTAATTAATTTCGGACAATTCATTCCGGCGTGGGATAGTGCTTATTATAAGCTTTTAATGAGTCAGAATATAAAATACGAACACTATTTAAAGTCTAAATTCACCTTAATGGCCATAAGTGTAATCCTGCTTTTTATTTTAGGAATTCCCTATGTTTATTTTGGATGGAAAATTCTTGTAGTGCATTTTGCTGCTGCTATTTATAATATTGGTGTGAATTCGCACATCATGCTTTACGGCGGTTCGTTTAATCGAAAAAAAATAGAATTAGACCAAAAAGCAGCCTTTAATTTTCAAGGCACAGGTGCAGTACAATGGATAATTGGTATCCCGTTGTTATTAATCCCCATGCTAATATTTGGCTTATTTAATTTTTTAGTAAGTTTTGAAGTGGCTTGCCTTAGTCTTATTACATTGGGTGTTTTAGGGATTGTTTTTCATCAAAAAATAATGAAGAAAATCACAGCCAAATATTTACAATCAAAATACATAATGATTAATGCTTTCGAGCAAGACAACTAATTTTTAAATATGATTATATCTTCTAATTTATCTAAAAAGTACGGTGGAAAACAAGTTTTAAACATTGAATCTTTAGAAATTCCTAAAGGGCAAAGTTTTGGTTTGGTGGGTAATAATGGCGCAGGAAAAACTACTTTTTTTAGTTTGTTGTTAGATTTAATTCAGCCCACAACAGGTTTTATAAAAAGTAATGACATTCAAGTTAACGAAAGTGAAAATTGGAAACCGTTTACATCGTCATTTATAGATGAAAGTTTTTTAATTGGGTATTTAACTCCTGAAGAGTACTTCTTTTTTATTGGTGAATTACGTGGCCAAAATAAGGCTGATGTAAATACCTTGGTTTTTAAGTTTAAAGATTTTTTTCACGGAGAAATATTGGGTCAGAAAAAATATTTACGCGATTTAAGTAAAGGGAATCAGAAAAAAGTGGGCATTGTAGCCGCTTTAATTGGAAACCCTGAAGTGGTGATTTTAGATGAGCCTTTTGCTAATTTAGACCCCACAACTCAAATTCGATTAAAAGGCATTATAAAAGATTTAGCCGAAAACCAGAATGTTACGGTTTTAATTTCTAGTCATGATTTGCTGCACGTTACCGATGTTTGCGAACGCATTGTGGTGCTAGAAAAAGGTGAAATTATAAAGGATTTGGTTACAAGTGAAGCGACTTTAAAAGAGTTGGAAGCCCATTTCTCTGAAAACGAGGTGTATTAGGGTATTGCGCTGATATGCAGGGTGTTTATGTGTGGGTTTCGTAGATTTCACAGATAAATTTTCGCTCTGTATAATTTGTGTGAATCCGTGAAATCCGTGTCAAAACATTTAGTCTCTGTGTGCCTCTGTGCATTTTCGTGTAAAAAGATTTAACATCGAGATACGCAGCGTTCCGTTGAGAGATACGGAGAAAATCAATTTCATTTTTTATTTATTAAATCCGCGTAACCGCTATTTTTCTGAAAACGTATCACATCCTACTGAAACACCCCAATTTGTGCATTCAATTTATAGGTTAATTGAAAAAGATGCTTATTTTTACCACTATATATAATAATAACAAGCCTTTGCAGTTATTATTTTAGACTAAAACACCAGCATTGAAAACACCTTTTAAAGTCTTACTAACCATAGTCTTTTGTGCCTTGTTCGCATTAAGTTGTTCGAGGAAAAAGGACAAGTTTATAAACAGAAATTTTCACGCGCTAACAGCTGAATATAATACGCTTTATAATGGTTATATTGCTTTAGATGAAGGCAGGAAAAGTTTAAATAATTCCTACTTCGATAATTACTGGGAGGTCTTACCCATAGAGCGCATGCAAATTTCGGAAGACATCTTACTTCCAGGGCAATCCAGAAACGAAAATTTTACAATTGCTGAAGAAAAGGCTGCAAAAGCCATTCAGAAGCATGGTATGAATGTCGAGGGTAAAGAAAGAAATCCGCAAATAGACGAAGCTTATTTGCTTTTAGGAAAGGCGCGTTATTTCGATCAGCGGTTTATTCCTGCTTTAGAAGCCTTCAATTATATTCTTTATAAATACCCTGCAAGCGATAAAATTAATCAAGCTAAAATATGGCGTGAAAAAACCAATATGCGTTTGGATAACAATGAGCTTGCTATCCACAATTTAAAACGTTTGTTGAAACGCGCTTTTATCGACGATCAGGATTTAGCTGATGCTACGTCAATTTTAGCACAAGCTTACATCAACACAAAAGCCATTGATAGTGCTGTAACTCAATTAGAAATTGCTTCAAACTTCACTAAAGATAATGATGAACGCGGCCGATACCGATTTATACAAGGACAATTGTATAACGAATTAGGCTATAAAGACAGTGCAAATAGTGCTTTTAATAAAGTGATCGAACTGAAGAGGAAAACCCCAAGAATCTACATGATTGCGGCACACCTTGAAATCATTAAAAATTTCGATTACCAAAACGGTAATAAAATAGAGATTACCGAATTACTTACCGAGCTTGAAGAAAACAGAGAAAACCGTCCGTATTTAGATAAGATTTACCATCAAATTGCGGTTTATCATTTAACGAATCATTCCGATTCTCTAGCCGTTCGTTATTTTAATAAATCACTGCGCACCAATACCAAAGACAATTATCTTAAAGCCAGAAATTATGAAATTTTAGGCGATATGTATTTTGATAATTCGGTGTATGCAAAAGCAGGTTTATATTATGATAGTACCATGACGAATATGGCATTAAACTCTAAACCATATCGTGTTATGAAACGAAAACGCGATAATTTAGAAGATGTTATTTTTTATGAAGGCATCGCCAAGGTAAACGATAGTGTTTTAAACTTGGTTAATATGCCCGATGTAAGCAGGAAGTTGTATTTTAATGATTACGTTAAAGCATTAAAACTTAAAGCCGAAGAAGCCAATGAAAAAGCTGAAGCTGCAAAACGAAACAATAGTGGCTTGGCTATGGTTAATAATCAAATAGGCGGCCAGGTGCGTACGGGCACTGCAGAGCAGGGAGCTTTATTTTATTTTTACAACCCTACCACGGTGGCTTACGGGAAAAATGAATTTATTAAAATTTGGGGCGATCGCGATTTAGAAGACGATTGGCGATGGGCTACTAAAGGCGTTACAACTGGCGCAAGTTCGAATTTGAATTCGGTTGTTGATACAGCTTCAGATGATGAAAAATTTGATCCAGAATATTATATTTCACAAATTCCTTCCGACGAAAAAGTTATTGATAGTATTTCAAAAGAACGCAATTACGCTTATTATCAATTAGGGCTTATTTATAAAGAGAAATTTAAAGAATACGAATTGGCAAAAAGTAAATTTCAGAATTTATTAGACAGCAATCCTGAAGAGCGTTTGGTGCTGCCTTCAAAATATAATTTATATAAAATTTACGAATTGCTTGGCGAACAAGGGGAGGCAGAAATTGCTAAAAAAGATATTATTTTAAACTATCCAGATTCGCGTTACGCTAACATTCTAGAGCATCCCGAATTGGTTACAGATGAAGATGAAAATAGTCCGCAAAACATTTATGAAGCCCTTTATTTAAAGTATGACAATCAGGAATATGCTGAAGTAATTTCAAAATGTGAAGAAAGTATTAATCGTTTTGATGGAGATGCCATTGTATCAAAATTTGAAATGTTAAAAGCTACAGCCTCCGGACGCTTATACGGGTTTGAAGCTTATAAAAAGGGAATAAATCGTGTTGCAGTTACTTATGCCAACACGGCCGAAGGTAAGCAAGCACGAGATATTGCTAAAAACCTTTTACCTTCTTTAGAAAGCAGTACATTTGTTAGAGCTGCTGATAGTATTTCGGAACATTACAAAGTTGTTTTTCAGTTTAAAGCAGATAAACCTGAAGCCATTTCAACTTTTAAAAAGACTTTAGATGAAGTTTTAAAAAATATAAAATATTACCGTTTAAAATCTTCGGTCGATGTTTATAATCCAGAAACGACCTTTGTGGTGGTTCATGGTTTAAAATCGGAGCAGGTGGCAGAAACTTTCGATCAGATTTTAGAAAAAAAAGACAGAAAAAAAATAAAAACCCCCTACTTTGTAGTGTCTTCTTCAAATTATAAAATCATTCAAATTCATAAAAATTTGGAAGCTTATTTGAATCAAGACACAAAATAAATTTTAACCATTATGTTCTCTGATAATAAAAAAGAAAAAAGCATGGCAGAAGCAGGCTCAAGCCAAAACTTAATAGCACAAGGCACAAAAATTGTTGGCGATTTAACTAGCGAAGGCGATTTTAGAATAGACGGTACCATAGAAGGTAATATAAACACCACGGGAAAAGTGGTTGTTGGAAAAGCAGGATTAATAAAAGGCACCATGCACGGCACCGATGCATATTTTGAAGGTGGTTTTACAGGAAAATTAACCCTTTCCGGAACGTTAACATTAAAAGCTTCAGCGCGTATTGAAGGCGAAGTTATAGCTGGAAAATTAGCGGTAGAACCTGGTGCGACATTTAATGTAACCTGCGCAATGTCAGGTTCGCAAAAAGCAACACAAAATGCCCAACAAAAAGGAAAATCAGAATCAGAGAAAACAGCTTAACAAGTATGTTAGGTTTACTACTATAGCACTTCAAATGGGCTTAACCATTTATCTGGGAAGTGTTTTAGGGGAGTGGGTAGATTCTAAAACAGGAAACACAAACCAATTATATTATAAAATAATAACATTGCTAGCAGTCTTTCTAGCAATGTTTTCTGTTATTAGACAGGTTCTTAATATTACCAATAACGATAATAATGATTAAAAGAATTCTCGTTTTTACATTAAGTATTTTTTTGCTTTTTGCTATTTCATATACATCCCATAGTTATTTTATTACAGAGCCTATGGCTTTTGAATTGTGGCATGTATATTTATATCACGCTTGTGCGGCACTTATAGTATATATTTGTGTAGAAGGTGTTGCAAGTATACTTCCTAATCAAGCCGGTTATGCATATTTGGCGCTTATGCTTTTAAAAATTGGAATTTTTGTTTTTGTTTTTAAAAATTCGGTGCTAGAAAACGACACATTAACTAGAGTAGAACGCATAGCGCTAGTGGTGCCATTATTCCTGTTCTTAATAGCAGAAGCTATTGGCTTAGCCAAATTGTTAAATAACCAAAAATTAGCCGATTAGGTCTTAGATTTGTCAATTATATAGTTGTATAAACACTAATTGAAAAAAAGAGTTTGCCTTTTTAAATTATTGTGTACATTTGCAAAAAATTTTAGAGAGCGTAATTTCATTAGTTTATAAAAATATGATGCTAGTAAAACAAACTACCAAGTTTATTGCAATTTTAGTTTTATTGATGACTTCAGTTTCGAGCTTTGCTAATAGCGGAGAGCATGATAATCAACATCAAGAAGAGGGTGGAAACAAGGTAGATACTCCAGATGAAATTAAAGCATATATTGCGCATCACTTACAAGATTCTCACGATTTTCATTTATATACTAATAACGAAACAGGAGCTAATATTGGTTTTCCGTTACCTGTAATAGTATGGACAAGTGGTGGGTTAAAAGTATTTATGTCTTCAGAATTTCACCACGATGATAATGGTCAAGTTATTGTAAATAAAGATGGTGTTTTATTAACTAAAATTCACAGTAAAATATATGAATTAGAATCAGGGGCTGAAGCCGTTGTTTTTGATGACCATCACCATGCTGAAAACGCACACAAAGTATTAGATTTTTCTATTACTAAAAGTGTATTTGGTATGTTGTTAACTGGTATTTTAATGCTTTTAGGTTTTGTTGCTTTAGCAAAGGGCTACAAAAAAAGTGCGATACCTACTGGGTTTTCTAGAGTATTAGAGCCGTTAGTAATCTATGTGCGTGATGAAATTGCACGTCCGAATATTGGAGAGAAAAAGTACAGAAAATTCATGTCCTTTTTATTAACCGTGTTTTTCTTTATCTGGATATTAAATTTACTAGGATTAACACCACTTGGTTTTAACGTTACTGGGCAAATAGCAGTAACAGCATGTTTAGCTATTTTTACGGTTGTTATTTATATGTTTAGCGGTACTAAAGATTTCTGGGCACACACTTTGTGGATGCCAGGAGTACCAGTTGTACTACGTCCAATATTAGCAGTTATTGAGTTAATTGGTTTTGTGGTTATCAAACCTTTCTCATTATTAATACGTTTGTTTGCCAACATTACAGCTGGTCACTTCGTAGTAATGAGCTTAATAGCTTTAATGATTACAATGAAACAAGCGTTTGGCCCTGTAACATCTACAGGAATGTCGTTAATATTATCATTATTTATTATGGTAATTGAGATTTTAGTAGCGTTTTTACAAGCATTTATTTTCACGATGTTATCATCGTTATTTATAGGTATGGCTGTTGAAGAACATGACCATCATTAATAAGAATTTGTTTAATTAATATTTTAAAAATCAATTAGTATGTACAATTTAATTGGAGCAGGATTAATCGTAATCGGTGGAGGTATCGGTTTAGGTCAAATTGGTGGTAAAGCAATGGAAGGTATTGCTCGTCAACCAGAAGCGGCTGGGAAAATCCAAACTGCGATGATCATCATTGGAGCTTTATTAGAAGGATTAGCATTTGGTGCTTTAATCTTAGGAAAATAATTCCTGCTAGAAACAAAACAAAAACAGCATTCTGTAACGGTTGGTTACAGAAGCTGTTTTTAAATTAAACAAAAAAACAGAAGTAAAACTTTTTATATCGTTACAAATGGATCAGTTGTTAAATGATTTTTCGCCAGGATTGTTTTTTATGCAAGCCATTATCTTATTAATCTTAATTGTATTAATGAGAAAATTTGCTTGGAAACCTATTCTAGACTCTTTGCAGACTAGAGAAGATGGTATTAAAGACGCCTTAGATGCTGCTCAAAACGCAAAATTAGAGTTAGAAAACCTTCAAGCTGATAACGAAAAGTTATTACAAGAAGCAAGATTTGAGCGTGAGACTATGCTGAAAGATGCACGTGATATCAAAACTAAAATGATTGAAGACGCAAAAACTGAAGCTCAAACTCAAGCTAATAATATTATTGAACAAGCTCAAGTAGCTATTGAAGGAGAAAAGAAAGCAGCAATGGTCGAACTTAAAGACCACGTGGCTAAGTTATCTTTAGAGATTGCTGAGAAAATAGTACGTAAAGAGTTAACTAGCAACGACAAGCAATTAGAATTGGTTGAAACCATGCTAACTGAAAAATCATTAAACTAAGTTTATAATGGCGGGAGCAAGAGCAGCAATACGTTATGCGAAAGCAGTATTAAATGTCGCATCTAATCAAAAATTAGCTGAGGTTGTCAATGGCGATATGAAGTTAATTGCTAATACCATTGCAGAAAGTAAAGACTTAGGCGAAATGCTTGAAAGTCCTGTAACACCTTCTTCAGTAAAAAAAGCTGTTTTATTAGAAGTATTTAAATCTTCAAATAAAAACACTTTACAATTAATAGATGTTTTAATGAACAATAACCGAATTAATATTTTAAACGATGTCGCTTTAAAATATAATCAGTTATTCGACGCGTTACAAGGTGTAGAACATGCCACAGTAACAACAGCAGTGCCATTAACTGCAGAATTAAAACAACAAGTTTTATCTAAAGCTAAAACGCTTACAGGTAAAAATGTTGAAGTTAAAAATATTATAGATGAAAGCATTATTGGTGGTTTCATTTTACGTGTAGGCGATGTGCAGTATAATGCAAGTGTTGCCAACCAGCTAAACAATTTAAAAAGAGAATTTTCATTAAATTAAAAAAAGACCTTTCACTATTACGTTTCTAAAGCTTATAGTGTAACGTCTAAATACTAAAAGAGATGGCAGAAGTAAAACCAGCTGAAATATCAGCAATCTTAGAAAAACAACTTTCAGGTTTTGAGGCAGGCGCTTCATTAGATGAAGTAGGAACTGTATTAACCGTAGGAGATGGTATTGTTCGTGCTTACGGATTATCTAACGCACAATATGGTGAGTTAGTAGAATTCGAAGGCGGATTAGAAGGTATTGTACTAAATCTTGAAGAAGATAACGTAGGTATCGTATTATTAGGTGGATCGGTAGGTGTTAAAGAAGGTTCTACTGTAAAACGTACGTCTCGTATTGCTTCAGTTAAAGTAGGTGAAGGTATTGTTGGTCGTGTGGTTGATACTTTAGGAGCTCCAATTGATGGAAAAGGTCCTATTACTGGCGAAACTTACGAAATGCCATTAGAGCGTAAAGCGCCTGGGGTTATTTTCCGTGAGCCTGTTACCGAGCCATTACAAACAGGTATTAAATCTATCGATGCGATGATTCCTGTAGGTCGTGGTCAACGTGAGTTGGTTATTGGTGACCGTCAAACTGGTAAAACAGCCGTTTGTATTGATACCATCTTAAATCAAAAAGAATTTTACGATGCAGGAGAGCCTGTATATTGTATATATGTTGCCGTTGGTCAAAAAGCATCAACCGTAGCTTTAATTGCTAAAACTTTAGAAGAAAGAGGCGCTTTAGCTTACACAACTATAGTTGCTGCAAACGCATCAGATCCTGCTGCAATGCAAGTTTACGCACCTTTCACAGGAGCTTCTATTGGAGAGTATTTTAGAGATACAGGTCGTCCAGCTTTAATTGTTTATGATGATTTATCTAAACAAGCTGTTGCTTACCGTGAGGTGTCTTTATTATTACGTCGTCCACCAGGACGTGAGGCGTATCCAGGTGACGTTTTCTACTTACACTCACGTTTATTAGAGCGTGCTGCAAAAGTTATTAATAATGACGAGATTGCTAAAGAGATGAACGATTTACCAGCGTCATTAAAACCATTAGTAAAAGGTGGTGGATCTTTAACAGCTTTACCAATTATTGAAACACAAGCAGGAGACGTTTCGGCATATATCCCAACAAACGTAATTTCGATTACAGACGGACAAATTTTCTTAGATGGTGATTTGTTTAACTCTGGTGTTCGTCCAGCAATTAACGTAGGTATTTCGGTATCTCGTGTTGGTGGTAACGCTCAAATTAAATCGATGAAAAAAGTATCTGGTACTTTAAAATTAGATCAAGCACAATTCCGTGAGTTAGAAGCTTTCGCGAAGTTTGGATCAGATTTAGATGCTGTTACTTTAAACGTAATCAACAAAGGTAAACGTAACGTTGAAATCTTAAAACAAGCACAAAACGATCCTTTTAAAGTTGAAGAACAAATTGCAATTATTTATGCAGGTTCTAAAAACTTATTAAGAGATGTGCCTGTTGAAAAAGTAAAAGAATTTGAAGGTAACTATTTAGAATTGTTAAGAACAAAGCATAGCGATGTTTTAGCAACTTTAAAAGCTGGAAAATTAACTGATGAAGTTACAGATGCATTAACAGCTGTAGCAAAAGATTTATCAGGACAATATAAAAAATAGTATAAAGTTCAGAGTTTAGAGTTATGAGTTCAAAGATGATTGCTCTTAACTCTAAACTCAATACTTTTTAACTTGAATCATGGGTTTAAACGAAAGTCCAATAAGAATTAAGAGTTTCGTGTTTGCCTGTGAAATAGTAAAATACTGTGACAAATTAAAGTCGCAAAATGATTTTGAGTTAGCCTCTCAATTGTTGAAAAGCGGAACAAGTATTGGAGCCAATACAAGAGAAGCACAACGAGGAGTTAGTACAAAGGATTTTAAAAATAAGTTTGGTATTGCATTAAAAGAAGCTGATGAAACCATGTATTGGTTAGAAATTCTTGAAGCAACTGGCAGAGAAATACCAAATGATATGAAAAATAAATGCGAGGAGTTAATTAGAATTTTGGTAGCAATAATCAAAAACTCATAACTCAGTATAAAAAGAACATGAATTTAGATGATTGTTGAATTATGATATGTAAATGTTGAATTACAAACAACTCATAACTCTTCACTCATAACTCATAACTTGTTTTATGGCAAATTTAAAAGAAATACGTAACAGAATATCATCGGTATCTTCAACCATGCAGATAACCAGTGCCATGAAAATGGTATCGGCTGCAAAGTTAAAGAAAGCCCAAGATGCTATTACGGGCATGCGTCCTTATTCAGATAAACTTACTGAACTTTTACAAAACTTAAGCGCTACTTTAGAAGGTGATTCTAAAAGTAAATATGCTGAAGTTCGTGAGCTAAAGAAAGTGCTTATTGTGCCAATTACTTCTAACAGAGGATTAGCAGGTGCTTTCAACTCTAATATTATCAAAGAGGTTACGCGTTTAACTTCAGAGAAGTATGCGAATAAAGATGTTTCTTATTTAACAATTGGTAAAAAAGCAAACGATGCTTTCAAAAAAACCAATAAAGTTATTGCTAATAAAAGTGATTTATTTGACGATTTAACCTTTGAAAATGTTTCTGAAATCGCCGAGGTTTTAATGCAAAAGTTTATTGATGGTGAGTTTGATAGAATTGAGATTGTTTACAATCAATTTAAAAACGCAGCTACTCAATTTGTAACAACCGAGCAATTTTTACCAATCGTTCCTGTTGAAGGTGGTCAAGCAAGCGATACTTTTTATATTTTTGAACCTTCTCAAGAGGAAATCATTGAGCAATTAATCCCTAAGTCTTTAAAAACTCAGTTATATAAAGGGATTAGAGATTCGTTTGCTAGTGAGCACGGTGCGCGTATGACAGCCATGCACAAAGCAACTGACAACGCTAAAGAGTTAAGAGATCAACTTAAATTGACCTATAACAAAGCACGTCAAGCTGCCATTACTAACGAGATCCTTGAGATTGTTGGTGGTGCCGAAGCGTTGAACAATTAGAATTTTTCTACTGAATTTAGTTTCAGTACTCAAACATACAAAGCCTCACTTTTTAGTGGGGCTTTTTCATTTTCATAGAAATTTATACAACTGTAACAATTCTTTGCTTAACGTTTTGTAATACCGTACTTTTAACACAATTAACAAGACATTCTTGGGCGCACTTAAAAATTTATTCAAACAGACATTCATCTATGGTTTAGCCACGGTTTTACCACGAATGTTAAGCTTTTTATTAGTCCCGCTTTATACCACTAAAGGGATTCTTTCCTCGGTGGCAGAATACGGTGAGATTTCTGTGATTTTCTCATATTTTGTGCTTTTTAATGTGGTTCTAGCCTACGGTATGGAAACTGCGTTTTTTAGGTACTTCAATAAAGAGGACGATACTAAAAAGGTAACAGGTACGGTTACCATTTCATTAATAATATCTTCTTTAAGCTTTTTTACGCTAGCCATACTCTTTCAAAATCAAATCGCCCAACTTATTGAAATTAAAGTAAAATACCTTCAATTGGTGTTTTGGATTTTACTTTTGGATGCCCTAGTGATTATTCCATTTGCCTGGTTACGCGCTAACCAACAGCCCATGCGTTACGCCGCTATTAAGATTTTTAATGTGATTATTAATATCGGATTGAATTTATTCTTTTTATTAGCCTTGAAGAATTTAGTGACTAAAGGCGTTGTTTTTGAAAGTTTGTATATTCAAAATTTCGAAGTGAGTTATATTTTAATCGCAAACCTGGTGGCGAGTGGAGTAACTCTTTTATTAATGCTTCCATTTTATATTCGCGTTACCTATACTTTCGATTTTAGTTTATGGAAAAACATGATGAAGTATGCCATTCCTGTATTAATTGCGGGCGTTGCTTTTTCTGTTAACGAAACTTTCGATAGAATTCTTTTAGACCATCTTTTGCCGGCCGATGTTGCAAAAACACAAATTGGTTTATATTCGGCATGTTATAAGTTGGCCTTGTTTATGACACTTTTTGCAACGGCCTACCGTTTGGGAGTTGAACCTTTTTTCTTCAGCAATGCAAAAACAAAAAACCCTCAAAAAAATTACGCGACTATTTTAGAGTTTTTTGTCGTTTTTGGTTCTGTAATTTTGCTTGGCGCTATTGTGTTTGTCGATGTTTTAAAAATTATAATCGTTAGAGGACAAGGCTACTGGGAAGCCATGTGGATTGTTCCTATCATTCTTATCGCCAATTTTTGTTTGGGCATTTACCACAACCTTTCCGTGTGGTATAAAATCACCGACCGCACTAAATTTGGCGCTTATATTTCAATTTTTGGGGCTTTAGTGACCTTAGGTTTAAATTTTTGGCTCATCCCTATTATTGGGTATCGCGGGTCGGCTATCGCTACTTTAGCAGCGTATGCATCCATGATGTTTTTATCGTATTATTTCGGAAGAAAATATTATCCCATTCCATACAATTTGAAAAAAATTAGCCTTTATATGGGGGCTTCAATAAGTCTTTCCTTGCTTTCTTTTTATCAATTTAGGGGGAATTATGTTATCGGAATTTCGATGTTAATTGTATTTTTGGGAATCGTTTATTTCTCCGAACAAAAAGTGATTAAACAACTATTAAGCAGAAAATCATGAAAATTAAAATCATAAACAAATCCACACACGAGTTGCCTAATTATGAAACTTTGGCTTCTGCAGGTATGGATTTAAGAGCAAATTTATCAGAATCAAGAGTTTTAAAACCTTTAGAACGTAGTATTGTAGGCACAGGATTGTTTATAGAATTGCCAGTTGGTTACGAGGCACAAGTACGCCCTAGAAGCGGTTTGGCTGCCAAAAAAGGCGTAACGGTTTTAAATGCTCCTGGAACGATTGATGCCGATTACAGAGGAGAAATAGGCGTGATTTTAGTCAACCTTTCCAACGAAGATTTTACCATTCAAAACGGCGAGCGTATCGCACAAATAGTGATTGCAAAACATGAACGCGCCGAATGGGAGCTTGTTGAAGAGCTTACTGAAACCGATAGAGGCGAAGGCGGCTTTGGAAGTACTGGAGTGAAGTGATAATAGCCCCTTTAATTCCCCAAAGGGGAAAACTCAGAAGGGGATAAAAAAATAAAAATAATTTAAACATAATAGATTCTCCCCTTTGGGGAGATTAAGAGGGGCAGTATGAAAATAATAGTACCAATGGCGGGACGCGGTTCCCGTTTAAGACCACACAGTTTAACCGTACCAAAACCATTAATTCCAGTTGCTGGACAACCTATTGTGCACCGGTTGGTAAAAGATATCGCTAAAGTTTTAAAACAACCCATAGACGAAATCGCCTTTGTTTTAGGGGATCCCGCTTGGTTTGGCGACGATGTGGTGTCTAGTTTAGAAGATTTAGCTAAAAGTTTAGGAGCCAAAGCTTCCATTTACCGTCAGGACAAACCTTTAGGAACAGGCCACGCTATTATGTGTGCTAAACCATCGCTTTCTGGGCCAGCCGTTATTGCTTATGCCGATACCTTAATTCGTGCGCAATTTGATTTAGATCCTAGTGCCGATAGTGTGATTTGGACCAAGCAAGTGGATAATCCAGAAGCTTATGGTGTTGTGAAATTAAACGCAAACCAAGAGATTGTAGAATTGGTTGAAAAACCAGAAACCTTTGTTAGCGATCAAGCCGTTATTGGCATTTATTATTTTAAAGACGTAGCGGTTTTAAAAGGAAAATTACAAGAAATCCTTGATGAAAACGTTATGAACGGAGGCGAATACCAGATTAACGATGGTATTAAACGTATGATGGCTGAAGGGAAAGTTTTTAAAACAGGAACGGTTGATGAATGGATGGACTGCGGAAACAAAGCCATTACTATTGAAACCAACCAACGCATGTTAGGCTTTTTACAAAATGATGGTGAAGAGCAACTTATTGCAGATTCGGTTACTTTAGAAAACGCTACTATTATCGAACCTTGTTTTATAGGCGAAAATGTTGTGATTAAAAACGCTACTGTTGGTCCGTTTGTATCGATTGGAAACGATAGTGTTATAGAGAATTCAACCGTTAAAAACAGTTTAATTCAAACGCATACAAGTATTAAAAATGCTACTCTAGAGGAGGCTATGGTTGGAAATCATGTAAAATATAACGGGGAATTTAGGAGCATTAGTATCGGTGATTATTCTGTTTTAGACTAATTCCTGCGAAGGCAGGAATCTCATAGAGCTGAGTTGCGAATATCAATTTATCCTAAAAGTCTTGCTGAGCATGTCGAAGCATCATTTTAATATAAATTTTCATTAACGCCATATGTACATTGTTATTTATAGGTTTATAGTCAAACAAAATCTAGATCAGGATTTCATTAAATATTGGAAAGGTCTTACCGATTTAATCTATAAATATGAAGGCAGTCTAGGGTCTAGGCTACATAAGGAGAAACCAAATCATTATATCGCTTATGCCCAATGGCCTAGTAAAACAGTATTTGAAAACTCAGGCGGTAAATTACCAATTGAAGCGAATAGGTACAGAGACGCCATGCGATTAGCTTGTGAGAAGATTGAAATTAGTAACAAACTAGAAGTTATAGAAGATTTACTAACGGATAAAATACATGTTTAAAATATAGCTTAAAGTTACATTGAAACTGATTAGTTTTGTTTTAATTATTGAAGCATCATAAAAAATGAAAAATAAAATCTACATCCTTTGTTTGCTTTTCGGAATGCTATTGTTTCCGCAGGTAAACTATGCTCAGGTTGATTTTAATAAAAAGCCAGATGATGATTTAGGCAATAATGAAGATGAATTTCAAGAACTTTTTTATGAAGCTTTAAAACAAAAAGGTATTGAAAACTACGATAGAGCTGCTGAAACATTTCTAAAATGTATTAAAATAGACAAATCGGTGCCTGTGCTTTATTTCGAATTGGGAAAATGCTACAACCAGCTTAAAAATTTTGGTGCTGCTGAAGATGCTTTTGAAAAGGCTGTTGATAAAGACCCTGAAAACGAATGGTTTTTAGATGAATTATATGGGTTTTACGCCTCACAAAACGAACATGCCAAGGCGATTAAAACCGTAAAGCAGTTGGTAAAATACCATCCGGATTACAAAGAAGATTTAGCTGCATTATATGTGCGCACCGAAAAATACGACGAGGCTTTAGAGATTTTAGATGCTTTAGATGCCGAATTTGGCACGACCATGAGTCGTGATATTATGCGAAATCGTATTTACGAAGCTACCGGGCGTAAAAAGGACCAGATAAAAAACCTTGAGGAACGTGTTGAAAATAACCCCGAAAAGGAATCGAATTATTTGGCTTTAATTTATAGATACAGCGAAAATAACGAAAAGGAAAAGGCTTTTGAAACCGCTAAAGAATTGCTTAAGGCCAATCCGAATTCGCAGTTAGTACATTTGGCTTTGTACAAGTTTTATTTGGATGCCAATGATGCTGAAAACGCTATAAAATCTATGAAAATTGTAGTTTCTAGCAACGAAATAAAACCCGAAGCGAAACTAAAAGTACTTACCGATTTTATAAGTTTTGTAGGTGAGCATCCCGAATATGAAGCCGATTTGGTAGAGGCGACAGCACTAGTTAGCGATGCCAATAATAGCAAAACCGTTATGGAGTTGGGACAGTATTATTTGTCTAAAAACGATAAGGAAAAAGCACTTGCTTATTTTGAAACCGCTTTGCGACTAGAGCCTAATAATTTTAATATGATGCGCAACGTGATGTTGCTTTATGTAGATTTGCAAAAGTTTGAATTGGCAAAAGAAAAAAGTGCCGAAGCTCTAGAAAAATATCCTTCGCAACCTTTGTTTTATCTTATTCATGGCGTATCGTTAAATGCTTTAAATGAGCCAAAACAAGCCTTGGAATCTTTAGAAATGGGATTGGATTTTCTGGTTGAAGACAGCCAAATGGAAGCCGATTTTTATGTTCAAATAAGTAAAGCCTATACCTTGTTAAACAATACAACAAAAGCCAAAACGTTTAGTGATAAAGCCAAACAAATACAATCTTCAAATTAATGCGTAAACACTTATTTTTTAGTTTTAGTTTAGTTTTTTTATGTCTGTTTAATTGTAAATCTTCCAAATCAATTAAATCGGGCGAAGCAAACTATAAATTATCCACAAAGCAATTAATAAAGGAGAACGAAAAACGTGTGGCCGACTTTAAAACGCTGCAATCAAAACTTAAAATAACCTATACTCAAAACGGAAAATCGCAAACCTATTCGGTTAGTTTTCGCGCTAAAAAAGATGAAGTGTTATGGATAAATGCTCCTTTTTCAGTAATTAGAGCCTTAATTACGCCCGAAAAAGTGAGTTTTTACAATAAGTTAGACAATACTTATTTTGATGGCGATTATCAATATTTAAGCGATTTATTGGGTACCCAACTCGATTTTCAAAAAGTGCAAAACATTCTTTTTGGCGAATCTTTATATCCTTTAAAAAGTACTGATTACACCTCGGAAGTTTCAGATGGTTCCTATGTTGTAAGTCCGAAAACGCAGCGCGCCCTTTTTGAAATCTTCTTTTTGTTAAGTCCGAAAAACTTCAAAGTAACCTCGCAGCAAATTTCACAGCCTTCAGAATTCAGACATTTACAAGTGGATTATTTATCGTATCAAACCCTCGAAAATCAGCTTATTCCAGAACGTGTTAAAGTGATTGCTGTAGAAGCCAATGAGGAAACCCTTATCGACTTAGAATTTAAAAGTGTGTCTTTAAATGAAGATTTTAGGTTTCCGTTTAAAATTCCATCAGGATTTAAAAAAATTGAACTTTAAATGAAGCTATCAAATCCCTCATATAAAGCCTTTTTTTTAAGTTTGGCACTTCTTTGTTGCAGCATAAGTTTTGCGCAAAGCAACAAGCAAAAACAGCTTGAATCGCGTCGCCAAGAGCTGCGTCGTGAAATTCAGAAAATAAACGAACTTCGTGTTGAGCACAAGTCCAAAGTACAATCGGAATTGAGCTTAATTGAAGATTTCAATTATAAAATTAACGTGCTGTCTAACTTAATCAAAGTTACCAATCAGCAAGCTAATTTATTGTCGCGTGAAATTAATTCGAATCAGAAAATTATTTCCGATTTGCGAACCGAATTAAAACAACTTAAAGAAGATTATGCAGCGATGATTGTGAAATCGTATAAAAGTAGAAATCAGCAAAGCCGTATTATGTTTTTGTTGTCTTCTGAAGATTTTAAACAAGCCTATAAGCGTATTCAATACATCAAACAATATTCTAACCATCAAAGAAAACAAGGCGAATTAATTAAAGCAAAAACAGCAGAATTACAAGCTACAAACACGCAATTATTAGAGCAACAGGAATTGAAGAAGAAGCTTATTTCCGAAAATAAAATCATTCAATTATCCTTAGAAAAAGAGCGTAAAGACCATCAAGCTTTAATGGAATCTATTAAAAAGAATTTATCGATGTATGCCGCTCAAATTCAGCAAAAACAGCGTGAAGCCGATAAAATAGATAAGGAAATAGACCGCCTTATTAAAGCTGCTATTGCTAAATCGAATGAAAAGGCTGGTAAAAAATCGAGTTCAGAAAGCTTTGCTTTGACGGCAGAAGAAAAGGTGTTGGCCTCCAATTTTATTGCTAATAAAGGGAAATTACCTTGGCCTGTAGAGCGCGGCGTGGTGCGTTTGGGCTATGGTACGCAGCGTCATCCTATCGATAATTCGTTAACCATTAAAAGTAATGGAGTGCGTATTGCAACGGCAAAAGGAGCCAAAGCAAGAGCGGTTTTTGAAGGGGAAGTGAGCGAAATATTAAGAATGAAACACGTGAATCCTATCGTTATGATTCGTCATGGTAACTACTTAACCATTTATAAAAACTTATCGACCGTTTATGTAAAAAAGGGCGATAAAGTAACCACCAAACAAGAGATTGGTGAAATTGCTACTAATTCAAGCAACGGCGAAACTATTTTAAGTTTTATCTTATCGAAAGGCAGAGAAACCGAAAATCCTGCAAGTTGGATTTATAAGATGTGATTTGGTTTTTAGTTGGTTTTTGAACTTGCAGGGATAGTATACTTTGAATGTGGGGATTCGATGTTTGAGATTTAGTTAATAGACCATTTTTATAGAAAAATTAAGGTTATGTCCAACTACAACTACCACAGTTTTAAACCTTCAGATTACGATTTTAAAAACTTTAAAGGGCCAAAAGCTGGCGAAAAATACATCGATTTTAAAGCCACAACCTTAGAAGGAAAACAGGTCGCCTTATCCGATTACTTAAACAAACCTATTGTATTGGATACAGGCAGCATAACCTGCCCCATGTATGCAAACACCCAGAAGGACATGAATGCCTTAAAAGCCGCATATCCCAATTTTCATTTTTTATTGCTTTATGTTCGCGAAGCTCATCCTGGAGCTAAAACCAAGCCTATTAAGACTATGGCAGAGAAATTAATTCATGCAAAATCAACCTGTGAATTATATCCAGAAACTAGAGCTATTTTAGTGGACTCATTAGATGGTCACGCCCATTTACTTTACGGGGGCATGCCCAATATGACTTACGTAATTGGTACCGATGGTATTGTAAAATTTAGAGCCAATTGGACGAATATTGAAGCCTTAAAAAAAGTTTTAAATAACATTAATAAAATAGAACCCAAAGCCTATTATCCCGTTGTAAAACCACCACTAAACATTGCTTTAAGAACCTTATTAATAGGTGGTGTTAGAGCCTTATTTGAGTTTATGGTGAATTTACCAAAGTTATTAAAACAACATAAAGACGCGGGTTCGATGTGATTTGAGTTGAAATCATGAAAGTATAATTAACGCTTTAAAAATAATCAGTAAATTAACATACGTTTACTGATGTAATTATTTTAAGAACTAAACCATTAAATGAAACACTTACTCCTCTTTTGTCTTATCAGTTTTAATGTCTATGCACAATCTACGCAAGAAAAATTTTTCAGAAATAAATATGAAGAATTCGATTATTACGCTAAGCCAAATAAAAACAATAGTCTATCGGAATATTTTAGAAATCATATCAACACAAAATTGCTTGAAGCTGTAAAGTTTCCAGCAAATGATGCCTATAAAAAACGCATATTTTTAACCTTTAAATTTGATTTTAATAATGCAGTTAGAGAAGTAGAAGTGAATTCTCCTTATTCAGAACTGAATGAAGGCATTAAAAAGGCATTTATGAAATATAACATTTCGAATCTTCATATTCCTGAAAAAAATAGTTTGAATATTTATGTATTACAGATTATTTCAAAAGAAGGCGATCATGCCATAATTAATTGTAGCAGTAAAGTTGTTTATGATAGATATCCTGTTTTTGAAGGTTGTGAATCTATACCTACCTACAGCCGAATGAAACGTTGTAATGATAAACAGCTTGAAAGGTATGTTGTTAAGTATATTTCTCCAAAGGAAATTATGGATGCAAAAGTGATTGGAACTTTGAAACTGCAACCCAAATTTTTAGTAGATAAAGCAGGGGATATTAAAAATATAAAATCGAAAGCGCCTACAGAAGGTTTAGCAGCCGAATTAAATCGGGTTTTAGCATTAATGCCTAGAGTGAAATATCCGCCTACACGAAATGGACTTCCAACGAATATGACCTATAACGGAAAAGTTGTTTTGCAAATAGAAGGTGTATCTGATGAATATGAAAAAGAGATTGAAAGCTCAAATGATTCCATTTATAGCCCTAATAGTGATTTAGCACTTCATTTTAAAAAGTTTTTAACTGAGAAAGACCTTAAAAGTGTTGTTTTTTATAAGAATAATAAGGATGTAAGCATTTCTTTTAGCGTTGATAAAAAGGGCAAATTGGTGCATTTTAAAGCAAACTCTAAAGACCAGAATTTTAATGATAAATTAATTAAAATTTTTAAAAAATTTCCCGCTGAAAAATTAAACATTAAGTCAACTAGTGTTTTAGAATTATTTAGGTTTAATGTGATAACAAAAGGCTATACTAAAAATAGTATTGAATGTAATGAAAACCCCATGGTACTTATTAGTCCCATTTTTAGTGAAAAATGTGCAAAATCAAAAAACCCAGCGGAATTACGAAAATGCATGTCTGTCAAAATAAGTAAAATTGTTGAAAAACGGTTTGATACAAGTTTAGCCCAGGAAACTAAGCTCACAGGAAATATAAAGATATATTGTATTTTTAAAGTAGATACTAAAGGCAAGATTGTAGATGTAAGGGTTAGAGCTCCAAATCCCTTTTTAGCAAACGAAGCCGAAGAGATTTTAAACAGTATTCCAAACTTATACAAGCCAGGTTATTTAAACGGAAAACCTGTTACTGTACCTTTTAGTTTACCTATCAATTTTAGCATTAAAAAACCAGAAATTGGTGAGCCTTTTAAAACATCGAATAAAGTGACCAAGTAGAGCTAAAATATTTTTGGAAAATAAAAAATCTATAGATTTTTTTACAAATTTTTATAAAAACCAACACCCTTAACTCATGCCAAAATCCAGCAGTTCCATTAGAGAAATTACAAAAGCACCCCTCGATTTTGTAGAATTAAATCTTGATTCTAAACGTTTAAAAGAACTTAATCCAGTAATTAAAGACTGTTTAAATTTAGAAATTCTTTCGCTTCAAGCTAATAAATTAACTTCTATTCCTGATTGGATAGGTGCATTGTCTCAATTAAAAACGTTGGAATTAGGAGGCAATCAATTAGAAAGTTTGCCTGAGGAAATTGGCTCTTTAACCCAATTAAAAACATTGAGTTTAGGTGGCAATCCTATTAAAAAATTACCTGATACCCTTGGTGATTTAAAAAACTTGGAACAACTAAAAGTAGATGATGGACAGTTAACAAGTTTTCCAGACTCTTTGGGTGCCTTAGCAAATTTGAAGGTCTTGGATTTATTTAGAAACCCTATAAAAACCTTTTTAGAAGATGTTTCAGGGTTAGCAAAGCTGACTTCCTTAAATGTCTCTCAAACACAATTGAGTGCGTTTCCAAAAAGCATTTGTTCATTAACAAATTTGGAGTATTTAGCCATAAGTTCGGATGCGATTACAGCAATTCCAGAAGACATTAAAAACCTAAGTCATTTAAAACAATTTGTTTTATCGGGTTGTCCTATTACGGCGTTTCCAGAAAGTATAAGTCTGCTTAAAAATCTTGAAGAACTCAGTTTATACGACACAAAAATACCTGTAGAAAGTGCCAAAAGTCTCTTTGAAAAAATGCCAAACTTAGTTAGGCTAGAGCATCCAGACGCGTATCTTTCACGCTAGAAACTATTTTTGAAAACCTTTTACTCAAATAAAGCCTTTAACTCGGTGGCGTCTTGAGGTTTCATTTTTCCGGCTAGAAGTAAACTCAGTTGTTTTCGGCGTAAAGCAGCTGCAAAACGTTCTTTTTCTAAATCGGATTCCGGTTCCACTTGCGGAACAGCAATGGGTCTGCCTGTTTCATCAACAGCCACAAACGTGTAAATGGCTTCGTTGGCTTTGGTGCGCTCGCCAGATTCGCGGTCTTCAATCCAAACATCAATAAACACTTCCATAGAGGTTTTAAAAGCACGCGACACTTTAGCTTCAACAGTAACCACACTACCTAAAGGAACGGCTCTATTAAACGCGACGTGGTTTACAGAAGCCGTTACTACAATGCGTCTAGAATGTCTTCTAGCGGCAATACTAGCAGCACGATCCATTCTAGCTAACAATTCGCCTCCAAACAGATTGTTTAAAGGATTGGTTTCACTTGGTAGCACCAAGTCGGTCATTATTGTTCTAGATTGTTGAGGTGTTTTTGTTGTCATCTCCGTGTTTTTAAAGTGCAAAGGTACTGCGATTTATGCGATTTTTTTGGGTTTACAGTATTTCGATGGGATTTTTACCAACTATGAATTGTTACCCGTTATTTGTTTGTAATCTACCTTGTAATACCTGTTAATTTTTTTCATAAAAAGTAACATTTACAAGAATTTGTTACAGCAATTAACTTCCGTTTATGTCATTATTGCTGGTTTTAATCTTAAAAAAAGTGCGTAGATGTGGTTTATTTCTGAAGGCTTTAAAATTGATAAAAATGCATCATTTTACGAAAATTCTAGTAGCCTTTCTTTTTAATACCAAATCGGTACTGAAGTCCTGTTAATATAAAACGCTGGGCATCCGAAAGGCTATATTCCCCTCTAAACATCCAATTTTTATTAATTTGTAGATTAAACCCCATTTGAAAGGTAACGGTTTGAACAAGGTCTTTTTTGATGTTATAATCTATTTCTGTTGTAAACACACCGCTATCATTAACCTTATCTTCAATGGTTTGCAAGGCTTGATTTTGAGCTTGTAATTTTATTCTTTCTGAAGCTGAGGTGTTTGGGTTGTCTATAATGTCTTGATTGCTTGCAATTTTACTATCTACAGTTTCATTAAATTTGGTGTCTATATCGGGGAAAACTTCGTTGAATTTAATATTTCCTGTACTTCCTCGGGCGCCAACAAAATCTCTGTACATCACACCAAGATACGGGGCAATAGTAAAGTCTTTATTCTTTTTTGAGAGCTTAAAATTATGTCCAAATCTTCCTGAGAGTGTCGCGTAGCCAATTTGATTATCTAGTAACTCGGTGCTAGTTCTAGAATAGTTAAAATCGATGCTCGTAAAATAGCCATGCCATCCAAAAATGGTGGTAGCTCCAATACCATAGGAAAATGCATCAAAATTTACATGTGATGAGAATTCTGGGAGCTGTAAGATAATTTCACCTTCCAAATCTTTCCAGGTTGGTTGGAGCGATACATTGGTTCCTCCTGATACTGTTGATACCAACGCGTAAACATTTAGAAAAGGTAATATCCAAGCGTCGGCTCTAAAATTTAAACCATTAGTTGTCGCACTAACCTGTTTGAAGTTTAAGGTTTCAACGTTTACAATATTTGTGAGATCATGACCATCAATGGATAAACCAAATTCTGTGATTTCTAAATCCATGAAGGTGTTCACATAATTTAAATTCAAACCAAACGGAAGCTGAAGCTGGTCTGCCATGCCACGTTCTGCTACTTTATCTCCCCAAATAGGTAACACATAAGGAAAAGTTATAGAGTCTTGAGTTTGGGCTAAGGATTTAACGGGTAAGTATAGTGTAACAAGAAATAGAACTATAAATCGCTTCATATTAAATACGCGGTTTGATACATGGTTTTATGCGCTCTAAAGTAATTAAAACTGTGCACTTCAGTAAAAAATATTTTATTTAAGTTAAAAATAGGTCTTGAATTTTAACTTTTGAAGATCGTGGGTAGGTGTGAAAACATCAGGTATTTCTGAATTAATTACCTGATTTTATTATGTGTACTAAATAAATCACACGTAAGTGTACAAAAAACTAAGCTGTATTTTAGAATCAGCTTGCGTGTTATAAAAAGGGTGTTTAAAATGGTGGTTTTGAGTCTTAATCTAAGGCTTTTACCAACAACCAAGCATCAGAATTATGCGTGTTTTTAATATTACGCAAAGCTTTTAAAGCGTCTAGTCGGTCTTCGTAACTCGCATAAACCACTTGGTGTAAACCGTATTTGTTTACGCCAATTTTTCTTGCGCTAAAACCTTCAGATTTTAGTTCGTTAACTTTTTTATCGCAGTTTTCTTCAACTCTAAATGCCCCAGCAATAATGTGGTAATTTCCAGTTTGTTTGGTCACATTTATGGTTGCTGCAGGAAGCGGATTTAAACTAAAAGTCGCTTGTTGTATTTTGGTATCCAATTGTTTTGTCGCTTCTTCTTGTGCTAATTGATTATGTGTTTCAATTTGATTCACATAGAAGTTAGAAGCCCCAAATCCGCCTAAAGTCAAAGCAATTAAGGCTACTGCCGCATATTTTAAATACGGTTTAGACTGGCGTTTTTCTGGCGTAACAGCAATAGGAATAACTTTCTCGATTTTTTCAACCTCTTGTTTTAAAACTTCACGAGTTACAGCAGGTGTTGTAAATTGTGATAAGCCAAAAGCATCGGTTAAATAATTAAGTTGGTAAGTTGGTTCAAATAAAATTTTACCTTCTTTATTAAAAACAATGTCGCCAATGTTTTTAAAAGTAAGCGTTTCGCCTTGTGTTAAATACGATTTTATAATTCGAACACGTTTGGCAATTTTTTTGTTTGCAACTTCGAAAGGGATTTTTTCTACATCGGCAATATAATGTGCTAATAAGCCATCGTTTTGCTGAATTTGCTCATTAAAAGACAATACTTTTTTAGGCGCATGAAAGGCATTGGTGTCGGCATTTATGGTTGCCGATACAGATTGTGTTAAAAATGCACCAAATTCTGGAATGGTAACACACTCATATCTATAGAGTAAGTCGCTAATGTAAGTTTCTAATTGCATAACTCAAAGTTATAAAATTATAGTTTTATATGAAATTTAGGCTTAACTATTTATTAACAGTGTGAAAATTAATTTATTTTAGTTTAAAAATCAATGAGATAGGATGACAGAAAATGATTTGCTTTACACGCTTGCGCTCCAGCATGTACCCAATATAGGCGATGTAACTGCTAAAAAACTAATTGCCCACTGCGGTTCTGCGGAAGCTGTTTTAAATGAAAAAAAGCACAATCTGCTTAAAATTGATGGGATTGGACAAGTTATTTTGAGTGAATTGCATAAACCACATCATTTAAAGGAAGCCGAAAAAGAACTTACATTTATTAGAAACAACGCGATACAAGTATCTTATTTTGAATCTGAAACGTATCCTGAAAAGCTTAAACATTGTATTGATGGCCCCATTTTATTATTTCAGTCGGGAAAAATTAATTTAAAGCAGCAGCGTATTATTAGTATTGTTGGCACTCGAAAAATTACAACAAACGGTGTGGCTTTTTGTGAAGATTTAATTGAACAGCTTCTGCCTTATAATCCTGTTATCGTTTCTGGTTTTGCCTATGGTACCGATATTACAGCACATAAAGCAGCGATGAAACACGGCTTGCAAACGGTGGCTTGTTTGGCGCATGGATTAAACCAAGTGTACCCTAAAGTGCATAAAAAGTATATGGTAGGTATGGAAGAAAACGGTGGTTTTTTCTCCGATTTTTGGAGCGATGCTGTTTTTGATAGGAATAATTTTTTAAAGCGAAACCGGGTGATTGCCGGTTTAAGCGAAGCTACTATTGTTATTGAATCTGCCGAAAAAGGCGGAAGTTTAGTAACAGCCGATATTGCGAATTCTTATAACCGCGATGTTTTTGCCGTTCCCGGAAGAACCACCGATAGTCAAAGTTTGGGCTGTAATAATTTAATAAAACATCAAAGAGCACACATGCTTACCACGCCAGCAGATGTGCCCTATATTTTAAACTGGGAATTAGAGGATGCTAAAAAACCAGCCATACAAAAACAACTTTTTGTGGAATTAGATGCTTCGGAAAAATCGATTTATAGTTATTTAAAAGACAACCAAAAACAGTTATTAGATGTTATTGCTTTAGAATGCCAGTTGCCAATTTTTAAGGTAGCAAGCATTCTATTAAATATGGAGTTAAAGGGTGTTGTGAGGCCTTTGCCAGGGAAGCTGTTTGAGGTGATTTAATTCCTGCGAAGGCAGGAATCTTATTAGCAATACTTAGGTTTTTAAAAGTTTGTTGTCATTCTAACGAAATATGAGGAAGAATCTGTTCGTGTAACTATTGAAACGCTAGTTACACAAAGGTTCACAGAGTTATTTTTCATCTAAACATTATGAAAACCAAAAACGTTCAAAATCAACAGAAAATAATTCTATTGAAGTCGAACGTTTTAAATCTGGTATTTATATTTATAAGATTCCTGTTTTCTCAGGAATTAGAAGCCTACTTTTTCACGAACCCTTCCTAAAACCTCGTTTGCTACCAATTTTGCTTTTTCGGCACCAATGGTTAAAGCGGCATCAATTTCGTTGAGGTTATTCATATAGTAATTATAACGCTCGCGTTGAGTAGCGAATTTTTCAACAACTAATTCATATAATGCCTGTTTGGCGTGACCATAACCATAATTGCCGTTTTCATAATTGGCTTTCATGGTTTCTATCTGTGCCTCATCAGCTAATAATTTATAAATGGCAAAACAGTTACAGCTTTTCCAATCTTTTGGGTCTTCAAGTGCTGTACTATCGGTTTGAATGGCCATAATTTGCTTGCGCAATTTTTTATCGGTTTCAAAAATATTAATGGTGTTGTTTCTACTTTTACTCATTTTTTCACCATCAATCCCTGGAATAAGCATGATGTTTTCTTCTACTTTTCCTTCAGGCAATACAAAAACCTCTCCCATTTTAGCATGGAATCTAGAGGCTACATCGCGGGTCATTTCAATATGTTGCAATTGGTCTTTTCCAACAGGAATAATATTGGCATCATAAAGTAAAATATCGGCTGCCATAAGCATAGGATAGGTAAAAAGCCCTGCATTAACATCTTCTAATCTATCGGCTTTATCCTTAAAACTATGCGCTAAGGTTAAACGTTGGTACGGAAAAAAGCAGCTTAAATACCAAGACAACTCTGTAGTTTGTGGCACATCGCTTTGTCTGTAAAACACAGTTTTTTCAATGTCTAATCCAAAAGCTAACCAAGTCGCGGCCACCGAGTAAGTGTTTGTTCTTAAGGTTTCTGCGTCTTTAATTTGTGTTAAAGTATGCAGGTTTGCAATAAATAAAAAGGATTCGTTTTCAGGATTATTAGCCATGTCGATGGCTGGAATAATTGCGCCTAAAATGTTTCCTAAATGTGGTGTTCCTGTACTTTGAATGCCTGTAAGTATGCGTGCCATATATTTTTTATAAAGCGCAAATTTAAAGATAAGTTGGACAATAAAAAAAGTGGCAGACGCCACTTTTAAAAATAAGCTCTAATATGTTTACTTTTTAAATAAGCTGGCGATAAATAATATAACGCAAGCACCAATGGCACCGGTTAAAACATCACCAATAAAGCCATCGATAAAAGAAATGCCAAGTGTGGCAAATAACCAGTTACCTACTAGTCCGCCAATAATACCAATAACGATGTTTAGTAAGATTCCGAATCCGCCACCTTTCATTAAATTTCCAGCTAACCAGCCAGCTAGTGCTCCAATTAGTAAAGCATAAAGTAATCCCATAATATCTATTTTTAGTGAACTCGTTTTGACTTTTTCTATTTCCTAAAAAATGTTTAAAATTCACCCATATTTTGCTGTTTTTATTAGCCGTAGCGCTACTATGACTTTCTAAAAACACCTCATCTGGTCAAATTTTATTTCATTTTCGGTTAAACATAAAAAGTCAAGATGAGTTCAGTTAGTATGTTTTAAAGATAATCAAATTATAATAGTATTTTTGAAGCTTATGAAAATTCTGAAATACATATTTTGGATCCTCTACCGTATTTGGTTTTACATTTTAGTGTGTTTGCCAATACTTATCTTGTTTCCGTTTTTAATACTATCTATTTTAAAGGAATCTTGGTATCCTTTCTTTTTTAAGTTGGCGCGTATTTGGGCGAAATTTATTTTAATAGGCATGGGCTTTGTTCCAATTATTAAACGTGAAGAAGCTTTAGAAAAAAGCAAAAGCTATATGTTTATTGCTAATCATACCTCTATGGCAGATATCATGCTCATGTTGGTTACGGTTAAAAATCCTTTTGTGTTTGTTGGGAAAGCCGAGTTGGCTAAAATTCCGTTATTCGGATTTTTTTATAAGCGTACTTGTATTTTGGTAGACCGCAGTTCGGCAAAAAGCAGGCATGCTGTTTTTTTAAGAGCTCAAAAGCGCTTAAAATCGGGTTTAAGTATTTGTATTTTTCCTGAAGGAGGTGTGCCCGAAGAACATATTGAATTAGATACCTTTAAAGATGGGGCTTTTCGACTGGCGATTAATCATCAAATTCCAGTGGTGCCATTAACGTTTGCCGATAATAAGAAGCGATTTTCCTTTACTTTTTTTAGCGGAAGCCCTGGTCGTATGCGTGTGAAGGTGCATAAACTTATTCCAACCAGTGGTTTAACAACTGAAGACACCAAATGGTTAAATAACAAATCTCGTGAGGTTGTTTTGAAACAGTTGGCGGTTTTTCAGTGAAAAGTGAAAAGTGAAAAGTGAAAAGTGAAAAGAATTTTCTTAACTACCTAGATTAAAAATAGAATTTATACTTTTTAAGAGCCAAGAGTGCATATATAAATATACTGTTTAAATCCAATTATTCACATGTGATTGCTCACAGAAAAATACAATTTGAAATCGTTTTTTTAGCTATGTTTAGCTAGTTTTTCAAATGAAAACCTTTAAATATTCATTAAATAGCCTGTTAAATTTTGTTGTCTTTTTAGCTCTAGTTTTTTCCGAAGTCGGTAACGCGCTAATTCAACGCCTCCAGTAGAAATATTCATAACTTCAGCAATTTCTTTAGTCGACATATTTAAAAGCAAATAGGTGGATAAATCCAATTCTCTAGGAGAAATTTTAGGGTGTTTCTCTTTAAGCCGTTTTAAAAAATCGAAATGCACATTTTTTATGTGTTTTTCTAAATCTTTCCAGCTGCTATCATTATTAATTTCTTTTATAATACCGCTTTTTAGCTTTTCAAATTTATTTTTAGTGGCTTCATTTAACGCATCTGTTTCAATGGCTTTTAGTTTGTTAACAATTCCTTTTAGCAGTTTGTTTTGTTTGGCAATTTGCAAAGAGTTGTTTACCAGTTGCTTGTCTTTAGTTAATATTTTTGTTTGTAGTTTTTCGTTTTTTAAAGCTTCAATTTCTTTTTCTAAATGGTGTTGCTGTTTAATAATTTTAGACTCTTTTTCAAGGTATAATTTACGCTGCTCTATGGTTTCGTAATATTTGTTTTTTCTAATTTTTAATTTGGCATTTCTAGATGTTAAATAGAAAGCAAGGGCAATTATTAACAAGTAAGCTAAATAGGCTAAAAAATGACGGTACCATGGCGGGGCAATTGAAAAGGTTAATAGTGCTTCTTTTGAGGATACACCATAACTGTTTTTAGCTTTAATTTTCATGGTATATTGGCCCTCCCTAAGGTTGGTGTATTCCTTCATGGTAGTGTTGGACCAGTCACTCCAATGTTTGTCGTAATCCACCAATTGGTAACTGTATACCACGGTGTTTGCGTTTTCATAAACAGGTGCCGCAAATGTGAATTTTATATTGTTTGCACTATATGGAAGCGCTAACTCGGGAGTTTTAGTTTTAAGGTTACCAAGATTAAGGGTTTTCTCGCCATATGAAAAACTTTTAATGCTCAGCAAAGGCTTTGTGGTATAATCTTTATTGAAATCGAAATCGAAATGCGCCAAGCCATCGGTTAGGCCAATAAAAACATTGTTTTGATCTAAAGTGTAAACCGAAATATAATTAGAAACGAGGTTGTCTGTTAATTTTGAAAATGGAGCTGTTATATCTTCATAGTTTAAAGAGTCTGTTTTTTTTAGCACGCCTAAAGATTCCTTGTAATTGTACCATAAATTCCCGTTAAGGTCTTCTGTAACAGAGTTTATTAGGGGTTTGTCTTTAAATAAATTGGAGATATTTTGATCTAAAATAAATGTATTTTGATTTTTTTCGTACCGATAAAACTTATTATTAGTTTGAAAATAAACGGTGTTATCAATTTTTTGAATGCTATGTATGTCATTTGTGTTTGGAGCTAATTGATTGATAACTTTTTGAGTATTTACATGCTTAAAATCTTTAGATAGATTGAGCTGATAAATTAAATTTTCTTTAAACACCCATAAATACGACTCCGATAACTCGTAAGTATTAGATTCTTTATCGAATCCAGATATTTGATCGATGTATTTTATGCCCGTATCTGTTTTTTCAAATAAAGCAAAACCATCATAATTCGCACCAATTATAAAGTTTGTATTACTAGGAATGGTTTTAAAATTATAATAGCCTTTGGAGTCTAGTGTATTTACTACTTTTCCGCCTTCAATAACTAAAGCCCCTTGGTTGTTTGCGCAAATTAATTGATTATTTATAACTTGTACATTCCAGCTTTGTGCTGTGGTTCCTTCAACTAAAACAAAACGATCGTCCTCGTTAAAATTGCTGCCCCAAGGATGGTAAAATACGCCCTGATTGGTCGCAATGTAAATATTGTTTTTGTAAATGGCAGTGCCATAAACGGTACTAATGTTATAGTTTACGCCAAAGAAAGTAAGCGGCGAATTTTCATTTATATAGGTGATACCGTTATCTAAGCCTAGCCAAATATTGTTTTGGTTGTCGACAAATGAACTTAATATGGTGTTGTTTTGAAGTCCCTTATCTAAATTTAAATGTTGAATAATTTCGCCATCGGTATTAACAATAATCATTCCGTTTAAAACCGTGTTCAATGCGATCGTATTATTATTGTATGTGGTGCCGCCTAGCGAATTATTTTCTTTTAAAAAGTCGTTGGCCTTAGTTTTCCACGGGGTAACGGTTTTGAAATCGTAAATAAATGCGCCTTTTTTTAGGGTGGTAATGAGTAGGGTGTTATTAGGCATTTTAAAAAGTCCCCAAATTTCTGTTTCGTTTAAAACATCTGTGCCCTTAAGTTTTTTTAAGATACCATTTTGGTATTGATGCAGACCAAATTTAGTGTCTTGTAAATATAAAATATCATCTATTTTAAATGAAAATTGAAATTGGTGTGGTGCTTCTAAGTAGTTTATACTGTTACTTTCTTTATTGTAAATGAAGGCTCTTTCGAAGGATTGGAAAATAATTTCATCATGCATCATATGAATTTTCCAAATGTGACCAAACTCTAATTTGTTAGCCTCTTCAATTAAAGGGGTAAGTGTCTGGTATTGGAGTATTCCGTTTTCATCCGATTCAAAATAACCCAAGTCATTATAGCTACCCACATAAATTCTGCCACTTTCAGAATCAATATTAAGGGCACGAATGGAGCTGCCTTTGGGAAGTTGATGATTTTGCCAAGTTACACCATCAAACTGCAGTAAACCTTTGTTGTTAGCAAAATAGATGTTGTTTTTCTGGTCTTGAGCAATATTCCAGTTTTGAGTTCCGGCGAGATAATCTGTTTTCTTAAAGTTTTTAATATTAGGGATGCCAAGTGTTTTAACCTGAGTGTAGCTAATTAGACTATTTAAGAAAAGGCATATTGAAAAAATAAATTTTAAATAAGTGTGCATTTTAAAAATGGTTTTATTTAAAGAATTACATGTGTTTTTTTATTTAACAAAGGAGGGATTTTTGGCTTATTTATCTAATATACATGAAATCTTCAATTTGTAGTATTAAATTAATATTTAATATTTAATTAACAATCTATTTTTTAAAATTAAATCACTGAAATTCAGTTAACTAATTTTGTTTTGATGTGTTTTTGTAAATGTAATATTTTATTTTGATGTGTTTTTGTTACAGGTTTAAATGTGAGAATATGAAAATTTAAACCTTATAATTGTGACAAATTAATAAACAATAACTTGAAAAATTATGAAAATTAAACTAAACAAATCTTTGATTTTTTGTGTTTTGTCTATTCTCTATTCTAGTTTAACATGGGCGCAGTCGCTTAATGTAACTGGAGAAGTTTATGACGTAGACGGTGTGCCAGTAACCGGGGCTTCCGTTTTAATAAAAAACACGCTTAATGGAACTGTTGTCGATTATGATGGTAAGTTTCAATTGGAAGTGCCTAAAACAGGCATTTTAGTAATAAGTAGTATTGGGTATGTTACTCAAGAAATTCCTGTAGCAGGACAAACGCAATTAAAAGTTGTATTGAAGGAAGACGTTGAAAGTTTAGATGAGGTCGTTGTCGTGGGGTATGGAACCCAAAAGAAGAGTGTTGTAACTGGAGCTATTTCTGGAGTTAAATCATCCGATTTGGAAGATATGCCAATTACTCGTGTAGAGCAAGCTTTACAAGGTCGTGCTTCTGGTTTAACCATCGCAGCAAATTCGGGACAACCTGGTTCGGCTTCAACAATTCGAGTAAGGGGTATAACTACCTTTGGTAATAACGAACCACTTTGGGTAGTAGACGGTGTTGTGGTTGATGCCGGAGGTATTGGTTATTTAAACCAATCGGATATTGAGTCGATTGAAGTTTTAAAAGATGCAGCTTCTCAAGCCATTTATGGGGCGCGTGCAGCAGCAGGGGTTATTCTTGTAACGACTAAAAAAGGTAAAGAAGGCAAACTTTCTGTTAATTATAACGGTTATACAGGGGTGTCTGCACCAGCTAGAAAGTTAGATTTATTAAATGCTAGAGAGTATGCTACTTTAATGAACGAGAAATACGCTAATGGATACAATAAAGCCATTAACGGAAATTTCCAATTGCCTTTTGCTAATCCAGATGCTTACGGAGAAGGAAGCGATTGGCAAGATGCTATTTTTAACAATAGTGCACAAAGACAAAACCACGAGTTTAGTATTAGTGGTGGTAATGAAAAATCTATATTTTATGCCTCTTTTGGGTTGTACGATCAGGAAGGTATTGTGTCCAGCAATATTTCTAATTATAACAGAAAGAGTATTCGTTTAAACTCAACTCATAAAATATCAAAAGTTATTACTTTCGGTCAAACTCTTGGTTACTCTCATGAAAAAAATATAGGTATTGGAAATACAAATAGTGAATTTGGAGGGCCTTTAAGTTCAGCAATAAATTTAGATCCTATTACACCTATTGTAGAGCGCGATCCAAATTTGGCTAATGCAGCACCTTATAACAGAGCTGAAGGTGGAATTTTTAGAGATGCAAACGGTTATCCATACGGTATATCTTCTTTAGTAACTCAAGAAATGTCTAATCCTTTAGCGTATGCACAAACCAGATTAGGAAATCACAGTTGGGCAGATAATTTTGTTGGGAATGCTTATTTACAACTTGAGTTTCTTGATGGTTTAAAAATTAGAAGTACCATTGGTGGTAAATTAGCATATTGGGGTGATGAAAATTTCACACCTGTAGCGTATTTAAATTCTACTTATATCGTTCCAGAAAACAGTTTGTATAGAAGTTCTAACAAAGGTTTTGGTTGGAATGTAGAAAATACGGTTTCGTATACCAAAAGCATAAACAATCATAATTTTAGTGTTTTAGTTGGACAAGGTGTTTATGTTGAGAATATAACCGATGGCCATAATGTAACTTATAAAGATCTGCCAATTGATAGTTATAAGGATGCTTCTTTTAATTATGATATTCCTTCAGATCGTATAACCGCTTCTGGGTACACTAATGCCGAGCATATTGTAACTTCATTGTTTTCTAGATTAACTTATGATTACAAAGAAAAATATTTGCTAACTGGTATTATACGTCGAGATGGTTCATCTCGTTTTGGATCTAACAACCGTTACGGAGTGTTTCCTTCGTTTTCTTTAGGTTGGGTGCCTACAAATGAAGATTTCTGGCCAGAAAATGATGTTTTAAATACTTTAAAAATTAGAGGAGGTTACGGTGTAACGGGTAGTGATGCTATTGGAGATTTTAGGTATTTAGCCACCATTGGAGATGGAAGGAACTATACTGTTGGAAACGGTTATGATGGCGCAGTAACCATTGGTAATAGTCCAAACGCACCATCTAACCCAGATTTAAAATGGGAAGAAACATCGCAAACCAACATTGGTTTCGATTCTCGATTTTTTAATACCATCACACTTAGTTTAGATTGGTACACTAAAAAAACTACAGGGATTTTACAGGATATTACCTTACCAGGTTACGTAGGTTCTGGGAGTCCTGCAGGAAACGTAGCAGATATGGAAAACCGTGGTATCGATATTGAATTGGGTTACAATAAAACCTTTGGAGATTTTAACATCTCTTTAAATTCTAATTTATCATTGTTAGAAAACGAAGTAACCTATTTAGGTAGAGATGTTGATTACTTAACCGATGGGACACAAACCATTCAATCCAGTAGCTACCCAATTACAAGAACCCAAGTTGGGCAACCTGTGAACTCATTTTTCGGATTTAGAACGGATGGGATTTTTCAAAATCAAGCAGAAATTGATGCTTATGTAAACGAATCGGGTAGCCGTATTCAACCAGATGCTGTTCCTGGAGATTTCCGTTGGAGAGATGTAGATGGAAATGGAACAATTGATGCTGACGACCGTGATTTCTTAGGAAGCTCTATTCCTAAATTCTCTTACGGATTAACATTAAACTTGACGTATAAAAATTTCGATTTCTTAATTTTTGGTCAAGGCGCAGGAGGAAACAAAATCTTTCAAGGTTTAAGACGATTAGATATAGGAAATGCCAATTATCAAACTGCTGCTTTAGGAAGATGGACCGGAGAAGGTACATCAAATACCTTTCCTAGATTAACATCAAACGATACCAATAAGAACTTTAATAACCCGTCTGATTTTTATTTAGAGGATGGCGATTATTTCCGAATTAAAACCATTCAATTAGGGTTTTCTATGCCTAAAAATGTTATAGAAAAAATAGGTATGCAAAACCTTAGACTTTATGTTACGGGCGAAAACCTATTCACTTTTACAAAATATACAGGTTTCGATCCAGAAATTGGTGGCGGTGTTATGGGAATAGATAGAGGATTTTATCCACAAGCTATTTCTGGGTTATTAGGATTAAATGTAACATTTTAAAAAAGACGAAGATTATGAAACGAAATAAAATACTATCATCAATAGCCGTTTGTAGCCTTCTATTTTTAGGAGCGTCTTGCAGCGAAGAATTTTTAGCGGTTGAACCAAAAGGAACACCTTTAGAAGATAATTATTATAAAGATGCCGATCAAGCATATTCAGGATTAATAGCCGTATATGATGTTTTAGGGAAGTATTCTAGAGGCTTTGAAAACATGATTACCTTTTTTAATGCAGGATCAGATGATTTTTTTGCAGCAGGAGGTGGTGCAACAGATGGAGCTGGAATTCATGCTATAGATGATTATAGCATAGACGAAACAACCATTCCAAACAGTTACTGGAACGATTATTATGCCGGAATTTTTAGAGCAAATGTATTATTAGAAAAGCTTCCAAATGTACCAATGGATGCCGCTTTAAAAGCAAGATTCACTGCCGAAACAAAAGCTTTGCGTGCATTTTACTATTTTGAATTGGTGCGTATGTTTGGAAATGTGCCACTTATTTTGGCGCCAATTCCACCTTCAGATATTTATAATTTGATGCAAGCCACGCCAGCTGAAACTTATGCTCAAATTGAAATGGATTTAAAAGAAGCAGAACCAGGTTTGCCAATGCAAATCACCAATTTGGCAGATGAAGCAGGACGTTTTAGTCAAGGTTCTGTAAAAGCTTTATTAGGTAAAGTGTATTTATACCAAGGTAAAAACAGTGAAGCTGCTGCAGAATTTGCCGCAGTAAATGGTACACCAGGTACTACGAGTGCTTATGGTTATAAATTGGTTGATGATTTTGCTTCTTTATGGGACATCAATAACAAATTTAATTCTGAAGCTATTATTGAAATATCTCACACCGATAAAAGTAATGCCGACTGGGGTTGGTGGGGTGCTGGTAACGACGAAGGTAATACGGTTTGTATTATGGTTGGGCCAAGAGGTTATGTAAGACCAGATGGTTCTACAGCTCCAGATTATGTTTCTGGTTGGAGTTTTAACACCGTAACACAAAACCTTTACGATACGATGAAAGGCGACCCAAGATTTGATGCCACTATTTTAGATATGAAAGCATTAAAAGATGCAGGAGAGGCAGATTGGGCACCAAATTATCAAGACACAGGGTATTTCTTAAAGAAATTTATGCCTTTAAATTCTGAGACCTCTACAGGTGGAGGTGCTACGGCGCTTAATTATAAACAAGATACCTACGCCATTCGTTTAGCTGATACCTATTTAATGGAAGCTGAAGCTTTAGGTGGTTCTGGCGCTAGAGCACAAGCTTTATTAGATGCTGTTCGTGCTCGCGTTGGCTTGCCTTCTACGCCAGTATCTATGCAAGCAATTGCTAAAGAACGTCGTATTGAGTTAGCAGGCGAAGGTCACCGTTGGTTCGATTTAGTACGTACAGGTAACGCTGCTTCAGTTTTAGCAGATCGTGGTTTTACAGCTGGAAAGAATGAGTTATTACCTATTCCTTTAAGAGAACTAGAGAATACTCAAATTGTTCAAAACCCTAATTATTAATTCTAAAACAGAATCTCATGAAATTAAAAATAAATTTAAAATCATATACAGCATGGGCACTTTGTTTAGTTGGCGCCTTTGTTTGGACAAGTTGCCAACCTGATGAAGTAGGTGAAGGTAATGGATTAACCGATACCAATGTTGATGCTTCTTTTACAGTAACCGAAGTTGAAGGATTAACAAATACATTCAAATTTACTTCAGCAAAAGATGTTATAACCTCATATTGGAATGTAGATGGGGTAGATTATTACGGTAATTTAGAGCTGGAGGTAGCCTTGCCTGATGCAGGAGTATATCCTGTTACGCATACTGCTGTTGGCCGAGGAGGTGCCACCAATGTTTTGGTTCAAGATGTAACCGTTGCTACCTCAGATCCTGTTGCTGGTAACTTAATTCAAGGTGGGAAATTTGCTTCGCAAGATGATTATTCTAAATGGACCATATTAAACATTAGCGATTCTGGTGCTGCTTGGACTTTTAACGATGGGAGTGCAACTATTAATGCATCAGGATGGGCACAACAAGGTATTTATCAAGCCATTGAAATAGAGGCTAATAAAGACTATAAAATAGACATGAAAGTTTGGGGACAAGGCTCGACGGATACTTGGTTTGAGGTGTATTTGTCTAAAACACCTCCTGTTCAAGGGCAAGAGTACACAGCCGATGGCAGACGTATGGGGATGAGTACCTGGGATGGCTGTGCTACGGCACCGTTTGAAGGTAAATTATCGCTTGTTGGCTGTGTAGGGTCTGGTAATATTGTGAGTTTTGATACTGCAGGAACTGTATATCTAGTGGTTAGATGTGGTGGTGCAGATGTTGGGCCTACTGGTATTTCAATGACTAATGTAGAAGTACGAGGTGCAAATTAATTGAGTAGTAGTTTAGTTTTTTAACATCCCATAGTATCGTGCTATGGGGTGTTTTTTTAACGAATCTCAAATGAAATCCATAAAAATTTTATTAAGAAGATAGCAAATGAAGATAAATCATTTAGCCATGTTAATGGCTTTAATGGCTACAACTGTGTTTTCACAGGAAGCTAAAGCACAGGAGGTAACCGTTTACACAACGGCACAGAACTCTAAATTACGATTATCAAAAACCGATAAACTTTCATTTTCCAAAGCAATTCAGCCAGTAGAAACTGAGATTTCGGTATTTGTAGAACCTAAAAAAAAGTTTCAAGAATTTATTGGTATTGGCGGTGCCATTACCGATGCTAGTGCAGAAGTTTTTGCAACATTAAGCAAGAAAAAGCAAAAGGAACTTTTAAATGCTTATTACGATAAAGATAAAGGTATTGGGTATACGCTTTTAAGAACGACTATTCATAGTTCCGATTTTGGTAGTGGAAGTCACACCTATATCGAAGAAGGTGATGCCGATTTAAAAACCTTTTCTATTGATAAGGATAAGAAATTACGCATTCCCATGATAAAACGCGCCACGCAAGTTGCTGGCGGAACCCTAATGTTGTACGTGTCGCCTTGGAGTCCTCCAGCGTTTATGAAAAGCAATAAAAGCATGTTAAAAGGTGGTAAGCTATTACCAGAATTTAATCAGTCTTGGGCAAATTACTACGCAAAATTTATAAAAGCTTACGAAGCAGAAGGCATGCCAATCTGGGGCTTATCGGTTCAAAACGAACCTATGGCTACTCAAACTTGGGAATCTTGTTTGTATACAGCTGAAGAGGAACGCGACTTTGTTAAAAATTATCTAGGACCAACTTTAGAAAAAGAAGGTTTGGGTGATAAAAATCTTATTGTTTGGGATCATAACAGAGACCTCATGAACCAGCGCGCGAATGTAATTTATTCCGATCCTGAAGCTGCAAAATATGTATGGGGTTTAGGATTTCATTGGTATGAAACTTGGGCAGGTGGCGAACCAATGTATAATAACGTTGGTAAGGTAAACGAAGCTTATCCTGATAAAAAGTTAATGTTTACCGAAGGTTGTAACGAAAAATTTGATGCTGCTAAATATCAATATTGGCCAAATGCAGAACGCTACGGAGCTTCTATGATTCACGATTTTAACAACGGAACCGTAGGTTGGACCGATTGGAATATTTTATTAGACCAAAACGGGGGGCCAAACCACGTTGGGAACTTTTGTTTTGCGCCAATCCATGCCGATACTAGAACCGGCGAATTAATTTATACGCCATCATATTACTATATCGGGCATTTTTCAAAATTTATCCGTTTGGAAGCAAAACGTATTAGTACAGCGGTAAGTAGAAGCCATATAATAAGTACCACATTCCAGAATAAAAATGGCGAAATGGTAACCGTGGTGATGAATAAGTCTGACGAGCCTATTAATTATAATTTAATAGTTTCAGAAAAACAGACCAAGGTAACCATTCCAGCACGTGCTATTCAAACTTTAATTTATTAACAAAAAACAATTCAAAATGCATTCAAACGCCTTTCTACTCATGTTATTTTTGCTCTTTCAGGTTGGCTGTTCATCTTCAGATTCAACACCCGAAGATAATACAGATGATGGGGGAGTAACGCCTCCTGTTGTTACAAACGATGTCGACTTTTGGTTAACAACTGGAAATAAAAGTAAATTGTTAGAAAAGCAAACCGATGTATTGGGTTTTGGAACTTCAGCAAATAATTATCCAACTATTGAGGTGAAACCAGGAGAGACTTTTCAAGATATTGATGGCTTTGGTTTTACCTTAACAGGCGGAAGTGCCGAGGTTATTAATTCCTTAGATGCTTCAAAAAAACAAGCCTTACTTCAAGAGTTATTTGGAACTTCAGAATCGTCTATTTCAATAAATTATTTACGCGTTAGCATAGGGGCTTCCGATTTAAATGCGGCGCCTTTCACTTATAATGATTTAGCTGATGGCGAAACCGATTTAAACCTAGAACAGTTTAGTTTAGAACCCGATAGAGCAGGGGTTATCGCTGTTTTAAAAGATATCTTAAAGATTAATCCGAACATTCAAATTTTAGGATCGCCATGGTCGCCTCCCGTTTGGATGAAAGACAACGGTAGCTTTAAAGGTGGCGAATTACAAGCACAATATTATGGGGTTTACGCCCAGTATTTTGTAAAATATATTCAGCAGATGAAAGCCGAAGGCATTACAATGGATGCGATTACCATTCAAAACGAACCGTTGCACGATGGAAATAATCCGAGTTTGTACATGCCCGCTGCAGATCAAGCTGAATTCATAAAAAATCATTTGGGACCAGCTTTTGAAACAGCTGGAATTCAAACAAAAATTATTATTTGGGATCATAATTGCGACAATCCGCAGTATCCCATTACAGTTTTAAATGATGCCGATGCTAATAAATACATAGATGGTTCGGCTTTTCATTTATATAGCGGCGATATTAAAGCCTTAAGTACAGTCCACAATGCATTTCCTAATAAAAACTTGTATTTCACAGAACAATACACACCTTCAGATGGGAGTTTTCCTGGCGATTTAAAATGGCATTTAAAAAATGTAATTATAGGGGCGACTAGAAATTGGAGCCGTAATGCTTTAGAATGGAATTTGGCTAACAACAGTGAGTTTGGCCCGCATACCGATGGGGGTTGTACCACTTGCAAGGGCGGTTTAACTATAAGTAATTCAGGAAATATTACTCGAAATGTGGGTTATTATATTGTGGGACATGCTTCAAAATTTGTGCCTTCAGGTTCAAAACGTATAGCGAGTAATATTGCAGGAAACCTTCAAAATGTTGCCTTTCTTACTCCTGATGGGAAACAGGTTTTAATCGTGGTAAACGATAGTGAGAAAGCCGAATTTTTCAACATAAAAGTTAACGGAAAATGGGTAACAAGTTTCATCGATGGCGGTGCTGTTGCAACCTATATCTGGAAATAAACCTTTTAAACAGTAAATAACATAATGAGGAAAATCTTTTTTATACTTTCAGTTTTGTTTTTAACAAATGCCTTCGGACAAGGATTTTTGCACCGCGATGGCCAACGTATTGTAGATGGTGCAGGTAAAAATATATTGCTGCGCGGTCTGGGTGTTGGTGGTTGGATGGTACAAGAAGGCTATATGCTAAAAACACAACCTTTTGCCAGTCCGCAGCACGTTATTAAACAGAAGATTGAAGGCGTTATAGGAAAAGAAAATACGGCAGAATTTTATGAAACCTATCTAGAAAACGGCATTACTAAACGCGATATCGATTCGCTTGCAGCTTGGGGATTTAATTCCGTGCGTTTGCCCATGCATTATAATTTGTACACACCAGCGATTGAAGATGAGAAAAACGGTGACATTACTTGGTTAGAAAAAGGTTTTAAAATGACCGACGATGTTTTAAGATGGTGCGAAGCAAATAATATCTACCTTATTTTAGATTTACACGCCGCGCCAGGAGGCCAAGGCAAAGACGCTGCTATTTCAGATTATGATGAAAGTAAACCGTCTTTGTGGGAAAGTGAAGCGAATCAGAAAAAAATGATTGCTTTTTGGAAAAAAATAGCCGAACGCTATAAAGATCACCCTTGGATTGGGGCTTATGATATAATAAACGAACCCAATTGGAATTTTACTGGAACCAATAAAAATGGTTGCGACGAAAAACAAAACGGACCACTAAAAGATTTAATGGTTTCGGTAACAAAAGCCATTCGAGATGTAGATAAAAATCACTTAATTTTTATTGAAGGCAATTGCTGGGGAAACAATTACAGCGGGGTGTTTCCGCTTTGGGATGATAATATGGGTTTGAGTTTTCATAAATACTGGAATTATAATGACACAGCCTCTATTCAACAATTTTTAGATTATCGCGATATGCTGAATGTGCCTATTTGGTTGGGCGAAAGTGGCGAGAATTCCAATGTTTGGTTTACCGATGCGATTGCTTTGGTGGAATCACATAACATTGGTTGGGCATTTTGGCCTATGAAAAAAATTGCGAATACTGCGGGTGTAACTTCAGTAAACATAACCGAAGATTATCAGGCTTTACTGAATTATTGGAAAGATGGCGGCAAAAAACCCTCGGTTGAAGCAGCTAAAACCACTTTAATGCAGATTGCCGAAAACTACAAAATGGAAAACTTAACCATCAATAAAGATGTTATAGATGCCATGTTTAGGCAAGTGTACACTAAACAAACCTTGCCGTATGCCAATCATGAATTGCCAGGCAAAATATATGCCTCGGCTTACGATTTAGGTCAGCAAAACTACGCGTATTTCGATACCGATTTTATCAATTACCACGTGTCTACAGGAAAAGAGCGTTCGGCATGGAATACAGGACGTATAATGCGTAATGATGGGGTAGATCTTCAAGTGTGTTCAGACAAACATTCCAACGGGTTTTCGGTAACCGACATCAAAGATGCCGAGTGGTTGGTTTTTACAGTTGATGTAAAAAAAGCAGGGAATTATAGTGTTCATGCACGTATAGCAAGTGAAAATTCCAACGGAAAGCTTCGTATAGAAACAGCATTAAATACAATTTCAAAAGCCGTTAGTGTTTCAAATACAGGCGGTTTAAATTCATGGGAAACCATTGAAATATCAAAAGTAAAACTACAAGAAGGCACTCAAAAAATTAAGGTGCTTTTTGATAAAGGGGGCTTCAACTTGAATTATATAGAATTTAAAAAACACTAAATATAAGTTCCTGTCAATTTAAAAAGGAAAAATAAATATACAATGGAAATACGGTTAAAAAGACTTTTAAATATTGGGTTTGGTTCGTTAATTATTATGGGTAGCATTGCTTGTAATAATGAAAAGTTAACTAAGCATGAAGATGATTTAGAAACAAAAATAGACTCTGTTTTATCTTTAATGACACTTAAAGAAAAAATAGGACAAATGAATCAATATAGTGGTGGTTGGGAAGTTACTGGAACACCTTCGGATATTGATACACAAACCAAATTAGAAAAGCTTAAAAATGGCGAAGTTGGCTCGATGCTTAATGTGTTAACTGCAAAAGAAACGCGGGAAGCGCAGGAAGTGGTTATGACACATTCGCGATTAAAAATTCCGTTAATTTTTGGTTATGATGTGATTCACGGTTACAAAACCATGTTTCCAATTCCCTTAGGTGAAAGTGCGAGTTGGGATTTAAATGCCATGGAAAAAAGTGCCCAAATTGCGGCTAAAGAAGCTGCGGCTTCAGGACAGCATTGGACCTTTGCTCCTATGGTTGATGTTTCTCGCGATGCGCGCTGGGGGCGTATTATGGAAGGTTCTGGTGAAGACCCTTTTTTAGCCAGTAAAATTGCTGTAGCGCGTGTTAAAGGATTTCAAGGTGATGATTTAGCTAGCGAAAACACCATTGCAGCTTGTGCAAAACATTTTGCGGGCTATGGTTTTGGTGAAGCAGGACGAGATTATAATACGGTTAATATTGGTGAACATGAACTGCAAAATAGCATCTTGCCACCTTTTAAGGCCGCTGCTAATGCTGGCGTTGCTACGTTTATGAATGCCTTTAATGAAATTGACGGTACGCCTGCAACTGCCGATAAATATTTACAAAGAGACCTTTTAAAAGGCGAATGGGGTTGGGATGGTTTTATGGTGTCCGATTGGGGATCTATTGCCGAATTAATTCCGCATGGTTTTGCAAAAGATAGAACAGATGCGGCTAGAATTGCTGTTGAAGCAGGTAGCGATATGGATATGGAAGGCCGTGCTTACGAGGTTGGCTTAGAGACTTTAGTACATGAAAACAAAGTAGATGTTGCGTTAATTGATGATGCTGTAAAACGTATTTTACGTGTTAAGTTTCGTTTAGGTCTTTTTGATGATCCTTACCGTTATAGCAATACAGAACGTGAAAAAAGTGAGGTTTATACCAATGAAAATCGCGATATAGCACGAGATGTGGCTAAAAAATCGATAGTACTTTTAAAAAATCAAAATCATATTTTACCCCTTGATAAAAACATTAAAAGTCTTGCAGTAATTGGGCCATTGGCAAACGATAAAGATACACCAATAGGGAATTGGAGAGCGCAAGGGGAAGCAAATTCGGCGATTTCTGTTTTCGAAGGTATTCAAGATGCTATTGGCGATGATACGAGAATATTTTATGAAAAAGGTGTCGATTTAGGCGTTGGCGAACGTTCGTTTTTAGCACCTTTAAAAATTAATACAACTAACAAAACTGGAATTGAAAGTGCGGTTAAAGCAGCTAAACTGGCTGAGGTTGTAGTCATGGTTTTGGGTGAAGACGCCTTTCAATCGGGAGAAGGTAGAAGTCAAACGCAAATTAGTTTTGCAGGATTTCAACAAGAATTACTTGAAGCCGTTTACGCTGTGAATAAGAATATTGTTTTGGTATTAATGAATGGTCGTCCGATGGAAATTAGCTGGTCGGCAGCACATTTACCAGGCATTCTAGAGGTTTGGCAATTAGGGTCGGAGCACGGTCATGCTGTAGCCGATGTGTTGTTTGGAAACTACAACCCTTCAGGGAAATTGCCTGTTTCTTTCCCAAGATCGGTGGGGCAGGAACCTTTTTATTACAATCAGAAAAATACAGGACGTCCTGCAGATAACGGCGAAGTGACATTTTCGCATCATACCGATGCTTCAAACGATCCTTTATTTGCCTTCGGATTTGGTTTAAGTTATACTACGTTTAAATATTCCGAAGTAAAATTATCGGCTTCAACTTTAAAACCAGGGGAAACGGTTACGGCTTCTGTAGCACTTACAAATTCAGGAAACCGTAGCGGGAAAGAGGTTGTGCAATTATACATGCGCGATTTAGTAGGAAGTATTACGCGTCCGATTAAAGAATTAAAAGGTTTTGAAATGGTAAGCTTAGAGCCTGGAGAATCAAAAACAGTAACTTTTGAAATTACTCCAGAATTGCTTCAGTTTTATACCGCTAATAAAAAGTGGGAGACTGAAGCTGGCGATTTTCATGTGTTTATTGGTTCCGATTCTAGAGTAAGCACTTTTGCAGAACTTGAATATGTAACCCCGTAAACTATGAAACTTAAAGCCCTAATTTTATTATGTATTGTTTTTATTATACTGTCATGTAGTGATGATACGACCGAAGACATAAAAGAACCTATTTTATCCGATCTTAGGGTAGAAGCTGTTGTTAAAGGCACTAGTGTCGATAATCCTAATGGCGATGGTAACGGTTATGTGGAATTTAAATTTACAGCAACCAATGCTCTTTATTATCAAATAGAGGTAGAAGGCCAATCTGAAACTGTAAAAACAAACAGTTATACTTATGGCTTTATTGCTCCTGGAACTAACCAGTACACCGTAAAAATTACAGCCTTTAACAATGAACAACAACTTTCGGAAACTCTAATAGTTCGTGTTTTTGTTACTGAAGAAGAAGAAACTGACCTTGGAGTCTCTGGAGAATTAGTATGGTCTGACGAGTTTAATTCTGGAACTCTAGATTTGTCCAAATGGAGTTATGAAACGGGTACAGGAGTTAATGGAGATTGGGGTACAGGGCAATTGGATCGTGCCACTGATCGTGTAGAAAATGTAAGTTTTAAAGATGGTATTGTTGGTGCCGATGGCGGTTGTTTGGTTATTACCACACGTGCGGAAAATTTTGAGGATAGAAATTATACGAGCGGAAGAATACGCACTTTCGATAAAGCATCTTGGGGACCAGGACACCGTATTGTAGCACGGGTTTATGCACGTGACGTTAAACATCAAGGTCAGGGTTTTGCTTTTTGGATGATGCCTCAAGAAATTCCTGCGAACGAAACCTATTTAATGTGGCCTCAAGGCGGAGAAATTGATATTATGGAATATGTTGGCGCCATTCCTTATAATAATTTAGGTACTGTACATTATGCCTGGGAATGGCAAAATAACGAGTGGCAGTCTTGGAATCACGGCCATTTAGGAGGTTATTATAACTATAAAGATAAGCAAACCCCAACTCCAGCCGAGCCTGGTTATGGGAATTATCCGCCGCCAGATGGCGATTTAGATGCTGGAAGTGCTGCGTTTCATACCTATGGTATTGATTGGTATAATGATCGTTTGGAGTTTTTTGTTGATGATAATGTGTATCATATACATTATTTTAATGATGGTGGCGCTTATGCAATTGATGGTCAGGACCAAATAGCTGTACAGAACATTGATGGTAAACGCGTAAGTGTTTCAGAATATTCAAATCATTTTGATGAATGGCACCCTTTTGAACATAAAATGTACGCCATTTTAAGCGCAGGGGTTGGGGGAGCAGACCATACTTATGGTGGTCCAATTGTGCCAGAAGCCAAGTTTCCGTGTTCTGTTTTTATCGATTGGGTACGTGTTTATAAACTTTAACGGAGTTAATTTATTTTAAAGTAGTTTGTTTGAATTGTTTTAGTCATTAAGCGGGTTGGTTTTGCCAATTCGCTTTTTGCTTTTATATGGCTATGAAAAATAATCTACTTTTTTTGGAACGTTATACCAATTCTGAACAGTAACTCATAAACCAAAAAACTGCTCTCGAACCAGAAAGAGCAGTTTTTGTATCTGGGTTTTCTTCTATAAATAAAAACCAAAAACGCTAAGGCCAACCAGAGACCTAGAATTTTATAGAAAACCCTGTATAAACACCTATAAAGTAAGGTGTAAAATGACCAGATGTATTGTTAAAAGTATTTAGTTGATACTTAAACATGGGCTCTAAATTCAAATCAATTTTTTTAGAGAATTTATAGTTTAAGCCCAGACCAACATTAGCACTGTAACTTGTTTTATTAACGTTGTTGGCTTCGCCTAAATAAGTGCTTGAGCCATCTTCACCCCTAGAAAATAAATCATTATCATTTAAAAAGAAGGAGCTAAAGCCACCAATAACATTTACGCCTAAGCGTTTTTCCGAAAGGGTATATTCAATTTCAACAGGCACTTCTAAATAATCTAAATTTTGATGAATAGAAACGTTTGATGCGGTAAGCGATTGCGGAAAATCTTTAGCAGAACTTGAACTGACTACCGAAATGTTGTTGGAACTGTTTTTAGGCGCATCTATGTTTTGTAGGGCGCTTGTGGTTGTGCCTCTAGATTCGAAAATTACCACATCGTTAGTGTTATAACCCAAGTTAACCTTATTAATTCCAGAGCGTATGGTTATTTTTTTAGTAACCGCATAACTTGTAGAAATACCGTAACTCATATTAATATCACCCGTTTTTTGATTGCTGTTAAACTGCGGATCAATAGACGAACCTTCACCCAAACTATTAAAATATATAGGGGCAACATTAGGCGAAACACTCCATTTATTTTCTTTTTTTGTTTGCTCTGTTTTAATTTTGCCTTCTTCTAAAGCGTCTTCAATAGTACGCGTATTTTTATTGCGATTATTAGCTTCCGCAATAGCGTTATTGTTTTGCGACGCGGCATTAATTAGCGCTTTTGCTTCTGCTTTATCAATTAAAGGTGTTTCATTTTTAGAAGCGGTATTGTCTTTTTCGATGGTTGAAGCAACAGCCGTATTATTATTGTTTTTATTTATGATTTCTGATAAGTCATCTTCAACAATTTTGACTTCGGAAGTATTTGCGATAGCACCATTTTGTTCAGAATACACCGATTTGTTTTTTGTTGAAGGCTGAACTAATTCATTTTCACTATCTATTTTTTCATCTGAAGATTCTGCAATGGCTGAAGCTTTAGAAGGCCTTATAATATTTTGTGATGCTTTTTCAGAAGCTTTTTTTGAGCTGTTATTTAAGGGGTTTTGATTGTTTTCATCATTCGAATTGGCTAAAGTCGTTGAAGCAGCTTCAATAACATTATTAATTACAGGCTGATTCTCTTTTGAAGTGTTCTCAATACGAGTTTCATTGGTTTCAACAACTTGAATGGTTGAAGCCTCATCAGTATTAAGAATAAAGTTTCCAACCGTTAGAAAAAGTAAAAGTAGGGCAGCTGCACCAGCGTAGCGCCACCAAATTGGAATGACACGACGTTTGTCTTCTTTATCGTTTAGATTAGCCGCTATGTTTTCCCACACAGCAGGGCTAGGCGTAGCTTCAAAATCTTTGAAACTTTCCTGAAATAATCTGTCTATATGTTTCTTATCACCCATTATAATGATTGTGAGCGTTCGCTATTGTTATATTCTTCAATCGTTTGCTTCAAAATGTATCTAGCACGTGCTAAATTCGATTTTGATGTTCCAACGTTTATGTTTAGCATATCGGCTATTTCTTTATGCGAATAGCCATCTAATACATATAAGTTGAAAACCAATCGGTATCTGTCTGGTAATTCCTGAATAATTTTTAAGAGATAATCAATGGAAACGGTGTCTTCATCAATTTCAATTTCTACATCTTCAATGGCACTTTCGTTTACAAGTTCGAAAACTTTATCGGCGCGGTAACGTTGTAAAACGGTGTTTACGGTAATGCGTTTTAGCCAACCTTCAAAAGAGCCTTTGTTTTTATACTGTTCTATTTTTTTGAAAATAGTTAAAAAGGCGTCTTGCAGATTGTCTTCCGCTTCGGCACGATTTCGCGAATACTTTAAGCTTATGGCGAATAACTTGCTGGAAAACAAGTTGTATAATTCGCCTTGAGCTTTTGTATTGTTGGCTTTACAATTTTCTATGAGCTGATCTAAACTCAATATGGAACATGTATTAAATTAATACTTAAATTTATTGTTTGTTTTAGAAAACACGCAACAGTTTACATTCTTTTTAAAGTGCTGAGGTTTCTACTACAGGAACCTCAATAGTAAGGTATTGCGATTCGCCATCTTCATCTTTTCCTTGCCAAAACTTAAAAATGTAAGAGCCGTTTCCGGTCACTAAAAAATCGAAGGTGGCTTCTGCCATTTCATTTTCTGGCGTTTCACAATTGTTACTTTCTAATACAATATCAACTGGTGCTACGGTGCGCTCGTTATTGTGTTTTGAATAATAAAATTCACTAAAGCCATAGCAGGTTGATGGTCTTGAATAATGTATCGTAATTGGGTAGGTTTCTCCCATTTCAAACTCGTCTGGGATATCAACACTATCAACAGGTAAAATTTCATAATGATAAGAACTACCTTCATCGGTACTACAAGATGAAAATAATGCCAATGTTAGGCAAATTGCTATTAATCTTTTCATTAGGTGCAAATTTAGGGGTTTATTACATATTTCTATGTAGATGCATATGAAAAGAAAAGGTTGCGTTTAAGTCAAAAAAAAATCCCGAATTAACGGGATTTTAAAAATTATTTTTCTGTGATTATTTTTCTAACCTTGGCTTCAAGCTCATCCATAAGTTCTGGATTGTCCTTTATAATGGCTTTAACCGCGTCTCGACCTTGGCCGAGTTTGGTCTCTTCGTAACTAAACCATGAACCACTCTTTTTTACAATTTCGTGTTCTACAGCTAAATCTAAAATTTCACCAACTTTTGATACGCCTTCGCCATACATAATGTCGAATTCGGCTGTTTTAAAAGGAGGTGCTACTTTATTTTTTACCACTTTTACTCTGGTTTTGTTACCTGCAACATCACCGTTAGTTTCTTTAATTTGAGTAGAACGTCTAATATCTAAACGTACCGAAGCGTAGAATTTTAAGGCGTTACCACCGGTTGTTGTTTCTGGGTTTCCAAACATCACCCCAATTTTTTCACGTAATTGGTTAATGAAGATTACCGTACACTTGGTTTTGCTAATAGAACCTGTAAGTTTTCTTAAGGCTTGAGACATTAATCGTGCGTGAAGCCCCATTTTAGAGTCTCCCATCTCGCCTTCAATTTCACTTTTTGGTGTTAAAGCAGCAACCGAGTCAATGACTACAATATCAATAGCGCCCGAACGAATTAAATTATCGGCAATTTCTAAAGCTTGCTCACCATTATCTGGTTGCGAAATGATTAAGTTATCAATATCTACACCTAATTTTTCAGCATAAAAACGATCAAAAGCATGTTCGGCATCAATAAATGCCGCAATACCTCCAGATTTTTGAGCTTCCGCAATAGCGTGCAACGTTAAAGTGGTTTTACCCGAAGATTCCGGACCGTAAATTTCGATGACTCTTCCGCGAGGATATCCGCCAACGCCTAAAGCAATATCTAAACCTAACGAACCAGATGGAATAGCCTCGACATCTACAATTGCAGAATCGCTCATTTTCATTACTGTTCCTTTTCCGTAGGCTTTATCTAGCTTGTCTAATGTAAGTTTTAGTGCTTTTAATTTAGCTTCTTTTTCACTGCTCATTTATCTATTTTTTTACTGAAGTTACGCAGGCTAAAATACTATAACTTTTAGCATAACACAATAATAGTTTTCAACATAAATTCATAAAAAACAGAATTGTATTGCAGTGCCGTTGCTAAAATTAATTTTCTCGACGCAACCTTTTCTTTTCATAAGCATCTTCATTATAAATAAGCAATTTTTTTTTGCTGCCTATAAGTAGTAGGTGGGTTTGACTAACTCAATATTAAGCACTTAGATATTTGTCTGGGTGCTTTTTTTGTGTAAAAACTGGTAATCCTGCTATAAAGTTGTATTTTTGCAACTTCAAAAAAATAGTCTTTAACCTTAAAAATTAGTATAGCATGCAACTGTACAATAAATTAAGTGCTTTAGAGAGAGCCGAATTAATCGAAAAAGCCGGAAAGGATCGATTAACACTTTCTTTTTACCAATATGCCAAAATTGAGAATCCTCAAGAATTTCGTGATCAACTCTTCATTGTTTGGGATCAATTAGACGTTTTAGGACGTATTTATGTGGCCACCGAAGGCATAAACGGGCAACTGTCTTTACCTGCCGATCGTTTTAGCGAATTTAAATCACATCTAGATACTATCGATTTTTTAAAAGATATCCGTTTGAATATTGCCGTAGAGCAAGACAACATGTCTTTTTTAAAACTAAAAGTAAAAGTGCGTAACAAAATTGTTGCAGATGGTTTAAATGATGATACTTTTGATGTGACCAACAAAGGAGTGCATGTGGCTGCCGATAAATTCAACGAACTTATTGAAGATGAAAACACCGTTTTGGTGGATATGCGAAACCATTACGAGAGTGAAATTGGTCATTTTAAAAATGCCATCACACCCGATGTAGATACTTTTAGAGAATCGTTAGATATTATAGAAGACGATTTAAAAGACCATAAAGAAGATAAAAACCTAGTTATGTATTGTACTGGTGGTATTCGTTGCGAAAAAGCCAGTGCTTATTTTAAGCATAAAGGTTTTAAAAACGTGTTTCAGTTAGAAGGGGGCATTATTGAGTACACCAGACAAATTAAGGAAGACGGACTTGAAAATAAATTTATAGGAAAGAATTTTGTTTTCGACGAGCGCCGTGCCGAAAAAATTAGCGACGATGTGATTGCCTGTTGCCACCAATGTGGTGCGCCTGCCGATATTCATACCAATTGCGCTAACGATGCTTGCCATTTGCTTTTTATTCAATGCGATAGTTGTAAAGAAGAAATGAACAATTGCTGTTCTAACAACTGCAAAGAGATTCATGCCTTACCTTTTGAAGAACAAAAAGCACTTCGTAAGGGACAAGCCAATAGTAACGATATTTTCAAAAAAGGTCGTGCCGACCATTTACCATTCAAAAAAGATTTAAGAAACATTTTTGAGACACTAAAAAAATAATCCATGGACGTATATAAATTATTAAAACTTAATAGGAAAATTAAAAATTATCGCATTAAGTTTTTTGCACTTTGGATACTCCATGTTTTTAATAAACGCTATTTAGCTGTTAACCTTGACCCTGTTTTAGCCTGTAATCTTCGTTGTAAAATGTGTTATTTTACCGACAAGGAATTTGTTAAAAAACTAAAAGGTCAATTTAAAGAAGAAGAACTAGAACAAGTTGCTAAAGTTATATTTAAAAGGGCTTTAAAACTTCAAATAGGCTGTGGAACTGAACCTACTTTATATAAGAATTTACCAGAATTGGTGCGCTTAGGTAAAAAGTATCGTGTGCCCTACATTAGTTTAACAACAAATGCGAACCTATTAACTACCGAAAGCATAGAAGAACTATTAAAAGCGGGCTTGAATGAGTTTACTATTTCATTGCATGGCGTGACAAAAGCGAGTTATGAGAATTTTATGCAAAAAGGCAGTTATGAAAAGTTTCATGAAGCTTTCAGGTCTTTTCAGCAATTAAAAAAGCGTTATGATTTTAAAGTGAGAATTAATTACACTTTTAATAAAGATAATTTTTATGAACTAAAAGATTTGTTTAATCATTTTGATGGGAAAAGTTTTGATATACTTCAAATAAGACCCATACGAAAAATTGGGGAAACCGAATACAATGATTTTAATTTAGATAGTGTTAGAAATGATTACCCTAATGTTATAAAAAAGATAAAACAATCATGTGTAGAGAATAATATTACATTACTAGCTTCTGATGAAATTCCGAAGGAGGAAAATGTAAATAGTTCAAGTTTTATATATGATTATACTTTTTGTTATGTTTCTCCAACAAGCTTTTGGAAAGATAGTTTTAATTGGAAAGAAGAATCATTTAATAGTTATGCCAAAAAAATAGGCTGGGGAAAACTGCTTTTTTCAAGCATATTTAAGTCAAAAAGTGAGTTAAGGTCGCGATCAAACCGCTTGAATTATGAAATTGAACTGAATTAAAGTTTTTTAAGTTAAGAAATCATGCAAAAAATTGAATTAATGGCGCCTGCAGGAAACTTCGAATCCTTACAGGCTGCTTTAGACAATGGTGCCGATTCTGTTTATTTTGGTGTAGAACAATTAAACATGCGCGCTCGAGCAACGGTAAATTTCACTTTAGATGATTTAGATGAAATTGTAAAACGCTGCGAAGCTAAAAACGTAAGAAGCTATTTAACGCTTAATACCATAATTTACGATCACGATTTATCTATCGTAAAAACTCTTGTAAACAAAGCTAAAGAAGCAAATATTACTGCCGTTATTGCTATGGATCAGGCCGTGATTTCCATGGCTAGAGAAGCCGGCATGGAAGTGCATATTTCCACACAAATTAATGTTACCAATATTGAAACCGTTAAGTTTTATGCACTTTTTGCAGATACTATGGTTTTAAGTCGGGAATTGAGTTTACGTCAGGTTAAAAAAATAACCGAACAAATTGAAAAGGAACAAATAAAAGGGCCTTCAGGAAATTTAGTTGAAATTGAAATTTTTGGTCATGGTGCCCTTTGTATGGCGGTTTCGGGTAAATGTTACATGAGTTTGCATTCCGATAATTCTTCAGCAAATCGTGGGGCTTGCAAGCAAAATTGCAGAAAGAAATACACGGTTATCGATCAAGAAACGGGCTTTGAAATGGAGTTGGATAACGAATACATTATGTCTCCTAAAGATTTATGTACCATCGATTTTTTAAACGAAGTAGCCGATGCTGGCATTAAAGTTTTAAAAATTGAAGGTCGTGGTCGTGCTCCTGAATACGTTGCAAAAGTGATAAAATGTTACCGCGAAGCCATTGATAGTATTGAAAATGGAACCTATAGCAAAGAAGAAGTTATAGAATGGATGAAAACTCTAGAAACCGTTTACAATCGCGGTTTTTGGAGCGGATATTATTTAGGACAAAAACTTGGCGAGTGGAGCAAAGGGTCTGGCTCGCATGCTACACAAAAGAAAGTGTATATTGGGAAAGGTACACACTATTTCCCAAAAGCAGAGGTTGGCGAATTTAAAATTGAAGCCTATAATATTAACGCAGGAGACACCATTTTAGTTACTGGGCCGTCTACAGGGGCACAAGAATTGGTGGTTAACGAATTTATGGTTAACGATGAAAAAGGAACCGAGGGTAAAAAAGGCGATTTAGTTACCATAAAACTGCCTTTTAGAATCCGTCAATCGGACAAACTTTACAAGATTGTCGAAAATAAAGTGGAAGCCTAATGGTGGTTGTTACTCTTCAGCGTAAAAAGTGCATTGGTTGTAATTATTGTGTGGAATTGGCGCCCAATCAGTTTCAAATGTCTAAAAAAGATGGTAAAACCGTACTGCTTCATGGGCAGGATAAAAAAGGGTTTTTTACCTTAAAATCGAACGACGAACTTATATTTGAAGCTTGTGAAAATGCCGCTAAAGCTTGTCCGGTAAAAATCATATCGGTTAAGCAGATTTAGGAAAATAAAGGCATTGTATTTGGTTGCTGTCAACTATATTAAAATCTTCCTTTATAAGTACTGATAATAATCATATCTTTACATCGTAAAGTGTTTTTTGAAATACAGTTTCAAAATCCTAACAAAATTTGTTTTTCAATCAACATTGAAAGAACAAAAATTTATAAATCTTCATTCGTAATAAGTTAATTATTAGCGAATTCAATATATAAAATATGGCTTGCGCAAGTTGCTCAACAAAAGACGGCTCACCAAAAGGCTGCAAAAATAATGGTACTTGTGGTACAGATAGTTGTAATAAACTAACTGTATTCGATTGGCTTTCTAACATGTCATTACCTAACGGCGAAGCCCCATTTAACTGGGTTGAGGTACGTTATAAAAACGGCAGAAAGGAGTATTACATCAATTCCGAAAACTTAACTTTAAGTATTGGCGATATTGTTGCTACACAATCTAAATCTGGTCATGATATTGGAATGGTAACCCTTACGGGGGAATTGGTGCGTGTGCAAATGAAACGCAAAAATATTCCAGTTAATGAAGAAGAAGGCCTGAAAATTTACCGAAAAGCAAGTCAGAAAGATATTGATATTTGGCAAACCGCTCGCGAACGTGAAGAAGCTATGAAGGTTAAAGCACGCCAGTTTGCGATCGATTTGAAGCTGCAAATGAAAATTTCAGACATCGAATTTCAAGGCGATGCCAGTAAAGCCACATTTTATTACACCGCTGAAGATCGTGTCGATTTTCGTGAATTAATCAAAGTTTTTGCTCGCGAATTTAGAACGCGTATCGAAATGAAACAAGTTGGTTTTCGTCAAGAAGCTGCTCGACTTGGAGGTATTGGTTCTTGCGGCCGCGAACTATGTTGTTCTACCTGGTTAACAGATTTCCGTTCGGTAAGTACATCGGCTGCACGTTATCAACAATTATCTTTAAATCCTCAAAAATTAGCAGGTCAGTGTGGAAAGCTTAAATGTTGTTTAAACTATGAGCTGGATACGTATCTAGATGCTTTAAAAAGTTTCCCAAAATCCGATATTAAATTATACACCGAAAAAGGTGTCGCTGTTTGCCAAAAAACCGATATTTTTAAAGGACACATGTGGTATGCCTACGAAGGCGAATGGATGAATTGGCATAAAATAACCACAGAACATGCTAATGAAATTATCGAATTAAATAAGAAAAAACAAAAAATTACAAGTCTTGAAGAATATGCTTTAGACCTTGTTGAAGATACTAAAACCGAGTTTGAGAACGTTGTAGGTCAGGATAGTTTAACACGTTTTGATAGTCCAAAACCTAATAAAAAACGTAGAAATAACAAACGTAAAAAAGGAGGAAGCCCTGCTAATAAAGAGGCTGCTCCAAACAGACCTAATAAGCCTAAAGCAAACAACCCGAACAAACCAACTACCCCAAATAAACCAAAAGCAAAGCCTAACAGGCCTAATAACCCGAATAAGCCAAAAACGGAAGGTGCAGCTAAAGCTGGTGGAGCCAAAAATCCGAACCAGAAAAATAGAAACAAGAACAATAGAAGGAAGCCTAATAAACCTCAAAATAAACCTGAAAACAGTAAAAATGCTGAAAAATAGTGCCTTGTTACTTTTAGTAGTCGTTTTTTTTAGTGTTGTGTCTTGCAACTCTAAATATTATTTTGATGAGTATAAATCGGTGCCAAACAAATGGCATAAAGATTCTATAATTAACTTTAAAATACATCCCCCTGATTCTATAAACCCCTATAATTTGTTTGTAAATTTAAGAAACACAAACGCTTATAAATACAATAATATATTCTTGATTGTCGAAATGGTTTTTCCGCATGGTAAAACAGTAAAAGATACTTTAGAGTATAAAATGGCCGAACCAAGTGGCAAACTTTTGGGTACAGGCTATACTGATATTAAAGAAAATAAACTCTGGTATAAAGAGCAGGTTGTTTTCTCAGAATCTGGAGAATATAACGTAAACATTCAGCAGGCTATGCGCGAAAATGGTATGGTAAATGGCGTTGTAGAGCTGGAAGGAATCACCGATGTTGGATTTAGTATTGAGGTTCCTAAACATAAAAAATAAAGGCAACATCTTGTGTTTTCGCAGCTGCGCAATAGCATGAAGATGTATTAATAAATAGTACATGGCAACAGCAAAAAAAGAAACAAAAAAAGGGCAAGATTTTTCAAAGTATATTCGTTGGTTTTGGATCTTGTTTTTAGGAGGATTACTTTCAATTGTTTTTCTCTTTTTATTAGCTTCATGGGGTGCTTTTGGTGAAATGCCCGATCACACGGTTTTAGAAAATCCTAAAACAAATCTTGCTACCGAAATTATTTCTTCAGACGGAAAAACCTTAGGAAAATTTTATTTTAATGATAACCGAACGCCTGTAAGTTACGACGAGTTGCCTACACAGTTGGTAGATGCCTTAGTTGCCACTGAAGATGCGCGTTTTCATGAGCATTCTGGCGTAGATGCTCGAGGTACCTTAAGAGCCTTAGTAAAACCAGGAAGTGGTGGGGCGAGTACCATTTCGCAGCAATTAGCAAAACAATTATTTCACGGCGAAGGGTCTACAAATATTGTTGAAAGAATACTTCAAAAATTAAAAGAATGGATTATCGCTATTCGTTTGGAGCGCCAGTACACCAAAGAAGAAATTATCGCCCAGTATTTTAATATTTACGATTTTGGAAATAATGCCGATGGTATTCGTAGTGCGTCTCGAATTTATTTCAATAAAGAGCCTAAAGATCTCGATTTAAAAGAATCGGCGATGTTGGTGGGCATGTTTAAAAATTCATCATTATACAATCCAAGACCAGAACGTAATCCAATTGGGGTTAGAAACAGACGAAATGTGGTGCTGGCACAAATGTATAAGTACAATTATATAACTGAAAAAGTTAAAGATTCGCTTCAAAAAACAGAACTCGATTTAGATTATTCTCCAGAATCGCATCGTGAGGGTATTGCCACTTATTTTAGAGGCTATTTAGATGGATTTATGAAGGATTGGATTAAAAATAATCCGAAACCAGACGGTACCAAATGGAATTTATATAACGATGGTTTAAAAATTTATACAACTATTGATTCGCGTATGCAGAAATATGCTGAAGATGCCGTACAACAGCATATGCCAAGACTGCAAGCCGAGTTTTTTCATCAAAATACTCCAGAACGCAATCCTACAACGCCGTTTTCAGACCTAGAACCCGAGGAAATAAAAAATTTACTAGCACGTTCCATGAGACAATCGGAACGTTGGAGGCATATGAAATACGATTTAAAGAAATCGAATAAAGAAATTGAAGAATCTTTTCATAAGCCTATTAAAATGTCTGTTTTTAAATGGATTGACGGCAAACCTTCAGAGGTCGATACCATTATGAAACCTATGGATTCTATGCGTTATTACAAGTCCTTTTTAAGAACAGGGATGATGTCTATGGATCCGCAAACAGGACATGTTAAAGCTTGGGTTGGTGGTATGAACTACAGGCATTTTCAATACGATATGGTAAAACAAGGTAAGCGTCAAACGGGGTCTACTTTTAAGCCATTTGTGTATGCTACAGCAATCGATCAATTGCATTTTTCACCGTGCGATGCTTTTCCAGATACGCCGTTTTGTATTGAAGCGGGCAAATTTGGAAACCCAGAAGAGTGGTGTCCTAAAAATTCTGGAAACGAGTACGGTGGTATTCGAACTTTAAAAAATGCCTTAGCGAATTCAGTAAACACGATTACAGCTAGATTGATAGATAAGGTAGGGCCGCAAACTGTTGTCGATATGGTTAAGAAATTAGGGGTTGAGTCTAAGATTCTTCCTGTACCTTCAATTGCTTTAGGAACCACCGATATAAGTATTTACGAAATGGTGGGTGCTTATTCTACATTTGCAAATCAAGGGGTGTACACTAAGCCCGTAATGGTACTAAATATCGAAGATAAAAATGGTACTGTTTTATACCAATTTAAACCTGAAACTCGCGATGTTTTAAACGCTGAAACTGCTTATGTTACTGTAAAACTTATGGAAGGGGTAACCCAATATGGTTCTGGTGGTCGTTTAAGAGGGAAAGGACGCGATTCTTATAGAGCCGATTATAGAGAAATAGCAACAGGCTACCCTTACGAATTCACCAATCCTATAGCAGGAAAAACAGGAACGACACAAAACCAAAGTGATGGTTGGTTTATGGGTATGGTGCCTAATTTAGTAACCGGTGTTTGGGTAGGTGCTGAAGACCGATCGGTGCACTTTAAAACAATTACTTACGGACAAGGAGCAGCCATGGCATTGCCTATTTGGGGAGTGTATATGAAGAGTTGCTACGCCGATAAAGAATTAGACGTTTCTGCTGAAGATTTTGTAGCGCCAGAAAATTTATCTATAAATGTAGATTGTTCTACAACTTCGGAAACAGAAAATACCAATAAGCAAGAGGATGAACGCGTAGACGAATTGGAGTTTTAGTTTATCCCTTTTATAAAATTTTAAAAGCCATTCAGTTTCTGGATGGTTTTTTTATTTGATTGAACGTTTTCGCGTATCATGCAATTATTCGTAAATTTAGAGAGATAAAATCTAGTTAGAATGATTAATAAGAAAGTAGCTAACGTTGAAGCGGCATTAAAAGGTGTAACGAATAACATGACCTTTATGTTGGGTGGTTTTGGACTGTGCGGAATTCCCGAAAATGCCATTGCCGAATTGGTAAAACTTGGTGTAAACGGATTAACATGTATATCGAATAATGCAGGGGTAGACGGTTTTGGCTTGGGCTTATTGCTTCAAAAAAAGCAAATCAAAAAAATGATCTCGTCTTATGTTGGCGAGAATGATGAATTTGAACGTCAGATGCTTTCTGGTGAATTGGATGTAGAGCTTATTCCGCAAGGTACTTTAGCCGAACGTTGCCGCGCTGCTCAAGCAGGATTTCCCGCTATTTTTACGCCAGCAGGCTATGGTACCGAGGTTGCCGAAGGTAAAGAAACCCGTGAATTTGATGGTAAAATGTATGTTTTAGAACATGCTTTTAAAGCCGATTTTGCTTTTGTAAAAGCATGGAAAGGCGATGCTGCTGGAAACTTAATCTTTAAAGGAACTGCCAGAAATTTTAATCCCGTAATGTGTGGCGCCGCTAAAATTACAGTCGCTGAGGTTGAAGAATTGGTGCCGCTTGGGACTTTAGACCCGAATCAAATTCATATTCCAGGCATTTTTGTACAACGTATTTTTCAAGGAGCAAACTACGAGAAACGGATTGAACAACGGACGGTTAGAATTAAAAGTACTTAAGCTAAAAAAAAGAGTACTTAAAGTTAGAAGTACTTAAATTGCCTAAAGTTGAGTTTAACTGGTACCAGAAGTTAACTTACTTTCACTGATTAGTGATGTTGCTGGGTTCATCTTAAATATTAATATGACTAACTTTAAATACTTTAGGCACTTATAACTATAACACATACACTAATTATGTTAGACAAAACAGGAATTGCTAAACGCATTGCACAGGAAGTTCAAGATGGTTACTATGTGAATTTAGGCATAGGCATACCAACGCTAGTTGCTAATTATGTGCGAGATGATATTCAGGTTGAATTTCAAAGTGAAAATGGTGTCTTGGGCATGGGGCCTTTTCCGTTTGAAGGTGAAGAAGATGCCGATATTATTAACGCAGGAAAACAAACCATTACCACCTTGCCAGGAGCGAGTTTTTTCGACTCGGCTTTAAGTTTTTCTATGATTCGTGGGCAACACGTCGATTTAACCATTTTAGGCGCTATGGAAGTGGCTGAAAATGGTGATATCGCCAATTGGAAAATTCCAGGACGCATGGTAAAAGGTATGGGAGGTGCGATGGATTTAGTGTCGAGTGCCGAAAACATTATTGTGGCCATGATGCACACGAATAAGCATGGCGATTCCAAATTACTAAAACAATGTTCGTTACCGTTAACAGGCGTACGTTGCGTAAAAAAGATTGTAACAAACCTAGCGGTGATAGAAGTTACCAATAAAGGTTTCAAATTATTAGAACGTGCTCCAGGGGTTTCAGTTGAGACTATAAAAACAGCTACAGAAGGACATTTAATTATTGAAGGTGATATTCCAGAAATGGCTATTTAATATTGAAAAACAAGGGTTTAGGTTTTGGTGAATTTACTACGAATGTTAAAAATTCATGCGTTTTGTCGAATTTATATGTTTTTTATCGGATATATTGAAAATATATATGATATTAGACACAACCAATTAAACTAAATTAAATATAGATTTTCCCCCAAATCTATCATAAATTTTAAATCTTATGAGAATAGCAACAAATCTACCTGACCTACCTACAGAAAACCAAAGCAAATTCAAAGAATCGATGAGAGATACTGTACAATTTGTGAAAAGCTTATGTTATTTAACTAAAAAAATATTCATGCTATAGCCCTTTGGGAATAGCATGAATTAATTTTTTAGTGTATTCCTTTTTAGGATGCTCGTAGATGGTGTCTGCATCGTCTAATTCTTCAACTTTACCTTTGTTCATAACCAATAATTGATCGGACATATATTTTACAACCGCTAAATCGTGCGAGATGAAAATATAGGTAAAACCAAAATCTGCTTTTAAAGAATTTAGCAGGTTTAAAACTTGTGCTTGAACCGAAATATCTAGTGCCGAAACAGACTCGTCGCAAACAATTAATTTGGGTTGTAAAGCAATGGTTCTAGCAATGCCAATACGTTGGCGTTGTCCGCCCGAAAACTCATGAGGATATCTGTTAAAATAGTCTTCAGATAAACCTACCTTATTTAAAATATCAATAGTTTGCGCTTTGCGTTCTTCATCCGAATTATAAAGTTTATGTACCTTCATAGGTTCCATAATGGCTTCTCCAACAGGCATTCTCGGATTTAAAGACGAATAAGGGTCTTGAAATATAATTTGAATGTCTTTTCGAAGTTTCCGAGTTTCAGATTTCGATAATTTGGTAATATCAATGCCTTTATACAGTATTTTTCCTGCAGTTGCTTTATCTAATTGCAGAATGGCATTTCCTAGCGTCGATTTTCCGCAGCCAGATTCGCCTACTAAACCTAGAGTTTCGCCTTCATAAAGTTTAAAACTTACATCGTTTACCGCTTTAAATCCTTTTGATTTAGTAAACAAATTCGATTTTGAAAAGTATTCCTTTTCAACATTAATCACTTCCAATAAAGGGGTTTTGCTGTACAGTTTTTCATGATTTTTTTGACGTTCCTCAGTCGTTACAATAGCTTTGGAAATGCTGTTATTTAAAAAATCTTTTATAGTTGGTAAAACTTTTAAGCGCGTATCTAACGACGGGCGGGCGCTAATTAAGGCTTTCGTGTAATTGTGCTGCGGGTTTTTAAAAATGCTAGCCACTAAACCTTGTTCTACAATATCGCCTTTATACATGACTAAAACACGGTCGGCAATTTCAGAAATTAAAGCTAAATCATGTGTGATAAATATAATGCTCATTTTAGTTTGAGCCTGTAATTCTTTTAATAGAAGAATAATGTCTTTTTGTACTGTTACATCTAGCGCTGTTGTAGGTTCGTCGGCAATTAAAACATCGGGTTTACAAGCAATAGCCATAGCAATCATGACCCGTTGTTTTTGTCCGCCAGAAATTTCATGGGGGTAGGCGTTAAACACACGTTCGGGTTCAGGGAGTTTTACTTTTTCAAACAGGGCAATGGTTTCGCTTTTAGCCGTTTTATTTGAAATATGTGTGTGTTCTAATAAAATTTCTAAAAGTTGTTTTCCGCAGGTCATTGAAGGGTTTAAAGAACTCATGGGTTCTTGGAAAATCATAGCGATTTTATTCCCACGAATGCTTTGAAATTCATAGGAAGGCATTTGCGTTAAATCGTCGTCTTGAAAATAGATTGCCCCACTATTAATGGTTGAAATTTTCTTAGGAAGTAATCCCAAAATCGCTAATGAAGACACCGATTTCCCAGAGCCCGATTCGCCAACAATACCTAAAACTTCATTTTTATGGAGTTGGTAAGAGATGTTGTGAACCACTTCGTTTTCGCCAAACGAAACACTTAGGTTTTTAACTTGTAAAATTTGGTTTTCCTTCATTATATATGAATAATTTCATCGTCGGTTAAAATGGCATCACCACGTAGTCGTAAAAATATTTGAGCCACAGCTATGGTATCTTTTTCGCAATAGGTTACAATGCGATCTATTTCATTTTCTTCGTAATACACCCGATAAACTTCACTCCCATCAATGTCATCTTTTGGCGATGGTATGCCTAAAACATGGGTTAATAATTTTAAGGAGGTATAGGTTTTAAAATCGCCAAACTTCCATAATTCTAAGGTATCTAAATGCGGAACTTCCCAAGGTTTTTTGCCAAATAAATTGAGTTTATGAGGCAATTCGATGTTATGAATAATCATGCGTCTGGCAATATAAGGAAAGTCAAATTCCTTACCATTATGTCCGCAAAGTAAATGTTTTGGGTCGTTAAAATGGGTGTTTAAAAGGTTTTTAAAGTCTTTTAAAATGTTGATTTCATCACCAAAAAAAGAGGTGGTTCTAAACTTTCTTAAATCGTTATGAATCTTAAAATACCCAACCGAAATACAGACTATTTTGCCAAATTCGGCCCAAATGCCTGCACGATCGTAAAACTCTTCAGCCGTATAATCGTCTTTCCTTTGGTATTGCGATTTGTGTGCCCAAAGGTCTTGTTTTGTTTCGTCTAATTCAGAGAAATGTTGAACTTCCGGAACAGTTTCAATATCAAGAAATAAAATATTTTCAAGATTTAGTTTTCTAATCATTACCTAACATTTTATAGGCTTCTTCAATATAAACATCTTGGTCTTTAGTGAAGTGTGTGGTGCCTTCATCATCGGAGGTTCTTTGTCCAAGCCTCACAATTATTACATTGTCGTCTGGCTCGACCATAACCAATTGGCTGTGGTGCCCTAACATCATAAAAAATTTTTTGCCTTCATGCTTTCGCAACCACCAACCGTAACCGTATTCTGGACTTTCTTTAAAGCGAGGACGAATTGATTTTGCTACATAAGCAGAATCTAAAAGTTGTTTGCCTTGCCATTTTCCGTGGTCTTTGTAAAGTTTTCCAAAGCGTGCAAAATCTCTTGCATTACTAGAAATACAACAGAATGTTTTTGCCAAACGGTGTTCTTTACCATCCAATTGCCATAAAGCATCTTGAGCGGCTCCCATAGGTTTCCAAAAGTTTTCCGAAAGGTAAGCTGCAAGTGGTTGTCCTGTTGCTTTTTGAATAATCATGCCCAATAATTCGGTGTTCCCGCTTAAATACTCAAAGGATTTTCCTGGGGCTTCAATAACTTTTTGTTTTAAAATGGCTTTGGCTAAATTACTATCATAATTGGCTCTAGCGGTAACTGAAAACGGACTACTATAATGTTCAACCCAGTCTAAACCCGATGCCATAGACGCTAAATCGCCAACCGTAGTTTTGGCATAGTTGTATTGCGGATAAAAATCGCTAATAGGCTGGTCTAAACTTTTAATGTGCCCTTGCATAATGGCCTTTCCTAGTAAAGCTGTGGTAATGCTTTTCGCCATAGAAAAGGAGTTTGTTTTCGAGGCATCGCTATATTCTGGCGCATACCATTCGTAATAAATACTGTCGTTTTTAATTATTAAATAGGCTACAGTACCTAATTTGTCATTAAAAGTGTTAAGTCTTTCAGTAGATTCTACAGTGTTATAATTTTTATGAAGGGGCCATGGTGAAATGTCGTTTCCTTTTTTAATAGTGTCGTTTTCAAAATAAGGATAGTCGTCAATAAAAACGGTTTTATGTCCTGTGAAATATACAATTCTAGCACCTCTAAGGATGTAGCCATAATCGAAAACATATAGAAGAACAACACAAGTAAGGATGGCGATTAACAACCATTTAAAGAGGTTTTTTAGGAATTTCATAAAAATTATTTTTAGTTGAAATAAATATAGGAAAAATTTTATCTTAAGTTGTTAGTCCCCGATTTTATCTTCTTTTAGAAAAGTGTGTGTTGTTTGTTAGGGCTTTCATGATTTAAAAGCCATTGTTTTCGGTGTAAACCGCCTGCGTAGCCTGTTAAACTTCCGTTAGTTCCAATAACCCGATGGCAGGGTGTAATAATCCAAATCGGATTTTTAGCATTGGCATTGGCCACGGCTCGAATGGCTTTAACATCACCCAACTGTTTGGATAATTCGAGATAAGATAGGCTTTTTCCGAATGGAATTTGTTCCAATTGTTTCCATACCCGCTTTTGAAAATCGCTGCCTTGCGGATTTAATTCTAAACTAAATTGTTGGCGTTCGCCTTGAAAATATTCCTTAAGCTGAGTCGCACAATCTTCGAGTTCAATAGGAATAACATCCGTAATTTTTTCTTCAGAATTAAGTATAGTTACAGAAGTAATTCCCTCTGCATTTCCTGTGATTTTAGTGTAGCCTAATGGCGATTTTATAATGCAGGTTTCCACTATTCTGGAGGCGTATTTTCATCATTATATAACCCCAGTTTTTTGGCGCGTATTTCCCAGCTTTTTCGTGCCAAATGTTGCAGGTCTGAAACATTATCGCTTTCGTCCATAATCTCTAAACCTAGAAGGGTTTCAATCACGTCTTCCATGGTAACTACACCATTAACAGAGCCATATTCATCTACCACTAATGCCATGTGGTTACGACTATCAATTAGTTGATCGAACAAATCGGGAATGGGCATATTACGATCTACAATAATAATATTTCGCTTTAATTCGGATAGTTTTTTAGAGCCATTATCGAGTGCCATTTCTTTAAAAACTTCATCCTTTAGTACAAGGCCTTTAATATTGTCGGGCTCGTCAACATACACAGGGATTCTAGAAAAACGTAGATTTAAATTTTTATTGAAAAATTCTTCAACCGTAGTATTTTCATTTTCGGTTTTAATAACCGCTCTAGGCGTCATGATGTTTTTAGCAAAAACTTCTTTAAAAGTTAAAAGGTTTTTAATCACCTTACTTTCATTCTCTTTAAAAAGTCCTTCTTCATGGGCTAAATCCGTCATAACCATAAAGCTTTCACGAGTTAATATACTACCATGACCTTTACCACCAACAAGTTTTGTGGTAAGTTGTAACAACCATAAAATGCCAGTCCATTTTAAAGGAAATATTAAAATTTTTAAGGCTTTTGTGGTAAAATTGGCGAGTTGTTTCCAATAGGTTGCACCAATGGTTTTTGGGATAATTTCTGAGGCTACTAAAATTAAAAAAGTCATAATTGCCGAAACAATGCCCACCGTATTAATGCCAAAAAGTTCAATTTTAAAAGGTAGTTTTTCAGCTTCAATACCAACCATCATAGCGCCTAAAGTATGGGCGATGGTATTTAAAGTAAGAATGGCAATTAGGGGCTTGTCTACATCTTTTTTTAAGGCCTCTAAAGCTAAGGCGTACGATTTGCCTTCTTGCTTTTTTATGTTTATATAAGTAGGGGTTACGCTAAGTAAAACGGCCTCGAGTATGGAACATAAAAAGGAAAAAAAGATAGATAAGGTTGCCCAGAGAATTAAAGTGGTCATTAAAGAGTATTTTGTTAATAGCTAAATTACAAAATCAAATTAGATTAAGATAAGCTTTTAAAAAAGATCGTATAGTAACGCGGTTGATTAAATGAACAAAAACTATTAACTTAGTCAAATGAGCTCTTTATTCACTGGAAGACATTTTGATGTGAATTTTAAACTTAAAAAAAGCCATTCCGTTACAACATTCATGTCAAAAATTATGAAAGGAACTTTCCTATTTTCTTTGTGTTTATTTTGTGTACAACTGCAGGCTCAAGCAAATTTGAGTGAAATGGAACTGAATTTAATTTCATTAAGTTTAGAGAAGAGCTACGCCTTAAAAGAGGTAGGATACGATTTATCAATTGATAGTATTACACATAAAGGAATTCGTCAAAATTTTATACCAACACTAGAGTTTGATGCTTCTTATGGTTATGGTTCTACACGAATTACTGCAGATGTTCCAACCATTCAACTTCCCATTACTGGGCTTAATTTATTTGAAGGCGATACCCAATTTAATGCTAAAGGAAATATTCTTAACGCAAATCTTACAGCAAAAGCCTTGTTGTTTTCAGGGCTTCAAGTTAGCTATGGGTCAAAAGCATCCAGCAACAAAATAAAAGCGAAAAACTTTATGCTTTTTAAAGAACGTGCCGATATCATTAAAGATGTTATCGATACTTTTGATAAGATTGAATTGCTTAACCAATCTAAGCATGTTTTAGAAGCAGGAATATTAAGACTTAGTAAAGAAAAAGAACGGGTGCAAAAGGCGATTAACAATGGGCTAGCAACACCTTATGATCGAGGTAAAATTACCGCTGCAGAACTTAATTTAGCTTCTAAAAAAACTGAATTATACGGAAATCTGAACCTCTTGTATTTAAAATTATCCATGCTTACAGGCGTTGAAATTTCTAAATTGGAAGCACAAAAATTTGAGTTAAAACCTTGGCTTGTTAAATCAAATAAAAATACGTTTGTAGATCGTCCAGAGGTTAAAGCTTTAGATGCCTCCATTAATGCTTACGATTATAAATTAAAAATGAATAGAAATTTGTTTTTACCCAAAGTACAAGCCTTAGCATCTTTATCATATACCAATTTATTTAATGCCGAATTCGATACACCATATACCCTTCCTACAGTAAGTGATCCTGTGAATTTAGAGTTGAATAAATTAGAATTGTTTCCTACTTATTTTGTTGGATTGGGCATGAAATGGGACATTTTTACTGGACTAAAACATGATAATGAGATTCAAAAAACACGTATAGAAAAAAGCATATCTGAAAACAAAAAGGCAGATGCTATTGAGAAATTAGAGTTGTTTAATAAGAAAGTTCTAGTGGATTTTGAAGTTAAAAATCAACAAATATTATATAAAGAACAGGAGATGCAAGTGGCATTGAACACTTTAAATTTAGCCATCAAAAGCTATAAAATAGGCCTAATTTCCATTTCAGACCGATTAAAGGCTGAGACCGATTATCAAGATGTTGTGTTTGAATATTACAAGCTTATTGCCGAGCAACGTATGGTGGCGTTAGAGTTATTAATATCAACAGGAAGTTTACAATTACAGAATTTGAACCCATAGAAACATGAAAAATAAAAAACAAATCTTCATATTGATAATTCCTATAGTGGTAATACTTGTTGGTATTATTGCATTATATATTTTAAAACCCGATAAAGAATCGAACCGTGTTTTTGTGGGTTTATTTGAAACGGTTGAAATTAAAGTTGCTTCAGAAATCCCTGGCCGAATAGAATCCATTTACGTAAGCTTAGGTGAGGAGGTTGAAAAAGGTCAGTTATTGGCAACTATTGAAAGTGATATTTTGGATGCCAAAATTCAGCAAGCCGAAGGTATGTTTAATGCCGCACAGTCGATAAGCGAAAAGGCTAATTCTGGCGCTAGAAGTCAAGAAGTATTGGCCGCAAAAAACAGTTATAAAATGGCTTTAAGTCAGTATAATTATGCTGAAAAATCTTATAATCGTTTAAAAAATCTGGTAGCAGATAGTCTAGTTTCTCAACAACAAATGGATGAAGTCACCTTTAAGCGTGATGCCGCATTTGATCAAATGAATGCCGCAAAGTCAATTTATGACATGGCGACAGAAGGAGCAAGATTAGAAGATAAGAAAGCGGCTAAAGGACAAATGAATGCGGCGGGAGGTAAGGTCAATGAAGCAAAGGCGTATTATAAAGAACTAGAAATTTACGCTCCGGTTTCAGGTGAGATATCATCAAAATTGGCTGAAGAAAGCGAAGTTATGCCAGCAGGTTACCCCATATTTACCGTTCAAAAGCTTGAAACTATTTATGCGGTAATTCATATTAGAGAAGACTTCCTAAATGATTTTAAAATGGGTGCAGAAATTTCAGGTAAGTTACCCGCTTTTAATAATGATTCTTACAAATTTAAGGTGACTTATATTGCGCCCATGGCCGATTTTGCCGATTGGATTCCAACTGCCGATAAAGGCCGATTGGATATGAAAACATTCGAAATTCATTTAAAACCTGTTGATAAAATTGAAAATCTACGCCCTGGAATGAGTGTTAATATTAAACTTTGAAATATTCTATCGTAAACATAATTGTTAGAGAGTTTTTAATATTAAAAAAAAGACCAGCTGCCTGGGTTTTAATATTGGTAATTCCTACGGTTATATTTTTCTATTTAGGGTATATCTATAAAGAAGGTGGTATTGAAACTGTAAATATTGCGGTGTTAGATTTAGATCACTCTGCTTTAAGTAGAAAAGTGATTTCAAATGTTGAAGCGGCACCGAAATTAAAAATTATTAAGTTTTTAAATTCCGATGATAAGCTGGAAGATGTTTTTATTAAATATCCTGAGGTCAAAGGATTTTACGTGATTCCCGAGCATTTTGAAAAACAAATATTTAGAGGCGAACAGGCTAAACTTTTGGTTTACTCCAATGCATCAAATATTGTTTTTGGAAATTTAATTTATAAGGAAGCCGCAAGTTTTATAAATACAATGTCTGCCGGAATTAATTATAATGCTTTTAAAACACAAGGAATCCCAAACGAAAAAGCACTAAAAATGATTATGCCTGTAAAGGTTCATGTTAAACCATTATACAACTCTTATTATAACTATTTGTTTTATTTGATTCCGGGATTAACTACGGTATTACTTCAAATGTTGGTGTTTTTATTGGCTGCCCGTTCTATAAATTCTGAATATACGAATAACACATATAGTGAGCTTTTAAACCTGGCTAATGGTAAGCTTTTTAATATTATTTTCGGCAAATTATTAGCTTATACCATCGTAGGATTTATGGTTGGTGTTTTTATTTTTTCAACTGTACATCCGCTTTTAGGAATTCCAATGAGTCCAAGTACTCTGGCTTTTTTGCCTGTTGTTTTATTATTTGTTATGGTCAATGCCATGTTAGGGATGATGGTTTCAGCCATTTTTAAAAATGAAGCCATAGCTATGGATGTTTCGTTTGTATATAATTCACCTGCCTTTGTTTTTAGCGGTTTTACGTTTCCAATTATGGCCATGCCTGCATTTAATATGTGGTACGCACAACTTATACCATATACCCATTTTTTAAGCGCTTTTATAAAAGGAGTAGAAATGAGTACACCTTTTGTTTTTTTAACACAGCAAGTTATTTATTTGCTTTTGTTTTTAGCCGTGGGCTATATAGTTACAACCACCATATTGTTAGTACGACATAAAAAGAGTATGGTATGAAAAATTGGTTTTCTATTTTAAAAAATGAGCTTGCGCTTATATTGGAGGACAAAAGTATTTTACTAACATGTTTAGTAGCTCCCTTGCTTTATGCCATTTTTATAGGCTCTATATATTCTGAAAAAGAAGTAACTGAAATTCCTATTGCCGTTGTAGATTACGACCATTCTAATCTATCCAGAAAGGTTTCACAGCTTATTAATTCATCTGAAAAAGTAAACATAAACGGTCATTTTTCAAGTTTGGAAGAGGCCATGTTCTATTTTAATAATTTAGAGGTGCAAGGGATTGTTGTTATCCCTAAGGGTTTTCAGAATAAAACCATGAATTTAGATGGTTCTCATGTTGAATTGATTTTAAATAACACCAAGTTTTTAACGTCAAATGAAATAAATAAAGCAGTACAGCAGGTTGTTTTAACCGTTGCTGGAGGCGTACGAATGAGTTATTATGTTAGCAATAAAATACCTTTAGATATTGCGAAACAAAAAGCACAACCGATAATGCCGGTAATTAAATCAATATATAATGCAACCAATAATTATGGTGATTATTTATTGCCTATTTTATTGATTTTAATTTTACAACAAACCCTAATTATTGGTTTTGGGCAAAGTGTTGTTCATGAATTTAACCACGGCATGTTACAACATATTGAGAGCTATTCGTTTTATGATTTTATGCGTGTTTTATCAGCGAAAAGTACTTATTATATCGTGCTTTATGTGGTGTACTTTTTCATTTTTTACAAATTGATATTTCCGCATTTCTTTTTGGCTTTCAACGGATCTATCGGCTTTCACTTGATGTTAAGTTGCTTGTTTATTACAATCGTTTTATTATACACCATTTTGTTGGCAAGTTTTTTTAAAACTACCATTGGTTGGACCGAAATATTAGCATTTTCCACCTACCCCTTATTTTTAATTTCGGGCTATTCTTGGCCTATAGAGTCTATGCCTGAACCTCTTCAGGTAGTTGCGAATTTGTTACCTTCAACACCTTTTTTTAAAATTTTTAATGCTTTGTCTAATGAAGGTGCACATCTAGTAGATATTACTAAAGAAGTCATGCACCTACTTATTTTATTAGCGCTTGGATATATGATGTTGTTTGTCCGATTTAAATTTTTAAAACGAAGAAAGCCTAAAGCAATAACTGATTAGGTTTTGTTGAAAAATTAAAACAGTGGTATGAATTTTAGCCGTTTAAAATTTTAACCACATCTTTGGCAAAATATGAAGCGATAATATCGGCGCCAGCACGTTTAAAAGCGGTAGTGGTTTCCATCATAACTTGATCGTGGTCTAACCAGCCTTTTTCGGCAGCAGCTTTTATCATAGCATATTCACCAGAAACTTGATACACAGCTACGGGAACATCCACTTCGTTTTTAATGTCTCTTAAAATATCTAAATAAGAAAGTCCTGGTTTTACCATCACGATATCGGCGCCTTCATCAATATCCATTTCGGTTTCACGAAGGGCTTCAAAACGGTTACCGTAATCCATTTGATAGGTTTTTTTATCTTTTGGAATATCAACTAAATCCACAGGAGCAGAATCTAAAGCATCACGAAAAGGACCATAAAAAGCTGAAGCATATTTTGCCGAGTAGCTCATAATCCCTGTGTTGATGAAACCTTCATCTTCCAAAGCTTCACGAATGCCTAAAATACGACCATCCATCATATCGCTTGGCGCTACAAAATCGGCACCAGCTGTAGCGTGAGAAATGCTCATTTCAGCTAAAAACGCGGCAGTATCGTCGTTTATAATTTGTCCGTTTTCAATAATACCATCATGCCCGTAAATTGAATATGGGTCAAGAGCGACATCGGTCATAACCAACATATCAGGGCAGGCATTTTTAACCGTTTTTATGGCACGTTGCATGAGTCCATTTGGGTTTAAAGCTTCAGTGCCTTTATTGTCTTTTAAGTTATCTGGTACTTTTACAAAAAGTAACACCGATTTTAAGCCTAGTTGCCAAAGCGCTTTAACTTCAGCTTCTAATAAATCTAAACTGTAACGGAAGTAATTAGGCATCGATGGAATTTCATCTTTAACCCCTTTGCCTTCAACCACAAAAAGCGGTACTAAAAAATCGTTTGGCGTAAGTATAGTTTCTCTAACTAGCGAACGAATGGCTTCATTGGTTCTTAATCGTCTATTTCTTTTTAAAGGGAACATAGTTTTTTTATTACTTTTATCGGCTGTAAAGTTAATCATTAAAACCTACTTTTATATTGATTGCGTCGTTTGGTTGTTTAGAATTTAATTTTCCTTGGAGAAGTTATCAAGACCATTTGCTTAAAAACTTTAACAACCATATCTCCGATAATCACTTTCATGTTATAGCGCCTCCAGGTTCAGGTAAAACAATTCTTGGTATTGAGATACTAATTAGACTTGGTAAAAAGACATTAATCCTTGCTCCAACCCTTACCATTAGAAATCAGTGGGAAGATAGATTGCAGGCTTTTTTTACCAAAAATAAGGCGTTTAATAAGGTTTCATTTGATTTAAAAAAGCCCAGTGATATCACATTTTCAACCTATCAATCTTTACATGCCTTTTACAAAACATTTGAAGACAAGAATGCGTATTATGCTTTTTTTAAAGCGCATCAAATTGAAACACTTGTTTTAGATGAGGCACATCATTTAAAAAATGCATGGTGGACCTGTTTATTTGATTTGAAAAACAACTTACCGTTTTATGTTGTGGCATTAACCGCAACGCCACCGTATGATAGTAGCAGAAGTGAAGTTTCAAAATATTATAAACTTTGTGGGGACATAGATGATGAAATTGCGGTGCCAGATTTGGTAAAGGAAAATGATTTATGTCCGCATCAAGACTTTGTGTATTTTTCTAAGCCAGAGGATTATGAAATTAATCTTATTGTTGATTTTAGAAAAAAAGTAGCGGCTTTCAAAGATGAATTATTAAAGGACGAAGACTTCATTCAGTTTATTAGGGAACATAGATATTATAAAAACCCTAATTTGCATTTAGAGGAATTGTATGCTAATACTGAATATTTTTCTTCAATTCTCGTCTTTTTAAATTCTTGCGGTATCCCCATTGAAAGATCAAAATTAGAAATACTCGGTTTTAGTGCCCATGAAACTATAAATTTTCCGCCGTTACATTTGGAGTGGTTGGAGGTTTTATTTCAAAATATTCTTGTAAACGATAGAGAGCAGCTTTTAGAGCATAGCGATTATCTTTTACAGCTTGAAAAAACTTTAAGACGTTTAAATGTTTTTGGAAGAAATTCTGTGGACTTTATTGGAAAAAAATCACTTTATAAATCGCTAACTAATAGTCCTAGTAAACTAAACAGTGTTGTTAGTATCGTAGCTTCTGAAAGAGAGGCTTTAAAGGAAGATTTAAGATGTGTTATTCTAACTGATTTTATAAGAAATGAGTTTTTAAATACTGAAAATGAAAAGGTAAAAACCATAAATCGAATAGGTGTGGTTCCTGTGTTTAGGTACTTGCTTAGTTTTGGTTCTAATAAGGAAACCTTGGCAGTACTTACTGGGAGTTTGGTGATTATTCACAAATCGGTTTTAGAGGCTTTTTCCAAAATTGAAAACAGCAAAAACTACACATTTACGCCTTTAGAAATTGATGAAGATTTTTTAGTAGTTTCTTCTAAAATTAAATCGAAAAATACGATTGTAAGTAGTATAACAAAGTTGTTTGAAACAGGTGCTATTCAGGTTTTAATAGGCACAAAATCGTTGCTAGGAGAAGGCTGGGACGCACCCTCGATTAACAGTTTAATTTTAGCTTCATTTATTGGGTCTTTTGTATCCTCAAACCAAATGCGGGGTAGAGCTATTAGAAAAGATAGTAATCAATTAAACAAAACAGGAAATATTTGGCATCTGGTATGTGTTGATAGCACTGTTACCAATGGAGGAAGAGATGTCGATACTTTAAGGCGCCGGTTTGATGCTTTTGTTGGTGTTTCGGCCACTAACACACTCTTTATATCAAATGGTTTTGATAGGTTAGATGTACCTGAGAACATCTCGGTTGACATGATTGACAACCTAAACTCTGATACTTTAAAACGCGCAAAAGATAGGCAAACTATTAGTGAAAAATGGCAAAATTCTATTGGGAATGGTGCGCAGTTAAGTAAAGAAATTCGAGTTTTAAATTTAGATGAAATCCCTTTTAAAAAGCAAAAGCAAATTTATTATTTTGATGCCATTCGGTTTTTTGTTTTAGAATTGTTTTTAGCTATAAACCTGTTTTATGTTGAGTTTGTTCTAAAAAGTTTCCATCTGGTTTTACAGCGTGGTGTTGTGTATGTTCTTCAAGGATTATTGGTAACATTTTTAATTTCGTTTGGCTATAAATTGTATAAAGCCATTTCGCTATATATTAAATACGGGTATTTATATAAAAAAATTAGAAAAATAGGACTTGCTATTTTAGACACATTACATGAATTAGGTTATTTAACAACGCATAGAAATACGCTAGATGTTTTTACAAGTGTTGAAAATAAAGGCGACGTTATTTGTAATTTGGTTGGCGCAGATGCGTTTGAAAATAAGCTGTTTTCGAAAGCATTAACCGAAATAATAGCACCTATTGATTCGCCTAGATATTTAATTGTGAAAACTAATTTTTTTAGATCCCGTTTAAATATTGAAAATTTTTATGCGGTTCCTGAAATTTTTGGGAGTAAAAAAGCCCATGTTTTAGTTTTTCAAAAGTATTGGAACCATTATGTAGGCAAGAGTAAAGTGTTTTTTACAAGGCGTGGAAACGGACGTAGATTATTGCTGAAGGCTCGACTGTTTCATGTTAGTAATGCCTTTAAAAAAGTGTCTAAAGAAGTCACTATTTGGAAGTAATTATTTATTGAGTCCTAAATACATCCAAAGGTTGTTTTCTTTTACAAATGCCGATTTTTCATGGATAACCTCTACCTTTCCATGTTCGAAAAAATATGCATTAAAAGTTACGGTACCTTCATGATCGTTTTCAAGACCTTTTGTGGTTTCTTTTACCTCTAATTTAATCCACTGTACAGATTTTGCCCAATTTACAATGGCCTTTTTTTCTTTTGGTTTTCGGGTTTTGCTGTGGTGACTTGCCATTAAATAATCGCCATTAGCCAAAACAAAAGCACTGTATCTAGAGCGCATAAGTTGCTCGGCTGTTTTAGCATTCGCTATGTTTTTATGAACTTTTTCACAGCAGGCTTCATAGGTTTCTAAACTTCCGCAGTAACAGGACATAGGGGTGTATTTTATATTTTGTTGAGATAAAGGTTTGTTCTCTTATTTTTTAAGTCCAATCTTTAGGGTTTTGTAAAACCGCTATTAATTTTTCTTCTTCACTACCAGGTTCTGGATGATGGTCGTACACCCATTGAACATGAGGTGGTAGGCTCATTAAAATACTTTCTATGCGACCGTTTGTTTTTAAACCGAAAAGGGTGCCTTTATCGTGAACTAAATTAAATTCTACGTAACGACCACGGCGAATTTCTTGCCAAGTGCGTTGGGCTTCTGTAAAGGGTAAATCTTTTCTGCGTTCTACAATGGGTACATAGGCCTCTAGAAAGCTGTCGCCAACTTCGGTTACAAAGTTGTACCAATCCTCCATAGACATTTCCTCATTGGCTTTGCAATAATCGAAAAACAAGCCACCAATACCGCGCCCCTCATTGCGGTGGGCGTTATAAAAATATTCGTCGCAACGTTTTTTATAGGTTGGATAAAACTCTGGGTTATGTTTATCGCAAGCCGTTTTACAAGTTTGATGAAAGTGTTTAGCATCTTCATCAAATAAATAATATGGTGTTAAATCTTGTCCGCCACCAAACCAGGCTCCAACCAACTTCCCCGAAGGGGAAGAGCTACTCTCTTTATCATACATTTCAAAGTAGCGCCAGTTGGCATGTACCGTAGGAACCATTGGGTTTTTAGGATGTAGTACCAAACTTAATCCGCAGGCAAAAAAATCGACATCGCCAACATTAAAGTAGTTTTGCATCGATTTTGGTAATTTACCGTGAACGCCCGAGATGTTTACACCTCCTTTTTCAAAAACAGCACCGTTTTCAATGACACGAGTTCTTCCGCCGCCGCCTTCAGGGCGTTCCCAAAGGTCTTCTTGAAATTTGGCCTTGCCATCAATTTGTTCTAATTTAGACGTTATTTGGTCTTGTAAATTTTGAATGTATTGATAAAATTTATCCTTCATCTATAAAAGAATCTTCTTGTTTAAAATGATGTTCTAGTTTGTTAACACTTCTGGTGTTTGATTTTTTACTGCTTTAGAGCCCTGACTTTTAAGCAGAAAAAAACCAATAATCCCTGAAATTGATGAACCAATTAAGATGCCTATTTTGGCAGAATCTATATATTTTGGTTGATCTGCAAATGCTAAACTAGCAATAAATATCGCCATAGTAAATCCGATACCTGCTAAAAACGACACCCCAACAATTTGCGTTTTCGTAATATCGTTAGGGATATTAATTATTTTTAATTTATTTGCCAACAACACAAATACAGAAACCCCAATGCTTTTACCTAATAGTAAACATAAAGCAATATTTAAAACTAGTGGAAAATCTAAACCTTCACTACTGCTTAATATAACTCCCGAATTGGCCAATGCAAATATAGGAATGATAAAGTAAGCCACCCAATCGTGTAAATGATGTTCTAAATTTTGAAGTGGCGACTGGTATTTGTAAGTCCATTCTTGTAATTCGTCTATTTCTTGAATTTGCTCGGCGGAGAGAATGGGTTCTTTTAACTCTGAAGACCCTTTAATATTTGTGGTTATTTCTTCTAACCTTGATAGGAATTGCGAAGTATCTACTTTTTGTCTAATCGGCACCGAAAAGGCTAATAAGATACCTGCAAGCGTTGGGTGTACTCCCGATTTTAGGAATAAAATCCAGATGGCAATGCCAAAAATAATCATTAAAAATTTTGAATAATACCCCTTATTAGATAAGAAATATAAGATTGCAAGTAGCCCTAGAGCAACGCCTAAAAAGGCCATTTTAATGGTGCCACTATAGAATAGGGCTATAACGATAACAGCTCCTAAATCGTCTACAATGGCGAAGGCTGTTAAAAATATTTTAAGGCTAATGGGCACTCTGTTGCCTAAAACTTTTAAAATCGCTAAGGAAAAGGCAATATCGGTTGCCATAGGAATTCCCCAACCGTGTAAAGTTGCATCGGCGTGGCCGCTAAAATATTGATTGATAAAAAGGAAAAATAATACAGGAATAACCATACCACCAATGGCCCCAACAAGCGGGAAAGCTAATTTTTTAGGCGTGTTAAGTTCTCCTATTAAAAATTCTCTTTTTATTTCTAGACCGATAAGGAAAAAGAATACGGCCATGAACCCATCGTTTATCCAGTGTAATAGGGATAAATTAAGTTCGAAACGGTCCGATTTATAACCGAGATGGTAATGCTGTAATGCTGTATATCCGTCAGCGAATGGTGAATTTGCCCAAATAAGTGCTGCTATGGCAGCAAAAAGTAGTAGTATACCACTAAAACTCTCAATTTTGATGAATTTCTGGAATGGGGATAATAAGCTATTATTTGTTTCCATATTTTTTAATTTATTAAATTTTTATTTAGAACCTTAACGGTTTGTGTTGTAGCTGCGGTTACCGAAAGTGGTAAAACTAAAATGACGCCAATAAACGGTATGAATAAGCAAAGTATAAATACCATCCCGTTCCCTATGGCTAGCCCTTTATTTTTGCGAACAAACTTTATGCTGTCTTTAAAATTAAAATGACGTTCTAAAGTGTAGTCTATATTTCCAAAACCAGCATAATAGGCTTGCAGGATAAATAATAAGAACGTTGAAAAGATATTTACTATGGGTATGAATTTTAATACTAAGATAGGGATAGTAAATATTAATTCCATGAGTAAATTTCGAATATTAATACGAATACCTCGCCATAATTGTTCTGTAAATGAGGAGTTTCGATTGTTTAAAACTGGTTTACCAGTCAAATATACTTCAATTTTTTCGGAAACAGGACTCATAAATGGCGCAGATAAGGCCATAATGATGTGTTTAAAAAGAATAAGGCCTATGGAAATAATTATGAGGGCTGCTAAAATGGTACTTAATGTTGAAAACGTTTCTTTTCCCCAATTCCAAATCCATAATTTTGAAATGAATTGTCCTAAATCATCGGATAATCCGTAGGCTGTAAAACTTATAAGAGATGCAGTAATAACGCTAATAATCATAGGGATAATGAAGTATTTCCATAGCTTTAGTTTTGATATTAAACTGAAAGCTCCGAAATATGCTTTTATTCCTGAAATGATGTTTTTTATCATAACGTTATTTTTGCGTTAGGGATTGCAGCGGCATCCTTTTTTACTTTTTCTGTAAAAAAGATATAGCGGAAAGCCCGACCTACTTTTTTGTTACGATACTTAGATTTTAAAACCTAAATGTTGCTAAAAAAAGTAGGTAACGCCCAAAGTATTTTAATTTCCATACGCTTTAACAGCATCGATAAACGCTTTGGCATGATCTAACGGAATGTGTGGTAAGATGCCATGACCAAGGTTTACAATGTATTTATCTTTACCAAACTCGTTAATCATTTGGTGTACCATTTTTTTAATTTCGGCTGGCGGTGATAATAATCGAACCGGATCAAAATTACCTTGCAGGGTGATGTTTCCGCCAGTTAAATAACGCGCGTTTTGTGGTGAGCAGGTCCAATCGACACCTAAAGCAGAGGCGTTACTTTTTGCCATTTCGCTAAGGGCAAACCAGCATCCTTTTCCGAAGGCTATTACAGGCGCATCGTCTTTTAGGGCTTCAATTATTTGGTTGATGTATTGCCAAGAAAACTCTTGATAATCGGTTGGCGATAACATGCCACCCCAAGAATCGAAAACCTGTACGGCATTAACGCCAGCTTTTACCTTCTCTTTTAAGTAGGCAATGGTGGTATCGGTGATTTTTTGTAATAATTGGTGTGCTGCAATGGGGTTTGTAAAGCAAAATTCTTTGGCTTTATCGAAGTTTTTGCTGCCTTGACCTTGTACACAATAGCATAAAATAGTCCATGGCGAACCTGCAAAACCAATTAGCGGTATGTCGTCGTTTAGAAGTTCTTTAGTTGCTTTTATACCTTCGTAAACGTAGCTTAAAGCTTCTTTAGCATCGGGAACTATAACATTATCGACATCTTTTTGCGTACGAACAGGGTTAGGTAAATACGGGCCAAAATTAGGTTTCATTTGTACCTCGATATTCATAGCCTGCGGAATTACTAATATGTCGCTAAATAAAATAGCGGCATCCATACCGTAACGTCTAATGGGTTGCACGGTAATTTCGGCAGCTAATTCTGGTGTTTGGCAACGTGTGAAGAAATCGTATTTCTCACGAATGGCCATAAATTCAGGTAAATAACGCCCAGCTTGACGCATCATCCAAACTGGTGGACGCTCTACAGTTTCTCCCTTTAATGCTCTTAAAAATAAATCGTTTTTAATCATAAACTGGCTGTTGGCTGTTGGCCTTTTGCTTTTAGCTAGGGCTTATCAGCTGTTTTTAATTTTATTTTTTTGGTTATTAGTTGTTAGTTCTAATAACCAACAACCATTAACCAGTAACCATTATACATAGTGCAGATTAACCAATTCAATCACACTTTCTACCGTTGGTACTTTTGCAACTCTTACATCGCTAAAATGCTTTCGGGCTTCGTTTGCAGTGGTTTCGCCAATACAGAACGCAATGACTTCTTTTTTGTTTTTTTGAACGAAACTCTCAACGGTTGAAGGGCTGTAAAACATAGCGCTTTCAACAGAATCTTCTACTTTGAAACCATCATATTTAGTTTGATAGGCTTCTACTTCGTTCACTTTAATATTATTTTTTTCTAGAATATTTGGTAAATCATCTAATCTTAAATCACTACAGAAATAAGTGACCTCTGTGCCATCCATATATTCAACCAAATATTCTGCTAGTTTTTTGGCGTTTTTTTCGGTGTGGGTGACTTTGCCAATTTTATTTTCAACTAAACGTTTTGTACGGCGCCCTACACAATAGATATTTTTGAATTGTAACTCGACTGCCGAATAGTTTGTTGTTAACGATTCTACAGCATTTTTGCTAGTAATTATAACGTTTTGAATTTCGTTTTTTAAGAAACGTGGATGAATACGGTTTAAACTTATTTTGATAAAATCGGAACTTTTGGCAACGGCTTTTTCATGAAATAACAAGCGTTGGTCTTCGGTAAACGATTTTGTAGAAAACACATTGGTGGTTTTGTTAGATTTTATCTTGTCCATTAAACGTTTTCCGCCACGTTCGATAACAAAATCGGCACAAAACTGAGCCATATCATGGTGTTCGCCTACTTTTTTAACGCGGGTAACATCGATACGTTTCGAGCCATCTTCACTTAATAAAACGCCTTTAAAGTTTATTTCTTCATCTTTAATATAAGCTAAAGCGCCTATTGGTGCGGTACAACCACCTTCCAATTTGTTTAGAAATTCACGTTCAATAGTGGTACAAAGTTCGGTTTCTTCGTGGTTTAATTCGGCGCAAGCTGTTCTTGTAAACTCATCATCTTCTAAAGCGGTAATCATGATTGCTCCTTGTGCAGGCGCAGGAATCATCCAATCTAAATTGATGGCTTCTTCGGGTCTTATACCAATACGGCCTATGCCTGCTGCTGCAAAAATGGCACCGTTCCAAGATTCGTTGTCTTCAAGTTTTTGCAAGCGCGAATTTACATTACCACGTAAATCTACAATGGTATGCGAAGGAAAACGGTTTAGCCATTGGGCACGACGTCTTAAACTTCCTGTAGCAATTACGGCTTGTTTCGAGCCTAGAAATTCTTCGTTGTTTTTAAAAACGAGGGTGTCGTTTACATTACCACGTTTTAAAACAGCTGCTTGTACTATGCCTTTTGGTAAAACTGTAGGAACATCTTTTAAAGAGTGTACTGCAATATCGATATCATCATTAAGCATGGCAATATCCAGTGTTCTTGTAAAAATGCCTGTAATGCCTAATTCGTAAAGGGGTTTGTCTAAAACTAAATCGCCTGTAGATTTTACAGGAACGAGCTGTGTTTTATGCCCTAAAGCTTCAAGTTGTGTTTTAACAATGTTGGCTTGCCATAGCGCTAATTCGCTATCGCGGGTGCCAATTCTTATAATTTTAGACATTTTTTGTTTTGGGTTCTAACTGAAATACTTTTTTAATAAGTTCTAGACTGTCGTCTGTAGAGATATTGTCATCTTTTAAATGATGCGCGAAGTGATTCGTTATTTTTTGAATGATGTTATTGCTAATTAATTCGGCTTGAGCTTCATTAAAATCGGCATGCTTTTTACGCTGTGTTTCTAATTCTGCCGTAGCAAAATCGGATAGCTTATGTTTTAAAGCTTTAATGGTAGGCGCAAATTTTCTGGTTTCCAACCAGCTATTAAATTCGGCTTTAATTTCTTCAATAATGGCTTCCGCCGAAGGAATGTGCGCTTTTCTAGCTTCTAAAGTTTGATCGGTTATTTGAGATAAATGATCTAAATGCACTAAGGAAACATTGTCTAATTCGCCAACATTAATATCGACATTTTTAGGAATGGATAAATCTAAAATTAAAAGCGGCTTTTCCGACTGAATAATATGTTTGTCTATCGTTGGGCGTTGGGCACCTGTAGCCACAATTAAGATATCCGATTCGTTTATTTCTTCTTGTAAATTGGCATAATCTTTAACCACTAAATTGAATTTTCCGGCAATTTGTTCGGCGCGGTCTTTAGTACGGTTAATTAAAGTAATGTGCTCGTTTTTGGTGTGTTTTACCAAATTTTCGCAGGTATTTCTACCTATTTTTCCGGTTCCGAATAATAAAATGTTTTTATTTGAAACGTCTTCAATAGTATTTAAAATGTATTGAACCGAGGCAAAAGATACCGAAGTAGCCCCCGATGAAATGTTTGTTTCGGTTTTAATACGCTTGCTCGCTTGAATTACGGCATTTACTAAACGCTCTGTAAAATTGTTAAGTAACCCGTGTTTTCTAGAAAGTTTGGTGCTTATTTTTAACTGACTAATTATTTCGAAATCTCCTAGAATCTGACTGTCTAAACCAGAACCCACGCGAAACATATGTGCAATGGCTTCGTTACTTTTATAAACGTAAGCGACTTTTTGAAATTCTTCTAGAGATCCTCGTGTGTTGTCGCAAAGCAATTGAATAAGTTGAAACGGATGCTGAGCAAAACCATAAATTTCGGTTCTGTTGCAGGTGGAAGTAACCACAAGACTTTCAATGCCATTTTCTTTTGCTTGCTTAAGTAATGCAATCTTTGCATTATCGTCTAAACTAAAGTGGCCTCTAATATCGGCATCGGCTTTTTTGTAACTTAAGCCAATGGCATAAAAGTAATTACTTCGTGAACTATTTGGGTTGTGCATGCTTATACCTGAAATATGAAGCAAAAATATGTTGATGTGTTCTAAAAAAACAACGCTTGAAGAACTTTTAGTGTCGCTTGTGGTTTTTTAGCGGTGTTTTTTATAAATGTAGTGGAAATGTCCTATTTTTGTTATAGAAATAAAGGGATTTTAATCAATTAATTTAGAACGAATCTAAATAAAAACTTATGAATCAAGATTTCAACGGCGATAAAAGTATCGCTAAAAGTACTTTTAATGAAACACCTGTTGAAGAAGGCGTTATGGTGTTAGCGCTTAAAAACGACTCTGGCGATATGCAATCTGCTGTAAAAGATATAAGTAGTGATTATATTCAGTTTCATTTTTGTGTTAAAGGGTCGAGTCAATTTGTTTTTAATGAAGGGCGTTACAAATTAAATATTCAAGAGGAAAACTCGTTGTTGCTTTATAATCCACAGCGCGATTTGCCAATTCATTTGGATATAAACCCCCATTCTTGGATGGTTTCTATTTTGATTTCTATTAAAAAGTTTCATAGTTTTTTTTCGCACGAAGCCGATTACATTACCTTTTTAGGAGAAGATAACAAGGATAAAAAATATTATAAAGATGGCGTGATTACACCATCAATGGCAATTGTATTAAATCAAATGATTAATTACAATTTAAATCAATCTATTAAAGCGCTTTATTTTAAAGGAAAAGCATACGAGTTATTAAGTTTATATTTTAATAGAAGTGAAGATGCTAATGTGGAACAATGTCCGTTTTTAGTTGATGAAACCAACGTGATTAAAATTAGAAAAGCTAAAGATATTATAGTGTCGCGCATGGCCGAACCACCAACTTTACAAGAGTTAGCCGATGAAATTGGGCTGAGTCTTAAAAAACTAAAAGAAGGTTTTAAGCAAATTTACGGCGATTCGGTTTTTAGTTTTTTATTCGATTATAAAATGGAAGTTGCCAGGAAATTGCTAGAATCTGGCGAAAATAATGTAAACGAAGTAGGACTTAAAGTGGGGTACAGCGCTTCGAGTCATTTTATTTCGGCCTTTAAAAAGAAGTATGGCACAACGCCAAAAAAATATATCATGTCTTTGAGTTAAGTTGAATTATAAATTTTTTCATATGAAGTATTTATCACCAGAAATTGAAGCATTTTATAAAGGTGTTAATGATAAAGCCTTGGCAAGAACCAATGTGTCTTGTGGTATTTTTCAAGATTGCGATTATACTGAAGATCGCCCAAAACTATATCAACAGCATAAATCAGATCAAAAACAGTAGAATTCATATTTGTTAATTTCCTGTTGTTTATTCTGAGAAAAACATAAAATATTATGATTTTTTCTGCGGATTTAGATTCTTCCACATCAAATCATAGGAATTTTCTTCAAAATATTGCCTTTCATCGAATTTTTAAGAACATAAACTACAGGTAATCAATTTTTTGTATATATTGGTTTATTGCTAAGTGTTAAAAGCTTGACAAACAGCTTGAAACGAGGTTGGTTTATGTGTATAAATGCCCTTTTTTTATTGAAGGCGCTCTCAGCACACAAAACACATAAACAACCATTGCTAAAATTGAGGAGATAAACTAAACCCAAATACTAACCATGTTAGCCTAGAAACACACCAATGTTTTATGGCTGCAGCATTATTTTAAAATTATGATGAGAACTTTACTTGCCACAGTATTAACTTTTTGTGTGATGGTATCATGCAAAACCAATGGTTCTGAAACTAAACGCATTGAAGAATGTGATTTATTTCAAATTGGTAATTACAAATTTTACAACCCAAGAGTTTATGAACATCCCGTAATTTTTGAAAAAGGAGCACATGATTTACTTAATAAAGATTTTACACCATTATGGTATGCTGGCTATTGTGCAGAAAATTTACCTAATTATTTCAATTCTAAAGAAGCTTATATCCAACACATTCATTCTGCTAAAATAAAAAAGATGGGATTGGCGTATTATGAGTCTTTTTATGAAGCCAATAAAAACAATGAACGCGGTAAGCCAGGAATTATTCACGATAAATACCATTTATTGTTTAGAGGAACAGTAAGCGTTAAAAACTTAAATTCGAAAAGAGAATACCTTTTAGTTGCTGGTAAGAATTATATTGAAACGGTTGAAGATTTTGATAAAAACACCGAGTTTTATGAGCCAAAAGTTGAAAATATGTATGTGTTTTTATTAGAAGATGGTGTTTATAAACAAGTTGATGATGATTATGTTTTAGGAACCTTCGATAAGACACAACACGATAAAGTTTTTGATATTTTAAATGTTGAAACTTTAGTAAATTCAGTGTGTTTTGAAAGCATAAACACTTTAAATAAAACAAATTTTAACAGCGAATCGCTACCTAGATGGGTGTATAATAAGTCTGAGTTAATTCAATAATTCAGGTTTTACAGATACAATTACTAACCAACCAACCAAGACAGGCTCCACTTTTAAAAGTGGAGCCTGTTTGTTTTAAAGGCTAGACTTAACCTTTTTTTTAGAGCTATTAAAATTATGTATTGTATTTTTGTTCTAACTAAAAAAGGAAATGAAAAAAGGAATTTTACTCGTAAATCTTGGCTCTCCCGATAGTCCAACTCCAAAAGATGTTAAAAAATATTTAGCCGAATTTTTAATGGACGAACGTGTTATCGATATTCCTCTTGTAGCTAGAACTGCGCTAGTAAAAGGGATTATATTAAAAACACGTCCTAAGGCTTCGGCCGCAGCCTATAAAAAAATATGGTGGAAAGAAGGATCACCTTTAATTGTTATTTCAGAACGCCTTCAAAAAGCAATTCAGAAAAAAGTTGATGAGCCTGTAGGTTTAGCCATGCGTTATGGAAGTATGACTATAAAAAAAGGGTTGCAAGCCTTAGTTGATCAAGGTGTCGATGAGGTTTTATTGTTTCCCTTATATCCGCAATTTGCCATGGCTACCACCGAAACCATTACGGTACTTGCAGAAGAATTACGCCAAGAATTTTTTCCTAATATAAAAATTGAATCTGTTCCAGCTTTTTATAATAAACCCGATTATATCGAGGTGCTTTCTAATTCGGTTGCACATCATTTAGAAGGAAAACAGATTGATCATTTATTATTTTCATATCACGGTGTTCCAGAACGTCATATTAGAAAAAGTGATGTCACCAAATCCCATTGTAAAATGGATGGCAGCTGCTGTGAAACACCAAGTAAAGCGCACGAGTTTTGTTATAAACACCAATGTTTGGAGGTCACACGTTTGGTTGCCGAAAAGTTAAAACTCGAACCAGGAACATATTCTACATCCTTCCAATCGCGTTTAGGGTTCGATCCTTGGTTATTACCTTATACCGATAGAACTATTGAACGCTTAGGGAAAAACGGCATAAAAAACATGGCTATCGTAACGCCCGCTTTTGTAAGCGATTGTTTAGAAACCCTTGAAGAAATAGCTATGGAAGGCGCCGAGATTTTTCATGAAATGGGTGGGAAGGAGTTCACTACCATTCCATGTTTAAATGATGATGAAGCCTTTGTGAGTTTATTATCAAATTGGATAAATAACTGGGTCGCTTCAACAGTAACGCATCAATAATGGCAAAAATTGTATCTCAAGATTTAGGCACGCAACCCATTGGCAAATTGTTAATACGGCAAGCGGTTCCTGCATCTATAGGTATTTTAGTCATGTCTTTAAATATTTTAGTAGATACCATTTTTGTTGGGCATTGGATAGGAGTAACTGCTATTGCCGCTATAAACGTGGTGCTTCCTGTATCCTTTTTTATTGCAGCTTTAGGAATGGCGATTGGTATAGGCGGATCGTCTATTATTTCTAGAGCACTAGGGGCTTCAAACACTAAAAAGGCTTTAAAAACTTTTGGGAATCAAATTACTTTAACCTTACTATTATGTGTTTCTTTTGTGATGGTAGGTTTACTTTTTCAAGATAGTATTATTCACTCTTTTGGAGGTAAAGGTGCTATTTTCGAACCCGCAAAAATTTACTACCGCATTGTACTTTATGGCGTGCCTCTTTTAGCTTTAAGTATGATGGGAAATACCGTAATTCGCGCTGAAGGTAAACCTAAATTTGGCATGTATGCCATGATGATTCCATCGGTAAGTAACCTGGTTTTAGATTATGTTTTTATTAATCTTTTAGATCTTGGAATGACGGGTGCTGCATGGGCAACAACACTTTCTTACGGATTTTGTTTTGCTTTTATTTTATGGTTTTTTCTATCAAAACACTCTGAATTAAAAATTAATTTTTCACACTTCGGATTAAATTTAGGAGTTGTTAAAGAAATAAGTGCTTTAGGTTTTGTTACCCTTGCCAGACAAGCCGTGGTAAGTGTAACTTATTTATTTATGAATAATATTTTATACGATTTAGGTGGCGTAAATTCGGTTACAGCCTATGCCATTGTTGGGCGTATGCTTATGTTTGCCATGTTTCCTGTTTTAGGGGTTACCCAAGGTTTCTTGCCTATTGCAGGGTTTAATTATGGGGCTCAACATTACGATCGCGTTAAAAAAACCATCTATATCGCCATTAAATATGCATCGCTTTTGGCAACCTTAGTCTTTATAGTTTTAATGGTTTTTCCAGAAGCTATTACCAAAATGTTTACAACCGATGCCGAAGTCATTAAAGCAACGCCAAGTGCTATGCGCTGGGTGTTTGCAGCTACGCCTATAATTGCAATACAACTTATTGGGGCTGCCTATTTTCAGGCCATTGGAAAAGCGAAACCTGCCTTGTTGTTAACCTTAACACGACAAGGGTTTTTCTTTATTCCGTTAATTTTTATTCTGCCACATTTTTATGGCGAATTGGGCGTATGGTTATCCTTCCCGATAGCAGATACTTTGGCAACTCTTGTTACCGCATATTTTTTAAATAGAGAAATTGTAAATACACTAAAACCAAAACCCGTTGAGGTTAAATTAGAGGCTTAATTATGGAATATTACAACTATATAAAATCGTTTCATCTTATTTTTGTAATCACTTGGTTTGCTGGATTATTTTATATTCCGCGCTTGTTTGTTTATCAAATTGAAGCTTTTCATAAACCGTCTCCAGACAAAGAAATTCTAGGAAAACAGCTAAAGTTAATGGCTAAAAGATTGTGGTACATCATTACCTGGCCGTCAGCAATATTAGCTACTGTTTTTGCCGTTTGGTTACTTATTTTACAACCCCTTTGGTTAGAAGAACCTTGGATGCAAGTTAAATTGGCTTTTGTAGTACTTCTTATTATTTATCATTTAAAAACCCATCAATATTTCAAGCAATTGCAAATCGATGTGGTGAAAAAATCATCTAGTTTCATGCGTATTTGGAACGAGGGAGCCACATTTATTCTTTTCGCCGTTGTGTTTTTAGTCATTTTAAAAAGTGCGATTAATTGGGTTTGGGGCGTTGTTGGCATTATAGTTTTAGGTGTTTTAATCATGCTTGGTTTTAAAATTTATAAACAAATTAGAGCTAAAAATCCAGACGCTTAATTTGCTGTAAATCATAACTTCATATAAATTCTTATTTTTTAAATCGGCCTAAGGTTCCTTTGGTTTGATTATTGCTATATTTAAGCACTAATACAAGATTCAAGTGCCTTTTAGATTTAAAAAACCTTCGCTGCGTACCCGTATTTTTCTAGCTATGATCCTTTTGGTTTTGTTAGGCTCTATACTGATATCGGTAGTGGCTGTTAACCAATACAAACAGCAAAGTGAAGATTTCCATACCGAGCGTTTGGAGCGTATGGAAGAAAGTATAAGCACGCATCTTAGGCGTGTATTAAACGGCAGACACAATACTTGGGAGGTTAAAACCGAAAATATTGCCGTTATTTTTAAAGAAGAAATCTACAATATTGCCGACATACACAAACTACAAATTAATTTATACGATTTGGATGGGACTTTGCTCATTTCATCAAAGGCTGGTTTTAGAAATAATATTGCCGATAAATGCATAGATCCAGAGGTTTTAAATGCGCTTTCAAATACCGCTGTGCATAGGTATGTGGATAAGCATGTTGAAAATGGTGAAACCTTTTTATCGTCGTACACCTATCTTACCGATCAAAAATCTAAAGCGTTAGTTATTTTAAATATACCTTATTTAGAAAAGGATGATTTTTTAAGAAAGGAACTTCAAGAATTCTTAACCCGAATGGGCTATGCTTTTACTTTTGTACTGTTTATGGCTATTGGCTTGGCGTTTTTACTTTCTAAATACATTACCAAATCTTTAAAAGCGATTAGCGATAAAATTAATGCAACTAGACTTGAGCAACTTAATGAAAAAATTGTAGTAGACGATACTAGCGAAGAGATAACTACTTTGGTGAATTCGTACAATAGTATGATAGACGAGCTTGAAGAAAGTGCCATTCAACTCGCAAAAAGTGAGCGTGAACAAGCTTGGCGCGAAATGGCAAAACAGGTGGCTCACGAAATTAAAAATCCGTTAACACCAATGCGATTAACGGTTCAAAATTTTCAGCGGAAGTTTAATCCTGAAGATGAAAACATCTATTTGAAGGTTGACGAATACACAAAAACTTTAATTCAGCAAATAGATACCATGAGTTCTATTGCGTCGGCGTTTTCCAATTTCGCAAAAATGCCAGCCCAACAAAACGAGAACTTAAATGTGGTTGAAATTGTAAAACTAGCATTAGATATTTTCAACGAAAATTATATTGCTTTTTATGCTGAAACCGAAAAAGTTATTGCGAAAATTGATAGAACTCAGCTTATTCGTGTGGTTACCAATTTGGTGAAAAATGCTATTCAAGCCATGCCAGGAGAAAATACCCCCAAAATTGTGGTTCAAGTTTCTGAAGTCAAAGACAACGTGGTTATTTTGGTTTCCGATAACGGTTCTGGCATCTCTGAAGAAAGCCGAGAAAAAGTATTCGAACCTAAATTTACAACCAAAACAAGTGGTATGGGCTTAGGTTTGGCCATGGTAAAAAACATTGTTGAAACCTACAACGGAACCATTTCGTTTGTTTCAGAAAAGGATAAAGGCACTACTTTTAAAGTGGTTTTTCCAAAAGCTAGGTAGGAGGAGTTTAAAATTCCAGGCTTCCGCTAAGCTCCGCTTAGTGGCGGCGGTAAACCCATTCTCATGAAGATTTTAAAAATAAAAACAGTTTTATAAATTGGTAACTTGTGTTCTAAGCTTGATTATTTGAAGTTTACTTTTATGGCCACTAAGTAGAGCTTAGCGGTAGGGTTTATAAATCTGTTTCAATAATTATTACTAAGTCATTTCACAGTTCAGCTTAAAAAATTTCAGTAAATTTAATCGTCTTTAAAATGGCCTTTTTAAGGCGTAAAAACACTTCATTATGGCATACCAAACAATTATTTTAAATAGATCAGGCTTTATTAGTACGATAACAATTAATCGACCTAAAAAATTAAATGCTCTAAATAAAGAAACGATTAACGAGTTGCATGCTGCTTTTAAAGAAGCCGATTTAGACCCAAAAACAAAAGTTATTATTGTTACAGGAAGTGGCGAAAAAGCTTTTGTGGCTGGCGCCGATATTAGTGAGTTTTCAAATTTTTCTGCAGCACAGGGTAAAATGTTAGCAGCCGAAGGTCATGCCCATTTATTCGATTTTGTAGAAAACCTAAAAACGCCTGTTATCGCAGCTGTAAATGGTTTTGCTTTAGGTGGTGGGCTTGAATTGGCCATGGCTTGTCATTTTAGATTGGCCAGCGATAATGCCAAATTAGGATTGCCAGAAGTGTCTTTAGGGGTTATTCCAGGGTACGGAGGTACACAACGCTTGCCACAATTAATTGGTAAAGGTCGCGCCTTAGAAATGATTATGACGGCCGGGATGATTGATGCCCATCAGGCTTTAAATTTTGGTTTGGTTAATCACGTCACTACTCAGGAAGATTTATTGCCTCTTAGCGAAACGATAGCTCATAAAATAGCTCGAAATTCTTCGGTAGCGATAGGGGCGGCGATTAACGCGGTGAATGCAAATTACAAATCTGGTGTCAATGGTTTTGAAGTTGAAATTCAAGAGTTTGGAAATAGTTTTGGAACCGAGGACTTTAAAGAAGGGACTACCGCTTTCCTTGAAAAGCGAAAACCAGATTTTCCAGGGAACTAATACAAATCGTTTATATTTTCATTAATCATTTTATTAGGTTTCCTTAGAACTTTTTTAAAAACAAAAAAAGAGCGCTGTTTAAAGCGCCCTTTAGTTAGTGTTAATAGTAAGTGGTTCTTTTGAAATTAAATCATTTTTACAAATTCTCTACCAGCTGTGCGGTAAACTATTTTATAATCTCCTCGTGATAATCCTTTAAATTTGTAAACTCTCTCAATGTTTGTTGTGCCTTCAATGGTTTCAGACATTAAAAGCTCATCACCGTAGTTTGTAATTGCATAAATTTCAATCTTAAGAGGTTCGTTTTTAAGCTCCAGTTTACTTACGTAAACGATATTCCCTTTAACACGCGTAAACGGTTTGTAAATGGTTTCCTCTTTTTCTTTGTCGAATAAAACGGTTCCGTGAGTTACCAAAAAAGGAATGACATTTATTTCTAGATCTTTGTCTAATTCGTAAACATAAGCTCCATTTGGTAAGCTTGTTAAATCAAAAGCTTTTGTAAAGGTTCCAGAATTTTGAATTAACTCTTTATATAGTATAACGCCGTTTACATCTTTAATAGATAACAGGTTGCCTTGCTTTACGAAATTTAAAGTGAGGGAGGTTCTTTTTGCACCTTTTTCAATCGTGTAAAATGGTGCTTCTTTTGCGAAACTTAACAAGGTAGCTAACATAGTTACCATTAAGATTCCTTTTTTTGAGTGTTTCATTACGTTTTTCATAGTATGTTATTTTTAACGTTCAACATTATAAAGTTAGAACTCAAAATGAATATATAAAACATTGATATTGACTACTTTATGTGTTATTTTATCTGTTATTTTTACATCATTATTTTGTTAAACTAAAACTCTTGTAAACAAAAAAGGTGAACTTTTATAAGTCCACCTATTTAATAGTATAATAAGTTGTTGTAATCTAATTATTACTTAATCGTTTTTACAATTTGACGATTATTTGAATCTAATACAATGTTATAAGCTCCGTTTCTTAAGCCTTCTAATTTATAAATTCGTTCAATGTTTTTTGAATCAGCTTTAATAGTTTCAGAAAAAATAAGTTCTGAATTGTTGTTTGAATCCACAAAGTAAATATCAACATTTAGAGGAGACGCATCTAGAAACGATTTGCTTACATAAACAATATCATCTTCAACTTTAACCATTGGCTTATAAAGTGTTGTTTCTTTTGCTTTATTAAAATTTGCTACGCCAGATGCTACTGTAAAAGGAATCACTTTAATTTCTAAATCTTTATCAACTTCAAATTTATAAGATCCGCTTGGTAAAAAGCTTAAATCGAATCCTTTAGAGTATCTTCCAGTTGCTTTAATAGTTTCTTTATAAAGTACAGTACCATAGTTATCTTTAAGCGATAAAAGACTGCCTTCTTTTACATAGTTTATTGTAAGTGCAGTTGTTTTAGCAGCTACATTTTCAACAGTGTAAATTGAAACTTCATTTGCGAAACTTAATGTAGTAACAAATAAGGTTACCATTAAAATTCCTTTTTTCGAGTGTGTAAGTATCTTTTTCATAATTAATTGTTTTTAACTTTCTATAGTACAAATATACAGCCGATTTACGTGGTGTAAAACATTGAAATTGACCAATTTATGTGTTATTTTACCTGTTATCTTTAAGTTATGTTTGGGTTAAATTAAAATAGCATATAACAGAGGTAATTCTGTTAATTTTGTATCGTTTTCTATTTTAAATTTGAAGGTGATGCCTGGTTTTATTTTGGTTTTTTTAAAACAAAAAAAGGTGAACTTTTTTAAAAGCCCACCTTAATCAACTAAACTAAATTAAAATGTATATTAGAAGTATTTTTCAACCGTTTTTCCAGCAGAACTAAGTACAATTCTGTAGTTTCCTTTGTTTAAACCTTCTAGTTTGTAAACACGTTCTATTTTTTTAGAGTCTGAAATCGATTCTGTATGAATAAGTTTTTCTTCTCTGTTAAAATCTGTGTGGTAAATTTCAATATCAAGAGATTCGTGATCTATAGATAATTTACTCACGTAAACTAAATCGCCTTCAACACGTGCAATTGGTTTGTAAACGGTTGTTTCTTTTGATTTTTCAAAAAAGGCAATACCATTTGTAATTTTGAATGGAATTAAATTTATTTCTAAATCTTTATCAACTTCAAAAGTGTAGATTCCGTTTGGTAAAAAAGACAATTCAAATTGTTTTGAATACTTTCCAGATTCCTTAATGGTTTCTTCATAAAGAATAGCACCATATTTATCTTTAAGCGTTAATAAGTTGCCCTCTTTTACATTGTTTAATGTAAGTGCTGTTTTGTTTACTACAATTTCTAGGTTGAAAAAAATAGTAGATTCTTTTGCGAAACTTAATAAGGTAGCAAACAATGTTACCATTAAAATTCCTTTTTTCGAGTGTGTAAATATATGTCTCATAATATGTTGTTTTTAACTTTCTATGGTACAAATTTACAGCAGAATGCCGTGTTGTAAAACATTGGAATTGACGGATTTGTGTGCTATTTTATCTGTTATTATAATGTTGTGTTTGTGTTAAGTTAATTTGGCATATATTCAGGGTAATTCTGTTAATTTTGAACAGTTTTTTAGTTGTTTTTTTGAATATATAGCTTTTCTTAACAGCTTAATGATGGTGAAATTAAATTGCTCTCTAATATTTGGACTTGGTTGTGAAGCTGATTTGTTTTTCTTTTGAAATAAATGTTGAATCTCTAACTATTATTTTCTTGATCGAAAAGTTTTGGGTCAATCTCAAAAGTTGTGGAGCATCTAAAAAAGCAAGACCTTTGAATAAAAATTTTTAATGCCATCAGATTCATTATTAGCCATAGCCAATTTATTACTTCCAGAAATACTTATTAAGTATTTT
>NZ_JACLAF010000015.1 GCF_015355625.1 Tamlana sp. I1
AAAATACTTAATAAGTATTTCTGGAAGTAATAAATTGGCTATGGCTAATAATGAATCTGATGGCATTAAAAATTTTTATTCAAAGGTCTTGCTTTTTTAGATGCTCCACAACTTTTGAGATTGACCCGTTTTTATTTAAATAATTAACCGCAGACCACCTAATTCTTCAATTTTATATGAGAAATGATCTCCAGGAGAACTAATAAACATAAAATTGACTGGTATTTTCCACTCTTGAGATAATTTGGTAATGAGCTCTGGACCAAATTTTTCGTCTAATTCTATAAATTCAATACAAATTGAAGGGTATTCTCTATCAACAACTTGAATATCATTTCTAAATTGATCAGTAACCAAATTACCATCTTTAGTCGCTGTTACGACCTTTATCTTCTTAGTATGTTCATTTTTTTGAATGTAAAGCATGACTTTATTTAAAGTAGCAACATCATCATTTTTTGTAAAATAAACGAATTCTTGAGAGTTTATATCGTGAATTATAGATAGTATTTTTTTGTCTGTTTTAAACACCATATTTCTAAACGGATCAAAAACAGAATGTATTAATTTCAATAAGAATTTTAATAACACCGTTCTGTTTAACATCACTAAAATAAATATGATTGAAGGGATGAAGTATTCTAGAAACACCGATAAATTACTAGGAACGCCTTCAGCAGGCTTCATTATTAAATTTCCTACTAAAGCGAGAAGTACGGCGAAAATAGCAAATAATATAGCGCCCCAACTGGCTTTTTCTGGTCGAGGTAAACGGTTTCTTCTTACTTTTAAAAGAATATTTCCAATGCCAAATAATGCCATTACCGATAGGAAAGAAATGGTATAAACACCAGCTAAAAGTTTTACATTACCTTCAGTAATTAATAGTACCGAAATAGTTAAAACTAAGAAAATTAATATGATGCGATAGGAACTACCGCGTTTGTTTTTTTTCAAAAAGTATTGCGGTAAAATTCTATCTAGAGCCATGCGTTCTAATAAACCAGAAACACCTACAAAACTGGTTAAAACAGCTCCACTTAGTACTAAAAAGGCATCAATTCCTATTACAATAGCCAACCAATCACCTCCAACATAAGAAGCCATTTCTATTAAAAGGGTATTTTGATAGGCATCGCTTTGCAATACGGGTAATGTAAATAAAGCCAATGCAAATATGGCTGTTAGCGGGTTAATAACACTTACAACAATCCACATGTTTTTAAGTGTTTTTGGAAATACGCCTTTTTGCTGTTCTTCAACAAAATTTGCCGAGCTTTCAAACCCAGAAACCCCTAACATAGATGCTGCAAACCCTAAAAAAATAGCATTAGTAATGCTTCCTCCTGTGGTTGGTAATTCCCAGTTTTCAAAAAATAAACCAAATCCGTTATTAATTAAGAAAAAGATGATAAAACCACTTAATAATATAAAGGATCCTAAATGAAAAAGAAAGATGCCAATGGCTACTTTAGCCGATTCTGAAACGCCGCCTATAGTAAGTAAACCAAAAAAACTTAATAAAACTATAGTTGCAATAATTATTGGAATGGCTGGAATTAAATGGTGCAAATAATGTATGGCTTCGTTAGCTGAAATAACAGCCGTAGCCATATAGGAGAGCAGTGTTAAGGTGGCCGCAAATGATGCTACAGACTTGCTGGTTGTATTAAGTAAAGCGTTGTAGGCACCACCATTTAATGGTAAAGCGCCAACAACTTCGCCGTATATTTTTCTAAAAAGAAAAAGTACTAAAGAAACTATTAGGAGGGTAATCCATGCATATTGACCAGCGAATGCTATGGCTAAAGCCGAAACATATAATACGGATGAACTGATGTCGTTTCCACAAATAGCAGTAGAAGCTAATTCAGATAGTTTTTTATGTTTTTTCATAAGTTTTTAGCCATTTAATATTTTATTTTCTGAGAGGTTCTAATTTCTTAATACTCTAAATCTGTTTAAATTCTCGTATTACAGAACTAAGATAGTAAAAGTATGAAGAAATTACGACAGAAATGTATTTACTATTTTTAGAACCTTTTTAGCTTTTGAAGGATTAAAAGAAATAGATTTTCGATTGTTTTATTTTCTTGTGAAATGTTAGGAATTCTATCTTTTTATAGTCTTTAGCTATGATTTGAACAGCTTCTTTTTTTATGGAAATTGATTACTTTTACAGCAATTCTGATAGCTACTTTTTTGTTGTTTTTTTATTGATAAATATGACAATCAATCCCGTGTGAATCAGTTAAAAAAAATGTTTGAAAGTGAAGTTAAAACAAAAAAGAAAACTAGTAACTTACTTAAATATATTAGACCAACCTATCCGATTTAACCCTTTTGTATTTAGCAGAAATTTTATACTCTGGGCTTTTCTAGGATTATTAGGTGGACTGATAGCCGGAATTTATTGGATTGGACTCGAATTTTTAACGCATAAATTAGCCTTTTTTGAAGGTTGGCATGTTATTCCTTTAATGGGAACTTGCGGTCTCCTTGCCGGGTTGATTATTCACTTTATTGGCGATCCTGGGGAGATTCATTTAATTGTTAATAATATCCGTTTTAATAAAGGCAAACTGGATCCTAAAAATAATCCTTCAATGATTCTTTCTTCTTTATTGTGTGTGGCATCGGGAGGAAGTCTTGGTCCAGAAGCTCCTTTAGTTCAAGTAACGGGATCTACGGGGACTTGGATTGGTAAATTATTCAGACTAAAAGGCGAAGCATTAAGGTCGCTTAGTATTGCTGGAATGGCCTCTGGTTTTACAGCGTTATTTGGTGCGCCATTAGGCGGTAGTTTATTTTCCTTAGAAATACTTCACCATAAACATGCTGTTGAATATTATCAAGCCATAATTCCAGCATTTGTAGCAAGTTGCTTTAGTTACTTAGTATTTGCGATAATTATTCATTTAGGACTTGGGCCAACTTGGGATTTATCTGCTTATGAATATTCTGGAGTTTTTGATTTTGGTTATGCAGTCTTATTTGCAATAGTTGGTGCGGCGTGCGGCTGGGGTTTTATTTTTTGCACTAAATTTTTAAAATCTATTTTCGAGATCAAACCGCTTCCCATTTATATAAAAACATTAATAGGTGGTATCCTGCTTGGTGTTATAGCATTTTACCTTCCTATCACACGATACTTTGGACATCATGAGATTAACGAACTTTTAGCGAACAATTTTTCCTTAAGCCTGTTATTTGCGATTTTAATTTTTAAAATTTTAGCGATTTCTATAACGGTTACTTCAGGTTGGCGTGGCGGATTTATAATTCCTTTGTTTTTTGTTGGAGCTACATTAGGCTTAATTTTAAAGCAACTTTTTCCTGCAATAAATCTGACTTTAGCGATTGTTAGTTGTATGGCAGCCATAAATGCATGTGTGACTAGAACGCCTATGAGTACAACTATTTTACTGGCTACATTAACAGGTTTCGGGCATTTTATCCCAATTCTATTTGCAAGTTTAACAGGTTACTTTTTAGCACCAAGAATACCTTTTATTGGTTCTCAAATGGAAAAAGAATAAAAGTATTGACTTCGTTAATTAACAAATAAAGTATTTAAAGCGGATTAGCATTAAAAGTATCGCCTTGCGAAATATCGCCAGTGTCGAATCCTTTTTTAAACCATCGCATACGTTGCTCTGATGTACCATGAGTAAACGAATCAGGTACAACTCTACCTGTTGAGTTTTTCTGTAAACGGTCGTCGCCAATGGCATTTGCAGCGTTTAAAGCTTCATTTAAATCACCTGTTTCCATCATTTGTGTCATTTCCTGAGAGTGGTTTGCCCAAACGCCTGCTAGAAAATCGGCTTGAAGTTCTAACCTAACAGAGTATTTATTGTATTCTGTTTGGCTCATCTGACCTCTTAATTGGTCCATTTTAGCTGTAATACCCATTATTTTTTGAATATGATGACCAACTTCATGGGCGATAACGTATGCTTGAGCAAAATCACCAGGCGCATTTAATTGGCGCTCCATATCATTAAAAAAGCTTAAGTCAAGGTATAGTTTTTCATCTCCTGGGCAATAAAAAGGCCCCGTAGCACTAGAAGCTGTACCGCAAGCCGAGGAAACCGAACCTGTAAAAAGTACTAAGGTTGGGTTGCGGTAATTGTCTAAGAGCGAGTTCCAAACATCTTCGGTATTTGCTAAAATGGTAGCACTAAATTCGGCTAATTCATTTTCTTTTTCGGTACCCTGATAAGGCGCAGAAGTTTCCGTTTGTACAGGACCTCCTGTAAAAAACTGACTAATAATGGTTAGCGGATTATTACCTGTTAAAAAGGTAACCACCAAAAAGAGGCCTACAATTATTAAACCTACTTTAGAAAATAGGAGCTTAATTAATGGTGCTAATAACATCGGATTAAAACCGCCAACACCACCAAATCTTGATCTTTGACTACCGCCTTGACCTCTACGGTCTTCAACATTAGAGCTTCGTCTTCTACCTTGCCATTTCATAATACTACAGATTAATTAATTTTTAAAGATTGAAGTTACTCATTATTTCATTAAATATAAATATGTAATTGAAAATAAATTTTTTAAACACTTGTGTTTAAATTCAATTATGAAGTTTAAGAATCCTTTAAATAAAGTTTTTTCTGTATTACTGTATTTGTATATAGCTTTAAAAAAATTGTCTCTTTCTTATTATGAAATATCACAAACTGGTCAGAGAATAAAAATTTACTTTTTGGAAGTTTCAATTAAAACAGGAGCATTTAAATAAAAAAAGCCTGAACAACTAAGTTATTCAGGCTTTACATTTTATAATAAGTAGAATTTTATTCTCTAAAAGTATTGAAATTAATACGATACATAATCTATTATTTCTAAACCATAGCCAATCAAACCTACGCGCTTGCTGTGTTGCTGAGAATTAGAAATTAAACGTAAATGATGTATGTTTAAATCGTGTAGAATTTGCGCACCAATACCAAAATCGCGGTCATCCATTTTAATCTTTGGAGCTTTAGTTACGTCGTTCTCTTTTTGGTTATCCTTTAAGAATGATAATCTTTTTAGAATATCCATAGATTGCGCTTCTTGATTGATGAAAATAATAGCGCCTTTTCCGGCTTTTGTTATTACTTTAAACATCGCGTTTAAGTCGTCGTCGGCCTTATTGGTTAAAGTACCTAAAATATCATTATTAACAAGTGTTGAGTTTATTCGAGTTAAAACAGGCTCGTTAGCTTTCCATGTCCCTTTTGTTAAAGCGATATGAATTTGGTTATTCGTAGTTTGCTTGTAAGCTCTTAATCTGAAACTACCAAAACGTGTTTCTAGTTGAAAATCTTCTTTTTTCTCAATTAAAGAATCGTGTTGCATACGGTAAGCAACCAAATCTTCAATAGAAACAATTTTTATGTCATGTTTTTTTGCTACTTCCATAAGTTGAGGAAGTCTAGCCATGGTGCCGTCTTCATTCATGATTTCTACAATCACACCAGCTGGTTTTAATCCTGCTAATCTTGCGAAATCTATAGCAGCTTCGGTGTGGCCTGTACGTCTTAACACACCACCTTCTTTCGCTACTAAAGGGAAAATATGACCAGGTCTAGCCAAATCGAAAGGCTTGGTGTCATCATTCACTAATGCTTTAACAGTTAAAGCTCTATCGGCAGCCGAAATTCCTGTGGTAACACCTTTACCTTTTAAGTCGACTGAAACCGTAAAAGCAGTTTCCATATGGTCGGTATTATTACTAACCATCATGGTTAAATCAAGTTCTTTACAACGGTTCTCGGTAAGTGGTGCACAAATAAGCCCTCTACCTTGAGTAGCCATAAAATTTATAATTTCTGGGGTAATTTTATCTGCAGCAGCTAAAAAGTCGCCTTCATTTTCACGGTTAGCATCATCAACAACAATTATTACTTTTCCATTTCTAATATCTTCAATAGCTGAATGAATGGTGTTAAGTTCAAATTTAGGTGTTGTTGTATCTTGTGTCATAGGATCTAATATCATGGTGCAAAGATATTGCTTATTTTAAATATTATAAACAATTTAACTTCAAGTCTTTTTTTAATTTATTGTTTGAAATAATAAACGAAATAGGGTAGAGCGGAAGACTTATAAAGATGAAAAATAATTTTATAGAATTGATTTTTTCATCCAGTTGTTTATAAAATTTTAAGAAATTTAAAATCGATTTTATAAAGTAAATAACAAACAAGGTTAGAAGTATGAAACTTAATTCTGAAGCTGTTGAAGCTAAGGAAGGGAGTTTGTTATTTTTAAACACAAAGTGTAAAATCACTAAAATTATACCAATACTGTATAAAACCATGGCATATCTAGCGTGGTCTTTGTAGTTTTTAGCTATGTTTTGTAATTTAATTGCAACTTCACTACTCTGTTTAGTAACTTCTACTAATGGCGGTTCAATATCATCTTCAACTAAATCTTGTTTAAGCATTTTCTTTTGAACTACATAAACAATGAAAAACAACGGAAGACCAACAGCAATATATAAAACAGAGTTTAGTAAGACTTCTTTTTTGACGTGCTTTTTAAAGTTTGAAAAACTTATAAATGAACGCCCTAAACCAATAATATAAATAAGTCCAATAGCAACACCTGTTATAAATAAAATTTTTCCGGTAAGTTCAAATTTGTTGTTTTCTAAAACTTTACCAATAACAATAAACGGTATAGAGCATATATATAATATTAGAGCTAGTTTAGAATCTTCGTCGCAGGTTTCTTTTAGACGTAGCGATTCATCAAATTTTTCATCGGAATATTCGCCAGAAAATTTAAGTTGCTGTTTGGTAATGCCTCTCGAATTTAGAATGGCTAATGCAGTATTTTTGTACTTTATATCGTGACCGCTAAAATGTTTGTAGTTTTTAATAATGTCGATAAGCTTGGCTTGATCGTACGTTGTTAATGTAGTGTAAGCTTCACTATTAACATCAAAAGTAGAAAGATCCTTTTCGGTCGGAATTATTTTAATACCAAATAATTTTTTTAATGGTTCTAAAATTCCTTCACTTTCAAATAGACCTCTGTCTGCAGTCGCTCTTTTAGTTAAAAATATTCCTAAAGGCAACATAATTAGCGTTGAAAACCAACTAGCTAAAACAGGGTTTACGCCGCCACTTTTAGCACTGTTTGTTGTGAATATCCCTATAAAATGATAGGTTAAAAACAAGAGTATGGCAATAACCATTGGAAGTCCGATGCCTCCCTTACGGATTAAAGCCCCAAGAGGTGCCCCTACGAAAAATAAGATAATACAAGCAAAGCCTAAAGCGAATTTTTCATGCAAAGAAATAATATGCTTGTTAAACCATGTTTTAGAAATTTTAAGGGAGCTTTCTTTAGTTGTTATGGCTTGTTTAGAATTAACTAGGTTTTTTGTGGCATTTTCTACCAATTGAATTTTGCCTTTGGTATCGAAAATATCGAGAACTTCTCCTGTATATAATGAGTCTTTTTCTATAGTTTTAGGCGGGTTAAATCGATTAAATCCAGAACGCTGGTACAGATTGTTTGTAAAAGCAGCATGATCTGTTTTGCTTTTATTAACTAAAGAATCAATCGCTTTATTAAGCCCAGGGATATCTAGCATGTTGTATTTGTCGGTCTGCGATTTTTCATCAAAATCGACATTGTTGAATTGTGACAAATCAATATTCATAACCTTTTTATCAAAAGCACTTTTAGCAAAAGGCTTTTTACTTTGAGCTTTATGTGTTTTGGTTGAAACATCGCTGTAGTAATGTCCCTCAGTTAAAATAAGTTTTAAAACATTCGAATCTTTTTCACTGGTAAGTTCGCCTAATTTTGCTTTTATAACGGTAGCATTTGTTCTGCCGTCGTTACCTTTTAAATGAATGGTAACGTTTTCTAAAAACTGATCGCGTTCACCACTTTTTTTATCAAATTTAATGTTGTAGGTGCCAATTTCATTAAACTGCCCTTCAGCTAATAACATGGCAGGTTTTAATTTGGCTATATTTCGTCTTAAATTGAAGGAATTAAATTCTGCCCAGGGAATTACATTGTTTGCAAAGAAAAAAGTAACAATACCTAAACCAACAATAAAAATACTTAAACCAGACATAGCGCGTTGCAAAGAAATCCCTGTCGATTTCATGGCTGCGAATTCGTAATTTTCGGCAAAACTACCAAAAACCATAATGGATGCTAACAGAATGGTAAGCGGAATAACTAGTGGAATTAGCTTTGGCATAAAGTAAAGCAAAAACTTCACGATAACCATTATGTCTAAATCTTTTCCGGCTAACTCTTTGATGTATAGCCAAATAGTTTGTAATATAAAAATCATCATGAGTATTAAAAATACACTGATGAAGGTTTTTAAGTAGGTGGTTAGTATGTAACGGTCTAGAATTTTCACTATTTAAGCTTAGTCAAGATTATTGATGTAATAATCTTTATATTTTGCAGCGTCAAAGGTAAACACGTTTTTTGGTAATTGCTCATTCGTATGGAATGAATTTACAGTAAGTGTTGTTTTTGTTCCGTTTTCTCCAATTTGGATTAAATTATAAATGTGTTTCGTTTGCGCATCAATACCTAAAAGGATGTTTTTTATTTCAGAATTAGAATCAATAGGTGTTAATTTTACATATTGAATTTTTCGACCTTTAATGTCTTGTTTTATATCCATTTGGTAAGTATAGCCATCTTCATAAAAAGAAAGCATTTTACTAGGTGTAATGGCATCGCTGTCTTCTTCTAATTGTTTAGAGATGGTCACTTCTTCATCTTCATTGCTTATGCTGTATAATTTTTCACCATCAAATAAACGTGTAACCCCAAGAATATTTAAACGGTACTTTTCACCTTGTAAAATAACATCGCCTTTGGTTTCTTGTTTGATGTTTTCAGAAACATTTTCTAAAGTATATTTAAACTCTAAATTAATATTGTCGTAGCTCTTTATTTTTTCGGAAACTTGGTTTAATAACTCTTTAGCATCGTTTTGCCCAAAAGCATGAAAGGAAAGTGTAATTAATACTATAGTAATGAGTTTTTTCATTGGAATTAAAATTATATTTCGTTTTCTAAATGTTGATCTAGAGCTATTAAATCGGTAATTAGAACTTGTCGGGCTTTACTGCCTTCAAACGGACCTACAATGCCAGCAGCTTCTAGTTGATCGATAATTCTTCCAGCTCTGTTATATCCTAATTTAAGTTTTCGTTGTAATAATGATGCCGAACCTTGTTGTGCTGTTACAATAACAACGGCAGCATCTTTAAACAATTTATCTCTGTCGGAGATATCTATATCAAGACTTGTGCCACTTTCTTCACCTACATATTCTGGTAACATGTAGGCGTCTGGGTAGGCTTTTTGTGACCCGATAAATTCGGTTATTTTTTCAACTTCTGGCGTGTCTACAAACGCACATTGTACACGAATTAAATCGTTACCTTGTGTGTAAAGCATATCACCACGACCAATAAGTTGGTCGGCTCCAGAACCATCTAAAATGGTGCGAGAATCTATTTTTGAGGTTACTCGAAATGCAATTCTAGCAGGGAAATTCGCTTTTATAATACCCGTAATAACGTTAACCGAAGGACGCTGGGTTGCAATAATTAAGTGAATACCAATGGCACGGGCTAACTGTGCTAAACGGGCTATTGGGGTTTCAACTTCTTTACCAGCCGTCATAATTAAATCGGCAAACTCATCAACCACCAAAACAATGTATGGTAAAAACTGATGCCCATCATTTGGGTTTAGTTTTCGTGCTTTAAACTTAACGTTATACTCTGCAATGTTTCTACACAAAGCATTTTTAAGCAGTTCGTAACGGTTGTCCATTTCAATACAAAGTGAATTTAATGTATTGATTACTTTGGCGTTATCTGTTATTATCGCGTCTTCACTATCAGGAAGTTTAGCTAAATAATGACGTTCAATTTTATTAAATAGCGTTAATTCAACCTTTTTAGGATCGACCAAAACAAACTTTACTTCTGCAGGATGCTTTTTATAAAGTAGCGAAGTTAATACGGCGTTTAATCCAACCGATTTACCTTGACCCGTTGCTCCTGCCATAAGTAAGTGAGGCATTTTAGCTAAATCGACTACAAAAGTTTCGTTGCTAATGGTTTTTCCTAAGGCGATAGGAAGCTGCATGTCTGAACTTTGAAACTTCTTCGATGCTATTACCGAGCGCATAGATACAATAGTAGAATCTTTATTAGGAACCTCGATACCAATGGTACCTTTTCCTGGAATTGGTGCGATAATACGAATACCAAGTGCTGAAAGCGACAAGGCAATATCATCTTCTAAATTTTTAATTTTTGAAATTCGAACACCAGCTTCAGGAACAATTTCATACAGCGTAACTGTTGGTCCAATGGTGGCTTTTATACTCGCAATTCCAATTTTGTAATTGTTTAAAGTATCAACAATTCTGTTTTTATTTTCTTCTAATTCTTCCTGATTTATTTTAATGCCTTCGGTATCGTATTTTTTTAATAAATCGAGGGTTGGGAATTGGAATTTAGCAAGTTCAAGTGTGGGGTCGAATTGCCCAAAATCTTCCACTAATTTATTAGCTAAATTATCAGATTCTGATAGTTCTTCTTTAACTTCTTCAACCTTAATTTCTAATTCAGGATCCTCTTCATCATCTTCAGGGTCGGGTGTAGATACTTTAACCTCCAAAGGAGCAGATTCGGTTTTTGGTTGCGCTTTGGGTTGCGGTTCAGGATCGTTATTTTCTAAAGCAATTTCGTAAGCCGATTTTATGGCTTCGGCTTCTTCAGAAAAGCTATTGTCTATAGGTGCGATTGGTTCTTCATCACCTTTAATATTAGAAAGTTCATCTTTAATGTCCTTTTTGGCCGATTTAAAGAATCTAATAATACTTTCAAAAGTAACTTTAAAACGAATGGCTAAATAGGTAATTAGTCCGAAAACAAGTAAAAGTATGGTGCCTGTTTTGCCAATATAATCTTGTAAATAACTGTTTACTTCAAAACCAATGGTGCCGCCTAGCATGTCATTTTTATTTCCGAAGAATCCAAAAAGTACCGAAATCCAAATCACAATAAAAGTGCCCCAAAACCAATGTTTACGAAGCTTGGACATGGTTAAATTCATTAAGACGAAAACGCCTGAAAGGCATATTAAGCCCGAGAATATAAAGGATGCGAGTCCGAAACCACGTTGAATGAGTAAATCGCTTATCCAGGCGCCAGATTTGCTTAACCAATTTTCTGTTTTTACTTGTCTTGAAGCAAATTCAGATAAGGCACTTTGGTCGATTTTTCCAGTAAATAAATGTGAAATAAAGGCAATAAAAATAAGGAAACCTAAAATTACCAAAAAGCTACCTAATACCAGTTTTTGCTGGCTAGATAACTTAAAACTAGGCATTTTAATTTTTTTTCTAGGTGCTTTTTTAGTTTTGGGTTTGCTTTTAGCCATTAATGAGTTGTTGATTCAAGTTGAAATACAAAAATTGGTGCTTCATTAAATTGATTTCACAAAGCAACAAAAATACAAATTACTAACGTTTATCCTAGAGGTAATAGTATTTTAAAAAATCTTTGGAAGATAGATAATAAAACCAACAAGACTAGCAAAAACAGAGGCTATAAAAACAGCCCCTGCCGCAATATCTTTAATTAAACCAATTTTAGGGTGTCGTTCAGGGTGCACAAAATTTGCCATTTCTTCAACCGCAGTATTCATGCCTTCTAGACTCATAACTAAACCAATAGCAAGCATTTGTGCTAGCCATTCGTTAGCCGAAATGTTGAAAAAAAATCCAGCAGCAGTAACGATTAATGCGATAATGAACTGAAATTTTATGCTCGATTCTGTTTTAATTAATAAAAACGCACCTTTAAAGGCGAACCCTACACTTTTTATACGATTTACTAAAATTGATTCTTTTTTAGGCATACTATAGCGCTGCTATGGCTGCTTTATAATCTGGCTCGTTAACGGTTTCGCTAACTTGTTCGGTGTGCTTTACAATACCATTTTCATCTAACACAACTATGCAACGCGAGTGTAAAGCTTCTAACGGGCCGTCAACAAAGTTTAAACCGTATGCTTTTCCGAAGCTACCATCTTTATAATCAGATAAACTAACAACATTTTCTAAGCCTTCAGCACCACAAAAACGACCTTGGGCAAATGGTAAATCGTGAGAAATACAAAGTACTTTTGTGTTTTCTAGATTACTTGCTTCTTTATTGAAGGTTCTTACAGATTGTGCACAAGTGCCAGTGTCTACACTTGGGAATATGTTTAAAACTACTTTGCTTCCTGCAAAATCGCTTAAGCTTTTAGAAGATAGGTCGGTTCCTGTTAATGTGAAATCTGGAGCTTTTGTTCCAACTTCTGGTAAATTTCCAGAGGTATTTATTTTGTTTCCTTTTAATGTTACTGTGGCCATTTTTTTAATTTTAAAAATTTAGATAAAATTATGAAAATAAAAGCGAACCCATATAAGAATTTGATTTTTCTATAACATTTTAATTTTCTATTGATTTTGTTGATGATTAAAGCCTTTATTAACATTTGTTTGTGAACTTTTTAGACGACTTTTTTGGTAAATTTGTAGGAATGTCAACCTTTTAAAATCAGAAAAAATGGAAGGAAATCAAAATTCATATGCTTCAAATGAAAGCACAGGAAAATGCCCGTTTTCGGGAGGAACTCAAAAAGTAACAGCTGGTAGCGGTACAGGAAATCGTGATTGGTGGCCTAATGAGTTAAAATTAAATATTTTAAGACAAAACGCTGTAAAGTCTAATCCAATGGGAGCCGATTTTAATTATGCTGAAGCTTTTAAAAGTATCGATTTTAAAAACCTGAAGCATGAAGTTATCGACTTATTGAAAAACTCTCAAGATTGGTGGCCAGCAGATTACGGTCATTACGGACCATTAATGATTAGAATGGCTTGGCATAGTGCAGGAACCTATCGTGTTGGCGATGGACGCGGAGGCGCATCAACAGGCAACCAGCGATTTGCACCTTTAAATAGTTGGCCGGATAATGTGAATTTAGATAAAGCCCGTTTGCTATTATGGCCAATTAAAAAGAAATACGGAAAGAATATTTCTTGGGCCGATTTGTACATTCTTGCAGGAAATTGTGCCTTAGAATCTATGGGTTTAAAAACTTTTGGATTTTCTGGAGGACGAGAAGATATTTGGGAACCAGAACAAGATATATATTGGGGATCTGAGCAAGAATGGCTAGGCAACCAAGAACGGTATGCAGATGGGAAATTAGAAGGGCAATTAGGGGCTTCACATATGGGGCTTATTTATGTAAATCCTGAAGGTCCGAATGGACATCCAGATCCATTGGGTTCTGCTATCGATATAAAAGAAACCTTTGGTAGAATGGCGATGAATGATGAAGAAACTGTAGCGCTTGTTGCTGGAGGCCATACTTTCGGGAAAGCACATGGAGCCGAAAACCCAGAAAAATATGTAGGGGCAGAGCCTGGAGGTGCTGCAATAGAGGATATGGGCTTAGGCTGGAAAAACAGCTTTGAATCTGGAGTTTCAGACCATACCATTTCAAGTGGTATAGAGGGGGCTTGGACTCCAAACCCAATACAATGGGATCATGATTATTTTGATGTCTTATTAAATTACGACTGGGAATTAACAAAAAGTCCAGCAGGTGCGCATCAATGGAAACCAACTGAAGCTTCAAAAGCAAGAAAGGCTCCTCAGGCAGGCGATTCATCTAAACAACAAGAGTTGATGATGACTACGGCTGATATGGCGCTTAAAATGGATCCAACTTATTTAGAAATATCAAAACGTTTTCATAAAGATCATAAGGCTTTTGAAGATGCTTTTGCACGCGCTTGGTATAAGTTAACACATCGTGATATGGGGCCACTTTCGCGTTATTTAGGTCCAGAACTTCCTGAGGAAGAATTGCTGTGGCAAGACCCAATTCCAACGGTTGATTATACCTTGAGTGAAGACGATATAGCAACATTAGAGAATTTAATTTCAACTTCAGGATTAAGTGTTTCTCAATTGGTAAGAACAGCATGGGCTTCGGCTTCAACGTTTAGAGGTTCGGATATGCGTGGTGGCGCAAATGGTGGTCGTATTCGATTAGAACCTCAAAAAGATTGGGCTGCAAATAATCCTAAAGAATTGGCTAAAGTATTAGAAGTATATAGCGAGATTCAAAAGCATTACAAAGGTGACGTTTCTATAGCCGATTTAATTGTTTTAGGCGGTTGTTTAGGTGTTGAAGAAGCTGCTAGAAAGGCAGGATATTCAGTTAAAGTACCTTTTAATGGTGGTCGAGGAGATGCAACTCAAGAGCAAACAGATGTAGAATCGTTTGGTTATTTAGAACCACAAGCAGATGGTTTTAGAAATTATTTAAAGCCAGGCTTAAAAGTGTCTGCTGAAGATTTATTAATCGATAGAGCTAATTTATTAACACTTACTGTTCCCGAAACAACAGTTCTTGTAGGAGGATTGCGCGTGTTGGGGGCTAATTTTGATGGTTCTAATCACGGTGTTTTTACTGATAAGGTTGGAAGTTTAACAAACGATTTCTTTTCTAATATTTTAGATTTTAATTATACCTGGAAGGCGTCTTCTGATGATGATTCTGTGTTTATTGGAAGTGATAGAAAAACGGGTGAAGCAAAATTTACAGGAACACGTGTAGATTTAATTTTTGGTTCAAATTCTGAACTTAGAGCTATTGCTGAAGTTTATGGCGCAAACGACGGACATGAAAAATTTGTTCATGATTTTGTTGCGGCATGGTCTAAAGTGATGGATTTAGACCGTTACGATTTGAAATAAAAGCGGTTTAAAAATAAAATAGAAAAAGGGATAAGTGTAAAATGCTTGTTCCTTTTTTTGTGATTTGTTTTTTTCAAGTATTGAATAATACGTTTTTAAGTCGCTTCCAAATCAACTATAAAAGAAGAAGGAAACAGTAGAGAGTTAAAAAAAGTATGCCTTAGGAAGCATCAAAAAAAAGCAGTCTAGAAAAGTTTTCTAGACTGCTTTGTGGTTCAAATAAAAGTTTGGTTACTCTAAAACTAGGTGTCAATCGATCCCATGACACGCTTCATAAAAGCATTTAAAGCTTCTTTTTTAGGGGTGCCATCTTTAATCATTTTGTTCACTTCTACGGCGCCGTACATATTCGAAATAAGTTCGCCAATAACATCTAATTCTTCATCTTTTAAAGAAGGTAGTTCTGTTAAAGCTTCCAACGTTTCGATGGTTTCAATTACGAAATCTTCGTCGTTCTCCTCAATAAATTGAGTAAGATGTTTAATTACTGGTAGCTTCATCTACTAAATCTTTTAAAACTTCAAATTTATTGGTTTGTACTTGGTCTAAAAACGTTCCGTTTTTAAAAGTGGCAAAAGTTGGTAAATTGTCAACATTTGCTAATTTTCTCGATTCTGGAAATTTTTCAGCATCAGCGATAACAAAAGAAACATTTTCGTTTTCGGTTGCTAACTTTTTGAATTTAGGTTTCATAATACGGCAATTTCCGCACCATGTAGCAGCATATTGTACCACTACAATGTTATTGTTTGAAACCAATTCAGCCAAATTATCTTTATCTAATTCTTGAACCATAACTTTTTGTTTTTATTAGTGAGTTGCTAAATATGCAGCAGTACCTTTCGCGTTAGCTTGCATAGCTTCTTTTCCTTCTTCCCAGTTTGCAGGACATACTTCTCCTTTTTCTTGAACGTGAGTTAAAGCATCAACTAAACGAATATACTCTCCAACATTTCTACCTAATGGCATGTTGTTTACACTTTCGTGTTGTACAATACCGTCTTCATCAATAATATAAGTCGCTCTGTAAGTTACATTATCACCTACAACTTGTACAGTTCCTGTAGCTTCGTCGTAAATTTCTTCTGTAATATCTAAAATACCTAAAACGCTAGAAAGGTTTCTGTTGCTATCAGCAAGGATTGGATAAGTAACACCTTCAATACCACCGTTATCTTTTGGAGTACTTAACCATGCAAAGTGTACTTCTGGAGTATCACAAGATGCACCAATAACTACTGTGTTACGTTTTTCAAATTCTGGTAATGCTGCTTGGAAAGCGTGTAATTCCGTAGGGCAAACAAATGTGAAGTCTTTTGGGTACCAAAAAAGAACAACTTTTTTCTTGTTATCTTTTGCTGCTTCAAGAACGTTTACTTTAAAAGTATCGCCCATTTCATTCATAGCGTCTACGTTTAAATCTGGGAATTTTTTTCCTACTAATGACATATTTTTATATTTAAATTATTGTTTATTTCTGATGCAAATTTAGCATAGATTTTAAAGTATTTAGGAAAATGAAATCCTAAAAATTTATTAGCGTATAGATTTTTGTTATAGTTATTTTTAAACTGAATAGTTTTCAGTTATTTAGAGCTAAGTTGTCTGATTTTAATATTCAATGCTGCGAATAATAATGTGGTAAAAGGGCTAAGCCAATTGAAAATGGCATAGATAAAATATTCGCCAACACCAACACCTAAAACGCCAGATTGGTAGGCTCCGCAGGTGTTCCAAGGAATTAAAACAGAAGTTACTGTGCCAGAATCTTCTAAAGTTCTACTTAAGTTTTCTGGCGCTAATTGTTTGTCTTCAAACGCTTTTTTAAACATTTTTCCAGGGATAACAATTGCTAAATATTGATCGGAAGCAATAATATTTAAACCCAAACAACTTATAACGGTACTAGCAAATAATCCGAAAATAGATGAAGCGACCGATAATAAAGCCTTTGTAATTCTAGCTAAAGCACCAATACCATCCATAACACCGCCAAAAATCATGGCACAAATAATTAAAAAGATGGTCCATAACATGCCTTTCATGCCGCCTGCAGCAAAAAGGTCGTTTAGTTTTTCGTTATCGGTAGTAATTTGAGTATCGGTTAAAATAGACGTTATAATGCTGTTAATTTTAGATTCTCCCAAACCATTTAAAATATCCGCCTGAAAAACGAAAGCAAAAACAGCAGCTAATAAAACACCAACTCCTAATGCGATTAGTGGTTTTGTTTTTAATAAAATTAATCCAATAACGACCAAAGGAACGGTAAATAACCATGGTGTAATATTAAAAGTGTTATTTATAGTGTTTAATAAATTGCTCACATCGGCACTTCCTGATGTTTCTATGCTCGCACTTAAAACAGCAAATACAATTAATGTAAGCACGATTGTAGGCACGGTGGTAATGGCCATGTAACGAATGTGTGTAAATAAATCGGTGCCAGCCATAGCGGGAGCTAGATTTGTGGTATCGCTTAAAGGCGACATTTTATCACCAAAATAGGCGCCAGAAATTACGGCGCCAGCTATCATTCCCGGGTTAATGCCTAATGCAGTGCCTATGCCTACAAGCGCAATACCAACGGTTGCCGAAGTGGTCCAAGAGCTTCCTGTGGCAATAGAAATTACTGCAGCAATAACGACTGAAGCTGGTAAAAATATTTCGGGACTTAAAACCTGTAGACCATAATAAACCATAGCAGGAATAACACCGCTTATAAGCCAGGTGCCTGCAAGTGCGCCTACCAAAAATAATATCATAATGGGAATGAAAACACTTTTTAAATTCTCCCAAATTTCTAAAAGCATACGGTTGTAAGTCACTTTGTTAAAAAAGCCAACAGTTGCAGCCACTAAAGCTCCAATTAAAAGAATGATTTGGTTGGAATATTCTCCAAACATTTCGCCTTCAGCAAAAAAGATGTTATAGGCTAGAAAACTCATTAAAATCCCCACCGGAATTAAGGCTTCTGTAAAATTTAAGGCTTTATTTTCTATGATATGCTGGGTGTCTGCTTTAAATTCAGAAATGTTTTTGTCGTCGTGCATAAGGGGGATTTTACAATGGTAATGTTACGATTTTCGTGGTTGTTATGCAAATTCTAAATAACTGTTGGCATTTAAATAATACACCTATACTGAAGATTGATAGGGAGGAACTGTTTCTATTTTTAACAGTTAAGAATTCTGTCAGGTTGGCGCTTTCCTATTGCTGTACATCCTTCATCTAAACAAAAACAGCCTTGCAATTGCAAAGCTGTTTAGTTTATTGTTTAAGCGGAACTTTAAAGATTTATTCTTTTTCCGTTTCCTTAATTTTTTCGATAAAGCTATTAAGTTCTTTACCATATTTAGAAGCTTTAACTTTAGGGGTTAAAACTTGATTAATGGTATCTAATAAATTTAGGCGAGCATTATAAATTTCGGATAGTGCTAAATAAGGTGCCACTTCGCTATCGTTATTTTGTATGGCAAAATTTACTGTATATAAATAGCGTCTTTTTAGTGCGCTTCTTTCTTCTTTTTCAAGGGCTTGAATTTTTATAGTGTCTTGGGCTACTTGTGCATCAAACTTTTCTTTTATGCGATCAAGGTTTCTGTTGTTTAATCTAGTAATAAACGCTTGGTATTTTTCTAATATTTTTTGTTGTTCAGAGCCTTTAATTTTAGCATCAAGCACAAAGTTTTTAACTGTTGTGTTAATTTCTGTAACACCACGGTCTGCAAAAAAGCCAATCCTGTCTTGTTCTGTACTATTTTTGTCTAAGTCTAAGTAAAACATTTCGGGAGATTCAATTTTACTATGTAACTCAAAACTTGAATTGCCATTTACAACTATAGAATCGACCGTTACTAAAGTTGTATCTTCTATCTTCTTTAAATATACTGTTCCTTTTTTTAATCCTTTAATGTTTGTTTTTACGGTTAAATCGTTTTGCTCTCCACCACAAGAAAGCATTAATACGGATAAAAGAAATATAGATAGTTTTTTCATGAATGGGTTTATTTAGTGAATCGCAAATATCTTATAATTAATTTTTAAAAACCAAAGGGGAGGAGAGATTTTAACCGATTAATAGGCTTTATTTTCTGTTAAATGTATCATAAAAGGAAATGACACGATTTACTTTGGCATAGGTATTGCTATTTGTTATTCGAATACATTTATGTTAAAGTTTATTGAGTGGTTACTTTAAACTAGTAAGTGTAAATCATATTTTTGGTTGGTTAGTAAGTGAAAAAGCACCTTTTTATAAAGGTGCTTTTTCCGTTTATGATGGTTTTTTGTTTTTAATATACCTTTTGAAAATCACACTTAATTTGTAGTATTTTTCATTGTATCTGAGGCTTGTGAAGCTCTAAATGTTAATAAAATATGTATTTTATCGAAAATAGCTGTATTTAGTCGTTTTTATTTGTTTATTATAATATATTTGAAACGTACTAAATAATACACTTTTTAGTTCAATGGATTAATTAATTAATATTTGCAATGTGTTGTTGATATGGTTACCCCAAATCTAACATCATAAAACAAAAAGCAAATTAAAAGAAACCGAGTTTGAGGGAGCTCGGTTTTTTTGTGCGCTAAATTTAGATGCATTCAACAACTTTTTGACAGTGATTCCCGTTAGTCTTGAATTTTCATTTTTATTTTAAAAGCTGTTTTAGATGCATTCAGGTTTTCTCCATAAAAAAATAGTTCGTTTCTTGGAGTTTCATCAATATGACTGTAAAGCGCTATGTTATCTCCGAGCAAGGATTCATTCAGAAAATTAATTTCATATTCGTTTAGTTGGTGTTTTGAGTGGTATTCAAAAGGAATTAAATCCAGTGCCCATTGTGAATATTTAGTATTGTTTACATGGTTGTTCATGTCCAAATCGCTATTCTTTACTTTTATGGTTTGTACAATTTGTAAATCTTCTGGAGTTATAATTTTAGAGCATGAAAAATCTAGAGTGTAATCGGTTCGGGGCGAGAAAGAGTGGTCTAAATCTGTTATCTTTCTTGGTCGGCGAGATTTGCTGTCTAAAATTATCCATGTGGTAGAGCAAGCACCTATTTTTTCACCATTAAGAAATATTTCAAATTCACGCGTCGCATTAAAGCCATTAATAGGAAGTGTCCATGTTTTTATAGTAATCGTGTCATGCCAAAGTGGCCAAACCTTCATTTTTAGTTTCTGACGAATTAATACCCAGATGAATCCTTGTTTAATCATGCTTTCGTAACCAAAGTCTAGTTTGTGAGCATGCTCTGAAGTGGTGTCTTCAAGCAAACCAAGAAGTCCGTATAAACCTAGTTTTTTATTCGCATTTATGTTAATGCTTCTAATGTTATAATCTTGTTCAAATACAATATTATTTAATGGCATGCTTAAATAGATTATTCTGAAAGAGTTAAATTGTAATTAAAATGTCTACGCATCAAGAACTAAAGATGATATCTTTTTCAATGAAGCTATCTATGTAAAGTTACTAAAGTGTATTCATTTTTATGCTTTATAGAGAGTGATTTCAGTTGATATAGAAGTATAAAAAAAGCCTCAACAGAAATGTTAAGGCTAATTATAAATTGTTATGCTTAATTTTTATCCATTCATAGAAATTAAGAACTCTTCATTGTTTTTTGTTTGTTTGAAGCGTTCGTTAATAAACTCCATGGCTTCAACAGGATTCATATCCGCAAGGTATTTACGCATTACCCACATACGTTGTACGGTGGTTTCGTCTAATAAAATATCGTCTCGACGTGTACTTGATGAAGTTAAATCGATAGCAGGGAAAATTCTACGGTTAGAAATTTTTCTATCCAATTGAAGTTCCATATTACCAGTTCCTTTAAACTCTTCGAAAATAACTTCGTCCATTTTAGAACCAGTTTCGGTAAGTGCTGTAGCGATAATGGTTAAAGAACCACCATTTTCAATATTACGAGCTGCACCAAAGAAACGTTTTGGTTTGTGTAAAGCATTCGCATCCACACCACCACTTAATATTTTTCCAGATGCTGGTTGAACGGTGTTATAAGCTCTAGCTAAACGCGTGATAGAATCTAGTAAAATAACCACATCATGACCACATTCAACCAATCGTTTTGCTTTTTCAAGAACGATATTTGCAATTTTAACGTGTTCGTGAGCTTCTTTATCAAAGGTAGAAGCAATCACTTCGCCACGTACATTACGTTGCATGTCTGTTACCTCTTCCGGACGTTCATCAATTAATAAAATCATTTGGTAAACTTCAGGATGATTTGCAGCGATAGCATTCGCAACATCCTTAAGTAACATGGTTTTACCTGTTTTTGGTTGCGAAACAATCATACCACGTTGCCCTTTTCCGATAGGAGAAAATAAATCCATGATACGTGTAGAAATCGTGCTTTGTTTTTCTGCAAGATTAAACTTTTCATCAGGGAACAATGGGGTTAAATGCTCAAAAGATACACGGTCTCTAACAACATTAGGGTTTTGACCGTTAATTTTACTCACCTTAATTAAAGGGAAATATTTTTCGCCTTCTTTTGGCGGACGTACATGACCTAAAACCGTATCGCCAGTTTTTAAACCAAACAAACGAATTTGCGATTGCGATACATAAATATCATCAGGTGACGATAAATAGTTGTAATCTGAAGATCGTAAAAACCCATAACCATCTTGCATGATGTCTAGAACACCTTCACTTTCAATAATGGCATCAAATTCAAAATCAGGTTCGCGATAACGGTTTCTGTTGTCTTTATTGCCTTTATCAACATTACCATTTTTTTGGTTTTTATGCTGATTTTTATTTTGGTTCGGATTATTTTGACTTCTAGGATTTGGTTTATTTGGTCCTTCGTTTTGGTTTTTGGCCTTTGGCGAATTCGTTTTTTTAGGCGCTTCCTTTTGTGCTTTTTTAGGCGCTTCAGTTGGAGCAGTCTCTGCTTTTGGTGCTTCGATACTTTGCTCAACTTGTTGAGGTTCTGTTGTTGTTTTCTCCTCTGCTTTTGGCGGGGTGTTTCTAACAGGCTTTTGTACGCGCTGTCTAGGTTTTCTAGCAGGCTTTACGTCTTTAGTTTCTTTGTTTTCTGTTGCTTTTTCAGCTTCAACAGGCGCTGAAGGTGTTGGTGCAACGGCAGCTTTAACAGCCTTAGGGTCTGCAGCCTGCTGATCTAATATTTGATATACTAAATCTAACTTTTTAAGTGAACGGTATTTAGAAACGTTCAGTTTTTTAGCAATCTCCTGTAAATCAGCGAGTTTCTTTTCTTTTAATTGTGAAATTTCAAACATTGATGTTTAATTGAATATATTGTTGAGAACACTTACTTGAGTTATTCTGAAAAATTGAATTTTATTCTGAAGATTTAATCGCTTGTTTTTGCGACTGTTGAGAATTATTACTGCAATTATACAACTTTATTTTATTTTTCTGCATTAATTCTTTTATTTTTGCTGTCTAGAATTAAAAAATAAATATGCTACAACGTATTCAAACCATCTACCTTTTATTAGCCGCAGGAGTATCTGGCGGATTAATTTTTGCGTTTGAATTATGGACAACAGAAGCAGGTGTAAAAGTTTTTGCAGCCGATACCAGTTATGTGTTTGCCGCTTTTTTAACTTCGGCTTTGTTTTCGGTAGTTTCTATATTTCGATACAAAAACAGGAAGTCCCAATTTATGTTGGGGCGACTTAATATCATATTAAACTTTATTTTATTAGGCTTTTTTGTGTATTTATCTCTAAATGTATCTGGAGAAACGGCGGTTTCTGAGAAAGGTATTGGGATGCTTCTCCCCATTGTTTCTATCGTGTTTTTGGCTTTAGCCAATAAGGCCATCAAGAAGGATGAAGACCTCGTAAAATCTGTAGATAGATTACGTTAAACCTAAAATCTTAGTAGTATTAGTGCGTAAACCCAAGGTGAAGATCTTGGGTTTTTTTATATCTAATAGCCTTCCCTAATCCCTCCAACCGAGGAAATACTCGATTCTAAATAGATCCTGCAATTTGCACTCCTAAATAGAAGCTAAGTGCTTAAATAGGAGTCTGATATGTCGCTTAGTTTTTTTTGTTTCTTTGAGCAGTATCGAAATGTTAATGTGTTTTTGTTGAAGGTCTTTAGTGTAGGGTATAAGGAGTGTTTTTACTTAATCTCTAATTGAATAAAATAGTTAGCCCTGAATAACTTTTATAAACAAAAAAAGCCTGGAATAGTTCCAGACTTTTTATAATTTTTCCTGTTTTAGTTTCTCTAGAAGTGAGAAACACTTAATTACTTTTAGTTGTAATTAAGTCCTTCACAACTGGGAAGGATTTAGGAAGGGCTTTTGCCTTATTTTATTTCAACAAGTTCTAGGTCGAACGTTAAATCGTGTCCTGCTAAAGGGTGGTTAGCATCAACAACAATAAAATCGTCGTGAACTTCGGCCACTCTAAATTGAACTTCTCTTCCTTCTGGATCTTTTGAAGCTAATCCCATGCCAACTTCAGGAGTCATTTCTGGTGGTAATTGTTCTTTTTTTACTTCATACAACAATTCTTGTCTCACATCGCCGTAAGCTTCGGCAACAGGAATATTAATTGTTTTTTTCTCGTTTACTTTCATGTCAATCATACCTTTTTCAAAACCAGGAATAAGCATCCCTTGACCAAGAGTAACTTCTAAAGGTTCTCTCTCTAAAGAGCTGTCAAAAATTTGACCATCTGCTAATTTTCCTGTGTAATGTACTTTTACGGTATCATTTTCTTTTACTTGACTCATAAATATAATTATGTTTACTTTTTTATAAGTGGGCTAAATTACGATTTATGGATTTAAAGCGGCAATTTTATACGTTAAATACTGTTAATTTGGAGAAGATTCAAAGTTACAGAGTTAGAACCTTAGAAGTTAGAAAGTAAAAAAAATCACAAAGAGGCAAGTTTAAAAGACATATTAGCCTAGAGTTTATAGTTTAATGCTAAAGGTTTAGAGTTTGAAAGCTCCAAATTTTCAAAGATGGAATTACGTATAGCCAATGGCTACTTCCTCTGTATACATTCTACTGGAGTTTAGTTGTTAAGATGGTTTGTTGTGTAATACGATTCGTGATAATTTGTGGAATTTATGTTTTTTATTTCTAGTTTCAAGACGAAGTACAACTTACCAAAAACTTACCTCGGATGACGCACCGGAAATTCAATAACTTCCAGATTCTCTATTTTTTTTCCGTCTATAGTAAAACGCAGCATGGTTCTAACTTTATGGAAGCCATGTTTTCCAACTGCGCCAGGATTCATATGAATTAAGTTTAACTTTTTGTCGGGCATCACTTTTAAAATATGGGAATGACCTGAAATGAATATTCGTGGCGGATTTTGTTTAATATCATCTAAAACGCGTAAGTTGTATTTAGGAGGGTAGCCGCCAATATGCGTAATCCAAACATCGACATCTTCACATTTAAAACGGTTGTGTTCAGGGAATTCACCACGTATTTTGGCTTCGTCAATATTACCATAAACGCCGCGAAGTGGTTTTAGTGCTTTAATAGCATCGGTGACTTTTAAATCGCCAATATCGCCAGCATGCCAAACCTCGTCTACTTGCTTTACGTATTTTAAAATGTCGTCGTCTATATAACTGTGGGTATCAGAAAGGAGTAATATTTTTGTCATTTCGTGTGGTTTCGGCTTGTAAAGTTATGGATTATTGCCTTAATTTATTGACTTCGCTATAGCGCATTAAACTTTATTTTTGGTTTTATTATGTTAGTTTTAAAACTTCACGTATTTACAATAACAACTTGTTTGCTTAAATGGTAAATGTTTATTTTGAAGGAAAGATAAATGCTGGTTGGGCACTGCGTTAGGGATTGCAGCGGCATCCTTTTTTGAGGTAGGAAAAAAAGATATAGCGGAAAGCCCGACCCTTAGGGGAACGCCCAAATTTTAGACATCATTATATTTGAAGTTTTCGGTGCTTGATTTTGCCTTAAAATCTTTTAATATAGAATTAAGATTCGGACTTCTTAACATGCTTAAAACTGCCTATCTTTGTGGTTTTAATAAATAGAGCAGAATTGAGGTATTTTATTGAACTTTCTTATAACGGACAAGCTTATCACGGTTGGCAAAACCAGCCCAACGCGATTTCTGTACAGGAGGTTTTAGAAAAAGCATTGTCTACTATTTTAGGAGAAAATATTGCCATAATGGGCGCAGGACGTACGGATGCAGGCGTACATGCTAGCCAGATGTTTGCTCATTTTGATACCGATGCTGCGTTTAATAATGATAAATTACTGTATAAACTCAATTCGTTTTTGCCGGTTGATGTGGCTGTGCATTCGGTTTTTAAAGTGAAACCTGAAGCGCATACACGTTTTGATGCGCTTAGCAGACAGTATTTATATAGGGTGACTTTAAAGAAAAATGTGTTTAATTTTGAACACACCTATTTTGTGAAGAAAGCGCTTGATGTAGATAAAATGAATGAAGCTTCGAAAATTTTATTAACGTATAAAGATTTTCAATGCTTTTCGAAAAGTAATACCGACGTAAAAACGTATAATTGTGATATTATGAAAGCAGAATGGTTTTTTAAAGACGAAGAACTTCATTTTGTGATTAAAGCCAATCGGTTTTTACGAAATATGGTGCGAGCCATTGTGGGCACGATGATTAATATAGGATTGGGGAAAATGGAAGTTGAAGCTTTGCACAACATCATCCAATCTAAAAGTAGAGGAGAAGCTGGATTTTCGGTTCCGGCGCATGGCTTATTTTTAACACATATTGAATATCCAGAAGATATAAAACTATAAATGAGTAAACCAAAAGAAAATATTTTTGACATTCAGCTTTTTAAGCGTCTTTTTGAATACATAAAACCCTATAAAATTGTTTTTTACAGTTTGATTGTTTTGGTGATTTTATTAGCTGCATTAAGTGCTGCTACGCCTTATTTAACCAAGTTTGCAATAGACGATAGTATTACAAATAAAGCAGAAAAGGACTTTTTGTTTTACATTGTTTTAATGTTGGGCGTACTAATTGTTTCAACGGTTTTTCAGCTTTTATTTATTTATTATGCCACGTGGTTGGGGCAAAATTTGGTAGTTGATGTACGTGTTAAACTATTCAACCATTTGCTGAAGTTTAAAATGAAGTATTACGATAATTCTTCGGTAGGGGTTTTAATTACACGAGCCGTAACCGATATGGAACGTATTGCCGATATTTTTGGACAAGGGCTTTTTATGATTGTACGCGATTTACTGACTATGGTGGTGGTTTTTGGTGTTATGGTGTACATCAATTTAAAATTAAGCCTGATTGTATTTGCCATGTTACCGCTTTTACTTTATGCTACGCGATTGTTTCAAAAATACATGAAAAAGGCTTTTGAGGAAGTTAGAACCGAAGTATCAAACTTAAATTCTTTTGTTCAAGAGCGTTTAACAGGGATGAAAATTTTACAGCTGTTTACACGCGAAAAAATTGAATATGATAATTTTAAAGCCATAAACGCCCGCCATAAAAAAGGCTGGCTAAAAACGGTTTGGTACAACTCGATTTTCTTTCCGTTAGCCGATTTGTCGGCATCCATAACCATTGGTTTGGTGGCTTGGTATGGTGGTTTAAATGTGGTTTTAAAAGGTGGCGCCGTGTCGCAAGGTGATTTAATTGCCTTTATCATGTTTATTCCCATGCTTTTTAGACCATTACGACAAATTGCCGATAAGTTTAATACACTGCAAATGGGGATGGTTGCTGCAACCAGAGTTTTTAAAGTGATTGATACGACATCGCAAATTGATGATCACGGCACCAAAGTAGCAACCCATTTTAAAGGGGATATAGCATTTGAAAAAGTCCATTTTAATTATGTTGAAGATGAAGCTGTTTTAAAAGGGATTTCTTTTGAAGTAAAAGCTGGAGAAACCGTTGCCATTGTTGGTGCAACAGGAGCAGGAAAATCGACAATAATTAATTTATTGAATCGTTTTTACGAAATTAAATCGGGCGCTATTTTAGTTGATGGGCTTAATATAAAAGAAGTCACTTTAGCGTCGTTAAGAACACAAATAGCTGTGGTTTTGCAAGATGTATTTTTGTTTGCAGACACCATCATGAATAACATTACATTGAATCATCCAGAAATTACTGAAGCTCAAGTGTATCAAGCGGCCAAAGATATTGGGATTCATGATTTTATTATGACACTTCCAAACGGCTACAATTATAATGTTAAAGAACGTGGTATTATGTTGTCTTCTGGTCAGCGCCAATTAATTTCGTTTTTAAGAGCTTATGTTACCAACCCGAGTATTTTGGTTTTAGATGAAGCGACTTCTTCTGTCGATTCGTATTCTGAGCAACTAATTCAAAATGCCACCGATAAAATCACAAAAGGGCGTACTTCGATTGTAATTGCCCACAGACTAGCAACCATCCAGAAAGCAGATAAAATTATTGTTATGGATTTGGGTGAAATTGTAGAACAAGGCACCCATGAGGAACTTCTTAAAAAAGAAAATGGCTACTATAAAAACTTGTATGAAGTACAGTTTTTGAAGGAGCATGTGGCTTAGGTTTTTACGGCAGACTTCTCGATACAATTTTCTATTGAAAATCACTCGAAGTCACAAAAGCACGATGTCAGTTCGAGTGATGCGACCTTAGGAGTATTGTATCGAGAACAGTTTTTTAATAGGACACATTAATTGTTTTAAAGCTTCTCGATACAATTCCGAAAAAAAATCGGAATCACTCGAAGTGACAAAAAAAAGCACGATGTCGGTTCGAGTGATGCGACCATAGGAGCGTCGTATCGAGAACAGATTTTTAATAGGTTACTTTAATTATTTTAAAGCTTCTCGATACAATTCCGAAAAAAAATCGAAAATCACTCGAAGTGACAAAAAACACGATGTCAGTTCGAGTGATGCGACCTTAGGAGCGTTGTGTCGAGAACAGATTTTTAAAAGGATACATTAATTTTTTTAAAGCTTCTCGATACAATTCCGAAGAAAAATCGGAATCACTCGAAGCGACAAAAAGCACGATGTCGGTTCGAGTGATGCGACCTTAGGAGCATTGTATCGAGAACAGTTTTTTGAAATAGAACATATTAATTGTTTTAAAGCTTCTCGATACAATTCCGAAGAAAAATCGGAATCACTCGAAGTGACAAAAAGAAACAGGTTGTCAGTTCGAGTGATGCGACCTTAGGAGCATTGTGTCGAGAACAGTTTTTTGAAATAGAATATATTAATTGTTTTAAAGCTTCTCGATACAATTCCGAAGAAAAATGAGGAACCATTCGAAGTGACAAAAAGCACGATGTCAGTTCGAGTGATGCGACTTTAGGGGCATTGTACCGAGAACAGTTTTTTGGAATAGGATATATTAATTGCGCTAAAGCTTCTCAATACAATTCCGAAAAAAAATCGGAATTACTCGAAGTGACAAAAGCACGATGTCGGTTCGAGTGATGCAACCTTAGGAGCATCGTATCGAGAACAGTTTTTTGAAATAGAATATATTAATTGCACTAAAGCTTCTCGATACAATTCCGAAAAAAAATCGGAATTACTCGAAGTAACAAAAAGCACGATGTCAGTTCGAGTGGTGCGACCATAGGAGCATCGTATCGAGAACAGTTTTCATTCAAATTAAAAACTATGCCAAATCCTTTCGTATTAAAGCATTCAGCTCGTTTGTATCTTCGTAAACCACAAAATCACCATCTTTAAAATAAGAAATATGTCCAGTTTCTTCACTAACCACTAAAGCTAAAGCATCTGTTTTTTCAGAAACACCAATGGCTGCTCTGTGGCGTAAACCAAAGCGTTTTGGGATGTTTTTCTCGTTATTTACAGGAAGAATTACACGGGTGGCTTTTACTGTATTATGGTTAACTATAATGGCGCCATCGTGCAACGGGCTATTTTTAAAAAAGATACTTTCAATAATAGGTTGAGTGACTTTAATATTCATTTCGTCGCCAGACTCTGAAAGGAAATCGAGGTTGTTGTTGCGTTCAAAAACAATTAATGCGCCTGTTTTAGACATCGACATTTTATTGCAAGCCGAAATTATAGCATCTACATCGGTGTCGTTCGTGTCTTCTGTTTTTAGAAAATTAAATTGTTTTAATAATTTACCACGACGTCCAAAATTGGTGGAGCCTACCATGAGTAGAAACTTTCTTATTTCGGGTTGAAAAACCACTATAAGCGCAATAATTCCCACCTTCATAAACCCTCCGAAAATGCTAGTAAGCAGTTCCATGTTCAGGAAATCGGTTAATCGCCAAGCCCCATAAATTATAATTATTCCAATAAAAATATTGATGGCTACCGTGCCTTTTACCAAGCGGTACAAATAATAGAGGAGTAGAGCAACAAGAATAACATCGATAATATCTACGACGGTAAATTTTAGAATGTCTTTAAAAATATCCAATGGTGGCGGGGTTTTTGGTAAATTTAGTAAATTAAGGTTAATTATCGAGAAACTCTTCTTTTGATATTTTTGCTTGCTTTAGTTCGGCTTTTGCAATTAAAGATTTGTAGCTAATATACTCTTGAAAACTTAAATTTTTATGAAAGCGTAAGACTAAAATAAACCCTGTGGAATCTACTTTTTTTAAATCGTTTAAAAGTGTGTTTTTAGTTGATTTAGTTACAAATGGCTCCGCATTCGGATTTAAAATATAGATAGAACCATCTTGATTAAAATTTATAAACTTGGTTTTATTTGATGCTTCTAAATCTGGAGACGCATCCGTTTTTTCGGTATAAACAACCTCTGTAAATTCTATAAAACCCAGTTGCTTTTCGCTGGTGTTATTGCAGGTATAATAGTTTCTTGCGTTTTCATTTTTATGACTCGAGTTGTTTTTTTTCTCTTGTAAAAATTTTATGTGTGGGATAACCTGATTTAAAGTTAGGCGTTTGTCAACATTAATCAACCAGTTGGTAGAAACAATTAAGTTTTTTCTATTTAGCTCAACACTATCTTTTTGGGTTTCATCGTAAAATAAATAACCTGGGGAGACATCGTTAATTTTAGAAATTTCAGAATAATCTATTTCAGGTAATTCTACCACTTTTTTATTTCCGCAGGAAAACACGGCACAGCATAAAAGTAAAATAATTTTGTTTTTCATATTTTTAACCAATATCCAATAACTAACAACCAGCAATCAAAGCCTCAGTTAATTTAACACATTCCATAGCTTCTTTTACATCGTGAACTCTTAAAATAGAAGCGCCTTTTTGTAAGGCAACGGTATTTAAAACCGATGTGCCGTTTAGGGCTTTATCGGCTGTGGTTTCTAAAGTTTTATAAATCATAGATTTTCTTGAAACCCCTACTAATAGCGGTTTTTCAATCATTTTAAAAAGTTCTAGTTGGTTTAGCAATTCGAAATTTTGTTCTAAAGTTTTTGCAAAACCAAATCCAGGATCAACAATAATATCGATAATCCCTAAAGCTTTTGCTGCAGCGATGCGTTCGGAAAAATAAAACAAAACATCCTTTGTTAAATTGTTGTATTCGGTTAGCTGTTGCATGGTTTTAGGCGTACCTCGCATGTGCATCATAATATAAGGAACATGTAAATTAGCAACCGTTTGCAGTATGTTAGCATCTAGTTTTCCTGCCGAAATATCGTTAACCATAGCTGCTCCAGCTTCAATACATTGTTTAGCAACTTCGCTTCTAAAGGTGTCGATAGATAATAAAATATCTGGAAATGTTTTTAAAAGCGATTTCACCACGGGTAAAATGCGGTTTAGCTCTTCGATTTCGCTTACATGGTCGGCGTTTGGTCTAGAGCTGTACGCACCAATATCGATAAAAGTAGCGCCGTCTTTTAGCATTTTTTCAACAGCTAAAAGCATTTCTTTTTCGTTTTTATGGGCGCCACCATCGTAAAAAGAATCGGGTGTCATATTTAAAATCCCCATCACTTTTGGCGTTGATAAATCGATGAGTTGCCCTTTGCAATTAATAGTCATTTATACGGTTTTGTAATATGTTAGAACTTTAGGCCCTAAACCTTTGAACATTCTAATAAAATATGCGAAATTTACGCAAAATTCAATTTATTCATGCAAGATACTTCAAAACAATACGATGCCGTAATAGATACCTGTAAAAGTTTATTTATAAAGAAAATGAGTGACTACGGAAGTGCTTGGAGAATTTTAAGATTACCATCGCTTACCGATCAAATATTTATTAAAGCGCAACGTATTCGTGGCTTGCAGCAAAACGATGTTAGAAAGGTTGATGAAGGAGAAGTTAGCGAGTTTATCGGGATTATTAATTACAGCATTATGGCTTTAATCCAATTGGAAAAAGGCGTGGTAGAACAACCTGATTTATCGACTGAAGAAGCTACCGAGTTGTATGAGAAAATGGCTGCTCGCACCAAAAAATTAATGGAAGATAAAAACCACGATTATGGCGAAGCCTGGCGCGATATGCGTGTAAGCAGTTTAACCGATTTAATTCTTCAGAAATTATTACGTGTAAAACAAATTGAAGATAACCAAGGAAAAACATTAGTTAGCGAAGGTATTGATGCCAATTATCAAGACATGATTAATTATGGTATCTTCGCGATGATTCACTTAAATGAGGACAACGCATGAGAGTATTAGTAGCCATTTCTAGAATTTTTGTAGGGGTATTATTTATTATTTCAGGATTTATAAAACTGAATGATCCCTTAGGTTTTTCATATAAATTACAAGAATATTTTAGTGTCGATGTGCTTAATATTCCAGCTTTAGAGCCTTATGCACTCGGAATTTCAATATTAGTCGTTGTTTTTGAAGTCGTTTTAGGTGTCTTTTTATTAATAGGTTACAAGCCCAAATTTACGGTTTGGAGTTTACTGTTAATGATTGTCTTTTTTACCTTTTTAACCTTCTATTCTGCTTATTTTGATAAAGTAAAAGACTGTGGTTGCTTTGGTGATGCGCTTAAATTAACCCCATGGGAAAGTTTTACAAAAGATCTGGTGCTGCTTATTTTTATTCTGATTTTATTTGTTGGCTTAAAATATATTCATCCTGTTTTCGGGAAATTACAAACAACCATTTTTGCTCTGTTAAGTTTTATTTTGAGTTTATGGTTTGGTTTTCATGTATTAGAACATTTGCCTGCAATAGACTTTAGAGCCTATAAAATAGGAAACAATATTTCTGAAGGTATGACGATTCCTGAAGATGCCCCAAAACCCATTCAAGAGTACAGTTGGACGTTTAACTTAAATGGAGAAAACAAAGTTTTTAAAACCAATGGCTCGTATCCAAAAGTAGATGGCGACTATGTAAGTGTAGAAACCAAAGTGATTCAAGAAGGGTACCAACCTCCAATTTACGATTTCTCTATTGAAAGTGAAGATGGCGATTTAACTGCCCAATTTTTAAATGAAGATAAGTTAATCGTTGTAGTTTCATATAGCTTAGAGCATATCGAACGTAACGGCGCACTAAAGTTAAAAGCACTTCAAGATGAAGCCAGACGTCATGGGTATAAAATTATAGGCTTAACAGCTTCTGGTGAAGATGCAAAACAGCACATTAAAGAAACGTACAACATCGATTTCGAATTTTATTTGTGCGACGAAAAAGCTTTAAAAACAGTAGTACGATCAAATCCAGGTGTTTTAGAATTAGATAAAGGCACAATAAAACAAAAAGTACATTGGAACGATATTGAAGATTTAAAATTCTAAATTCATTGTCTTTTCAGTTAAACAAATCAATTTAAAAACTATTTGATAGGTTATTTATTAAATAAAATTTTCTACGCTATTCTCACGCTTTTTGGGGTAGTTACTGTGATATTCTTTTTATTTAGCGTCCTGCCGGGCGACCCAGCACAAATGATGCTTGGGCAAAATGAAGATAGCGAACAATTAGCCTTAGTAAAAAAGAAGTACGGTTTCGATAAACCCATAAGTACACAGTATTTATATTATATAAACGATTTATCGCCACTGTCATTTCACTCAAATAACCCCGAAGATTATACCTTTTTAAGAGACGGAAAATACAAGGAAACCACGTTGTTTTCCATAGGAAATACTACAGCCGTATTGAAGTTGCCTTATTTAAGAGAATCCTTTACTAAACAAGGGAAATTGGTAAGTCAGGTTTTAGGCGAAACTTTGCCAAATACTTTTGTTTTAGCAGTTACAGCCATAATAATTGCCATGCTTTTAGGTGTTTTTCTTGGCATTATTTCAGCATTAAATAAAGACACTTGGTTAGACAAAGTCATTCAAATATTAAGCACATTTGGTATGAGTATACCATCCTTTTTCAGCGCTATTTTATTCGCTTGGTTTTTTGGATATATTCTTCATGAATACACGCATTTAGAAATGACCGGGAGTTTATACGAGATGGACGATTTTGGTGAAGGCATGCACATCCGTTGGAAAAATTTAATCCTTCCAGCCGTAGTTTTAGGCATTCGTCCTTTAGCCGTTGTTATTCAACTCATGCGAAATTCGCTATTAGAAGTTTTCAACCAAGACTATATAAGAACCGCACGAGCAAAAGGTTTGAGTGAGTTTCAAATAATAAAAAGACACGCCGTTAAAAACGCTTTAAACCCTGTGGTTACAGCAATTTCGGGTTGGTTTGCTTCCATGTTGGCAGGTGCCGTGTTTGTAGAATATATTTTTGGCTGGAACGGTTTAGGAAAAGAAATTGTAAATGCTTTAAACACTTTAGATTTGCCTGTAATTATGGGCGCCGTGTTAATTATAGCCTTATTGTTTATAATTATTAATATTTTTGTGGATCTTATTTACGTGTGGTTAGACCCAAAAGTAAAATTAGAATAATTCCTGCAAACGCAGGAGTCTCATGCGTCATGTCTAAAACTATGAAAAAATTAAAATACTTAGCGATACTTCTTTTTACAGTTTTTAGCTGTAATTCCCAAGTGCCTACTAAATTTTCGGAAGCGGCTTTAAATGATGAGTTTTTAAACTTAAACGGTGAATCTGTCGCTTTTAAAACCATTCTAGAAGCCCATAAAGGAAAAACCATCGTGATAGATATTTGGGCATCTTGGTGCAGCGATTGTATTAAAGGCATGCCAAAAGTAAAGGCTTTACAGAAAAAACATCCCGAAGCCGCTTATGTATTTTTGTCTTTAGACAGAGCTGAAAAAGCATGGAAAAACGGCATTAAAAAATACCAAGTTGAAGGAGATCATTATTATTTGCCTAACGGAAAAAAGAGTGCCTTTGGCGATTTTGTAAATATCGATTGGATCCCAAGATATATTGTGGTTGATGCCGAAGGAAACATTAAACTTTTCAAGGCTGTTGAAGCCGATGATAACAATATTGAGATTAATATAACTAAATAAAATCCCTAAATATTAGGGTGTAATACTACTATTATGAGAAAACAAATTGTAGCCGGAAACTGGAAACTAAATAATGATTTAGCGCAAACTGAAACATTAATTACAAGCTTAAAAGCACAGGTTAAAACATCTGCTGCCGAAGTGATGATTGCACCAACAGCAACAAACTTATGGCATGCTTACAACAGCACAAAAGGCTCAGGAATCGAGGTAATCGCACAAAACATGCACTTTGCAGAAAATGGTGCTTACACAGGAGAAATTAGCGCAAGCATGTTAAAAAGTGTTGGCATAAACACAGTAATTTTAGGTCATAGCGAGCGTCGTGAGTATTTTAACGAAACCGACGAAACATTAGCTAAAAAAGTAGATGCTGCTTTAGCAAAAGGCATGCGTGTTATTTTCTGTTTTGGTGAAGAATTAGCCGATAGAAAATCTGGAAACGAAGAAACTGTTGTTGGAAATCAAATTAAAAACGCGTTGTTTCATTTAAAATCAGCCGATTTTCAAAACATCGTTTTAGCTTACGAACCTGTTTGGGCCATAGGAACTGGCGAAACTGCAAGTCCAGAGCAAGCACAAGACATGCACGCTTTCATTAGAAAAACACTAGCCGATGCTTATGGAAATGATGTTGCCGATGAGGTTTCAATCCTTTACGGAGGTAGTGTAAAACCAGCAAATGCTGAAGAAATTTTCTCTAAACCAGATGTAGATGGTGGTTTAATTGGCGGAGCTTCACTAAATGCTGAAGATTTTTTCGCTATTGTAAATGCATTTTAATTAAACGTATTTATTAAAATATTCAAGCGCGACCCTGATTATTTAGGGTCGCGCTTGTAGTTTACAGGCTGTACAGATAAAAAAGGAGGTTTAATTATTGTGCGCTTCGACAAGCTCAGCGTGACCGAGTAACTACGATTTGTGTTTTGAATTTAAATGATATTAGGAAATTTGTTTTTTGTAACAAATACAATTATTAGCTGTAATGTCAGGCTGAGCTTGTCGAAGTCTTTTCTCGTGCCTTAAAAAGGGATGCCACTTTAGTATCCTTTCATCCATATACCAATTCTTTGTTTTTTTCTATGGATTTTATAAGGATAGGGTTTTTAAGAGTCTGTTCTTCAACGAGGTCAACTTCTCTTTGGAAAATTTTTTTAAGTTTTTCTTTTAGAGATAGATAGTTGTCAAAATATTTCTCTAATTCAATTTTTTGAAACTTTACTAAAAAATCAATGTCACTATTTTTTGAGAAATGATTTCCAGTAGCTGAACCAAATAAATAAAGCTTTTCTACGAGATGAGTTTCGCAGAGTGATTTTATTAAATTTTTATTTTGTTCAGTTATAATCATATATCAAATTTAAACCATTTAATTTTAAGTTCACAATTTTTGTCATAAATGAATGAATGCCAACGAAACACTATCACATTAAACTTCCGTTAAGTTTAAGAACTCTTTATGAGAACAATTCGTATAATTTAGAGATTAACCTCTATCTTTGTCGACCGAAAAAAAATAACTATGTCAAATATCATTTATATAGGCTACGAATTTAAAGTATCGCCTTTACAACCAGGGGTTGAAATTCTTATTGCCGAATTAGGTTACGCTGGTTTTGAAAGCTTTGTTGAAACCGAAAACGGTGTTACAGCATACATTCAAAAGGAAGAATGGCACGGCGATATTCTTGATGATATTCAAATTTTAGAATCTGATGAATTTGACATTTCATTCGAATTTAATGAAATCGAACAAACCAACTGGAACGAAGAATGGGAGAAAAATTTTAGTCCGATTGTAGTCGATGATGTTTGTGCTGTTCGTGCCCCATTTCATGATAAGTTCGATACCCAATACGATATTATAATTGAACCTAAAATGAGTTTTGGAACTGGGCACCATGAAACCACGCACATGATGATTGAGCATATTTTAAAAAACGATTTCACCAATAAATCGGTTTTAGATATGGGCTGCGGCACAGGAGTTTTGGCGATTCTAGCCGAAATGAAAGGTGCCAAACCCATTGATGCTGTCGATTATGACAACTGGTGTTATTTAAACAGTTTGGAAAATGTAGAACGTAATAATTGCGAACATATCACGGTTATTGAAGGTGATGCTTCAGTACTTCAAAATAAAAAATACGACGTGATAATTGCTAATATTAACCGCAATATCTTGTTACAAGATTTAAAAACTTACGCGTCTTGTTTAAATGAAAACGGGACTCTATTTTTAAGTGGATTTTACAACGATGACATTCCAACTATTCAAGCCGAATGTGAGAAGTATTTGTTAAAGTTTGAAGAAAAACTTGAACGAAACAATTGGGTTGCTCTAAAATTTTTAAATTAGTAAATAAATTGATGGTTTCTGTGTGAACTGTCTGAAACACAATAGGATTATGAGTACTAAAGAAAAAACATCCGAAGAAGTTTTACTTCAGGAAGCGGTTTCAACTCAAAACGAAATAGTGGTTTATAATGATGATGTAAATACTTTTGATCATGTTATAGAAACACTTATTTATGCCTGCGATCATACTGCCGAACAAGCAGAGCAATGTTCGTTAATCGTGCACTACAACGGGAAATGTACGGTTAAAACAGGCGATTACGACGATTTAAAACCGCGATGCTCTATGCTTTTAGAAGCAGGATTGAGTGCGGAAATTGTGTAGTTTAAACAGATTTCTTCATTAATATGTAAGTTCTGGAAATTAGGTAAGTGTATAATCTCTAATTTCAGGGCGTTCGAGTAGAGGTAGAGTGCTGATTTTCATAAACTTCTCGACTCCGCTCGAAGACCATTATCTTCTAGAGTTTAGAGTGAAAACTAAGAAATTTAATTAAAGCTTTAATATCAGGGTGTTCGAGCGGAGTCGAGAACATAGAACGTTGATATGTAATATTTTATGGTTAAACTCGAATTGACAAAGCGTTTTTTTTGTCACTTCGAGTGATTCCGATTTTTCTTCGGAATTGTATCGAGAAGTTGATAACGTTGTAATATTTCTTCGTAATAGTATTTTGACTCGTATAAGATTCTCGATACAATGCTCCTAAGGTCGCATCACTCGAACTGACGTAGCGTTTTTTTGTCACTTCGAGTGATTCCGATTTTTCTTCGGAATTGTATCGAGAAGTTGATAACGTTGTAATATTTCTTCGTAATAGTATTTTGACTCGTATAAGATTCTCGATACAATGCTCCTAAGGTCGCATCACTCGAATTGACATAGGATTAGCTACTGCAGCACATTTATGGTATCTAAGGTTAATTTTTGAATAAGAAATTGATTGCCGAAAAGTAGGGGTTTGAGTTTTGAATTGTCACTTCGAGTGATTCCGATTTTTCTTCGGAATTGTATCGAGAAGTTGATAACGCTGTAATTTTTCTTCGTAGTAGTATTTTAACAAGTATAAGATTCTCGATACAATGCTCCTAAGGTCGCATCACTCGAATTGACATAGGATTAGCTACCGCAGCACATTTATTGTCCCTGAGGTTTTATTTTTTGAATAAGAAATTGATTGCCGAAAAGTAGGGCTTGGATTTTTGAATTGTCACTTCGAGTGATTCCAATTTTTCTTCGGAATTGTATCGAGAAGTTGATAACGTTGTAATTTTTCTTCGTAATAGTTTTTAACAAGTATAAGATTCTCGATACAATGCTCCTAATCTCGCATCACTCGAATTGACATAGGATTAGCTACCGCAGCCATTTATTGTATCTAAGGTTTTATTTTTTGAAGTCGAGAACATACAGTGTTGATTTTTACATTACTGTATTTACTTAACCACAACCTTTAGAGTGATACCTACAAAGTCGATGGGCAAACAAAATCGGTAGTAGTTAAATCGGTGTTTTTTATAGCAGCAAAGCCACCCGAAATATCAACTAAATTATCAAATCCGCGAGCTTTTAAAATGGAAGCCGCAATTACCGAGCGGTAACCACCAGCGCAGTGTAAAAAATAGGTTTTATTTTTATCAATAGCATTCATATTGTTATTGATATAGTCTAGAGCAAAATGTTTCACATTTTCACCTTCTAAATGCTCCGATTGGTATTCTCCATCTTTTCTAACATCTAAAACCTGTATGGGTTCCTTTTTAAATTGTTTAGAAAATTCTTCCGCAGAAATCGTTTCGATGCTTTCAATATCTTTTCCAGTATTTTTCCAAGCTTCCATACCGCCTTCCAAATACCCTAAAGTATTGTCGTATCCAACGCGCGATAGTCTTGTTACGGTTTCCTGTTCTTTACCTTTTGGGGTAATTAATAAAATAGGTTGTTTTAAATCGGTTATTAATGCACCAACCCAAGGTGCAAATCCGCCATGAATTCCAATAAAAATGGAGTTAGGAATATGGGCTTTTACAAAGTCTTTTTCAGTTCTCACATCTAACACTAAAGCGCCTTCTTCATTAGCGAGATGTTCGAAAGTTTCAGGACTTAAAGCAGTGTTACCTTGTTTTAAAACATCTTCAAATTTATCGTAGCCTAATTTATTCATTAAGGCATTTTTTGCAAAATATTGAGGAGGAGGCGCCATGCCATCTAAAACTTCTTTTATAAACTCGGCCTTTGTCATATCAGCTCTCAAGGCATAGTTTGTCTTTTTTTGTTCACCTAAAACACCTACAGTTTCTTTGCTCAGGTTTTTTCCGCAAGCAGACCCCGCACCATGGGCAGGATAAACAATAATGTCATCAGATAGCGTCATGATTTTGTTTCTAAGCGAATCAAATAACATGCCTGCTAAATCTTCTTTTGTTAAATCGGATTTAATAGCCAAATCTGGCCGGCCAACATCGCCTAAAAACAAGGTGTCTCCAGAGAAAAGCGCATGGTTTTTTCCGTTTTCATCAATCAATAAAAAGCACGACGACTCTAAAGTATGACCAGGTGTATGTAGCACTTTGATGGTGATGTTTCCTAGTTTAAATTCTTCATTATCTTTTGCCGTATGGATGTTGTAATCAGTTTCAGCACCAGGGCCAAAAACAATTGTTGCTCCCGTTTTTTTAGCTAAATCGACATGTCCAGAAACAAAATCGGCATGAAAATGAGTTTCAAAAATATATTTGATTTTAGCGTTTTCAGCTTCAGCTTTATCAACATACTGCTGTGTTTCACGTAGTGGGTCGATAATTGCAACTTCGCCGTTAGATTCTATGTAATATGCGCCTTGGGCGAGGCATCCTGTATATATTTGTTCTATTTTCATCGTAAATTTTTTTAGTTCCTTCAAGAAGGAAAACTTTTCATTATTAATTCAAAATTACAAAACGGGTTTACTTTGGTTTGTAACTAATATCACATTTGGATTAGTAAAGTTCCTTGTAAATTATGTAGGTAGCCATGATTAGCACAAAATACCCGAAGCTTTTTTTTAGTTTTTCACCACTAATAAATTTGGAGAAAAATACCCCAATCACTATTCCTAATACAGAAATTAATGTGAAGATTAAAAGGAAGTCCCATTCGATATTTAAGGTTTGTACATCGCCTAGAAATCCTATAAGTGAATTTATAGTAACGATAATTAGCGAGGTTCCTACGGCCTTTTTCATTGGGATATTAGCCCAAAGTACTAAGGCTGGAACATATAAAAACCCGCCACCAGCACCTATTAATCCTGTAATGGTTCCAATGGTTAGCCCTTGAATAAATGTTTTATAATAAGGTTGCTTTGCGGTAAACTGTTCTTGAGGATTTCCTTTTTTTATCATTGAAAAGGCCGCAATAATCATAATAGCCGCAAAAAACACCATAATGGCCATGTCTTTGGTGAGCTCGTAATTTCCGAAACTAACAAGTGTTTCCGGTATGCCGGGCACTACAAATCGCCTTGAAAGATAAACGGCAAGGAAAGAAGGAAACGAAAACGCTAAGCCTACTTTAAAATCTACAAGGCCTTTTTTGTACTTCTGATAGGTGCCCACCATAGAGGATACACCTACCACAAAAAGCGAATATGCCGTAGCCATTACAGGATTGTAGCCTAAAAGGTAAACCAATAAAGGCACGGTGAGTATAGAACCTCCGCCACCAATAAGTCCTAAAACAAGACCAACAATAAGAGCACCTAAATAGCCTAAAATTTGGATGCTATCCATATTAATGCGGTAGTTTATTTTTTAAAACACCGTATAAAAAAGTACCTAAAATGGCTGCTGCAATAACAATTATCATGCTCCAAACCCCTGTGCCTAAAAGAATATACATGGGGCCAGGGCAAGCGCCTATAAGTGCCCAACCTAAGCCGAAAATTATACCGCCAACAATATATCTGGTAATGCCTTTGTCTTTTTTAGGAACATAAATATCGGCACCTTCAATGCTTTTTATACCACCTCTTTTTGAAAGTTGTAAAAACAAGATTCCTGATGCAATGGCAGTGCCTATGATGCCATACATGTGAAAGGATTGAAATCGGAACATCTCGTAAATACGGTACCATGAAACGGCTTCAGACTTTACTAAAACAATGCCGAAGAAAATTCCAACTAATAAAAATTTTATAAATTTCATTTGATTATTTTTTTAGAGTGAGCTGTTTTAGAAGATGAGCGGTAATATGAAATTGGTCATAATTAATCCGCCAATAAAAAATCCGATCACAGCAATTAGCGATGGTTTTTGTAAACTACTAAGTCCAGTAATGGCATGACCAGAAGTACAACCGCCCGCGTAACGGGTGCCAAAACCTACTAGAAGCCCACCAATAATTAATAAAAGCAATCCTTTAGGCGTTGTTAAAACATCTAAATTATACATTTCTTGAGGGACTAATGTGGCTCCAGGTTTATCAAATCCCATGTTTTGAAGTTCGGAAATCGTGCTTGGGTTAAGCTGCGTACCACTGTCGTTTGATAAATAATGAACGGCTATAAACCCACCAATTATAGCACCTAAAACTACGGTTAGGTTCCAGATTTGATCTTTCCAGTTAAATTTAAAAAAATCGGCAAATTTCCCAGCGCCTCCAATAGCACAAAGGGTGCGAAGGTTAGAGGACATGCCAAAAGTTTTACCAAAGTAGAGTAGGAGCGCCATAACAATGGCGATAAGTGGACCTGAAATGTACCAAGGCCACGGATTTAAAATGTGTTCCATGCTATTAATTTTATCACAAAAGTATGGTGTATGGTATACTAACTTTGTGATAAATGTTACCTAAGTAGGGATAGGTGGTGGAATACTATTATAAAATTTTTATTTTGTTTCGGCTTAGTACAATCTTTTTTTCGTTTTCCAATTGCTTTAAAAGTCTGGAAACCACCACGCGAGAGGTGTGTAAATCTTCGGCGATTTCTTGATGTTTAATAATGATGTTTTTAGATTCATGGAGTACCGTTTTATTTACAAGGTATTTGTATAAACGTTCGTCCATTTTCATAAAAGCAAGATTGTCTATAGCTTCTAAAAGTTCTTCGAAGCGGTTTTGATAACTTTCTAAAATAAAATTTCGCCAGCTTTCATTATTCTGAAACCATTTTTGCATGTATGAAACCGGAATTAAAATTAAGCTAGAATCACTTTCGGCAACTGCCCTAATTTTACTTTTGGTTGTGCCAATGCAGCATGTTAAGGACATGGTGCAGGTTTCGCCAGCTTCTAAAAAATAAATAAGAAGTTCGTTGCCATCCTGATCTTCACGCAGAATTTTAATATTTCCACTTAATAAGAGTGGAATAAATTTTAAAGTTTGATTAATATCTATAATAATATCATCTTTTTTGAAAGTTTTAAATGAACCAATTTCAAAAATTTCTTCAATGAGGTTTTTATCTAAAACATGACTGTACATATCTTTTAATAGATTCGCTTTCATAGTATTATAGAATAAATTATTTATGATGCCTTTTGTTTAGTTTGAAGTTAAATCAAATTATAATGAGCAATTGCTTTATTCATCAAAAGTAATGAATTAGAAATTTGAAATAAAATTTGCATATGTTTTAAATAAAAATGTATATTTGCACCCACAAAATAAGGCCATGTGGCGCAACTGAATAGCGCACTTGATTACGGCTCAAGAGGTTCCAGGTTTGAATCCTGGCATGGTCACTAAAGTTAAAAAAGCTTCCAAGAAATTGGGAGCTTTTTTTTGTTTGATTTTTTTGGAAAACGAATCTTAATTAATTTACACACAACTTTTGAGATTGACCCCAAAAACTTTGGATTAGAAGAACAAAAATAGTTACTTACAAAGCCTAATTTTTTCAAAATAAGCATTAAAATATATTCACTGAATGCTAAGCTTTTATTTCCCATGATGTCATATCAAAATAAAATCAGTTTTTTGGCGATAGCCTTTCTATGTATAGTATTACATGGACAAGAACATATTAAGCCTTTTAAGGTAGATTCGCTTTTTAATATGAACAAACCAGAAACACTGGGGCTATCTTATGCCAAAGGCTTGGAAACAATTACAGTTTTTTTACCTAAAAACCGAGATAATAAATACAATCATGGTGTTGTTTTATTTCCGTTTAAGGGTATGCTTTATGCGCAATGGCAAAGCTCTGCTGTTGATGAAGATGGCGCAGATACACAAGTTTTTTATAGCAGAAGTCGTAATGGTGTAGATTGGGAAGCTCCAAAAAAATTAACCGAAAAGTGGGAGCATGGTATAAAAACAAGTGGAGGATGGTGGTGTAATGGAGATACTCTTGTAGCTTATATTTGTGTATGGCCAAATAATACTAGTAAATTAAAACAGGGGTACACAGAGTTTGTTTCATCAGCCGATGGAATTCATTGGGAGAAACCAGTGCCTATAAAAAACAGTGAAGGTCAGCCTGTTTTAGGAATTATAGAACAGGATGTACATGCATTGCCTAATGGTAGAATTTTAACAGCTTTTCACATGCAACCTGGGTTAATTGTAACGCCATTTTATACCGATGATCCTAGTGGTGTAACGGGTTGGAAATCTGGAAAAATGAAGAATATGCCCACAACAAAAGAAGGCATGAGTAGGGCTATAGAACCCAGTTGGTTTTATAGAAAAGATGGCGCAATTGTGATGGTTTTTAGAGATCAAGAAAGCACATTTAAAAAACTCGCTTCCATGAGTTTTGATAATGGAGAAACCTGGACCACTCCTCAAATTATTAATACACCAGATTCTAGAGCAAAACAAAGCGCTGGAAATTTACCCAATGGCATGGCTTACATGGTGAATAATCCTTCGGGAAATAAAAGTAGATTTCCATTGGTAATAACATTAAGTAAAGATGGCTGGTTGTTTGATAAAGCGTATTTATTGAGAGGTGGTGGTGATAATCTTCAGAAATTAAGATTTCCTGGAAAATACAAACGTGTAGGCTATAGTTATCCTAAAAGTGTTGTTTGGGGTAATTATTTGTACGTTTCTTATGCAACCAATAAAGAAGATGTCGAGTTAACTAGAATACCTCTTGAAAGTCTTCAATACGAATAGTAAATTTTTATAGCGCTTGTTAATGTTATTCTATCGCAATAGAAAGCGTTAAAAGTTGTTCCTTAAAATTCCTATAAATCAATTTTTGAAAGCTCAAAAAGGCCTTACCTTTAGATGAAATTTTGATTTTATAAAAAGGATACTATGGACTTATACGATTGTATTTATAAACGTAGAGATACTCGTCATTTTACAGACAATGAAGTTCCGGAAGCGGTACTACTTAAAGCCTTAGATGCGGCTCATGCAGCGCCTTCGGTAGGACTTTCAGAACCGTGGCGCTTTGTTGTTGTTAAATCTACAGCAAAGAAAAAAGAAATTAAAGCCTTGTTTAATGCTTCGAACGAACAGGCTAAACTGGGAATAACCGACAAAAATCAGTCTACACTTTATAATACGTTTAAGCTTGAGGCTATTGAAGAAACACCACTTGGCATTGCCATTTTTTGCGATAGTAGCACCTTAGATAATTTTACAATTGGCACCATTGGCACCATTGGCAACACAAGCACTTTAGAGTGGAGTTGTGCCTGTGCGGTTCAAAACCTTTGGCTTTCACTTACCGAACAAGGTTTTGGGGCAGGCTGGGTTTCTATTTTAGATTATTCAAAATTTGAAAACCTCTTTGATGTGCCTAAAGCATGGAAAAGTCTAGGATATATGTGTATTGGCCAACCTGCCACCGATTATGGCGGACAACCCATGCTGCAAAAGGAAAAATGGAAAAATAGAAGTGAAAAACCACATGTTGAGTATGTGTAAATAATGGTGGCTCAATGCTGAGTTACATTTTTATAATCTTCAAATTGGTATATTTAGTCTTTAATTTTACTAGAAATGACAAAAGAAACAACCATTGATATAAACGAATTTTTAATAAAAAAGTATATAGAATCTATACGTCCAGAAAACGAGGCGTTGAGAAAACAAATTGATTATGGGTATTCTTATGACGGAAAAATTGTTATTCTGTATGAAATTCGTCCAGCTTGGGACAACCCAAATGAATTAGAACATTTTGAGTTTGCTAAAATCAGGTTTTATAAATCACGAGGAGAATGGAACCTTTATTGGATGCGTGCAAGTGGTAAATGGGCACTTTACGATCCGTTTCCGATATCGACAAATTTGGATGAAATGATTGAGACTATAAAAAATGATAAATTCGGATGTTTTTTTGGATAGAATAAACGAACATATAATTCATCAAATGGAACAAGAAATGGATTGTGCTAATGATTGATGTTTTGACAGAGAAACACAAGACATTATTGCTATTTCCGCTAGCATAGATTTAAGTTACAAGTCCGCGCTAGCGGGTTAACTGGTTTTCATGTTTGAAGGAAGAAGGACTATATAATGTTGTAAAGACTTTGGAAACACCTCATAACTGATTTTAGTAAGCAAATAGACCAATTTAAATTCTGTAAATAAATGAAGGTTATTAAATATTTTAAATACAAGGAAGCATTATTAGAAAATGATAGTATCAAGACAGGAGAAATTGGTAATGAATTTAAACGTCCAAAAATATTTTTACTCAATGAAAATGATGTATTAACTCCTATAGATAGGAAAAAAATGGATATATACACTAAAAGATTAATAGTAAACTCTTTTGCCAAAGGCTATTTTGATTTTAATGATTTAGATTTTTTATCAAACACCTATCAATTTAATTATTGTGAAAGTAAAGCGTATAAAGGTTATTATACAGCCAATATAAATACAACTTATGGGCAAAACGGAAATTTAACATTAATTAATTTTAAAGAAAAGGAATATCTAATTATTGAGTTTTACAGAGATAATCCTGATGAAACAGCACAAATGAACGACCAATTGGGTCCGGGTTTCACCTACATACATGGTATTTGGGAGCAACCAATTTTAACAGAAAGTATAAGGGAAAAACTAGAAAAATTATAATAATTACTTTCAATGAATTTTATAATGAAACAAAAAAATGATTGCGAAATACTTCAGTGCTATGCTAAAAGAGGAACAAATTGGAAATATGAAAATAGAAGATTTTAGTAAACAATTAGATCATTTTAAGTTTTGTAAATAATGAAATTAATAAATAATTTTGAATGTATAGAGGCTGAAGCCTTTACTGAAGGTAGTTTGCCTGAAAAAGTTGAGATGAAACATATAAAACAAGAAACGATTAGACCGCATCAAATAACTTTTAAAGACAGGATGGTAAACTTACCTTGTTGAATACCAATCGTAATGTTAATTTAAATAAAGAAAAATATTATACTAAATTAATATTTATAATTATCTCCTTATTACTGATTAACACAACGGCAGGAATGATCTTTTATAAATTAAAAAAAAACAAAAATGATAACAAATTTTAGATTTTTACCTTGGGCAATACTTATAACACTATTTCTTTATTTGGTCAAGAATATCAGAATATAAATATTGATTGTATTAAAACGTTAGTATTAAGGTTTACAATCCTATTTTCAAAGCAAAAATGATTTACAAGGACACACTTGAAGTAAGAAATTCTAACCCGCTAGCGCGGACTTGTAGTCCGTGCCCGCTCTAATAAGTGATAAACAAGAAAGCTTTAACAAAGATGTAGTGTCTTTTTTTATTAACTGACGATAGTCATAACAAGGTTTAAAGAAAGTAAGGTGTTTTTTTAGTTGAATTTAATAGATCTATTTACTTTTAAGTTTTTAAGGGTGTTTGGGGTTAAATGAGTGTTATAGAGGTGTGGATTTTAGGCACGGACTGCAAGTCCGCGCTAGCGGAGAGATTGTTTCAAGAAAATACACTCAATTTTCTGACATACAAGAGTCAACAGGAATAAAATATATTCAAGAATTAAAAGATAAGTACCCACCAGGAACAAAGATTGCTGATGTGCCTTCAAACAAAGCAGGAGGTTCTAATGCTTCTTTGGAGAATATTATAGAGATAGATGGACAAATGATTTTAGAGGTTCCTGTACAAAATAACCCAATACCACAAAGCTTACTGGATGAAGCTACCAAATGGGATATAGATATTAGGGACGTGCAAGGAACAGTTTATAATTGATTATGAGGAGATATTTATATCAGCGTTGGACTAGAAGAAAAAAAATACAGAGTGTGCCATTATCTATAGAGGTGCTAGATGGGTATAACAAAACTGTTTTCAATAAAAGAAAAGAAAAAAATGAAGCTCTTTTAGAAGAATCAGCCAAATACGCTCATGATAATAATTTAATTTATTTCGTTACTGTTTTTGATAATGAAACCCCTATATCTCATATTGAAACGAACAAGGGCTTTTTTAGAGTTCATTTTTTAGATAATTTAAAAAGAACTTATATGTCTTATGCTTTTAATGGATTTGATGATTCGTCAAAATGGCAAAAAGAAATACCTGAAAACAAGCTTTTTTTATCGACAGTAAACATTTGGGAATTTAAAGATGATAATGAAAAAGCGTATAAAACTGTCAGTTATGTTTTTACTATTGATGGGCAGTTAACAATTATAGAAAGAAATACCCAAACAAATGAACAAATAGAGAAACAATCTAAAAGTAAAGTTGATATCTCATCTAATTGGGAAGATTACCCCAAGTTTGGTTATTACGAAGGTCTTATAGAAAAAGAGAGAGGTATCACACCAGCCCTTTAAGTTTATTTTTAGCGATAAAAGCATCAATTAAAGGATAGACATTAGACATAATCCTTGGCTTTATCAGTCATACGTGCCACCTTTTTAATTATATTCATAGTTTGTCAGTCAATTCTAAATCAGTATGCCAACCAAGTAACCCCGCTAGCGCGGACTTGTAGTCCGTGCCCGCTCTAATAAGTGATAAACAAGAAAGCTTTAACTAAGATGTAGTAGCTTTTTTATTAACTGAGGATAGTCATAAGAAAGTTTAAAGAAAGTAAAGTGTTTTTTAGTTGAATTTAATAGATCTATTTACTTTTAAGCTTTATTGGTATTTGGGGTAAAATGAGTGTTATAGAGGTATGGATTTAGGCATGGACTACAAGTTCGCGCTAATAGGATAATATAGAAAAATGTGGCTTCTCCTAATTATACCAGTTTCATAAGTTGGGGTTGCGACTCAAAGAAGTATTTTCGAAAAAGACCTTTCAGGTTTTTAAAAATAAGTGTATTGAATACAAAATTTTAATTAAAATAGATTAATAAGATTTAGTTTGTTCTAGAAAACATTAATAAAACTTGCTCCTCCTTTCGTTTTGAAGGGAGGAAAATTTCGATTTCATCGAAATTAGGAGGGTTAAAACTATAAAAACATAAGAGCTTTCAATTTCCGAAAAATAGTGTTTTAAAAACCTGAAAGGTCTGTAAAATATATCGAAATGAAGGTTCAAAGTTTTGAATTTCATTCAGAACAACCCATGCAGCTAAAAGAAAAATGGAAAAACAGAAGTAAAAAACCACATGTTGAGTATGTGTAAATAATACAAACTCAATTCCCAGTTCCTATTTTTTTAGTAAATATGAAAGCGATATATTTAATCCTTTACTTATTTTGGTTATGCTAAAAGAAATAGTACCATTAGTAAGAAATTGATTAAGCAGTAAAACCTCCTATGAAAATTATAGATTTATCGAAACCCATACAGTACAATAAGTCGGACCCATGGTTTATGAAAGTTAAAATAAAACATAAACCACACCGAAAATCGAAATTACTAATCCGTTTTTTAGGGCTTCCGCTTAAATTGTTTCCGAAACATTTTAATGGTTGGGCCGATGATACGATCGAAAAAATGGGTGTTCATGCGACCACACATATCGATGCACCGTGGCATTATTCGCCAACTACAAATGGCAAGAAATCGAAAACCATTGATGAGGTTCCGCTAGAATGGTGTTTTGGTGACGGATTGGTTATTGATATGACCCATAAAGCAGATTTCGACCCCATTACCAAAATGGATATTGAAGATTTTTTGAAGCTAAATAATTTAACGGTTAAACCCGGAATGATTGTACTAATTAAAACAGGACGGGATAAATTTAATGGCACCAAAGATTTTCATAAAATAGGAACGGGCATGTCTGCCGAAGCTACGGCTTTGTTAATCGATCAAGGAATAAAGGTAATGGGCATTGATGCTTGGGGATGGGATTTACCCTTGCCCTATATGCTGAAAAAAGCTAAAGAAACTAACAATTCTGAACTGTTTTGGGAAGCTCATTTAGTAGGTAGAGATAAAGAATATTGCCACATGGAACAACTTGTAAATTTAGATGCCCTGCCGTATGAAGGTTTTAAAATTGCTGTTTTTCCATTAAAAATAGTTGGAGCTTCGGCGGCTCCTGCACGCGTGGTTGCTATGTTCGAATAGGTAATACTTTTGGCTTGTAGAATGTTTACATGCTGTTTTTTTGTTTTGTATCTTTATAAGCGGTAGGTTTTTATATAGAAAACTTCAGAAATTTAATCATTTTCAATCCCTCATAACATGAATACACCTAAAGGCATTAAAAGAGTAAAAGCACTGCAACCACTTAGCAGAGAACATCATCATGGCCTGCTATTGTCTTGGAAAATTAAAACAGGCTTAGCTAAAAATGTTTCTCCAAAAAGAATTAACGCTTACGCCAATTGGTTTTATAACACGCATCTTTGTCCGCACTTCAAAATTGAAGAAAATCATGTTTTTCCAATATTGGGAAACTCCAACGAATTAGTTAAAAAAGCTCTAGATCAACATACTGAACTTAGAGCGCTATTCTCGAAAAACGAAGCTTCTAAAAGCACTTTACAACATATTGAAAAAGCCTTAATTAAACATATTCGTTTTGAAGAACGCGAACTTTTTAACGACATCCAAAAAGTAGCAACACAGGAACAACTCGATTTTATTGAATCTGTGCACCAAACGCATGATTTTAAAGATAATATTTCAGATGAGTTTTGGGTTTAACACCTGTTTAAAATATAACAGATTTTTAATTTTCAATTTTATAATAATCATAAGTATATTACGCTTTATAAACCTAGAAAGGTTAAATAAATAACGGTTAAATGATTATAAATACAATAAATACTTACTTTGTAATTATTGCTTATGGAGCGTTAGTATTACTCTCCTTTTTGTTGATATCGAACCCTTTAAGGGTAAATAAAAAGGCTAATTTGTGGTTTGGGTTATTTTTGTTTCTCTGGTCTATGTTTTGGATCGAAGAAATTTTCATCCTTATTAAGAGCGACTTATTAAATTATAATTTGCTTACCTGTATTCGTTTTCTTCGATTTTTAACACCTATATTTTTCTATTTTAGTGTCGTTTATTACACAAATCCAGATTTTAAATTTAAGACCTCAGATTTTAAATATTTAATATTTCCTCTAATTTTCCTTGTCGGTTTAATGGTTCAGCAAGATGCGGTGTATGGTAATCTTATTGCCGTTTCACTAAATGTGTTAATTATAATACAGGCCATTTATTTTATTGTAGCGTCTTATTTAAAAATTAAACGCTACAAAGTAGAAATAGAGTTATTCGCTTCAAACACAAGCGAAATAAACCTTAATTGGATAGAATATATCATTATATCATTATTTGTACTTAGTATTTTTATTGGCGTATATAATATATTATTTGTTGATGCCGATTTAAACTTATTTGCCAATATTGTTTCTTTCGTTATTATCATTTTTGTGGCCTACAATGCACTAAAGCAAAAGGAAATATTTATAATAAAAGACAATCAAATAACTGCTGATGATTCTGATATTTCAAAGCGAAAACTTATTTCCGATCAAGATTTAGATGCTTTAAAAACCAAGCTTCTTCAACTAATGGAGAGTCAAAAACCATATTTAGATCCAGAATTAAATCTTGTTAAATTAGCTCAACAAATTAATATACCAGCACACCAACTTTCCTATGTGATTAATTCCGGATTTAATGAAAACTTTTTCATGTTTGTAAATAGGTATAGAGTTGAAAAAGTTAAAGAATTACTTCTATCCGAAGAAAAAAATCACTTATCTATAATGGGAATCGCTTTTGAAGCTGGATTTAACTCGAAAACCTCATTCAATACAACTTTTAAAAAAATTAGTTCTCAAACACCTTCAGAGTTTAAAAAAAGAAGTTCTACTTTATAAAATCAAACTTATCAATCGTTTTAATTGATTGATAATCAATAGTTTGATTTTATTTATCAAATTTGTTCTTATATATAAGCAAGAACGCCTAAAGCAGCCTTAATATCTAGTTTTGCTATTCATTTTAAAACTTAGCTATGAAAAGGTTTCTTTTATTTCAATTATTTTCATTAACGTCATTTGTTATTTTTTCTCAAAATTTAACACAAACCATAAAGGGAAGAATTATTGATGAGGCTTCTCGAGAGCCTCTTGCTTTTGCAACCATTATAATTCTGGATACGAATCCAGTTATTGGCACAACCTCTAATAGTGATGGATATTATACTATTGAAAACGTTTCGGTTGGAAGATATGACTTGGAGATTTCATTTTTAGGCTATCAGTCTGTAATACAACCAGAAGTTGTAGTTACTTCTGCAAAAGAAGTTGTTTTAAATGTTAGGCTTGAAGAGAACGCCTATTCGCTAAATGAAATTGTTATTAAACCTAGAGTTATAAAGGAAAAGCCCTTAAACCCTATGGCAACGGTAAGTGCAAGAATGTTAAGTGTTGAAGAAGCTAAACGTTACGCAGGTGCGTTTGACGATCCAGCACGTTTAGCAGCCTCTTTTCCTGGTGTTGCAAGTAGTGTAGGTAACAATGCACTAGTAATTCGAGGAAATGCCCCAAAATTTATGCAATGGAAAATTGAAGGTGTAGAAATACCTAACCCCAATCATTTTGCAGATTTGGGCGCTTTTGGTGGCGGCGGATTAACAGCTTTAAGTAGTAATTTGTTAGCAAATTCCGACTTTTATACCGGCGCCTTTCCAGCTGAATATAATAATGCGCTTTCTGGGGTTTTCGATATAAATATGAGAAGCGGAAATAGTACAGAGTTTGAACACAGTGTTGGGATTGGACTTATAGGAATTGATGTTGCTTCTGAAGGCCCTTTGAGTAAAAAAAGTAATGCGTCTTACTTAGTAAATTACCGTTATTCTACCTTAGGCCTTGTGTCTAGTTTACTTCCTGAAGATGCTCAAGGAACGAATTATCAAGATTTATCATTTAAGCTAAAATTACCTTCAAAAAATGCTGGTTTGTTCGAGCTTTGGGGAATTGGGTTAATGGATAAATCTGGAGCAATTCCAGAGACCGAAATCGATAATCAAAACTATTATCAAGATACTGAAAAGCAAGACGTTAAGCAATTTATGGGCGCTTTTGGTTTAAACCATAAGTTAGTGTTTAAAAACTCGGCCTACTTAAACAGTACCATGGCATACTCTACAAACGGGATTGATTTATACACAGAAAGGCTAGATAACGCTTCAAATTTACAACCCGAAAATAAAATTAAAAGCACAAATTATAACGTCACGTTTAAGTCTTTTTATAATAAAAAAATTAACGCCAACCACACTAATAAAACGGGAATCCTAGTGAGAGGAATAGGGTATAATTTGGATATTAAAGACGCAGACAAATCTGCAAATCATTTAAATACAGTAGTTGCAGAAAATGGTATGAGTGCTTTGTTATCTGCGTATTCGGCGTCTTCCATATCCCTTAAAAAATGGAAAATCAATTTGGGATTGAATGCCCAACTCTTTACGCTAAATAATAATTACACCATCGAACCACGTTTAGGTGTAAGTCATCAGTTGAATGCAACTAATGCATTAAGTTTTGGCTATGGCTTACATAGTAGAATAGAACCTATAAATATTTATTTTGCAAATACAAGTCCAGATGATTATGCGCAGGCAAATAAAAATTTAGATTTCTCGAAAGCGCATCATTTTGTTCTCGCTTACGATTTAAATATCACAGAAAAAACACATCTTAAAATTGAACCTTATTTTCAATATTTATTCAACATTCCTGTTATAGAAAATTCAACAACCTCCCTTTTAAATTTACAAAATGATTGGTTTATAAATGAAACCTACGTGAATAATGGTGTAGGACAAAATTATGGAGTAGACTTAACCTTAGAGCAATATGTAACTCATGGTTTTTATTATTTAGTTTCTGCTTCAATTTTCGATTCTAAATATAAAACAGATACCAATACTTGGTATAACACGAGATTTAATAAAAATTTTATTGTTAATGCATTAATTGGAAAAGAGTTTAAAATTGGTAAAAAAGTACCAAAACTACTCAGTTTAAACTTTAAATCTAGCATTTTAGGAGGGGATAGGTATTCTATTATTGATGATTCGGCATCTTCAATAGAACAAGATGTGGTTTACAATGAAACAACCCCTTTTACAGAACAATTAGAACCTGCTCTCATTTTAAATTTTACAGCAAATTACGAATGGAATAAGAAGAAAACGAGCAGCCAACTTTCTTTTAAAATTTTAAATGCCACTAGTTTTGAAGAATTTCAAGGACACAGGTTTAATATTAAAACCAATCGTGTTGAAGCCTATAGAGAAGCCTTAGTAATTCCTAATATCAGTTATAAAATATCATTTTAGATTATTTCTTATTGATAATGAGTTTATTACAGTGTTGTTCTGTTCAAAATAATTATAGATAAAAATTTGTTATGACATAGCATGTCGCAAGTTTTTGTTTTAATCCGCCGTAAATTTGTAGAGTAATTGAAACAGATTACAGTTTTTCATATAGTTTGGTTTAAGGTTAGTAAAGCTGCTGATGGGTTTCAGAACAAATCAGTAGCTTTTTTTACAAACAATAGGAAATTTAAAGTTGCCCAAGTAGATCATTATATATAGTAAAACCCTGTAGATATTCGTTATTTACAGGGTTTTCGTTTTTTTACAAAGATTAAATGAACTGTTTTTAGTTGCTTTAAAAAGAATGTAAAATTCAAATTTAAGGGTGTTCGAGCGCAGCCGAGAACCTATCATCGTGATTTAAATTCTATTTCTCAATTCCACTCAAATCCTACGGAACAACTAAATCATCAAATAATACAATTCCAATTATGTTTTGAAAATATAGGAGTCACCACACGACATAGCATGTCGCAATATTTTCTAGTAATCAGTCGTAAATTTGTAGAGTAATTGATACAGATTACAGTTTTTCATATAGTTTGGTTTAAGGTTAGTAAAGCTGCTGATGGGTTTCAGAACAAATCAGTAGCTTTTTTTACAAACAATAGGAAATTTAAAGTAGCCCAAGTAGATCATTATATATAGTAAAACCCTGTAGATATTCGTTATTTACAGGGTTTTCGTTTTTGTAACAAACAGTAATACGGGAACAACTCGATCTTATTGAATTTATAATTTAAGACTGAACACAAAAAGATTTACGCTGTTGATTTCTTCGATATATTTTTCTGAAAAACATAAAAAATACTCAAAAACAGCATGATACTAGCAATTAACAAGCCTTCATTATAATAATCGGGAATACTAAATTTTCCAGACCAAACGTCAATGCCTTTATAAATGATGAGTCCTTCGGTAAGTATAAAGCCTAGGAGGTAAAACTTAAATGCGTTTGAAGTAATGTTGAACAGTTTTGATACACTCAAAATTAAGAATAAACTCATGCTTATTAGTCCTAAAAAAATCCAATGTAAATAAGCAATGGTTAACTCGATAATTGTCGCGCTTAGATTTGAAAAATAGGGGATGGCTCCTAAAAATTGTATAATTAGTTTTAAGCCTAAAACACACATAACAGTTTTAAACATAAAAATTTCAGTAGAAGTAAAAGCAGCTTGTAGATTAGCCCACTTCATTTTTATATAACCAAGCGCATACATAAAGCAAACCAGTTGTAATAACCCACCTGCGCCACTTAATACATATACAAAACCGATTGGTTTAGTCCATAATGCCGATAAAAACAAGGTAAGCAACACACTTATATTTAGTGCTATAAAAAAGCGTTTGTTTTGCTTCCGCGGAAGCGTAGCACCTTTGTTTTCAAATATATAAATGAAGATTCCGATTAAGGCCAATAGCATCCAGCCGTTATACTGAAAGTGCAAATAAAAGTAAATGGCCAGACGGTACCAAATAGATCCAGGTCCTAAGATAGTCATAATGCCCCCTAATGCCCACGGACCAATACTCGATAAAACAAGATAATAAAGCGATGCTTTTATGTAAGGATAACATGCTGATTTTTTAAGTGTTGAAGATGAATTTTTCACAAAAAACCATGTGAACCAATAAGAAGCAAATAGAAAAAGTGTTGAAAATATAATTGAAAACAAGGCATAACCTTGAAACGGGAACGTGAGCATCATACCAACCAAAGTACATTGTGTAAAAATGAAAATACGTTGGTGCTTTTGGTTTAAATCCTCATTTTTTGAAATGAAAAAATGATAAAGCAAAGTGGTTAAACAAAGGTATACCCAACCTAGTAAAGCAATATGCGAATGCCCATGAACGATGTGTCTATAATTAACATCAAAATCAAAAACGTGAAGTGCTCTTAAAAAAACACCAAACACTGCTGCTATTAAAAAATAGATATAGGCAATGGTTGTTTGGGATTTAATTGAAATCATAATACAAAAATATAGTATTGCTTTCTAAAAATGATTATTTCAGTATCCCTGTAGTTGATTTTATACCATTAATTTGTGATAAAAAACATAAGCGATTTATTTTCAGTGTATTATGTAGCTTTGTAGTTTGAAATTATAATTTAGAACCTGCTTTTTTATAACGCTCCTTTTAACTTTCTAAGCTTGTAATCTTCTTTACTTTTAAACGCTATTAACACAGCTCTTAATCTTCTCTTTATAAAGGAGAAACTCATACGCAACAGTTTCCCTCCTAATAAGGAGGGATTAAGGGAGGTGTTCTACAATACTTGTGTTTTTTAATGCTTTACAGAATGCAAACAAGTTTAAAGCATTCTATAATAGGAGCGCAGCCGAGAACAAATGCTTTTGATTTAAGTATAACTTTTCGACTTAGTTAGAAGTAGCAGCTAACAATTTAGTTCCAATTATGTTTTGAAAATACATGAGTCACCACACGACATAGCATGTCGCAAGTTTTTGTTTTAATCAGCCGTAAATTTGTAGAGTAATTGAAACAGATTACAGTTTTTCATATAGTTTGGTTTAATGTTAATAAAACTGCTGATGGGTTTCAGTACGAATCAGTAGCTTTTTTTTACAAACAATAGGAAATTTAAAGTCGCCCAAGTAGATCATTATATATAGTAAAACCCTGTAGATATTCATTATTTACAGGGTTTTCGGTTTTTTTCAGAGATTAAAAGAACTGTTTTTAGTTACTTTAAAAAAGAAAGTATATTTCAAATATAAGAGTGTTCGAGCGCAGACGAGAACCTATCATCGTGATTTAAATTCTATTTCTCAATTCCTCTGAAATCCTACGGAACAATTGAATCATCAAATAATACAATTCCAATTATGTTTTGAAAATATAGGAGTCACCACACGACATAGCATGTCGCAATATTTTCTAGTAATCAGTCGTAAATTTGTAGAGTAATTATAACAGATTACAGTTTTTCATATAGTTTGGTTTAAGGTTAATAAAGCTGCTGATGGGTTTCAGTACGTATCGGTAGCTCTTTTTAAACAAACAATTGAAAATTTAATGCGCCCCCAACTAAATCATTATATATAGTAAAACCCTGTAGATATTTAATATTTACAGGGTTTTCGGTTTTATAAAAAGTTTAAATATCTAATAGAGATCTTTAATTTTTCTAAGTTTCGTTTTCCATAAATCTAAAGATTCTTGATGGATTTTTATGTTGTTACGCACTTCTTTTACAAGCGGATTATCATCTTCAACATTAGTGAAAAACTGTAGGTTATTTTGCAATTGAATAATTTGACTTTTAACTTCTGCTATTTTTTTTCTGATAAATACACGTTCATTATCTAAATTTCGGTTATCATCATCGGCAGCGTTAAGCGTGTCTAATTTATTTTCGTATTTAATAATTTCAGCTTCGTTTTTATCTAAATTTAAAGTGGCTAATAAATTATCAATCACTTTTTGGAATTTCCCATCAATATAACGCTTGTCGCTTGGCACGCGACCTATAGCTTGCCAATCTTTTATTTGTTGCTTAATCGCCTCAACACCATCTTCAACATCTTCAGGAAGTTTAAACTCTTTTAAGCTGTTTAACAACTCGTTTTTCTTGTTGTATGCTTCAGTTTGTTCGCTATTGGCAGCATTTCTTTTAGCATGAATTCTATCGAAATAGTGATTGCAAGCGGCTTTAAACTGTTTCCAAATTTTATCGCTATCTTTTCTAGGAACATGCCCAATTTTTTTCCACTCGCTCTGAATTTTTTTCATCAAAGGTGTAACGGTTTCAAAATCGTCACTCTCTTTATTATCCTCGGCAATTTTGATTAAATCTAATTTTAATTGCAGGTTTTTATATTGTTCCTTTTTTAAATCTTTGTAAAAAGAATTTTTTTGTCTGTTAAAGGTTCTTACGGCATCTTTAAATTTAGCCCAAGTGCTTTCGTTAACTTTAATAGGGACTTTTCCCGCATTAAAAAAATCGTCGCGTAAAGCTTCAATTTGTTTTATTCTTTTTTGCCATACGCCATGAGAACCATTTCCTTGTGCGCTCACAGCTTCAATACGCGCGATAATATCAAGTTTTTTCTCTAAGTTTTTCTCGTAAACTTTATCAATTTCTTGATAGTATGTATGGCGTTTATCGTTTATTATTTTTGTGGCGGCTTTAAAACGTTCCCAAATTTCTTCACGGTGTTCTTTGCCAACAGGGCCGAGTTCTTCTTTCCACATTTTGTGTAATTCTTGAAGTTCTCTAAAGGCACGCATCACATTATCGTCTTTTGCTAATTCTTCAGCACGCTCGATAATTAGTAATTTTTTCTCTAAATTATGTTTAAAATCTAAATCGCGTAGATCTCTATTTAAGTGTAAGAAATCGTAAAAAAGTTCCACATGGTGGTGGTAACTATTCCAGGCATTATTGTATTTATCTCGAGGAATAGGTCCCGTATTTCGCCAACGTTCTTGAAGTTCTTTAAAATGTTTATAAGTGGTGTTTATGTTTTCTTCAACGTTTATTAATCCCTTTAATTCTTCAATAATTTCGAGCTTATCGGCTAAGTTTTGTTTTAAGTTTTTCTCTAAACTTTGGTAGTGCTCGTTAAGTTTATTACGGTAGTTTTTATAGGCTTCTTTGTATCTTTTTTGAACTGGAGATACATAATAAAAATCAATTTCGTTGCCACCTTCACTTAAAAAATCCTCTTTCTTTTCATCTATTATAGACTGTAATTTAAGCTTAAACTCAGTATTAATAGCATTAACATGGGTGCGAATGGCTTGAATTTTCTCAGTAGCCAGAAGTCTTTCTAATTCGATAGCCAATGCCTCTAAAGACATGGTGTCGTAATCTTTAACTTCTATTTTATGACGGTCTTTATTGCCTTCATCTTCAGCGTCTTCGGCATTAGACTCTTCAATTTCGTTAAGAACTTCATCATGCTCGTCTGTAGTTTTTGCGGCCTCACTTTTGTCTTCTTCAACAACAGAATTTACAGTGTCTTCTACTTCATTGGACGTGGTTTCAATCGCTTGATTTTCATTTAATTCTATTGATTTTTCATTAGAATTATTAGCATCAACTTCTTCTACTTTTTGTATTTTATTGTTGTCAGACATTTTGAAAAATGTTAAGGTTCGTCAAATTACTTTTGACTTTAAAGATACTAACAAGAATAGTATAAACAAAGTACAAGCCATGGATTTAACGTAATTAGTGGTTTTATTTAAGTCCCCAAATAGACCAAGCTTTTTCGGCTTGAAGTTTTAGCATGTTTGCGCCATTAATTATGGTAGCTCCATGATTTTTTCCATGAGTTAAAAACGTGGTTTCTTCTGGATTATATATTAAATCAAAAAGCAAGTGCTTATCGGTTATGCCTTTGTAAGGAATATTTGGACACTCTTCAACATTTGGAAATGTGCCTAATGGCGTGCTATTAATAATGATTTCATGATTTTTAACGTCTTCTTCAGTTAAGGTATCATAAGAAAATTGAACATGTTCAGAGAGCTTTCTTGAGACATAGGCATAAGAAATATTCAATTCTTTAAGGCTGTAAGCAATGGCTTTACTAGCACCACCAGTTCCCAAAATAAGGGCTTTTTTATGATGCTTTTTTATAAAAGGTTCAATGGTTTTTTTGAATCCGTAACAATCTGTATTATAACCAACTAGTTTTCCTTTTTTAGTAATTCTGATCGTGTTTACAGCGCCAATGGCTTTAGCTTTTTTGTTTATTTTATCAAGAAAAGGCATCACGGCTTCCTTGTATGGAATGGTGACGTTTAAACCTTTTAGGTTTTCTGTGTTTTCTATAATATCTTGAAATTTACTAATGTCTTCAATATCAAAATTTACATAAGTGGTGTCTTCAATATGTTCGTCCTGAAATTTTTGTTTGAAGTAGGCTCTCGAGAATGAGTATGAAATGTTTTTACCTAAAAGTCCTAATTTGTTCATGTAGTTTTTTTGTTTTTTTGTTCAAACCATACTAAGGCTAATACAATAGTGATTCCTAAAATAATATAGCCCATGGCTAAGTAGGTTTCTAGTACTAATTCTGGGATAAAGCGTTCGTAATTATGAATTATTTTCTGACCTCTAGAGTCTAATAATACTTCGCCATTTTCGTGAATTTTGTAAATAGTCGTTTTCCAGGGCCACACAACACCTAACGAGCCAACTATAAAACCAATTATGGATGATAATGTAATGCTTTTATAACGTTTTAATATGTAGCTGAGGACGTGTGAAAATGAAACTAAACCAGTTAGCGATCCTAAAGTGAAAACCGCTAATATTTTAAGCATTATAATGCGTTCTTCGTTTTGAATGAAACTGAAATCGCCTGTAAATACTTCGGAAGCTGTATCGTATAATGCGTTTACCGAGTCGACTAAAAGTAATACATAATTTCCTAAAAGGATGAGAATAAAAGAACCTGAGAATCCAGGGAGCGTCATTCCTGAAACACTAATAATACCGCATAAAAATACAAACCAGAGGTTGTCGTTTTCGGTTGCCGGACTTAAAAAACTAATACTCACACCAAGTAGAATACCAATAATAAGGGCGATATAAGTTTTATGTTTCCAGTCGTTAAAATCTCTATAGATATAGTAAATCGAGCCGATAATCATTCCAAAGAAAACACTCCAAACATACAATTCGTAATGCTTTATTAAATAGTCTAAAACCTTTGAAATACTAAAGAAACTAATTACCATGCCTAAGAAAAGCAGACTTAAAAAAGGACCATTTATATAGCGATAAAAACTTTTAAATCGGCCGTTTAAAAGCAAACCAAAAGCCTTTTTGTTTACTTTTTTTAAGGAATAAATAAACTCTTCGTAAAACCCCGCCACAAAAGCAACAACCCCACCAGAAACGCCAGGCACTTTATTGGCTGCTCCCATGCCTAATCCTTTTAGAACTAGAAAAAGTTTATCGGTAATTGTTCTGGTACGCTGCATTTTTATTTTTTTGAACCTAGTTTCTCAAGAATAAAAATAGTTAAAAATCCAATAATCATTAAAATGACTGCAAATAACAATTGGTTATCGCCTTGGAAGGCAAAAGGGGAAACGCTTTCTTGTAATAAAGGTGTTTTAATGCCTTTTGAATTGGTGTGCCAGGTTAAAGTTTCTTTCCAGGGCCAAACTTTATTTAATGAACCAAATATAAACCCCGTTAATATGGCTAATGTCAAGTTGTGATAGTTTTTAAACAACCATTTTAAAACATGACTAAAACTTAGTAAACCTAAAACAGCACCACTTCCAAAGATGATAATTTTTTTAATATCTACATCGTGAATAGCTGCACTAAGGGTTTTGTAGGCACCAAGAATAATAAGTATGAATGAACCGGAAATACCTGGGAGAATCATGGCGCAAATGGCGATGGCACCAGCAATAAATAAAAACCAATCGCTATCGTTTGTACCTAATGAAGGTAATTTGCTAATATAAAAAGCAACTGCGGCTCCAAGAATTAAAGCGATAATTGATGATGCTGTCCATTTTGTAATTTGTTTTCCAACAAAATAAATACTGGCAATTATGAGTCCGAAAAAGAAGGACCAAATTAAAACAGGATGAAACTCTAATAGGTAGTTTGCAATCCTCATAAAAGTAACAAAACTAACAACGATTCCCGATAACAGCGCTACAATAAAATTACCGTTTAATTGCTGCCAAAAGGCTTTAAATCCCTTGCTAAAAAGTGTTTTAAAAAGTGATGCGTTTACATTGCTTATGGTTGAAATTAATTCTTCGTAAATTCCAGAAATAAAGGCAATTGTACCACCAGAAACTCCAGGAACGGCATCGGCAGCGCCCATCGCTAATCCTTTAAAAGCAATGATAAAATAATCTTTTAAACGTCTTTGCATGCTTGATTTTTTAAGAAAACCAAAGGTATACAAATTAATTAAACGTTTCCTTACAGATTTGTTTTTAGTATGTTCTTAACTAATCTTTTTTTAGAGACTTTTGGAAAGAGTTCATCGATGATAAAAACGTAGTCTTCGTTGAGTTTTAAACCGTTTTTTAAATGAAAAATCCCTTTATCATTTTCATTTAATTGAAAGTATAAACCAGCTAATCTGTATTCAATTTCAGCATTATCAGGATAAAATTCGATGGCTTGCTCAAAATTATAAATAGCGGCTTCAGGCTCTCCTAGTTTGATTAAAATATCGCCGCGAGATAACCAAGTATTTAATTCGTAATTGCCTAATTCTAAGGTTTTTTTGAAACCGCGTTCGGCTTCTTCAAAATGGCTTAATCGATGGTTAATTTGCGAATATAATTTCCAATAGATAACGTTTTCAGAATCTATATTTATGGCTTTATTGATGTAGTATAAAGCTTTATGATAATCGTGTTTTTTGTTGTAAAACTTGGTAATTGCAATCCAGCCCTTGTCTAATAATGGGTCTTCATGAACCGTTCTGTCGAAGTACTGAATGGCCAATTCTTCATTATTTAGTTTTTCGTAGCAATGCCCAATGCGTAGTAATGCGAATGATGTTGGATCGTCTAATTTTAAGGTTATGGTGTAATTTTCAATAGCATCTTTGTAGCGTTTTAGTTTTTCTAAAACTTTACCACGCTCTAAATAAGCACCAACAAAAGTATCATCAGAAATAATTGCAAAATCATAAGCTGCTAATGCTTTTTTGTAATCTTTTAAATGATAATATTGCTTGCCTAATTGATGCCAAGCTACTTCACAATAAGGATTTTTATCTAAAAACACGTTTAAATATGAAATCGCATCTTCATTTTGTTCTAAAAATTCAAAACAATAAATAACATTGTATAAGGAAGAATAGTCGTCGATATCGGTTTCAAGACATTTCATGAAGTAGATTTTAGCTTCTTCAAAATTATCTAGAAATAAATATTCCATACCAATAAGCGAATATAAATCGACCACATCATCGGTTAATTTAATGGCTTTTTTAAGTACAGATATGGCTTGTTCGTGGTCGTCTTTTTTTGAAAAAATATTGGCTTTTTGAATGTATATTTCTTCATTCATAGGATCTAAACTGTAAAGCTCGTTTAATAGGGTGTCGGCTTCAACGAGTTTGTCTTCAAAAACAAATATTTCAACTTTAAAAAGGCGGAGATTTATGGAGGTTGGATGCTGATCTAAGCCTAGCTTTATCGCTTTTTTTGCAAGCGCAATTTTACCAAGGTTAAGATAGTGATGAATTATATTTTCAAACTCCTCTGAATCGAAAAACAAAACATGGTTTGTTTTAAGCATGGATTCAAACTTGGTAAGCGGCAAATTTTTGTTGTCATCATGACTAAACTCCATAAGCTCATTTGTGAGGTTCTACTTGATTAAATTTAGTAATCTATTTACTGATTAGTCGTTAAAATGATAAATGTTTTCAACAAAGTAATGAACAGGCATTGTTTTTGTTGCTTGTTTTTCTTTTTAAAAGCTGTAAATCAGTGTTTTAATATTTTATTGATTTTTGTGGATTTCTTCTAAAATCTCTAAAATTATAGCACAACCTTCTATAATTTCGCTGTTAGAAATGGTTAAGGGTGGTGTAATTCTTACCGCTTTCGGCTCGAAGAGTAGCCAGAATAAAATTAAACCTTTGTCTTGAGCGGTTAATATTAATTGATTTGTAATAGCATCAGAAGGCGTAATTAATGCTAACATGAGTCCTCTTCCTCTAATTTCGGTAATTAATGGATGTACGAGTTGCTCACGAAAAAGTTGTTCTTTTTCTAAGCTTTGTTGCATTAAATCACTTTCTGTAATTTCTTTTAACGTGGCTAACGCCGAAGCCGCTATAATTGGATGGCCGCCAAAAGTTGTGATGTGACCTAACTTGGGTTTGTCTTGTAACAAGTCCATAAGTTCGCTAGAGGCTGTAAATGCGCCAATAGGCATGCCACCGCCTAAACCTTTTCCTGTAACTAAAATATCTGGAATGCAATTGTAGTTTTCAAAACCAAAAAGCTTTCCAGTTCTTCCCATACCAGGCTGAATTTCATCTAATATTAAAAGTGCCCCAACTTTTGAGCATTGGGTTCTTACTTTTTCTAAAAACCCATTTTTGGGTTCTATAAAACCAGCACCACCTTGAATGGTTTCTAGAATAACACAGGCTGTTTTAGTGGTTATTAGGTTTAAATCATTCTCGTTATTGAAGCTAATAAATTTAACATCTGGTAATAAGGGTCTAAAAGCTTGTTTGCGTTCTTCAACCCCCATAACACTCATCGATCCCATGGTATTTCCGTGGTAAGCTTTGTTTGCTGCAATTATTTCACTGCGTCCTGTAGCGCGTTTTGCTAATTTTAAGGCGCCTTCAATGGCTTCGGTACCCGAGTTTGTTAAATAGGTTTTTCCAAGCGAAGTAGGCAAGTGGCTAGCTAAAAGCTTTGCAAGTTCTACAGCTGGTTTTTGAGCGTATTCCCCATAAACCATCACGTGCATATATTTATCCAACTGCGCCTTAATGGCATGAACAACTTTGGGGTGATTATGCCCTAACGGACAAGCAGAGACGCCTGCAACAAAATCTAAATAGCCTTTGTTGTTGGTGTCGTATATGTATGAACCACGCGCATGAGAGATTTCCAAACCCAATGGATGTGGTGAGGTTTGTGCTTGATATTTAAGGAATTCGGAAGTCATATTGTATGCTAGAAAATATGAGGTTATTATTTTTTCTCAGGAATATTACGTGCCGCTTTATTGTTTTCTGGGCTCGTTTTTCCGGCTGATTTAATGCGTTCTAGCATGTCTTCATCAAAAAACTCGCCTGAAGGCACATAATCTTCGAGGCCCTTTATAACCGGAAGATTTAATGGCGGATCGTCTTTAAATAAATCTTCAACACTGTTTGGACGTTCAGAATCACGCCAATCGAAGCCTTTTAGAAAAAGTTCCTTTTTGGGATATTGAGATTCTGGATATAAGTTACCATCAATTTGATTAAATCTTGAATATTCCTCGATATCACCTTCGGCAAACAAAATTTGAATACTTCCAGATTTCGCTTTGTCGATACCAATAAGTTCCTGCTTGTCGTTTCTTGCATAAAAAATAGATTCGGCATTTTTAGTAATATCAACTTCTCTTAAGGTGTTTTTATCATTAAACTGTCCCACAAGACGCAAGCCATATATTTGATTATAACCATTTTCGCTTAAGGTATCTTTGCTAATGATAAATGAATTATTAAACACTAAAAGGGAGTCTAATTTTTCGGTTTCGGGATTTGAAATAAGATGAATGGTGTCTCCAGTCATCTGGTTTTCAAAGTTCCAAAGAATGGGTTTTCTTGTTGTTGCAAATTTATCGCTATTAGAAAAACGCGGCAGGTTTATTAATTTGGTTAGCCCTGTTTTTTGATTAGAATAAATAGAGTCTGATTTTCCAGAGATATCCGATTTAAAAATTTTCGCATTATAATACGCATTTATAATACGATGTTCTGGTTTGCCTGTAACCATTATTTTATCGGCATGCATGAAAATAGAATCATTTTCTTGAACAGTAATGGCTAAAGCGTGTTTTGTAATGAATAAAGAATCTTTTTCCTTATAAACTTCGGCGTAATGCCCTTTTATAATACTTTTATTGATGGTGTCGGTAACCTTAATATTGTTGGTTGCCGATGCAAAATTTTTAATATGATCAAAATATAAACTGTCGCCTTCAACAATTCTATTATCATAATCAATTCGGGCATTTTTAATGGCGTAACCAAACTCTTGTTTTGTGTCGTAAAATCCTTTTTCGCAGTAGGTTTTACTTGTTTCGGTGGTTATGGTTGAAGGACCAAAGAGGTAAGCGTAACCAGTATCAGAATAAAAATCGAAATAATCGGAATTAATGGTTGATTCTTTGTTAACCAAAACAACATCTTTTACAAACTGATATTTTTTAATATCCATGTAATAGCGTCCAATTTTACTGGTAATGGTTCCTGATGAATCTTTCACCACTTTACCACCATTTTTATAAAACGCCTGCTGTTTCACACGGTCGAAATATAAGGTGTCTGATGATATGGTTGATTGCGGGTCGGTTAAAACAACATCGCCACTAGCAAAGGCTAATTCTGTAATCCCACTATATTCAACGTACTTAGATGTCATATGAATGGTATCACCCTGTTTTACCGAAACATTACCGTAGGCTTCCACAAAATTTTCTTGTCCGTAATGTATGGCCTTATCGCACCACATATTTGAACCTCCATGTATAATATGAACTTGTTGTTTATCATCGCGAGTTAATACTTTCGCGCCTGGGTAGTTTTCTTCGTCTATAGTTAGTTTACCAGCGTATTCAATCTGAATTTTGCGCTTTTCTTGAGCACTATGTGTTGAAATACAACCTATAATAAAGATAAAAAGTAAAACGTGTAATCTGTTCAAAGTGTAAAAGTTTGTGGCAAAAATAACGATTAATACCATTTCTTATTTGAATTTGCTATAAAATAAAACGATGATTTATTTTATTCGAAATAGAAAAATAAGGCATGGTATTAATTAGAGTTAATTTTTATTTTAAAGCAGAAAGGGAAAAAGGGCGATTTATTACAGTTAATTTAGAATAGAAATAGTATTATATGATATTTTAATGATATAGAAACAAAAAAACGTTCCAAAATTAATTTGGAACGTTTTATATATTTCTACCGATATGCTTGTATTATCAGTTATTTTCTAAAAATAGTCTGTTTTCTATCTGGTCCAACAGAAACGATTGTAATAGGAATTTCTAATTCTTTTTCTAAAAATTCGATATAGTCATTTAAAGCTTTTGGCATTTGTGAAGCTTCAGACATTTCTGTTAAATCTTCGTTCCAACCGCTAAACTCTGAATAAATCGGTTGAACGTTTTCAGGTTCGATATTGTAAGGTAAGTGAGTTATGGTTTCACCTTTATATTCGTAAGCTGTACATACTTTTAAAGTTTTAAAACCAGAAAGTACATCGCCTTTCATCATCATTAATTGGGTTACCCCGTTAACTTGACAAGCGTATTTTAAAGCCACTAAGTCTAACCAACCACAACGTCTTGGACGTCCTGTTGTTGCACCAAATTCATTACCAACTTTGGCCATTGCAGCACCATCTTCATCAAATAGTTCGGTAGGGAATGGTCCTGAACCTACACGTGTTGTGTAAGCTTTAAAGATTCCAAACACTTCTCCAATTTGGTTTGGAGCAACGCCTAAACCTGTACAAGCCCCAGCAGCCGTTGTATTACTAGACGTTACGAAAGGATAAGTTCCAAAATCGATATCTAATAAAGACCCCTGAGCGCCTTCAGCAAGAATGCTTTCTCCCGATTTTTGAGCTTGGTATATAAATTCTTCAGAATCAATAAGTTTTAAAGATTTTAAAACATCAACTGCTTTAAAAAACTCAACTTCTAACTCTGCTAAATTGTATTCAATTTCTACATCATAGAATTTAATCATGGCTTCGTGTTTGTCTGCCAAAGCTCTATAACGCTCTTTCCAATCACTTAATTCTAAATCGCCAACACGAATACCGTTTCTACCCGTTTTGTCCATATAAGTTGGACCAATACCTTTTAAAGTTGATCCAATTTTTGCTTTACCTTTAGAAGCTTCACTAGCAGCATCTAATAAACGATGTGTTGGTAATATAATATGTGCTTTTCTTGAAATGTGTAAAGATTTTCTATAATCTACATTTTGTTCTTCAAGTTTGTCTAATTCACCTTTAAAAATTACAGGATCAATAACAACACCGTTTCCTACTAAATTGGTAGCATCGTCATGAAAAATTCCAGAAGGAATAGTGTGTAAAACGTGTTTTTTACCGTTAAATACTAAAGTGTGTCCTGCATTTGGACCACCTTGAAAACGTGCTATAATATTGTAGTTAGATGTAAGAACGTCAACAATTTTTCCTTTGCCTTCGTCGCCCCATTGTAATCCTAGTAGTAAATCTACTGCCATTGTAAAATTTATTTATTAGTTGTTGATTTTCTATTTCCGTAGAAATAAAGTGAGTGGTTGTTTATCTCGATATCGAAAATTTCTTCGATTGTTTTTTTGATAGATTCAATTCTAGGGTCGCAAAACTCCATCACTTCACCTGTATCTGTAAGGATCACGTGATCGTGTTGTCTATCGAAATAAGATTTTTCGTAATGTGCTTGGTTTTTTCCAAACTGGTGTTTTCTTACCAAGCCACAATCTAAAAGTAATTCTATGGTATTGTAAAGTGTTGCGCGAGAGACACGATACTTTTTGTTTTTCATATTAAGATATAGTGATTCTATATCGAAATGTTCATCGCTATTGTAAATTTCCTGCAATATAGCATAGCGTTCGGGGGTTTTACGGTGCCCGTTATTTTCTAAAAAGTTAGTAAATACACTTTTTACTATATCTTGATTTTTTGTATCAGCTTTTGCATTCATAATTTCCGTGGCAAATTTACACTTTTTTACACTCTAGTAACCTTATCTATACCATTAATTTTTTTAAGTTTTTCTAAAAGCTTTTTAATAATGGTATTATTTTTTACAACAACATTGATTTTTCCTGAGAATAACCCTTCATCACTTTCAAAACTAATACTTTTCATATTAACATGCATATTTTCAGAAACGATAGAGGTTATTTCGTTTACCAAGCCAATATGATCGATTCCTGTAAGGGTAATTTGAGCCAAAAATTCTTGCTGCGTGGAATCTACCCATCTAGCCGTCATGATACGATAAGCATAATTGGATTGTAAACTTAAGGCATTCGGACAGTTTTTTTTGTGCACTTTAATACCTTCAGAAACTGTTAAAAATCCAAAAACCTGGTCGCCAGGAATGGGGTTGCAGCAATTGGCTAATTTATAATCTAGTTTTTCTTCTTCTCTTCCGAAAACTAAAGAATCGAAATTGGTAGTTACTTCGTTTTTCTCAATCTCTTCTTTTGGAATGTTTGCCTTTCTGGTAATTTTACTTTTAATAAAAGACATTAAGGCATTACTTCGTGACGCCGCAAAGTTTTTTATCATGGTATTGTCTATCGAGCCAATGCCTACACGGTAAAATAAATCTAAACTCGTTTTTAGTTTGAAATAATTAACCAGTTCGTTAATGCTGCGCTCGTTAAGTGTAATTTTTAGTTGTTTTAACTTACGTCTTAAAATTTCCTTACCATCTTCGCCAATGCGTTTTTTGTCTTCTTTTAGTGCCGATTTAATTTTACCACGAGCTCGTGCTGTTGTCGCATAGTCTAACCAGTTTTGGTTTGGTTTTGCACTTTCGGAAGTTAAAACTTCTACCTGGTCGCCAGTTTCTAAAACATGACTAAGCGGTACAAGTTTTCCGTTTACTTTGGCGCCTCTGGTTTTCATGCCAATTTCGGTATGAATATTAAAGGCAAAGTCTAAAGATGTGGCCCCTTTTGGAAGCGATTTTAAATCGCCATTTGGGGTAAAAACAAATATTTCTTGAGAATATAAATTAAGTTTAAACTGTTCAACAAAATCTACGGCATTAATCTCGGTGCTTTCAAGCGCTTCTTGTAGCCTGTTTATCCAGCTTTCTAAACTGTCTTCTTTTTCAGAATTGTTTTTGTATTTGTAATGAGCGGCGTATCCTTTTTCGGCAATTTCATTCATACGTTCGCTACGCACTTGTACTTCAACCCAGCGTCCTTTTGGTCCCATTACGGTAATGTGTAAGGCTTCATAACCTGTAGATTTTGGCGAGGTTATCCAATCTCGCAATCGCATGGGGTTAGGTCTAAAGTGATCGGTTACAATTGAATATATTTTCCAAGCTAGAAATTTTTCGTCTGGAATTTCACTTTTATAAATAATTCGAATGGCAAATTTGTCGTAAACTTCATCAAAAGAAACGCCTTGAGCCAACATTTTTCTTCTTATTGAAAAAATTGATTTCGGACGTCCTTTTATAGAGTATTCAAAATTTTCCTTGTCTAAAGCATTTTTTATAACCTCACTAAAGTCCTTTATATATAGGTCTTGTTCTTCTTTACTTTCTTTAATTTTATGAAGAATGTCGTTGTAAACATCGGGTTCGGTATATTTTAAACTTAAATCTTCAAGTTGCGTTTTAATGTTGTACAAACCAATACGGTGTGCTAATGGCGCATAAATGTATAAGGTTTCCGATGCGATTTTATCCTGTTTATCAGGGCGCATGGAATCCATGGTTTGCATATTATGGAGTCGGTCGGCAATTTTAATAATGATAACGCGAACATCATCATTAAGCGTTAAAAGCATTTTACGAAAATTCTCGGCCTGTAAAGACACATCCATGTCTTTGTCCTTACTTAAGGATGAAATTTTGGTTAAACCTTCAACAATTCTAGCAATGGTTTTTCCAAAACGTTTCTCGATGTCTTTAATTTCATAATCTGGGCTGTCTTCAACAACGTCATGAAGCAGCGCCGCAGCAATAGAAGTGGCATCCAATCCAATTTCTTGTGCTACAATTTTAGCCACAGCAATAGGGTGGAAGATGTAAGCTTCTCCCGATTTTCTACGCTGGTTTTTGTGTCCATCTAAAGCAACTTCAAAAGCACTTCTAATTAGTTTTTTATCTTCAGAAGAAAGGGTTCTATAACTAACTTTTAGTAGTTCTTTGTAGGCTTTTGCAATGGTGGCATTTTCTTTTTCAATATCTTCCTCTGTCATAATTTAAAAGTAGCATAAAGAATGTTAACAGACAACTTCGTGTTGTTTTTTTATAATGAATTAGGCCGGAATAGGAGCTTGTGTAAGGTTAAATTTACTAGCTGTTTAGAAATTGAACCAGTTGAGAAACGGCTTTTCCGCGGTGACCAATACTGTTTTTAGTACTTAAAGGCATTTCGGCAAAGGTTTCATGGTATCCCTTCGGATTAAAAATGGGGTCGTATCCAAAGCCTTGTTCTCCAATTTTATTGTTGGTTATAGCACCTTCACAAATTCCAGTAAAAGTTTTTAAAGTGTTGTTTATATGTAAAGCAATTACCGTTTTAAATTGTGCAGCTCTATTGGTTTTACCCTGTAATTCGTTTAGTAGCTTATTCATATTATCTTGAGCGTCTTTTTGTTCGCCAGCATAACGCGCGGAAAAAACGCCAGGCGCACCATTTAATGCTTCAACTTCCAAGCCGGTATCGTCTGCAAAACAATCATAACCGTAGTTCTCCTTAATATAAGTTGCTTTTTGAATGGCATTGCCTTCAATAGTATCTTGTGTTTCTGGAATATCTTCCAAACAACCAATATCTTTTAAACTTAATAAGGTAATGTGTTCAGGGATTAAAGCTTGAACTTCTTTAACTTTATTTAAGTTGTTGGTGGCGAAAACGAGTTGCATAGATTCTAGAATTGATTATGCCAAAAGTACTATTATAAAGGTATAAATGAAAGTGGCATTTAATTTATTGTATTTTAAATTTTAATAGCATTTTATGACTTTTGATGTTTTATGTTGAGCAAAAAACCTGTACCTTGGGAATAGATTATTAACATAAAAAGCGATTGATTATGACAGTAAATTTTCAGTATGTAGGCGTAGATGTAAGTGAAACACTTTCACAATTCACAAAAGAAAAACTAGAAAAACTATTTAATAGATATGAATTTTTAATAAGTGCTGCCGTGCATTTTAAACAAGATGAAAAAGATCACGATTTAGGAAAAATATGTAATATAGAATTGAGTTTACCGGGACCAAGAATTTTTGCAACTTCTAACGAGCGTAATTTTGAAGTTTCGGTAAGAGAAACCATAAGCGATTTAGAGCGTCAACTTAAAAAAAGAAAAGAAGTTTTTAAAACGCATTAGAATTGACATAAGAATGACAGATGACGGATGACCGAAGTCTATTAATTTAAAAAGATGATTAAGACCTAGTTTTAATCATCTTTTTTTTGTGTTTAAGAAGCGCATTGAACTGAAAACAGTAACTGCAGCTAAAAACCAAAAACCAAAAACCAAAAACCAAAAACCAATTTTTCACCTATGATGATAAGGTTCATTCCTTAATATAGTGAAACCTCTATACAATTGTTCAATAAAAAATAAGCGAATCATTTGATGAGAAAAGGTCATTTTAGATAATGATATTTTTCCATTAGCTTGTTTGTAAACGTCTTCCGAAAAACCATAAGGGCCACCAATAACAAAAACCAATTGCTTAATTCCAGAATTCATATGTTTTTGTAAGTAGTTTGAAAAGGCTACCGAGTCGTATTGTTTTCCGTTTTCATCTAACAAAATTAAGGCGTCTGTAGTATTTATCTTGCTCAAAATCAGCTCTCCCTCCTTTTTTTTCTGCTGTTCTTCACTTAAATTCTTCGAATTTTTAATATCTGGAATAATCTCTAAATTGAATTTAATGTAGAAGCCTAAGCGTTTAATATAATCGTTAATTAGTAACGTAAGTTGTTTATTATCAGTTTTGCCAATGGCAATAAGTCTAATAGTCATATGTCAGGATTACGGTTTGCTATTTATGAATAATGCATTAAAATTAGAAAAAATTAAAAATTTCGTAAATGTAAAATTTAATTTAGTGAATCTATTTATTATTTTTGCTGCAAATATGAATTATTTATGATTACACAAGAGCAGTTTGATTCGGAATTGAAAATGATTATTTCTAACGCGATTAGAGAAGACGTTGGAGACGGAGATCATAGCTCGTTAGCTTGTATTCCTGAAAATGCACGCGGCAAAGCTAAACTTTTAGTTAAAGACAAAGGTATTATTGGCGGTGTTAATTTCGCAAAAAAGGTATTTGCTTACGTTGATAAAAATTTAAAATTAGATGTACGTATTGAAGACGGTTCCGAGGTGACATACGGCGATGTCGTAATGTATATCGAAGGTTCTTCGCAATCTATTTTAAAAGCCGAGCGTACGGTACTTAACGCCATGCAGCGTATGAGTGCCATTGCAACAAAAACTAGAATGTTTGTTGATTTATTAAAAGGAACTAAAACACGAATTTTAGATACCCGTAAAACAACCCCAGGCATTCGTGTTTTAGAAAAGTGGGCTGTAAAAATTGGTGGTGGCGAAAATCATAGATTTGCATTGTATGATATGATTATGTTAAAAGATAATCACATCGATTTTGCTGGTGGAATAACCAAAGCAATTGAAATGACTAAGGATTATTTAAACGAAACTGGTAAAGACTTGCTAATTATGGTTGAGGCTAGAAACCTAATTGAGGTTGAAGAAATTCTAGAAAACGATGGTGTTTACAGAATTTTACTTGATAATTTCGATTATGAGGATACCAGAAAAGCGGTTAAATTAATAGGCGATAAATGCCTTACCGAATCCTCAGGAAATATAAACGAAACCACGATAAGACATTATGCAGAATGTGGTGTAAATTATATTTCGTCGGGCGCTTTAACGCATTCTGTTCATAATATGGATTTAAGCTTAAAAGCCATAAAATAAGACTTTCCCTCGGTCTTTTATTTAATGAATTTAATAGGTTTTAAGCCTTAAAAGCATTCTTTATTTTAATAACTTTGCTATTCTAACCACGAAAAGCAAACTATTAATGACCAAGCCCATTGAGGACAAACTTGAAAAAATACCCGTAATTAATATTTTAGTACGGTTTTTTAAGCACATTAAACTTCCTGGCCTTGCAGGGTTTTCTTTATACGATTTATTAGAACTTTATATTACAGGTATTGTAAAAGGTGCAGTAACGACACGAGCTAGTGCTATTGCTTTTAGTTTTTTTACAGCAATTTTTCCGTTTTTATTATTTGTACTAATCATTATCCCTTACATACCTATTGATGATTTTAAAATTGAATTCTTAGTCTTTTTAGAATCCTTTTTACCACCAAGTACTTCCGATTTTTTCTTTGAAAACATCTTTGATAATATTGAAAAATCGCAGCAAGCCGGTTTATTATCGTCTGTGTTTATTTTATCAATTTTATTAATGGCAAACGGGGTTAACGCTGTGTTTACAGGTTTTGAAAGTTCGTACCATGAACAAATCACACGTTCTGTATTTAGGCAATATTTATATGCTTTAGGTATTGCATTAATTTTATCTTTTTTATTAATCTTAACCATTGCGTTTCTAGGTTATTTTCAAATTTATGTGGTTCAGAATTTTATAGAAATGCTTCAAGATATCGGGTTTAGTTCCGAAGAAAAAGGGAAGTTTTGGACAAACATGGTCAAGTCGATGTTCTTTGTAATTATGGTGTATTTATCAACTGCAACACTTTATTATTTCGGAACAAAAGAAGGGAAGTATTCCCGTTTTTTATCGGTGGGCGCATTATTTACTACTTTTTTAATCATTGTAACCTCATTTTTATTCGGAATTTATATCGAGAATTTTAGTCAATACAATAAATTATATGGTTCTATTGGTGCCCTTTTAATTTTACTACTGTATTTATGGTTAAATTCTAATATTATATTGCTGGGCTACGAGTTAAATGCATCTATTAATAAACTTCGAAAAACCTCTTAGTTTATGCTGTATTTTATTGATGTTATTATTCCTATTCCACTTAAAAAATTATTTACCTATACGGTAACGGCTGCTGAAGCTGAATTTCTAAAGCCAGGCATGCGTGTAGCCGTTCCTTTTGGAAAATCTAAAATATATACAGGAGTTGTTTTTAGCATCCATAATGAAGCTCCGGTGGCTTATGAAGCTAAAGATATTCAGCAAATTTTAGATGAAAAACCCGTAGTAAACGATTTGCAGTTGAAGTTTTGGCAGTGGATTGCGAGTTACTACATGTGTACTTTAGGCGATGTGATGCGCGCTGCTTTACCAAACGCATTTATTTTAGAGAGTGAAACGGTTGTTACAAGAAATGCCATTAATAATATAGACGAGTCCATTTTAAAAGATGATGAGTTTTTAATTTTTGAAGCTTTGCAACACCAGTCTTCACTTAAAATTCATGATATCACTAATATTCTGGGGAAAAAGAATATTTTACCTGTCATTAAAGGTTTGATTGAAAAGGAGGCGATTACCGTTGAAGAAGAGGTATATGAAAAGTATAAACCTAAATTGGTTCGCTATGTCAAGTTGCATACCAGTTATACAAGTGAAAGGGCCTTACATGAATTATTAGATGAGTTAAGCAGAGCTCCTAAACAAAGGGAAGTGGTTCTTACTTTGTTTTCTATTTCGGCGAAAACCAAAAAGCCTGTAAAGGTTTCAGATTTGGTTGAAGAAAGTGGCGCTTCGTCTTCAATAATAAAATCGTTAATTGATAAAGGTGTTCTTGAAGAGTATCATATACAAACCGATCGTGTGGAGTATTCAGGAGAAGATACCGAAGCTTCAAAACAATTAAACGACCATCAAGAAACTGCTTTAAAAGAGATACAATCTAGTTTTGAAAATCATAGTGTGACTTTATTACACGGGGTTACGTCTTCAGGAAAAACAGAGGTTTACGTAAAACTTATCGAGGCGGTTATAAACCAAGGTAAACAAGTGTTGTATTTGCTTCCAGAAATAGCTTTAACGACTCAGTTAATTACGAGGCTTCAGAATTATTTCGGAGAAAAAGTAGCTGTTTTTCATTCTAAATACTCTTCTCAAGAACGTGTTGAAGTTTGGAATCATGTGCTAAACAATTCCGCGCCTGCCTTGCCGTCAGGCAGGAAAGCGCAAATAATATTAGGCGCGCGTTCTTCTATATTTTTACCATTTAATAACTTAGGATTGATTGTAGTTGATGAAGAACACGAGCAATCTTTTAAGCAATTCGACCCTGCACCGCGTTATCATGCCAGAGATGCAGCGGTTGTTTTGGCGCATTTACATGGAGCAAAAACACTATTGGGTTCTGCAACGCCAAGTTTAGAGAGTTACTATAACGCGAAGCAAAATAAATATGGTTTTGTTGAATTGTTATACCGTTACAACAATGTTTTAATGCCTGATATTGAGTTGGTAGATATTAAAGATAAGCTGAAAAAGAAGCGCATGAAAGGGCATTTTAGCGATAGGCTTATCGAGGAAATGACCGAAACTTTAGCTGAAGGCCATCAAATCATCTTATTTCAAAACCGTCGCGGATTTTCACCAATTGTCGAGTGTAAAACCTGTGGGCATGCGCCGCAGTGTCCTAATTGCGATGTGAGTCTAACCTATCATCAATACAGAAATCAATTGCGTTGCCATTATTGTGGTTATAATTCGGCCATGTTGCAAGATTGTTCGGCTTGTGGCGGACAGGATATTGACAGTAAAGGTTTTGGTACCGAGCAAATTGAAGAAGAAGTTAAAATACTTTTTCCAGATTATAAGGTAGCGCGAATGGATTTAGATACCACACGTGGTAAATACGGTTACGAAAAAATTATAACAGCCCTAGAGCAGCAAGAAATTGATATTTTGGTTGGTACGCAAATGCTAACTAAAGGTTTGGATTTTAGAAATGTGAAGTTAGTAGGTATTATGAATGCCGATAATATGCTGAATTTTCCAGATTTTAGAGCGCACGAACGTAGTTTTCAGCTTATGTTACAGGTTTCGGGTAGGGCAGGGCGTACCGAAGAGCGCGGGAAAGTGTTAATTCAAACCTATAATCCGTTTCATAATATTTTGCAGCAGGTGTCTACAAATAACTATACCGAAATGTTTAAAGAACAGATGAACGAAAGGTATAATTTTAAATATCCACCTATATATAAACAGATTAAAATTACATTAAAACACAAAGATTATAATCGTGTAGAAACGGCTTCTATTTGGTTTGCAAAATCGTTAAGGCAAGTGTTTGGCGATGCGGTTTTAGGGCCAGAAGCGCCACCGGTGGCTAGAATAAGAAACCAGTTTCATAAAAATATTTTAGTAAAAATCCCTAAAAAACAGTCGTTAGCAAAAACAAAAGAAGCTATCATTAAAATTAATAATAGCTTTTTTAGTGTGAAAGATTTTAGATCGGTTAGGGTAGTTTTAAACGTCGATAATTTTTAGTTTAGTGTGGTGGTTATTAAATATTGTTTAAAGCGTCTACCAATTGGGTTTTCTTATTCCTGCTTAAAGGAATTTCATAAGCCCCAACTTCAACATTTTTACTGTTAAATCTGTCAATTTTATCTAAATTTACGATATACGATTTATGAATTCTTAAAAATTTACCTTCAGGTAATTCGGCTTCGAAAGATTTCATTGTGGATAATACAACCAAGCTGTTTTCTTCAGTTACAAGTTTTACATAATCACCAAGGGCTTCAATTCACTTAATGTCTTTAATGTAAACTTTACGTTTTTTAAGGTTGCTTTTAACAAAAATATGTTCACCATCTTCTTCGCTAAAGTCTTGAGTTAATCTGTGTTGTTCTAAGGCTTTGTCTACAGAAGTGTTAAAACGTTCTCTTGTAATGGGTTTGTGTAAGTAATCGGTAGCATCATAATTGAAAGCTTTAAAAGCGTATTCAGTTTTACCGGTTACGAAAATAATTTGCGGTTTGTTGTTTAATACGTCTAGAAGTTCAAATCCGTTTAGCACTGGCATTTCAATGTCTAAAAAAATTAAATCTACTTGATGCGTGTTTAAACCATTTTTTGTTTCTAAAGCGCTACTGTACTCCGCAATTAAGTTGAGAGATGGGTGGTTCTCGACTAACTTAACTATAGAGAGACGCTGAATGGCTGAATCGTCTACTACTACACAGTTTAAAGTCATAACATTCTATATTATTTCGGTTAAGATATCGACAATAGTACAAAAAATTCGGCTAAAAACCAAAAAACGTCGGTAAAGCGCAAATTTTATTGAATTTACTAGTGCCTATTTGTTTGAGAGGGAAATTAGGTCTAATAATCTTGTGTAAGATATAAAAAATAATTACTTTTGCAGCCAATTTTTAACAATAAAATACGATTTTTATGAATCATTATGAAACTGTTTTCATCTTAAATCCCGTTTTATCTGAAGATCAGGTAAAGGAAACAGTAAAGAAATACGAAGACTTTCTTGTTTCTAACGGCGCTAAGATGATAGCTAAAGAAGATTGGGGACTAAAAAAATTAGCTTACCCAATTCAAAACAAGAAAAGTGGTTTTTATCACTTATTTGAGTACACTGTACCAGGAGAAGTAATTGACGCTTTAGAAGTAGAGTTTAGGCGTGACGAGCGTTTTATGCGTTATTTAACAGTATCGTTAGATAAGCACGCGATTGCTTGGGCAGAAAGAAGAAGAGAGAAACTTAAACAAAAAGCTTAATTATGTCATCAATAGAACAACAATCAAAAGGAAAAAAAGACGGCGAAATTAGATATTTAACGCCTCTTAATATTGAAACTAATAAGCAAAAGAAATATTGTCGTTTCAAAAAGTCTGGTATCAAGTATGTAGATTATAAAGATGCAGACTGGTTATTAAGATTTGTAAATGAGCAAGGTAAAATTTTACCACGTCGTTTAACAGGAACATCATTAAAGTATCAAAGAAAAGTGTCTGTAGCTGTAAAAAGAGCACGTCACTTAGCTTTAATGCCTTATGTAGCTGATTTATTAAAATAAAATACGATAACAATGGAACTTATATTAAAACAAGACGTTGAAAATTTAGGATTTAAAGACGATGTTGTAACAGTTAAGAACGGTTATGGTAGAAACTTTTTAATTCCTCAAAAACAAGCGATTTTAGCAACAGCTTCTGCAAAAAAAGTATTAGCTGAAAACTTAAAGCAACGCGCTTTTAAAGAAAAGAAAATAGTTGATGATGCTAATAAAGTTGCTGAAGCAATTAAAGCATTAGAAATTAAAATACCAGCTAAAGTTGGAGCAGGAGACAAATTATTTGGTTCTGTAAACAACATCGATTTAGCTGAAGCTTTAGCAAAAGAAGGTCAAGAAATTGATAAAAAATTCATCACGCTTACAACAATTAAACGATTAGGTAAATATACTGCCGTAATTCGTTTACACAGAGTTGTATCTGTAGATTTAGAATTTGAAGTTGTTGCCCAAACTTAATTAAAAGCTTTATATCATACAAAACCACTCAATTTTTTTGAGTGGTTTTTTTATGTTTTATAGTTTCATGTGTGAAACCCATTGGGTTTGGTCTCCATTTTTTAAGATAATAAGAGATATATTCTTAAATTTGCAGCGCTTAAAAACCCGGTTTTTTTAAGCTGAAAACAGTTTATATACAGATAGTTTATTACTATAATTTCAAAATTGATTTTTATTTAAATGAAATATTCAAGACTCACCAAAGAACAGTTTGAAGAATTACACCAAGAATTTATAAATTTCTTAGCAACTCAATCCATTACAGCTGATGAGTGGACAAATTTAAAAGCAAATAAACCCGATTTAGCCGAAATGGAATTAGACGTGTTTAGCGATTTAATTTGGGAAGGTGTATTAAATGCTGCTGAGTTTTTAGAGCATATTTCAGCACAACACATGTATTTGTTTAGGTTAGGGGAAACGAATATGCAAGCCATTGTATTGAATGTGAAAAACGAAGAAGTGGATATTACTACAGCCGAAGGTTATAACTGGTTACGAGAAAACTTAATGGATGAAAGCGTAGAGTTTTTACAGGCCGATAAAGATTATACCGACGATAAAAATTTAGATAAGTTTAAAATGATTGAACAAGGCGCTGTGATTACTAAAGGCGATTTGTTTAAGTATTTTGATAAAATAATTAACTAATCATTCCTACAAAGGCAGAATTTGTTTCCAATTAAAACTATTATTTTTGTTCTTCCGCAACAGCAAAATAATTTTTAAAGTTTTGATGCGGCAAATTCTATTTTTTAATAATTAAAAAGATACCTGTTTCCACAGACATTTATATGGCTCAAAAACCAAGCATTCCAAAAGGCACAAGAGATTTTAATCCAGAACAAGTTGCCAAACGAAACTATATATTTAACACTATTCGTGGTGCTTTTGAAACCTTCGGATTTCAATCTATTGAAACCCCAAGTTTTGAAAACTCAAGTACCCTTATGGGGAAGTATGGCGATGAAGGTGACCGATTAATTTTTAAGATTTTAAATTCTGGTGATTTCTTATCTAAGGCAAATGCAGAAGCTTATGCAGAAAAAGATTCCACGAAAATAACCGCTTCAATTTCAGAAAAAGCATTGCGTTATGACTTAACCGTGCCTTTTGCGCGTTACGTGGTGCAGCATCAAAATGAAATTGAATTTCCGTTTAAACGCTATCAAATTCAACCTGTTTGGCGTGCCGATCGTCCTCAAAAAGGCCGTTTTAGAGAGTTTTTTCAATGTGATGCCGATGTAGTAGGCTCTAGATCGCTTTGGCAAGAAGTTGAGTTTATTCAGTTGTATGATAGGGTTTTTTCAGCTTTAAAACTGGAAGGCGTTACCATCAAAATAAATAATAGAAAAATACTTTCTGGAATTGCTGAAGTGATTGGTGCTAGCGATAAGCTTATCGATTTCACTGTGGCTTTAGATAAATTAGACAAAATAGGCGAGGAGAAAGTGAAGGAAGAAATGCTTGGTAAAGGAATTTCTGAAGAAGGCATTTCAAAACTTCAGCCTTTATTTACACTTTCAGGTTCTTTTGAATCTCAAATTGAAAGTTTAAAAAGTATTCTATCTACTTCCGAAGAAGGCTTAAAAGGGATTGAAGAATTGGCTTTTATTGATGAAGCTATTTCCGAGTTAGGTTTAAGTACAGCAACACTTCAGTTGGATGTGACTTTAGCTAGAGGTTTAAATTATTATACAGGCGCTATTTTTGAAGTAGCAGCACCAAAAACCGTACAAATGGGTTCTATTGGTGGCGGTGGCCGTTATGATGACTTAACGGGAATTTTTGGTTTAAAAGATGTTAGTGGGGTTGGTATAAGTTTTGGTCTGGACCGCATTTATTTGGTTTTAGAAGAATTAGGCTTGTTTCCAGAAACCGTTAGTAAAAATGTAGCCGTTTTATTTATAAATTTTGGTGATAAGGAAGCGCTATTCTGTTTAAAAGCCATTAAGAATTTACGTTTACAAGGCATTAATGCTGAATTATATCCCGATGCTGCTAAAATGAAAAAACAAATGAATCATGCGAATAAACGCGAAATTCCATTTGTGGTTTTAGTGGGTGAGGAGGAAATAAAATCTAATCAGTATACATTAAAAGATATGGTTTCAGGAGAGCAAAGCAAGGTGTCTCTAGAAGCATTAATTTTAAAAACAAAAGAGACTGTCTAAAAAGTATACTTGATGTCATATTGAGCTTGTCGAAATATTTTTAACTGATTGCTAATCAATATCGGTTTCGACAAGCTCAACCTGACAAGTCAAATTTAACTTACTTTTTAGATAGTCTCTTTTGTTTAAGTTGGTTTTCAATAAACTACTCTACAAGCACTTTCTTGGTTACGGTTCCTTTATTAGTTTTTAATTTTACCGTGTATATTCCTGTGCTTATTGCTTCTGTTTTGTATTCTGAATTTCTATCAGTATTTTGAATTTCAATGCTTAATACCGATTGTCCTAATAAGTTAAATAGCGCTATTGATTCTATTTGAAGGGCATTAGGATTGTAGATTACAATTTGTTTTTTAGTGTTATTAAAATGCACTTCAAGACTGTTTTCTTCGGCTTGATCTGTTTCTAACGTTAAAGGTGTCGAAAATGTTAGCTCAAAACGGTCTTCTTGTACGCCTGATTCTAAATAAATTTCAAAATCACTTTCTTTTAGATCATGATAAGTGTTTAAGTCTTTATCATGTAAATAAATTTTAGTTTGAGGGTCTACATTTTCTAAAGCATCAATTTTTATCAGCGCTAAACCTTCTTTTGATGTTTTTAGGCCTAAAGGTAAAATTTGACTTGTTTCTTCAAAGTTTTTAATAGCTTGTATTGTTAATGCGCTTTTATTTAACAGCCAATACATGTCTTCTTTGTTTGCTTCGTTTAGTTCGGCTTCATAACCTAAATCAAATCCATTTGTGGCATGCGCATCTGTACCAAGTAAAATTTGCCTGTGGTAACCAAGTGGTGATTTAAATTTTAATCGAATTTTTGGCCTGATATCTTCAGAAATTTTATTTGCTTTAGATTTTCCTGATGCTGATTTTAAAAATTCGGAAGGATGAGCAGCTTCTGTTGCAAATACACGTTGGCTATTTTTAAAAACAATCTGTCCTCCAATAGGGACGGTTGCAGCAGATGCATCTGAAGAATTAATCATTTTTTTAAGATCTGGATCTAATAACGATGAAACAAAAAATCCTTGCCCTACTGGGATATACCGTTTGGCCGTACTTCCTGTATTTCCAGTGGCATTAATTCTGCTATCATTTGATATGGCTGGTGTAGCTCCTGTTAATGTGTATACAGAATATCCGCCTTCATACTCTTTAAGAAAGTGTGAGTGATCAGAGAAATGATCCCAGAAATATAAAGCCCCATTGATAATATTTCCGTTTGGGTTGTTTCCGCCATCAGAAGTTCCTAAATTATCTCTAATAAATTGATCGGCATCAATAGAAGACGGGTAAGGGTTACCAACTAAATAGTCATTATCTTCATTAAGTGTTAAGCTGATATCTCCATTAAACGGTTTTCCTAGAAATTCGTAAAGTTGTTCTGCATCGGTGGTTCCAGTTCCTTTCATAGTAAATCCTTCCCCTGGCAATAATTCTCCTGTACTTCTAATATGTTCCCATTCGGAATATTGGTCTGATGGATTATCGGCATATTTCCAAATCCAATAATCTGCAACATTTGATCCGTCTCCATCATATTCATTTTGACCAGTTAAAAAACCAATATTATCAAAGATATCCGATGCTGTATAGTTGCTATTATTTAGTGAGCCAGTTATTCCAACGGGAGACGACCAACAATTGTATGTATATAAGTTTGCTGCGCCTTCTTGGTTTCTTTCCAAAGCTCCGCTACTTGTCGATGCTAAAATACTGCCTTGGGTTTGTATAAGTTGAGATTCGCCTTCTAAATCTAAAAGTCCATTTAATTCTAAATACCAACTGTTATGAATACCATGATTTGGCTGGACGGTAAAGGTTTTGTTATCATCTATAATAATACCAACCGTGCCTTGGGTAAATTCGGTTGCACCTTTTAAGTTTAAATTGTGTTTAATGTGGATGATTGAGGCGTCTTCAGGATTGTTTTTTTTGTTTGAAATATCCCATTCATCACCATATAACCAACTTGCCGAATTATCCCAATCGCCATCGGCTGAAGTGATAAAAGGAAGCGGTGCTTTTTGGAAATAGATGTTTTTAAAATTATACATTTTTGCGCCAGTAACATCTTTTGAAGTAGATTTTTTATCATCTAAAATGTCGTCTGTATAGCCATCCATTTTATAGTATTTAACTAATTGGGAGCCTAATGTTGATGAGATATCTAAAGGAATTATTTTTCCGCTGTTAAAACCATTGGTATCATCCAATTCCTGATACACCATTCTTTTTATTTCTTCTGATGTAAGGGCCGTATTAAAAACTCTTACTTCATCGATTTCGCCTTTAAAATAGTTTGCGTTTGAAGCACCTCGACCAATTGTGAAATTAGGGGTGTCGGTGAAACTTCCATTGGTAGATGTGTCTTCTTCAACACCATTAATATATAGTTTTGTTTCGCCAGATTTTGTTGCTACGGCAATATGCGTCCAAATATTTTCTGGAATTGCAGTTGTTGAAACAAGAGTGTTGCCTTCTATAACAGTGCTTACAATATTAGTGCTGCTATCTATTATTAAATAGAAATTGTCTTTTCCTGCTATAATTTGATGGTCGTTATTTGTGTTTGCTCCATCCTTTTTAATAAAAGCCATTATCGAGGCTTCGCTTGTTAACGAAAAAGTATCTTCAACATAATCGTTTCTACCATCAAAATACAAACTAAAACTGCTGTCTAAATTTCTTGGAGATCCAAAAACGGTATCGTCTCCATCTCTCGAATCCATAATACCATCGCCATCATTGTCTGTGGTGTTGGATAGTTTACCGTTAGCATCTAATAAGTTTTCATATATGATTCTAGGGTCGTTTGCGGCTAGTGGCAGTGGGTTTACTTCTAAATAGTCGGGTATATTAGGGTCTCCAAAGGTGTCTACAGGACTAGTTTGGCCATTATTACCATAAGAATCGTTAAAATTTGTGCCTTCATGGAAATCGAATATATCTATTATGCCATCGCCGTATCCGTTTGCAGTTCCGCTATCGCCTCTAAAGTTTTCAGTTTCTATACCGTCGCCAGTACCATCACCTGAAATATCGCCGTCCCCATTTATAAAGGTTGGACTGTTACTATTTGTGGCTCCAGACTCATCGACATCAAATAAGCCATCGTTATCGCTATCTAAATCTAAATAATTAGGAATGCCATCTCCGTCTGTGTCTATTGGGGTTAGAGTAGGCGATTCTAAACTGTCTAGCATGCCATTTTTGTTCTTATCGTTTGATTTTTTTAAAGCTGTTGCTATATATCCTTTATCAGCACTCAAAGCAGCAGTTGTAGAATTTGCTTCAATAGCATCTGGGATCCCATCGTTATCAGAATCCAAATCATAGATGTCACCAACATTATCACCATCCATGTCGCAAATGGATTGTTTAATAACAATATCGTCTAATGCTAAATCGTTACCAGCGCCACCGGGAGCATTGTTTACAAATTTAACAAGTATAGTAGATTCTGAGGTTGTTAAGGTTGATGAAAATTCTTGCCATTCAGAAACTGGGCACGTACTACTAGTACTATCGCTATCTCCGCCTCCACTACAGCGGTATATGTTATTAGTTGTGAAGACAGACCCGCTAGTTCCAAAAATTTCAGTACCATCAGTTTTATAAAAGTGAACAGTAATTTTAGGTTTACTTCTATTATAAGTACTCTTGTCTACATTTATAACCCAAAAACTATAGGTTATTAATACGTCTGGAATTAAACCATTAATGGTTGTTTCATAAAAAGTGTTGTTGGCAATGTCATGGCCGTTAAAAAGTGCCATTCTTCCTTTGGTATTTCCGGTGTTATCTCCAGGCGTGTGGTCTTCAATTGGTTCCCAAGCGCTGTGTGCCCATGTCGCCACATGGCCTGTAGGCGAAGGAGTAACATTGGCATTAGGGTTTGTAGGGACATCATCTGGATCTACAATTATACTTGTAAGTGTGTATTGGCCATCGTTTACACTATTGTTAGAGCCAGCGCCATCTTCGTATCCATAGCCTGTATAGGCAGTGTAAGGGGAGTCTGCTCCGCCTATTTCGCCACGCGCAGTGCTTGGGTCAGATTCATCGTATACACCAAAAGTTTCATTTAAGAATATAAATTCGGCCAATGAGTTGCCGTTAGCATCAACACAAGCTTGTTCTTCAATAGTATCAGGAATACCATCGTTATCATCATCAATATCATTGTTATCTGAAACACCATCACCATCACTATCATAAAAACCAGTGCTCATCATGGATTTCATGGTTGTTTGGAAAGTGAACTCTTCAGGGGGGCTGCTCATCTTATTAGTAGAAGTCTTCAAATTAATACTTTCAATTTCTTGAGAAAAAGCATTAATGCTTAGAAATAAGATGAAAAAATGCAATAATAATTTAGTCCAAAAAGTAGTTTTCTTCATGTGAGAGGCAGTTTTGGGATAACTGATTGTTAAATAGCAGCTTGCAATATAAGTTTGCGTGCGTTAATATTCAAAAAAAACCGATAAACGGTTGATTTGTTGGAATGAATAGATAAACGGTTTGGTTTGTGAGCGTATTTTATTACGTTTTTAGTTAAAAAAAGTCAATAGAACTGAATTAAATAGCTATACATGATAATTATATAAAGACTGTAGTAATACAGTCTTTATTTTTTTATATTTGGCGCATGTTAGCAAGATGGTGCCTTAGTACTTTTATTTTCGGATTAGCTTTGTTTGGTGTTGTTTCTCAGCAGCAAATAGCTACGCCTAATCAAGAAATTGTCTTGCAATTTACAGATGTTGATTTAACATCTACTGAAGTACAAAACACCATTGCCATTGTAAAAAAACAATTGATTGCCGTTGGCGGAAGTCATATTAAGGTAAGCACCCAAGACAATGGTTTATTAAAAATTAGATATTACAGCGACGCCGATGTTTCTAGTATTAAAAAGGCTTTTTCGAATGAAGATGATTTAGCCCTTATTTTAACCGAACATCAAGCCAATTCAGAGATTCCGCTTGAAGAAGGTGCTGTTAAATACAATTTTGACATTTATGAAATTCAAACCAGTAACGACTCTGGTTGGGATTTCGATGGTACCATTGTTTTACAATTAGATACTAAAAGTGATCGATTTTTAGATTCTAATCATAGTTTTTCAACAGGTTATTTAGAAACTATAGCTTCTCATAACAGTTTTAAAACGACCTTTAAAGTTTGCGAAACTATAGCACTTACCATAAGTGAAGCTTTGCATACTATTCCCGAGGTTCGAGCGGGCCCTTTCTGCTAAAAGGTTTTTATACACTACTTTAGGTAAAACCTAGATTTCCAAAAGACATTAAAAAGACTTCATTTTTATAAAGATGAAGCATAAAATCTTAATACATAAAACATTGTCATATTATGCGGTAAATTCTATATTTGCCCGATTAAAAAAATGACGTAAAAATTATAAAATGCAAAACAAAGGATTAGTAAAATTATTTGCTCTTTTGTTTGGTTTGGTAAGTATTTATCAATTATCATTCACATTCAAAGCAAATCAAATTGAGAAAGAAGCTCATGAAATAGCGATTAATAAAGTACCTTCTACCGAAGAGAACTATCACGCTAAACGTACTCAGGAAGAAGCCAACTATTTACAGTCTATCGCTACCGATACGGTATACCACATGGGGGTTGCAAAATTCACTTATACCGAAGTGAAACAAAAAGCCATGAACCTTGGTTTAGATTTAAAAGGTGGTATTAACGTAATTCTTCAAGTGTCTGTAAAAGACATTTTAAAAGGATTGGCTAACAATACAACCGATCCTACATTTAATAAAGCTTTAGAAGATGCTACAGAACTTCAAAAAAATGGTCAAAACACCTATTTAGAAGATTTTTTCACTGCTTTTGACGCTATTAAAGGTGATACCAAATTAGCGTCTCCAGATATTTTTTACACCAAAGCTTTAGATGGTGAAATTGATGGCGGTATGTCTGATGATGAGGTAAAAGTAGTTATCGATAGAAAAATTGACGAGTCTATCGTTTCTGCATTCGAAGTATTACGTAAGCGTATTGATGAGTTTGGTGTAACTTCTCCAAACATTCAACGTTTAGGAACTTCTGGACGTATTTTGGTTGAATTACCAGGTGTTAAAGATGTTGAGCGTGCTACAAGCTTATTACAAAGTACAGCACAATTAGAATTTTGGGATGCTTATAAAGGCGAACAATTTTTCCCGTTTTTAGCACAAGCTAACGAAGTTTTAAAATCTGTAGTAGATAAAAAAACAGAAAGTGCTGAAGCAAAATCTGAAGATGAAGAAGATGCAAAATCATCTCAAATTGACGATTTATTAGGTGATGCTGAAACTGATTCTACAGCAGTTGCTACTGTAAACCCAATTTTCGATTTAATTAGAGGACAAGGCTATCCTGGAGGACCAGTTATCGCTAAGTTTGAAATTAAAGATAAAAATAAAGTTCTTGACTATTTAAACAGTAAAGAAGTTAGAGCGTTATTACCATCAGAACAACGTTATGCAAGATTTGCTTTTGGAAAACCAGAAAAAAATAGCGAATTAGTCGATTTATATGCCTTAGTTGGTAATAGAGAAAACATTCCACCTTTAAGTGGTGATGTAGTAACCGATGCAAGAAACCAGTTTAGCGCTGTTGGAAAGTCTGAAGTGTCTATGCAAATGAATGCTAAAGGTGCTAAAATCTGGGAAGAAATGACTGGAAATGCTTATGCACAAGGCAGTCAGATTGCTATTGTTTTAGATAACATTGTATATTCTGCTCCAGGCGTAACTACAGGACCTATTGCAGGAGGAAGTTCTTCAATTTCTGGAGACTTTACATTAAACGAAGCGATCGATTTAGCAAACGTATTACGTGCTGGTAAATTACCTGCTTCTGCAGATATTATTTCTAGTGAAGTTGTTGGGCCTTCTTTAGGTAAGGAAGCGATTCAAAGTGGAACCATGTCTTTCATGATTGCATTGGCATTGGTATTATTATGGATGGTTTTCTATTACGGAAAATCTGGTTTATTTGCAGATATCGCCATGTTATTAAACATCTTATTAATCTTTGGTGTTTTATCTGGACTTGGAGCCGTATTAACTTTACCTGGTATTGCGGGTATTGTATTAACCATTGGTATGTCGGTGGATGCGAACGTACTTATTTTTGAGCGTATTCGTGAGGAATTAAGCAAAGGAAAAGGACAAGCAGAAGCTATTAAAGATGGATTTGGTAATGCCTTATCATCAATTTTAGATGCCAACATTACTACAGGTTTAACAGCATTAATTTTATTTGTATTTGGTACAGGACCAATTAAAGGTTTCGCAACTACTTTATTAATTGGTATTGCTACGTCTTTATTTACAGCTATTTTCATTACAAGATTATTAATTGACTGGTATGCAAATAGAGGTGGTAACTTAGAGTTCTCTACAGGACTTACTAAAAACCTTTTTAGAAACATAAACATCGAATTTTTAAAGAAACGTAAGATTGCTTACATCATTTCTGGTTCATTAATCGTACTTTCATTAGGATCATTATTTACAAACGGATTAGATCAAGGTGTCGATTTTGTTGGAGGTAGAACCTATCAAGTGCGTTTTGCACATGCAGTTTCTTCTTCAGAAATTACAGATGTTTTATCTGACCCTGCTGTTTTTGGAAGTGCCGATGCTAAAACATTTGGTTCTGCAAATCAGTTAAAAATCACAACAAAATATAAGGTTAACGAATCTGGTACTAAAGTAGATGAAGAAATTCGATCTAAATTATACCAAGCTTTAGTACCTTATTTAGAAGGGACTACTTATAACGATTTCATCGATTTAAACGATGTAAACAAGCAAGTTGGTTTATTAGAAACTTATAAAGTATCTCCAACGATTGCCGATGATATTAAGCAAGCTTCTTTATGGGCTGTATTAGGATCGTTAATCGTAGTGTTCTTATACATTTTATTCCGATTCAAAAAATGGCAATTCTCTTTAGGAGCTGTAATAGCAGTTTTCCACGATGTTCTTATTGTATTAGGGGTATTCTCTTTAACTTATAAATTCATGCCATTTAACATGGAAATTAACCAAGCATTTATTGCAGCCATATTAACGGTAATTGGTTATTCGTTAAATGATACCGTGGTTGTATTCGATAGAGTTCGTGAATACCTTAACGAGCATACCGCATGGAATTTTGACAAAGTTGTAGATGTCTCTTTAAGCAGCACATTAAGTAGAACATTAAATACCTCGTTAACTACTTTAGTAGTATTATTAGCGATATTTATATTTGGTGGCGACTCGATTAGAGGCTTCATGTTTGCATTAATTGTAGGGGTAATTGTGGGTACTTACTCATCGTTATTTATCGCAACACCTGTAATGTATGAAACAGTAGATAAATCAGAAAAAAGAAAGAAGCTTAATAGCTAATTCAATTTTTTAACCAATAAAAAAGCCTGTTAACAAATGTTAGCAGGCTTTTTTGTTTTCAATTAAGTTTTCGATTATGCAAAAACACTTGAAGTCAATCGTTTTATTTTAAATCACTCTTATTATATTTTTTATACCCAATGTTCTTCTTTTCCAAAATCTGATAAAATTTTCTATGAGATATTTTCAAGTCTTTTGTTATTTCTCTCACTTTTTTCTTCCCTAATTTATACAACTTTAAATTCGCGTTTACTTTTTTGTCAAAGTAATGTTTTTCAAGTTTCTCAACAATTTGTAATTCGGTCAAGTTTGAGTCATTTGCATATTTTTCAATCTCTGATTTGATGTCTTTTAAATTGCTCATAAATGTCATTTTTAGCGGTTCTACTCAATGCATGCCAGCTGTGACTATGCTTTTTTTGTTCCCAGTAAAATAAAAAATCATCCCGTACTGTAAAGGGACAGGCTGTTTTTTAAAGGATTTTGAAAGTAAAGTTAGGAATTAGATTTTAAAGATGTTTTTAGTAAAGGCATCTTTGTAAGTGCGTCCTATTGGAATTTTATAACCACCTTTTAAATAGACGAGGTTACTTACCAATTTTTCTATTTTCTGAATGTTTATAATATGAGATTTATGTATTCTATAGAATTTGTTATTTGGTAAAACTTCAATCCAATGGCGTAATGGTTCTTGCGATAAATATTTTTGATTTAGGGTAGTAATTTCGGTGTAATCGGAATCAGATTCAATAAAAAGAATATCATCAATAATAACTTTAATATGTTCATAGCCAGATTTTATGAAGATTTCTGAAGTTTCCGAAGGCATTTCCGAAGTTTTAGAGCTTACTTTTGAAACCGCTTGAACAAATCGCTGAAAAGAAAAAGGCTTCAATAAATAATCTACGACATTCAGTTCGTAACTCTCTAAGGCATAATCTGAAAACGCAGTAGTTAATATAACTTGCGGAATATTATTAGCACTTTTAAGAAATTCAATCCCTGATATTTTTGGCAAATTAATGTCTAAAAACATCACATCAATGGTTTCTGTTTTTAGATATGCCATGGCCTGAATGGCATCTGAAAACACAGCTTTCAAGGTTAGAAAGTCAACATCTTCAATGTATTTTTTTAAAATACGCTGTGCTGGCGGCTGGTCTTCTACAATAATACAGGTCATCATTGGGCTGTTTTATGAAGTTTTATGGTTAATTGAACATCGTATAGGTTTTCCGATTCATTAATCTTTAATTCATGCGTATCTGGATATAATAAATCTAAGCGTTTTTTTACGTTTTTTAAGCCAATCCCATGTGTTAAATCATCTTGTTTGGTCATAGGCATAAAGTTGTTCACACAACTAAAACTTAGAATACCATTAGTCATTGAAATTTCAATATCAATTTTTATGTTATCCGATTGTGCCGACTGACTGTGTTTAAAGGCGTTTTCAATAAAAACAACTAAAATAAGTGGCGCAATTTCATATTGAGCATCAATGTTTTCAGATTTAAAATTAATACGACCACGTTCTTCAATTTGAAGTTCATTTAGTTGGGTAAAGTTTTTTAAATGCTCGATTTCTTTAACAATAGAAACATAGCGCGCTTTGCATTCGTACAACATATATCTTAAAACCGAACTTAATTCTAAAATAATAATAGGGGTTTTAGGTGAAGCTTCAATAGCATACGAATAAAGGTTGTTCAAATTGTTAAATAGGAAATGTGGATTGATTTGAGATTTTAAAAATTGAAGTTCACTTTCTTGAATGTGTGTTGTTAATTTTTCAACTTGACGTTGCTTAACAATAGCATCCCATGTAAACTTAAAACCAGATAATATGGTGATAACCGGTAGAATATCGGCCAACATAAAAAATACTCCTGGGAAAGAACTAGAGCGTTTGGTATTAGGAAAAAACACCTTTTCTAGAAAAAATTCTTCAGTAAGGATAACAATAACAATGAGTAATATTAGATACAGACAAAAGGCTAAATATTTTTTCTTGTAGAAAAAAGTAGGCATTAAAATATAACTAATTATGGCCGCAGCGATCGCATAATTTAAAAAGAAAATAAAGTGGTGGATTTCAAAAGTACGATTCGTTCTATTGTAGACATAGAAAATGAATACGAGCAAATGCAAAATAATTTGAAAAACAATTTCTTTCCAACTTATCTTAAATGTTGTTTTTTTTGCAGACATAAATCGAAATTACAATATAAACTACAATAATAAAAAACGAGTCCTGTAAACTGCAGAATTAATCATGTAAACGTAAAATCGCGAACTGTAACATTGCAGTTTACAGGGACGGATTTGTCGTTTACAGAATACAATCGACTTTTTTAAAATAAAAGCCTGATTTTTGCACAAACAATAATTAAGAATGAATTCTAGAAAAAAACACATCACGCAATTATTACTTTGTTTTATTTTATTAATTGGTGGGACGAGTGTTGCTCAAAATATAAAAATTAAAGGGCAGGTTGTTGAAGAAAACAGCAAGCAGCCTTTAGCATTTGCTACTGTTGCTATAACCGATATTGATTCTAAAAAACCTATTACAGGAACCATTACTGATGATGATGGTAAATTTAATGTAGAAACATCAGCTTCAAATTTTCACATTGAAGTGAGTTTTATGGGGTTTATTTCTAAAACAATTACACAATTCGAAATTAAAAATAACAGCATAAATCTTGGGCTTATTTCTTTAGCTGAAGATGCCGAGCAATTAGGAGAAGTAGTAGTTCAAGCTGAAGTTTCTAGAAATGAATTTAAACTCGATAAACGTGTTTTTAATATAGGAAGAGACATTAGTAGTACAGGCGCTAGTGCGCTAGAGGTACTTAGTAATGTGCCTTCTGTAAGTGTGAGTATTGAAGGTGCCATTAGTTTACGTGGTAGTGAAGGGGTACAGGTTTTAATTAATGGAAAACCATCTATTTTAACTGAAGATTCGGGAGCCTTAGGGAGTATTACTTCCGATATGATTGAAAAAATTGAAGTGATTACAAACCCGTCGGCTAAATATGAAGCCGAAGGAACTACGGGAATTATAAACATAGTTATAAAGAAAGAAGAGCGTAAGGGGGTGAATGGTTCGATAACTTTAAATGCTGGTGTTCCCGATAATAATAGTGTGGGTTTAAGTTTAAACAAACGTTCTGAAAAGTTTAACCTGTTTACTCAAATTGGATTGGGAAGACGTTCAAGACCTCAGGATAACATCAATATTAATAACGATTTAGATAATGGCAACATTCTTTATAATACGGGACAAGATTACAGAGATGAAAAGTTTTATACCATTACATTAGGTTCCGATTATTATATTAATGATAATAACGTCATCACAATTTCGGGTAATTATGCTTTTGAAGATGAAGATCAACCTTCCGATAATAATTTTCAGTTGTTTGATGAAAACGAGAATCTAGAATCTGAATGGAACCGTACGGAAGTTACCGAAGCTGCCAATCCGAAATGGCAATATGAACTTCAATATAAAAGAGATTTTGAAGATCATGACGATCACGACTTATTAATTAGTGCAACAGGGCGTTCTTTTAGTAAAGATCAGTCGTCTTTGTTTGAAGATGAAACCGTTTCGGGCACTAACATGGATCGTGAACAACGTACTAGAACCGATTTTGGAGAAAACACCTACACATTTAAATTGGATTATACTAAGCCGTTTTCAGATAAATGGAGCATGGAAACTGGTGCCCAATATGTGATAAACGATGTAAGTAACGATTATGAAGTTCAGGATTTAGTGAATGGTGATTTTGAAACCGATTTTGGACTTACCAACGTTTTTGAATTTAACCAAGATGTGTTGGGAATTTACGCTACAGGTGCTTATCAAAGTGGCAAATGGGGTGTAAAACCAGGTTTAAGAATGGAATATACCAATGTAAATACCTTATTGGTAAATACCGATGAAGCTAATAGCCAAAGCTATTTTAACCTGTTTCCTAGTATTCATACTTCTTATAAAATTTCGGATGCTGTGTCAATTCAAGCGGGGTATTCTAATCGAATTTATAGACCGCGTCTTTGGGATTTAAATCCGTTTTTCAACATTAGAAACAATTATAATATTCGTCAAGGTAATCCAGATTTACAACCAGAATACACCGATTCTTATGAGATTACAAGTATTTTCGACATAGGGAAAACAGCTTTAAATTTCGGACTTTTCCACAGGTATACCACCGATGTTATAGAGCGCGTGGTGACTTCGGTAGATAACGTTATTGTGCAACGTCCAGAAAATATTGGGACAAATAGTACTATTGGTATTGAATTTAACACCAAAGTGAGTCCAGCAAAATGGTTAAGCTTTAATGTCGATTTTAATTATAACAACTTTAAACGTGTGGGAAGTTATGAGACTAAGGTTTTCGATTTTAAAGGCGACCAATGGAATTCTAAAATTCTAGCCAAGTTTAAATTCCCAGCCGATATCGATTTTGAAGCTACAGGAAATTACAATTCAAAATATCAAACCATTCAATTTGAAGTTGATGACATTGCTTTTTTAGATTTAGGTTTACGTAAAAAAATACTAAAAGGTAAAGGCGTAATTAATATGAGTGTGCGCGATGTTTTTAATTCCCGAATTAACGAAAGAATGACGATTCAGGACGATTTTGAAGCCTATACTAAAAGTATGCGAGGTCGTTTTGTAACTTTCGGATTTAGCTATGGCTTTGGAAAAGGGGATGCTATGGAATATTCTGGAGGAAGAAGACGTTAAGTTTAAAAACCTAGTTTTTATTTGTTAGTTTTAGATTGTCTAAAAACTGCCATAATTTTTCATTAAAAAGTGATTTTTCAGCTTTTGAAAATTTACCATGGCCACCACCTTCAATTAGAACCAACTCCGTTTTTATTTGATTTTCTTGTAGTTTCTTATAAAGCATGACAGATTGCTTATAAGAAACAAGCGGATCTTTCGTGCCATGAATAATTAGTGTTGGTGGACTGGATTCGGAAACAAAATATAAAGGAGAAACAGACTTTATAAAAGTTTTATTTTTAGAGTTTGTTTTTAGCCATTTTTTCGCAGAACCCATTTCGGATAGAAGCGTTAAATCGGTTGGACCGTATTTATCAATAATGGCAGCAATTTTAATTTCAGATTCTAAATAGCAATGGCTGTCAAATCTTCTATTATTTCCCAATAATCCTGTCATGAGTGCTAAATGGCCTCCAGCGGAAGCGCCCATCACCACAATTTTATTGGTATCAATATTTAATGTTTTTGCGTGTTTATACAAATAAATCAAGGCACATCTTACGTCTTCAATCGCCGCAGGGGCTGGAGCTGTAGATTCTAAACGATATTCCACATTGGCAACCGCAAAACCATTTTTAAAGAATTCGCTAAATCCAGTTTGCGATTCTTTTACACCATGATTCCAACCGCCACCATGAATATTAATTACAATAGGCGTTGGTTGCTTTGAAAGCAGATTGGTATATAAATCCATCTTGCCTTCCCATTGGTTTACAGTGGTATAAACAATATTAAGACTTGCATTATAATCTGTCGGGAATTTAACAGGTTTATAGGTCGTAGATTGACTTGTACAATTAAAAATGGAACTAAGCGCTATAAAGGAAGAAATACCAAAAGTTCGTATCATTTTTAGAATTTTTAAATTGAAAACGCTATTAATTTATTCGAAATTGAATGGATTAATTGGTTTTCAGCTGTAATACCGACTTAAACCCTAGCCAATTCGTGCACTTAACCATTCCTTAAACTCATAAAAGTTTTGAGGCGCTACGCCGTGCCCTACAGGAAATTCAGAATACTGATTTTTAACTTTTAAGGCGTTTAAAAACGGTGTTGTTTGTCTCGCCCATTCCACAGGAATTACTTGGTCAACACTGCCGTGTGAACAATAAAAATCTAAATGCGAATAGTCTTTCGACTCAAATTTTTCAGGGAAAATATCTTGAACCAAATAGCCGCTTAAAGCCACGACGTTTTTAATTTTTTCAGGGTATGTTAATGCTACTCCGTAACTTAAAATACTGCCCTGGCTAAAGCCCAAAAGCGATACGTTACTTTTATTTACAGGGTAAGCTTCAACAGCTTCATCAATAAATTTTGAGATTAAATCACGCGATTGTTTGGCTTGTTCAATATCGTTCCATTTGCCTTTTTCAGCATCAAAATTAATAGCATACCAAGCATTTCCGTAAGGTTCCATAGGGTAAGGAGCTTTTACAGAAATGATAAAAAGTTCTTCGGGTAACTCTGTTGCAAACGAAAATAAATCGTTTTCATCGCTGCCATAACCATGCATCATAATTAATAATGGTGCATTTTCGGTTAAGCTAGATTTTCTAATAATATGTTGTAATGAAAGTGATGTGTTTACCATGTTAGTTTCCTAGGTTTGCAAATATTTTTTGATAGAATGCACCCACTAGAGGCACAATTTGTTTTTTTCTTGCCACAGCATTTGAAAATCCATAAATAAAAAGAATTACAAAAAACAAGTAGAAGGATGAGGTTACCAACCAGTTATCAAAACTACCAACAATATAACCCAGCGCAAAAAAAGTAAGCCAAAGTCCTAAGGATTGTCTGATGTGAAAACTAGCAAAATCACTTTTGTTTTCGTTGTTTAAATAATAGGCAATAATAACTCCAAATATGGTAATGTAGCTTATTATGGCGTTTTTACGGCCAATTTCAATGTCTTGATTTGTCATGCAATTACGATTTTAAAACCATTTGATTATTGGCAATAATACCATAAACGCTGCCTTTTAAGGTTTCGTTTTCAAATATGGCATTCTTCGATTTTGAAAGGATGTCTTTAGTCGTGAAAACAGCTTTTGAGTCTGGATTAAAAAGCGTGATGTTAGCTAGAGCACCTTCATTTATAGCAGATGCTTCTAAGCCAAATCTATTTTTTCCTTTGGTTAAAATATCAATGGTTTTTTTTGTGGTAAATAGCGTTTGTAAGGCACCAAAAGCAGTTTCTAAACCAATGGTACCATAATTAGCGTAATCAAATTCTATCTTTTTTAATTCGATATTTAAAGGATTATGATCTGTAGTCACCATATCGATTGTGCCATCTTTAACGCCTTCAATTAAGGCATCGGCATCACTTTGTGTGCGTAAGGGCGGTAATACTTTAAAATGCGTGTTAAAATCGGTTAGCGCTTCATCTGTAAAATATAAATTGTGAATCGCAACACTGCAGGTTACATCTAGTTTCTTCTTTTTTGCCTCGCGAATAAGTGCCACCGATGTTGCTGTAGAAATGGTAGGAATATGTAATTTTCCGCCTGTATATTCCAATAAAAATAAGTCTCTTGCAATTTGCATTTCTTCAGCAAGTGCAGGAATACCTTTTAAACCTAATCTGGTGCTAGTTATGTTTTCGTTCATAACACCTAGACCTGCAATTTTGTTTTCTTGTGGAAAAGAACATACCAAACCGTTAAAATTGCTAGCGTATTGCAGCGCGATTTTCATAAGATTCGGATTAGAAATAGGCTTTTTATAATCGTAAAAAGCAACAGCTCCGGCAGAGCTCATATCATAAAGTTCGGCAAGATCGACACCTTGGCTAGAAACGGTTAAAGCTCCAATAGGTAAAAGTGTTACAGCATGGTTTAATGATTTCGATTTTATAAAAGTAATATCGGAATTCGAATCGATAACCGGATTGCTATACGCATTTAAAGCCACCGCAGTAAAACCAGAAAGCGCCGCAGTTTGTAAACCATTGGCAATAGTTTCTCGTTCTTCCAAACCAGGTTCTCCAAAACACACCCCGCTATCAAACCAACCTTGAGAAATATGAAGGTTGTTTAAGCTAACTTCTTGGTAATTTTTAGAATTTTTAATGCTGTTGGCAATCTTAGTAATCACGCCATTTTCAATTAATATATCTTGAGTAGAATTGTGAAATTCGCTTTTAGAATCTATAATCGTGGCCGATTTTATAAGTATGTTCATTTAAAGAATTTTAAGATGAGCATTTCAATAATCAATAACGCTAGTGCAAAAATAACAAACCATTTCCACAGGGCATTAATTTTTGTGTCACTTTTTATACTGTCGAAAATTTTAGTTACCGAATCGCTAACCATCACATTTTTTGAAGCAGAAAGATTGCGGTAAACCAAATCACTTTCCGATCTATTGTAATTAAAACTCACATTTTTTAATGTTTCAATGCCATTCATAACAGAAAATGTACCTGCAGTTGAAGGTTCTTCCGAAGTATGAATCACCACCTTATTATTAAAATATTGTTGTCTCGGAATCAAATTAACGTCTTCATTAACTAGTGAAAGCACGGCGTCTTGCTGCATTTGTGTTTCCACTTCAAAGGTGTTTTCGCGACCTATGGTATAATAAATTTCAGGAATTTTAAAGCTCTGTTTTCCAATATTAAATAAGGTAGGGACAATAAGTGGCGAGTTTTTAAAACTTGAATTATCGCTATTTAAAGCTGCCGAAAACACAAAAACATGGTTAAGTTCTGCTAAAAACAGTTTACCATCTTCAAATTGTAAAGCTGCCGAAGCTTGATTTGAAGTTAATCCATAAAACTGATTCACTTTAGGGTACTGAAAGTTTTTAACCTGTTTTGTAAATACGCCGTTATTGTATAGGGGATGACTGTAATTTATAGTGGTTATGCGTTTTTCGGCAGTAATTATGTTTGAAAACTGCGCGCCGTATGAATTTAAAAATAAATTATAAGCTGTTAATTGAATGTTGTTTGAAGGTATGATAATAATAGTACCACCTTGCGCTGAAAATTGTTTTAAAGCTGAAATTAATGGGGTTGAAATGGCATCCAATTCATTTAAAATAATAAGATGCTGTTTATCTATTAAGTTAAAATTTAACTGTTTTTCGGTGGTTGAAATGTAGTTGAAATCGGCTTCGGTATAAATGCGTTTTAAAAAACTATCGTTCGCCGCATTTATAGAAAGCACATTAATTTTTGAAGCTTTATTCAAATTGAAAAACAAGCTATTATCAAATTGTAAACTGCTATCGTCCACACTTATTTTACCATTTATAAGCTGATCTTTAGGTAATGTAAAGGTCGTTTGGTTGGTTTTATTAAGATTTACAGATGTTTTTGCGATAAGCTTATCGTCATTATAAAGTGATACCGGTAAATTTTCAACCGCAGTACCGCTATTTTTTAAAACTACGTTAAGCTCTAAATTATTGGCGTTTGTTTCAGAAATGTAAGCGCTATCAATAGCAATATTGTTTTTGTTAACCGCTTCTAATTTCACTAAATGTAAACGGGTTAGCGAATCTGGTTCAATATTAAAATCGCTTTGGTCTTGCTGAAAATCTGAAATAAAAACAAGATTTTTTAAAATCCCTTTTTTATTATTGAATAAGGTTTTACTTTTTAATAAAGCCGCTTCGGCAGTTAAACTATTTGAAGCATAGTCTAATTTTAGCAACTCGTTTTTAATCGCACTAATATTTGTGTTTTTAAAAACGTGATTATTAGTAACTATCGATATGTTTTCATCATTAGGAACATTGGAAATAATATCCTGAACGGCTCTTTTTAATAATTCTCCTTGATTCCCTTTAGCTTGCATACTAAAGGAGTTATCTAAATAAATAACGGTTTCTTTTTCGGTTTTAAAACTGTCTAAATTAGAAGTATAAGGTTGTGCAAAAGCAAAAACTAAAGCCGCTAGAAGCAATAATCGAGTAAGTAAAACAAGCCATTTTTTTATTTGCGAACTTTTTCTAGTTTGTAAAGTGGCTTCTTTTAAAAAAGCAACGTTGGTAAAGGCTTCACGTTTAAATTTACGTAACTGAAATAAGTGAACAATAATAGGAATAAGCAGTAAAAATAAGGCGTAAAGAAGTTCTGGATGTTTAAACTGCATAGCTTAATTAGATTAGTCAAACCTACATAATTTTTCGGCATTAACAAAAGAAAACATAATCTTCAATCGGTTTTAAATGCAAGTGATTCATATATTCTAAAATACCTTGCTGTTCTTCTTTATTGGCAACGGTAATAATGCTTTGTGGGTTTTCAATGTGCTGTAAATATTGAAACGGTTTTAAAACAGTACCATAAATGTCTTTACCAATTTTTTTAGGATTATCGCAAATCCATTCAAAAGGCATATTCAATTTTTTAAGGGTTTTTGCAATGGTTTTTCCTTTATTTCCTGCGCCCCAAACCACTAACGTTTTATTGGTTTGATAATCGAGTTCTAGAAAATAGTGCAGTTTTAAATCTATAAAATGATTTTCAGCATAGTGCACATGAGTTCTAGAAGTGCGGTGGCTGTAATCACGCCAATCGTGTAAAATGTCGCAGCAAGGAATGCATTTAAAATTGTGTTTGTAAAACCTGAATGCTAGGTCGTAATCTTCAGGATAGCGGTTGGGGTTAAAAGCATCGCAGGCTATTAAATCCTCGCGATGTACCATCCAACAGGGCGAAGGAATAACACATTCTTTATAGATTTCAGAATAATTTGCGCCTTTTTCAGTTAGGTTATTCAGCCAAACTTCATAGCTTTTGTAACCCGCTTTTATACCTTCTTCAGCAAAATAATGAACTAAACCCACCGCGATATGCTGTTTTCCGTAGGTTAATAAATTATTTGCTAAAACTTCAAGTTTGTTGGGACGCATCACATCATCGCTGTCCATACGTGTAATAAAGTCCCCTTTGCTTTGTGAAAAAGCCAATTTTAAAGCATCAATAATTCCACTTCCAGAATTTTTTAATAGTTTAATTCTGCTATCTTTGTGAGTAAAATCGTTAACAATAGCATGGCTTTTATCTGTTGAATGATCATCAATAATGATTAATTCCCAATTAGAATAGCTTTGTTGTAATATGGAATTTAAACAATCCGGTAAATAAGTTTCGGTGTTTTTAAAAGGAATTAAAATGCTTACAAGCGGTTTTTGCATATGCGAATTTAACAAAACCTTAGGTAATGGGCGTCGTACATAATAGTATTTTGCAGCTCAATTTTTTAACAAAAATCAAAATTAATGAATAACAGAATTTTAGCCGTTTTATTTACGGGCTTATTGGTTGCCAGTTGTGGTACCACAAAAACATCGCAAAATGATTTGGCTGTAAATACGCCAATTGAAACCGTGGTAGATTTAGTTCATGTCGATAACGATCGTGTTCCTGTAACTATTGATCCAGGACGTTTTACGGTTGATAAGGTTACTTACCGACTTCCAAAAGTTGTTCAAGGCACCTATGCCATAAGCAATTTTGGAAAATACATCGATGCCATTAAAGCTTATGATTATAAAGGTAATGAAATGCCAGTTCACAATGTAGATACGAATACGTGGACGATTTCTAACGCTAAAAATCTTGATAAAATAACCTATTTGGTAAATGATACTTTCGATCAGGAACTCGTGGGAGGTATTGGAAATGATACGCCTTTTTCACCTTCGGGAACCAATATAGAGCCGAATAATTTCGTGTTGAATTTACATGGTTTTATAGGGTATTTCGATTCTTTAAAAAACAATCAATACAAGGTGGATATTACGAGTCCGTCTAACTTTGTGCATGCATCTGCGTTAAAAGCATCAGGTTCTAAAACCAGTGCCGATGGAAAAACGACTACCACAAGTTATTTGGCACAAACCTATTTTGATATTACCGATAATCCAATGATGTACGGCGATTTGGATGTTGAAACCTTTCAAGTTGGCGATATTAAAATCGTTTTAAGTGTTTATTCTCCAAATAAAAAACATTCGGCAAAATCGCTTAAAGAAACGGTTTTTAAAATGATGGAAGCTCAAAAGGCGTATTTAGGTGATATAAATTCAACTTCTCAATACGATATTTTCTTGTATTTATCTGAAGGAAAAGAAGATTCGGCAAAAGGATTTGGAGCTTTAGAACACCATACTTCAACGGTTGTTGTTTTTTCTGAAAACATGTCTGAAGAAGCTTTAGCCGATAGTATGATTGATGTGGTTTCGCATGAGTTTTTTCATATTGTAACGCCTTTAAGTGTGCATTCTGAAGATGTTCAGTATTTCGATTATAACAACCCAACGTTTTCAAAGCATTTATGGATGTATGAAGGGGTTACCGAATATTTCGCAACTTTATTTCAAGTGAATCAAGGTTTGGTTGATGAAGCTAGTTTTTACAATTCGATTATGGAAAAAATCAGTTATTCAAAACGTATGAATGATGCGATGAGTTTTACCATAATGAGTGAAAATGTGATTAAAGAGCCTTACAAAGATCAATATTTAAACGTGTATCAAAAAGGTGCTTTAATAGGTATGTGTATTGATATTTTAATGCGCGAAGAAAGTAACGGGCATCGCGGAATTTTATCGCTAATGAAAGAATTATCGAATAAATATGGGAAGCACAAACCTTTTGAAGATGATAAATTAATTGATGAAATTGTGGCGATGACTTATCCTTCATTGGGTGATTTTTTCGAAATGCACGTTGTGGGTGATATCCCAATTGATTACAACGAATTTTTCGCAAAAGTGGGCTTAGAAATTGGTGAAGGTAAAGTGGAAACCAACTATATTTTAATGGATGGAGCGCCAATTGTTAGCGGCGATCCGCAATTAGGCGTTATCTTTTTTACAGATCAAGTTTCAGAAAATAGCTTTTGGGCAGAACAAGGTGCTAAACCAGACGATATAATTAGAAGCGTAAACGGCAAGGAAATAACCATGCAAAATGCAAACGAGGTATTAGAGTCTATTTATAATTGGAAACCTGGTCAAGCTATTGAAGTTGTTTTAATACGTGATGGAAAAGCCATTAACATTAAAACAAAAGTAACTAAAACTTACACCATGGGACTTGGCATTATTGAAAAGCCAGACGCAACCGATGCGCAAAAAGCATTACGTGAAGCATGGTTAAAAGGTTAGGAGTTTGCTTTTGATTTAAATACCTACATTTGCTCCCCAAATCGATAATAACCATGAAAACAATTAAAATGAACAAAAAACAATTTGCACTAATTTTTTTAACCACAATAACATTATTGGCTTGTAGCAGCGATGATAATAATAAAACGCCTGATGTACAAGACAGTATTATTGGAAAATGGAAACTTGTAAGTATATCTTATGATGGAGAATTAGAAGAAGCTACTGTGTGTGAAAGTAAATCGATTATCGAATTTAATAGTGATAATACTTATAAGGATGTTGCGGCCAAAGAATCTGATATTTCAGATGATTGCGCTTATGATGGATTTGGAGTAACCGGCACATTTACGTTAACTAATGGTATATTAACAAGAACTGCGACAGAAGTTGTAATTGTTCCTGATGAACTTGATAACCCCGATTGGATTGAAGGAGCTAAAGGTGAGTATGATCCAGAAACTGTTTCTTTTGAAAATGGCAGATTAAGCTTGACAGAGACTTTTGAAGAAGAAAAAATTTCTACTTATAAGTATACTTACGAAAAAACGACAGATGAATTCTTCTCAGAATAGTAATCAGAATTTAGTATAACTATTTTTCAGATACTTTATTGAAGGTCTGAAAGTGTTATAAAATGTATAAGTTTAAAAACGATTGATGCTTGAAAATATCAGTCGTTTTTTTATTTTTATGATAGCGCTAAAATACTTACTTCTATTTCCTCATATATTTAGCAGCTTTTCCGTTGCTAGAAGCATTTTTTATAAACTCTCGAATATCATCATTCGCAGAAATTAAATCATCTTTTCTTAGGTACATCATATGGCCACTTCTATAACCTTTGTATGTAAAACGGTCTTTCATTTTTCCGCTAGGGTCTATTTGCCACATCGTATATTTAGCCCCAAAATATGTGGTGGCGCCATCGTAATACCCCGATTGGATTAGTACTTTTAAATATGGGTTTTCGGCCATGGCTTGTCTTAATCCTTCTCTTGTATGGTCGTTTCGTCTGTCCCAAGGGTGCACATCGCCAAACATATTATATTTAATATCGGTGTTAAATTTTAAATGTTCTTTAATGTAATAATTAATGGCGGGCGTAAAGGAATGCGACCATGATGAAATTTCTGCATTATAATCGGGGCTTGTGCCTGCTTCTGTTTTATCGATGCCCAAATATCTAGAATCTAAACGGCCAATAGTTTGTCCTGTTTTATCTTGTAATAAGGCTTTCCAGAAATAACTATTCGATACTTCTAGATTATTTTGTAAAATGGCCTTTTCGGTTAAACCGGAATAATAAGCCACTTTTTTTGCAACGTCTTGTTTTTCACTTTCAGAAATAAAACCACCTTTAGCAAGGGCAGGCATTAACGTATTAATGGCATAGTTTTCGGCTTCTGGTAAGATATCTAATAAATCTTTTTGTTGAAGAGCAGGGGTTAAGGCCTTGTGATACCAAGCAGTAGCCGTAAAATAAGGCAAGTTTAAAGCTGAATATATGGGCTGATTGGTATTGTATAATTTATAATCGGCTGGCGATACCAAAATCACACCATTTAAATACATCCACTGTTTAGATTGTAATTCGTTGGCTAAGCCCATAACGCGTGTGCCTCCATAACTTTCGCCAATAATATATTTAGGCGATTCCCATCGGTTTTTTCTAGATACAAACGTGTTAATCCATTCGGCGAGGTATTTAATGTCTGCATTAATACCAAAAAATGTTTCGCGTTCTGGTAGTTTTCCTTCTTTATTGGCTATCATTCTGGAATAGCCTGTGTTTACGGGGTTTACATATACAATATCGGCAATGTCTAGAATAGAATTCGGATTATCCTTTACACCATAAGGTTGCATAGGGTAACCTTCATCGTCAATATTTAAAACTTTTGGACCTGTGTAAGCAATATGCATCCAAACTGATGCAGAACCTGGACCGCCGTTAAATGAAATCACTAAAGGTCGTTCGGCTTTATTTTTTACATTATTTCGTTCGTAATAGGTATAATATAGGGTCGCAATTGGGTCGCCTTCTTGATTCCAAACGGGTTGGGTTCCTGTCGTGGCCGTGTAGTTGATAGCTGTGTTTTTAATGGTTGTACTATGTGTGGTAACCACCATAGTATCGGTTGGAATTTTTCGAGATTGAGAAAAAAGTGAAAGACTAAAAACGGTGAAAAATAGAGAAATATATAATTTCATAAGGCAGTGTGTATTTGCGAATAAAGATACGAAAAACAGTTGTTAGAACCCTTCAAAAACACCCAATCCAAAAAGGGCGAAGTCATATTTAACGGGGTCTTTGGGGTCTAGGTTTCTTAAAGCGGTGTCTAATTCGGTTAAAGCTTTGGCATCATTTTGTTTACGTTTTAATAAACCCAGTTTTCTAGCCACGTTTCCTGAATGTACATCTAACGGACAAGATAGTTTTGAAGCTGGAATGGTTTTCCAAATGCCAAAATCTACCCCTGCTTGATCTTTCCTTACCAACCAACGCAGCATCATATTAATCCGTTTCGCCGCCGAACCTTTATTTGGGTCGCCAACATGTTTTAATGTTCGGGAAGGATGATTTATGGAAAAAAATGTCTTTTTAAATTCGTGAATGGCAGGTTGCATGCTGGTTTCGGAAGTGTAGTTGTTAAAAACGGCCTCTAAACCATTATGATTTACATAGATGTTTTTTAAAGCTGTTATAAAATATTTTAAATCTTCAGCATTAAAAGTACGGTGCACAAAACCATCAAAAGTATCTAGGTCGCTTGCTTTATGATTTATAACAAAATCGTAAGGCGAATTTCCTAACAGTTCCATCATGCTATCAGCATTTTTTATAATCATTTTTCGGTTTCCCCAAGCAATGGTGGCTGTTAAAAAAGAGGCAATTTCAATATCTTCTTTGATTGATAAGCGATGCGGAATTTGAATAGGGTCACTATCAATAAAATTAGGATTGTTATATTCAATAACTTTAGCGTCTAAAAATTCTTTTAATTCGGCAGTATTCAAGATGTAAATTTTGATGGTGTTTTAAGACTTCAAAAATACCATTTATTATGCTAATGGTTTTAAGCTTTCAATCTTTACTGTTATATTAGATAATAGTTGAAAAGCGTTAAATCATCGACGAAGTGCATGTTTTTGTCGAAAAAGTAATAAATCAATCCTAAAATTGAACTAAAATTCGACCAAATAGCGTTATTTTTGAAACGAAAAAATAAACATATAAATTATGAAAAAATTAATCATTCCAGTTTTAGCACTTTTTTTTATAGGATGCGATGATGCAAAAGATGCTGTAACAGAAGCCATCGAGCCTACAGAAACGATTGAAGCTATTCAAGAATACGCCTTGGTTAATCAAATATTCCAAGATATTGGAAATAATAATGGTGATGCCATTTTACAAGCTGAAGGTTCTTCATCAGCAAAAATAGCAGCGACTAAAAATAGTCCTGAAATTTCGGTTACACCTATGGATTTAACTACATTTCCTAAAACAATAACGGTTGATTTTAAAGAAGGAACAGTAGGTAAAGACGGGGTTACCAGAGAAGGCATTGTAACTATTGTTTCAACAGATTGGTACGGTGTAGAAGGAAGCACACATACAGCTACTTTTGATGGTTTTTATCACAATGGGTATAAAGTTGAAGGGACTCAAGTTGTTGAGAATTTAGGTGAAAATGAAGATGGGTTTTTAGAATATAGCGTAGATATTGAAAATGGAAAAATAACTGCTGAAAATGATGCTGCTATTGAATACACCGAAAATTCAACTAGAACTTGGATTTCTGGAGCTGATACGCCTCTAAATATTTGGGATGACGAATATTTATTAGACGGAACACAGTCTGGAGTTAGCTCAAACGATATTGAATATGAATTAACGGTTGAAGAGTCTTTACATTTTGTATTGTTGCCAAGAGCAGTAAAATCAGGTGTTCTTAAGCTTGATGTTGGTGTGTTTAATAATATTAAATTAGACTATTCAGCAAAAACTATAACGATTTTAGGAGTTACATATCCTTTAGAAAAATAATTTTTGGTTTTTGAAATCTTAAAACATTTCAATAATCACTTAGATTAAAATCTAATCATTTAGAATTCCCCGAGGCCAACGCTTCGGGGTTTCTTTTTTTTAGCCCTTTCCTGTGAATATACTAGTTGTATAACTAATTGGTTGATATTTGTGTTGACTAGTTTTTCTGTCTATGTGCTGCTAGAATAGGCTTGTTTATTTCAGATGGTAAGTTTTAAAAAATTATTTGTTTAATAATAAAGCTTAAATTCGTGACTTATATTTTTAATGAATTTGGACCTTTCAAAACGCATCTTACCCATTATCGTTTTCTCTCAATTTTGCTGCACCTCGTTGTGGTTTGCGGGAAATGGCGTTATTACCGACTTAATCATCACTTTTAATTTAGAAGTTTCAGCTTTAGGGTTTTTAACTTCAGCGGTTCAATTTGGTTTTATTATGGGCACTTTTTTGTTTGCCTTTTTTACAATTACAGATCGTTTTTCGCCTTCGAAAGTGTTTTTTGTCTGTGCGATATTATGTGCATTTTTTAATGCTTTGGTCGTTTTTCCAAGCCAGACTATTTATAGTTTAATTTTGTTACGTTTTTCAACTGGGTTTTTCTTGGCAGGAATTTACCCCGTGGGCATGAAAATAGCAGCCGATTATTACCAAAAAGGACTTGGAAAATCATTAGGCTTCTTGGTTGGAGCTTTAGTATTAGGAACGGCTTTTCCGCACTTATTAAAAGGTTTTAGTCAGTTTATTTCATGGCAATACGTGGTGTATATCACTTCGGGCATAGCGGTATTAGGCGGTGTTTTAATTCTGGTTTTTGTTCCAGATGGCCCTTTTAGAAAATCCGCTAAAGCGATAGATCTTTCTGTAATATTTAAAATATTTAGAAACTCCAATTTTCGATCGGCTGCCTTTGGGTATTTTGGACACATGTGGGAGCTTTATGCATTTTGGGCGTTTATTCCATTATTGCTAACTACTTATGTTAAAATGCATCCGGGTACAAGTTTTAACATTCCGTTATTAAGTTTTAGTATTATCGCTTTAGGCGGAATTGCTTGCGTGATAGCTGGGTATTTATCTCAAAAATTTAAAACCATACATGTCGCCACTACAGCATTAGTGCTTTCAGCAATTTGCTGTTTGGTGTCGCCTTTGTTTTTTGAGATAAACTCCGAAATTATTTTTGTAGCCTTTGCTGTATTTTGGGGCATGGTTGTTATTGCCGATTCGCCATTATTTTCAACTTTGGTAGCTCAAACCGTTAACCCCGAGTTTAAAGGTACAGCGCTTACCATTGTAAATTGTTTGGGGTATAGCTTAACAATTATTAGCATTATGCTTTTTAATTATTTAATGGCTTTTGTGCCCTTAAATTATCTTTTTGTCATGCTGGCTATTGGGCCTGTTTTAGGTTTTTCAGCCTTAGTGTCCAAAATGGTTTTTAAGAAAAAAGTCTAGGGTTTATATTTGGTCGAAATCTAAGTTTAAAATTGGTATTAGTCTTATTTAGATAAATCGGTTTTATGGTCTATCGAAAATTTATCGTGAAATTTGAAGTGATAACACCGTGAAATTTCAGGCTGTTTGAGCTAAACTAATTTTTAAATTTGGCTCTAATTATTATGGCGAGTTCCTGGAATTTAGGTGTCGAACGAAAAATTTAGATAAAGTTTCGTAAATCTAGATTTTTTTGGTTCGTTTTTTCATCAATGGAAAAAATGAACTACAACATAAAAATGAAAGGGAATGATATGGCAGCCCTTCTTAAAAAAGAAAAAATTAGGAAGTTATTTTACCATCAACCATGGTTAACTTTCTGTCGGCCATATTTGCTAAATCTTCATTATGCGTCACAATAACAAAGGTTTGTCCGAATTCATCGCGTAATTTAAAGAATAAATTGTGAAGGTTTTCGGCAGATTCGCTATCTAAATTCCCAGAAGGTTCATCGGCAAAAATTAAATCAGGACTATTTATTAAGGCTCTAGCAACGGCAACACGTTGTTGTTCTCCACCCGAAAGTTCGTTTGGTTTGTGGTTGTGTCGGTGCGATAAGCCTAAAAAATCGAGTAATTCTATACCGCGTTTTTCGGCATCTGCTTTTTTTGTTCCTTTAATAAAAGCAGGCAAGCAAACATTTTCTAAGGCTGAAAATTCGGGTAATAATTGATGAAATTGAAATATAAATCCGATATGCTCATTTCTAAATTTGGCTAGAGCTTTATCTTTTAAAGTATTTATGTCGGTACCGTTTATGCTTAATTTAAAGGGCACATTTGATGAAGCTTTGTCTAAAGTTCCTAAAATTTGTAGTAAGGTGGTTTTTCCAGCCCCCGAAGCGCCAACTATAGAAACCACTTCGCCTTTTTTAATATGAATATCGACACCTTTTAAAACTTGTAAATCGCCGTAGTATTTATGAATGTTTTTTGCTTGAATCATCTATAAGAAATAATAGGCGTGAATTTACTACTTTAAAGCGTTATGAACAATTAAGTTTCTTTTTTTTGTAATATCTGCTTTTAACTATATATTTATTGAATCGCTATGTTGGATTATGAAATGCGATGGTTAAACAGTAATGAAAAATATAAAAATCAATTATGGAAATTATTTTACTTATTTTTAATGGAATAATAGTAATTCTTGGAATTATTGCCTTAAGAAAAGATACAAATACATCAAAGAAGCTATTGTTAACTAGTATTGTAGTACTTTCTACGATTTCCCTAGTTGGATATTTTCTAGGAAAGTCCCTGGTTTATATGTTCAATTAAAAATAAAGCACAACAACAAACAACCCTTTTATGCCGTACAAAAGTTTTGAAGAATATAACGATGAAGTTACCGATGGAATTACCAATCAATATAAACATATTATTGAAGATTTAGGAGAAGATACACAACGTGAAGGCCTCTTAAAAACCCCGGAACGCGCGGCAAAAGCTATGCAATTTTTAACTCAAGGTTACGAGCAAGACCCTGTAGAAATTTTAAAAGGCGCCATGTTTAAAGAGTCTTATAACGAAATGGTTATTGTAAAAGACATCGAATTATATTCCCTTTGCGAGCATCATGTTTTACCTTTTTTTGGTAAAGCGCATATTGCCTATATTCCAAACGGACAAATTGTAGGTTTAAGTAAACTTCCTAGAATTGTTGATGTTTTTGCAAGACGTTTACAAGTTCAAGAACGACTAACCAAGCAAATTTTAGACTGTATTAACGACACCTTAAAACCTCAGGGCGTCGCTGTTGTTATTGAAGCATCGCACATGTGTATGATGATGCGTGGGGTACAGAAACAAAGCTCGGTAACAACAACATCAGGGTTTAGAGGGCAGTTTGAAAAAATAGAAACCCGAAACGAGTTTTTAAAATTAATTGGAAAGTGATAAATAAGTCCTCCCATGAGTAAATACAATAAACTTTTTGTTGGTATTCTGTTAGACATCATAGGGGCCTTGTCTTATTTTTTTCCAGGCATTGGAGAAATGACCGATATTATTTGGGCGCCTATTTCAGGATGGTTAATGACGAAACTCTACAAAGGAAAATCGGGGAAAGTAGCAGGTGTGGTTTCCTTTGTTGAAGAAATTGTGCCAGGTTTAGATATTATTCCAACCTTTACGCTTATGTGGTTTTATACTTATGTTTTGGCAGAAAAAAAGAAATAACTACAATGAATGCGAACACAGAAACTTTTGCTACATGGGATAAAATAGCCAAATTGTATGAGGCTAAGTTTATGAAAGAAGAACTTTATAACGCATCTTACGATTATTTTTGTGCTCTCCTTCCTAACACTAAAGCAAAAATAATAGATGTTGGCTGTGGTCCTGGAAATATAACAAAGTACCTTCTAACAAAACAACCAAATTTGGCGGTTTTAGGTGTGGATATTTCTCCCAATATGATTGCTTTGGCAGAAAAAAATAATCCTTCAGCCAAATTTGTAGTCATGGATACTCGTTTAATTGGCGAATTAACAGATAAATATCACGGTATTATTGCTGGTTTTTGTTTGCCTTATCTTTCACAACACGAATGTGAAATGTTAATTTGTAATTCGAATACCTTATTATATAAAGATGGGGTTTTATATTTAAGTTTTGTAGAAGGAAATCCTAAAGATTCTAACTTTAAATCGGGAAATGCGGGTAGAGTATTTTTTTATTACCATCGCTTGCAAACCATAGAATTCCAACTAGAGAATAATGGTTTTAGTGTTTTAGAAATTATAAATGTACCATTTAAAACTTCCGAAACAACTTCCGAAACGCATACCATTATTGTTGCGAAAAAGATATAGTTTCAAAACTTCAGGACATTTTGGTTGTTAACAGTTTCTTTGAATGAATTTTAGCGCAAATTAAACACTGTGTTTTTTTGATATAAAAGCAAGGAAATGTTTATGGTGTATTGTGTGTTTTCAACGCGTTGATAAGCAATGTAATAAGTTATTAAATGGGACACTTAAATAATGTTTGTTATTACGGCTCAAATAACTATTAAAATTTTGTAAATTTGCCTGCGTTTAAAAGCGCAACATGACAAATACAGCAAAATACATTTTTGTAACCGGTGGGGTTACGTCTTCCTTAGGAAAAGGAATTATAGCAGCATCTCTTGCAAAGCTATTACAAGCCCAAGGTTATCGGGTTACAATTCAAAAACTAGACCCTTATATTAATGTCGATCCAGGAACTTTAAATCCGTACGAACATGGCGAATGTTATGTTACTGAAGATGGTGCTGAAACCGATTTAGACTTAGGGCATTACGAGCGTTTTTTAAACCGTGCTACAAGTCAGGCCAATAACGTAACTACTGGTAGAATTTACCAAAGTGTTATCGATAAAGAACGTCGTGGCGAATTTTTAGGAAAAACGGTTCAAGTTGTTCCTCATATTACAGATGAAATTAAAGAACGTATTCAGATTTTAGGAAAATCTGGCGATTACGATATTGTCATTACCGAAATTGGTGGAACTGTAGGTGATATTGAATCGTTACCATATATTGAAGCTGTACGTCAATTGCGTTGGGATTTAGGCGAAAATAATGGTATTGTTATTCATTTAACTTTAGTGCCTTTTTTATCTGCCGCAGGCGAATTAAAAACAAAACCTACGCAGCATAGTGTAAAAACATTAATGGAAAGTGGGGTTCAAGCCGATATTTTAGTGTGTAGAACCGAGCATAATTTACCAAAAGATTTACGCCGAAAACTGGCTTTATTTTGCAACGTAAAAGAAAATGCTGTTATTCAATCTATTGATGCTTCAACCATTTACGATGTACCAAACTTAATGTTAGATGAAGGTTTGGATAAAGTGGTTCTTGAAAAATTAAATCTTAAAAGCGACACTCCAGATATTGAGCGTTGGAATCAATTTGTACACCGTCATAAAAATCCAAAATCTGAAGTAACTATCGGATTAATTGGTAAATACGTAGAATTACAAGATTCATATAAATCTATTTTAGAAGCTTTTATTCATGCAGGAGCAGAGAATGAAGTTAAGGTTAAAGTCGAGTCTGTACATTCAGAATACATCAATAAAGATAATGTTCATTTAAAATTAGGTCATTTAGACGGGGTTTTAGTAGCGCCTGGTTTTGGCGAGCGTGGAATCGATGGTAAAATTGATGCCGTTCAATACGTTAGAGAAAACAATGTGCCATTTTTAGGAATTTGTTTAGGAATGCAAATGGCCGTTATCGAGTTTGCTAGAAACGTTTTAGGTATAAAAGATGCTGCCTCTTCTGAAATGAATTCGGATACAAAAAATGCTGTTATCGATTTAATGGAAGATCAAAAAACGATTACAGATAAAGGGGGGACCATGCGTTTAGGAGCTTGGGATTGCGATTTAAAATTAGGTAGTGCTATTCGCGATATTTATAAATCGGAAAGTATTTCTGAGCGTCACAGACACCGTTATGAATTTAATGGCGATTATAAAGCACAAATGGAAGCTGCAGGCATGCAAGCAACAGGATTAAACCCAGATACAGGTTTAGTTGAAATTGTTGAAATCCCAACACACCCTTGGTTTATTGGCGTGCAATATCATCCAGAATATAAAAGTACCGTTGCAAACCCACATCCATTGTTTGTGGCCTTTGTAAAAGCCGCCCTTTTACATAGTCGCGGAAAAAGAAGTGCCACTATGGCAAAAAAGTAAATTTGGACAGTTTATTGATTATTCAATACAGATTTTAACAAATATCTTGTTGTTTTAAACGTATCGAAAACCTGATTATATATTGTTTTTGATAGCATTAAAAATGACACAAAATTAAATATGGAAGAAAAAAAATTAGATCTTAATTCGATTATAGGATTTGTACTTATTTTCGGAATTTTAGGCTACATGCTTTGGCAAAACCAACCAACACCAGAAGAGTTGGAAGCTCAAGAAAAAGCAAAACAAGAGCAAATTGCAGCCGAACAAAAAGCAAAAACAGATAATCAAACTTTAGTTACGACAGCTTCAGATTATGCCATTGGTTCTGGCGTAGATTCGCTTCAACAAATCGAGCTTAAAAATAAGTTGGGTGCTTTTGCTTATTCAGCAATTCATGCAACCGATAAAGAAACTGTTGTTGAAACTGACTTATTAGCATTAAAATTCAACAATAAAGGTGGATATCTGTCGGAAGTAAGATTAAGACAATTTGTAAATTACGATTCTGTTCCTATTTATTTAATTAAGGACAAGAATGCTTCTTTCAATATTAATTTCGGAACAACAGATAGCCGAATTTTAAACACAAAAGATTTACCTTTTATTCCAGAAGTTACCAAAAATGGTAACATAACCGTGGTTTCTATGAAACTTAAAGTGTCTGAAAGTAAATTTTTAGAATACCGTTACGAGATAAAAGAAGGCGATTACATGATCGATTTTTCTGTGCGTTCTCAAGGTTTAAGCACTATTATTAATAGCGGATCTCAAATTAATTTGGACTGGAAACTTAAGGGGTACCGCCATGCTAAAAGTATTTCTTATGAAAACCGTTATACCGATGTTCATTATGAATATGAAGACGGAAAAGATAACTATACAGGCGCTAGGGATGCCGATAAAGAAATTGATGATGTAACTTGGATTGGCTTCAAACAGCATTTCTTTTCATCTGTATTACTTACAGACAAAGCTTTTAAGAAAGCGCACATCACTACTGAAAATTTAGTACACGACGAAGAAATAGATACGGTTTACACCAAAGCATTCGCTGCAAAAATGCCTTTAGAATTACAAGGTGGCGAAATTAGCGAATCTATGGATTGGTATTTTGGCCCTAACGATTTTAAAGTTTTAAATGCTTACGGAAAAAATTTAGACGAATTGGTACCATTTGGTTGGGGCTTATTTGGCTGGATAAACCGTTATATTTTTATGCCATTATTTAGTTTCCTTGGCGGATTTATGCCTTACGGAATAGCTATTGTGGTTATGACTATTTTGGTTAAATTCTTATTGTCTTTCGTACAGTATAAGCAATTCTTATCGCAAGCGAAAATGAAGATTTTAAAACCAGAATTGGATGAAATTCGCGAAAAGTATAAGAATAACAAAATGAAAGCGCAACAGGAAACTATGGCTTTACAGTCTAAAGCAGGGGCGAGTCCAATGGCAGGTTGTTTACCAGCATTAGTACAGTTGCCAGTGTTTTATGCTTTATTTCAGTTTTTCCCTTCGGCATTCGATTTAAGACAAAAACCATTCCTTTGGGCAGAAGATTTATCATCATACGATACTATTGCAGACTTACCGTTTAACATTCCGTTTTATGGTAGTCATGTAAGTTTGTTTCCAATTTTGGCATCTATTGCAATTTTCTTCTACATGCGTTTAACTACTGGGCAAAATATGCAATCGCAACCACAGCAAGAAGGCATGCCAGATATGGCAAAAATGATGAAGTATATGATGTATTTCTCGCCAATCATGATGTTGTTTTTCTTCAATAACTATGCTTCTGGTTTAAGTTTGTATTACTTTATTTCTAACTTAATTAGTATTGGAATTATCTTAGTGATTAAGAACTTTATTCTTGATGAAGATAAAATCCATGCGCAGATTCAAGAGAATAAAAAGAAGCCTAAAAAACAAAATCGTTTCCAAAAGAAAATGGCAGAAATGATGGAGCAGGCCGAACAACAAAAACAAGCGCAGCAAAAGCGTAAATAATTATAATTATCAAATTAGAAAAGCTGCCAGAAATTTATTTTGGCAGCTTTTTTATTATAAGAAATTGACGAAAAATAACGTTGTAATTGATATAATTCCGCAGAAGCGATAAAAATATTTTAAAATGAAAAAAGCCTATAGTATAATCATGATTTTATTGATTAGCAGTTTTGTTTTTGCCCAAGACATCAATCAATTTGATGCTGAAGGAAAACGTCATGGGATTTGGAAAAAGAACTTTGAGGACACGAATATTTTAAGATACGAAGGCGAATTTAATCATGGTAAAGAAATTGGATTGTTTAAGTTTTATATCAATTATAAAAATCAAGCGGTTTTATCGGCTACCAAATTATTTAATGATACGGATTCTACTGCCGATGTAAAATTTTTAGCTTCCAATGGTTCTGTGATTAGCGAAGGCCAAATGAATGGTAAAAACTATATTGGAACTTGGAAATATTATCAGCAAAATTCTAAAAATCTACTCAGTACAGAAACTTATAATAGTAATGGTGAATTAATTGGAGAGCGCTTGGTATATTATCCTAGCGGACAGATTGCAGAAAAACAAAATTACAGCGATGGTAAGTTAGAAGGTCCTGCATATTCGTATTCAGTAAAAAACGTGATTCTTAAACAATACTTTTATGTTAATGGCGAATTGCACGGTGAAGCCAAGTTTTATAATCCTGAGGGGGTTTTATTATCTGAAGGCGTTTATAAAAGAGGTCAAAAAGAGGGGGTTTGGAAGTTTTATGAAAACGGTAAATTAGTTAATGAAAAGAATTTCTCGTACAGACCACAAAGCAAAAAAAAACTCCTTAAAAAATAAGGAGCTCCTTTTTTTATAGACAATCTTTAAGAGGGTGTGAGAATTTTTAAATATTGTCTACAAACTAACAAACCAAAACTAACCAAACTAACTTTTCTTTTTCAAATAGATATTATTTTAATCATTGATTAAATAGTGTCAATGTTTTTATAAGAACTTAAAAAAGTATCATAAATTCTATGTCTAGAAGTGATACTTTCTGTAATAACTTTTAAACTACATGGTTTTGAGCTAACATGAAATAGTCTCTTTCAGGTAATGTAGTTTTAGTATTACATTTGTTGTCATATAAATATAGTAATATAATTATGAAAAAACAACTAAATGACAAATATTTTTATAAGAATGACAATTTAGTAGGTGTTTTGATGAATTATTGAAGCCTTGATCTCCTGTTTAAATCTTGTAATTATATGTATCTTTGTAAACTAATTTTTAAAAATGAAACGAGTAATTATTGGGCTTTCGGGTGGCGTAGATTCTAGCGTAGCGGCTTATTTATTAAAAGAGCAGGGCTACGAAGTTATTGGCTTGTTTATGAAAAACTGGCATGACGATTCTGTGACCATTTCTAATGAGTGTCCGTGGTTGGATGATAGCAACGACGCTATGTTAGTAGCCGAAAAATTAGGAATTCCTTTTCAAACTGTCGATTTAAGCGAGCAATACAAAGAACGTATTGTCGATTATATGTTTCATGAATATGAAAAGGGTCGCACACCAAACCCTGATGTTTTATGTAATCGTGAGATTAAGTTCGATGTTTTTATGAAAATCGCTCTAGATTTGGGTGCCGATTATGTGGCTACGGGACATTATTGTAGAAAAGGTAGCATTGAAAAAAATGGTGAAACGATTTATCAACTTTTGGCTGGTGTCGATACTAATAAAGATCAATCGTATTTTTTATGTCAGTTATCCCAAGCACAATTAGAAAAATCGTTATTTCCTATTGGTGAATTAACAAAACCACAGGTTCGTGAAATAGCTACCAAATTGGATTTAGTAACTGCCGAAAAGAAAGATTCTCAAGGACTTTGTTTTATAGGTAAAGTGAAGCTTCCAGATTTTCTTCAACAGCAACTAAAACCTAAAGAAGGTGTTATTGTTGAAATTCCTAGCGAACAAACTATTTATAATACTGTTGAAACTGAATTCAATTCCGTAGAAGACAAACTAAAATATTTATCCCGTAAAATTGATTATCAAGTTGATTTAGGAAAAGTGGTAGGCAAGCATCAAGGTGCGCATTATTTTACAAAAGGGCAACGAAAAGGCCTTGGCGTTGGCGGAACGGTTGAACCCTTATTTGTTATTGATACCGATGTTGATGAAAATGTAATTTACACAGGTCAAGGCAAAGAACATCCGGGTCTATATAAAAAAGCATTGTTTGTTAGCAACGATGAATTGCATTGGATTCGTGAAGATTTAGCTTTAAAATTAGGCGAAACTATGACGGTGAAAGCTAGAATTAGATACAGACAAGCCTTAGAAAATGCTATTTTGCATAAAGTAGACAGTGGTTTGTACGTGGAATTTGAAAACTTTCAATCGGCCATCACCGAAGGGCAGTTTGTCGCTTGGTACCATGAAGACGAACTTTTAGGTTCTGGTGTGATATCATAATTAAAAGTATGTCTAATAGAATCACGAACTTATTCAATATAAAATATCCCATAATTCAAGCAGGAATGGTTTGGAATAGCGGTTGGCGATTGGCTTCGGCAGCTAGTAATTCAGGCATTTTAGGACTTATAGGCGCGGGATCCATGTATCCGGAAGTGCTGCGTGAACACATTCAAAAATGTAAACAGGCAACCAATAAACCATTCGGAGTGAATGTGCCGATGCTTTATCCAAATATCCAAGAGATTATGGATATTATTGTTGAAGAAGGCGTGAAAATCGTATTTACTTCCGCAGGAAACCCTAAAACATGGACGACTTGGTTGCAAGAACGTGGGATTACCGTGGTTCATGTGGTGAGCAGTGTAAAATTTGCTTTAAAAGCTCAAGAAGCTGGTGTTGATGCTATTGTTGCCGAAGGTTTTGAAGCTGGTGGCCATAACGGTAGAGACGAAACTACAACGCTTACTTTAATTCCGATGGTGAAGGAGCACATTCATATTCCTTTAATTGCAGCTGGCGGGATAGCCACTGGAAAAGCCATGTTAGCGACTATGATTTTAGGTGCCGATGGGGTTCAAATAGGGAGCAGGTTTGTGGCGAGCGAAGAAAGTTCGGCACACGAAGCTTTCAAAAAAATGGTTGTCGATGCCAAAGAAGGCGACACCCAATTAACTTTAAAAGAATTAGCACCTGTTCGATTACTTAAAAATGAGTTTTTTAATCAAGTTCAGGAATTGTATAAAACAGGACCAACTACCGAGCAGCTTAAAAATCTATTAGGAAGAGCCAGAGCAAAAAAAGGCATGTTTGAAGGTGATTTAGTTGAAGGTGAATTAGAAATCGGACAAATTTCAGGGTTGATTCACGATATTAAACCAGTTTCAAAAATTGTTGAAGACATTCTTTCTGAATATGAAAGTGCTAAAAAACAGCATTTATTTTAGTCCTTTTTTGAACCCTTTTTTCAAACATTTCTCTTAAAATAAAGCCTACTTTTGCAGCATGCAATTATCAAATTACACCAAAGAATTTAAATACAATTGGCAACTCGCAGCCCCTGTTATGTTGGGCATGTTAGGGCATACTTTTGTTAGTTTTGTAGATAATATTATGGTAGGTCAATTAGGAACTGCCGAGCTTGCTGCCGTTTCGCTAGGGAATAGTTTTATGTTTATCGCCATGTCTTTGGGTATTGGTTTTTCAACGGCCATTACGCCTTTAATTGCCGAATCGGATGCTGCTAACGATTTTTCAGAAGGAAAATCGGCATTCAAACATGGTTTGTTTTTGTGTACCGTTATTGGTATTCTCCTTTTTTTATTAGTGTTTTTTGCCAAGCCTTTAATGTACTTCATGAAGCAGCCTGTGGAGGTGGTAGAATTAGCCATTCCATATTTAGATTTTGTGGCTTTTTCATTAATTCCATTAATTATTTTTCAGGCTTTTAAACAATTTAGTGATGGCATGTCTATGACTAAATACCCGATGTACGCAACGCTTATTGGGAATATTGTAAATATTGTTTTAAACTATGTGCTAATTTTTGGAAAGTTCGGTTTTCCAGAATATGGTATTGTTGGTGCTGCCTATGGTACTTTAGTTTCCAGAATTATTATGGTTTGGTACATTTGGTATTTACTTCGTGGTAAAGAAAAAACCAAGGCCATGGTAACCAATATCAAATTTTTTGTGCTGAATAAATTGATGCTTAAAAAGCTGCTTAATTTAGGCGCACCTAGCGCGATGCAAATGTTTTTTGAGGTAGCCATTTTTACGGCTGCGGTTTGGCTTAGTGGTTTATTGGGTAAAAATCCGCAAGCAGCGAATCAAATTGCTTTAAATTTAAGTTCGATGACTTTTATGATTGTCACAGGATTAAGCGTTGCAGCAATGATTCGTGTAGGAAACCAAAAAGGATTAAAGTCTTACTTTGAATTACGTCGTATTGCCTTTTCTTTATTTTTAATGGGCATGTTATTTTCAGCTTTTTTTGCGATTGTATTTTTTGCATTTCATAAGCAATTACCCAAAATTTATGTTGATTATGATGATGCCAAAAACTTGATAGATAATATGGAAGTGGTTGGTATTGCGTCAAAATTATTAATTGCCGCAGCTATATTTCAAATTAGCGATAGCATTCAAGTGCTTGTTTTGGGCGCATTACGAGGCTTGCAAGATGTTAAAATTCCAACTTTTATAACCTTTGTATCGTATTGGTTAATAGGCTTTCCTATAAGTTGGTTTCTAGGAAAAGAAGATGCTTATGGTAGTTTCGGTATTTGGTTAGGACTTCTAGCTGGACTAACCACCGCAGCCATTTTATTGTACCTAAGGTTTAATTATTTGACCAAGAAATTGATTGCTGGAAATTAGATTTTGGAGTTGTCACTTCGAGTAATTCGGATTTTTCTTCGGAATTGTATCGAGAAGTTTTTAATGCGGTTGTAATTTTTCTTCGAAAGCATTTTAACTAACATAAGATTCTCGATACCATGCTCTTAAGGTCGCATTACTCGAATTGACATTCTAGGTTTTTAGGTTTTTGAGCTGTCACTTCGAGTGATTCCGATTTTTCTTCGGAATTGTATCGAGAAGTTTTTAATACGGTAGTAAATTTTCTTCGAATAGTATTTTACTAAAATAGGATTCTCGATACCATGCTCCTACGGTCGCATTACTCGAATGGACATTTTAGTTTTTTTTTTTGAGTTGTCACTTCGAGTGATTCCGATTTTTCTTCGGAATTGTATCGAGAAGTTTTTAATACGGTAGTAAATTTTCTTCGAATAGTATTTTAACTAACATAAGATTCTCGATACAATGCTCCTAAGGTCGCATCACTCGAATGGACATTCAATTGTAAAACCGTAATAATACAAACAGGAGCATATTTTAATAAACAATGATAAACTTTTTGATTGTGCGATGCTCTAATAAAATAAACTTTTTACTTTTGCTAAAAACCAACAACCACAATAATGAGTCTTCCAAAATTTATATTAGGCGATAACACCGAATTTCCAAATGCTATTTATGTTATCCATACCGAGTTTCCTCGATTTATTATTAATCTTGAAAATGATGAGGTAGAGTGGTTTGAAGATTTTGATGATGAAGATCAAAAAGAATTAGCCACTGAAACTGAAAACGCTATAAAATTGGCCACCGATTTTTACGATAACGAAATAGCGAAATACGAAGAATAGCCTTAGTTAAAATGATAGAAGAATTATTAAAATACGATACGCAGTTATTTTTATATTTAAATAATTTAGGAAGCTCTACTTGGGACAATCTGTGGTTAGTTATTACGCATACACTTACTTTCGTTCCTTTATATGCCATATTACTTTATCTGCTTTATAAGAAATTTGGTTTAAAATCACTTATAATCTTTGTCATTGTTATAGCCTTAATGATTACGTTTACAGACCAAATAACCAATGTATTTAAGCGAGGGTTTCAAAGGCCGCGACCATGTGGTGAACCTGGTTTAATTGACCAAATGCGATTTATAGCCGTGCGTTGTGGGAAGTATGGTTTTTTCTCTGGACATGCCTCAAATTCTATGGCAGCCGCAATTTTTGCAGGCTTAACCCTTAAACCTTACTATAAAAATTTAATATACATTTTAATAGTTTGGAGTTTAATTGTGGCGTATAGCCGTATTTATGTTGGGGTACACTATCCTTTAGATTTACTTTGCGGTCTAACCTTTGGAGTTCTTGGAGGTACTTTGTTTCACTATATTGCAATGTATTTATTGAAACGCTACGTTAAGGACTAATCCCGTAATTTTAATAGATATTCTGCTGCTGCAAATGGCGTAGTTTTATTGGTTTCAAGAAGTTTTAATTGAATTTTTAGTGCTTCTTGAATTACTGGCTTATTAAAGAACTCAGATTTTAATTGGGCTTCAATGGTTTGTAATAGCCAGAATTTATTTTGTTCATGCCGTTTTTCACTGAAATAGTTGTTTTCAGAAGTGATATGTACATAGTCTAAAATAGCTTTCCATATTTCATCAATGCCTTCATTTTTTAAAGCGCTACAAACTGTAGTTTTAGGTTGCCATTCCGAACTTTTTTTAGGGTAGTGGTGCAGGGCATTATTAAAATCTATTTGGGCTCGTTTTGCTTTTTGGAAATTATCACCATCTGCTTTATTTATAGCGATTAGATCGGCCATTTCAATAATACCGCGTTTAATACCTTGAAGTTCGTCGCCAGCCCCCGGAAGTTTCAAAAGTAAAAAGAAATCGACCATGCTGTGAACCGTGGTTTCACTTTGTCCAACTCCTACGGTTTCAATAATAATAACATCAAATCCAGCGGCTTCACATAAAATTATAGATTCTCTAGTTTTTCGAGCGACACCACCTAATGAATCCCCCGATGCCGATGGTCGGATAAACACATTGGGGTCTTTAACCAAAGCTTCCATTCGGGTTTTATCACCTAAAATACTGCCTTTAGTAATGCTGCTGCTCGGGTCTATTGCCAATACCGCAATGCGTTTTCCTGCCGCACTTAAATGTTTGCCAAATGCTTCAATAAAAGTGCTTTTTCCAACGCCAGGAACCCCTGTAATGCCAATGCGAATAGATTTGTTGGCATGTGGTAAACAAGCATTTATAAGGCTGTTTGCCTTTTCGAAGTGTTTGAGGTTTTGGCTTTCAACCAGAGTAATGGCTTGGCTTAAAGCAGTTGTGTTCTTATTTAGAAGCGCAGCAGTTAACTGGTTTATATCGAGCTCCTTTTTACGCTTGGATTTAAATGATTGAATTGCCGAGTCTGAAGCAATTTCCGAACTAGAAACACCTTCATTTTCTTGTAACGCCGATTTTTTATGCTTAGACACAGATAGACAATTGTTTGTCTAAATTTACAATTATTTTTTTGTTGTAGTAAACGTTTAAAATGGTTGAAATTATTTTAAAGGCAGGCTAATTTTCACCACATCCCACGCCATAGTTAAAAACAAGTGATCGGTAGAATTATCAAAAGCAATAGTAAATTGTTCTACGGGTTTTTCTAATTTCTGAACAGGCACTTCAGTAGTAATCACATCGTAATTAGGATCCCACATGGGTTGCATTTCTGCATTTACACCCCATTTATATTGCTTTGAATTGAAAATAACCGTCCATGTTGAGTCTTTTGGAACGGTCCATAAAGTATATTTTCCGGGAGCCAATGGCATGCCGTTTATTTCAAGTTTTTCGTTGGTTTCAAAAGTAGTCGCTTCGTTAGCTCCCGTACGCCACACTTGATTGTAAGGGACTAAAGCACCAAATATTTCACGTCCTTTTTTGTAGGGTCTGTTGTAAAACACCTCAAGCTCTAAATCATTCAATTTAAACTCCACGGTGTCTTTCGGACTTAATCGTGCAGCGAAAATATTTTCAACAAATACAGAATATAAAAATAATCCTAAAGCTATAATGGATAATAGAATTAAGATGCGCTTTAAAAAGGTGTTCATAAATAGCAAATTAGGGTGTAAAGATAATTTAAAAGGAATGACTACTAAAATACAAACGCAGTTTTATTTAGCTTTGTTATATTCCTGTAAAAAAAAATATTTTTTTGCAACACTCCAAGTTTTTAATCGTCTTTTAAATGAACTAACCAAAAAACAAAGTCGCATTAGCATGTTTCATATTGATATTATTGAACAGTGCAAAAAAAATAACCGCAAGGCTCAAATGCAGTTGTACAACCAGTACTGCGATGGTATGTATATTGTAGCTAAACGGTTTTTAAAAGATACTGCCGATGCCGAAGATGTTGTACAAGAAGCATTTATAAATGCCTTTACAAAACTTCATCAATACAATGCAGAAGTGACTTTTGGGGCTTGGTTAAAACGTATTGTTGTAAATAAAAGTATCGATTTCATTAAAGCTAGAAAAGCCGATTTTGTGGCTTTAGATGAGGTGCACCTCAAAGTCGTCGATACCGAAAAAGACAGCAAATGGTTGGTTGACGAGGCGATTACATTAGCTGATGTAAAAACAGCCATAGAAAAATTACCAGATAAATATCAATATGTTGTGATGCTTTTTTTAGTAGAAGGCTACGACCATCAGGAGATTTCCGAAATATTGGGCATTTCTCAGGTGGCCTCTAGAACACAATTATCAAGAGGAAAAGTGAAGTTACAAGAATTATTAAAACTTAAAAAAAATGGCGCGAGATATTAAAGACCTGTTTAAAGACCAAGTAGTTAGCAATGAACGAATGCCTGAAAATCATCAAGTCAGGTTTCTAGAAAAGCTAGACAAAGCCTTGCCTCAACAGCCTAAACCAAATCGGTTTTTAGGACTTAAAATAGCGGCGAGTATTACGGTGCTTTTGGGATTGACTTTTGGCCTTTTTAAGTTTTTCAATGGTGGTGCAGAAAACACCGTGCCTGTTCAAGTAGCGCATACCAAACCTATTGAAACGAAGACTTTAGGCGATATTTCTCCCGGACTTAAAAAAGTGGAGGATTATTACTTAGCGAGCATCAATTTAGAACTCTCAAAAATGACTTATACCGATGAAACCAAAGAGTTGGTAGATAGTTATTTAGAGCAGATTGATGCTTTAGATAAAGCTTATCAAAATTTGTTTTTAGAGTTTACTGAAGAAGGTCCAAGTGAATTGACCATAAATGCTTTAATCGATAATTTAAAAATGCGATTAAACTTATTGTACCGTTTGAAAGGCCAACTGAAGGACTTAAAAAGTGCTGAGACTAAAAAGGATGCCTTGCAGCAACACATTTAAAAATCAAAAAATGAACAGAATCATAAAAAATAAAATTGTAATCATGTTGTGCTTGCTTTTAACAGAAAGCCTGTTTGCACAACAAAAATTAACCAAAGTGTCTCAAGCGATTAAAGTCAATAAAGATGTTAAAATCGATTTGAACACAAGTCATTGTAACATTGTTTTTGATACTTGGAATAGGGATACCGTTGAAATTGAAGCTTATATTGAAGGCGATCAACTTAGCGCTGAAGATTTGCAAAAAGCTTTAAAGGCTTGGAATATTGATGTCGATGCATCTACCGACCAAGTGCGTATTAGTACAAAAGGTAGCGGACCTCAGGTTTGGGTGGTAAATACCACTGCATATGAAGACGATGAAGCTGTTGAAGCCATTATTAAGGAGTTAAAATATGAATTGGCCGATATTCCAGATGTAGATATTCACGTTGAAGTGCCACTAGCTCCCGATGCTCCGATGCCACCTGGATTACCCGAGGTGCCTCAATTACCAGAATTGCCAGAACTCCCGGAGCTTCCAGAATTACCTGAAGGTATTACCGATGTGCGTTTTGATTACGAGGCGTATAAAAAGGAAGGGGATAAGTATTTAGATAAATACTCAAAGAAAATTGAACTGAAATATGGTGATGACTTTGCAAAAAAAATGGAAGCTTGGGGCGAAAAGTTTGGCAAAGAATGGGGTGAAAAATACGGAAAACAAATGGAGGCTTGGGCGGAAGAGTTTGAAGCGCGTATGAACTCTGAGGAATATGCTAAAAAAATGGAAGCCTGGACCGAACGCATCACCAAGCAATTGGAGAGTCAAACCGCTAGGATAGAGGCGCAGCAAAAAAGAGCGGAAGCGATGCAGGCTAGACGAATGGCCGAAAGAGCAAGAATGCATGCCACGCAAACCGAAGAGCGCATTATTTTGCAAGAAGATAGACAGCGTAAAATAGAACGCATGGTTAAAGGGCATGCCGATGCAAAAGTTAAAAGGACGATTAAAATAAAAATGCCTAAAAACTCAAAGTTAAAGGTGAAAGTAAAATATGGTGAAATCGAGTTTGCCGATAATGTAGAAAATTTAAAAGCAGATTTAGATTACACCAAACTTAAAGCACAAGGTATTGATGGGAGTTTAACTTCCATCAATGCTTCTTATTCGCCAATTTATATCGCGAACTGGAATGCTGGCGCCTTGCAATTAAATTATGTTGATAAAGCAGAATTACATGCGGTGAATCACCTGACTTTAAATTTAAACTCTTCAAAAATCACCATTGATAATTTGATTAAAAGTGCTGTGATTGATGGAAATATTGGGGATTTGAAAATTTTAAATATTAGTGATAAGTTTTCTAGTGTTAATGTGATCCTTCAAAATTCTAATGCCAAAATAAAACTACCTGAAACCGCTTGTCATTTCCAGTATAAAGGCACACGATCTCGTTTTTCGCATCCTAAAAAATCGGCTAAAGAAAACCTTTCTACTTTTTCAACAGGGTCACTGGATAGCGGAAAAAGTATCGTGGTTAATACGAAGTTTAGTACGGTAGAGATGGAGGAGTAGGTTTTTAGTACTAGTAATGTACTTTCCTTTATTTAGGCACATTCAGAAAACGCGTTATCCCTTGTAAATACAAGTATTTTTACGTAAATTTAAGTACATAAAAACCCCGAAAAAGGCTGATCAGAGCCAAAAACGGGGTTTTCTTATTCTTACGTTTATG
>NZ_JACLAF010000016.1 GCF_015355625.1 Tamlana sp. I1
AAAATACTTAATAAGTATTTCTGGAAGTAATAAATTGGCTATGGCTAATAATGAATCTGATGGCATTAAAAATTTTTATTCAAAGGTCTTGCTTTTTTAGATGCTCCACAACTTTTGAGATTGACCCGGTATCTGTTACTTATACATATAAAATAATTCTATTCGCTTAGGCTTTTTTGATATGCATTAGAAATGTTATGTAAATTATGATGATTTAGCTTCATGTATTAAAAATCACATTCTAGATGTTAATTACTAAACGGATGGTATATAGGTTGCAAAATATTAATAAATTTGTCTTAAATTTTTATTTTAATCTTAACCGGAAAAAAGTTGAAAAAAAATTACAAACAACAAATTATATTAACCTTGTTAATGTGTTGCATTTCCATATTCACAGGAAATGCCCAGAGTATCCAACAATTAGGAACCACGTTTTACGGAACAAATCAAAACGATAACGCAGGGACTGCTAGTGCTATATCAGATGACGGAACTAGAGTTGCCGTTGGTTACCCTGGTAGTGATGAAGGTAACAACGATTCTGGACAGGTTCGGGTATTCGATTTTGTAGGAGGTGCTTGGACACAGGTTGGCGGGAACATTAATGGTGTGGCAGCAGGTGAGCACATGGGAGGTAATGTTGCGATTAATAAGGCAGGTAATATTCTGGCCATTTCGGGAGGGGGACAGACTAATACCAGAGGTATTATTAGGGTATATGAGCTTATTGCAGGCACATGGACACAATTAGGAGCTGATATTAATGGGGTAGATCTATCGGACCATCTTGGAGTAGTAATGGATTTAGATGCATCAGGTACTGTTTTAGCTCTTGGTGCCCCTAATAGTTCAGTAGGGAATAGTGGTTTTCTTAAAGGGTATGTAAAAGTTTTTAAATATTCAGGAGGTATTTGGACTCAAATAGGGGCGCAACTAAATGGTGCTCATTCTTATGAAACATTTGGAGCAGGAATAGCGCTAGACGATAGTGGAAACCGTTTGGCTGTGGGGGATTCTGGTGCTAATTCTTCAGTAGCAAATTTTACTGGAAAAGTAAATATTTATGATAAAGATGGTTCTAATAATTGGGTGCTTAAAGCAGAAATTTATGGATTAAAACAATTTGATTACTCGGGAGCATCGGTTGATTTAAGTGCTAATGGCAATATACTAATTAGTGGGTCGAGTGAACATACTGATACTAGAGGTGCACAGGCTCGTGTTTATGATATATCTAATATTACATCTCCAACTCAAATTGGGGCAGATATTACAGTTGAAAGTTTTGAAGATTTAGCAGCTCCCGTATCTATTTCCAATAACGGTAATCGGGTATTAGTGGCAGGGCCCCACCGAAATGTGAATGGTCATTATACGGGATATGTACGAATTTTTGATAACATTGGAGGAACCTGGACCCAGATTGGAGGAAATATAAACGGTGAGGCTTCAGAAGATCAATTTGGAGCTAGTGCTGCTATAAATGGAGATGGCAGTACATTGATAGTTGGTGCGGATCATTATGATGTCAACGGTACGGTGTCAAATGCAGGTCAAGCAAAAGTGTTTTTTATTGATGAAGCTCCAACAGCTGTTTGCCAAAATATTACCGTACAATTGGATGCTTCTGGTAATGCGAGTATTACTGGTGCAGCTATAGACAATGGATCATCTGATCAAGAAGGTCCCGTTAGCTTATCAGTAACCCCAAATACTTTTACATGTGCCAGTATAGGAACTCCAGTAGATGTTACCCTTACTGTTACCGATGGTGTAGGGCAAACAGATACTTGCACGGCCACGGTTATCGTAGAGGATAATATCGCTCCTATAGCCATATGTCAAAATATTACTGTAGCTCTAGATGATACTGGTCAAGTTACTATTACCCCCAATCAAATTGATAATGGAAGTAATGACGCCTGTAGTGTTAATTTAAGTATTGATGTAGATACTTTTGACTGTTCTAATATCGGGGCCAATACAGTAACTTTAACCGTAACTGATAATTCGGGAAATTCAAGTTCATGTCCAGCCACAGTAACGGTTGAAGACACCATGAATCCTACTGTTACTTGTGCAGCCAACGCAACCCGAAATACCGATTCAGGCACATGTGAATATACAGTACAAGGCACAGAATTTGATCCCATTGCTATTGGAGATAATTGTGGTGTCGCTAAAGTGAGAAATAGTATAAATGGAGCAGCTACTCTAAATGGTGTAAAACTACCTATAGGGAATAATACCGTGGGTTGGTTTATAGATGATGTTAATGGTAACTCGGTTAACTGTTCGATGGCTATTACCGTAGAAGATAACCAAGACCCTACTATTACCTGTGCAGCCAATGCTACCCGTGTTGCCGATTCAGGAGTATGTGGTTATACCGTTCAAGGCACAGAGTTCGATGCAACTTCTAATGACAATTGTAATGTTTCAATAGTAAATAATTTTAATCTAACATCTACTTTAGCTGGAGAGGTGATTCCTCCAGGCGTTAACAACATACTCTGGAGAGTGACAGACCCTGGCGGAAATTCTGATACCTGCACTATGTCTATTACTGTTGAAGATAATGAGGATCCAACTCCAGTATGCCAAAATATCACAGTAGCTCTCGATAATATGGGGCAGGCAACTATTCAGGCTAGTCAGATCGATAATGGGTCTACCGACAATTGTGGTATTGCAAACTTGTCTTTAGATAAAACTAGTTTTGATTGTTCCAATATAGGAGCCAATACGGTAACCTTAACGGTAACAGATACTAGTGGAAACACAGCAACATGTACGGCTACGGTTACGGTTGAAGATACTATTAAACCAGTGGTAAGTTGTTTAAATTCTCAAATAAAAGATCGGGATTCTGGCGTGTGTTATTATACTGTGCAAGGCACCGAGTTTGATCCAACCTCAAGTGACAATTGTACTGTGAGTACTGTGACCAACAACATTAATAATATGGCAACTCTAGATGGTGCTCAATTACCGGTAGGAACAACTGCCATTACTTGGACAGTTACCGATAGTAGTGGAAACCAATCAAGTTGTAGTTTTTCTGCAATTATTATAAATCTAGATCCACCTGTAATTGATTGTGTACCAAATGGTACACGAGAAATCGATTCAGGAGTATGTACCTATACTGTTCAAGGTACTGAGTTTGACGCCACTGTTAGCAATGCCTGTAATAACACAACATTAATTAACGATTTTAATGGCGCAGCTACTCTTAATGGCGCTGTTTTACCATTGGGAAATACAACTGTAACTTGGACAGCCAAAGAAGACGGTTTTTCGGATGTTACCTGTACTACAGTTATTACTGTAGAAGATAATGTGGCACCAGTCGCCATGTGTAAAGATGTTGAACTCGCCTTAGACGCCAATGGTACAGCTACCTTAACAGCTAATGATATGGACAATGGTAGTTCTGATAATTGTGGAGGCCCACTTACCTTTAGTTTTTCTAAAACTGATTTTGACTGTAATGATTTTAATTCGGCCTTTTTTATAACAATGACCGTAACTGATGCCAGTGGTAATTCTTCAACTTGTCAAGCAGATGTACTTGTTGTAGATAAGATGGCTCCAGTTGTTACCTGCCCTGGAGACATGTCCTTCGCTACAACCACTGGACTCTGTGATTACCTAGTAGAAGACAGCTCATTAGACGCTACATATGTAGAGAATTGCCCAGACCGGGATGTGGTATTTACCAACGACTATACAGGATCAAGTTCCTTGAATGGTGCGTCATTTCCTGTAGGTGTAACAACGGTAACCTGGACAGCTACAGATAATTATGGCCATACCAATAGCAACAGTGGTAGCTGTAGTATGACGGTAACCGTAGCAGACAATGAGCCCCCAGTGGTTTATTGCGACGTTGCCACTGTGTATCTCGATGCCAATGGTAATGCCAGTATTGATGAATTTGATATTGGAGGCAATACCGGTTTTGATAATTGTAGTGGGACAAACTTAATATTTGATGTTATGCCAAATACATTCGATTGCTTCGATTCCACGGGTGATCAGTCGGTAACCATGACCGTGACGGATGAGAGTGGAAACAGTACCAGTTGTACAACTAAGGTAACGGTATTAGATAAAATTCCTCCTACTTTTACTTGTCCTGCCAATGCAACACGAAGTACCGATGCCAGTTTCTGCAACTATCAGGTACAGGGTACCGAGTTTGACCCTACAAATATTGATGATAATTGCTCCAATCTTGGTTGGACGATCAGTAACAATATTAACTTCAGCAGTACTTTGGACGGGGCTCTGTTCAATCTAGGTGACAATGATGTGATTTGGTCCGTAACCGATTTTCATGGTAATAACACAACCTGTACCATGACCATCACCATTGAAGATAATGAATCACCAACGGCTATATGTAAAGATGCGACAGTGCATCTGGATTCTAATGGCACCGTGACTATATCTAAGGACGACATTGATAATGGTAGTTCTGATAATTGTAGTAGTACATTGACTTATGCTTTTTCACCATCCACTTTTGATAGTTCTGATCTTGGCCCTAATACGGTAACCATGTTTGTTGCAGATGCGTACGGCAATAGTAAAGCCTGTACAGCTACGGTAACCGTAGAGGAAACACTCTCTACAACCGATGTTAATTCAAAACTGCAAGGCGTATCAATTTATCCTAACCCAGCTAGCGATAAAGTAATTATTAGAAACGCTAGGCAAGAATCCTTAAAAACCGCGAAAATATATGATATAAGAGGAAGCCTTGTTAAAAAGGTTAATCTTAATGGCATGGGAGAAACCTTAGATTTAGATATTTCGGCTTTAGAAGGTGCTTTATATCTTCTTAAAGTAGAAGGAGAAAATGGCTCTAAAGAATTTAAATTAATGGTTAAATGATATTAATAAACCTATAAATTATAAAAGCGATTCATTTTTATGGGTCGCTTTTTTTTTGTTAATAGTCATCAATCGTGATAAAATGGATTCAGATTATTTTATTTAAATCAAGAGGTATATATATTACTCTTACATATAAAATAATTCTATTCTCTTAGTTTTTTTTGATATGCATTAGAAATGTTATGTAAATTATGATGATTTAGCTTCGTGTGTTATAAAATCACATTTAAGATGTTAATAACTGGATGTTTAGTGTTCAGACAGAAAATATTAATATTTTTGCACGAAATAAATGATTGTACTAACCTATAAAAGCCTAAAAAATAAAAGGATGAAAAAGAATTACAAACAACTAACGATATTAACTTTGTTAATCTGTTGCTTTTGGGTACTCACAGGGTACGCTCAAACCACCGTAACTAAAAATTATAGTGGACCTACTCAGGAGATAAATGGATGTGGTGGACCATATTGTGCAGATGTAGGTAGTGTTAGTTTTGCTGCAAGTGACTTTCCAGCAGGAGCTGTAATAACCGATGTAAAGGTATCTATTACCTGGCAAAAAACAGCGGGAACCTGTTCTGCCCCAACATCGGAAGACCCTACTAACGCAGAAGTAAGCTTCCAAATCGTAGAAACCGATAGTGGTAAAAATGTAGTTTTAGCGGGACAAACTACCTGGAGAGGAACAACTCCAGGCGGTGTAGTTACAACTATTTTTGATGATAATGCTGCAACAGTACCTTCAGGTACCCCAACGTCTGGAACTTTTAAACCAGCAGAGGTTAACACTTTTGAAGGCCAATTTAAGGGCGAAAATCCTGTTGGCACTTGGTTATTAAAAGCAGGAGATTTGCTTGATAATAATAAGGCACTTTGTGTTTCTAGTTTTTCAGTCACGATTACGGCTAATGCAGCACCTACGGCGGTTTGTATATCTGGAACAGAAATGTTTTTAGATCAAAACGGACAGGCAACTCTACCGGCTCATTTAGTGGATGGAGGGTCAAGCGATCCTGAAGGAGGTGTTACACTTGCTGTGAGTCCAAATACTTTCGATTGTAGTGATATTGGAGATCAAATAGTTACCCTTACAGTTACTGATGCTGCAGGAGAAACAGACACATGTACAGCCACTGTTACAGTAAGCAAAGGGGACGATTTGGCCATTACCGATGCATATCCGGAAGATATTTGTCATGGAGCAGCAGCCAATACTGGTAAAATTAATGTAGAATGGGTAGGTACAGCTCAAGAAGTAGTATTAACACCTAGTGGAGGTACAGCTACAACCTATAATTCAGATTTATTAGATGGAGAATTAGAAATCACTGGTTTGGAAGCAGGAAATTATACTTTAGATATTAATGGAATCTGTGGACAAACGGTTACTACAACCATTGAAGTAAAACAATCGGACGTACTAGCTATTACCGATGTAACACCTAAAGATATTTGTTATGGTGCAGGAATTAATTCAGGAGAGGTTGATATATCATGGGACGGAGGAGTTCTCTATTTTATAGGTATTCGATCTACTTTTCCAGGAGGATCTTCGACAAGGGCTGTTTACGATAACCTTGAAAATGGACAGACTACTTTATATGGCCTTCGTGCGGGTACTCATGAAATTACGCTTAATGATGAATGTGGTAAATCTGTTACTACAACTGTTGAAATTAAGCAATTGGATGAACTTGCCATTACCGATGTCTATTCGGTAGATATTTGTTATGGAGCAGCAGCCAATACAGGTAAAATTAATGTAGAATGGGAAGGTGCGGCCCAAGAAGTAGTATTAACACCAGATGGAGGTACAGCGACAACCTATAATTTAGGTTTAGAAAATGGAGAATTGGAGATTATTAATTTGGAAGCAGGAAATTATACTTTAGATGTTAAAGGAATCTGCGGAGAAACGGTTTCTACAACCATTGAAGTAAAACAATCGGATGAACTTGCCATTACCGATGCAACACCTGTTGATGTTTGTTTTGGTGCAGGAGACAGTACTGGGAAAATTGAGATAGCATGGAACGGAAGCGCCAGCTTTATAGGAGTTACCTCAGTCTATCCAGATGGAGGAACAGGGTCAAGACCAATCTACGACGATCTTGATAATGGGGCTACTTCTTTGCTCTTCTTTAGTGCGGGTACTCATACTATTACTATTACTAATGCCTGTGGGGAATCCGATACTACAACCGTTGAAATTAAACAATTGGATGAACTTGCCATTACCGATGCATATCCGGTAGATATTTGTTATGGAGCAGCAGCCAATACTGGTAAAATTAATTTAGAATGGGAAGGTGCGGCCCAAGAAGTAGTATTAACACCAGATGGAGGTACAGCGACAACCTATAATTTAGGTTTAGAAAATGGAGAATTGGAAATTATTAATTTGGAAGCAGGAAATTATACATTAGATGTTAATGGAATCTGCGGAGAAACGGTTTCTACAACCATTGAAGTAAAACAATCGGACGAACTTGCCATTACCGATGCAACACCTGTTGATGTTTGTTTTGGTGCAGGAGACAGTACTGGGAAAATTGAGATAGCATGGAACGGAAGCATCAGCTTTATAGGTGTTACCTCAGTCTATCCAGATGGAGGAACAGGGTCAAGACCAATCTACGACGATCTTGATAATGGGGCTACTACTTTACTCTTCTTTAGTGCGGGTACTCATACTATTACTATTACTAATGCCTGTGGGGAATCCGATACTACAACCGTTGAAATTAAACAATTGGATGAACTTGCCATTACCGATGCCTATTCGTTAGATATTTGTTATGGAGCAGCAGCCAATACAGGTAAAATTAATGTAGAATGGGAAGGTGCAGCTCAAGAAGTAGTATTAACACCAGATGGAGGTACAGCTACAACCTATAATTCAGGTTTAGAAAATGGAGAATTGGAAATTATTAATTTGGAAGCAGGAAATTATACATTAGATGTTAATGGAATCTGCGGAGAAACGGTTTCTACAACCATTGAAGTAAAACAATCGGACGAACTTGCCATTACTAGTGCAACACCTTCAGAAATTTGTTATGGAGCAGGAGATAGTACTGGGAAAATTGATATAGAATGGAACGGAAGCGCCAGCTTTATAGGTGTTACCTCAGTCTATCCAGATGGAGAAACAGGGTCAAGACCAATCTACGACGATCTTGATAATGGGTCTACTACTTTACTTTTCTTAAGAGCTGGTACTCATACTATTACTATTACTAATGCCTGTGGAGAATCTGATACTACTACGGTTGAAATTAAGCAATTGGAAGAACTTGCCTTTACCGAAGCAAATGCGTCAAATATATGTTTTGGAGGAGCAGCAAATTCAGGAAAAATAAATATAAAGTGGGTCGGAGATGCAGAAGAAATTACAGTAACTTTTGGAAGTACCACTTGGAACTATACGGATGCCTTGGAAAGTGGTAGTTTAACTATTGAACCTCTTGAGGCTGATACATACACTATTGAAATATTGGACTTTTGTGGGGAAACGGTTTCTACAACCGTTGAAGTAAAACAATTGGATGAACTTGCCATTACCGATGCAACACCTATAGATATTTGTTTTGGTGCAGGAAATACTGAAGGAAAAATTGATTTAACATGGGACGGAGGAACTCTCGACTATATAGGCATTGACTCTACTTATCCAGATGGTGGATCTAGCGGACATACATTCTTCGCTAATCTTGATAATGGGCAGACTACTATAGACGGTCTTCGTGCGGGTACTCATGAAATCTCTCTTAATGATAAATGTGGTAAATCTGTTACTACAACCGTTGAAATTAAACAATTAGAACCAGTGATTACTTGTCCTCCGGACGAAACTGTACAAGCTGCTGTAAGCGGAACTTATATGTTGCCAGATTACATAGCAGATAATAAAGTAACGGCTACAGATGGATGTGGAGCTAGTGTTTCATTAACGCAATATCCTGTCGCAGGGACAGATTTAGGTGTAGGTAAACACACAATCACCTTCAGTATACCAAATGGATTGGGTGCATTTAGTTGCTCGTTCGAACTTACTGTAGAGGATGCGCTTTCTACAACCGATGTTAATTCAAAACTGCATGGTGTTTTAATTTATCCTAACCCTGCTAGCGATAAAGTAATTATTAGAAACGCTAGGCAAGAATCCTTGAAAACCGCGAAAATATATGATATAAGAGGAAGCCTTGTTAAAAAGGTTAATCTTAGTGGCATGGGAGAAACTCTAGATTTAGATATTTCTGCTTTAGAAGGTGCTTTATATCTTCTTAAAGTAGAAGGAGAAAATGGCTCTAAAGAATTTAAATTAATGGTTAAATAATATTAATAAACCTATAAATTTTAAAAAGCGATTCATTTTATGGATCGCTTTTTTTTTGTTCTAATTCACTTGGAATCAAGCTGTAGTGAATTTATCTATATTTGTAACACCAAATCTATTTATTAAAATTAAACCACTATGTTATGAAAAAAATTTATGTATGTGCTTTAGCTGTTCTTGGCTTATTATATTCTTGTAGTAATTCTGATGATGATACAAATCATGACGCTAAACTTATTGTAAAGCTTAAATTTGATAAAGATCAAGTACGATTAAATAATGTTGGCGAACCTGCTACTATTGCTCCTGGGCATGCAGCTCAAACTCCAGAAATGAAACTGATGAGTGCTCATTATTTAGAATTAGCACCCAATGCAACAACATTATTAGGAGAAGGAGAGGTTTTATACAAAGGCGAAGAAACTTCAAAAGGAGGAGAATCTGCTATAGATTTTAATAAATCAATTTTAGTAGAGGATGGCGAGGTTTTTTTAGAAATACCTTTAAGTCAATTGAATCCAGGAACTTATAGTTGGGTTAGAATTTCGGCTTCGTACGAGGAAGGGGATATTAAAATTTTAAATGATGGTAACGAGTATAATGGTACTGTAGCAGCTTTTTTAGGTTATATCAACTATATTGAATCATTTTCTATAAATGAAGAGACCGTTGAGGTTAATGAAAATAAACTACAAGGATTTTGGGCTTTCGAGGCTGAAGGACTTGTTTTTCAGGGACAGGCTCCAGAAGGCGCAATTACGGTTCCAAACCCTTTATTTGAAACGTCTCCAATTCCAGAGGGGTCTTGTGTTTTAACTGGAGAGTTTAGTAATGCATTGAAAATTTCAGGAAACGAAACTCAAGACATAACATTAACCCTTTCTTTCTCTGTAAATAATAGTTTTGAATGGGAAGAGGTTGTAAATGATGGAAAATACGAACCAACTGCAGGAGAAAATGTAGTTGACATGGGATTAAGAGGTCTTATACCCTCTATAAATTAAACAGGTTTATCAAATAAAGCCCTGTTAGTATCAAATCTAACAGGGCTTTTTTTATTAGTCATCTTTACGAATTTCTGTACCCATATAATCGTGGTTTTTATCGCTATAAATCCAACCACCTTTTTCTTTAGGCCCAAAGCTTTCAATATCGACACCTTCCATTTTTTCGCCCCAAAAGTAAACATGGTTTTTATCTCTAGCATATGCCGCGTAATCATAAAGTTTAAAAGTTTCTAAATCGGCACCCACAATTTTTTTACCATAACAAAATACAAATTGATCGTTTGTAGCATAAGAGCGCGTCGGACTCTCAATCACCTTAAAATGTGCTCTGTCGGCATCTTCAACTATATTACCATCATAAAGAACTTGGTTGTCAAATAAAAGATAGTCTTTATCGGTGGCATCAACCGAATTAAAATCTTCGTAGCTAAATTTATTCAGTTTATTTACTTCTTTACCATTTTCCCAACCTACAAAGTCATATATAAATTTGGCATCAGCTACATAACGATCATTAAGTGATTTAAAGGTTTTCGCTTCAATGTTACAAGGTATAATTTCAAACGATTTTTTTATGTAAACACGGTGCTCATCTTTACAAAAATTACTGTTTATCGGAGTAAAACTTTCATAATCTACATCTAATCTTTTATAATAATAAAACCAGTTTTTAGCATCTTTTCCCCAACTCCAATCTTCTAGTCTTTGGTAAGTTTCAGGATCGGCACCAGCTACAATAAAAAGGGTGGTTTTAATATTTAAGTTGTCGGTAAAGGAAAACGGCAAGTCGTCTGTCGCAATATATACATGGTTTTTATCGAAAGCCATGGCGTCTTTAGCTCTAAAGGAAGGCATGTCTACTTCATTATCAATCATGTTTTCTTTATAGAAAATATGGTCTTTATCTTTTCCATAATCTCTTGCTAAGGGTGTAAATGATGCTACATCTGCATTTACTTTATTATTTCCTAATGAAAACCAATTTCCCATAGGGCTGTAGCGTATATCTTTCTTAAATTTTCCATAGTAGTAGTTGTTTGAAACGGCTTCATTTACCGCTCCTGAAAAAGGACTACAAGCCTGTGATAAAAAGGAACCTATGGCTAAAACTAGGGCTGCGATTGGCGATAGCTTTGATTTTGTTATGATTTTTACAATACTATTTAATAACATAATGGCTATAATTAGGGCTAAGTAAGGATGGTTGGTAATAAATGACATGCATCGAATGTATAAACAATTCAAAAAGTGTTTTTGGTAAAAACCTGTGAATTTAAAATACCTAAAGGTAATTTCCTAATGAAAATTGTATAGGAAACATTAAATAACATGCTGTCGAATATTTTAAAACCTTGTTAAAAAATAAGCTGCGATTTAAATTTTTGTAACTTTGTCATTCATCATGAAAAAAGTATTTCGAAAAATAGCGTCTCTTTTAATGGCATTTGTAGTTTTATTTTCTACAATGTCTTTTGCTGTAAACATGCATTATTGTGGCGATAAATTAGTGGATGCTTCTATTTTTCATAATGCAGAAACCTGCGGAATGGAAATGAACGCATTGCCAGTTGAAGGCTGCGAAATTACCAAAAAAGACTGTTGTAACGATGTTCAGGTCGTAGTTGATGGTCAAGATGAATTACAAGTTTCTTTAGATAAAATTACTTTCGAGCAACAACTTTTTGTTGCTTCTTTTATATATACATATATCAACCTTTTTGAAGGTTTAGATAAAAATGTCGCTTCGTTTGAAGCTTATAATGCGCCACATGTCATCAGGCAAATCTTCAAGCTTGATGAGTCATTTTTAATTTGATTTTAAAATAGTTACCAAATATATTCTATTGATTTTTAATGAGTTGATAGGAGGTTTCTTATATTAGATTGTTTTCTAATAGTTATGTGTAATTATTTTAAAATCAAATTAAAATGCTAAATAAAAGCATCAAATTTTTAATAGAAAATAAGCTTGTTGCTGTTCTATTATTAGTCCTAATGGTAGGCTGGGGTACCGTAAATTCGCCCTTTGGTTGGGATACTGGTTTCCTGCCTAGCGATCCGGTTTCGGTAGATGCCATTCCAGATATAGGCGAAAATCAACAAATAGTCTTTACAAAATGGGACGGGCGTTCGCCACAGGACATCGAAGATCAAATTACCTATCCTTTAACCACATCGTTACTTGGTATTCCTGGGGTTAAAACCATTCGTAGTTCGTCTATGTTTGGCTTTTCAAGCATCTATATCATTTTTGAAGAAGATATCGAATTCTATTGGAGCCGTAGCCGAATTCTAGAAAAACTAAATTCTTTGCCTAGTAGTTTATTGCCCGAAGGTGTAAATCCTGCTTTGGGTCCAGATGCCACAGGGTTGGGGCAAATATTTTGGTACACACTTGAGGGGCGCGACGAAAACGGTAATGTAACTGGTGGTTGGGATTTGCAAGAGTTGCGAAGCATTCAAGATTACTACGTTAAATATGCTTTGTCGGCTGCAAGTGGGGTTTCCGAAGTCGCTTCAATTGGTGGTTATGTTCAAGAATATCAAGTGGATGTTAATCCGGAATTAATGCGCCAATATAACATTGGTTTAAACCAAGTTGTAAAAGCGGTAAAGGAAAGCAATAAAGACATTGGCGCCCAAACTTTAGAAATTAATCAAGCTGAATATTTGGTGCGTGGTTTGGGCTATGTAAAATCTATTTCAGACATCGAAAATGCGGTTGTGGCTTCCGAAGATTATACTGCCATTAAAATTAAAGATATTGGCAAAGTCACTTTAGGACCAGCAACCCGCAGAGGACTTCTAGATAAGGAGGGGGCTGAAGTGGTTGGAGCAGTAGTGGTAGCACGTTATGGCGCAAATCCTATGGAAGTTATTAATAACGTTAAAGAAAAAATTAACGAGTTAAGTCCTGGATTGCCATCAAAAGTTTTAAGCGACGGCCGTACATCGCAAGTTACAATTGTTCCTTTTTACGATAGAACGGAGCTAATTCAAGAAACTTTAGGAACTCTAAATGAAGCCTTAACTTTAGAAATTTTAATTACCATTTTGGTAATTATTGTTATGGTTTATAACCTAAGAGCTTCCGTTTTAATTTCAGGACTATTACCTGTAGCGGTTTTGATGGTTTTTATTGTGATGAAAATTTTTAATGTCGATGCAAACATTGTAGCCCTTTCGGGGATAGCTATAGCCATTGGTACCATGGTTGATGTAGGCGTCATACTTTCAGAAAACATCATCAGGCATTTAGATGAAGCTAAAAATAGAATGTCTAATGAAGCAGCTTCGAATAATGAAATATCTATAAATCAAATCGTTTATAATGCCACTTCCGAAGTTTCTGGAGCCATTGTAACTGCGGTTATGACAACCATTATTAGTTTCATTCCTGTTTTCACGATGATTGGTGCCGAAGGTAAATTATTCAGACCTTTAGCCTTTACAAAAACCTTTGCATTAACGGCTTCACTTGTTATTGCCTTGTTTATCATTCCGCCGTTTGCAGCCTATTTATTCCGAAGAAAACCTGTTAAAAAGACTTTTAGTTATGCTATAAATGCGGCTTTAATCATTTTTGGAATTTCAGCACTGTTTTATGGTTTTTGGTTAGGTCTTGTAGTTATCGCTTTTGGTAGTGTTGGTTTATTAAAACTTCAAAAGAAAATAGACGAAAAGCAAGCTAATCGCATCAATATTATCATGTCATCATGTGCTATTGTGTTTTTATTAGCAGCGTATTGGAGACCTTTAGGTGTTGATAAAAGTATCTTTTGGAACCTCATTTTTGTTGGCATTATCTGTTTTGGTTTGTTGGGGGCGTTTTCATTACTACGTAAATTTTATACACGAATATTAAAATGGGCACTCGCTAATAGATTATTGTTTCTTAGCATTCCTGCAACCCTTGTTATTTGTGGTTTTATAATCTTGAAAAATGCAGGAAAAGAGTTTATGCCTGCTTTAAATGAAGGTTCGTTTCTTTTAATGCCAACATCGATGCCGCATTCTGGTGTAGAGGAGAATAAACGGATTTTACAGCAATTAGACATGGCTGTGGCAAGCATTCCTGAAATAGAAACGGTGGTAGGGAAAGCAGGGCGAACCGAATCGGCTTTAGATCCCGCACCATTGTCTATGTACGAAAATATCATTCAGTATAAGCCTGAATACATGCTAAATGAAAAAGGAAAGCGCCAACGTTATAAAGTGAATGATGCAGGAGAATTCATGCTGAAAGATGGAAAAACTTGGTATGCAGATCATCGTGAAGCAGGCGAATCTCTTTATTTAAAAAATCAATTGATTCCTGATAATGATGGCGAATTTTATCGCAATTGGCGACCAGAAATACAATCGCCAAACGATATTTGGAATGAAATTGTAAAAGTTACCAAACTTCCAGGGGTAACATCGGCACCAAAGTTACAACCCATCGAAACCCGATTGGTTATGCTACAAACAGGTATGCGTGCGCCTATGGGCATAAAGGTTAAGGGGCAAGATTTAAAACAAATTGAAGCTTTTGGGGTGCAACTGGAATCTATTTTAAAAGACGTTGAAGGCGTAAAAGCCGAAGCTGTTTTTGCCGACCGTATTGTGGGGAAACCCTATTTGCTTATAGACATAGATCGCGAAAAAATTGCCCGTTATGGCATCACGATTGAAGATGTGCAAAACGTACTTAAAGTTGCTGTAGGTGGCATGGTTTTAACCCAAACTGTTGAAGGGAGAGAACGCTACGGTGTTCGCGTGCGTTACCCCAGAGAGTTGCGTGCCAATCCAACCGATTTGGAGCAGATTTACATCCCAGTATCTTCAGGTAGCCCAGTGCCTTTAAGCGAATTGGCTACCATTCGGTATGAGCAAGGCCCTCAAGTTATTAAAAGCGAAGACACGTTTTTAGTGGGATATGTGTTGTTTGATAAATTAGATGGTTTTGCTGAGGTAAATGTTGTTGAAAATGCCCAAGCTCTTATTCAACAAAAGATTGATTCTGGAGCGTTAACAATTCCAAAGGGTGTTAATTATAAATTCACGGGGACTTATGAAAATCAGTTGCGGGCAGAAAAAACCTTATCGGTGGTGGTGCCTTTAGCCTTGTTTATTATACTTCTGATTTTGTATTTTCAGTTCCGTTCGGTATCTACCTCATTAATGGTGTTTACAGGAATTTCGGTAGCTTTTGCTGGCGGTTTTATCATGATTTGGCTTTACGGGCAATCTTGGTTTTTAAATTTCTCCGTATTTGGTGAGAACCTGCGCGACTTGTTTCAAATTCGAACTATAAATCTCAGTGTAGCAGTTTGGGTTGGGTTTATTGCTTTGTTTGGAATTTCAACCGATGACGGCGTTATCATGGCCACCTATCTCAATCAAGTATTCGATAAAAATAATCCTAAAAATAAATTAGCAATTCGTAAATCGATTGTTGAAGGTGCATCAAAACGTATACGACCTTGTTTAATGACGACGGTAACCACAACTTTAGCCTTGTTGCCTGTTTTAACTTCAACAGGAAAAGGAAGCGATATCATGATACCGATGTCTATTCCAATTTTTGGTGGGATGATTATCGATGTAACATCTTATTTTTTAGTTCCCGTTTTGTATAGCTGGAAAAAAGAATTTCAACTTAAACGCGCAGCAAAATGAAAAATAAAAAGTTAAATACAAAATCAGTTTTGGGGCTTTTGTTTTGTTTCTTAAGCTTCTTTGCAAATGCTCAACAATTAGAAACGCTTATTGATGAAGCTTTGGCTAACAATCCAGAAATTCAAAAGTTCGAGCTGCAATACAAAAGGGCTTCCGAAAAAATTAATGAAGTCAATACGGTGCCAAATACCGAATTTGCTGTAGGTTATTTTGTAAGCGAACCCGAAACAAGAACCGGTCCGCAGCGTTTTAAAGTATCTGCAGAACAAATGTTACCATGGTTTGGAAGCATTACCGCCAGAGAAAACTATGTAAATGCTTTGGCAGATGCTAAGTATGAAGATATTGTTATTTCTAAACGAAAATTAATGGCTTCGGTTTCGCAATCGTATTATAATTTGTATACTAATAAAGCAAAACAAGCTGTTTTGGTTGAAAATATAGAATTGCTTGAAACCTATAAAAAGCTGGCTTTAAGTTCGGTTGAAGTAGCCAAAGCTTCAGCGGTTGATGTTTTGCGTTTGCAAATGCGTCAAAATGAATTAGAGCAATTAAAACAAGTTTTAGAACAGCAATTTCTAGCAGAGCAAACCGCCTTCAATAATTTACTAAACAGAAATAATACTATTGAAGTACAAGTTGTTGATGATTTACAAATGCCTTCGGAAGATTTTGAAATTAATACGAATAATTTAGAGCTTCATCCGGAATTAGTTAAATATGAAAAGCTTTATACTTCCGTAGAACAATCCGAATTATTAAATCAGAAAGAAAGTAGTCCTATTATTGGTTTTGGTCTCGATTATATTAATGTTGAAAAGCGTACCGATATGGATGTTAGCGATAACGGAAAAGATATTCTTATGCCTATGCTGTCGTTTACCATTCCTATTTTTAATAAGAAATATAAGTCGGTAACCAAGCAAAATACTTTGCAGCAACTAGAAATTGAAGCAGAAAAACAAGAGCGTTTTAATACTTTAAAAACCAGTTTAGATAAAGCGATTTACGAACAAAAAGCTTCAAGAATAAGTTATAAAACACAAGTTAAAAACCTGAAACAGGCAAAAGATGCCGAAGAAATTCTTTTAAAAAGCTTTGAATCAGGAACCATTAATTTTAACGATGTGTTAGATATTCAGGAGTTGCAATTAAAGTTTCAAATAAATCAAATTGAAGCGGTGAAAACCTACTATATACAAACAACGATTATTAATTATTTAACGAATTAAAAAGACGTTTAATTTAAAATTTAAAGACATGAAAAGTTACGATACATTATCACAAGCGATAAACAGTTTACAGGAAAAAGGGTATACCCATAACTTAAACCTGTGTTCAGGACATATAGAATGTCACGCATTAAAGCTAAAAATACATCCAGAAGATTTTGAAGTTGATGAGGTGCATCGTTTTGAAGGAATGAGTAGCACAGGCGACAACAGTATTTTATATGCCATTCACTCTAAAATAGGCGTTAAAGGCCTGTTAGTAGATGCTTATGGGGTATATGCTGAAAATATTTCTGAAGCCATGCGTAAAAAATTAAAATAATCATGAAACATAGCTATAAAATATCAGGAATGACTTGCAACGGTTGTCGCAGTCATGTTGAAAGTACGCTATCTAAAGTTGAAGGCGTCACTAAAGCCACAGTAGTTTTAGCTAAAGCTAAAGCTGAAGCTGAAATTGAAATGGAAACACATATTCCAATTGAAGTTTTTCAAAAAGCTTTGCTTGATGATGGTGGGCGGTATGGAATAGAAAATCCCCACCCAGCCTCCCCAAAGGGGAGGAGTCAAAACTCGAAAAACATATCAGATTTAAATAGCCCCCTTCGGGGGTTGGGGGAAACCACGTACTACATACACGGCATGACGTGTAAAGGTTGTCGAGGCCATGTAGAGACTATTTTAAATGCTGTTGAAGGCGTTACAAAGGCTTCGGTCGATTTAGAAAAATCTGAAGCCACCATTCAAGTGGTGACTCATATTCCTATAGAAACGTTTCAAAAGGCTTTAAAAAATGATGGAGATACCTATACGATTCATACAGAGCCCCTCCCAGACTCTCTAAAGGGGAGGAGCCAAGATAGTAGCCTCCTTAGGAGGGTGGGGGATAATGAGATTCCTGCCTCCGCAGGAATTGGGGTCTATTATTGCCCGATGCATTGCGAAGGAGATAAAACCTATGATAAACCAGGCGATTGTCCGGTTTGTGGAATGGACTTGGTGAAGGAGCAGAGTTTAAAAGCAGCTACTAAAACGCAATATACCTGCTCCATGCATCCTGAAGTGATTAAAGATGAACCCGGAGCTTGTCCTATTTGTGGCATGGATTTAATTCCGTTGCAAGTTGATATTTCTGCCGAAGAGCAGACCTATAAAAAACTGCTTAAAAAGCTTAAAATAGCGGCGTTATTTACCATACCGATATTTGTTATTGCGATGTCGGAAATGATAGCGAATAATCCTTTATACGACATCATGCCTTTAAAATACTGGAATTGGGTGCAGTTTGTGTTGTCAATTCCCGTGGTATTTTATGCCACTTGGATGTTTTTTGAACGGGCTTATAAAAGTATAAAAACATGGAATTTAAACATGTTTACTTTAATAGGCATAGGCGCTGGAGTTGCTTGGTTATTTAGTGTATTTGGTATGCTGTTTCCAGATGTTATTCCCGATCAGTTTAAAACGGAAATAGGTACGGTTCATGTGTATTTTGAAGCAGCTTCGGTAATTTTAACTTTGGTTTTAATGGGGCAAGTTTTAGAAGCCCGCGCCCATAGCAAAACCAATGATGCGGTTAAAGAACTATTGAAATTAGCCCCAAATGAAGCCACTCGCGTTGTAGATGGTAATGAGGAAGTGATTGCCATAGACGATATTAATTTAGGGGATTTATTACGTGTAAAACCAGGCGATAAAATCCCTGTAGATGGTAAAGTTCATGAAGGCGAAAGTTCGGTTGATGAATCCATGATTACGGGAGAACCTATTCCTGTTAGAAAAACAGTAGGCGATCAAGTGAGTTCGGGAACCATTAACGGGAAGCAATCCTTTATAATGACCGCTGAAAAAGTAGGAGGCGATACCTTATTGTCGCAAATAATAGACATGGTGAACAAGGCGAGTAGGAGTCAGGCGCCTATTCAGAAATTAGCCGATAAAATTTCAGGGTATTTTGTGCCCGTGGTGGTGGCGATTTCAATTTTAACTTTTGTGCTTTGGGTTATTTTCGGCCCAGAACCCAAATACGCTTTTGCTTTTGTAAATGCTATTGCGGTTTTAATAATTGCTTGTCCCTGTGCTTTAGGCCTAGCCACGCCCATGTCGGTTATGGTTGGAGTTGGTAAAGGTGCCCAAAATGGTGTGCTGATTAAAAATGCCGAAGCTTTAGAGAAAATGGATAAAGTCGATGCTTTAATTATTGACAAAACCGGTACGATAACCGAAGGGAAACCATCGGTAGAAAAAGCGAAAAGTGCTTCAGATAGTATAGATGATAACACCGTACTCCAATACATCGCTTCTGTAAATACCATGAGTGAACATCCACTAGCCGAAGCTACGGTAAAGTATGCCAAGGAACAGAACGTGACACTTTTAAAGGCATCCGATTTTAATTCGGTTTCAGGAAAAGGGGTTACCGCTGTAGTTGATGGTAAGCAAATCGCTTTAGGAAATGCTAAAATGATGGAAGAAGTGAATGCAACCCTTTCAGAAACATTAAAACAAGCTGCCGCTGAAGAACAGCAAAAAGGTAAAACGGTGTCTTTTCTTTCGGTAGATAAAACAGCCGTTGGTTATGTTGTTATTGGCGATAAAATTAAAGCTACAAGCAAACAAGCCATAAAAGAATTGCAAGACTTGGGTATTGATGTCGTGATGCTTTCGGGCGATAATGAAGCTACGGCAAAGGCTGTCGCCGAAGAATTAGGCTTGAAACATTTTAAAGGCGGCATGTTACCTCAAGATAAATTGGCAGAAGTAGAACGTTTGCAAAATGAAGGTAAAAAGGTTGCCATGGCTGGCGATGGTGTAAACGATGCACCGGCATTAGCGAAAAGCGATGTTGGTATTGCCATGGGCACAGGAACCGATGTGGCTATAGAAAGTGCTGTGATTACGCTTGTAAAAGGAGATTTACACGGTATAGTAAAAGCAAGAAAATTAAGTGATAAGGTGATGAAAAACATCAAGCAGAATTTGTTTTTCGCTCTTGTTTATAATTCGGTTGGTGTGCCTATTGCAGCCGGCGTTTTATATCCGTTTTTCGGATTGTTATTATCGCCTATGATAGCGGCTTTGGCCATGAGTTTTAGTTCGGTTTCTGTCATTGCTAATGCATTGCGATTAAAAGGAACTAGTATTGATTAGTATAAAAATTTAAAAGATGAAGAATAATAAAATAATCATATACCTTGGTTTGATTGCTGTCGGACTTTTGTTAGGCTGGTTCCTTTTTGGAGGAACTTCCCAAAAAGAAACCGAACATCATCATGATGAGGTTACAGGAGAAAAACAGATGTGGACTTGCTCTATGCATCCACAAATTATGCAACCAGAACCGGGCGATTGTCCTATTTGTGGTATGGACTTAATTCCTGCCGAAACAAACTCCGATGGGTTGTTAGCAGGACAATTTAAATTGACCGAAAACGCGATGGCTTTAGCGAACATTCAAACTACAGTAGTGGGGAATGCTGTAGCAGGTTCGCACGGTATTAAATTATCGGGAAAAATTGTTGAAAATGAAGAAACAAACACGGTGCAAGTCAGTCATTTTGCAGGGCGTATTGAAACTTTACGCGTGGGTACAACTGGAGCATATATAAAACAGGGACAGCTTTTAGCTACGATTTATTCTCCCGAATTATTTGCAGCTCAGCAAGAATTAATTACCACAGCTTCAATAAAAAGTTCGCAACCAGAATTGTATAAGGCGGTTAAGAATAAACTTTTAATTAAGAAGTTAACCGATAAACAAATTAATGCTATTGAAGCATCTGGGGAACCCATTCAAAATTTCCCGATTTACGCCACGCATTCGGGAACCGTTATTGAAAAATTGGTAGAACAAGGGGATCATGTTTCATTGGGGCAACCTTTATATAAAATCGCCAATTTATCGCAAGTTTGGGCAAATTTTGATGTGTATGAAAATCAAATAGATGTTTTTAAAAAGGGGCAGGAGGTTTTAATTTCAACGAATGCTTATCCGGATAAACAATTTAAAGCGCAAGTCGATTTTATAGATCCTGTATTAGATACTAAAACACGTACCGTAAAAATGCGTGTGGTTTTAAATAATAAAGATAATTTGCTTAAACCAGGGATGTTTGTAGAAGGGAGCATACAAGGACATTCGGCAGATAAAGCTGAGGTTTTAAGTATTCCTGCGTCGGCTGTTTTATGGACAGGAAAACGCTCGGTGGTGTATTTAAAAACCAATTCGTCTGTTTTTGAAATGCGAGAAATCACCTTAGGAAATCAAATAGGAACGCAATACGTTGTTTTAGATGGTTTGCAAAATGGTGATGAAATTGTTACAAACGGCACTTTTACTGTTGATGCAGCAGCACAATTACAAGGCAAAAAATCGATGATGAATAAATCTGGTGGTAAAGTGATGACGGGTCATGAAGGGCATGCAGGCATGCATCATGGTACTTCTTCAAACGAAAGCGGCACTCAAACAAATGAGAATGCCCGTTTGGAAGTACCGAAAGCGTTTCAAAAGCAACTTAAAGTGGTTTACGATGATTACATCAAAATTAAAAATGCTTTAGTTGAAGATGATTCAGAAGCTGTTATTGATGATTCAAAAGCGCTTTCAGAACATTTGAAGAAAGTGGATATGAATTTGTTAACTAGTGAAAACGCCCATAAAGAGTGGATGCCATTAAAAGAAGCCATACATACTTCCGCGGAAGCGATATCGAAAACAACAGCCATCACTCAGCAACGCCATGCATTTAAAAACTTATCCACGTTAATGGCAAAAACACTTCAAATTTTTGGTATTGGCGAAAAGGTGTATTATCAATTTTGTCCTATGGCAGATGATAACAACGGTGCGTATTGGTTGAGTAACGAACAAAAAGTAATAAACCCATATTTTGGAGCAGCCATGATTAGCTGTGGAGAAATAAAACAAATTATTGAATAATAACTAAATTTTTAAATCATGAATTTTTTAAAGTCAAAACAAATGAACAAATTGGGATTGAACCTAAGTAAAACAGTGTTGTTAAGCATGGTTTTTATAGCAGCTTTAGGATTAACAAGTTGCAAGAACGACACTAAAAAGGAATCTGAAAGTACAGAAATGTCTAGCGATATGGCAGCAAATACCATCACTTTTGGAGTAAGAGGAAATTGTAATATGTGTAAAAAAACCATTGAAAAAGCCGCGAATAGTGTCGCAGGCGTTAAAAATGCCAATTGGGATGTCGATGAAAAGAAAATCGAGGTTTCCTTTGATGGCTCTGAAACCGATGCCATGGCTATTCATAAAGCTATTGCAGCTTCGGGATACGATACAGATAAAGTAGCAAGCAATGAAGCGGCGTATAACGATTTACCAGGATGTTGCCAATATGATCATGCTATGAAAATAGATTAATGTTTTTAACTTAGTCTACTCTATAAAATTAAGACTGAATTTTTTGGTTTTAACCTTAGAATTCGGTCTTTTTTATATTAAACTTTCTAAATTTAAAACATAATATGAACAATATCGAACAATTTTTCGAGTCGAAACACATCAGGTTAACAGCTATGCGCTTATTAATTTATAAGTTTTTAGCCCAGAAGGACGTTGCTGTAACTTTAAGAGATGTTGAAAATGCTTTTGAAAAAGCCGATAGAACAACCTTATACAGAACCATAAAAACTTTTGAAGACAAAGCCGTTGTACATCAAATAGACGATGGTACGGGCATTACCAAATATGCCTTGTGTGAAAAGGGTTGTAATTGTGATATTGAAACCGATTTGCATTTACATTTTCATTGTAATAATTGCAATGAAACAATATGTTTAACCGACCATAAAATTCCTCAAATAAAAGTCCCCGAAGGCTTTGTTTCCGAAAATGTAAACTTGGTGGTTAAAGGTGTTTGCGATAAATGTAGCGGCCAATAATTGCACTTCCATTGCATAAGAGAGATCAGTAACTTTGGAATACATTAAAATTAAAAACAATGAAATCCAAAACTGAATCTGTTCAGCAAAACCATAACAATCATCTACATAAAATATCTAGTCAAATAAAAGTCTATATACCTGCAATCATAAGTTTTACAATGCTAATTATTGGTATTGGGTTAGACTATTTTGATGTTAGCTTCTTCAAAGATTGGGTGCGTATTATTTGGTATGGCCTAGCATATTTACCAGTGGGGTTACCTGTAGTTAAAGAAGGTTGGGAAAGCATTAAAAAAGGCGCTGTTTTTACAGAGTTTCTTTTAATGTCTATAGCAACTATTGGAGCATTCGCAATAGGAGAGTATCCCGAGGGCGTCGCGGTTATGCTGTTTTATGCCGTTGGCGAATTATTTCAGGGTGCCGCAGTAAGACGCGCCAAAGGGAATATTAAAGCCTTGTTGGATGTTCGTCCCAAAGAAGCTTATGTTTTCCGTGAAGGCCGTTTTAAGCGTATTTCCCCAGAACAAGTAAATATTGGTGAAAAGATTCAAATTCGCGTTGGCGAAAAAATTCCTTTAGATGGCGTTTTAATTTCTGAAAAAGCGGCATTAAATACGGCTGCTTTAACTGGTGAAAGCAAACCAGATCATGTTTTTAAAGGTGAAAACGTATTTGCAGGAAGCATCAATTTGGATGGTGTCATTGAAATAGAAACCACCAAAGAATTTAAGGATAGTTCCATTGCGCGTATTCTCGATATGGTGCAGAATGCAACAGCTAGAAAATCTAAAACCGAATTATTCATTAGAAAATTTGCACGTATTTACACGCCAATAGTAGTTTTTCTGGCCATTGGTGTAACGCTATTGCCTTACTTTTTTGTAGACGATTATGTGTTTAGAGATTGGCTGTATCGCGCCCTAATTTTCTTAGTGATTTCTTGCCCCTGTGCCTTGGTTATTTCTATTCCGTTAGGCTATTTTGGTGGTTTAGGCGCTGCTTCAAAAAACGGTATTTTATTTAAAGGGGCTTCGTTTTTAGAAGCGATGACCAAAATAAATACTTTGGTTATGGATAAAACTGGGACGCTAACCAAAGGTGTTTTCAAAATTAAAAAAATAAAAGCGGTTGGTTTTGATGAGCAGGAGTTTATGAAATACCTCCTAGCCATGGAAGCACAATCTACGCATCCTATTGCCAAAGCCATTTTAGAATATAAACTTGAAGACACCGCGTATCAAGCTTCTGAAGTTTCGGAAATTGCTGGTCAGGGTTTAAAGGGAAAAGTTAACGGAAAAACAGTTTTAGTTGGCAATAAAGCATTAATGTCAACTCATAATGTCGACGTCTTAAAGGAAACCGAAACACTTGTAGAATCTCTTGTTTTAGTGGCTATTGATGAGGTTTTTGCTGGTTATGTTGTTATTGCAGATGAATTAAAAGAAGATGCCAAAACAACCATTACAGCTTTGCATAAAGTGGGAATTAGGAATATTTGGATGTTATCTGGCGATAAAGATTCCATCACGCAGCAGGTAGCATCCGAATTGCAAATTGAAAATGCAAAAGGCAGCTTATTGCCTGAAGATAAATTAAATGAAGTTGAAAAATTAAAACAAAACCCTAACAATAATATCGCTTTTATTGGCGATGGTATTAATGATGCGCCTGTTTTGGCAGCCAGCGATGTGGGCATTGCTATGGGCGGTTTAGGAAGTGATGTAGCTATTGAAACGGCCGATGTGGTTATTCAAACCGATCAACCTTCAAAAGTGGTAAAAGCCATTAAAATTAGCCGTTCTACACGAAGCATTGTTTGGCAAAATATTGGCCTGGCATTTGGTGTAAAACTTATCGTTTTAATTTTAGGAGCAGGTGGTTTGGCCACCATGTGGGAAGCTGTTTTTGCCGATGTAGGCGTTGCATTACTAGCCATTTTAAATGCGGTGCGCTTACAGCGTATGACTTGGGATTAAAAAGCAAGTATATAAAAAAAGAGGCTTTTTGAATGTTTAAGTTTCAAAAAGCCTCTTAATCTGGATATTAAATAATTGCAATTATTTTTTGGCAGCCGCATTTTCATCTGATTTCGCGCCCATTCTATTTAATTGGTACATCGGTGCAAATTTTAATTTTAAAGCTGCAATGTCGTTATTATCTTCGGTTGTTAAGCCTTCTTTTTCAACGGTGTTTTTGCGTGTATCAATGGCTTCATAAATCAACTTGATTTCATCCCAGTCTTCTCTTGAATACGAATCTTTATTATTTTCAACAGTTGTTACAAAGGTTTCATAAACATCTAAAATGTTGTCTTTGTTAATCCAATTAAAACTCATGTCTTTTTCAGTGTAATTAGCACCTAATAAAGATTGTCTTAACGCCTTTGTTTCATATATCGAAAGGACTTCAGCTTCATAGGCTTCGTATTTTAAAGTCGACTCATCTAAGATTCTCTCTAATTCGGCATCTGCTTCAACCGAAGCTATGGCATGTTTTGCTTCCTTTTCTAATTCATGATGTTTTCTTTCAATAGCATCCCAATTTTCGGCCGCTTTATCGGTAGCCACATCACTTACAGAATCTATATAAGCTTCATAAGTTTCAATTTGTGCGTGTGCCATATCTTTTTTTCCTTCATTACAAGCGATAAACGTACCACCTAATGCTACAACTGCTAATGTTATTTTTAATGTTTTCATCTTAATTAATGTTTAATGGTTTCTGGTACAAAGATGCAAACGCAAACCGCTTTTCGTGTTACATGATTTTTTTTAAAGTTTATATGATTGCAATAATGTACTGATTTTGAATTCTAATTAATTGATTGTTAGTTGGTAGTCTTTAGTCTTTAGTCGGTAGGCTGTGGTTTTAAAATGAATGTATAAAAACTGTTTATACCTCTATATGTAATAGAGATTCTCCTACAGTATAGGTTTTGGGTTATTTTGATGAATGAAGGATTGGTTCGTTTTATCAGCGATGGAAAAATGAACCTCAATGGCATTCGGGATGGTTTATCATATTGATTTTTAATCCTAAAACTAGTCACTCTAGTAATTCTATAATAATCTCCAAAAATGATGTAACAGGAAATCTTGAGTGTGAACATACCTTTGTGAAGACAATAATAAGTACCATTAAAAAACATTAAATATTATGACAATTAAAATAGGACTATCAAAAAAAGAACTAGAAAAAAGCATAAAAAACCTGACTGTCGTTTTAGCAAATGAAATGGTTTTATATGTGAAGCTTAGAAAATTTCATTGGAACGTATCTGGAAATAGTTTTATGGAATTGCACAAACTTTTTGAAAGTCAATACACTGAAACGGAACACAATATAGATGAAGTCGCAGAGCGTATTAGTAAACTTGGAAGTAAATCTATAGGAAGCATGAAAGAATTTTTAGAACATACCACGTTAAAAGAATCCGATAGTTACGAATCGCAAAAAGCGATGTTAGAAGAATTGTAAAGCGATCATGAAGCGATAATTTCAAGTCTTAGAAGCATGGTTGAAGCGATTGAATCTGGTTCTAAAGATTTTGGAACCGTAGATTTTTTAACCGCTTTAATTCAAACACACGAATCTCAAGCTTGGATGTTAAGAAAATATATATCATAAAAATTGAATATTAACTTTAAAAATAAAAACGATGAATACTACAGAAATTAAAGGAAACTGGAATGAGTTAAAAGGTAAATTAAAACAAGAATATGCCGATTTAACAGACGATGATTTATTACTTGTTGAAGGTAAAGAGGAAGAAACTCTTGGAAAAATTCAACAAAAACTGGGGAAATCTAAAGATGAATTTCACGACATGATCTCAAAATGGAACTCCTAAGAAGTTATTTATTTTGATTGAAAGTTTCAAATGAATATCAATTCGAATAAATTTTTTTAGAAAATAGTATCGAGAGTACACTTTTCAAAATTAAAACTTGATTCTCGACACTAATTTTACTCATTTTCAATCGTAAAATTCACTCGAATTGACAAATTTCATTTAAAGAACACAACACAATTAATAGCACAAATAAACTGCCCGAAAGCCATTTTATACTATATTGTAGGTTGGTTATTTGGTTAATATTATGGTAGTTAGGGCATTTTAAAATAAAGCAGACACAATGGCAATAAAAAACAACATTAGTTTATCTCATAATACATTAAACATCGTTGGTTTTATAGCCATTGTGTTTATTTTATATGTATTAAAACCTATTATCATGCCCTTATTATTGGCCATGATTTTGGCGGTTATGATATTTCCTGTTCAAAAAATATTCGAGAAAAAACTACGTTGTAGCCGTTTATTGGCGACATTAATTTCCATTTTTATCGTAATTGTTGTTACCTCTTCATTAGTATTGGTTATTTATTTACAACTTAATAGTATAAGCCATAACGGAGAAAATTACACAGCAAAAATTTCAGAGTTATATTATAAAGCCATAAACTATTTTGAAGAGACTTTAAACATAAGTAAAAGCAATTCTTTAACCAATAAAGATCTTAAAATTGAAGACTTAGTAAAAGGCAATGTTGAAAAAATAGGCGCTTTTATTTCGCAGTCTGGATCGCTATTTAGCAACCTATTTTTAATCCCGATTTACTTGTTTTTCTTTTTGTATTACAGACGCTTTTTACGTGTTTTTGTTTATAAATTATTCAAGAATAAGCCTAAAAGCTTTTTGAATTTTATGATTAAAAAAATATACAACGTACAACGAAGTTACCTTATAGGTTTAATAAAAGTGATTCTAATTGTTGGCGTTTTAAACACCACAGGATTGCTCATTTTAGGGATAGAGAACGCCGTGTTCTTTGGTTTTTTTGCCGCTTTATTGCTTTTAATCCCTTATGTTGGGATCATTATAGGTTCGTTAATTCCTGCCGTAGTAGCTTTAGTAACTAAGGATAGTGCTTGGTATGCCTTTGGCGTTATTGCCATTTTTGGGTTTATTCAATTTGTAGAGGGCAATTTTATCACGCCTAAAATAACAGGCTCTAAAGTAAACATGAATGCTTTTGCAGCCATAGTTTCCTTAATAATATTTTCCATGCTTTGGGGGATTTCTGGGATGATTGTCGCGTTACCTATTATGGCCTCATTAAAAATTATTTTTGATTACACACCAGGGTATCAAGCTTATGGTTTTTTATTGGGCGAACCTGTAGATCAGCATCTTCAAAGTACAGCGCGAACACGCCTAAAACGTTGGAAAGAAATTAGAAAAAAACAGTAATATTGTTATACATTTACTGCAACAACGCCTAAAATATGACTGTATATTTAAAATTTGATTTTCATGCTGTTTGTAAAAAAGTTCTTGAAGACAGCCTACAAGCTCATGATATAAAGTATAACCTCACAGGTTTTGGTGAAGTTGAACTTCTACAAAAACTAAGCCCAGATAAAAAACAAGATCTTGCCGATACTTTACAAGCCTACAATATTGAAATTGTTGAAAACCAAAAGAGTGTTTTGGTGCAAAAAATAAAAGATACCATTATCGATATGGTTTTTAATGAAGACACCGAAGTTAACGTAAAAACATCGGCGTATTTGGCAGATACTTTAGACCATAGTTATGGGTATTTATCTAATTTGTTTTCTGAAATTACCTATACATCCATTGAAAACTTTATTATTCTTCAAAAAATTGAATATGCCAAACAGCTTATCATAAAAAATAATTTGAGTTTAACCGAAATCGCTTTCAAACTTAATTATTCTAGCGTGGCGCATTTAAGCACACAATTTAAAAAAACAACAGGCATAACGCCTTCAGCATTTCAACGTATTATTTCTAAAAGACGCGAGATAAGTCAACAACAATAACCAACTATGCAAAAAGATTACATTCATATAATTTTAGCAGACGATGATGAAGATGATCGTATGTTTTTTACCGATGCTTTTGAAGAATTAAAAATAGGTACCAAAGTAAAAACCTTTAACGATGGTGTTTATTTAATGGATTATTTAAATGCTGAAGACTGCAATTTACCTCATGTTTTGTTTTTAGATTTAAACATGCCGCGAAAATCGGGATTAGAATGTTTAAATGAAATTAAAGCAAATTCGAAATTCAACGATATCGCTATTGCCATTTATTCCACTTCAGCTTCAGAAGAAGATATCGAGAAAACCTTTGTTCAAGGTGCCAATATCTACATTAAAAAACCTAGCAGTTTTAAAACTTTAAAAAAAGTACTTTCCGAAGTGGTTACCACAAATTGGCAATACCATACAAACGGATTAAATAAAGACAATTTTTTATTAAGATTATAGATTATGCCTTATAGAGTTTACCAAAAACCCTGGTTTGTAAAAACCGTTTTTTATGCCTGTTCGTTTGTCATTCTTTTAGTTGGAGGGATTACGTACCGGAATATTAGCGATTTATCTCAGGCCTCAGATTTGGTAACGCATACCTATAAAATTAATGTAGAGCTAGAGCAAATTTTTTCTTATTTAAAAGATGCTGAAACAGGGCAGCGGGGCTCTATTATAACAAACGATGCCCAATATTTGGAGCCTTATTATTCTGGAAGGGAAAATATAAACAACAGTTTTGTTGAGTTAAGAGAACTTACAAAAGACAACCCAAAACAGATTGAAAATTTAAAAGAATTAAATAAGCTGATTGATGTAAGAATGGCTTGTTTTCAAAAATCTTATAGCTTTTATGCTGCTACAGATATGAATAATCCTAAGTTTAAGGAGAATTTTTTAGCTGGTAAAAATGCTATGGAAGCAGTTCGAAATAAGATTAAAGAAATGATTCTTCTTGAAAATAAATCTTTAGAAGCGCAGCAAGTCGAACTGCATAAAAACTTAAAAGTTACGCCTATATTTTTATATTTTGTACTGTTAATGGCTTTATTACTTATGTATGGCGCTTATGCAAAAATTGCTTCAAATTTAAAAAGGCTGAAAAAATCGAACATGCAATTGGAAATGTTCAAAGAGTCTACAAATTTATCTGAAATTGTAAGTAACCACGGAAATTGGATCTGGAATGTTGAAGAAGACACTTATATTTATTCTGATAACTTGTACCGATTATTGGGTGAAGAACCTCATGCTTTTCTGCCTTCTCTAGAAAAATTCATGGAATTTGTACACCCTAAGGATGTTAAAAAATTAAATAAAGCTGTTGAGAAAATGATGGCTTCTGAAAATTTACCATTTACTTATTTTAGAGTGGTACACAAATCTGGAAAAGTAAGGCATTTAAAAGCTTTTGCTAAAAAAGTAGTAAACAGCGAAGGTAAAACCCAACTTATTGGAACCACAACCGATGTTACCGAAGAAATTAAAAGTTTTAAACTTTTAGAGCAGCGTAATCACGAGTTAGAGCGCAACAATAAAGAGTTACAGGCCTTTAATTATGTGGCAAGTCACGATTTACAAGAGCCTTTAAGAAAAATTCAAACTTTTTTATCGCGTCTTGAAGACAAAGAATCTGAAAATGTTTCTGAAACCAGCTTAAAATATATCGATAGAATTAAAACGGCTGCTACAAGAATGCGTTTACTTATTGATGATTTGTTGCAATTTTCTAGAACCAACAAAGCCGATAAAGCTTTTGAAAAATCCGATCTTAATTTACTGTTAGAAGATGCCAAACAAGATTTAGCCGAAGTGATATCAAAAGAAAAGGCAGTTATTAAGGCAAACGAATTACCCAATATAAAAGTGATTCCTTTTCAATTTCAGCAATTGTTTATCAATTTAATAGGGAATTCTATTAAATATAAATCGGAAACACGTACGCCAGAAATAAACATTGCTTATTCTAAAATTCGGGCGGTAGACGAGCCTAAAATTAAAAAGAAAAAAGGATCGTATCATAAATTCACTTTCACCGATAACGGTATTGGTTTTGATAATACTTACGCTAAAAAAATATTCATCCTTTTTAACCGTCTTCATAATAAAGACGAATATTCTGGAACAGGCATTGGCTTATCCATTTGTAAAAAAATAGTGGAAAACCATAAAGGTTTTATTTTCGCCGAAGGCCAACCAGGAATAGGCGCAACGTTTACGGTTTATATTCCTTTGAAGTAGTTTATTTGTCACTAAAACACTCATATGTCTCCAGGGGATATTTAAAACCAAGAAGCTTTAGAATTATCACATTGATTTCAAACTAGTATTATCACTCTTTGTTGTTAATTTTAAATAGATTGGTAGAGTTATCCCCTAGAGGGGATTATAGGGGTGTCCGCCCTGTAACTACCACATTTCCATCAAAAATATTGAAATCCTATAAGCATTCCTAAAAATGCTGTAACGCCAAAAGTGCTGTTCTTCACGAACTTTGTAGTGTAGTTATTTAGTAAGTATTATAGTATTGAAACTAGTTGATGCGAATTATATAACGATTAAAAAAAATGATGTAATGAAAAACAACAAGACTCATGGCATCTTTGTAACAGAAAAAGTATTAAAAAATGAAATCTAAAATGAATATTAAGGCAACTTTGACTACCGCGAGTATCGCGTGTTTCATTTCAGTTTCTTTAATATCCTGCGATTGGATAATAAATAAAAAGAACAAAAATATTTTTAGTGTAAACCAAAGCAAGGTAAACACTAAAAAAGATGAAGCGCGATTACTGGTTCAAGCAACACAAAATAATTTAGATGTTATTGAATTGTGTCAAATCATTAAAGAAGCCAAACCAGTACCTAAAGTAAAAACCTTAGCAGACGATTTAGAAAACGTTCATAAAAATATTTTTAATGCTTATGAGGCTTTAGCGCAGGACAAACTAATTTCAATTCCTAGGCATTCTAATATTGTTTTTCAAACCGCAAACGATTCTTTAAATGAAATCGAATCACGTGTTCTTGTTGAAGCAAATTTAGAACGCATTACAGAAAAATTAGTGAAGCATATCGAATTGCTTGAAACACTATCTAAAACCACAAATAATAAAGATTTTAGACGGCTTTCAAAAAAAACAGATTCTGTTTTAACGCTAAAATTGGTTAAAACAGAAGATACATTAAGCTGGTTAAAAGCCTCTTAAGATTCAAACAAAATATTAACCCTAAAAAAATTACCATGAGAAGTTTATTATACATCATAGCAGTAATCCTTGTAATTGGTTGGGCATTAGGATTTTTTGTCTACAGTTTCGGAGGATTAATACACATCTTATTAGTTATCGCGGTAATCGCTATTCTACTAAGATTAATAGGCGGAAAGTCCGTTTAAAAATTAAAACAAATCAAATTATAAATTTAAAAAACAAAAACATTATGAAATCAAATAGTTTATTAGCAACAGTAGCAGGATTAGCCGTAGGAGCCACTTTAGGTGTATTATTTGCACCAGATAAAGGCGAAAAAACAAGAAAGAAAATCGCAGATAAATCCTTAGAAGCCAAAGATCATTTAAAAGATAATTTGGATGAGTTTATTGAAACGGCTTCAGATAAATATGCTTCTATAAAAGAAGAAGGGGAGTCGCTAATTAAATCCACCAAAGAAAATCTGATTAAGAAGGTAAAAAGTGCTTAATCAAAAGAGAGAAACACTTTTAGAAGAATAATCATCAGCCAAAGCTTCGGCTTTGGTTGTTATAAAATTTAAATAAAAATTTAAAATTAACATCCCGAACAAAATATGAAAACTCTATTAATAACTGCTGTAATACTAACAACCTCAATTTTTACACTTAATGCACAAAGCATTTCAAAAAACGCATTGGGTGTACGCTTAGGTGATAATGACGGATTTGGAGGTGAAATATCATATCAACGCTATTTAAAAGCAAATAACCGTTTGGAATTTGATTTGGGATGGCGAGATTCTAAAAACATAGACGCTTTCAAATTAGTTGGATTATACCAATGGGTTATGCCTATTGAAGGTGGTTTTAATTGGTATGTTGGTGCAGGAGCAGGAGTTGGTTCTTTTGAAAATAAAAACAATAATGACGATGGCGCTTTTGCCTTAGTAGCCGGAGATTTAGGTATAGAATACAATTTTAATATTCCGTTAATGTTATCATTAGATTTTAGACCAGAATTAGGTTTTAACGATTCCTATAATGATGATCTAGATTTTGATATTGGATTAGGAATACGTTATCAATTTTAATCAAAAAAAACAGAAAGCATGGAAACAACAAAGAATAACACCGAAACCGTAGAGGTTTTACAAGAACTTTTACAGAAAAATTACGACGCCGAGGAAGGCTATAAGCAAGTTATGGTTAAAACTGAAAATGTAGCCTTAAAACAATGGTTGCAAAGTAAAGCCAAACAACGCAGTTCTTTTGCAACAGAGTTAGATGGTAAAATTCGTGAATTGCATGGAGAACCTGTTACATCTGGTAGTATTTTAGGAGCCGCCCACCGTGCTTGGATTGATGTGAAAACAACATTGAGTTCGGATACCGACGAAGCGATTTTAGAAGAATGTTTAAGAGGCGAAAAAGCCAGTGTTAACGAATACGAAAAGCAGCTTGAAAAAGTTAATTCGAAAACCGAAGTAGGTAACCTATTAGAACACCAGTTGATAAATATAAAGCTTGCTTTAAATACGGTTAAAAGAATTGAAGATATTGTATAGATTAAAAATTGCTATGAAAAAGAAATTTTAATCTCAATATTCACTATTAAACGATGCGCACCTTTCTTTATGGAGATAAAGAAAATGGAAGATACTTATTAACTTAAAAATCAAAAAATATGTTACGTTGGACAATCACATTTATAATCATTGCAATAATAGCTGGAGTATTAGGCTTTGGTGGCATCGCAGGAGCCTCTGCAGGAATTGCTAAAATTCTATTCTTTGTTTTTATTGTATTATTTATTTTATCTCTAATTAAAGGGCGTCCCAAAGTTTAAAACAACATAAAATTGAAAATATTATTAACCAATAAAATTTAATAAAATGAAAAAATTAGCATATATATTTATAGTAATACTATCTGTAGGAACATTATTTACAGGTTGTAGAGACCAGAAAACAGCAGGTGAAAAAATTGAAGATGGCGTAGAAGAAGTAGGCGATGGTATTGAAGATGCCGCAGATGATGTGGGTGATGCCATTGAAGATGCTGCCGACGACGTTGAAGATGCTGTCGATTAATTATAGCATGAGTTTAAGATTAATTTAGGCTGTTTAAAAAGTGAAGTTTTTGTCAACCTGAGCTTGTCTCAGTTTCTCATAAAATCAGGTTTTTCCTGTGATGAGTCTCTGAAATAAATTCAGAATGACGGATTTAAACACTTTTTAAACAGCCTTTTTTTTATATGATAAAAGAACAAGCATAAAAGCCTGATGTTATTTATTCACAACGTTTATTGGGTTTCCAGCAATAAAAGCTTCAATGTTTTTTACAGCAGTATCCATTAAGCGCATTCTTGCTTCTTTTGGCGCCCAAGCAATGTGTGGTGTGATCATGCAGTTTTTAGCATCTAACAATGGGTTGTTTGTTTTAATAGGCTCTTCGGAAACCACATCAACTGCAGTACCAGCAACTTTCCCAGAGTTTAAGGCGTTTTTTAAATCCTCTTCATGAATTAAAGGCCCTCTAGAGGTGTTGATAATCATAACTCCATCTTTCATTTTATCAATGTTATTTTTATTGATAATGCCTTGCGTTTCTTCCGATAACGGACAATGTAAACTGATAAAATCTGACTGTTCAAAAAGAGATTCTAATGACACATATTTACAAGTTTCAGTTTCTAATTCAGGATGTTTTGTTCGACTATAAGTAATAATATTTAAACCGAAAGCTTGAGCAATTTTGGCTGTAGCCTGACCAATACTGCCAAAACCAATAATACCCATGGTTTTTCCTTCCAATTCAATAAGCGGATAGTTCCAGAATGAAAAATCGGGGCTTTTACTCCAATCGCCGTTTTGCACCGCTAAATTATGATTGCCAACATGATGACACATTTCTAGCAGTAAAGCCATGGTAAACTGCGCTACAGACTTTGTGCTGTACGATGGCACATTGCAAACTACAACACCCTGCTTTTTTGCAGCGTCAACATCAATAATATTATAGCCCGTGGCAAGCACGCCAATGTATTTTAATTGGGGCGCTTTTTCTATAACTGCTTTTGATATGGGTGTTTTATTGGTAAAAATAATTTCGGCGTCACCAATGTTTTCTAAAATCGATTTAGAATCTAATGCCGTACGATCGTAAACAGTTAAATCGCCTATTTCTTCAAGGTTTTTCCAACTTAAATCGCCCGGATTAAGTGTATAACCATCTAATACTACTAGTTTCATAAGTTGTTATTTTAAAAGAATTATTATAAAGCAAAACACCCTTTATCATTTCGAATAAAGGGTGTTTTGTATAAATTAAAAAGGATTTTACTTAAAATTCAATAGCTTTTTTAGGCTCCAAATTTAAATACTAATCCACCGCTAAATCCACCTAATACGATTGTGCTTTGTGTACTCACTCCACCAGAGAATCCTCCAGTTCCTCCACCTAAATAGAAGCCACCCCATTCAACAGGTGTAAATAAGTTACCTTGTAAATTTATCCCAATGGCATCGGTAAGCATAATATTAACTCCGCCTTTTACAAAAAATGAAAACCTGGTATCATTTTCCATATCGTATCTAATAATATCACGATTTTCGTTTTTAGGGCTTGCAACAACAAAACCTAAACCACCTCCAAAGAAAGGTTTAATTTTTTCGTTTCTTCCTAAGTAGCTTGTCGCTCCTAAGAAAAACCAATCCATGTTAAGGTCTGCTAGTCTTGATCTGTTCGGGCTATAAATACGATCTTTAATATCTAATTGTGTACTGTGGTTAAAATAAGATAACTCGGCAACCACATTCGGCCTAACGTACATACCTGCTGTAACACCAAATTGGTCGCTATCATTAATGGCGATGTAGTTTTGACCGTAGTATAATTTAGTGCCAAATTGATAGCCGTATGAAGGTGTAATCTCAAAAGTTTGAGCAAACACAGAAGACATAGGTGCCAAAGCAATAAGAAAAAGTAATAATTTGATTTTTTTCATAATAGTTGTTTTAAGAAGGATGATTAATTAATTATAAGTGTAAAATAATATTAAAGATGTTTGAGGGAAAAAGAACCTTAATTTAATTATTTCTTCTTCACACCATTTATAATGGTTTTAGCATAGTCTTTAGCTAAATTATGACCTGTTTCTAGGTTATCAATTTTAGAAGTTACCGAGGCTACTAATTGCTCTTTATCTTCTAAATCTAAATTGAAAACAACGGTTTCTAAAATATAAATTTTAGCTGTTTGGGTATCCATTTCTACAGGTTCGTAAACACCAGCAAAACTTGGTGGTGGTAAAGTACTGCCGTAATAGCCAAAAAAGCCCATGTAATATAAATTGGTATAGTTTCCAATGGTTGCACCCGCTTCATGTCCACCAGAAACAGTTGTTTTAGAAAGTTTTTCAACGCCAATCACTCTACTGTAAACAATACCATTAAAACCTTCTTTTTTCAGCTTTGCTTTAATTTCTGAAATTTGGGCTTTGGTTAATGTATCATTCGGATTTAATTCAGGAAATTTTTCATAGCTAGAAGTTGCACTTAATTTCTCTGCGCGAAGTTGTTTGGTAATCTGTTTTTCATAGGATTCTCTAATTTTTTCTTTTTTAGCTTTAACAATAACTAAAATGTTTTTAGTTTTAATTGTAGCTACATCTTTAGAGGTCCAATGGTTAACTTCTTTAACACCAGAACATCCCGAAAATAAAACGATTAAGCTTAAGCTTAGGAATTTGAAAATTGAATATTTCATTTATAAATTTACGTTAGTTTTTAAGAATTTTTTTTCAAAATTAACAACAAATATAAACTTTGTGTGGCATTAATAAAGAACCTCTATTGTTAATTATTGAATATTTTTTTGTTGTGAATGCTATAGTTCTTCAAGCATGATATTGTAATCATACTGTAAATCTTCATGCAGCGTACCAATAATTTTTTTAGCGAGTTCTAATTGGCGGTTATACACATTTTGTAATTGTGCACTTTTTGAGATTGATGGTCTAAAGGCTTTTAATTGCTGACAAAAATAGAGTAGGAGTTCCACTTCGGTTTCTTTGTTTTGGGAATAACGCACAAACTTTTTAACGTTGCGCAATATTTTTCGAACACTTTTTCTGATGTAGAAGAAACTATCACGATTTATGGCTTCAAATTCTTCATCTACATAGCGTTTTACACTTTCAATATAATCACTTTCATGATGCGACTCAAACAGTAAATAGGTAAGAAGTTCTTTGTTTTCCTTTTTAAAACGAGATAAACGCAAACAAAGTTCTTGAAGTTCTTCCGAAGAAAGGGTGTTTAATTCTTTTTTAATTTCTCTTACCGATACAGCTTTCATGAATGTGGTTTATGGTTTTGTAAATGTAAAAATAAACTGATTAAAAGGAATACCCCTTGCTGTAATGATTTTGTGTGTGATATCTAACGTTGATTATGCTCCATATTTAGTTCGTTTCTAGATTCAATTTTTCAAAAAAATTATTTGATTCAGCAAGAAAGTTTTTTCAATCAACTTAATTTTTAGTATAAGGGATTTCAATGTATTTGTGTAAGATATTTTACGCGGTTAAGCAATTAATCTAGTAAATAAAATTCGTATAGAAACCTCTGTATTATTTTTTAAACAACTAGTATTAGGTTAGTTAGATGTGAAAAGTATTATGGTGTGTTAAATTTTTATTATATTTATAAGAGTGATTTATTAAGGACAATGTTTTTGAAATTAAATCAACTATTATGAAAACAATTAGAGTTATAGCAATAATCCTAATATTTTTATTGGGATTTAATTATACTTCTGAGGGACAAGTTTTATCTCAAGAAAAAAATAGATCGCCTCAAGAACAATATGATTTTCATATAAAGAAAATGAAATCAAATAGAACAGCTGCATGGATAACTTTAGGAGGTGGAGCAGGAATGCTTATTAGCGGTGTTGTAATTAATATTTCAGAGAATATTTTTGATGATTCATCTAAAGGTCTTGTTTTAGCCGGAGTTGGATTAGCTACTTCCCTTGTAAGTATACCTCTTTTTGCGGCAGGGCGTAAACACAAAAATCAAGCTAAAATTCAATTGCAAAATGGGGCAGTTGGGTTTAATAATGAATTTAGGTTTTCGGGCATTTCTATATCGTTTTCATTTTAGAACTTTTGCTTCTCTCTAAATTATATAAATAATGTAGCCTTTAATTAGGGGGCAAAATATGCGTGGGACTAAGAAGTTTGTAATGTTAAGTAAATCAACAGATACGATTCCTTGTTTCCTTCATATAAATACCAGTGGTTTTGAGTATGTTTTTGGCGTGTATATACGTAACTAAAATCTGAATAGAATTCCAACGTCATCTAGATACAAAGAGTTTGATGAGTAGGAGAAAACCAGTCATTAATTTCAGAAGTCTTTGTAGCTGGTTTTTTCTATTTTATTCTTTCCCCAAGCAATAACTTTTACGCCTTTTGAGTAGTGCATTAAGTTTGGTTTGTTTTTAATGAGTTTGTTGAATCTCGGATAATTAACTTCTAAATTTTTTAAGCTAATTTCATTTAACGGCCATTCTATATGATGAATTTCAAAAGTGTTAATGGATTTAACCGTGTCTTGAAAAAGCACGTATTTTTCGGTTAACCACTTTTCCAATTCGGTTTTCTCAGTAATTTCTTTTCCTATCTCAAACTGAATATTTAATTTGTCTTTAAATTGCAAGTTATTGGATACATATTGGTTTTCAGTCCGTTTGATATTTGAAAACCGATATGGAAGTTCAGACATACCTTTAGCAACTTTACAAGACAAGTTTTTTCCGCCTTCAATACTTAAAAAATAGACTCCAGTTTTGTTGTTTGATTTTACATAAGTCCGAACATTAATCTCATCGAAATTCGAAATTAACGGGAAAGCAGGTAAGTTTTTTGGTCGTATCTTTTCCATTGTAAAAGCAACAACCGAAACCCAAGGTTTTCCTTCAAAAAGATCAATTTCAAGTTCTTTTGGGATAAACTTTTTTATTTCGGATAATTCCACTTCCCAATGAAGAAATATAGCATTATTCCACTCTTGATAAAATTTCCATTTTTCATTTGGAACTTCCCAAGGTCTGTGTTTTGTCGTATTTAATAGCTCTCGGATTGTCATTTTAAAAATCACCTATATTGGCCTTGTATATGAAAAGTAGCGGATTTTACTAACTAACTTTTCGGTTAAACACTGACTTTATTTATATTTACTTACTTTCGTTTTAGCGATAAAACCGCTATTGTTTTTATACATTGTTGTACAACGTTATTATTTATGGAACTTCCAATCTTTAGGTGCTATTTTCAAGTTTTTTTCTTGAAGCCATTTTTTTAACTCTAAAATAGCACTTTCAGGAATTTCTTTTTTGCTCTTAAAATTATTTGAAGCAATTGTTAATAAAGGATAATCAATATATTCTTCTTTTTTGTTAAAATAATGAACAATACCAACAATTCCTTTTTCGGTGTTATAATCAAACCACATAAATCCCTTTTCATCACAGGAATGTAGTCTGCATGCGCTAATTACAAAGTAGTTTCTTTCTTCATTAAACACAATATTATCAGGAGGACCACCAATGGTTTCATTAAAGATATGGGTAAAAGTAGATTCGAATCCCAGCATATAAGAAAAAGACTCTCTTGGAACTACTTTTTTATGGATTCTATGAAAACGTTGATCCCAAATTAAAGAATTAGTTGTTTTGTTTTTATATTGAAATAACCAATCATAATTTAAAGTAGTTTTATTGTCTTTAACTATATTACAAGCAGAAGATTTAACATTATGATTATTCCTGTTTTTTTTCACAAAACAAGAATATATGGTAGAAGTCAAAATTATTATGCAGGTTAATTTTTTCATATGTTGTACAACTTCTTTTATAAGCTATAAAACAAACCTATCTAAGTTTCGGGAACTTAAGCGGATTGGTTTCGTGCATCACTGCGTAAACAGCTTCGTAGATATCTTCAGCCGATGGTTTCGAGAAATAATCGCCATCATCGCCGTAAGCAGGTCTGTGCGATTTGGCAGTTAAGGTTTTTGGTGCGCTATCTAAATATTGAAACGCATTTTGTCTGTTTAATATTTCGTCTAAAATATATGCCGAAGCACCTCCAGGAACGTCTTCATCAATAATCATAACCCGATTGGTTTTAGCAATACTTTTTACGATATCATGATTTAAATCAAACGGAATTAAAGACTGTATATCAATAATTTCAGCATCAATGCCTGCCGCCAATAGGTCTTTTGCAGTTTGTTCTACGATTCGTAGTGTAGAACCATAAGATACTAAAGTAATGTCGGTACCCTCCTTAATGGTTTCAACAACGCCTATAGGTGTTTTAACCAGGCTTAAATTATTAGGCATTTTTTCTTTTAAACGGTAACCATTTAAACACTCTACAACAATTGCAGGATCGTCACCTAAAAGCAGACTGTTATAAAATCCAGCAGCTTTGGTCATGTTTCTAGGTACTAATAAATTAACCCCTTTTATAAGGTTTAAAATACCGCCCATTTGCGATCCAGAATGCCAAATACCTTCAAGGCGGTGGCCACGAGTTCTTATAATTAATGGCGCTTTTTGTTTGCCTTTTGTTCTGTAATGTGTGGTTGCTAAATCGTCGCTAATTATTTGTAGGGCGTATAAGATGTAATCCAGATATTGAATTTCGGCAATGGGTCTTAAACCACGCAATGCCATGCCTATACCTTGTCCTAAAATAGTCGCTTCTCTAATGCCTGTATCGGCAACACGAAGTTCACCATATTTAGCTTGAAGTCCTTCTAAACCTTGATTTACATCACCAATATTTCCAGTGTCTTCACCAAAAATTAAAGCTTTTGGGTAGTTTTTAAAAATAGCATCAAAGTTATCGCGTAAAATTATTCGACCGTCAACCAGTTCAGCTTCATCATCAAAGGTTGGCTTAATTTCCTTAATACGAATATTAGCGCCTTGGGTTTGGGAGTATAAATGCGAACTAAATTTAGGTTGTACATTTTCAATAATCGTATCAATCCAAATTTGAAGTTTACGTTTTTCTTCAAAAGTTTCAGAAACTAAATATCTTAATGTTCTTCTCGCATTTGATAGTAAATCTTTACGAGTAGGCTCATCAATATTCGATAAATTCTCGACTATTTTTGAGATAAAAACACCATTTGCGCTAATTTTTGCAATGGGTTTTAATATCGAAATTAATTCTTGTTGCTCTTTAGTTATGGGTCTTAAAAAGGTGTTCCAAGCATTTTTTTTCGCTTCGCGAACATCGCGTTTTGCAGCGCGTTCAATCTCAATAAGGCCTTCGTTTGTAGAAATACCACTTTCAATAATCCATTCACGCATTTTAAGGTTACAATCGTGATCGGCTTCCCATTCTAAACGCTCAGCATCTTTATAACGTTCGTGCGATCCTGAAGTAGAGTGGCCTTGTGGTTGTGTAAGTTCTAAAACATGAATTAAAACAGGAACATGCTCGTCTCTGGCAATTTTTCCTGCTTCTTGGTAAGTTTCAACCAAATTGGCATAATCCCAACCTTTTACGCGTAAAATTTCAAAACCTTTATTGTGTTTATCGCGTTGAAATCCTTTTAATATTTCTGAAATATTCTCTTTAGTAGTTTGGTGTTTGGCATGTACCGAAATTCCGTATTCATCATCCCAAATACTAATAACCATTGGTACTTGTAGTACACCTGCAGCGTTTATAGTTTCAAAAAACAAACCTTCACTGGTACTTGCATTTCCTATGGTACCCCAAGCCACTTCGTTGCCTTGGTTAGAAAAGTTTGCCGTATTAATGCCTTTAACGTTTCTAAATATTTTCGAAGCTTGAGCTAAACCTAGTAAACGTGGCATTTGCCCAGCTGTTGGCGAAATATCGGCACTCGAATTATATTGATTGCTTAAATCTTTCCAGCTGCCATCATCATTTAAACTATGCGTAACAAAATGACCGCCCATTTGGCGCCCGGCAGACATAGGTTCTAATTCTAAATTGGTATTGGCGTAAAGGCCAGAAAAAAACTGTGTTGGCGTTAGTTCGCCAATGGCCATCATAAAGGTTTGGTCGCGGTAGTAACCAGAGCGCCAATCGCCTTTTTGAAATGCCTTAGCCATGGCTAATTGTGGCACTTCTTTACCATCTCCAAAAATTCCAAATTTGGCCTTTCCTGTTAAAACTTCTCTTCTGCCTAATAGACTACATTCTCGACTTATTACGGCCGTTCTATAATCATTTAGGACTTCGGTTTTAAAGTCTTCAAATGAAAGGTTGTTGTTCAAATCGGATAATGTTTGCATAGAAGCCGTGCTTTTACAGTTCTCGCAAAAGTAGTTAATTTTCTTCTTTTTTACAATTAAATTTCTTGTTAAAGTGTTGAGAATAATGCAATAGATTTAATAAAAAACAGTATTTTGTTGTGTTTTTTATATTAAAATAGCAATTTGTATTGTAATAATTAAAAAATAAATTTTTAAAACCAGCGTCTTCTAAACAATCCTAAAAGCGATTCTGGGTCTAATGTGAAGATAAATCGGATGCGTTCACTATAACTAGGTTGTGCAATTTCCCATCCTAAATTGGAATACACGGGGAAATATAATTCGAAATAATCGGTTACTAAATTTATACGAACACCGGTGCCATATACAAATTTAGGGTCTCTAAATTTATTTTTAACAACTCCCACATCGCCGTATAATAGAATATAGCGCCATAATGTCGTACTTGCATTTAAGGTGGTAATCCATTGGTTGGCAAAGGCTGGGTCTAATTTTGATTTAAAACCACCTTCGGCAGGAATGTATTGCTGACTAAATATTCCAGAAGATTCAGATCTTCCAAGGTAATTGTAATCAAACAGGTAGTCTGTTGGGCGGTCTAAGGCAAAACTGAAAAAATTGGAATCTAAATCGTTATTATTCGTTAAAAATGTTCCTGCAAAGGCTCTTAAATTAATTTGACGGTTATTTTCAAATAAATGGCGGTATTCATAATTCAAGGATAGTTTGCTAAATTTTTCACTTACTTGAAAATCGACGTACCATTTATTAAAAGTGATAAGGTTGTCATTCGAAAAAATATAACGCGTATTAAAAACTCCGTAATTTGGGTCTGTGCTTGTTACTTGATGCAATTCGTCTTCGTCTCTGTGAATATCAACATATCTAAAATACAAAGCACCTCTTTTGTTCGATCTAAAATCTTTATCATCTCTATAAAGAAAGGTTACCGAAGGCGTTAAGCGTCGTACAAATAAATCTTCGGCAAAAGATTTATACGATCCCACAAAACCATAATTTACATAATATAAATCGCGGTTTCTTACATTATGTGTTTTTGAAATGGCCAACGAACCCGTTACTGTGTTCGAACCAAAGGAATATTGTGGTGATATTTTATAGTTAAACATACGACGTAAAACCGTTTTGTTATAGGCTTTCAAACCTAAATTAATACCATCGTAAATATTGTCAAATTCAACAATAGGCATTAAGAAAACCTGACTGTAATTAGGGTCTTCAATGTCTTTAAAAAGCCGAACTTGTAAGGGTTTATTATTGGAAAGCGCTCCTTTTAAAGACTTCCAATTGTCTCTTGCGTTAAACTCTGGAATGGTATTATCGTAATTTAAAACCAGTTTATCGGCATCATTTCTAGGGATGGTTACGGTTTTGTATTTTGAAACATTTTCCACCCAATGTTTAGAAACCACAGTATCGTTTTCAAGCGCGTAAAGTGATACAGGCATGTTATTATTGCCTTTGTTTTTTATGGTTAAGGTAATAGAATCGGCTGTTTTTGATACTTTTTTAATTTTAAAATCTATTATTTTTCTTGTCGATAAATAGTCTTTAAAAAACCAATCGATGTTTTTATCGGTAAGCGATTTTAAATAGATTTCGAAGTCTTTCGTGGTTGTGGGTTTTAGTTTGTTGTCTTTAACAAAAGTTTCAATACCATGCTCAACAACATCATCACTTACAAAATCATCTAAATATTTAAGTCCTGTACCAGCCTTGTATTTGTTTGCTATGTTTTTATTGTATTTTAATAATGAATCTTTGGCTTTTGTAAGTTCTTGGTCGCGATTACTTCTAGCCATAAGCATGAAAGCGAGAATGTATTTATCGTTAAATTTCATGTCGGAAGCATGAAAAGGACGTGCCGCCCAAAAATCGGCAATTTTGCCTAGAAACTTCATGTCAGGATAATGCTTCTCTACATAATTCATCATGTAGTAAATTTGAATACCATCAATAAGCCACTGTTCTTTTCTAGGGTTAATTAGTAATGTGTTTTCTAAATAATTGTACAAAGCAATTTTTAGAATTTTAAGTTCATATTCAAAATTGGTTGGATATGTTTTTATAAATTTTGGTAAAAAATTTAAGCCGTAAATGGGGTCTTTATTGTAATCAATTCTAGACAGTAAAAGTTTTTTATGAGGGTATTCACCGAAATTTTGAACGATAAAATTAGTAACCCTTTCGGTAATTAAAACCTGGTCTAAAACATCAACACCGCTGTCGTCTATATTTGAAATTATTGAAAAATCATCCGTTTGAATGGTGTTGAATCGAGAAATCTTTTGAAGAAATAATTTGTTTGAATTCCTGTTTTTTCCTTCAAGACTAATAATTTGATTATCATTTGATTGAACACTGTTAATTACATTTAAATCTGAAGTAAGTTCGTGACTGTTTGGATATTCAATTTCTAATGAAACATCGGCTGAAGGAATGAATAAATCATCTAAATTTTTATTACTATAATATTGCCATTCGCCATTGTAAACAGCAGGCGTAATGTACCAATAACGCAAATTAACATCGCCGTAATTTGTTATTCCGTAACCTGTAAATGTGTCGTACGGAATTTTAACAACATAGTCTAATTGAAGGCTGTAAGATTCGTTTGGTTTTAATGCTGATTTTAAATGAACTTTTATAATATCTATTTGATTTGGAAGCAACTCAAAAGCTAAATTTTCGCCATTTTGTTGAATATGGCTAATGGCTGAAAAACCACGATCTTCATCATTCACTAAATGAAATTCGTCTTTATATTCTTCAGCTAACCGTAGCGCAAGTGGCGTGTATTTAGAAGAATAACTGTTGTTCCAATCGTTTAAATAAATGTCTTGTAAAGTGTCGCTACTCGTATTTTGATATTGAATAGTTTGCGAAATTTTAATTTGTCTATTTTCAATATCAAACACAGCTTTTAGGTCAATCTTATTCTGACTGAAATTTAAAAAGCAAATGAAGAAGAATAATAAACAATTAAAAAGACGTAGTCTCAATGTGGAGTTGCGTTTAGGTTAATAATTTCAAGCCATTTTGCCGCAATATAGTGAAATAAAGGGCTTGTAATTTGACTTAAATCAACTAATTAAAATCAATATAATACAAACGATTTGGGGCTTAATTTTGTTTAGAAATTAGGACTTAAATCTGAGCTCTTATAAAAATGATCCAGAATGTCTAGTACTTCATCTTCGGTGTCAACCAAATGAATTAAATCTAAATCTTTCGGACTGATGTTGGCATGCGTGTCTAAAAGCGTGGCTTTAATCCATTCTAGTAAACCTTTCCAAAACTCTGTGCCTACAAGTATAATAGGGAATTTGCCTATTTTATGCGTTTGAATAAGGGTAATCGCTTCAAAAAGTTCATCTAAAGTTCCAAAGCCTCCAGGCATTACAACAAACCCTTGAGAGTATTTTACAAACATAACTTTACGGACAAAAAAGTAATCGAAATCTAAATTTTTATCAGAATCGATATATGGGTTGTCGTGTTGTTCAAAAGGCAATTCAATATTTAAACCTACAGAGGTTCCGCCAGCTAAATGAGCGCCTTTATTTCCAGCTTCCATAATTCCGGGGCCACCACCTGTAATCACACCATAACCACCTTCAACTATTTTTTTTGCTACATTTTCTGCAAGTTTGTAATATTTATGATCTGGTTTGGTTCTTGCCGATCCGAAAATAGACACACACGGACCAATTTTGCTCATTTTTTCAAAACCACTTACAAATTCGCCCATAATCTTGAAAATGGCCCAAGAATCATTAGTTTTTATTTCGTTCCAACCTTTAGGATGTTGTTCTAATGTCATAATTTTTTTGAATTTATTTTGTACTAATTCGTTTTAACTTTTTAGTCTATTTCGTAATGCTAGACTAATGTAATTCTTTTTTTAAAAATTTAGCGGTATAGCTCTTTTTATGTTGTGCAACTTCTTCTGGTGTGCCTTCAACTATAACTTTTCCACCACCTTTTCCGCCTTCATAACCAATATCAATAATATGGTCTACGGTTTTAATAACGTCTAAATTATGTTCAATAATCAGGACGGTATTGCCTTTATCGGCGAGTTTATTCAAAACAATCATAAGCACCCGAATGTCTTCAAAATGCAAGCCTGTTGTGGGTTCATCTAAAATATAAAACGTGTTCCCAGTATCTCTTTTTGAAAGTTCTGAAGCCAGTTTTATACGTTGGGCTTCACCACCAGAAAGCGTGGTGCTTTGTTGCCCAAGGGTGATATACCCCAAACCAACGTCTTTAATTGTTTTTAATTTTTTATGAATTTTAGGGATGTGTTCGAAGAATTCTACAGCTTCGTTCATGGTCATATTCAACACATCGCTAATATTTTTTCCTTTGTAGCGAATTTCTAAGGTTTCACGGTTAAAACGTTTGCCTTGGCAGGTTTCACATTCCACATAAACATCAGGCAAGAAATTCATTTCAATAACGCGTAAACCACCGCCTTGGCAAGTTTCGCAGCGACCACCTTTAACGTTAAAACTAAAACGTCCTGCTTTATAACCACGAATCATGGCCTCGGGAATTTTAGCAAATAAAGCTCTAATTTCACTAAAAGTGCCTGTATATGTGGCAGGATTACTTCTTGGTGTGCGTCCAATGGGCGATTGGTTTATATCGATAACTTTATCGATATGTTCCAAGCCTTTTATGCTTTTGTAAGGCATTGGTTTTTTAACACCATTAAAGTAATGCGCATTTAAAATAGGGTAGAGGGTCTCGTTAATTAGGGTTGATTTTCCACTACCAGAAACACCTGTAATACCAATCATTTTACCTAAAGGGAATTTTACAGATACGTTTTTAAGGTTGTTTCCTGTACAGCCTTTAAGTTCTAAAAAGTGTCCGTTTCCAGCTCTGTGGGTTTTTGGGATTTCAATGTTTTTTTTGCCGTTTAAATAATCGGCAGTCAGCGTATCATGCGTTTTTAATTCGTCGGGTGTACCAATACTAATAATTTCGCCACCGTGTTTCCCTGCTTTTGGACCGATATCAATCACATAATCGGCACGTTCAATCATGTCTTTATCATGCTCCACAACGATAACCGAATTACCAATATCACGTAAAGCCACTAAGGAATTGATGAGTTTTTCATTATCGCGTTGGTGTAAACCGATGCTGGGTTCGTCCAGAATATAAAGGACACCAACCAATTGCGAACCAATTTGAGTAGCCAATCGAATGCGTTGTGCCTCGCCACCAGAAAGGGATTTCGAACTGCGATTTAAGGATAAATAATCCAAGCCAACATCTAATAAAAACTGCAAACGCGATTTAATTTCTTTAATAACCTCTTCGGCTATTTTAATTTGTTTGTCGGAAAGATGTGCGTCTAAATCTTGAAACCATTTTGCTAAATCTACAATATCGGTATTGGCAAGTTCGGCAATGTTTTTATGGTTTATTTTGAAATAAAGCGATTCTTTTTTTAGTCGAGAACCATGGCAAACAGGACATTCAACTTTGTCCATAAAATCTTTTGCCCAGCGTTTTAAAGAGGTCGATTCGGCTGTTTTGTATTGGTTTTCAATAAAATTAGCAACCCCTTCAAAATCTATTTTATAATCACGGGTAACTCCTAAAGTTTTGCTTTCAACCGAAAACTTCTCATTTCCTCCATAAAGAATCATGTCTTTGGCTTCCTTCGGAATGTCTTTATAAGCATCGGTTAAACTGAAATTGAACCGTTGTGCAATGGTTTCAAATTGCTTAAAAATCCAACTGTTTTTTTCAGGGCCGTGTGGTGCTAGGGCGCCGTTTTTTATAGAAAGTGAATCGTCTGGAATAATTTTATGTTCGTTAACCTGATACAGGTTCCCAATACCATTGCAATTATCGCAAGCGCCTTTTGGTGAATTGAATGAAAAATTATTTGGCTCCGGATTTGGGTATGAAATCCCAGAACTTGGGCACATTAAATTCCGACTAAAATAGCGCGCTTCTTGGGTGTCTTGATCAATCACTAAAAGCACATCATCACCATGATACATGGCGGTATTTATGGTTTCGGTGAGGCGTTTGTCGTTATCTACCGAATCGTCTATAACCAATCTGTCAATCACAATTTCAATATCGTGAGTTTTGTAGCGGTCTAATTTCATGCCTTTTACAATATCACGAATTTCGCCATCGGTTCGCACTTTTACGAAACCTTGTTTGCCAATTTGCTCGAATAATTCGCGATAATGCCCTTTTCTAGAACGTACAACAGGCGCCAAAATATTAATACGTTTGCCTTTAAAATCGCTTGTAATTAACGATTTAATTTGCTCGTCGCTGTAACTCACCATTTTATCGCCTGTGTTGTAACTGTAAGCATCGCTAGCACGCGCAAACAATAAACGCATAAAATCGTAAATCTCTGTAATGGTACCAACGGTAGAGCGTGGTGACTTGCTAGTGGTTTTTTGTTCAATAGCAATAACGGGAGAAAGGCCGTCAATTTTATCAACATCAGGACGTTCTAATCCGCCTAAAAACTGACGCGCATAAGCCGAAAATGTTTCAATATAACGGCGTTGCCCTTCCGCATAAATAGTATCGAATGCTAAAGATGATTTTCCGCTTCCAGATAAGCCTGTAATAACAACAAGTTTTTCCCTAGGAATAGAAACATCAATATCTTTAAGATTGTGTACTCTAGCTCCCTTTACTTCAATAAAATCGTTGAATTGGCTCATAAAATCGCAAAAGTGCAAAGGTACAATTTTAGTTGTTAAATTCTTGTGAAGTTTTAGGGCAGATTTGTTATTATTGTAGGAGTGAAGGGCTTCGCTTTCGCGGAAATATATAATAAATATAGACTAATGAAAATACTAGGAATAGGATCGAGAATTGATCATGCAGAATACGGAAAAGGTGTTGTAACTAACGTGACCTCGCAGCATTATTGGGTAACTTTTATTGAAAACGGATTAGAAACTATTGATTTAGATAGTGATTTCGAAATTATTGAAGCTGCCGATGGCGATGTGGATACCATTAGTTTTGCTGAAGTAGAAAGCAGTTTAGTGCGTATTTTAAAAACCTGGAGCGATGTGAGTGAAATTGTGCCTATTGCCGATAAATTTAAAGGTGGGAAACTTATTTTAGAGCCAGCCGATACCAATTTAAAACCCTACGAATTGCCAATAGATAAGTTTTTTAATAAAATAATTATGGTTAGAGATCGCCTGCGTGTTATGGAACAACGTATTAATTCAAGCGATTTAGACGAGCAAAATAAAGTAGATTTACAGCAATACATTACGCGTATTTATGGCAGTTTAACAAGTTTTAATATTTTGTTTAAATCGAAGAGCCATAATTTTGTGGGGCAGCGTAGTAAATAATTTAGGGTTAAGACAAAAAAATTGGATTTCAATAAGGGGGGATTTATGCCTTAATGAAATCCAATTTTAAAGTTTCTAAATTTTAGAAACGTGATGTATAATAATCAGTTAAATTTACATTGATAATTCGCCAGAACGTATGGCTTTGTCAAAATCGGCATTTACACTGCTTAAAAAACCGAAAAATTTCTTACCACCTACAGGCTCAAGCGTTACGTGAGTTTCGCCGTTTCCTTTAGTAACAACATTTGTTACCACAACTACTTTACCGTCTACGCTATTATAATTTGCTAAACCACCACGTTTAACGATAAAATTTAATCTAGGAAAGTCAACATGATTGAACTTATCTGCAGTTTGTGTATTAATAACTAGTTCATCACCTATTTGAACCATAGTTTGTGGTGTTGGATTTGTAGTGTTAGCAAATGAAACACCAAAGGCTAAAAACAGTAAAAAAGTAAGCTTTTTCATAGGGTTAAAATTTAATTAAGTTGAACATTTTTTTTATTTCTGATTTAAATCTAACTCAAAAAATTAGCTTGGTAAAATGTGTTTTGAATCTCTTAACAGATGTTAATTTTTCATGTAAATCGAAGGTGTCCTGTTGGTTTTAGGGGTGGAGTATATAGTTGATATGTTTAATTTGTTTTAGGGCTAAATTCTGAAGGGGTAGGTGAAAATTTTGACATAAAAACATGTTTTGGGTGTGCTAAAAAACAAGGTTGTTCTTTTTGGTGACAATGTGAATTTTTAACAAAGTTTAACAGTTTGTGATGCTGTGGAACATGATGAGAATTCATTGTTGGTAGTATTTTATACTAAAGCTACTTTTGCCAATTTGTGCCAGTATAATCATTAAGTAATTTAAATGACAGTATTGGAGTTGAAAATTTACAACAATTAATAGTTCCCAAATTGGGAATATTTTATTATTTTGAAGTAAATATAGTGTGAGAGTAATAGCTAAAAGTATTTTGCCAGATTTTTGGGAAAAGCACGCAGACTGTGAAGAGCAATTAAAATCATGGTTTGGAGAAACTGAAAAATCTGAATGGAAAAATTTAAATGAATTAAAAAAGGATTATCCAAGCGCAAGTATTTTAAGAGAAAATAGAATTGTTTATAACATTAAAGGAAATAAGTATCGATTGATTGTGAAATTCAACTTTGATTACCAAATATGTTGGATAAGGTTTATGGGAACTCACGCAGAATACGATAAAATTAATGCAAATACCATTTAATTATGAAAATAGCACCAATTAGAAACGAAAATGATTATCGAAATGCACTCGCAAGACTCGAAGATATTTTTGATGCCAAAAAAGGAACGGAAGATGGCGATGAATTAGAAATTCTTTCAATCTTAATCGATAAATATGAAAACGAGAATTTTCCAATAGGAATGCCGGATCCCATTGAGGCTATTAAGTTTAGAATGGAACAAATGGGGATGAAACAAAAGGATTTAGCGGAAGTAGTTGGCTTTAAAAGTAGAGTGAGTGAAATTTTAAGTAAAAAAAGAAAATTAACTTTAGGAATGATAAGAAAACTAAATACGACACTTCACATTCCTACGGAAGTTTTAATTCAAGACTATTAGTTGTTAAGTTGGTAATTTACCTTAATTATACCCTTTCACATCGGTAATTTCCAAACCAAAAAACAAGAATTTATGAAAAGTTGGAAGTTGTGCATTCGTTTCGGTGGTTGTCCAATCGCTCCAAGAAGCTTCAAGACCATCTATAGGCAATAAAGAGGTCCACATTTTAAAAGCTGTTGGTTTGTGGTTTTTATCAAGCAACCATAAATACGAATCGCCAGGGGTAGTGCCTCCAGAAGTATAAGTAACTAATAGCGCTTCATTGTTATTTGCTTTTACTAGGCGACGTTCCACACCTTCATCAAATATTTTGTAGGGTGCAACCAACCAAAAGGAATCGTTATTAAAGTATTTTGTAGCGGTTTCTATTAGATCTGGCGCTAATTCACTAGTGTTTATAAAACCTTGAATATAAACCTTTGTGTTGTTATTATTGTTTAAATCCAAAACCACCCGATAAGATTTCCAAAACACTTCACAAACATTAGTTGTTTTATTCCATTTATAATGTCTTCGCTTTTTAAAAGTCCATTCCAAATAGGTCGTATTTTTATAGGCGTCATAATCTAAAGCGTCTAACATTTTATAAGCTAAATTATCGGCGGCTTCGCCTTGTGTTCCAGTAGGCAAATCTTCATTGTATTTAAAATAAGCAAAACCAAAAAAAAGCAAAGTTGGTAGCGTGAAAAACAGAATAACACCAGCAATAATTTTTAGAGTCTTTTTAGATTTTTTTTGCATACGAGGGGATGGGTAGGGATTTGTTTAAAAATCTAAGTTATTAAATAGCATGGCTTTAAAAAAGGAAAACCTTAAAAAACCGATAACCCGCATAGCCTGAAGTAAGTTGTCCTAAAAAAACTGTTTTCTGTCGAAAAGCATAAAATTTAAAAGCTAAAAAGATGAAGAATTGAATATTTTTAATAATAAAGCTTATTAAGTTCTGTTAATTTCATTTTTGATGAGGCTATCAATTCTTCAAAAAAAGCAGAGAATTCAGTTTCAAATTCTACGTAAAATTCCTGAAGTTCATTTACGGCTTCATTCATGCTCGATCGGTTTTTTGTTCGGCGATTCATACCGTCTAATACTCGCGAAATCCCTTCAATAGAAGCGTAGCTTAAAAGCCAATTATCGGCTAACATGTATGGCAGCATTTTTTGAATATTACTAGGAAGCAATTGGTAATGCTTTTCTAAAGAATCGTAAAAAGCTTCGGTGTATTCTGCAAGAGGGACGTCTGAATACATTTTCCAGTTTTTGGCTAAAAAATGATCGTATAATATATCAACTATAATTCCAGAATAATGCCCATATTTTTCATGAAGCCTTTTGGTGCTTTGTCTTACTGTTTTGTGGGCATCGGTAAACGTATCAATGTGGCGGTGCAATAAAATACCTATTTGAATGTCTTTTTCAAATTTTAAATATTTTTTTCCCTTTATACCATCGGCAATAAAATTTCCAATTGTAATCAATTCGTTATCACCAGATAGATAAATATGGGCTAAGTAATTCATTCGTGAAATTTACGAAATCCCTTTTAAGAATTCCGAATATGAAATACTATATTTGCTTATCAATTTTTAAAAATAACTAATGACACTTATAAAATCAATTTCAGGAATTAGAGGAACCATAGGGGGACCCGTTGGAGAAAATTTAACACCCATTGATGCGGTAAAATTTGCTTCGGCATACGGCGTTTGGCTAAAGCAACAACGAAATAAGGAAAAACATAAAGTAGTTGTTGGTAGAGATGCCCGAATTTCAGGAAAAATGATTCAAAATTTGGTCATGAACACCCTTGTTGGTTTAGGGATTGATGTGGTTGATGTCGGACTTTCTACAACGCCAACCGTTGAAGTTGCTGTACCTATGGAGCAAGCCGATGGCGGTATTATTTTAACTGCAAGCCATAACCCAAAACAATGGAATGCCCTAAAATTATTAAATGCAAAAGGCGAGTTTTTAGATGCTGAAGAAGGGGCGAAAATTTTAGACATTGCTGAAAGTGATTCTATGAGTTTTGCCGATGTGGATAGCTTAGGAAAAATTACAAAGAACAAAGCATACATCGATTTACATATTATTGAAGTATTAGATTTAGATTTAGTTACAGTAGCTGCAATTGAAGACCAACGTTTTAAAGTGGTGGTTGATGGCGTAAATTCTACAGGTGGTATTGCAATTCCGTTATTGTTAGAGCGTTTAGGGGTTGAAGTCGTTAAATTATACTGCGAACCAAATGGCGAGTTTCCGCATAATCCAGAACCACTAAAAGAGCATTTAACCGATTTATCGGATGCGGTAAAAAAACATAATGCCGATTTTGGTATTGTAGTCGATCCAGATGTAGACCGCTTGGCTTTTATGGATGAAAACGGCGAAATGTTTGGCGAAGAATATACTTTGGTAGCTTGTGCCGATTATGTTTTAGGAAAAACACCAGGGAATACCGTTAGTAATATGAGTTCAACCAGAGCTTTAAGAGATGTTACCGAAAAACACGGTGGTATGTATGAAGCTAGTGCTGTAGGCGAGGTGAATGTGGTAAAATTAATGAAGAAAAATAAGGTTGTTATTGGTGGCGAAGGTAACGGTGGTATTATTTATCCAGACGCTCATTATGGTCGTGATGCTTTAGTAGGTGTGGCTTTATTTTTAAGCTTATTAGCCGAAAGAAAAGTGAGCGTAAGCGAACTTAGAAAGAGCTACCCAAGTTATTTTATGGGTAAAAAGAAAATTGAACTAACGCCAGGTTTAGATGTTGACGGCATTTTAAAAACGATTGAAACCCGTTATAAAAACGAGCAATTAACCACTATTGATGGTGTTAAAATCGATTTCCCTGAAAGTTGGGTGCATTTAAGAAAAAGTAATACCGAACCTATTATTAGAATATATACCGAAGCTAAATCGCAGGAAGAAGCCAATACTTTGGCTGATAAATTTATTGCCGAATTAGGCGAGATAGCAAATTTATAATGCTACATTTTAGTGCTACGCTTGAGGAGCTTTATCCTTGTGCTTCCAACGTTTGTGCGTCCATAAATAATATTCAGGTGCTTCATGAATTTGTTCTTCAATACGAATTAATGAAGCATCTGTTATTTCATAATTCTTATAATCTTTAGGATTTCTAATAACATCCATAAACGTAGCTTCATAATACCCACGTTTTACTTTTTTTACTTTTAAAAACATGGTGGCCATATCCAAGCGTTTGGCAAGCATTTCTGCCCCTACATGAACCGGAACTTTTACGCCCATAAAGTTTTGCCAATGAAATGCTTTTTCAGCAGACTTTGGTGATTGGTCGAAAACAAAACCGTTAAATGTTAACTCCTTATTTGCTTTGGCTTTTATAAGGGTGGGGATGGTTTCTTTTGTGGTTATTAAATGACTGTTATATTTGGCGCGTATACGCTTCACTAAAGCATCAAAATACTTATTGCTAAGTTTCTTGTAAACAGCGTAACCTTTGTGGTTTACATGGGCTTGTAAAATAAAAATCCATTCCCAGCTCCCATAATGCCCCATAAGTAGAACAATACTTTTATTCTCTTGTTCCAGTTTGTGCACTTCTTCTACATTAGTAAAAACGTAGCGCTTTTTCATTTCGGCTTCCGATATGGTTATAGATTTTATCGCCTCTAAAATCATATCACATAAATGATGGTAGAATTTTTTACGAATTAATGCAATTTCTTTTTCAGATTTATCGGGTAATGCCAACTTTAAATTAGCGGTAACTACTTTTCTGCGGTAACCAATAATATAATATAACAATACGTAAACAGCATCCGAAACCACATAAACCAATCTAAATGGTAAAATAGAAATTAGCCATAAAAGCGGATAAACTATAATATAAGCTAGTAATTGCATTAATTAATTTTAGATTTGTAAAAGCAAATATATGTTAAATACTTTTTAAACTTTTATTCCTTTATGGACAATTTAAATATAATAACCATCATTATAATAGCTGCTAACGTCATTATATCCTACAAAGGTTTTGGTGATTACAGTTTTTTTGAAAAGTATAAATTTAATATTGGCGCCATTCAACGTGGCGAAAAAATAAGAATGGTAAGTTCTGGCTTTTTACATGCCGATACGCAGCATTTGCTTTTTAACATGCTTACTTTATACTTTTTTGCCGATGTGGTTATTCGCTTGTTAAATCCCATGTACTTTGTGGTTATTTATTTAGGAAGTTTAGTTTTAGGGAATTTATTATCGTATTATTTTCATAAAAACGAATATCAATACAGTGCAGTAGGGGCGAGTGGTGCAGTTTCTGGAATAGTTTATGCCGCCATTTTATTGCAACCAGGCATGAGCTTAATGTTCTTTTTTATTCCAATTCCAATTCCCGCTTATCTTTTCGGAATTGGCTACTTATTATATTCTATTTACGGTATGAAAAATAGGATTGGTAATATTGGTCACGATGCCCATTTTGGTGGTGCTATTGGCGGATATTTAATCACATTATTTTTAGCACCTTGGTTATTTCAAACCAATTTATTAATGATTGGTCTGCTTGCTCTACCTATTATTTTACTTTTTATTCTGAAAAAATCAGGGAAGATGTAACCGTATTCATCAAGAGAATTTAAATACCGAATTCTACATAATGGCATAAGTATTGAATTTATAATGATGTTGAATATTTATAAATCATTTTACATGACTGATATTCAATGTTTTGAAACATGTTGTTGATAACTAAAAAAATGATCAATCTCGATTTAATGACAGATTGACCTAAATATATATATGAAGAAATCTAATTTTATGACGCTTGACAGTTTGTCATTACAGGAATTTGATGAAAACTCAGAATTAATTCCATTAATGACGCCTGAAGATGAAGAAGCGATAAATAGTGAAGAATTGCCAGAAACCTTACCAATTTTGTCTTTACGAAATACAGTTTTGTTTCCAGGGGTGGTTATTCCAATTACGGCGGGCAGAGATAAATCAATTAAATTGATAAACGATGCTAATAAAGGCGGAAAAGTAATTGGTGTAGTTGCACAAAAGGACGAATTGGTTGAAGATCCTTCAGCAAAAGAAATTCATGAAACAGGAACCGTAGCTCGAATTTTACGTGTTTTAAAAATGCCCGATGGTAATGTTACCGTTATCATTCAAGGTAAAAAACGCTTTAAAGTAGCCGAAGTTATTACGGAAGAACCGTACATGAATGCGACTATTAGAGACATTCCTGAGGCGAAACCAGCTTTGAAAAACAAGGAGTTTTCAGCTATTATAGATTCTATTAAGGATTTGGCTTTAGAAATTATAAAAGAAAACCCAAACATTCCTAGCGAGGCCTCTTTTGCTATAAAAAACATTGAAAGCAATTCGTTTTTAATCAATTTTGTGTCTTCAAACATGAATCTAACTGTTGCTGAAAAGCAAGAGCTTTTAGAGATTAACGATTTAAAAAAACGTGCTTTAGCCACGCTTAAATACATGAATGTTGAGTTTCAAAAACTTGAACTTAAGAATGATATTCAGTCTAAAGTTCAAATGGATATGAACCAACAGCAACGTGAGTATTTCTTACATCAGCAAATGAAAACCATTCAAGAAGAATTGGGTGGCGTAAGTCATGATGAGGAAATTGAAGAGATGAAGCAAAAGGCTAAAACGAAGCTTTGGGATGAAAAAGTAGCCAAGCATTTCGATAAAGAAATTGCTAAAATGCAACGTATGAATCCGCAAGTTGCCGAGTATTCCATTCAGCGTAATTATTTAGAGCTCTTTTTAGATTTACCTTGGAATGAATTTAGCAAAGACAAATTCGATTTAAAACGTGCGATGAAAATCCTTGATCGCGACCATTTTGGTTTAGAGGATGTTAAGCGCCGTATTATTGAATATTTAGCGGTTTTAAAGCTGCGTAACGATATGAAATCGCCAATTTTATGTCTTTACGGCCCTCCAGGAGTAGGGAAAACATCTTTAGGAAAATCGATTGCTGAAGCTTTAGGACGTGAATATGTTCGAATTTCTTTAGGTGGTTTACGTGATGAAGCAGAAATACGTGGTCATAGAAAAACCTATATTGGTGCGATGCCTGGCCGTATTATTCAAAGTTTGAAAAAAGCCGGAACATCTAACCCTGTTTTTGTTTTAGATGAAATTGATAAGTTGTCAAATTCAAATCAAGGCGACCCTTCTTCAGCGATGTTAGAAGTTTTAGACCCTGAGCAAAATAGCGAGTTTTACGATAACTTTTTAGAAATGGGTTACGACCTGTCTAAAGTTATGTTTATAGCGACTTCCAATAGCTTATCAACCATACAACCTGCTTTGTTAGATCGTATGGAAATTATAAATGTTACGGGCTATACCATTGAAGAAAAGGTTGAAATTGCAAAACGTCATTTATTACCAAAACAATTAAAAGAGCACGGTTTAACCGATAAGCATTTAAAAATAGGAAAACCACAGTTAGAAAAAATTGTTGAAGGTTATACACGCGAATCTGGTGTTCGTGGGTTGGAAAAACAAGTGGCAAAAATGGTGCGTTACGCAGCCAAAAACATCGCCATGGAAGAGGATTACAACATAAAAGTAACCAACGAAGATATTATTGAAGTTTTAGGCGGCCCAAAAATGGAACGTGATAAATACGAAAATAATAATGTTGCTGGTGTGGTAACAGGATTAGCGTGGACACGTGTTGGTGGCGATATTTTGTTTATCGAATCTATTTTATCTAAAGGTAAAGGCACCATGACCATTACAGGGAATTTAGGTAAAGTCATGAAAGAATCGGCTACCATTGCCATGGAATATATAAAATCGAATGCTGATGAGTTTGGTATAGACCCAACAGTAATTGATAATTATAATGTACACATTCACGTGCCTGAAGGTGCAACGCCAAAAGATGGACCAAGTGCTGGTGTTACCATGTTAACCTCGTTAGTGTCTTTATTTACGCAAAAGAAAGTGAAAAATAGTTTAGCGATGACTGGCGAAATTACACTACGTGGAAAGGTGCTTCCTGTGGGCGGAATAAAAGAAAAGATTTTAGCAGCAAAACGCGCTAGAATTAAAGAGATTTTATTGTGTGAAGAAAATAGACGTGATATTGAAGAAATAAAACCTGAATATTTAAAAGGGTTAACCTTTCACTATGTTACCGATATGAGCGATGTAATAAAAATAGCGATAACCAATCAAAAGGTTAAAAACGCTAAAAAATTATAATTTGAAAATATTTTTAAAAAAACCTCGAAATTCATCGAGGTTTTTTTATGCCTTAAAATTTCAGACAGTAATATAGCATAAACGCTTTTCATACATTTAGTATCATATAATTAAAACAGAATAAAACCTAAGAAACTATAATTTATTCATCTTAAAATGTAGCAACCACATTAAAATATTTTATAGCATTAATCCTATATAAGCCTGAAACTTATTAATCAAATAAAAACATCTCTCTAGTATGTTTTTTATGTAGATGTATTTAATTGAAGTGCGCTAAAATGTAAAGCGATTGTTGTGGCTTTACAATTAACTTTAAATTAGTTAATTATACTGATTTTTAAGTATAAAAAATTGAAAAAATAATAGCGGTTTAGTAAAATTATTTTTTATGAAAATTAAAGCTTGTTCTTGTTTTGGACGATTCAAAACACCACTTTTGATTTCTAAAGATTGAATTACTGAATTTTTTTTGTTCTATTGATGATTTTTGACTTATAGACAGACTACCTTTATTAACGCTATTAAAGAAGCCGCTTTAGTGGCTACTGAAGATAGAGACTTTCATAAATAGAAAAAATATGACAGACTTAACTTTAGTTTATTTTTCTTAATTTTATGAGATATTAAAACTATAACTTAATTAATCCCTTTAACTATTTACCCAAAAAGAACACATTATGAAAAGAACTTTACTTGTATTAGGCATTATGATGTCAGTAAATGTTTGTTTATCACAAACAACATCAGTTCCAGACAACAATTTTGAACATTATTTAGAAACCCATAATGCTGCAGGAACTGCAGTGCCAGTAGGAGATCCTAATAGTATGGGCGATGGAACCGATGGAAATAACTTGGTTTTAACTAATAGAATTGACACTGTGCAATCACTTAATGTCAGTGGTTTAAGTATTGCGGACTTAACAGGTATAGAGGGCTTTTTATCATTGAGCGATTTAAACTGTAGTAATAACCAGATTGCAATGTTGGATTTACAATCTAATTTGTTCTTAACTAATTTTAATTGTAGTAACAATGGTATGAACAGTTTAATATTCGCTTCTAGTCCTCCTTTAGGAGGCATGACTAGCCTAAATTGTAGCGCCAACCAATTAACTGCTTTGGATGTGTCTAATATGCCTAATTTGCAAACGTTGAATTACAGCGAAAATCAAATCTCTAATTTAGATTTATCAAGCAACCCCGATTTGGAAACCTTAAATTGTAGTGGAAACCAACTTGCCGATACAGATACAGCATTAACAAGCGTGACCAATAATTTGAAAAATTTATATTGTTTTGACAATACGATTTTAACTTTAGATTTAACCAGTAAAAGTAATTTGGTAGAATTGGCATGCTATAATAACGGCATGACCAGTTTAACTCTGCCAACTACTGCATCTTCATTGACCACAGTTAATTGTTATACCAATGCGTTAACAGGTACTATAGATTTTACAAGTTTTGCAGCTAGTTTAACTAATGTTGATTGTAGTGAGAACCAATTAACAGGAGTAAATGTTACTGGTTGTACTTTATTGGAGAGCTTAGCTGTAGAAATAAATGACTTAACAAACTTGGATGTTTCTACCTGTAGCGGATTACAATATCTTGAGTGTGGAACCAACGATATGAGTAGTGGTGTTTTAACTTTGCCAAGCACAACCACTAATTTAGAAGAATTGTATGCATACGAGATGAATATTTCGGCTTTAAACTATGCTAGTTATACGGCGCTTACCGATTTAGATCTTAGTTCTAATAACTTTTCAAGTTTAGATATTAGTACAATGCCTAATTTAACATCGTTTTATTGTAACGATAATGCGTTGACTACGCTTAACATAAAAAACGGGCAAAACGGTATTTTAGCTTTTATGCATGCTGCTAATAATACAGGGTTAACCTGTATTCAAGTGGATAATGTTACTGGGGCCAATGCTAAAACCACAGCTGGCGATTGGCAAAAAGACAGCTTCGTTTTTTATAGTTTAGATGCAGGTTGTACAGGTACTCCAGTTACAACTATTTCCGATGTTAATTTTGAACACTATTTAGAAACCCATGATAAGGATGGTAATATCGTACCAGTAGGGGATGCCTCGAGTCTGGGTGATGGATCAGACGGTAATGGGGTGGTCTATACAGACCAGCTAGAAACGGCTTTAACTATATATGCTATTGCTTCGAGTATTACAAGTTTATCGGGTATTGAAGTTTGTACGGATTTACAAACTTTAGATTGTACTGCAAATCAAATAACAACTTTAGATTTATCTAGTAATACCAATCTGGTGTCCTTAAATTGTACAGATAATTCAATTAGTAGTTTAACTTTACCAACAACGGCTGCATCATTAACCACTTTAAATTTAGAAAACAATAATATAAATGGATCACTAAATTTATCAACTTTTACAGCTTTGGAAACCGTTGATGTTAGTAATAGTGGAATAACAGGTATTAATGTATCTGGGTTATCAAACTTAACAGTGTTGGAGGTTGATAACAATAATCTTTCAGCCTTAAATGTTTCAGACAATGGTGCTCTAGAAGAGCTTTATTGCAATAACAATACCTTAGGGGCAAATTTAACTTTGCCATTAACAAAAACCAATTTGGTTGTTTTAGATGCTTCAGAAATTGGAGCGTCTTCTTTAAACTATGCTTTATATACAAACTTAAATGAATTGTATTTAGCCGGAAACAGTTTTACGGATATAAATGATGTTAGTGCCTTAACACAGCTTACCGATTTAGACTGTTCTGATAATAGTCTTACAAGTTTAGATGTATCTGCAAATGCCAATTTGGGAATTTTTGTATGTAGTGGGAATGCTCTAGGAACTAATTTAAATTTACCAACAAATACGAGTAATTTATATCATCTAGGGGCTTCAGATATTAGTACAAGTTCTTTAAATTATGCTAATTATCCGAACTTACAAACTTTATATTTAAGTGAAAATAACTTTACTGATATAGACATAAGTGGTTTAACAAATATTCAGGAATTATATTGCGATATGAACCAGTTATTAACCTCTTTAAATATAAAAAACGGCACTAATAATGCTACTTTAAATGTGATGGAGGCTAATAATAACAGTAGTTTAAGCTGTATAGAAGTTGATGATGTAACAGTGGCAGAAGGAAAGGTGTTTTGGGTTAAGGATGCCAGCGTTTCTTATAGTACAGATTGTAGTACTTTGAGTGTTAATGAGGCTGATAGTAACAAGCTGTCTCTGTATCCTAACCCAAGTAGTGATAAAATTTATGTACAGCTACCGGCACCCGCTTCATATCGTTTGATTAATATTTATGGACAGGAAGTGTCTAAAGGTGCATTTGTGCAAGGAAAAAACACTTTAGATGTTCAATCCTTGGCTAAAGGTGTTTATTTCTTAAAGACTGAAACCAATAAAGGAGGAGCCATTAAAAAGATAATTAAAGAATAATACAGCACGGTATTTATAATAATAATAATAATAATAATAATAAGCAACCTTAACGGGTTGCTTTTTTATTGAAGGTGTTTTTTAGGTGGTATGTGTAGTTTAATATTAATGAAATTAACATGCTATGGATGATCTTCAATTCCCATGAAAAGCCCTAAATTAATGAGTTCGAACCAACTACTTTTATCTAATTCGGATGAAATAATAAAAACGAATTGATTTTTGAAAGCGGTAAAATAAGGTTTGTAAAATAATTCAAATCATTCCAATAAAAATGAAATAGCAGAATTGGATATTTCTGAAGCTTCTCGATTTGGCCTCGCTATTAATACATCGGTTGAAAAATGCCTGTCTAAATCTAAAAAAGATAATTCGGGGTAATTATGACTGTTTTTTAAACTTCTTGGCACGATAGAAACCCCTAAACCATGCCTTACTAATTGAATTATGGAATTGATATTATTTGATTCGTGAACCACATTTGGTGTAAATTTGTATTGCGCACAAATTTCAAGAAGTGAGTTGTAAAACATGGGCGCATACTCTTTATTAAAAAACACAAAGACCTTGTCTTTCATATCCCCTAAATCTTTAACGTTTTCAAATAATGTATTGTTGTAAACCAGGGCATAAGCATCTTTAAACCAAAGTTTAGAGTTGACTTTTGTAGATATTAACGGCGCTCTTACAATGCCTAAATCCAGTTTATTTTGTTCTAAAGCTAAGATTTGTTTAGAAGTAGAGACCTCGTATAATTTAATTTTAAGAAAAGGGTATTTTTCGGTTAGAAACTGAACAAGTTCTGAGATTTTATTGGAGAAGGTAGAACTAATGTACCCAATTCTATATTCGCCATTTACATGTGTTGAAATTTTTCTAGTTTTTAAAACTACCGATTCTAAATCTTGTAACTGGCCAACTATTTCATGCTTAAAAAATTTTCCAGCTTCGGTTAAAGTGACCTTTTTGTTGTTTCTTTCAAACAACTTGGCGCCTATTTCATTTTCAAGTTCTTTTATCTGCCTGCTTAATGGCGGTTGCGAAATGCAAAGCTTTTCAGCAGCTTTTGTGAAATTTAATTCTTCGGCTACCGCTAAAAAATATTTTAAATGTCTTAATTCCATAATAATACTTAAAAGGTATTAATAGTTGACAAAATAAGTCTTTTTAAGTTAATTTAAAAAATTATAGATTTGAAATATCAAATAAAATATAGAAATGATGAGCAAATCAACAGTTAAAGAAATTAGAGAACGATTTGACAATGACGTAGAACGTTTTTCAAATTTAGACACCGGGCAAGTGGCCACCATTGATGCTAAAATTTCTCTTGAACTTTTAACAGAAGCTTCAAAACGCATAAAGCCTGATGCTGAAAGTTTGTTAGACATTGGTTGTGGTGCAGGCAATTATAGCTTAAAAATGTTAACTAAAATTGCCAACCTTAATTGTACTTTAGTTGATTTGAGTAAACCTATGCTTGACAAAGCAAAGGAAAGGGTTTCAGAAAAAACGAAAAATCAAGTAACGACCATTCAAGGCGATATTCGAGAGATTGATTTGAAAGAAAATAGTTTTGATATTATTTTAGCTGGTGCTGTTTTGCATCATTTAAGAGATGATCAAGACTGGGAATCTACGTTTGATAAATTATTTCGTTTATTAAAACCTGGCGGATGTTTAATGATTTCAGATTTAATAACTCAAGAAACACCTGCTGTAAATGATTATACCTGGGAGCGTTATGGCGATTATTTAGAAGCTATAGATGGTAAAGCATACCGAAAAAAAGTGCTTGATTATGTTGAAAAAGAAGATTCACCCCGATCCATGACTTATCAATTAGAGTTAATGAAAAAGGTGGGTTTTAAACAAACAGAAATTTTACATAAAAACATGTGTTTTGGTGCATTTGGCGCCATCAAATAATAAGCCTAATAGGTGTATCATAAGGTCGTTATTACTTCAATTCTTTACTGAAATGAATGTAATAGCGACCTTACTGCTTAAGTTGCCTTGCAATCATAAATCAGCCAAATCAGGATGATTTAGTATTCAAAACGTCACTCATTTAAATCATGAAAGTTATCCAGATGATTTCCTTTATGGAGTTGAAGATATTGTGGCAGATTTAAAATCTATAATTTTTAAATGGTTTGCTTTTGAAGATTTGCCAGAATCTGTCATTTAAAGCCAGAAGCATTGATGAATTAAATTTAAGACATTAGCATAAGTAATGTATTACAACTATCTGATAAATTGGCGATTAAGTCATTTAAAATTCTAAAAAAACAGTTAAAATTGGTATATTTCATTTGCACCCAACTTGAAGTAAACGTACTATTGCATGAACGATGCCTGAAATTTTAAAAATAAAATTGAGAATGATACGAAATTATTGGAATGAGGAATGGAAAACGATTGAATTTGACGACAAGATTTCCGAAAAAGAAAAATTTAAAATATCGAATTACGGTAGACTTTTAAACTGTAAAACAGATCAGGAATTTTTAGTTAAAGAGTACTTTATAAACGGATACCAAAATTTACCCCTTAAACAAAAAAAGAACGGAAAACAGACTAGCAGATACGTTCACAAACTTGTTGCTGAACATTTTCTGGAAAAAAATAACGGCGTTTGTGTGATTCATTTGAATTATGACAAAACCGATAATCGTGTTGAAAACCTTAAATGGGCTACCAAAAGAGAAAAAGAGCTTCACCAATTTAACAACCCAAAATGGGAAGACATTGTGAAGCGAAGAAATAAAAATATAGGGAAATTAACCGAAGGGAAAGTAAAAATTATTAAACGCCAATTAAAAAACAACCGAACTCGAATTAAAATGATTGCAAAACGTTTTGGAGTGTCTGATATGCAAATTCATAGAATTAAAACGGGCGAAAACTGGAGTTCTGTAACCGAATAGTAATGCAGGATTTAAACCTGTATAGACATTTTAATGAATCCATGTAACACTTCAACAATTACACATTTAAGCAACTTCAGTATTAATTATGATAATGCACAATTCTATTATTAAGCGGTTGTTCGTTTCTATAATTATTTAAAGGCATGTTGTTTTTAAGTTTTAAAACTTCATCTACCGATAAAATAATGGGTTCTTTAAAAACAATCCAGTTCACACTTTCGGAGCAAGGTGGTGTGGTTAACGAGCCTCCATACGAGTAGTAATGCCTGTTTTCAAGCTTTAAACTAGACAAATCAATTTCTTGATGAATTTCTTTTTTGGCCCCTGCTTTTAAAGGCAGAAAACTTTCAAGAAATTCGAACAATTCACTTTCTTTTCCTTCCTTACCTAGTAAAGCCAAAACTGTAATTTCTCCCGAAGTATTGGTATGTACAAAATGAATTTCAATCGGATAGGTTACACCATCAATTTTATGTTCAGAGGGCTCATGGAAATGAATTTGTTTTAAGCAATAACGCTCGTTTTTGTAGTTGATATAATCGCCCATTTCAAAATCAAACTGGATGCTATGGCCGTTATTTTCAACATCATTAATAAGTGTTGAAGGAGCATACTCAAACTGCAATTCATTTTTAACATGAGTGGAATCAGAATTTATATGAATGATGTTTATAGGAGACTGTTGCGTACCATTGCAATCGGATTGTTTTTCAATCTCAGACCAATTTTCTGGAGCTGTTTCTCCAGAGTAACTCCAATGTTTTTTGTTGTTATGGTTTTTAGTAGAATGCGTTTCATGTTGGTTAGCATATTGGTGATAAGGAAAGGTTGCTAGTCCTATAAATATAAGTATGACGGTGAATAATTTAGAATTCATAATGCGTTGATTAACTTGGTTATAAACTCAAAATTAAGGACAGGACATGAAAATAAAACTGACTTTTGTTAGTTCAATAAAAAAAAATGAAATTTTTAACGACAACTTTTATATTTCGGGGTGTTTTATGAAGAATTAGTCGTTTGGTTTGATTTTATCCATCACTTTTCTAATTAGTTTATAGAGAAAAGCATTGGTTTTGGCATAATGAAAAGCAATAAAGCAAACCACTAAAATAAATAATAAGGCTCCAATTATAGCTTCGGTAGGGGTTAATGCTTTATTGAAAAAACGTTTTAATCCGAAGCCAATAAAACTTCCGTAAAGCAGAATAAAATGAATGACATAAATAGACAATGTTTTTTCTCCTATTTTAGAAATAATCGACTGTTTTAAAAAGCGTTCTAAACTGTAAAATATTCCGAAAATAATTAAGGCATCGCCCAAGCGGATAAACAAGTAATTGTAGTTGGCACTACGTTCTAAAAGTTGAATACCTGAAATATCATAAAGGCTTAATAATAAGGATGTCGAGCCAAAAATCAGAAAAAATCCAACAGCAAAAAAACTGATTATCGTTAAAGTTTTAAAACGATCGCGATGGCCATGTCTTAAAAAAACAGTGGATATAAAAGCACCAAATGCCGAATAACCAAACCAAGGTAAAATTGTAAACACCGAACCGTTACTTTTGGTCATATAATTGGCAATAAATTTAGGAACATTTTCTAAAGTAAGGTTTCTATAAAGTGGTTCGCTAATAAAACAAATGCAGCCAATTACAAACAAAACGGTAGAAAATAGATAGCTGTGTTTTTTGAAAAGCATGTGTAAACCAACTAGAAAAATAAGCGATAATCCAATACACTGTAAAACATCGATCACAAAAAAATACGGATTAAAATAGCCAGACAACCAGCTAAAAATATTAATACGTAAACTATAACCAATGGCAATTAAAAGCAGCCCTCGAAATACCCCTTTTTTTATTCTAAGTTTATCATCGCCCTTTGCATAAGCACGGGAAAGCAGGTAAGTAAACACCAAACCAGAAATGGTAAAAAACATGGGCGCAGTAACACCCCTAAAGTAGGTCCAAATGTTGAAAGCTAAGTTGTTAGTATCGCGATATATAGGCGCTAACAGCGTATCGATAAAATGCCCTTGAAGCATCATTAAAATAGCAAATGCTCTAACGGCGTCGATAAAATATAAACGATTCGTTTGCAACTTAATTTGGTTTGGTTGCGGCAAATATACTCTTATTTTGTTCTTGATTTCCTTAAAAATGCACAACACCCAATTCAATTTCACTAAAAAAAACAAAACCTCGTAAACATAAAGCTTACGAGGTTTTTGCGGAGAAAGAGGGATTCGAACCCCCGGAGGTGTGACCCTCAACAGTTTTCAAGACTGCCGCATTCGACCACTCTGCCATTTCTCCTTGAGTGCCTCATCAGGTATTCCCTGAATGCGGGTGCAAATATAGAAACCTTTTTCAGTTCTGTCAAATAAAAAAACACTTTTTTTTAAAATAAATTTTAAGCACTCTAAAACAGCTATTTTTTTCCATTAATGTAGTAAAAAAGAAACACGCATACCTTATTTTTGCAAAAACTCAAAACCAACTAATGGATATTATAAAGCAGTTAAAATGGCGTTATGCTACAAAAAAATTCAATGCCACTAAAAAGCTTTCCTCAGAGAAATTAGATATTATAAAGCAAGCCTTTAATTTAACCGCAACATCATTCGGTTTACAAACCATAAAACTCATGGTTATCGAGGATCAAGCCATTCGCGAATCCTTAGTAAAATCGGCATTCAACCAAAAACAAGTAGTTAATGCCTCGCACTTGTTGGTAATTTGCATTCAAAACGACATTAGTCCAGACGACATCAATAACTATTACAAAAACATACAAGGCATCCGCCACACCTCAAACGACATACTAAATCCCTATCGCGAAGACCTCATAAAAACCATGCACAACATGTCGGTTGCCGAGCGTTTACAATGGTCTACCAACCAAGCCTACATCGCATTAGGAAATTTAATGACCGTTTGTGCCGTCGAGGGCATCGATTCCTGCCCCATGGAAGGTTTTCTACCAGGCGATTTCGACCAAATTCTCGAACTCGACAAACGTGGTTTAAAATCCGTATTACTATTACCCATCGGTTATCGCGCCGACGACGATATGTTTTCCGGATTCAAAAAAGTTAGAAAACCCCTAGCCGAAGCCGTCATAGAACTATAAATAATAATGGCGTTACCACAAGGGTCGGGCTTTCGGCAGTCGCTTTTTTGTGTAGCAAACCTACCTATCGGCAGGCAGGCCACACAAAAAGAGCTCCAACAAAGCCTCAATCCCTAACGCAAAGCAGAACATAAATTAATGTTTAAGTAAAAATAAAATTATGCCAGGATTTGAATTATTTGGAGATTTAGAACGCAAGGAAGTAAACGATGTTTTAGACAACGGTGTACTTATGCGTTATGGTTTCGATGGAATGCGTAATGGCCATTGGAAATCAAAAGAATTAGAATCAGCATTACAAAACACCTTTCAAGCTAATCACGTACAGCTTGTATCCTCAGGAACAGCAGCCGTATCTGTAGCATTAGCTTCAGCAGGTGTAGGGGCGGGCGACGAGGTTATTATGCCAACATTTACCTTCGTAGCAAGTTTCGAAGCCATTATGTTACTTGGCGCCATTCCTGTGCTTGTCGATATCGACGATACCTTAGGGCTTAACCCCGAAGCTGTAAAAGCAGCAATAACACCAAAAACCAAAGCCGTAATGGTTGTGCAAATGTGCGGAAGCATGGCAAATATGACAGCCTTACAAGACATTTGTAAAGAAAATAATTTGTTACTAGTAGAAGACGCTTGCCAAGCCATTGGTGGTACTTTCAACGGAAAACCTTTAGGAAGCATTGGCGATTTAGGCTGTTTTTCATTCGATTTTGTAAAAACCATAACCTGCGGCGAAGGTGGTGCCGTAGTAACTAATAATAAAGAATATTACCTAAACGCCGATCATTATAGCGATCATGGTCACGACCACGTAGGGAATGATAGAGGCGCCGAAACCCATCCGTTTTTAGGCTATAATTTCAGAATATCAGAATTACATGCCGCCGTAGGATTGGCACAAGTAAAACGACTGCCAGAATTTATAGCACTTCAAAAAAAGAATTTTAGCATTTTAAAAGAAGCCCTTTCAGAAATTCCAGAAGTTACCTTTAGAACCGTTCCCGAAGGCGGCGAAGAAAGCTATGCTTTTTTTAATTTCTTTTTACCAGATGCAGAAACTACTAGAGGTGTTATTAAAGAGTTTCAGCAAAATGGGGTAGATGCTTGTTGGAATTATTTCGATAACAACTGGCATTATATACGCAAATGGGATCATTTAAAAGATTTAAAATCATTATTCCCAATAACTGAAGAAGTAAAAAAAGGACTGGAATACCTTCAAACCAAAACCTTCGAAAAATCAGATCATTACATTTCAAGAAACATTTCTTGTCTTATAAAATTATCATGGACCGAAGCCGAGGTAAAAGACCGTGCCGCTAAAATGGTAGCAGCAATAAAACAGAGTTTGTAAAAAACACAAAATACTTTTTATACAAAAGGCTAAAACATTTTATGTTTTAGCCTTTTGTTTTTTTTCAAAATCCGAATCATTCTTGGTTAAGAATATCCTCTAAAGGGGGATTATAGGGTGTTTACTATCAATAGTAAAAAATAAACAGCCAAGCCCAATACTATTCTATAGTTTTTAAAAGTTGCGAAGTTTCAATCGCAGGATACCATCCCGAAACGGTAGCGTCATCTATAGAAATTGCAAAAGTATAGTCGTTCGAAATCATAGTACCAAGATAAGACTGGTATCCAAATGTTTCTCCGCCATGACCATAAGATAAGTCTAACAGATTAATAACTCCAGCACCGTATTTAACAACACCAGGAACCATATCATTAAAATATTCTGTTTTTATAGATTTTAAAGTTTTAGGATCTTTAAACAATAAACCTTTGTTCCAAGCGGCAATAAAAGTTTGCGTATCATCTAAAGTAGATAAAATTTCGCCTGCTGCTCCTGCATAAGTAAAAGGCAATAAAACCTCTTTATCTTTATAATGGCCTTTCGGTCTTTTATCTGTTGGGTATAAAGAACCATAGAAGGTATGTTCTAATTTTAAAGGCTCTATAATATGTTCTTTAGCGTATTCTTGATAGGTTTGTTTCGATAATTTTTCAATTATCATCGCTAATAATATGTAATTCAAGTTGCAATACCTAAAGCTTGTACCTGGAATAAATAGTTTTTGGTCTGGGTTTGCTTTAGCCAAGGCTATCAAATCTTCATTCGTAAAAACTAATGCTGGATCGCTATGAATTTCAAGCTCTTTTAATTCATCATCTAAAAAATAGTCAGGTAAACCCGCAGTGTGATTTAGTAAATTAATCACTTTAATAGAATCGATGTAGTTTTTACCATCAATAACTATTAAGTCTTTTTGTAAACTAGCATTTGGTAAAATTGATGTTAAAGGGGTGTCTAAGCTAAGTTTATTTTTTTCAATAAGCTGTAGTATAGAAGTCGCAGTAAACATTTTGGTAATGCTGCCAATTTCATACAAATCATCGAAATTGGTAATTTTTTTGTGCGTTCTTCCGTCAAAACCACTATAATAACTAGCGGTATTTGGACCTTTAATAGCGGCAGTCGTTCTGCAGCCATTGGTGTGTGCTACTTTAAAAACGATGGAGTCTAATGCAGCTTTAATAGAATCTGAAATTTGTAATTCGGCAACTTCTGTTGTAGAGCTGCTAGTTGTTTTCGATTTGTCTACATTGCTTTTGCAGGATGTAATTACAAAAAGAAGAAGGATTAAGTAATTAATTTTTTTCATGACTTTTGATTTAAAGTTAAAACTACTGTTTTTTTTCTAATTGAAGTGCCGGGGTTATAATAATTTGTAAGATTGTATTGTAAGCCGAATCTGTAGTTTTTTGTTTCAAGAATATTTTCATGCCAATTAATTTATTACTTTGCAATAAATTAAGTTTAAAATAATTTTGAATAGTATTGAAAAAGAAACTTTAGAATCTTTTATACCTCGCTTAAAAAAGGGAGACAAAAAAGCATTTAAATTAATTTTCGACACATATTTTAAAAGACTTTATGCCTTCTCACTGCAATACGTTGAAGACAAATATGCAGCCGAGGAAATTGTTGAAAACACCTTGCTTAAGCTTTGGCAAAAACGCGACAAGTTAGATAAAATAGATAATTTAAAGTCTTATCTATACACTATGGTTCGTAATGGTTCTTTAGATTATATTAAAAAAGAAAAGAAATTTATACGTTTAGATTTAAAGAAACATGATGCGATAGCTTTAAAGGATCAATTCATTATAGAAGAAGAAACCTATGCTGTTTTGTTTCAAGCTTTAGAAAATTTACCAACTAAATGCCGAAAAGTTTTTGAATTATCATGTTTGGAAGGCGTAAAATATAAAGACATCGCAGAGGATCTTCAAATAAGCATTAATACCGTGAAATCTCAACGCGCACGCGCTATAGAACTTCTTAAGTTTCATTTAAAAGACTATCCTTTATTTCAAATATTATTGGCTATTTTATAATATTTTTAATTTTATTTCATTTTTTTTCCACCCGAAACTTCTTTTTTGCAGTCCTATAGATATATTGAGACATTGACAAAGAAAATGTTATATAAATAGCATATTCGAAAATAATTAAATCACATTTTATTAAATTGAGTGTTATGCACGATAAACTATCAGAATTTCAAATTGCACAATTGATAATACAATCGATTACAAAAACAATTACTGCAGAGCAACAAGTGATTCTGGACCATTGGTTAGCTGATAAAGAGCATTTAGCACTTTACAATAAAATTATAGACAAGAATAACATTCAAGATAAATTCGAGATTTATAAGCAGATAGAAACCGAGAGGATTTACAAAAATCTTGAAGAGAAAATAGCAAACAACAACAAGAAGCTTAGAAGATTAAAAGTTTTAAATAGTTTAAAATACGCGGCAATTGCTATTGTTTGTTTAGGAATTGTTTATGTATACCAAACAGGGTACTTTAATAGTAAACCTCTATTAACACATCCTGTCGAGAATATTACGCTTCAGCTAGAAAACGGAGCTGTTAAAATTATTAAAGAAGATGGTACTTCCGAAGTAAGAGATTCTAAGGGTAATATTATAGGAACTCAAAATGGGAATCAAATTGTTTATAGCAATGATGATGCGAATGAAACCTTAGTTTACAATACCTTAAAAGTACCTTATGGGAAACGTTTTGAAGTTTTATTATCAGACGGGACTCATGTGCATTTAAACGCAGGAACCTCATTAAAATATCCTGTTAAATTTTTAGCAGGACATAATCGTAAAGTTTTCCTAAAAGGGGAGGCTTATTTTGATGTGGCTAAGGATACAGACCATCCATTTATAGTAAAATCCGATGCTTTGTGTGTTAAAGTATTGGGAACGCAATTTAACTTTAGTAGTTACCCAGAAGACACCGAAAACGATGTGGTTTTAGTCGAGGGATCGGTGAAATTATTCACGACAACAGATAGGCAAAATAAGGTGGTTTTAAAACCAGGCTTTATGGGAAGTTTAAATAAAAGAGCTACTGCTGAAATTTATACAAAACCTGTAATTACAGATGTTTATACCTCTTGGATAGATGGTGAATTGGTATTTAGAAACATCACTTTTGGTAATATTCTTAAAAAAATGGAACGCCATTATAACATCACCATTATAAATAATAATGTTGATTTAACTAACGAAAGGTTTAATGCTAGTTTTAGAGACGAGCCTATTGAAAAGATTTTAGAATATTTCAAAATCACTTATAAAATAGATTATCAAATATCAAATAATCAAATAATTATTAATTAATAAAACATGTTTTGCCTATGAAATAATCATAACATTATTTAACCACAAAAAGCATGTCTTAGGTTTATTTATTTTTAAAAATGAACAAAAAAAATCGAGAAATGGTGACGCATTTCCCGATTCAAATAAGACGTGATTAAACTAAACGTATAACCACAATTAAAACACTTCAAAAGTATGAAAAAACTTCTTAACAAGACAAGAAGCCATCATCTACCATTATTAAAATTCGACTTAAAGATGAAGCTAAGTGCTCTATTTACAATTGTTGTCTTTTTTACCTTACAAGCTAATAATTCGTATTCGCAAAAGGTGAAAATTTCATTGAACTTAAATAATGTCACCATCAACCAACTTATAGATAAAATTGAAAGCACTACAGAATTTCGATTTCTCTATAAAATAAATGATGTGAATCTCGATAGAAACATTTCTATAAATGTTGAAAAAGAGTCTATTAAAAATGTCCTAAATAATGTATTTCAAAACACAGAAACAACCTATAATATTATTGATAGGCAAATCTTCTTAATTAAAAAAGAAAAGGATTCCGCTCAAAAAAGCATGGGTGGTGTGGCTAATATAAAGACAGCTAACATACAAACTTGGGCAATAAAGGGTGTTGTTACCGATAGTTTCGGACAGCCATTACCTGGAGCAAATATTATTGAAAAAAATACAACAAATGGTACCCAAACAGATTTTGATGGAAAATTTAACCTATATGTATTTAGTGATAAAGCTACTATAGAAATATCTTATGTTGGGTTTGCAACTAAAGATATTATGGTGAATGGGCAAACAGAATTTAATATAACCTTAATTGAAGATACTGCGGCTTTAGATGAAGTTGTTGTTATTGGTTACGGTACGCAAAAAAAGACTTTAGTAACAGGTGCTAGTGTGCAAGTTAGTGGCGACGACCTTACTAAAATGAATACAGGAAATGCAATTCAGGCCTTACAAGGGCAATCGCCTGGGGTGCAAATTACTTCTACTTCTGGTCAACCTGGTGAAAGCTTAAATGTAGTTATTCGTGGGGTGGGCTCTACTTCGGGAAGTAGTCCTTTATATGTTGTAGATGGTATTTTAACCGGCGACATCACTTACTTAAATAATGCCGATATTGAATCTATTTCCATTTTAAAAGACGCGGCTTCGGCTGCAATTTATGGCTCTCAAGCCTCAAACGGGGTTATTTTGGTAACCACAAAAAAGGGTAAAAGAGGGACTTCGGCACAAATAACCTTCGATCAGTTTTACGGACTTCAATCTGTAAACCGAAAAGCCGATTTGTTAAACGCCAAGGAATATGCAGTTATGGTTAACGAAGCCGCCATGAATTCTGGTAAGAACCCATATTTTTCAAATGCTGAAATTGCAAATTTAGGTGAAGGAACCAATTGGATGGACGAAATGTTTGTAGATAATGCACCTACCCAAAACTACTCGATTGGTGTAACAGGAGGGGGAGAAAACTCGGTTTACTCTTCATCATTATCATATTTTGAGCAGGGCGGTGTTGTTGGTGGTCAAGATTTATCAAACTACGAACGTTATAATTTCAGATTTAATTCAGAGCATAAATTATATAACGACGTAGTTACATTTGGTGAAAATTTAAGTTTTGCCTACATCAATAAAAACGGTATTGGCGTTGGAAATCAATATAATAACTCCTTGCGAAGCGCTTTTACAGTAAGTCCGTTATTGCCTATGTATGATAGTGATGGGAATTATTATAATACATTTCCAGATAGTGAACCTTGGTTGTCTGGGCGCTCAAACCCTTATGCCGAGATGGTTTACAACAACCAAAACGAAAGCAATAACCAAAAGCTTTTAGGTAATGTATACTTACAAGTAGAGCCTATTAAAAACTTAACTTTTAAAACGACTTTAGGTTTGGATTATTATGCCGGAGAAGGGCATTCTTATAGTCCTGTTTATGAGTTATCTATTTACTCGTTTAGAAAACAAGATAACACCAACCAAAGTATGAATAAAGGTAAAACCATCACTTGGGATAACCTTTTAACCTACAAGTTTGATGTTGCTGAAAATCATCATTTTGAAACCATGCTTGGTACATCGTCAATTAATTATGATGGGACTTATATTTCGGGTTCTAATGTGGATAATGTTCTTGGCGGATTAAATTATGCATGGCTAGATAATACTACAAACAGTTTGGGCGCACCATTAATGAATGTTGGTGGCGGAAAATCTGAAAATAAAAGAATGTCTTATTTCGGAAGATTAAATTACAACTTCAAAGAAAAATATTTAATCAATGCAACGTTTAGAGCCGATGGTTCTTCAAACTTTCATCCAGATAACCAATGGGGTTATTTCCCTTCAATATCAGGAGGATGGGTTGTTTCTAATGAAAGCTTTTTAAGCGATTCCAACACCCTAAATTTCTTTAAAATAAGAGCGAGTTGGGGGCAAGTTGGAAACCAAAATGTAGGGGCTTTTCAATTTTTAGCACCAATTCAAACCGCTACAACCAATTATATTTTTGGTAATGAAGAAGGTATCTTAACGCCTGGAGCTTACCCTAACCGATTACCAAACCCAGATTTAAAATGGGAAACTTCAGAGCAAATCAATATCGGTTTTGATGCTAGAGTTTTTAACAACACCCTAAATATTAACTTTGATTGGTATAAAAAAACCAACAAGGATTGGTTAATTGTTGCGCCAATATTAGCGACTGCCGGAGCCGATGCGCCTTTTATAAATGGAGGTAATGTTGAAAATACAGGAGTAGAATTAGCGCTAAGTTATAGCAACCGTATAGGAGACTTCAATTATAACATTTCAGCTAACGGAGCATATAACGAGAATATCGTTGGAAAAATTCCTACATCAGATGGTATTATTCATGGCGAAACAAACCAATTATATGATAATGCCCCCGAGTTTTATAGATCGCAAGATGGTTTTCCTTTATGGTACTTCTGGGGGTATGAAACAGCTGGTGTCTTTCAAACACAGCAAGAAATAAACGACTATGGTGTACAGCCAAACGCAGCACCTGGCGATATTATTTACAGAGACATAAATGATGATGGAAAAATAAGTGATGCCGATAAAAAAATGATTGGCGATCCTAATCCAGATTTCACTTATGGTTTTTCGTTTTCAGCAAATTATAAAGCATTCGATTTTTCTATCTCTGCTAATGGTGTAGCTGGAAATCAACTGGTTCAATCGTATAGAAATCCAGGAGCGTTTGATAATTACACATCGGCTATTCTAGACCGCTGGACGGGTGCAGGTTCGTCAAACACAGTACCTCGAGTTACCGAAGATGGTAGAAATTATGCTGGATTTTCAGACCTCTATATTCAAGATGGAGACTTTTTAAGAATTAACAATTTTACTTTAGGATTGGATTTAGCTAAACTTAGAACAAGCAAACCTTTGTTTGCTAAAGAATTAAGGGTTTATGTGTCGGTTTTAAATCTATATACGTTTACGAAATATGACGGTATGGATCCTGAAGTAGGCTTTGGAACTGGTGGTACATCATCAGGTGTCGATGTTGGTTATTATCCTAGACCAAGAACACTCATGATGGGATTAAACGTTAAACTTTAAAATACTGAAAATGAAAAATACACATATATATATCATGTTATTAGCAGTATGGGCTCTAAATTCTTGCAGTTTAGATACAGAGCCATACACCGAATTAACAGAATCTAACTTTTATACCACACCAGACGATGCCTTTACAGCTTTAGTTGGGTGTTATGATGGTTTACAAGTTGCTACAGGCGCTTCAGGAATTGGACTACCAGTGGCAACCGAAGTTTTCTCAGACGATTGCTTTGGTGGTACAGGAAGTGCCGATGCTTATAATTATGCAGCTTTAGATGAGTTTGACATTTCTAGAGCACCTAGTTTTGTAGATTTATTTAACGATAATTGGGTTGCATATTATAAGGCCATTTACCGCTGTAACGTCTTATTGCAGAAAATGGATCAAATTGATTGGGGTAGCGATACTGCTCTAAGAAATACTTACGAATCTGAAACCAGATTTATTAGAGCATACATTTATTTTGAAATGGTAAGGTTATGGGGTAATATTCCCTTGTTAACAGAACCATCTACAGATAATATTCCACAAGCATCCCCAGAGGATGTTTATAAAGTAATTGCTGAAGATTTACAATTTGCTTCAAACAATTTACCAAATTCAGCATACCATACTGTTGATAATGGTCGCGTAACCAAATGGGCTGCAAAATCATTGCTTGGTCGTGTATATTTATATTATACAGGCTATTATGGCGCTTCAGATTTGGCTGGCGTAGTTACAAAAACCGAAGCTTTAGCACATTTAGAAGATGTTATCAGCTCTAGTGGACATGGACTGGTAGATGATTTCGCCTCGTTATGGCCAGTGTCATCGGCCTATTCAGGAGTTGAATATTCAGGAGAAAATAATAAAGAAACCGTCTTCTCTATAAAATACACATATACCAGTGACTATAACGGAAATACCGATGGTAACCATTGGCTAGTACTATTTGGTATGCGTGAATTTTCATATTTACCTTACGGAAATGGTTGGGGTGTAACAGTAAACTCGAAACTTTGGGATGCTTATGATGCTAATGATAGCAGACAATCGGCTACAATAATTTCGGTTGATGATGAAAGCATTCCTTTTGATAAAATAGATAACCAAAGAGAATACACTGGCTATTACAATAAAAAGTATGCACCCATGTCTATGTTAGACGAAGATGGCAACACAGTATCTGCAGTAAATCAATTTGATGTTACCGATTTTCAAATCAATCAATTTCAAGATTATGTGGTTTTAAGATATGCCGATGTGCTTTTAATGGCTGCCGAACTTGGAAGCCCTAGCGCTCAATCTTATTTCGATCAGGTTAGACAGCGTGCTTACCAAGCAAATTTTGTTTCTAAAGCAGTTACACAAGCAAATATCATGGAAGAACGTCATTTAGAATTTGCATTAGAAGGGGTTAGATTTTACGATCTGTTACGTCAAGGTGTAGATACAGCAGCAGCAACAATTGCCGAGACAACAACGCTTTTAAGCGGTGGTGTTGCAGAAACTAAAACAATTTCTGCAAATAATATAACTACAACCAAAGGATTGCAGCAAATTCCAAACACACAAATTACTTTGTCTGATGGCGTTTTAAAGCAAAATAACGGTTGGTAATTTTTAACTAAACTAAATTCATTAAAAATGAAAAATATTAAAATATTAATAGCATCATTTCTGATGTTAGGAATTGTTTCTTTAGTCGCATCATGTGATCCAGAAAATCATTCCTTAGGAAAAACCTTAGATAAATCTGATATCGATTTTGATATAGTTCAAGATTTCACCACAGATCCTGGAGGTAATACGGTAATTATGACTAATAATACCCCAGGCGTAACCTTAACTTGGGATTATGTTACAGGTAAATCTAATAAAGCAAAAGAAACGGTAAAGTATGCTTTTAAAGGCGATTACACCATTAAGATAACAGCTGTAACCGCTGGCGGACTTGTAGAATTAGACCCCGTAACAATTACGGTTACTGATGATAATTTAAGTTATGTTGATGATCCCTTATGGAATTTACTTTCAGGCGGTGTTGGAAACTCTAAAACTTGGTTATTAGATTTAGATGCAAATGGCGATTCTAAATATTTCGCAGGGCCTATGTATTTTTATGGTACAGATAACGCTTGGCTAGAAGGCGGTGAAGCGTGGGAAGGTGGAGACACAGGCTGCTACGGTGATGATTGTTGGAATTGGAGCCCAGATTGGAAAGGAAACCAATGGATTGCTACTCAGGGGGATTACGGTACCATGACGTTTAGTCTTGATGGTGGCCCTTTCTTAACAACCAACCATTTAATGATTCCTAGCTATGGTGAAGAATCGGGAACGTATTTTTTAGATATCGATGCTAAAACTTTAACAACCTCAAATGCCACCATTTTACATACCAATGAGAATGATGCTTGTGTAGATAATTGGGGGATTATGAAAGTGTTTTCAATAACAGAAAACAGCTTACAATTAGGAGTACTAAGAAAAGATAGTTGTGATGGTCCTGCCACCTTAGTATTTAATTTTATTACAAAAGAATACAGCGATAATTGGGTGCCAGAAGAGATTATTCCAGAACAAGATGAAGGATTCGAACCAACTTTTGCTTCAGGAGAACTATTACAAATACTTACAGGTGGACCAGCAGCTGGGCGTTTTTGGAAATTAGATGGTAACGGAAACCCTGTAGATTGGTTAGCAGGAGGTATTGGCTGGACAACATCAGCAAGTTCTTCTTACAATTGGGGATGGAATGATACTTGGACCAGCATTGCAGATAATTCTTGGATACGATTTGATCAATACGGAGGTTTGCAAAACTATTATAAAAATGAAAATGGAGTAGAAAGTACAGGAACATTTACCATTGATGAAGCCACTAACGAAGTCTTTTTAAATGATAGTGCTATGCTTATAGCAAACCCAGGGCATTTCATGAGTCCAACAACTAGCAGTTTTACGGTAATTAAGGCGGTTTCAGAAACTTTTGAAACCACAGGCTTATGGTTTGGTACGAGTTACGATGCTGCAAAAGATGAATGGTTTGCGTTTCATTACGTAATTAACAACAACGTATCTGGAGGCGGTGGTTCTGCAGGTGGCGGCGGGAGTAGTGGTACCGAAATCACTTTCGATACTTCTAAATTAGTTATTGGAGACCTTGAAGGTAATGGGAATTTGCGTTTAGAATTATATAACGAATATGGTTCTACAGCAGCAGATTCTGGTCTAAATAAAGCCGATTTAGCTTTCAGTAACTCCATCGAAGTAACGTTCACATTAAACGGTATTACATTAAATAGTGGCGCCGTAGGGACTTATAATACTTCAATGTATTATGCAGATGCCGATTGGAATCCAAATGGTAATGGAGACGTAATTACTGTAAATGGCGATGGTACATATACGGTTAAATACGCTCCTGGTACCGCTGCAGATGGTGTGGTTGTATTTGTTATTGATGTTGTTGGTATGGCAACAGATATTACAGACATAACAGCCGTAACCGCAACTATCGATAGTGTTGTGGTTAACTAACAAGCAGTATAAATTTAGTAAATTGGTATAGTGGTTAAAGTTTAAATCACTGTGCAATAGGTTTTTGCGCAGTGATTTTTATTCCATACAAAAGGACAATTAGATATAGATTGGTTTGGCCAAACTTTGAAAAATTTATACAAGTATTAGCTAAAATACTACTAGGGTTACCATGATATATTTTGAATATTGATAGGTAATTGCATTATCACCCCAAATAAAAACACCATGATAGCTTGTCTTGGGTATTATTTCAGTTTTTACTCAAACCGGGCGAACTACATTAAAAAACTAATTAACACGAAATGAAAAAAACGATAATTTTTCTCGGTTTATGTGCTGGAATTCTAATGAGTTCTTGTGCTTCTAAACATTTTGAAAAGACACATGACGGCATTTTAGTAAACATAAATCAAACGACCACTGGCAAAGTAAATAAGTTGCGATTACAAGTTTTAGGCAACGACCTCATTCACGTATCGGCTTCGCCAGATAACGAATTTCCTAAAGATTCTAGTTTAATTATTGTTCCTAATTTAAAAACGGTGCCTTTTAAGGTATCCGAAGTAGGCGATTCCATCACTTTAAGCACAGAAACATTAAAAGTACTCGTGTCTTTAAAAGATGGTGGGATTAAATTCAAAGACAAAGCAGGAAAGTTAATTTTAGCTGAAAAACAGGGTGGTGGTAAAACATTCACTCCAATAACGGTTGAAGGCACTAAAGGGTATACCGTGCGTCAAATTTTTGAATCGCCAGAAGATGAAGCATTCTATGGTTTAGGCCAGCATCAATCAGATGAGTTTAATTATAAAGGTAAAAGCGAAGAATTGTTTCAATACAACACCAAAGTATCTGTGCCTTTTATCGTTTCAAATAAAAATTACGGACTCTTATGGGATAGTTATTCTTTAAGTCGTTTTGGAGATAGTCGTCCTTATCAGCAACTAAATGAGGTGTTTACCTTGTATGATAAAAATGGCGAGGCTAATGGTTTAACAGGAACCTATTCTGCTCCCGAAAACGGAAATGTAAATTTAGTACGCACAGAATCTTCTATTTTCTTTGAAGACAAAGAAAGCATTAAAAGTTTACCAGAAAATTTTCCTTTAAAAAATGCTGAGGTTACTTATGAAGGCGCTATCGAAGCATCGGAAACAGGGGCATTTAATTTCATTTTATACTATGCAGGCTATGTTAAAGTGTATTTAAATAACGAATTAGTGGTACCAGAACGCTGGAGAACAGCTTGGAACCCAAACAGCTATAAATTTTCTATGGATTTAGAAGCTGGAAAGCGTGTGCCTTTGCGAATAGAATGGAAACCAAATGGCGGGACATCCTATTGCGGACTTAGAGCAAGAACACCTCAAGCTGCTGAAGAGAAAAATAATCAAGTTTGGTGGAGCGAAATGAATAAAAAAATGGATTACTATTTTGTTCATGGTAACTCTATGGACGAGGTAATTAAGGGCTATCGTACCCTAACTGGAAAATCTCAAATCATGCCAAAATGGGCAATGGGCTATTGGCAAAGTCGCGAGCGTTATAAAACCGAAGATGAAATTTTAAGCAATTTAAAAGAATTTAGAGAACGTGACATTGCAATTGACAACATCGTGCTAGATTGGAATTATTGGGAAGAAGACGCTTGGGGAAGTCATGAGTTTGATGCCAAACGTTTTCCAGATCCAAAAGGTATGGTCGATTCTATTCATGCCATGCATGCAAAAATGATGATTTCAGTTTGGCCAAAATTTTATAAAACAACAGCTCATTTTAAAGCCTTTGATGAAAAAGGTTGGATGTATCAACAGGCCATAAAAGATAGTATTCGTGATTGGGTAGGGCCTGGTTACGTTGGTTCTTTTTACGATGCGTATTCAAGTGGTGCTCGAAAATTATTCTGGAAACAAATGTATGATAATTTATATCCCATAGGCGTTGATGCTTGGTGGATGGATGCAAGCGAACCAAATGTTTTGGATTGTACCGATATGGATTATCGTAAATCGCTTCAAGGACCTACAGCTCTAGGATCATCTACCGAATTTTTTAACACCTATGCTTTAATGAATGCCGAGGCTATTTATGAAGGGCAACGCAATGTAGCACCAAATAAGCGTGTGTTTTTATTAACCCGTTCAGGGTTTGCAGGGATACAACGTTATTCAACAGCAACGTGGAGTGGCGATATTGCCACACGATGGGAAGATATGAAAGCTCAAATTTCAGCAGGTTTAAACTTTGCAGTGAGTGGAATTCCATATTGGACCATGGATATAGGTGGTTTCTGTGTAGAAGATCGTTTTGTAGCAGGACAACTTGCCTACGATAAAGATGGTAAAGAGAATGCCGATTATAAAGAATGGAGAGAATTAAATGCACGTTGGCATCAGTTTGGAGCTTTTGCGCCTTTGTACAGATCGCACGGGCAATTTCCATTTCGCGAACCTTGGAATATTGCACCTCAAGGCCATCCTGCATACACGTCTATTTTATATTATAACCAATTGCGTTACAGGTTAATGCCGTACATCTATACCTTGGCTGGTAAGACTTATTTTGATGATTACACCATTATGCGTCCCTTAGTTATGGATTTTTCAAATGATAGAGACGTTGAAAACATAAGTGATCAATTTATGTTCGGACCTTCATTAATGGTTTGTCCCGTTTATAAATATGAAGCTACAAATCGAGAAGTTTATTTTCCGAAAGGAAAAGGTTGGTACAATTTCTATTCAGGCGATTTTATTGAAGGCGGACAAACAGCAAATGTCGAAGCACCCTACGAGAAAATTCCTTTATTTATTCCTGAAGGGGCCATCATCCCAATAGGTCCAGAAATTCAATATACCGATGAAAAATTAGCAGATACCATAGTGCTTTATGTGTACCAGGGTAAAGATGGGAATTTTGAACTATATGAAGATGAAGGCACAAATTATAATTATGAAGAAGGCGCTCATGCCACCATTTCTTTTCAATATAACGAAGCAGATGCTACGCTAACTATTGGCGAACGCCAAGGTTCGTTTAATGGCATGTTAAAAAACCGAAAATTTATAGTGGTTCCGGTAAGTAAAAATACTCCTAAAGCTTTTGATTACAATGCAAAAGGCCAAGAGGTGGATTATGATGGGCAACAACAAATTATAAAATTAAAGAAACACTAAAAAATTAATCACAAATGAAAAATAGAATAATTCTTTTAGCCATGGCATCTTTAATGTTTGTGTCCTGTAAAGAGCAAGTTGTAGTTTCAAATACTTCCGAAGAAACAGAGTTAGCAACCTATAAAGGGAAAGAAATTAGCTTAGAAAACGATACAAAAATTGACGCGCTTATCTCGCAAATGACTCTTGAAGAAAAAGTTGGCATGCTACATGGCAATAGCATGTTTGCAACTGGAGGTGTAGAACGATTAGGGATTCGAGAACTAAAAATGGTTGATGGTCCGCTGGGAATTCGAGAAGAAATTTCGAGAGACAGTTGGGCTGCTGCAGGTTGGGATAACGATTTTGCAACTTACTATCCAGCTGCTGGCGCCGTGGCAGCAACCTGGAACCCAGAATTGTCATACACCTTTGGGAATAGCGTTGGGCAGGAAGCTCGCGCTCGTGGCAAGGACATGTTATTATCGCCAGCTATAAATATTATTAGAACCCCATTGGGAGGCCGTACTTACGAGTATTTTACCGAAGACCCTTTTCTTAATAAAAAATTAGCGGTGCCTTTTGTAGTGGGATTACAAGAAAATGATGTTATGGCTTGTGTGAAGCATTTTGCCGTGAACAACCAAGAAACCAACAGAGGAACGGTTGATGTTTTGGCCGATGAGCGCACGCTTCGTGAAATTTATTTGCCTGCATTTAAAGCAACGGTTGTTGAAGCACATGCTCACAGTTTAATGGGGGCTTATAACAAGTTTAGAGGCGACTATTTATGTGAAAACGATTATATGCTGAATAAAATCCTAAGAGACGAATGGGGTTTTCGAGGTGTTGTGGTGTCCGATTGGGCAGCCGTTCATAGTACGGTAAAATCTTTAAAAAATGGCTTGGATATCGAAATGGGAACACCAAAACCTTTCAATGAGTTTTTCTTAGCCGATAAATTAATTGCTGCGGCTAAAAATGGTGAGATTTCAGATGAAGAAATTAACAAACATGTGAAACGTATTTTGCGTGTTTTATTTCAAGTGAAAGCTATGGATGGCGAAAATAGAGTAAAAGGTAGCCTTGCAACCGAAGCACATTATAAAGACGCCTATGATATTGCTGCAGAATCTGTGGTGCTGTTAAAGAATGATAAAAACCTGTTGCCTTTAAAATTGGAAGGGGTAAAATCGATAGCTGTTATAGGTAACAATGCTAAAAAAACGAATGCTCTAGGCGGATTTGGTGCTGGGGTTAAAACCAAAAGAGAGGTGACGCCTTTAGATGGTTTAACCAATAGATTGCCAGAAGGCGTAAAAATTAATTATGCTGAAGGGTATTTGGAGCGCTACTCTAAAAACGAAAATGATAAAAAGGAGGAGGTGACCTTACATGGGCCATTAACTGTTGATGAACTTGATGAAGCCAAATTGAGTGAAGCTATTGAAGCGGCTAAAAATTCGGATGTGGCTATCATTTTCGCAGGATCGAACCGCGATTATGAAACCGAAGCATCAGACAGACGGAATCTGTTTCTGCCATTTGGTCAAGAAGAACTCATTAAAAAAGTATTGGAAGTTAACCCAAACACCATAGTTGTAATGATTGCGGGCGCCCCTTTTGATTTAACTGAAATTAAAAAAGAGGCTTCAACTTTAGTATGGAGTTGGTTTAACGGATCGGAAGGCGGTCATGTTTTGGCCGATGTAATTTTAGGAAATATCAATCCTTCAGGAAAATTACCTTGGACCATGCCAAAACGAATTGAAGACTCTCCGGCACACGCTACACATAGCTTTCCAGGCGAAGCTTCGGTAAATTATACAGAGGGAATTTTAGTAGGCTACCGTTGGTTTGATACTAAAAAAATTGAACCATTATATCCTTTTGGTTACGGGTTATCGTACACCAGTTTTGAGTTTTCAGAATTAAAAACCAATAAAAAAGAATACGAAGTAAATGAAGTGATTGAAGTGACTTTCAACATAAAAAACACAGGAGATCTTGACGGAAAAGAAGTGGCGCAATTGTATGTTTCAGATCCAGAATCTTATGTTGAAAAAGCCGCTCAAGAACTAAAAGGTTTCAAAAAAGTATTTGTAAAAAGCGGAGCTTCAACACAGGTTACCATACAATTGCCTGTTAAAGAATTGGCGTATTATAACGAGGTTATAAAAGAATGGTTGGTAGAACCAGGAACTTACAAAATAAAAATAGGAAACTCTTCTAGGAACATAACCGAAGAAGTTTCAGTAAACATTAAGTAATCAATTCGGAATATAACATGAAAACAATAAACATTAAATTCGTAATTACTGCATTTGTCCTTTTTATTCAAATGGGCGTGTTGTCTTGCAATTCAGAATCTTCTTCAGATGATGTGCCAGACAAAGAGGAGGAAGTGATTAATACCCTTACTGTAGATAAAACTGCAATAGATTTGGAAAGCATAGAAAGTAGTGCAGATATTAGCATTACAACCGATGTTGATACCTGGGTAATTAGTAGTTCTGGAACCAGTTGGATTACTTTAAGTGAAACCTCAGGAACTTCTGGAACCAGTACGGTAAAAATTACAGCCTCCGAAAACATAAGCATTCAAGGGCGCTCTGCGGTAATAACCGTAAACGCTAATAATGTTGATGCGGTTAAAATTACGGTTTCTCAGGCAGGAGCATCTTCGGCTAATGGTATATATCCAGATTATAATACCAACCCCATCGCTGCCGATCCTACGGGAATGAGCAGTACCGCAGAAGAAATTGCTGCTAAAATTTCATTAGGTTGGAATATAGGGAATACTCTCGAAGCTACTGGAGGCGAAACCGCTTGGGGAAATCCAATGGTAACTAAGCAACTCATCGACTTGGTTAAGGCGAATGGGTTTAATTCCATACGTATTCCTTGTGCTTGGGATCAATATCTAGAAGATGTTGATAACGCAAAAATTAAAGAAAGTTGGTTAAATCGTGTTAAGGAAGTGGTACAATACTGTGTGGATAACGATATGTATGTGGTGTTAAATATTCACTGGGATGGTGGCTGGTTAGAACTTAATGTTAACGAAGAAAGTAAAACTCAAGTTAACGCTAAGCAAAAAGCATACTGGGAGCAAATTGCAACACATTTTAGAGATTACGACGAGCGTTTGCTATTTGCAAGTGCCAACGAACCACATGTAGAAACTGCCGAACAAATGGCTGTTTTAAACTATTATCACCAAACTTTTATCGATGCTGTTCGTGCTACAGGAGGAAGAAATGCCTATAGAACACTAGTGGTTCAAGGCCCTTCAACAGATATTGAAAAAACAAACAATTTAATGACAACTTTACCGACCGATTCGGCTACAGACCGTTTGATGGCAGAGGTTCATTATTATACACCATACCAGTTCGCTTTAATGACAGCAGATGAATCTTGGGGAAAAATGTTTTACTATTGGGGAACAAATTATCACTCAACTACTGATGCTGATCGTAATACTACTTGGGGAGAGGAAACCGATTTAGAAAACTATTTCAAATTGATGAAAACCCAATTTGTAGATAAAGGAATTCCAGTTATTTTAGGTGAATTTGCAGCTATTAGACGTACTACTTTAACAGGCGATAATTTGCAATTACATTTAGATTCTAGAGCTTATTATTTAAAAACGGTTATACAGCAAGCTAAAGCAAATGGCTTATTACCTTATTATTGGGATGCCGGTGGATTAGGAGATCTTGGTACTGGTTTATTTGATAGAAGTAATAATTCTGTTTTCGATACTCAGGCTTTAAATGCCTTAGTTGAAGGGTTGAATTAAAGTTTAAAAAATAGAATTTATGAAAAACCCTTATTTTCAATGTTTGATTATTTTGTTAGTAGCGTTTAGTGTACAAGCACAAAACGCTACTAAATTTTTTCCGAAGGAAGATTTAATGGCCATCGGGATTTATTATTATCCGGAACATTGGGATAAAAGTGACTGGGAACGGGATATTAAAAATATTTCAGAATTGGGATTTGAGTTTATCCATCTTGCCGAATTTGCTTGGATAGATATGGAGCCTCAAGAAGGTGTTTATACTTTCGGTTGGTTAGATGAGGTTATAGACTTAGCAACAAAGTATAAGTTGAAAGTTATTTTAGGCACGCCAACAGCCATTTCGCCTGTTTGGATGGGCATAAAATATCCAGAAATTTATTTAATGGGTTCAAATTATTTGCGCGCCGAACACGGTACACGTGCCCAGCAATCGCTTACGAATCCAGTTTGGCGTAGTTTTTCAAAAAAAATAATCACAGAATTAGGAAAACGTTACGGGAAAAATCCAACGGTTATAGGATGGCAATTGGATAATGAACCAGAAGCCAAATCAGATTATAGTCCGTCGTCACAAAAGGCCTTTCAAAAGTGGTTACAAAGTAAATACGAATCGATTGAAGCTTTAAATTTTGCTTGGGGCACTGCTTTTTGGAGTCAGCGTTATAGTGATTTCAGTCAGATTAAAATCCATAATGCCAATCATGTTGGCTGGTGGGGCACAAATCCGCACGCACTATTAGATTTTAAACGCTATTCCGCAGATGTACAAGCCGATTTTTTAGACTTTCAAGTTGAAATTCTTCGTCCGTTAATTTCAGAAAAACAGTATATAACCACAAATTACACGGCTACAACATCAACTTCAGACCCCAGGCGTACTAAAAAGTTAGATTTTAACGCCTTTACATCGTATCCCAATAAAGGACAAGTTAATATTGGTGAAAACGGTTTCAGATTAGGTGATCCTAAAGAATTGTCTTTTGCATTAAGTTTTTATAGTCCCGAAAATCATGTTTCGGGGGTTATGGAATTGCAACCAGGGTTTGTAAATTGGGGAAACATCAATCCGTTACTTCAACCTGGCGCCTTACGTATGTGGCTTTTCCACTGTTTTGGTGGCGATTTAGCATTTGCTTGTTCGTATCGCTACCGACAAATTAATTATAGCTCGGAACAATACCACGGCGGTATAACAACTTTAGATGGCGTAACCTTATCGCAAGGCGGAAAGGATTATAAACAGGTTATTGATGAAATGAAAATGCTTAGGAAAGCCTATAATTCAAAAGCCAAAGCACCAAAAATATTAGAGGAAAGAAAAACTGCTTTGCTATGGAATTACGATAATTTATGGAGTATGAGTAGGCAAGGGCAAACGAGCCAATGGCACACGCTTTCGTTTTTTCAAAAATATTTAGAAATCACAAAGTCGTTTGGAGTGGCTTCAGATATTATTTATGAAACGGACGATTTAAGTGCTTATAAAGTGGTTATAGCTCCAGCTTTCGAGCTGGTTGATGAAGTTTTAATTAAAAAATGGGAAACCTATGTGAAACAAGGCGGAAATTTAGTTTTAACGGTTAGAACAGGTGTTAAAGATAGAAACGGACATTTATTTAGGTCGGGATATGGCGAACAAATTTATCCGTTAATTGATGCTAAAATCGATTATTTCGATCAGTTATTACCGCATATGAAGGGGACTATTTCTAGTAACCAAAAGGAATATTATTGGAACAATTGGGCAGATCTAATCAAAGCGAACAAACCAGAAAACGTTTTGGCGACGTACACCAACCAGTTTTATGCCGGTAAAGCTGCCGTGGTTACAAATAAAATAGGAAAAGGAACCGTAACCTATATTGGGGTGGATACGGATGATGACCAATTAGAAAAGGATGTTTTAAAAGAAGTCTATAAGAACGCGAATATTAGCACCGAAAATTATCCAGAAGGTGTTTATGTGCAGTGGCGTGATGGTTTTTGGGTGGCTGTAAATTATGCTTCAACAGATTACATATTACAACTTCCAAAAAAAGCCAAAATACTAATAGGAACAAAAAATGTAACATCTGGAGGCGTAACGGTTTGGACTGAAAATTAAACTAAAAATGAAAAAATCAATCTATATTTTATGTGTTGCTCTTTGTTTTTTTAGTTGTGTAAAAAACACAAAAGAACAAAAGATCGCTATAAAGCCTAAATATGAAGCAAACTGGGAATCCTTAGCTAAATATGATGAAGCTGCCGAATGGTTTAAAGACGCGAAATTCGGAATTTATGCCCATTGGGGCGTCATGTCGGTTCCAGCTTACGCCAATGATTGGTATGCAAGAAATATGCATATTGAAGGCAGCAATGAGTATAAGCATCATGTTGAAACTTACGGCGAACCTTCAAAATTTGGTTACCATGATTTTGTACCCATGTTTAAAGCCGAACATTTTAATGCACAGGTATGGGCTGATCTTTTTGAAAAATCGGGCGCTAAGTTTGCCGGTTTAGTAGCCGAACATCACGACGGTTGGTCCAATTGGGGGAGTAAAATAAACCCATGGAATGCTGTTGATAAAGGGCCAAAGCGCGATGTTTATGGAGAATTAAGTGAAGCCATTCATAAGAAAAACATGAAATTAGTGGCTTCCTTTCACATCGCTAGAAACCTTCAAATATTTAAAGAACAACCTGCAAAATGGTTAAATGATACGTCTTACTTTCCATATAATCCAAAAATGCCATCGTCTTCAGATGATCCGCTTTTAGCAAAAATGTATGGAAATATCTCAAAAGAAAAATTTAGTAACGATTGGTTGGGGCAGCTAAAAGAGGTGATTGATAATTACAGTCCAGACTTAATTTACTTCGATAGTCAAACTCAAAAGATTCCAGAGTCATATAAAAAAGAGTTTGCAGCTTATTATTTTAACGATGCAGTTGCAAAAAATAAACAAGTTGTTTTTACGCATAAAGAAGGTGAGTTCCCAAAATCGGTGAGTTTAGAGGATTTTGAAAAAGGACGTACCAACAAAATAACCAAGGATTTTTGGTTAACCGACGAAACCGTCTCGGTGGGCAGTTGGAGTTATACTAACAATTTAGGGTTGAAAAAAACTAATGAAATTATTCATGTTTTAGCCGATGTTGTTAGCAAAAACGGAGCATTAATGCTTAATGTTTCACCTATGGCAAATGGTATTATTCCTCAGAATCAGCAAGATATTTTATTAGAAATAGGAGCGTGGTTAAAAACCAATGGTGAAGCGATTTATGGTACCCGACCTTGGTTAGTTTTTGGAGAAGGCCCTACAAAACAAGAAAAATCGGGAATGTTTTTAGATAAAATCACTTATACGCCACAGGATGTGCGTTACACAAAAAAAGGAGATACCATTTATGCCATTATTTTAGGGTGGCCTGGGAACGATAAGGCTATTACTTTAAGGTCTTTTACTTTCGAAATCTTGGGAGATCAAGTACCTGAAGTTAAGCAGGTTTCTGTTTTGGGTTTTAATGGATTGGTTCCTTTTGCTCAAGATAGTAAAGGTTTACACTTTTCAACACCCAACCAAAAGATTGAGGACAAGGCTTTTGTTATTAAAATTGAAACAAAATCATGATTAAAACGAAAACTTATTTTACGGTTCTATTTTTAGCTTTATGCTTTTATTCAAACGCAGATGTTCAGCTGCCATTGTTGTTTTCAAACGATATGGTTTTACAACGCAATAAACGAATTCCTGTTTGGGGTTGGGCTGATGCTGGCGAACAAATTGAAATTAGTTTCAACAATCAAACTCTAAAAACTAGAGCCGATAAAAACGGTGATTGGAAAGTGAATTTAAAGCCAGAAATAGCGGGTGGTCCCTATGAATTAATAGTTAGAGGGAAAAACACAATTTTGATTTCCAATGTTTTAGTGGGCGAAGTTTGGATTTGCAGCGGGCAATCGAATATGGAATTCACGGTTGCGCAAGCCATGAATTTTGAGGAAGAAATTAAAGATTCAAATTACCCGATGATTCGTCAGTTTTATGTTGAAAATGATATGGGGTCTACTCCAAAATCAAAGTTAAAAGGCGGAAACTGGAGTGTTTGTAACCAAAATACCGTTGGTAATTTTACAGCCGTAGGTTTTTATTTTGCTAAAAAAATATATGGTGAATTAGATATTCCAATAGGCATTATAAGCAGCTCCTGGGGCGGAACCTGTGTGGAAACATGGACCAGTCGTAACGCTTTTGAAGGAAGTAATGAATTTAAAGCGATGGTTTCTAAAATTCCTAAAATTGACTTGGATTCGCTGGCTAAAACTCAAAGAAGTGTTATTAAAAATAAAATTGAAAAAATTCAAGGTTCTAAAATTAATACAGCTCAGGAGCATACGTTTAAAAAACTTAATTTCAACGATAAGAATTGGCCAGAAATGAATGTTCCAGACCAATGGGAACATCAGCAATTAAATAATTTAGACGGAACAGTTTGGATGCGTAAGACGATTGTTATATCAAAAGCAGATGCAAATAAAGAAGCGCTTTTAGAATTAGCTAAAATCGACGACCAAGATGTTACTTATATCAATGGAGTTGAGGTAGGTACAACCAATAAATATGATGCAAAACGAAGCTATAAAGTCCCTGTTAACCTTTTAAAAGAAGGAGAGAATTGCATTGCCATCAGAATTGTTGATTATGCTGGCGGTGGTGGTATTTGGGGAGATCAAGCAGATTTAAAACTAACAACACCAAGTGGAAGTATCCCTTTGGCTGGTGCATGGAAATTTAATGTTGTCGAGGTAAAAAGCGAAGTGTCACCTAATAGTTACCCTTCCTTATTATATAATACTATGATAAATCCTTTAATTCCCTATGCCATTCAAGGGGTACTTTGGTATCAGGGAGAAGCGAATGTAGATAGGGCAGAGCAATACAAAAAAGCTTTCCCTTTAATGATAAAAGACTGGAGAACCCAATGGCATCAAGGTGATTTTCCATTTTATTTTGTGCAGTTGTCTTCATTTGATGAATTTGGAGGAAACAGTAACAAAGGGAGTAAATGGGCCGAACTGCGAGAAGCACAAAGTTTTACGTTACAAACCGTTGCTAATACAGGCATGGCTGTAACCATAGATGTTGGAAATGCAAAAGATATTCATCCCACAAATAAACAAGACGTTGGACTTAGGCTTTCAGCAATAGCTTTAAATAATTTTTATGAAAAAGAACAGATTTGTAGCGGTCCAATTTTCAAATCTATAGAAGTGAAAGGCGCTAAAGTTATTATCACTTTCGATAATTTAGGATCTGGTTTAAAAAGTACTAATGCAGATGGTTTTGTAAACGGATTTGAAATAGCGGGTGCTAACAAAGTATTTCACAAGGCTAAAGCATCCATAATTGAAAATAAAGTAGTGCTTTATTCTGAAAATGTAGCGCATCCTATTGCTGTACATTATGGTTGGGCAGACGATGCGGGTGCATGTAACCTATATAATATCGATGGATTTCCTGCCTCTCCTTTTAGAACTGATAATTGGGATGGGCTTACTAAAGGGAAAAATTATACTTTGGATTAATAATTAAATTTATAAACCTCCTATCAAGTTAAAAATTTAAACTTCGGAAGAAAATTACTCATCCAGTAAATCCGGTCGACGCGCTTTTGTACGTAAATAAGCTTGTTCTTCACGCCACTTTTCAATTTCTGGTAAATTACCACTAAAAAGCAACTCGGGTACTTTACTGCCTTTGTAATCACGAGGTTTCGTGTAAATTGGCGGGGCTAGCAAATTGTCTTGAAAAGAATCGGTTAAGGCAGAAGTTTCATTGCCCAAAACGCCCGGAATTAATCTAATAATGGCATCGCAAAGTACAGCAGCTCCTAATTCGCCGCCAGAAAGCACATAATCGCCAATAGAGATTTCGCGAGTAATAAATAAATCACGTACACGTTGATCCACACCTTTATAATGCCCACATAAAATAATAATGTTTTCTTTCATGGACAGTTGGTTGGCAATGCCTTGTTTTAAAGTTTCACCATCGGGGGTCATATAAATAACTTCGTCGTAGTCGCGATCTGCTTTTAATGCCGAAATACATTTATCAATTGGCTCAATCATCATAACCATGCCGGCGCCACCACCAAACTGAGTATCGTCAATAGATTTATAATTATCAGTAGTATAATCTCTTAAATTATGAAAATGAACTTCAACCAAACCAGCATCAATAGCACGTTTTAAAATGGAAGCATCAAAAGGACTTTTAAGTAATTCTGGTAAAACTGTTATAATATCTATGCGCATAATTCAAATTAAAGAGCTGCAAAGATAATTTAATTGTTTGATAGTTTATCGTAGGATACTAATTCGATAGCATTCATTTGCATTAATCATAAATAGAACGGTTTACTTTGTTATTTATGGCAGGAATTGTTTGTAAATAATCAAAAATAGCCCCTGCTTCCTCATCGCTAAGCTGTGTGTATGGCATCATTGGGAAAACCATTGCTTTTTCTCCTTTTTTAATGCCATGCTTTACAACTTGAATAAAATCTGCTTTGCTCCAATTTCCAATTCCAGTAGCTTTGTCAGGCGTTAAATTAGGGGTTAGCATAACTCTACCTTGTTCGTCTAATGGTTTGTTGCCGCCTGCAAAATACCCCTCACTTAATTCCGGATTTAAGAAATTATTCGTTTTAAAATCGGCTGAATGGCAAGAGAAACATTCTAAATTGTGTGCTAAATATTTACCCAGTTTTATGGGTTCAGCAGTAGTTGGCAATTCTATTTTTTTTGATGGCAGAGGCAATGGTTTAAAAGCTATACGGCATAATATTTTTGTTAAAAGCGATGGTTTTGATGGGGTGTCTGGAGTTGCAGAAGCATTAACCATGGGGTCGTCAGATTTTAAAAATGCAATAATGGCATCTAAGTCTTCATCGGCCATATTGGGCATTTTTGCCATATACGGCGGACTATAAACGCCATCTTTTTTAATACCAGTTCTAAAAAGGTAGAGTAATTCGGCATCGGTCCAATTTCCAATACCGTAAGTTTTATCCTGAGTAATGTTTTGAGAAAATATTTCGCCAAATTCAGGCGGTGCATCTAACATTCTTTTTCCTGTTAGTTTTCGTGTTTCACTATTCATGTGGCATTGTGCACAAAGCATCATGGTTAGTTTCTTTCCCCGTACTATAAGTTCGGGACTGCTTTTTGCTGTGTAGTCAATTTTTTCTACTTCGTAAGATGGAATACCCGAGAAGTTAATGGTAATTAGGGTTGCAATAATTACAATCGCAATAATACCAATTCCAAAAACTAAAATTTTTAATACTTTTTTCATAATTACAATCTTGTTGATTAAAATAAGGTAACAAGCTTATAATTAGTTTAATATTAGGGATGTAAGACGAAATTATATCTTTTTTTGTTAAACTCAAAAATTAATTTTGGAGTTATCCTATTGTGAAGTAAACTTATTCAGTTCAATAATTAATAATATACATGTAGTAAACTTTAAATTAATGACTTGCTTTTTTTTATATGGAAGCTTGGGGTTTATGATTTGTTACGCTTTTGTTAACGGGAGTAAAACGTGCTGTTTTTTGTTGCTTAAAGGCAATGGGTTCAGTACATTTGCATTCTTTAAAAAGAAAACAACTACTTAATATAACAACTAATAAGATTTAACATGAGTGATAAAAAAACGAGTGATAAAAAAAAGCCAGCGGTAACTTTTGATGTGCTAATTGAAATTCCTAAAGGAAGTAGAAATAAATACGAATACGATTTTACTTTACACAAAATTAGATTCGACCGTATGTTATTTTCTTCAATGATGTATCCTGGAGATTACGGGTTTATTCCTGAAACTTTAGCTTTAGATCAAGATCCTTTAGATGTTTTAGTATTAGGACATCAGCCAACATATCCTATGGTTGTTATGGAAGTAAGACCAATTGGTGTTTTTTATATGACCGATGAAAAAGGACCAGATGAAAAAGTAATCTGTGTACCTGTTTCAGATCCTATTTGGAGTAACAAGGAAGATATTGCCGATTTAAACCCACACAGACTTAAAGAAATTGAACACTTTTTCCAAGTTTATAAAGATTTAGAAAAGAAAAAAGTAGATACAGGCGGATGGGGTAATGCCGAGGCTGCTATTAAAATTTATCATGAATGTGTAAAACGTTATGATGAAAGCGAACACAAGAAAAAAAGGACGTTTACTATTTAAGTAATCGTTTAAAAAAACATAATAAAAAAGACCATCTTATAATCAAGGTGGTCTTTTTTTATACCATTAATTAAGCTGTTTAGGTAATTTCTTATGTTTATTAATGCAATTTTTATTCAAAAAACAAGTAAAAACTAACATATGTCATAGAATTAAAAATAAGATAATTTAAGAGGGGTTTTGGTGAGTTATTTTAAATTATTCATGGTTTTTTTTATCATATTAATTTCCATACTTTTGGTTGAGATAACAACTTATTTATTAACCAATAACTAATTGATTGAATATGGAATTAATAGTAAAATTTTTACCACTTTTTGGAGTAGTAGCATTAATTTTTGTTTTTCTAAAAAGCGGATGGGTGTCAAAACAAGATGTTGGCGATGAAAAAATGTCTCGAATCGCTAAGAATATCGCCGAAGGTGCTATGGCATTCTTAAAAGCCGAATACAAAGTATTGGCTGTTTTTGTGGCTGCAGTAGCAGTCTTATTATATTTTAAAGGCGTTTCAGAAGTTGGTTCCAGTGGTATTGTTGCAGTATCCTTCATTATAGGGGCTATCTGTTCGGCACTAGCTGGATTTATAGGCATGAAAGTGGCGACTAAAGCCAATGTAAGAACGACTCAAGCCGCAAGAACCTCGTTAGGTCGCGCTTTAGAAGTGGCATTTGCTGGTGGTGCAGTTATGGGGCTTGGTGTTGTGGGCTTAGGCATCTTAGGCTTAAGTGGCTTATTTATGATATACCAAAACATTTGGCCAGGAGCCGATAATTTAGCCATGGTATTAAATGTACTTTCTGGATTTTCACTAGGAGCCTCATCAATAGCCTTATTTGCACGTGTTGGTGGTGGTATTTATACAAAAGCAGCCGATGTAGGTGCCGATTTAGTAGGGAAAGTGGAAGCAGGAATTCCTGAAGATCATCCTTTAAACCCTGCAACGATTGCAGATAATGTTGGTGATAACGTTGGTGATGTTGCCGGAATGGGCGCCGATTTATTCGAATCTTACGTAGGGTCTATTATAGGAACCATGGTATTGGGAGCATTTATTATTACGCCAGATATTGTTGGTGGTTTAGGTGCCGTTTATTTACCGCTTGTTCTAGGTGCGGTAGGGATTATCATGTCTATTTTAGGAACCTTTTTTGTGAAAGTTAAAGATGGAGGAAATCCGCAAACAGCATTAAATATTGGGGAATTTGGTTCTGCAATTTTAATGGTTGTAGCTTCATATTTTATTATAAATGCTTTAATTCCTGAAACGGTTGAAGGTTTACCTTATGGTGCTATGGGCGTGTTTTGGGCGACTATTGCAGGTTTAGTAGCAGGTTTGGGTGTTGGTAAAATCACCGAATATTACACGGCTACAGGAAAAAAGCCGGTGATGTCTATTGTTGAACAATCTGAAACTGGTGCAGCTACCAATATTATTGCTGGTTTAGGTGTTGGTATGATGTCTACCATGGTGCCTATTCTATTAATTGCCGCCGCTATTATGGTGTCGCATCATTATGCCGGTTTATACGGTATCGCGATTGCAGCGGTAGGGATGTTAGCTAACACAGGCATCCAGTTGGCTGTTGATGCATACGGACCAATTTGTGATAATGCAGGTGGAATTGCAGAAATGGCAGAATTACCAAGCGAAGTTCGTGAGCGTACCGATAAATTAGATGCTGTTGGAAATACTACAGCAGCAGTTGGTAAAGGGTTTGCTATTGCTTCAGCAGCATTAACGGCTTTAGCTTTATTTGCTGCCTTTATGAAAACAGCGGGAGTTATTGCTATTGATGTGTCTCAACCTAAAATTATGGCAGGATTATTAATAGGAGGGATGTTACCATTTGTGTTTTCGGCTTTATCGATGAATGCGGTAGGTCGTGCAGCCATGGCCATGATTGAAGAAGTGCGTCGTCAATTTAGAGATATTCCGCAGTTAAAAGCGGCTTTAGAAGTGATGCGTAAATACGATTCTGATATGAGTAAAGCTTCCGCAGAAGACCGTGCTATTTTTGATGCGGCCGATGGTATTGCTGAATATGATAAATGTGTAGATATTTCAACTAAAGCATCGATTAAAGAAATGGTGTTGCCAGGTTTATTAGCCATTGCGGTTCCTGTTGCTGTTGGATTTATAGGAGGTGCTGAAATGCTTGGTGGGCTACTTGCAGGGGTAACTACCTGCGGTGTGCTTATGGCGATCTTCCAGTCGAATGCTGGTGGAGCTTGGGATAACGCTAAAAAGACTATTGAGGAGCAAGGTAAAAAAGGTACCGATGCCCATAAAGCAGCTGTAGTAGGCGATACGGTTGGTGATCCTTTTAAAGATACATCTGGACCTTCATTAAATATTTTATTGAAATTAATGTCGGTTGTCGCTTTAGTTATTGCACCAAGTATTGCAATATCTGCTGAATCGGTTTCGGCTTATGCTTCTGAAAACGATGCGATTGAACAAGTTGTTGTTTCAAAAGAAATTAAAGTGGATATGAATGAAAATGAAGACGGCACCGTTAAAGCTGTTGTTACAACCATAACATCTACTGAAGGCGATACGGTTACAAGTTATAATACTTTTAACGGCACAGAAGCTGAAGTTAAAGCCGATATTGAAGCTTTAAGAAATAAACAAGGATAATCTGTTTAAGGATTTCAATTTATAAAAGAGGCTGTCTGAAAAGTCAATTAATTTGATTTGTTAGACAGCCTTATTTTTTTAGAATAAACCGTTAATTTCGGCATCTATCGTATTTATAATGCTTCCTAAATCTTCAGGATTATCAACAAAATCTAATTTGTCTACATCAATAATCAAGAGTTTGCCTTTGTTGTAGCCATGAATCCAAGCTTCGTAACGTTCATTTAATCGGCTTAAATAATCAATGCTTATCGAGTTTTCGTATTCGCGACCACGTTTGTGTATTTGCGATACTAAATTAGGAATCGAACTTCTTAAATAAATTAAAACATCGGGACCTTGAACTAAAGATTCCATCAATTCAAAAAGCGATTTGTAGTTTTCAAAATCACGATTGGTCATCAAGCCCATCGCATGTAAGTTTGGCGCAAAAATATGCGCATCTTCATAAATCGTTCGATCTTGAATGATGTCTTTACCACTTTGACGAATTTGTAAAACTTGTCGGAATCGGCTATTCAAAAAGTAAACCTGTAAATTAAAACTCCAGCGCTCCATTTGATTGTAAAAATCATCTAAATAAGGGTTGTCTACAACATCTTCAAGTTGTGGTTCCCAATTATAATGTTTTGCGAGTAACTTGGTAAGTGTTGTTTTTCCTGCGCCAATATTTCCTGCAATAGCAATATGCATAGTTTTAATTTATTTTTAATTTAAATTCTTGAATGCTTTTATTGTTGTAAATATACAAGGTTTCATTGGTTACAAAAAAATCATTTATCAATAAATTCTGGGTTTTTATTGGGATGATTTCATCGCTATTTTTTCCTAAATAAAATAAAGCATGTCCCTTTTTAAGCACCAGATTTTCATTGTTTTCCATAACCGCAGTGTACCCCGTATTTTCAATTTTCTTAATTAAACTTCCAAAATAATTATACATGTATAAATACTTTTCGGTTAGTAGCCAGCAATAATTGTAGTTGCTTTTTAGGTCTAAAACAGCACTTTGCACAGGAACGGTTTGTGTTCGCGTACTATTTGTTTTATAGTCGAAGAGTTCTAGTTTTTGTAAATCCTGATTAAAAATCCAAAGGGTATTATCGAAACCAATAGAGGTTTTCGAGACGTTTTTATAGGGATTGAGTTGGTTAAAGTCTATTTTGAAAATTTCAGCCAACCTATTGTCTAAAATTATAATGGTATTAAAATCTTTATAAAATAAACTTAGTCTTAAGGGATTAAAAGTATCTACGGAATATAAATCGCCTAATTGTAAATTGTTGTAAGTAATGGTCTTGGTAGCGTCCTTTTTATGAAAAACGTTGTTGGTAACATAATAAGCAGTTCCGAAGTTATCAATAGATATAAGGGTTTCGACGTTTAAGTCTGTTTTTTTGATAAATTCTACAGCAATCGATTCTTGTGGGAATAACGATGTTGAGAATGATAATAAAAGGATAAAGGTGTATTTCATAGACCTTCGAAAAATACAAAAATCAATCCACTATTTATGTTATAAAATGTAGGCTAAAATTAATAATGCATGAACTACTAGAATTTATCTGACTTATTTTAAGATTACTTTAACATAATTCAATTAAACGAAGTAAAAACGATATGGTCTTATACTAATTAAAGCCCTAGCTTTATTTTTTAATTAAACACCATTTTAAATGAGTTTCAATACCCTTAAAACCAAAACAAGCTTTCTGTTTTTATTAGTGACGTGCACTTTATTTGCCCAAAAAGATTTTCAAGGCAAAGCCTATTATCAAACCAAAACAACTGTTGATATGAGTGATTTTGGAGGCGGAAGATTAAGTGAAGAACGCAAAAAACAAATTGCAGAACGCATGAAAAGTGCTTTAGAAAAAACCTTCATTTTAACCTTTAATCAATCGGAGTCTTTATATGAAGAAGAAGCACATTTGGATGCGCCAGGGCAAGGTGGAGGAAGACATTTTGGAATGATGAACAGTTCGGGAGGCGATCAATATAAAAATGTGAAAACCCAGGAGATTATTCAGAAGCAAGACCTTTTTGGGAAACAGTTTTTAATTAAAGATAGCTTGCAAACACTGGATTGGAAACTTACTGGTGAAACAAAAACCATTGGAAAATATACCTGTTTCAAAGCTATTGCTTTAAAGAAAAAAACAGGATTTGATTATAGAGATTTCCGAAGAAAAAGTTCAAACGATAAACCCAAAGATTCTTCAAATACAGAAGTTGAAACACCTAAAGAAGCACCGCAGGAAATTATAGTTACGGCTTGGTATACCCCTCAAATCCCTGTAAATATTGGGCCAGATGTGTATTGGGGCTTACCAGGGTTAATTTTAGAAATTAGTGCCGATAGAACTACGATATTATGTTCAAAAATAGTTTTAAACCCTTCCGATAAAACTAAAATTAAAGTCCCTAAAAAGGGTAAAGAAGTCACTCAAGAAGAATACGATGCCATTGCAAAAGCTAAAATGGAAGAAATGCGCGACATGTATAGAGGTCGCGGTGGTAGAGGTAGACGATAAAAACAACAGAAACACAAACAATCAATCAAAACTTAATGAAGAATTTCATCTTTTTAATGCTCCTTTTGGTAGCACAAACAACTTTTGCTCAATTAAAGCTAGAAGGGGTTGTTAAGGACAGTATAGGCACACCATTGGAATTGGCTAATGTTATTGCCATAAACCAAGAAACTCAAAAACTAGATTCTTATGGAATTACTAGTACCGATGGCCGCTACAGATTGGCAATCGAAAAAAATACCAAGTATAATATTCAGGTTAGTTATATTGGAACAAAAACACTTCAAGTTGAAATAGCAACTACCGATGTAGACATCACAAAAAACTTCACTTTAGAATATGATAATGCCTTAGATGAAATTGAGTTGGTTTATGAAATGCCAGTTTCAGTAAAAGGGGACACCATTGTTTATAACGCCGATTCGTTTACTTCTGGAACCGAACGAAAATTGGAAGATGTTTTAAATAAACTCCCTGGTGTTGATGTGAATGACGACGGAGAAATTGAAGTTGAAGGCAAAGTTGTAGGTAAAGTGATGATTGAAGGTAAAGACTTTTTTGATGGCGATTCTAAATTAGCGACAAAAAACATTCCGGCTAATGCCATTGATAAAGTTGAAGTTTTAAAGAACTATGCTGAAATTGGCCAATTAAGTGGTGTAACTAATAATCAAGATAACATTGCCATTAACATTAAATTAAAGGAAGGTAAAAAGAATTTTTGGTTTGGCGATGTAACAGGAGGAGCCGGCGTAGCAACCGATGATGACCTATATTTAGTACAACCAAAATTGTTTTATTACAGTCCGGAATACAGTATAAACGTCATTGGCGATTTAAATAATATTGGAGAAATCGCTTTTACAAGGCGCGATTATTACAATTTTACAGGAGGTTTTAGGAGTCCGAGTCGAGGTAGTGGTACAAATATCGATTTGGGAAGTAATAATTTAGGTTTTCTAACTGCTCAAAACAATAGAGCAAAAGCCATTAACACCAAATTTGGCGCAGCAAACTTTAGTTATTCGCCAAAAAAGACCTTAGATTTAAGTGGTTTTGCTATTTTTTCAAGCAGTAGAACACAAATGGAAGAATATAAAGGAATACGTTATACCGACCCCGAATTAGGTATTCCAGATGAAGAAACAGAAAGTAACACCTTGCAACGAAGCGATTTGGCTATGCTAAAATTTAGTGTAGGTTACAACCCAAATGCAAATAATCAATTGGATTATAATATTTTAGCAAGAACATCAAAGGAGTCGCAAGAACAGATGTTTTATTCATCAGTAAACGGAAATATAAACGAACTAGAAAGCTCTAATCCGTTTAGCATCAGTCAAAATTTTAATTATTATTATACGCTTGATGATAAAAATATTTTTGCTGTTGAAGTTCAAAATTTAATTCAGGATGAAGATCCGTTTTACAATGCTTATCTAGAAGATAAAGCCGATTACGATGATGTTGCCGATGCTTTGGGGATGGATAATTTACAAACTGGATATAACATCTCTCAAGAAAAACGCGTAAAGTCAAATCAAACCGATGCTAAAGTTGATTATTGGAATATTTTAAATCAGAAAAGCGACCTTAATTTTACTTTAGGAACCATTTATAGTAAACAGGATTTTGATTCTGATATTTTTCAAACTTTAGACGATGGTTCTAAATTTTATGTAACACCAACCATTAATGATGGTTTAGCGACTAACAATATTGGTTATACGTTTAGCGATGTGTATTTAGGCATGCACTACCGTTTAAAAGCTGGAATTTTTACAATTACTCCAGGGTTTTCTGCCCATGCTTATGGTTCTAAAAACGAACAATTTTCGGAGACTTATACCGATAATTTTTTCCGATTACTTCCAGACTTCAACTTGAGAATGCAATTAAAAAAGAGCGAACAAATTACCTTTAATTATGCGATGAACACGAGATTTACCGATGTTAATCAGTTAGCAAGAGGTTTGGTGTTAAACAGTTATAGCTCTATTTTTTCGGGTAATCCAGAGTTGGAAAGTGCTTTGTCTCACAATTTAAACCTGTCTTATTTCAGTTTTAATATGTTTAATTACACTAATGTTCGTGCTAGAATTAATTACAGTAAAACAGTTGATCGTATTCGAACAAGCTCTCAGTTCGTACCTGGAGGTGTAGTTCGTGTAAGTTCACCTTTTAATTCAGGTTTAGCCGATGAAAGTGCAAGTATTAACGGAAGCTTTGAAAAAACTATTGGGAAATTTAGAGGGACTTTAGATGGTAATTTAAGTTATAACAAATTCAATCAATTTGTAAATAATCAAGCCTCAACCAACGAAAACTATGGGCAAAACTATAGAGCACGCATACGTACTAATTTTAGAGAAGCACCAAATTTTGAGATTGGCTACCGTTATACTATTCAAGATAACGACCAAGGGTCTAGCCGAACTAAATTTTATACCAATGCACCGTCTGTAAAATTTGATGCGCTAATTTTTAAAGCCTTTACTTTTAAAACTAATTATTCATACAACAACTTTAGCGACGAACAAAAGACCTTAAATACCTTCGAATTTTGGGATGCTTCGCTTTCATATCGCAAAAATGAGGACAGTAAATGGGAATATGAGTTAAAAGCAACAAATTTATTTGATACAAAATCTCAAAACACAAGTAATTCAAATAACTTATCTGTTAGTGTAACAGAGTATTACATTCAGCCGCGATATGTAACCTTAAGATTAAGGTATCAATTATAAAAAAATGATGCATTTTATTTTGTAGAATTAATAAAACAGTAATATATTTGCCCTCGGTTTTGGGGAGATACTCAAGCGGCCAACGAGGGCAGACTGTAAATCTGCTGACTACGTCTTCGCAGGTTCGAATCCTGCTCTCCCCACAAAACAAAAGCAAGCTGTAAAAAGCTTGCTTTTTTGTTTTAATTCTTTTCGGTATTCTTGAAGTATAAGACAATCTCGTTAGTTACTCATTAATATTATTTTTAATTTTAGGTTTTATTTAACAAAATAAAACTAAACTTAAAGATAGCTTTGACGTCTAATCAAGTTCATAAACCTTCCAGAATGAGAAAAATTATACTTGCTATTCTTGGTGTGCTCGCAATAGTCGCCTCTATTTTTATTTCAAAATCTTTAATTGAAAACAAAAACAAGGTAAAACCGGTACCTCCAAAAGTGGTAAAAGTAGTTTTTGTAGACACCGTAAAAAATAGTACCATTCCTATAGTAATTCCTGCCAATGGAAACTTAACAGCCAAACGCAGATTCGAGTTGTATGCCGAAGTTCAAGGCGTTTTTCAACCGGGTTCCGTTTTATTTAAAGCAGGACAGTCTTATAAAAAGGGGCAGACTCTAATTCGTATTGATGCTTCAGAGTATTACGCCAGTGTGCAATCGGCTAAAAGTAATTTATACAATTCGATAGCGGCTATAATGGCCGATTTAAGACTCGATTTCCCTGAGGTTTTTCCTAAATGGCAAGCCTATTTAAATAGTTTCGATTTAAATAAAACAACGCCTAAACTTCCTGAAATGACTTCAGAAAAAGAAAATTATTTCATAACCGGAAGAAGTATTGTTTCTAATTATTTTAATGTTAAAAATTTAGAACAGCGTTTATCAAAATATGTGATTACCACGCCTTTTAACGGAATTCTAACAGAAGCTTTGGTTACCGAAGGGACTTTAATTAGAAGCGGACAGAAATTAGGTGAGTTTATAGATCCTTCGGTTTACGAAATGGAAGTTGCTATTAGTAAGTCGTTTGCGGGTTTATTAAAAGTAGGGGAGGCGGTTAAGTTAAATAACCTTGAAGGTACCGAAAGTTTTACGGGTAAAGTATCTCGTGTAAACGGAAGTGTAGATGCTACCACTCAAACTATCACTGTTTTTATTGAAGTTAAAGATGAAACTTTAAAGGAAGGCATGTATTTAGAGGCTAGAGTAAATGCTAAATCTGAAGAAAATGCCATTGAAATCAATAGAAATTTATTGCTAGAAACCAAAGAGATTTTTGTGGTTAGAGACAGCGTTTTAGATATTCTTCCAGTTAAGCCTATTCATTTTAGCGATACCAAAGTGGTTTTAAAAGAGGTGCCCGACGGCACAGTGATTGTGTCGCGTCCTGTGCAGGGGGCATATGCAGGGATGTTAGTTAAAATTTATAATGAAAACGCTAATAAAAACAACTAACGCGCTATGAGAAAAGTTATCGCCTATTTTATAAGGCATCACATTGCCGTTACTATATTTATTTTAGCCTTTACCATTTTTGGAATTTTAGGACTACGTTCTTTAAAATCCTCTTTCTTCCCCATAATTGAATCTAAAATAATTACCATACAAATAGCCTATCCTGGTGCATCTCCTCAAGAGATAGAAGAAGGTATCGTGCTTCAAATTGAAGATAATTTAAAAGGTTTACGTGGTGTAGACCGTGTTACTTCTACTTCAAGAGAAAACAGTGGTTCTATCACAGTTGAAATTCTAAAGGGCGAGAATATCGATTTCATGCTTTTAGAAGTGAAAAACGCCGTAGATCGTGTGCCAACCTTTCCCACAGGCATGGAACCGCTTGTAGTTGCAAAAACAGAAAATGTTCGAGAAACCATTTCGTTTGCGATTAGCGGAAAAGATATTCCCCTAGCCACCTTAAAACAAATTGGTAGAGAAATAGAAAACGATTTAAGGGCGATTGAAGGGATTTCACAGGTTGAAGTTTCAGGCTATCCAGAAGAAGAAATTGAAATAGCCGTAAACGAGAATAGCCTTTTAGCGTATAACATTACGTTTAACGAAGTTGCTGCTGCAGTTAGTAATTCTAACATACTGGTTACGGGTGGGAATATAAAAACCAATGCTGAAGAGTTTCTTATTCGTGCCAATAACCGATCGTATTACAGTGATGAATTATCAAACGTGGTGGTTCGTGCTTTTGCAGATGGAAAAACCATTCGCTTAAAAGATGTTGCCATTTTAAGAGACCGATTTTCCGAAACGCCTAATGCTACCTACTTTAATGGCGAACTATCTGTAAATGTTAGTGTAACGAGTACTGATAATGAAGATTTAATTTCTTCGGCAGATCAGGTCAAGCTTTATATCGAGGATTATAACCACTCCCATAACAATGTCCATTTAGATGTTGTGAGGGATTTATCGATAACTTTAAATCAGCGTACCCAATTATTAACCGAAAATGCCATAGTAGGGATGCTTTTGGTATTGTTGTTTTTATCATTGTTTTTAAATACACGTTTAGCCTTTTGGGTGGCTTTTGGCTTGCCCATATCCTTTTTAGGTATGTTTATTTTTGCAGGGCAGTTTGGGGTTACCATAAATGTATTATCGCTCTTCGGAATGATTATCGTAATCGGTATTTTGGTAGATGATGGTATTGTTATTGCCGAAAATATCTATCAGCATTTTGAAGATGGTAAAGATCCTATTGAAGCTGCTATCGATGGTACAATGGAGGTTATTCCACCAGTTATTTCTGCTATTATTACAACGCTCTTGGCTTTTTCAACTTTTCTGTTTTTAGAAAGTCGAATTGGCGAATTTTTCAGTGAAGTTTCCGTTATCGTTATTCTCACCTTAGTGGTGTCGTTAGTTGAAGCGCTTATTATTTTACCAGCGCATTTAGCACATTCAAAAGCCTTAGTGCGACATAATTCGAACGACGAAGCACCAAAATCTAAAGTCAAACAATTTTTTGCTAAAATGCGTGGTATTAATGCTTTTGGCGACCGTATCATGATTTTCTTTAGAGAGAATTTTTACGTTCCTGTGCTTAATTTTATGTTCGAATTTAAAATATTAGCCTTCGGAATTTTTGTTGCGGCTTTTGTTTTAACTATTGGTGCTATTGGTGGCGGAATAATTGGCGTTACCATTTTTCCGAATTTAGCTAGTGACCGTGTTACTATTGAGTTGGATATGCCAAACGGTACCAATGTTCGGGTAACCGATTCTATCATGTCGATAATTGAAGAAAAAGCTTATCTGGTTAACGAAGAGTTTAGCGATAAATACTTAGAAGGTACAGGAAAAAAATTATTCGAAAATACTATTAAACGAATTACAAGTGCTTCTAGTGCACGCTTGGATTTAAATATGTTACCTGGAGAAGAACGTCCAGACGAAATTAATGCTTCTTTAGTTTCTAATCGTGTTAGAGAATTGGTAGGCCCAGTAATTGGTGCAGAACGCTTAATTTTTGGTTCGGGTGGAAACTTTGGTGGAAGTCCTGTAGCTGTATCGCTTTTAGGAAACAATATTGATGAATTAAAGGCAGCAAAAGTTGAGCTAAAATCTATTTTAGAGGCCAATCCACTATTAAAAGATGTGGCCGATAATGATCCAGCGGGAATTAAAGAAATTCGGTTAGAGCTTAAAGAAAGTGCCTATTTATTAGGTTTAGATTTAAGCACGGTAATGAGTCAGATTAGAGCAGGATTTTTCGGGGTGCAAGCGCAACGTTTTCAGCGCGGACAAGATGAAATTCGTGTTTGGGTGCGTTACGATAAAGAAAATAGAGCTTCTATTAACGATTTAGACGATATGCGTATTGTAACCCCTACAGGCGAGCGTGTTACTTTAAAAGATATTGCCAATTATTCTATTGAACGTGGTGATGTTGCTATAAATCACTTAGAAGGACGTCGAGAAATTGAAGTTTCAGCCGATTTAAAAGATCCTAATGAAAGTGCTACCGATATTTTAGAAGATATTAAAGTTAATATCATGCCCAATTTAAAAGCGAAATATCCAACCATTTCTGCTTCTTTTGAAGGTCAGAATAGAGAGGCATCTAAATTAAATCGCTCTTTAAAAAGTGCTGGTTTAGTTATTATTCTTCTAATTTACATCACCATTGCTTTTACTTTTAGAAGTTTAAGTCAGCCCTTACTTTTAATCCTGCTCATTCCGTTTAGTTTAACGGCTGTAGCTTGGGGACATTGGCTTTTAGGATTTCCTGTAAATGTTTTGTCGTTGCTAGGTATTATTGCTTTAATAGGGATTATGGTAAACGATGGCTTGGTACTTATAGGTAAATTTAATACGAATTTAAAAGCTGGTTTAAAATTTGACGAAGCCTTAAAAGAGGCTGGAAAATCACGATTTAGAGCTATATTTTTAACTTCGGTTACAACCATGGCCGGACTTGCTCCTTTATTGCTAGAAAAGAGCAGACAGGCTCAATTTTTAAAGCCTATGGCTATTTCAATTACGTTTGGAATTGCTTACGCTACGATACTTACCTTGTTGGTATTACCATTGTTTTTATCGTTTAGTAATAGTATTAAGCAGAAAGCAAAATGGTTGCAAACAGGTGAGCCAGTTACCAAAGAAGAAGTAGAACGCGCTATTAAAGAACAAAATGAAGAACATGCACATTAAATATAAATTATTTATACTCGTGTCGTTTATAATGGCATCGGTTTCAGCACAAAAAACATTACCTGTTTCTGAAGCGATTTCTATTGCATTAGAAAATAATTACGGCATTAAAATAGCAGCGAATAATACTGAAATTGCCGAAAACAATAAGAGTGTTTTAAATTCTGGCTATTTGCCAACATTAACAGGGAATGCGGGCGCAAATTATAATTTGGATAACACGGAAGCTGAGTTTTCCGATGGCAGAATAACCACTTTAAATGGCGCAGAAAGTTCAGGTTACAACGCCTCTTTGAATTTAAATTATACCCTTTTTGATGGTTTAGGCCGTCATTATGATTATAAACAACTAAAAGAGCAATATCAATTATCGGAACTTGAAGCTCGAGAAACCATTGAAAATACCATTTCACAATTATTCACGGTGTACTATAATGTATCTCAAGTGTCTGAAAACGTTAGTGCTTTAGAGCAAACGTTAGATATTTCTAACGACCGAATTGTTAGAGCTAAATATCAATTTGATTACGGTCAAGGGACGATGTTAGATGTTTTAAATGCCCAAGTAGATATTAATAATGACAGTATTAATTTAATGAATTCCAAACAAAACCTTTTAAACACGAAACGTGATTTAAATGTGGTTTTAGGAACAGAATTACCTTTAGATATTAAAGTAGATACTTTGGTAACTTTTATGTTAGATATCGACAAAGCCGATTTATACGCTAAAATGCGAGCCAACAATGTATCCCTTTTACAAATTGATAAAAATATAACTATAAACGAGTTTACGGTAAAAGCCAACAGATCGGGGTATTTGCCTACGGTTGGACTTACTGGATCTTATGGTTGGAATAAAAATAACAATAATGCAGCAGCTTTCGTATCGCAATCTACAAACACAGGGCTTTCAGGAGGTCTTAATTTAAGTTGGGATTTATTTGATGGAGGTAGAACAATTACTACGGTTAGAAATGCTAAGATTAATTTAGAAAATCAAGCCCTTCAGAAAGAGTCCCTGTACATAAGTTTAGATCGTGATTTTGAAAATGCCTGGGGCGATTATCAAAACAAATTGAAAATTTATAGAATTCAAGAAAATAACATCATCACCTCTCAAAATAATTTCGATAGAACTAAAGAGAAGTTTAAACTCGGCCAAATTACTTCAATCGAATTTAGACAAGCCCAGTTAAACCTATTAACAGCAGAATTTAGTAGAAATAATGCCAAATATGAGGCCAAATTAGCTGAGCTGTATTTACTTCAACTAAGTGGCGAGTTATTGAATATTGCTTTTTAGTTGTTGGTTTATAGTTGTTGGTTTTTAGTTGTTAGTTTTAAATTTGACTACCGACTACCGACTATTTGCCATTAGTCTTTTGCATTTGGCCTTTGGCGGATATATAACTGTAAGTTTATTTTCAGTTATATACATAATACAATTGTGCACCGCAATGTCAGGCAGAGCTTGTCGAAGCGATTTTTACTGAAGTTGGTTATTGGTTTCTTGTCGATAATTTTAAATTTGACTACTGACTACTGACTACTGACTACTGACTACCGACTACTGACTATTTGCCGTTAGCCTTTTGCTGTTGGCCTTTTGCGGATTTAGAACAGCAAGTTTATTTTCAGTTATTTACAAAATACATTTGTGCTCCGCGATGTCAGGCAGAGCTTGTCGAAGCGATTTTTACTGAAGTTGGTTATTGGTTTCTTGTCGATAATTTTAAATTTGACTACTGACTACTGACTACTGACTACTGACTACTGACTACTGACTACTGACTACCGACTACTGTCTATTTGCCGTTAGCCTTTTGCTTTTGGCCTTTGGCGGATTTAGAACTGCAAGTTTATTTTCGGTTATATACAAAATACATTTGTGCTCCGCGATGTCAGGCAGAGCTTGTCGAATCCATTTTTTTGAAGTTTATTTTTGGTTTCTAGCTGTTAGTTTTAAATTTGACTATTGACTATTGACTATTGACTATTGACTATTGACTATTTGCCGTTAGCCTTTTACTTTTGGCCTTTTGCTGACTTAAAACTGCAAGTTTATTTTCTGTTATATACATAATACATTTGTGCTCCGCGATGTCAGGCAGAGCTTGTCGAAGCGATTTTTACTGAAGTTAGTTATTGGTTTCTTGTCGGTTTTCAGCCGTTATGCTTTATGTGGAAAAAATTGAAATTAAATTAAACTTCAGTAAAAAAAACATTAAATTTGAAGTAAAGCAAAGAACAATGAATATTCAAACAATATCCATAGATTTTCCAAATGATATTCTTTTGGCTTTAAATGAGTCAGAAAGTGAATTAAAAAAGCGAATTAAAGTTACATTAGCAATTCAGTTATATAAGTTACAAAAGTTAACTATTGGAAAGGCTTCTCAACTTTCAGGAATGTCACGACTTGAGTTTGAAAAAGAACTTTCTAATAATAAAATTTCAATTTCAAACTTAAACGAAGAAGATATTTTAGGTGATATTGAAAAATTAAAATAATGAAAAAAGGACTAGTTATTGCCGATGCTGGGCCGATTTTTTCATTAGCAATCATTGATAAGCTAGAACTTTTAAATCTTATTTTTGATGAAATCAAAATACCTAAAGCAGTTTGGGAAGAAATAACTTTGGACAAAAGCACAGAGTTTTATCATAAAATAGAATTGTTTTTCAAATCAAAAGTAGTTAACATTAAAGGGTTTAACGAGCTTACTTTTGTAATGGATTATGGGGAATCTGAATCGGTAATTTTGTATAAAGAACTGAATGCAGATTTTTTACTCATTGATGACAAAAAAGCACGAAAAATTGCCGAAAACTTTGATATTAAATGTATTGGAACTTTAGGTGTTTTATCAACTGCAAAAGACAAAGGACTAATCAAAGAATTAAGACCTATATTACAAGCTTTTCTTAAAAATGACAGGTATTATTCTTTAAAGTTATTAAATATTCTACTCGAAAGACATAACGAACTGAAAATAAAACATAAAGTATAACAGCGTGTATAATTCATGGCTAGTTTGATATATCTTACTTATTGTTGTTTATTTTGTTTATTAATTTGGTGCAGAAGCTAGCCTTTTGCGGATTTAGAACTGTAAGTTTATTTTCTGTTATATACAAAATACATTTGTGCTCCGCGATGTCAGGCAAAGCTTGTCGAAGCTATTTTTACTGAAGTTGGTTACTGGTTACTGGTTTTTAGTTTTTGGCGAGTTTAGAACCATGAGTGTATTTTTGGTTTTTAGTTGTTAGTTTTTAACTATTAACTATTAACTATTAACTATTGACCGTTAACCTTTTGCTTTTGGCCTTTGGCGGATTTAGAACTGCAAGTTTATTTTCAGTTATTTACAAAATACATTTGTGCTCCGCGATGTCAGGCAGAGTTTGTCGAAGCGATTTTTACTGAAGTTGGTTATTGGTTTCTAGCTGTTAGTTTTTAAATTTGACTATTGACTATTGACTATTGACTATTGACTATTGACTATTGACTATTGACTATTTGCCTTTTGCGGATTTAGAACTGTAAGTTTATTTTCGGTTATTTACAAAATACATTTGTGCTCCGCGATGTCAGGCAGAGCTTGTCGAAGCCATTTTTTTGAAGTTTATTTTTGGTTTCTAGTTGTTAGTTTTTAAATTTAACCATTAACCATTAACCATTAACCATTAACCATTAACCATTAACCATTAACCATTAACCATTAACCATTAACCATTAACCATTAACCATTAACCATTAACCATTAACCATTAACCATTAACCATTAACCAGGCGCATTCAGAATTTAGCTTAATTACATAATAATCAAATATAAAAACCAAAAATTGATTAAATATCAGTCTTGGTTTTTTGTTTTTTTATTAAAATCTTGATGCATTAGAGTTTTTAGGTGCTAATTGAACATAGGTATCCCTGTGAAGTCTTTAAAACAACTAA
>NZ_JACLAF010000017.1 GCF_015355625.1 Tamlana sp. I1
AAAATACTTAATAAGTATTTCTGGAAGTAATAAATTGGCTATGGCTAATAATGAATCTGATGGCATTAAAAATTTTTATTCAAAGGTCTTGCTTTTTTAGATGCTCCACAACTTTTGAGATTGACCCGAAGTTAACATAAATTTAAACAAGAGTTCTAGGTGTTGAAAATTCATAAATTATCGTATTTTTGACATCCAATTAAAAAAGGCAGATGTTAGAGAAATTACAAATAGTAAAGCAACGTTTTGATGAGGTTAGCGATTTAATCATTCAACCAGATATTATTTCAGATCAAAAACGTTACGTAGAGCTAAATAGAGAGTATAAAGACTTGCGTATTCTTATGGATAAACGCGAGGAATATTTGGAACTGACTAATAATTTAGCTGAAGCTGAAGAAATTATTTCAGATGGAAGTGATGCAGAAATGGTTGAAATGGCCAAAATGCAATATGATGAGGCTAAAGAAGGGATTCCAAAGTTAGAAGAAGAAATAAAAGTACTTTTAATACCTAAAGATCCTGAAGATTCTAAGAATGCCGTAGTAGAATTACGTGCAGGAACAGGGGGTGATGAAGCGAGTATTTTTGCTGGCGATTTGTTTAGAATGTATACGAAATATTGCGAAGGTCGCGGTTGGAAAGTCGATACCGTAGATTTTAGTGAAGGTACCAATGGTGGATTTAAAGAAATTCAGTTTGAAGTTACTGGCGATGATGTTTACGGAACTTTAAAGTTTGAAGCCGGAGTACATCGTGTGCAACGTGTGCCACAAACCGAAACTCAAGGTCGTGTTCATACCAGTGCCGCAACAGTAATGGTATTTCCTGAAGCTGAAGAGTTTGATGTTGAAATCAATCCTAAAGATGTTCGTATCGATTTTTTCTGTTCTTCGGGTCCAGGAGGTCAGTCGGTAAACACAACCTATTCTGCAGTGCGTTTAACGCATATCCCAACAGGTTTGGTAGCACAGTGTCAAGACCAGAAGTCGCAGCATAAAAATAAAGAGAAAGCCTTTAAAGTACTACGTTCGCGTTTGTACGATTTAGAATTAGCCAAAAAGATGGAAGAAGATGCTGCTTTACGTGGTACCATGGTAACTAGTGGCGACAGAAGTGCTAAAATTAGAACGTACAACTATTCGCAAGGCCGTGTAACCGATCATAGAATTGGTTTAACACTTTATGATTTGTCAAATATTGTGAATGGCGATATTCAAAAAATTATAGACGAATTACAATTGGCTGAAAACACCGAAAAGTTGAAAGCTAATAAAGATGTAATTTAATTCCCAATCTGACTCTTTTCTTAAGGAAAGACACTCGGCTAGATATGTTTAATAATAAAAGTAATTACGTAAAAGTTTCCTCCATAGGAGGATTAAGGAGGATATGACAACAACCCAACTCGTTCAAGAAATAAAGAAAAAGAAATCCTTTCTATGTATTGGATTGGATGTCGATTTAAATAAAATCCCAAAACACCTTCTTAAGGAAGACGATCCCATTTTTGCGTTTAATAAAGCCATTATTGATGCGACGCATCATTTATGTATAGCCTATAAACCCAATACAGCTTTTTATGAGGCATACGGATTAAAAGGTTGGAAATCATTAGAAAAAACGATTCAATATTTAAACGCTAATCATCCAGAAATTTTCACAATTGCTGATGCTAAACGCGGAGATATAGGCAATACAAGTAGCATGTATGCTAAAGCTTTTTTTGAAGACTTAGCTTTCGATTCTGTTACAGTTGCACCGTATATGGGGAAAGATTCTGTAGAACCTTTTTTAGCTTTTGATAATAAGCATACCATTCTATTAGCTTTAACTTCTAATCAAGGTGCTTTCGATTTTCAAACGAAAACCATTGAAGGTAAAGAGGTTTATAAACAGGTTTTAGAAACTTCAAAAACATGGACCAACTCAGAAAACTTAATGTATGTTGTTGGTGCTACTAAAGCAGAGTATTTAGCCGATATTCGAAAAATCATCCCAAATAGCTTTTTATTAGTTCCAGGGGTTGGTGCTCAAGGCGGAAACTTGCAAGATGTTTGTAAGTACGGTATGACCGATACAGTAGGGTTGCTTATTAACTCATCACGAGGTGTAATTTATGCTTCAAATCAAATCGATTTTGCGCAAGCTGCAGCCACTAAAGCAGAGGAGCTTCAAAATGAAATGGCGGTTATTTTGAGTAAACAATAAACAGTGACTTGGCTCCGTTAAGTTGCTTTCGATTTAAATTGGAATCTAAGCTTGTTAAACTTTAATATGATAGACCAACTTCAACGTGTAATTCATTTAGAAAAAACGCCTAAACGCATTATTTCATTAGTGCCAAGTCAAACCGAATTACTATGTGATTTAGGATTAAAGGATAGTCTTGTTGGAGTTACCAAATTTTGTATTCATCCTAATTCTATAAGAAAAGAAGTTGCTGTTGTAGGCGGAACAAAGCAAATTAAAATAGATAAAATTAAAGCACTTCAGCCTGATATTATTTTATGTAATAAGGAAGAAAACACTTTAGAGATTGTTGAAGCTTGCCAGTTAATTTGCAACGTCCATGTTTCCGATATTTATACTTTAGATGATAGTTTGGAGCTGATGCGACAATACGGTGAAATTTTCAACTGTAAAGAGCGGGCTTCACAAATTATTGAAACGGTAAACAAAGAAGCTTCAGAATTTAAAATATTTATAAAGGATAAACCAGCTTTAAAAGTGGCTTATTTCATTTGGAAAAATCCGTGGATGGTTGCAGCAAGTAATACTTTTATAGATTATTTGTTGTCCCTTAATAAATTTGAAAATGTGTATGGACACAAAAGTAGATATCCAGAAATAGAATGTTCTAATTCTAGCTTATGCGGTAATGCAGAGTTGATTTTATTGTCGTCTGAACCTTTTCCGTTTAAAGAATCTCATAAAAATGAGGTACAAGAAAATTTGCCCAATAGCACAGTGAAACTCGTGGATGGGGAAATGTTCTCTTGGTATGGATCAAGACTCATGAAAGCGTTTAAGTATTTTAGAACGCTCCATTAAAATCTTCTGAATATTCTACTTTGGTTGTATCTTCTACAAAGTTTGCAATTCTGTTTTCTAATTCTTTTAAGCTAATTAACTTATTTAAGTTAGGCTTAATCTTTCCTACTCGGCAAAAATGATTGTTCATAATAGTGTCAGTTTTTATTTATATAAAGTACGTGAAAACCTGTTGTTTAGATGTTTTTTAAAGGTTAAAAAAACGATAAGGAATTAAATACTGGCAAATCTAACCTGATTTGTAGTTAGGTATTTGAGTTTATTTACTTCATTAAGGATTTTAATAGCTTTAAATTCTAAAATATCGCTCAAAGCGGCATCTATTTGACTGAAGTTATAGGCTTGTTCTATAAGTTGTTTATATCTATCAAGCAACTTGTTGCATTGGGTTAATATTGAGGCATTCATAATGTTATATTTTTAAAATTATATAATAAAGTACGAGCAAGTATAATGCCCTAGATGTTCTTTAAAAGTTAAATAAATGGTAAATAAAATAGTTAGATGACCGAATTCTGCTGTTCTCGATAGAGGTATTTTAATCTATTGAGTTTGTTAAGCAGTTTTATCGCACGATACTCTGAAATATCACTCAGCGCAGAATCTGTTTGACGCAAATTATAAGCTTGCTCCACAAGAGATTTGTAATCTCTGTAGAGTTTATCTTCATGAAGTTTTATGGCGTCAATTCTGTTCATTGTTATTGCTTGATAAACAAGTACTTAAATATACATTTTTTTTATTTAAATTTTTAAAATCTGTTTAAAAAATTAATAAAAAATTAACGGCATAAAAAAACCGAATGAAAATCATTCGGTTTTAGAAAATTAAGTTGGTGTATTTTAGTCTTGTAAAGCAAATACTTTTTTAAGTAAATCTGTACTTCTATATGAATATTTTGTTCTTATGTCTTTTTCTTCAACTGCAATCATTTTATAAACACCATCTAAGGCTTCATGAGTGACATAATCGGTTAAATCTGGGTTAACAGCTTCCGTAAATGGAATCGTATTGTATTTATTAATCAAATTTGTCCATATTTTGTCGGCGCCCACTTTACTAAAGGAGTTTTTAATTACGGGATTAAATTTATCATAAAGTGATGTTTGGGTTTTCGAAGTTAAATATTGCGTTGCAGCATCATCGCTGCCTGTTAAAATGGCTTTAGCATCGTTAAAAGTTATGTCTTTAACAGCATCAACAAAAATAGGTGTCGCTTCTTTTACGGCGTCTTCAGCAGCTCTGTTAAGTACTTTAAGGCCTTCATCGGCTAAACTGCCTAAGCCAATACTTCTAAGGCTTTTATCTACTTTCTGTAATTCTTTTGGTAAAAGAATTTTAACCATATCATTTTTATAAAAACCATCAGTTTTAGTCAGCTTTGTAACTTGTTTTTCAATACCTAAGTCTAAGGCTTGTCTTAATCCTGCAGCAATATCAGCATTTCCAAGTACACTTGTACCAGAATTAGAACTAGTACTTGTTTGTGGCTGAGTGATTTGATTTGTGGCGTGTTGTAATTCTGCGCAGGCAGTTAAACTAAAAACAGCGGTGATAGCTAAAAAAGTACGAATCATAATTAGGGCTTTTTATTTTGAAATTGAATTGTATATTTTGAAATTGAAAATCTCCGGTTTAGGTAAAAATAACTGTTTTGTTATTATAAACCATTACTTTTCTATTGGCATGAAGCTTTACGGCATTGGCTAAAACTACTTTCTCTAAATCTCTACCTTTAGCAATTAAATCGGTTATGGCATGGGCGTGAGAAACTCGGGCAACATCTTGCTCGATAATAGGACCTGCATCTAATTCTTCAGTGACATAATGACTTGTAGCGCCAATAATTTTTACGCCACGTTTATAGGCTGAATGATAAGGTTTTGCGCCAACAAAGGCAGGTAAAAAAGAATGGTGAATGTTAATGATTTTGTTAGGGTACTTACTAATCAATCGATCTGAAACAATTTGCATGTATCGCGCAAGCACAATAAAGTCTATTTTATGCGCTTCTAATAATTCAAGTTGTTTATTTTCAGCTTCTTTTTTGGTGTCTTTAGTTACTGGAATATGATAGAACGGAATATTGAAATTTTTAGCAATATGCTCTAAATCCCTATGGTTACTTATTATAAAAGGGATTTCTAAGTTTAGTTCTCCAGAATTATAGCGTCCTAGCAAATCGTATAAGCAGTGGTCGTATTTCGAAATAAACAAGGCCATTTTTGGCTTTTTTTCCGAAGAATAAATACGCCATTTCATTTTAAATACTTCAGCTAATTCACTTTTAAAAGCCGCTTTAAAATCTATAGTTGAAAATGATTCAGCAGCAAATTCGCTCTCTAAACGCATAAAAAAGATGTCTTGTTCTCTATCAACATACTGGTCGATATAAACAATATTTCCACCTTTTTGTGCAATAAAATTTGTTATGGAAGCAATAATATTTGGTTGATCCTTACAATGTATAAGTATGGTAATTTTTGTCATTAGAATTCAATCTTTAATCTTTCAAAATTAGGTTAAAAATATAAAAGACTAAACATAGAATATAGTTTTAGATAATATCAAGGAAATGGTTTGATTTTTTGAATATTTCGTAAATTGCCAGACTAAAATAAGAGAATCGTTACGAATGAATCAGCAAGCAATTTACAAGCCCAAACATAAAATTAGAATCGTTACCGCAGCATCACTTTTTGATGGTCATGATGCCTCCATTAATGTCATGCGACGTATTATTCAAGCCACTGGTGTTGAGGTGATTCACTTAGGTCACGATAGAAGCGTGGAAGAGGTTGTAAATACGGCTATTCAAGAGGATGTTAACGCAATCTGTTTAACTTCCTACCAAGGCGGTCACAACGAATATTTTAAATATATGTTCGATCTTTTAAAAGAAAACGGCGCAGAACATATTAAGATTTTTGGCGGAGGTGGTGGTGTTATTTTGCCTTCGGAAATTAAAGATTTAATGGATTATGGCATAACACGTATTTATTCGCCAGATGACGGACGCGAAATGGGCTTACAAGGCATGATTAACGATTTGGTTGAACAATCGGATTTTCAAAGCCCATCATTAATCCTTCCCAAAGGAAAAGAGATTAAAGCAAGTTTAAAAGATAAAGATGTTTCTACAATTGCTCGTTTAATCTCGTTTGCAGAGAATCAACATGATGTTTTTGATAAACTATTCAACCCACAGAGTGAGAATTCCTCTCCTTCGGGGAAGTTAAGAGGGGTGCCTGTTCTAGGAATTACAGGGACCGGAGGCGCAGGGAAATCAAGTTTGGTTGATGAATTAGTACGACGCTTTTTAATGGATTTTCCTGATAAAACGGTTGGTATAATTTCTGTAGATCCTTCAAAACGAAAAACAGGAGGCGCACTGCTTGGTGATAGAATTCGCATGAATGCCATTAATAATAACCGTGTGTATATGCGAAGTTTGGCGACGCGTCAGTCTAATTTAGCGCTTTCTAAACATGTTAATGAAGCGGTTGAAGTTTTAAAAGCTGCAGAATACGATTTAATCATTTTAGAAACTTCAGGAATCGGACAATCAGATACCGAAATTATTGAACATTCAGATGTGTCACTTTATGTAATGACTCCTGAGTTTGGTGCAGCCACACAGTTGGAAAAAATTGATATGCTTGATTTTGCCGACTTAGTCGCTATAAATAAATTTGATAAACGAGGAGCGCTAGATGCCCTACGCGATGTGAAAAAACAGTACATGCGCAACAACCTGCTTTGGGATACGCCACAAGAAGATTTGCCTGTTTTTGGAACGATTGCTTCTCAGTTTAACGACCCAGGCATGAATACGCTTTACAAAGCGATTATTAATAAATTGGTTGAAAAAACAGAAACGGTTTTAGATTCTAGTATGGTTGTTTCAAGTGGTGTTAGTGAAAAAATATTTGTAATTCCCCCAACGCGAACACGTTACTTATCTGAAATTGCCGAAAACAATAGAGCATATGATAAAAAAGCCAATGAACAAGTTGAAATTGCTCAAAAATTATACGGAATTTTTAAAACCATTTGTTCTGTTATAAATGTATCTTCAACAGCGGACGAATTGGCTTTAATAGGCAAATTAGGATTGAATGAAGATGCTATTTCAAAATTTGTTCAGAAGGAAAATAACGATTTTGTAAAACTGCTTATAGCTGAATTTGATAAGGTTAAAATGAACCTCGATCCATACAATTGGGAAATAATTACGGGTTGGGATGATAAAGTGAATAAATACAAAAATCCAATTTACACCTTTAAAGTTCGCGATAAGGAAATCAACATTGAAACACACACCGAATCATTATCTCATACACAAATTCCAAAAGTAGCGTTTCCAAAATATCAAGCTTGGGGCGATGTTTTAAAATGGTGTTTGCAGGAAAATGTGCCAGGAGAATTTCCATATACTTCAGGTTTGTATCCTTTTAAACGAACAGGTGAGGATCCGGCACGAATGTTTGCAGGCGAGGGGAGTCCGGAACGTACTAATAAGCGTTTTCATTATGTGAGTGCAGGCATGCCAGCCAAAAGGTTATCAACGGCTTTTGATAGTGTGACCCTTTACGGAAATGATCCAGATAACAGACCAGATATTTACGGTAAAATTGGAAATGCAGGCGTTTCTATTTGTTGTTTAGACGATGCTAAAAAACTGTACTCTGGGTTTAATTTAGCCGATGTTTTAACTTCGGTAAGCATGACAATAAACGGTCCTGCGCCTATGTTATTAGGTTATTTTATGAATGCGGCCATAGACCAGCAATGTGAAATTTACATCAAAGAAAATGGTTTAGAAAAAGAGGTAGAAACTAAAATTGCAAAGCTTTATAAAGATACCGAACGACCAAAATATAATGGAAACCTCCCAGAAGGAAATAATGGGTTAGGTCTACTATTATTAGGCGTTACTGGCGATCAAGTTTTACCGAGTAATATCTATCAAGACATAAAATTCAAAACGATTTCTCAAGTTCGTGGTACCGTTCAAGCAGATATTTTAAAGGAAGATCAAGCGCAAAATACCTGTATTTTTTCAACAGAATTTGCTTTGCGTTTAATGGGCGATGTGCAGGAATATTTTATTGAGAATAATGTGCGGAACTTTTATTCGGTTTCCATTTCAGGCTACCATATTGCCGAGGCAGGCGCAAACCCCATTACCCAATTGGCGCTAACTTTATCTAATGGTTTCACATACGTGGAATATTATTTAAGCCGTGGCATGGATATTAATAAATTCGGACCAAATTTATCGTTCTTTTTCTCCAATGGTGTCGATCCAGAATATGCTGTTATTGGTCGTGTGGCTCGTAAAATTTGGGCAAAAGCCATGAAACATAAATATGGAGCTAATGCCAGAGCGCAAATGCTTAAATACCATATTCAAACGTCGGGGCGTAGTTTACATGCTCAAGAAATTGATTTTAACGACATTCGCACCACGCTTCAAGCCTTGTATGCGATTTACGATAATTGTAACTCGCTGCACACAAATGCTTACGATGAAGCGATTACCACACCAACAGAAGAATCGGTGCGTCGCGCCATGGCCATTCAACTTATAATTAATAAAGAGTTGGGCTTAGCTAAAAATGAAAATCCTATTCAGGGTTCATTTATTATTGAAGAATTAACCGATTTAGTAGAAGAGGCTGTGCTTTTAGAGTTTGATAGAATTAACGAACGTGGCGGTGTTTTAGGAGCCATGGAAACGATGTACCAACGCAGTAAAATTCAAGAAGAGAGTTTGTATTACGAAACCTTAAAACATAATGGCGATTTTCCAATAATAGGCGTGAATACCTTTTTAAGCAGTAAAGGGTCTCCAACAGTTTTACCTGCGGAAGTGATTCGTGCTACCGAAGAAGAAAAACAACTTCAAATTAAAACTTTAGAGCAGCTGCATCAAGTCAATAATACAGAGGCATTATTAAAAGACTTACAACAAAAAGCCATCAATAATGAAAATATTTTTGAAGCTTTAATGGATGTTTGTAAAGTGTGTTCGCTTGGTGAAATAACAAATGCGTTGTTTAAAGTTGGTGGGCAGTACAGAAGAAACATGTAGTTAAATAATTTTATTTTGTTGATTATAAGTGGATTGTGTTTTGTTTTGAACGACTCATATTAAAGCTCTCTGGTTTTATAAAGCGATTTCATCCTGTTTTTTGACAATTTAAAACAGATAATAGGATTATGTAAACCCTTAATCTAAATTATTTAAAATATTTTTTGGCTTTAATTTTCTAGGTGTAAATTCATTCATAAGGTGCTATTAATTTAGCATGGTTTAACCCAAACTTTAAATTTATTCCCTATGAAATCAACCCTCAAGTACAAGTTTAAAAGACGCTCTAAAAATTATTTAGATTGGTTAGTTTATACAGTGAAATCGGAAAAATATTATTTAGCTGAAGGCTGTATTATGAATAGCAAGAAACGCATGTCAATCGGTTAGTATTTATACTCAAACCAATAAAAAATCCTCAAGAATTATAGGTTCTTGAGGATTTTTTTTGTGGAGAATTTTACAAAGTTAACATCCAATTTCGTTGTAACTTTTTAAACTTTCTTAACTCGTTTCTTAAAATGGGTAAAAAATCTTTGCCGTTACTATTTGAACGTTCTAATCGATACGAATTTTTGTAAAGTTTATTAGTTAGCCTTTTTAACGAAGCAATGTGTTTATGGCGACGTTCGGAGTGTCTTTCTAATTCAGCATTTAGAATTTCTGGAGCTAATGCAACTGACTGTTGAATGATGTCACCAGAAAAATAAATATCGTTATCTTCTGACCCATCGGGTTTTAGAATGGATAAGTCATCCTTTAGGTACATTGAAATATTTTGGGACAATGTAAAAATCTCCAATGCCTTTTGGTAAATAGGTAATTCCGATAGGTTTAGTGGGATATTAGACGACATGGCTCTTTTTCTAAGAATTTTATTCAAAATTACTCACAAGAAAACAAAATCAACTTTAGTTTTTAAAGTAAAATTGTATATTTGCTTTAGTTTTTAATTTATAATAGTTAAAATTCCTTTAAATGAGTGTAGATGCCCTTAATAGTAAGATTTTAAAGTGCTTACAGCAAAATGCGAGGCTCTCAAATGCCGAAATTGGCCGTCAAGTTGGTATTAGTTCCCCGGCTGTTTCAGAGCGTATCAAAAAAATGGAAGACCTAGGTATTATTGAAGGTTATAAAACGATTGTGTCACCTTTTGAAATAGGTTACCAGCTAAAAGCCATCATTACTTTAAGGGCTTTTATGGGGAAGTTGAGACCCTTTTTAGAAAAAGTAAAAACTTACGATGAAGTTATAAATTGTTACCGAATTACAGGTGATGAAAATATTGTTATGGAGGTTGTTTTAAAAAACCAAAAACATCTTGAATCTTTTATCGATCAGCTTATTTCTTATGGCGAATCTAAAACTCAAATTGTACTTTCAAACGTCGTAAAACAAAAGGAAGTTACGCCAATTAAATAATTTTTTAAGTTACTTTAAGCGCCACGGCGGATTTTTTCTGTTTTTTCCAGCGTGATATAAAATGATTTGGTTGCCATCAGGATCTTTTAAACGTGCTTCACGCCATAGCCAAGGTTTGTCTTCTGGCAACTCGTCAAAAACAATGCCTTTTGATAACAGTTTTTCTACGGCAGCATCTAAATTCGTTTCCTCAAAATAGATTGTAATCCCTTGTCCTTTTGGTAATGCATCTACCTGATGAATCGAGAATGTAGCATCGCCATCTGGGCATTCAAATCTGGCATACCGTGGATGTGTAAAAACAATAAGATGCAATCCTAAGGTTTTATAAAAAGCGATTGATTTTTCAATATTTAGCGATGGAATGGTTACTTGATTTAAATTCATAATAAAGCTTATTTTATGCTTTCAATATGTTTGGCAATTAATTTGGCGTGTATTCTAGAATTTTCAATAAACCATTTATGTGTTTCTTTGCCACCGCAAACTACGCCTGCCAAATACAGTCCTTTAATGTTCGATTCCATGGTGTTACTATCATATTCAGGTATGCATTTTTCGTCTTTAGATAAGGTGATACCACTGTTTTTTAGTAAATCAAAATCAGGAAGATATCCCGTTAAGGCGATTACAAAATCATTTGGAATAGTTACAGAGCCGTTTTGAGTTTTTATAATGGCAGAATCTTCCTTTATTTCTTCAATTTCCGAGCTAAAGTAGGCGGTAATACTGCCTTCTTCAATACGGTTTAAAATGTCTGGTCGCACCCAATATTTTACACGCTCACCAATAGTTTCGCCACGAATTACCATGGTAACTTGGCCTCCTTTACGCCAAATTTCTAAAGCTGCATCAACAGCCGAATTGCTAGCACCTACAATAATGACATTTTGTAAAGTGTAATTGTGGGCTTCTTTGTAATAATGTGACACTTTATCTAAATGCTCTCCAGGCACGTTTAAAAGTTTAGGGATATCATAAAACCCTGTACAAAGGATAACTTGATTTGATGTATAGTGTGCTTTATCTGTAATGGTTTCAAAAGTTTCTGAATTTTTGTTGACAGAAACTACCGTTTCATACAAATTAACATGCAATTTATTCGAAGTAGTTACGCGTCGGTAATATTCTAAAGCCTCATCGCGGTTGGGTTTTGGGTTGTTGCTTATAAATGGAATGTCGTCAATTTCTAACTTTTCGGAAGTTGAAAAAAACGTCATGTTTTTTGGGTAGTTAAAAAGTGAATTTGCTAAAGTGCCTTTTTCGATAATCACATAATTCCAGTTTCTTTTTTGGCATTCCAAGGCACATGCAATACCTATAGGACCACCACCAATTATTATGATGTCTTTCTGTACTTTTTTCAAATTTTGTGATTTTTGGGTTTCAAATGTTTTTGATTTATCAAAGCTATTTAAAACAATTGGAAATTGTATTTTTGATTTAATATATTTTGAAAATGATTGTTTTCAAATGAGGTGTCTCAGTAAATCAAAATCATATAAAACACATGAGAATCAATTTTTTTATCATCATTATTTTAGTATCATTTTTTAGTTGTGCTCAAAAAAAACGTCCAATTCAAGGCGAAACCGATTTTCAAAAGCAAATGAATGCCGATTTTAAAGATGCATCAAAATCACCATTAAAAACGAGTGATAGAAAGACTTTTGAAGGATTGGATTTTTTTAAAACAGATTCCACTTATGTGGTTACAGCACAGTTGGAACGTACACCAGACACAGATTGGTTTCAAATGAAAACCACTACAGATCGTGTTTCAGAAGAGCGTGTTTTTGGAGTTTTAACTTTTGAATTGCATGGAAAGACACATCAATTAAATATTTATCAAGGCAAAGAAATGATGCATGAACCAGGTTTTGAAAATTATTTGTTTTTACCTTTTTTAGATGAAACTAATGGGTTTGAAACTTACGGCGGAGGGCGTTATATTGATGCTGAAACCCCAAATGGGGATATCATGATTATAGATTTTAACAAAGCCTATAACCCTTACTGTGCTTACAATGAGAAGTATTCTTGCCCAATTGTGCCTAGAGAAAATTATTTAAAAACTAGAATTGAAGCTGGCGTAAAAAACTTTAAAAAGCATTAAAAACTTTTGGCTAAAAACATGCCAAAAAATACAGCAAGAAAACCAACAATAAAACTCAAGCAAGTATACATAGCAAAACTTAAAAAATCGCCAGATTTTAAAAACACATGGTTTTCATAAGCAAATGTTGAAAATGTTGTAAAACCACCACAAAACCCTGTTGCAAGAAGCAACGTATGATTTTGAGTAAGTGTATCATTTTTAGCCGCTAAACCTAAAATTAATCCTATTAACAAGCTACCTAAAATATTGGCTACAAAAGTGCCGTAAGGTATACCACTTTCAAAACTATTAAGATGTTTTCCAATAATATAGCGTAAAACACTTCCAAAGCCACCACCAACAAATACAAATAAAAGGCTCTTCATAATTTATTTTACTGCAATGTATATTTCAGTAATCCAATCGGCTGGATTTTCGCTATCTGTTGGCGTTGTAATATATGTTTCAAGCATGGGACCGTTTCCGCTAAATTCCAAGTTGTTTGAAGGAATGTATGTCATCGCTGTTTCCCAAGCTTCTTCTAAATTTTTATAGTTTCCTTTTAGGGTTGTTTTTACAGCTTTAAAAGGTTCTAATTGTCCTGTTAATATATCATTTTCAGCTGAAATGGTTTTTTCTATAGTTGGAATGCAGCAGGAAAATATTACGGCATTATTGTCTATATCCCATTTATGGTAGTATACAAAAGGCGTTCCTGCCATTTTTATGTTGTTCGTTTTTGCGTATTGAATCACTCTAGGCAACATGGTTTCCATCTTATTTTGTAAATCGGAAATTTTACATGAAGTCGTGTTGTAAATATAGTATCCGCCACCATGTTCGGTAATACCATTTACAGTGATGTTGTATATTTTCATGTCAGCATTAACAATACTGTCTAATTTAAACAAACCACGATCAAAATCTGGAGCCGTATTTTTTTCAATAGAACCAGCAAATGTTGTATACATTTTTGTCATAAAATCTTGTTTTCCGTGCATGGCCCAAGTTACTTTGGTGCCTTCATCGGTATCTTCAAAAGTCCAATTAATATTCGATTTAGACTTAAAAGGCTTAATAAATTCTATGTTTTGTTTTATCGATTTATCTTTTTCAACAGCGATTGTTTTCATTTTGCCTTCACCTAAAATCTTGCCATTCCAGGAATAACCAGCGTCAACGCCCGAGGTTTTTTCTTCATAAGTTAAGTCGGCATCGGGTTCGTGTTCAATCCAAGGCGAAAAACTTGGCCAACTCTTATAATCGTTTACCTTATTGTATAGGAGTGAAGCTGGGGCTTTAATAATTCTACTTCTATTAAAACTAAATTCATTTGGCTGCACGGCGATGTATATGGCGGTACCAATAAAAATAATAAGTAAAAGGAATAAAATGTATTTAAATGCTTTCATCTGGTTGGTTTTATTAAATGTATAAATCAAAGATACTCATTTTTAATTTTCAGTTAATAAATTATTACTTTTGTTGAAATTCTGTTTGTGTTTTATAGTTAAATGTGGTTTTGTTATTTTAATCTATAGCGCTTCATAGTTGTATTGGTATTAATTTATAATTATAATTTAAGAATATGCGAATAAAAACAATTTTAAATTTAGCACTAATAAGTGTCGTGTTTTGGTCTTGTGGTAGCGAGAAATCCGAGCAAAACAATCAAGAAATAACTGAAGAGAAAAAAGTAGAGTTTGATTACAATGTGGAACAGTTTGGAGACGTAAAAGTGCTGCGTTATCAAATTCTAGGTTGGGAAAAGTTAACCCTTAAAGAACAAAAACTAGTGTACTATTTAACGCAAGCTGGTTTGTCGGGACGTGATATTATGTGGGACCAAAATTACCGCTATAATTTAAAAATTAGGAATGCACTAGAAAATGTTTACACCCATTATAAAGGTGATAAAACGACTGAAGATTGGAAAGCTTTCGATACCTATTTAAAACGTGTTTGGTTTAGCAATGGTATTCATCATCATTATTCAAATGATAAATTGAAGCCTTCATTTTCAGCTGAATATTTAAAGACCCTATTAACTGAAACTAATACGACCTTAGAAGCTGATGCGTTTAATGTGATTTTTAACGCTATCGATTCTAAAAAAGTAAATCAAGCGAAGGGTGTTGATAATGTATTGCTTTCTGCTGTTAATTTTTACGGTCCTGATGTAACCAATGCCGATGTTGAAAATTTTTATAAAACAAAGGTTTCTCCTAACCCAGAAAAGCCGTTGTCGTTTGGATTAAATTCACAATTGGTTAAAGAAAACGGGGTGTTAAAAGAGCGTGTTTTTAAATCGGGAGGTTTATATGGTTCGGCGATAGATGAAATTATCAAATGGTTAGAATTAGCCAAAGAAGTTGCCGAAAATAAAGCACAAGGCGATGCTTTAGGTTTGCTTATTTCGTATTATAAAACTGGCGATTTACAAACTTGGGATGATTATAATGTAGCATGGACAGGCGCAACCAAAGGCAATATTGATTATATAAACAGTTTTATTGAAGTGTACAACGATCCTTTGGGATATCGCGGATCTTATGAAAGTATCATTCAAATAAATGATTTCGATATGTCTGAAAAAATGAAAGTTTTATCAGATAACGCGCAATGGTTTGAAGATCATTCTCCATTAATGGAAGCCCACAAAAAGAAGAATGTTGTTGGTGTAACTTATAAAGTAGTTAATGTTGCAGGCGAGGCGGGAGACGCTTCACCAAGTACACCAATTGGAGTTAATTTACCTAACGCGAACTGGATTCGTGCTGCGGTAGGAAGTAAGTCGGTATCGCTAGGAAATATTATTCAGGCGCATAACAGTTCAGGTGGAAGTGAGCGTTTAAAAGAGTTTGTAAACGATGAAAAAGAATTAGAGCTAGAAGAAAAATACGGTCAGTTAGCCGATAAGTTACACACCGCTTTACACGAAGTTATTGGGCATGCATCTGGGCAATTAAATCCTGGAGTAGGAGAGACTAAGGAGACTTTAAAAAATTATGCCTCTACTTTAGAAGAAGGACGTGCCGATTTGGTTGGTCTTTATTATTTATACGACCCGAAACTGCAAGAATTAGGTTTGGTAGTCGATTGGAAAGCTGTTGGTGAGGCGGCTTACGATGGTTATATTAGAAACGGTTTACTAACGCAATTAATTCGTTTAAATTTAGGTGATGATGTTGAAGAAGCGCACATGCGAAACAGACAATGGGTTTCTGCTTGGGTTTTTGAAAAAGGTCAGCCAGACAACGTTATTGAAAAAATAACAAGAAATGGAAAAACCTATTTCAATATTAATGATTATGAGAAATTGCATGAGCTATTCGGACAATTATTAAGAGAAACTCAACGTATTAAGTCTGAAGGGGATTATGCTGCTTGCGAGGCTTTGGTTGAAGGTTATGGTGTAAAAGTAGATCAAGCCATTCATGCCGAAGTTCTTGAGCGTAACAAGCAATTTAAATCGGCGCCCTATAGCGGATTTGTAAATCCTGTTTTAGTGGCTGATAAAAATGAAAAAGGCGAAATAATAGCTATAAAGGTAACACAGCCAGAAACTTTTGAAGGACAAATGCTAAATTATAGCAAAAACTATAGTTTCCTGCCAGAGGTTAATTAATTCCGCTGTTATAAAGAATTATAAAAACACAATCTTTTAAGGTTGTGTTTTTTTATTTACGCTAAAAATTAATAAAATAGCATTAATTACAAGCAGGGCACTTATTATTAAAATAACGTTCATATTACGGTTTAGTTTATGTTAGTTAAGTAGTAGATGCTTAGTTTGTAAAAAGGTTGCGTTAAAAATATTATTTATTTTGAAATTTTGTTAAATACTAATTTATTTAACAGAGAAATAGGTTGAATATTGCCTATTTGAAAAAGTATTTAATCGCAGAAATAAAAGCAATAAAAGCAATAAACGCAATAAGCATCCAGTAACTACCAGCATAGAAACGCTTGTGAAGTTTTAAATCTTTTCTGTAGGTATAAGCGATAATAATGGAAAAGACGATAAAAAATAAAACTCCGAAAATGATTTGACCTTTACTGAACATATGGTTATTTTTATGCAAATTTAAGGAATTAGAAACCATTTTCTTCTTAAATCAAACCACTAATTATTACTTATGAAAGATAAAATTGAAGCTGTAAAGGCTTTTCATACAGCATTTAAAATAGGGCATTTAGAATCTCCTAAAGCCAATTTGGGTACAGCTAAAAATACACTTCGTTTTAATTTAATGAAGGAAGAAAATGAAGAATATTTAGAAGCCGCCAATAATAACGATTTGGTTGAAGTTGCCGATGCTCTTGGCGATATGCTTTATATTTTATGCGGAACCATTATAGAGCATGGTATGCAATATAAAATTGAAGAAGTTTTTGAAGAAATTCAACGCAGTAATATGAGTAAGTTAGGTGAGGGTGGTCAGCCTATTTATCGAGAAGATGGTAAAGTACTTAAAGGGCCTAACTATTTTAAACCTGATATTAAATCTATATTAGATAAATAGATTATTTTTAAATATTGAATTATCTCAAAATTGAGCAAAAAAAATGGTCTGTAAAACAGACCATTTTTAATTTATTTAACCTCAAAACGCCATCCAAAAGGATCTTCGGCTTTATTGGTTTGAATATCTGTAATGCGTTTTTTTAAGAAACTCGCATAGGTTTCATCTAGTTTTGGTATTTCGTAATCTTTATCTTTATAACCAAATCCAGAGATTGGCGAAATTACTGCAGCGGTACCAGCACCAAACATTTCTTTTAACGAACCATTTTTAGCAGCTTCTACAACTTCGCTAACCGTAATTTTTCTAACTTCAACAGGAATATTTTCCGATTTTGCTAACTCAATAATACTCTTACGGGTAATACCGTCAAGAATTCTATCACTTGTAGGGCCTGTAATTAAAGTATCGTTAATACGAACAAAAATATTCATCGCACCAGCTTCCTCAATATATTCATGCGTGTTATCATCCGTCCAAATAACTTGTTGGTAACCTTTTTCAATAGCTAACTGAGTTGGGTAAAACTGTCCAGCATAGTTTCCTCCAGCTTTTGCAAATCCTACACCACCGTTAGCAGAACGCGAATATTTTTCTTCAATTAAAACTTTTATATCGCCAGAGAAATAAGCCCCCGAAGGTGCTGTGCTAATAATAAATTTATATTCGTCGGCAGGCGAGGCGTGAAAACCGTTTCCTGAAGCAAAAATAAATGGTCTTATGTATAGCGAACTTCCTACTTTTTTAGGAATCCAATCTTTATCCACTTCTAAAAGCGCTTTTAAACCATCCATAAAATAATTTTCAGGAAGTTCAGGAATCGCCAATCGTTTAGATGAAATATTTAAACGTTTAAAATTTTCTAAAGGGCGAAATAACCAGACTTTATCATTGGCATCTTTATAGGCTTTCATACCTTCAAAAACGGATTGCCCGTAATGAAAAATTTTAGCTGATGGATCTAAAGTTATGCCTTGGTAAGGAATGACTTTAGGTGCTTGCCATGCGCCATCTTTATAGTTACATTCCAGCATATGATCTGAAAAAACATGCCCGAATTTTAAATTATCAAAATCTACATCTGTAATTTTAGTAGTTTTTGCTTTTATAATCTCGATATCGTTGATTATAGCACTCATAGTCTCGTAGTTTTATAAAACAAATTTAAACAAAATCGGCTTTAAAAAGTGCTATATTTACAACAAATCGTGGTTTCTTTTATTTTTTTTGAAGCGAATTGATTTTAAGTCACTTTTTACTAGATGTTTTTATTTTGAAACGAGAAATTATTATTACTTCTGATGGTTCTTCAACCATTCATATTCCAGAATGGGACGAGCAATACCATTCTAAACACGGCGCGATACAAGAGGCTTATCATGTTTTTATTAAAAATGGTTTTCAGTATTTTAATGAATTGGATTCATCAACTACCAACCAGAACATTTCAATTTTAGAAATTGGTTTCGGCACGGGTTTAAATGCTTTTATCACCTTTATTGAAGCCAAAAAGTTAAATAGAAAAATAGATTATTTTGGGGTTGAAGCCTATCCTGTTTCTTTTGATGAAGTTGAAAAACTTAATTATTCAAAAACATTGGAATCGGGACAGTATGATGATGTTTTTAGTAAAATGCATAACCTATCTTGGGAAGAAAAACATGAAATCACCAAAGACTTTTCATTAACTAAACAAAAGAAATTTTTTGATGAGATTGAAGCCATTAATCAGTTTAACATCATTTACTTTGACGCTTTTGGTGCTCGAGTTCAACCCGAATTATGGACAGAACTAATTTTCTTAATCATGTATAAAGCCTTGAAAACAGGTGGAGTATTAGTCACGTATGCCGCAAAAGGCAGTGTGCGACGCGCCATGCAAGCCGTTGGTTTTACCGTTGAAAGATTGCCTGGACCTCCAGGAAAACGAGAAATGCTACGAGCTACGAAGGCAATTAACAATTAACAATTAACAATTAACAATGAGCAATGAACAATGAAAAATTAAGCGTTAAAAGTTATAACGTTATGTGGTTAGAAAGTTATGAAGTAGAAATAAGCTTATTAAAAAAAATAAATTCTATTTATATTTTTCCTAACACCCAACACTGTTAAACCTAATATAAAACCTTAGTTGCAGGCTTGCGCATTTTGTAACTTTATAAAAAAAAATGCGGGTATTAATTACGGGGGCAACGGGTTTGATTGGTAAAGACATTGTAAAACTTTGTCACAGAAATAATATTCAGGTTAATTATTTAACCACACGAAAATCTCAGATTTCGCAAACCGAAAATTACCAAGGTTTTTATTGGAATCCTAAAACTTTAGAGATTGATACCAGATGTTTTAACGGTGTCGATGCCATTATTCATTTGGCGGGCGCATCAATATCTAATCGCTGGACGCCTAGTTATAAAAAAGAAATTTTAGCTAGCCGAACAGCTTCAACCGCATTATTAGTCAATAATTTAAAAGGCGAAACGCATACCATAAAACATGTGATTTCGGCAAGTTCTATTGGGATTTACCCCAGTTCTGAAACTAAATATTACGATGAAAATTTTAAAACTTCAAAAACCTCTTTTTTAAGTAAAGTAACTTGTGCTTGGGAACATGAAGTCGATGCTTTTAAGCAATTAAACATCATGGTTTCTAAAATTAGAATTGGTTTGGTTTTATCGGATAAAGGCGGTGTACTTACCGAAATGATAAAACCAACTAAATATGGTGTTGGTACCGTTTTTGGTTGTGGAAAACAATGGCAATCATGGATTCATCATTCCGATTTAAGTCAGATGATTTTTTATGTTTTACAGCACAAATTAAGTGGTGTTTACAATGCCGTAGCACCAAACCCTGTAACCAATAAAGAGTTTGTTAAGTCGATTAATAGAGTGCTGGATAAGTCGCTTTTTGTAGTTAAACTTCCCAAAATTTTAATGCGAATGGTTTTAGGTGAGATGCATACCATTCTATTTGAAAGCCAGCGTGTAAGTTCCAAAAAAATAGAAGATAAAGGTTTCTATTTTGAATACCACCATTTGGAACCTGCACTTATAGATTTATTGTAAAAAAAACCACCTTATTTACATAAAGTGGTTTTCAAAAAAAGTGTGTTTTAATTAAGATTTTGTAGCCTTAATAAATACTTTCAATTCAATATCATCGTTAATAAATTTATCGCCTAAATCGCCAAAAACAGACTTCGATTTATATTTTATATCCCATTGTGTTCTATCGATGGTAAATTTTTCACTCGTTACGAAAACATCATTTGTGTCAAATTTTACAGTCACCGGAAAAGTAATATTACGCGATATCTCTTTTATAATTAAGTTTCCAGAAAGCATTGTTTTACCTTCAGCTTCTGTTAATCCTGTAATTTCAAAAGTTGAAGTTTTATGATTTTCAGCATCAAAAAAATCATCATTTTTTAAATGCGCTAAAAGTTTTCCATTTCCTTCATCATCAACAGGAATGTCGTTAATAACAATGGTATTCATATCTATAGTAAACTTACCGCCAACAATTTCACCGTTAGTAACATTTAATTCACCATCTTTCAATTTAATGGTTCCGTAATGCGACCCCGTTGGTTTAAAACCTTCCCAATTCAAGTTAGATTCTGTTGTGTTTGCAGTATAAGTTACAGCATTTGTTGTGTTTTCAACTGCAGCAGGAGCTTCAGCGTTAGTAGTTTCTGCTTCTTTGGCTTTGTCTTTACAAGCTGTAAAAGCGATGCTTATTAGTGCTAAAAATAATAGTGATTTTAGGTGCTTTTTCATTTAAAAATGTTTTTAGGTTTTAAGTAACGAAATTAGCAAATCGAAATTGGAAAAAAAATAAAAATTAATTTCGTGACATTATGACATTTTTACAATATTGGCAGTACTTTTGCCAACTAATTTTAGAATTGCAAAATTTGAATTTACCATGAGTAAAAATGATAAAACCAACGAGATAGAAAACGAGCAAGTAGACGGTGTGCAAAACGAAACTGTTGAAGTTGAAAATCAAGAAGTTGAAGAAATAGCGAACGAGGAAACTGCAGAAGAAAAACTTGAAGCCGAGTTAAAGCAAGAGAAAGATAAATTTCTGCGTTTATTTGCTGAATTTGAAAATTATAAAAGAAGAACATCTAAGGAACGTATTGAGCTTTTCGCTACTGCCAGCGAAGGTGTAATGAAAACATTACTGCCAGTTCTTGACGATTTTGAACGCGCTTTAAGTCATATTGAAGACGATAAAGAAGCTGAAGAATTACGTAAAGGCGTGTTGTTAATTTATCAGAAATTAATAAACACTTTAGAGCAAAAAGGTTTAAAAGCGATGGAGGTGAAGCAAGGCGATGTTTTTAACGCCGATAATCATGAAGCTATTACGCAAATTCCAGCACCAAGCGACGATTTAAAAGGAAAAATTATTGATGTTGTGGAAAAAGGATACGTTTTAGGAGAAAAAGTAATTCGTTTCCCAAAAGTAGTTATTGGGCAATAATATAAGATATGGCAAAAAGAGATTTTTACGAAATATTAGGAATTAATAAGGGAGCTAGTGCTGCTGAAATTAAGAAAGCTTATAGAAAAAAAGCAATCGAATTTCATCCAGATAAAAACCCTGACGATAAAGAAGCAGAAGCTAAATTTAAGGAAGCAGCTGAAGCCTACGAAGTTTTAAGCGACGAAAATAAAAAAGCACGTTACGACCAATATGGTCACCAAGCCTTTGAAAACGGCGGCGGTGGTTTTGGCGGCGGTGGCATGAATATGGACGACATATTCAGTCAGTTTGGTGATATTTTCGGAGGCGGCGGCTTCGGTGGTGGTTTTGGAGGCGGCGGTTTTGGCGGTGGTCAACGTCGTGTTAAAGGAAGCAATCTGCGTATTCGCGTCAAGCTAACTTTAGAAGAAATTGCTAATGGCGTAGAGAAAAAAATTAAAGTAAAACGTAAAGTTCAAGCGCCAGGAACAACTTATAAAACATGTCCAACTTGTAATGGTAGCGGACAAGTAACACGTATTGCAAATACCATTTTAGGTAGAATGCAAACGGCTGCACCTTGTAACGATTGTGGTGGCGCAGGACAAACAATTGATAAAAAACCTAAAGATGCCGATGCTCAAGGCTTAAAAGTTGCCGAAGAAACCGTTTCGATTAAAATACCAGCAGGTGTGGTAGATGGTATGCAACTTAAAGTTTCAGGAAAAGGTAATGAAGCGCCAGGAAATGGTATTTCGGGTGATTTAATTGTGGTTATTGAAGAAGAACAACATGATAAATTACAACGTGAAGGCGATAATTTACATTACGATTTGTATGTAAGTTTCCCTGAAGCTGTTCTAGGAACTTCGAAAGAAATTGATACCGTTACAGGAAAAGTGCGTATTAAAGTAGAAGCTGGCGTGCAATCTGGTAAAATTTTACGCTTACGCGGAAAAGGAATTCCAAGCATAAACGGTTACGGAAAAGGAGATCTTTTAGTTCATGTTAATGTTTGGACGCCAAAAACATTGAATAAACAACAAAAAGACTTTTTTGAAGCCATGCAAGATGATGAGCATTTTGAGCCAAAACCTGAAAGTTCAGACAAATCTTTCTTTGAAAAAGTGAAAGATATGTTTTCATAATAAAATAGCATCAAAATTAAGAAATCCGCTTTAAAGGCGGATTTTTTTTGCTTATTTCGGGAAGATCTGTTAATGTTTTGCCGAAAGTACTGAAAAAAAAACTATATTTGGAAATCACTAATTTTTTAGTGATAATTTTTCTTTTTCATAGCAATTTTTTTTCCCATCCTTAATTCTGTTGAGGGTGGGTTTTGTTTTTTAGTACTTTTCTAGTAAATATGCCTACTCGTCTGCCATATAAATTAACGAAAAGCCTACGTAGCTTTCATACATTTAATATATTTACCATTCAAAATAACAGCTATGAGTAATTTATTGGAGGTTGCTAATGTTTCTAAAAAATTTGGAAACTTTACAGCCTTAAACAATGCTTCGCTTTCGGTTCCCGAAGGCAGTATTTTTGGTTTATTAGGGCCAAATGGAGCAGGAAAAACAACCTTAATACGTATTGTAAATCAAATCACCATGCCAGATTCGGGCACAGTTCATTTGGGAGGCGAATTACTTAACGAAAACCATATTCGCGATATTGGCTATTTACCAGAAGAACGCGGTTTGTATAAATCTATGAAAGTTGGCGAGCAGGCATTATACCTAGCGCAGTTAAAAGGTTTAAGTAAAGCAGAGGCAAAAAAACGCCTGAAATATTGGTTTGAACGCTTAGAAATTGGCGATTGGTGGAACAAGAAAATTCAAGAGCTTTCCAAAGGTATGGCTCAAAAAATTCAGTTTGTGGTTACCGTTTTACACGAGCCAAAACTGCTTATTTTCGACGAACCATTTTCTGGTTTCGATCCTATAAACGCGAATTTGATAAAAGATGAAATTTTGCGTTTACGCGATAATGGCGCAACCGTTATTTTTTCAACACACCGCATGGAATCTGTAGAAGAATTATGCGATGATATTGCATTAATTCATAAATCGAACAAAATTCTAGATGGTAAATTAGTCGATATTAAGCGTCAATATAAAATAAACACTTTTGAAGTTGGTTTAAGAACTGCAAATAATGAAGCTTTAAGGTTAGAATTAAATGAGAAATTTAATGTTTCTGATGCTAATTTTAAAACTTTAGAAGATGAGCTAAAAGTGAATATTAAGTTGAATCCAGATCAAAAACCAAACGATTTATTGAATTATTTAACAACGAAAGGCGAAATTTCTCATTTTGTTGAACTCATTCCTAGTGTTAACGATATTTTTATTCAAACAGTAAAGAATAACTAACTTTTATGAACCATTTACCGCTTATTATAAAACGCGAATATTTAACCAAGGTTAAAAACAAATCGTTTATCATCATGACTTTTTTAAGTCCGATAATTTTTATGGCACTTATTGGTTTTGTGGCGTATTTATCGCAGTTAAATAATGATAAAGTTCGCGTTATTTCTGTTTTAGACGAATCAAAACTCGTTCAAAATGTATTTAAAAATTCCGAGCATGTTACCTATAATATTCTAGAAGGCATGTCGGTTAACGATGCTAAAGATTTAGTTCTTGAAACCGAAGGCACGGGTTTATTACATATTAATCAGCTCGAAAATGATGCTATTGATGCGCAGCATATTACCTTTTATTCTGAAGATGCACCTTCTATCAGTTTAATTTCAGATATAGAAAATCAGTTAGAAAAGCGTCTAACCGATATCAACCTTCAGAAAAATGGGGTAGATGTTGAAATGATAAACAATTCAAAAGTAAGAGTTAATATTTCACAAGAAAGTTTTGAAGGTGAAAAAACTTCAAAAGTCGATAGTGTTGTTAAATTAATTTTTGGTGGAGCAGCAGGTTATTTATTGTTCATGTTTATTATTATTTATGGTAATATGATTATGCGCAGTGTGATTGAAGAAAAAACGAGCCGGATTATTGAGGTTATTATTTCATCTGTAAAACCCATACAACTCATGTTGGGGAAAATTATAGGAACCTCGTTAGCGGGCATCACACAATTTGTTATTTGGCTGATTTTGGGCGGTGTTTTAATGTCAATAACAACACTAGTTTTGGGTATAGAAATGCAAACGCCACAGCAACAAATGGCCGAAGAAGCCATGAATAACCCAGAAGTGAATCTTCAAATTCAAAACATTGCAAACGCGTTTTATCACTTACCATTAACCAATTTAATTATTGCTTTTGTAATGTTTTTTGTTGGCGGTTATTTGTTATACAGTTCGTTATATGCTGCTATTGGTGCAGCTGTTGATAATGAGACCGATACGCAACAATTTATGATGCCCATTATAATGCCTTTAGTTTTAGCCGTTTATATTGGTATCTTTACAGTTATTGAAGATCCTCATGGTATGGTGTCGACAGTATTTTCATTTATACCATTAACATCGCCAGTGGTTATGCTAATGCGTATTCCTTTTGGAGTACCCATTTGGGAACAAATTTTGTCGTTCCTTATCTTAATAGGAACGTTTATGGGAACCGTTTGGTTTGCTGCCAAAATTTACCGTGTTGGTATTTTAATGTATGGTAAAAAACCAACGTACAAAGAATTATTAAAATGGATTAAGTATTAATTAAAATGCAACAAAATACAGCCGAAAAAATAGAAGAAGGCGTCGACCAAGTAAGTGATGCTATTACCGAAAGTGGTGTTTGGGAACAAATTGTTAAGTTTTTAGAATTTAAACTCATCGATTTCTCTTATGTTGCCGATGGAAATACCCATGAAATTGTACTTAAAGTAAAGTACGTTTTGCTGGTGGTTCTCGTTTTAATGGTAACCACTACCATTTTACGTTGGACTAAAAATGTAGTCACAAAAAAAATGCCTCTTGATGATAAAGCTAAGTTTACCACGGTATTTTCATTTGCTCGTTGGTTAATCTATATCATTGTTGTTCTAGTTGTTTTCGATTCCATAGGAATTAATGTAACCGGAATTTTCGCAGCCTCTGCCGCTTTATTAATTGGAATTGGTTTGGCGCTGCAAACCTTATTTCAAGATATTATTTCCGGAATATTTATTCTTGTAGATCAAACCGTGCATGTGGGCGATATTATTGAAATAGAAGGTAAAGTAGGTCGCGTTGAAGAAATAAAATTACGAACTACAAGAGCAGTAACCATCGATAATAAAGTATTGGTTATTCCCAACCATTTATATTTAGAAAATATGCTATATAATTGGACTCAAAACGGCACTACAACAAGAGAGTCCGTTAGTGTTGGTGTGGCTTATGGAAGCGACGTACAGTTGGTTAAAAAGCTTTTACTTCAGGCAGCGAGTTCTAATCCGTCGGTTCTTATTTCTCCAGAACCTTCGGTGGTTTTCATGGATTTTGGAGATAGTTCTTTGAATTTTAAAGTCGTTTTCACAATAAATGATAGTTTTAAAGCGCAGTTTCCAAAAAGTGATATCCGATTTGAAATAGATCGTTTATTTAGAGAAAACAATATTAGTATTCCGTTTCCTCAAAGAGACATACATATCATTAAAAATCCACAATAATTTTAAGTTAACTAGAATTAAATCAAATATAAAATTATGCCCAAAATATTAGTTGTAGAAGATGAAGCAGCGATAAGACGCGTGTTGGTTAAAATTCTTTCTGAAGAAAATGATACTTACCAAGTTGAAGAAGCTGTTGATGGTTTAGACGGAATAGAAAAAATTAAGAATACCGATTTCGATTTGATTCTATGCGATATTAAAATGCCAAAAATGGATGGCGTTGAAGTTTTAGAAGCCACGAAAAAGATAAAACCCGAAGTGCCTATGGTTATGATTTCTGGTCATGGCGATTTGGATACTGCTGTAAATACGATGCGTTTGGGGGCTTTCGATTATATTTCGAAACCACCAGATTTAAACCGTTTGTTAAATACGGTTAGAAATGCATTGGACAGAAAAGAGTTGGTTGTAGCTAATAAAATCTTAAAGAAAAAAGTTAGTAAAAAATATGAAATGGTTGGCGAAAGTGCCGCTATTACTCAAATTCAAGAGATTATAGATAAAGTTGCGCCTACCGATGCCCGTGTTTTAATTACAGGAGCAAATGGTACAGGAAAAGAACTGGTAGCCCATTGGCTACATGAAAAAAGCGCCCGTTCTAAAGCATCTTTAATTGAGGTGAATTGTGCTGCAATTCCTTCTGAACTTATTGAAAGTGAATTGTTTGGTCATGTTAAAGGTGCTTTTACAAGTGCTAATAAAGACCGTGCAGGAAAATTTGAAGCAGCCAACGGTGGCACCATTTTTCTTGACGAAATAGGGGACATGAGTTTATCTGCTCAAGCCAAGGTACTTCGCGCTTTACAGGAAAATAAAATTCAGCGTGTTGGTAGCGATCGCGATATAAAAGTGGATGTACGTGTAATTGCAGCCACGAATAAGAACTTAAAAAAGGAAATTGAAGCAGGACGTTTCCGTGAGGATTTATATCACAGATTGGCCGTAATTTTAATTGAAGTTCCTTCGTTAAATGACAGACGTGCCGATATTCCTTTATTAGTCAGTCATTTTTCAGAAAAAATAGCAAATGAAAACGGTACTGCTAAAAAACAGTTTTCAGATAGCGCTATAAAACTGCTTCAAGAATACGATTGGACAGGAAATATTAGAGAACTTCGTAATGTTATCGAACGCTTAATAATACTAGGTGGTAAGGAAGTAAGCGAACAAGATGTGAAATTGTTTGCTAGTAAATAAGCGAATTCTTTTTAGAATTCTTATTTATAAAAATCATATAAAACAAAAAAGCTGTGTAGAAATAAATGATTTACACAGCTTTTTTTGTTCTTCAAAATAAAATATTAGCTTGTTTCACAGCGATTTAACGCTTCTAAATAATCTTTAGTTAAAGCTTTCATTTGGTTTATATAATGCGATTTAATTTCAGAAATACTTTTGGTTTGTATGTCAATTGGCGTGTCTTCAAAACTAATTGGTGTGAAGTTTGCCGTATTGTAAACTTTTAAAGTTTCGTTGTAAGATTTAATGTTTTCTAAAATTCTCGTTTTATAAGATTCAACAATTTGTTGTTTTTCAAGCTCTAATTCGCGCTCTTTTTGCTCTGCTAATTTGTTTTTAATTTGCTCTGCTTTAAGTTTTAAAGCTTGTTGTTGTTGTTCTAATTGTAATTGCGCTGCTTGTAAATCTGATAATTCTGAATTGGCAGTTTGCGCAGCTACATAATTTTCATCTGCCTGATTATCTTGATATTGGTTAAAAGCACATTTGTCAATTTCAATAACACTTTCTTTGCTTAAATCTCTTCCGCGTTTAACAAAAAATCGGCCATCTTCAAAAGTTTCAGCATTGTCAACTTTCACCAATAATTCCAGGGTTTTGTTAGTTAATTCTTTAGCCTTTTTGCAATTGCATAAATTTAAGGCTTCCTTGGCGAGTTTTAAGGATTCAACAGAGCGGTTAGCATAATATTTTAAGTGACTAACATTGTTAGACTCGTAGGAGTCTTTAACATGAGAATACGCATTTACAAGATAAGAATTAGCGTTGTCACACTCGCTTTGTGCACTAACAACCAAAGAGGTCATTAGAAAAAATAATAGGTAAATTTTTTTCATAGTCATAGGGGTTAACATAAATAGGTTCGACTAATGTATTAAAAATAACGATAAAGTGCAACATGTGGTGAGTTGAAATCATAGATTTACTATATTTATACTATTAATGTAAGAATAGAAAACCTTAAACATATAAAGATGCATACAGATCCGTACAAAGTCACCTCAAACATTTCATTAAAAAACTCGGTAACTAAAGTAGTTATTGATGATGCCGAGAAGGAACTAAAGTCCATTAGTAAAAAATTAGGCAAGCTGCAAGACACCCTTTATGCGCATGGAAAGTATGCGGTTTTAATTTGTTTACAAGGCATGGATACCGCCGGAAAAGACAGCTTAATTCGTGAAGTGTTTAAAGAATTTAATGCTAGAGGTGTCGTAGTTCATAGTTTTAAAGTGCCAACCGAGCTGGAGCTAAAACACGACTTTTTATGGCGCCATTATATAGCGCTTCCTGCTCGTGGTAAATTTGGTGTTTTTAATCGTACGCATTACGAAAATGTTTTGGTAACTCGTGTACATCCCGAATATGTTTTGGGTGAAAATATCCCAACGGTTAATAGTGTTAGCGATATCGATGATGCCTTTTGGGATAAACGTTTTGAGCAAATTAATAATTTTGAAAAAAGCCTTGCACAAAGCGGAACCATCATTTTTAAATTCTTTTTAAACCTATCTAAATCCGAGCAAAAAAACAGATTGTTACGTCGATTAAACAAGCCTTCGAAAAACTGGAAATTTTCTCCTGGCGATTTAAAAGAGCGTGAATTATGGGATAAATACCAATTTTGTTATGAAGATGCCATAAACAGAACATCGAAACCTCATGCGCCTTGGTATAATATTCCTGCCGATGATAAAGCTTCTGCGCGCTATTTGGTTGCCAAAACGGTTTACGATACCCTTAAAAAGTTTGATGATATTAAAGAGCCAGAGCTTGATGATGCTATTAAATCGCATTTAGAAGCCTATAAAAAGCAACTTAACGACGAATAAATTATATGAAGCATTTACTAGTGGTTTTTGTTTTTATGGTAGTTTTCAATGTAAACGCACAGGATATGACTGAAGCACAATTGCCTTTTTACGAAATTCCTGAGGCTCCAGAATCCTATACAGCTGGAACGGTTGCAGCGCGAATGGTTGATGGTTTAGGATTTCGATATTTTTGGGCTTCGGAAGGCTTAACAGATAAAGATTTAAGTATGAAAGCCAGTGAATCTGGTCGAACCAGTGCCGAAACTATTGAACATATTTACGGATTATCAAAATTTATTAGAAACCAGATTGTAGTAGATAACAAAGATTTGAATAAGGAAGAATTAAGTTTTGAAGCCAAACGCAAACAGACCTTATTAAATTTAAAAATGGTTTCTGATGTTTTAAGAAACACTGAAAAACCTTTTAATTTAGAAAATACCGATGTGCCTTTTTGGAACATTGTTAATGGACCAATTGCCGATGCTTTATGGCATTGCGGACAAATAGTGATGTTAAGACGTGCTTCAGGAAATCCTTTTAATTCGAAAGTGAATGTTTTTTCAGGAAAACTGAAGGTGTAGCGTTTAGAAACGCTTTCAAAAATAAAAATCCTCTTAATGGCATGATACCAGAAAGAGGATTTTTTAATTTATAATGCGGTTATTATTTTGCAGTAGCCGCTTTCTTTTTAGGAGTAAAATCTACTTCAATTTGATTTCTTAAGATATCTTCAAAAGTTTCGCGCTCTCTAATAACGTGGGCTTTGTTGTTATACCATAAAATTTCAGCAGGTCTAAATCTTGAGTTATAGTTGCTCGCCATAGAGAAACAGTAAGCTCCTGCGTTTTTAAAGCATAAAATATCACCTTCATTTATTTCATTAATACGTCGGTTATTACCAAAAGTATCGGTTTCACAAATATATCCTACAACGGTGTAAAAACGCTCACGTCCATTAGGGTTAGAAATGTTTACAATATCATGGTGCGACCCGTAAAACATTGGGCGAATTAAATGATTAAAACCAGAATCTACCTGAGCAAAAACTGTAGAAGTTGTTTGTTTAACCGCATTTACTTTGGTTAAAAAACTTCCAGATTCGCTTACCAAGAATTTTCCTGGTTCGAATGCTAAGGTTAAATCTTTGCCGTATTCTTTACAGAACTCATTGAATTTAGCCGATAATTTTTCACCTAATTCTTCAATATTCGTTTCAATATCGCCTGCTTTGTAAGGAACTTTAAAACCTGAACCAAAATCGATAAAATCTAAATTTTTAAATTGTTTTGCAGTTTCAAATAAAATTTCACTCGCATAAAGAAATACTTCAATATCTAAAATATCACTACCTGTATGCATGTGAATACCGTTAATAGTCATTTTAGTATTTTCAACAATACGTAAAATATGAGGTATTTGATGAATTGAAATTCCAAATTTAGAATCGATATGTCCTACCGAAATATTCGCGTTTCCACCAGCCATAACGTGCGGGTTAATACGAATACAAACCGGAACTTTAGGATGTTTAGTTCCAAATTGTTCTAAAATAGAAAGGTTATCAATATTAATTTTAACCCCAAGTTTAGCAGCTTCTTCAATTTCAGCTAAAGACACACCATTTGGTGTAAAAATAATTTGTTCTGGCGCAAAACCAGCAGCTAATCCAAGCTGAACTTCTTGAATAGAAACCGTATCTATACCCGAACCTAAAGATTTAAAAAGCTTTAAAATTGATATATTAGACAATGCTTTAACTGCATAGTTAAGTTTTAATTTTTTTACATTTTTAAATGCGTTTGTTAGTCTGTGGTACTGAAATTCAATTTTTTCAGCATCATAAACATAAACTGGACTCCCAAAATCCTGTGCAATTTTAAGCAATTGATTTTCTAACATAGGTTTATAATTTTTGGCAAAGATATTTCTTTGTTGAATATAAAAAAGGAATAACTGAAAAATTATACAAAATAAACAAAGTGTTAATTATTTAACAACAATATCTTGAAAACTTATTAAAGTTTTCATTATTAAATATTAGTGTAAGTAAAGCCTATTATTTACATTTGCTTTTTTCTTAATCAATTAGCAAATTATGAATTTACACGAATATCAAGGTAAAGAGATATTAAGTAGTTTTGGAGTACGTATCCAACGCGGTTTAGTTGCACAGAATGCTCAAGAGGCAGTAGCTGCTGCGAAGCAATTAACTAGTGAAACAGGAACAAGCTGGCACGTAATAAAAGCACAGGTTCACGCAGGTGGCCGTGGTAAAGGTGGAGGCGTTAAACTAGCCAAAAACCTTAAAGAAGTTGAAGAGATTGCTGGACAAATTATAGGAATGGATTTGGTAACACCACAAACTTCTGCCGCAGGAAAACGTGTGCACCAAGTTTTAGTTGCTGAAGATGTTTATTACCCAGGAGAATCTGAAACAAGCGAATTTTACATGTCTGTATTATTAAACAGAGGTACAGGACGTAATATGATTATGTATTCTACTGAAGGTGGAATGGATATTGAAACGGTTGCTGAAGAAACACCACATTTAATTTTTACTGAAGAAGTTGATCCTGCTGTAGGTTTATTACCTTTTCAAGCAAGACGCGTTGCGTTTAACTTAGGATTATCTGGTGTTGCTTTTAAAGAAATGACGAAATTCGTTACAGCTTTATACACCGCTTATGTGGCTTCTGATTCTTCTTTATTTGAAATCAACCCAGTTTTAAAAACAAGTGATAACTTAATCATGGCTGTTGATGCAAAAGTAACTATTGATGATAACGCTTTATACAGACATAAAAAATACGTTGATTTACGTGATGTACGTGAAGAAAGCGCTATTGAAGTTGAAGCTGGAGAGCTAGGTTTAAACTATGTAGACCTTGACGGAAACGTTGGTTGTATGGTTAACGGTGCTGGTTTAGCTATGGCAACAATGGATTTAATTAAACAAGCAGGTGGAGAGCCAGCTAACTTCTTAGATGTTGGTGGGACTGCAGATGCAGCTCGTGTTGAAGCGGCTTTTAAAATTATTTTAAAAGATCCAGCTGTAAAAGCAATTTTAATTAACATTTTTGGTGGTATTGTTCGTTGCGATCGTGTAGCGCAAGGAGTTATTGATGCTTACAAAAACATGGGTAACATTACTGTGCCAATTATTGTACGTTTACAAGGAACCAATGCAGACATCGCTAAAGAATTAATTGATAATTCAGGGTTAGCCGTTTTAAGTGCTACTGAATTCCAAGAAGCTGCAGATAAAGTACAAGAAGTACTTGCTAAGTAATTAAACTTACTTTGTGTTGTTTTAATTGAAAAATAACACTTTAGCCTATAAAAAAACCTCCAAAAGTTTAACTTTTGGAGGTTTTTATTTTTTTTAATGCGTTTAAAGAATAGTATTGGGTTAAAAATTACCTTTAAATCCTAATCTCAGTTTTTTAATAATATCTTCCATGTATAAAATGGACCATACAATATTATCGGTGTCTGCATAGGCAATAAAATCTGAAATAATCTCATCACTCGCCTTAATATGTTCGCGCTCTTCAGTTTTATATTTACTTAATAGTTTTAAGTTTGAAGCGCTCGCACGAATACCAAAATCATCTAACTTTTGGTCAGATTTTGTTGTTATTGCCATAAAAGGCATGGTTTTAATTAATTCTGAAAACCTGTCGGCATATAAATCAACAAGCTCTCCTTTACCTAAATCTTCTAAATCGTTAATGGTATGAAATTTTTCAATTCTATCCGATTTAGAGAAGAATGTTTGATCGGCCACTTGACCGTAAGTTGAAATGCAACTAAAAAATAAAGCTACTGCTATTAGGGTATTTATTTTATTCATTTTAATTTTTACTCGTTTATGTTATTTAATGTAATACTCTTTTTGTTTTTTATTTCTGTAGATTTTAATGCAAATGAAGGGGTTGTCGTATTTAAAGGATCTCTAAATAGACTTTCAGGCGATTTAAACTCGGCAGTGAAGATGTTGGTAGAAAATATACTATTTGTGTTTGAAATATTAAGTTTGTTAGCTTGTATGCCTAGATTACTAATATTAAAAAGGTTGTTTTTAAACTTTAGTTTATGGGTTACTTCATCAATATTTAAATAGGTTTTATCCAGTTCAACAACGTGTGCATATCCTGAAATTGTAGAGGATTCAATAGAAATTCGCGCTAGTTTTTTTGCTGAAATAGCAGCTTTTATAAACGGAATATTTTCTTCGGAAGCTAAATTAATTAGTGTGGCATTTTTTACTTCTATATAAGATAAATTATTGTTTGAAGCATAGCTTACTTCCGAAGTATAACCATCTACTTCAATAGCATAAGAGCCACTAATGTCAGAAATATAAGGATGCCTTACAGATAAAATATCAGTTAAGCTTCCTTTAAAACCATTAGTCACATCAAAATCATCATCTTTAGATTTGAAGGATACCAAATTTTTAAATGCGCCTTCACCTCCAAACCATTCAAATGAATCGTCGGCAGAGTAACTTACCATTACATTTTCAATAATGGTTTTAGAACCTATTCCGCATAGTGTTAAACCATTTAATTCTTTAGATTCATTTATTTTATGTCCGGGAAATTCAATACGAACATATTTTAAAATAGCAGTTTCTTCATCGGCTATATCGCCTCCATAAAGCGAATATTGCGGAGAAAAATTGCCTTCAACTACGGCAACTCCAGCAGGGGAATTTAGCTTTCCGTTTCCTAAGATTACAATACCACCCCAATCGCCACTTTTTCTTGATTTTGAGGGTTTGTTTGATGTAAATATTATCGGATTGTATTGGTCGCCTTCAGCAATTAGTTTTGCATTTTTAGAAACAATTAAACTGGCAGGGTTCTTAGAATCGCAACGAATTACGGTTCCAGGAGCGATTGTTAATGTGGCACTTCCTATCACATAAACATTCCCAGTCATGAAATATGTTTTGTTGTTTGTAAGCACTAGATCTTCAGTAATAATTGAAGAGATTTGTATTTCAGCTTCTCTATAGCGTTCTAAATTAGGTTGAAAGTTTGTCCAACCACGCGTCCATTCTGTATTGTTTTCTTGTCCGTTTACCTTAGTAATTCCTAATATGGTAAATAAGGTTAAGATTAACACGATGTAATTTTTTTTCATAGTAAAATAATTTGGGGTTTGTTATTGCTAGTATTATATCTAGTAATGAATAGCAAAGTTATAACTCAAGATTACGAATTGCGAAAATTGTAAATTACCTTTAGGTTAATGGAATATTAACCTATTGTCAACCAAACTGGTTGTTTAAACTGGCTTTTAGAAAGCCTATTATAAATAAAAAAGGTTGTCTAAAAAGTAACTTTTAGACAACCTTTTAAAGTTGTGATTTTAATATTTGGTGTTTATTTTTTTGGAGGAACTGGTTTGTTCACTTTTGTTTTTTTAGGTTGTTCACCTTTTTTGGGCATAGGCCCACGTAAGTGAATCACAAGACCGTTTAAAAAATTTCTTAGAATTTGGTCGCCACATTCCATGTACTTAGGATGGTCTTCTTTTCTGAAAAAAGCACCCAGTTCACTTTTAGAAATCCTAAAATCAACCAATTCTAGAATTTTCACAATTTCATCGTCACGAAGTTGTAATGCCACGCGTAATTTTTTTAGAATATCATTATTTGTCATAATTGTAATTTTTTGGCTTTTTTTATGCTGTTTTTCATCCTTTTAAGAAGAATACATAGGTGTTTTTAGCGTTTTTTAAGTTTTGTAAAGATACCTTAATTATTGATTTTTAGGAATTGTAATAATATCTAAAGTAAAATATGTTTAATTAATTGTTTTTCAAGTGTTTATAGTTGTTTTGTTTAGCTTCAACTTTTTGTTTTTGAAAGATGAAATGCATTTTAATTAGTTGAATTAAAATGATTTATTGATAAACACATTAAAATCAACGATTAACAGCGTGCGGTTTTTCGATAAGCGACATTAAATGTACGATTAATATTTGGGGGTTCTGCTTAACTTTATAAAGTAACCAGATAATCCCTCAAGAAATGATTAATAGAGTAGAAAAATTAAGTCTTTTATCTGAAATGATTGCTTTTGCAAAATATGATAAAGACATCAGGAAAATAGAGTATAACTTTCTCTTAGGTGTAGCAAAGCAGTTGGGGATTTCTCGTGAAGATTTTGATTATTTATTAGAAAACCCTATTTCTTACACCCATTTAAAATCGCATAGCGAGCGTATTGTGCAATTTCACAGATTGGTTTTGTTGATGAATATTGAGCAAGAGTTTGGTGGTAATAACAATTCTAAAAGTGTTATAAAGTTGTATAATTTCGGTTTAAGAATGGGGTTAAGCCATGAGTCTATAACCAAAGTACTGTATTTAATGGATAGCTTTCCTAATAAAATTGTACCTCCAGATGTGCTTATAGATATATTTAAAACACATTATAATTAAATTATTGTTAGCTTTAATTGCTAATTATAGTGAGGTTTTGGTATTGCATATTTTATGATAGATTCAAGTTTTACGTCTTATTCTCAAACGAAGCGCTTATTTAAGATTGTTTAAACCAATTCCAAAGCAATTTCAACCATATCTTTAAAGGTGGTTTCGCGTTCTTTACTTGTGGTTCGTTCGCCTGTAACTAAGGAATCTGAAATGGTTAAAATGGCCAATGCTTTAACGTGATGTTTTGCGGCTACGGTATATAAGCCAGCGGTTTCCATTTCAACGCAGAGCATTCCGAATTTCGACCATTTTTTATAGGTTTCAAAATCGTCGGCATAAAATTCATCCGAACTAAAAACATTACCCGCTTTTACAGGGATATTTTTTTCTTTTGCTGCGTCCAATGCTTTTTGAAACAATTCAAAATTAGCCGTAGGGGCATAGTCGGCACCGTTAAATCGGATTTTATTCAATCCAGAATTTGATGAAGCTGCCATGGCAAATACAATGTCTCGAATTTTAATGTCTTTTTGATAGGAGCCAGCGCTTCCTACACGAATTAGATTTTTTACACCATAATCGGTAATCAATTCATGGGCGTAAATGGATATAGAAGGAATGCCCATGCCTGTACCCATTACCGAAACGCGTTTTCCGTTGTAAGTGCCTGTGTAGCCAAACATATTTCTAACTTTATTGAAACATACAGGGTTTTCTAGGAAATTTTCGGCAATCCATTTGGCACGCAATGGGTCGCCAGGGAGTAAAATGGTTTCAGCGATGTCTCCTTTTTTGGCTTCAATATGAACACTCATACATGATGATTTAATAATTAGAATTCGATTTTGTTCCGCTAACAATAGCAATACCAGAGGAGGTACCTAGTCGTTTTACGCCCATGTTGATATAGTGTAAAGCAGTTTCAGCATCTTTAATACCTCCTGAAGCTTTTATTTTAGTACCGTTTTTGCAAACACTTTTCATAAGTTTTATGTCGTTTGAGTTTGCACCTCGCGTTCCAAATCCAGTAGATGTTTTAATAAAATCGGCGCCAGCTTCAATAGCTAATGTACTGGCTTTAATGATTTCAGAATCGTCTAAATAGCAGGTTTCTAAAATCACTTTTAAAATATTGTTAGGCATGACGCTTTTTACAGCTTCGATATCATTTTTAACAGCATCATAATCTTGGCTTTTTAGTAAACCGATATTCATAACCATGTCAATTTCAACTGTGCCATTTTTTAAGGCTTCCTTAGCTTCTGAAACTTTCGATTCAGTACTCATGGCACCTAAGGGGAACCCGATTACACAACATACCTTTACCTGAGATCCAGCTAAGGTTTGTTTTGCTAAAGAGACATAGCAACTGTTTACACAAACGGAATAAAAATGATGTGTTTTGGCTTCTTCACAAAGTTGAATGATGTCGTTTTTTGTGGCAGTTGCCTTTAAAAGCGTGTGGTCGATGTAATGGCTAAATGGATTCATGTGTTAAACCTTTTTTTGATAACAGATTAGATATTAAATATTATTCCCGTTCTAAATAATGTTGTTCATTTTTTCCATTGATGAAAAAACGAACCAAAAAAATCTAGGCTTACGAATCTTTATCTAAATTTTTTGTTCGACACCTAAATTTCAGGAACTCGCTATGAAAAATATAGGTTCAATCAAAAAAAACGTTTAGCTCAAACAGCCTGAAATTTCACGGTGTTTTCACTTCAAATTTCACGATAAATTTTCGATAGGCCATAAAACCTCTTTCCATAAAGTAATTTCATATTCAAATATACAGTTTAGCATCTATTTAATGATAGACTCTAATTTATGAAAAAAGTTTCGGATACTTTGGGTTGTAAAATGACTAAATTTAGAAGCTGTTCTTTTAAAGGTATTAACAATTTTCTATTTTCACTAGGTTAGGGTAGTGATAAATAGAAATAAAAAGGGTTTGTTTTGAAACTTAAAAGGTTGTTTTGTTGGAAATAGAATTTGAATTTGTGCTTTCAGATTTTTTTGCTGCAGATTCTAAATACTGTTTAAATATTTTACTATTTCTATTTTGGCGCGTATTAGTGTTTTGACCTTTATAGTTGGTTGTAATGCCTAATCTGTCTGCACCAACTTCAAGATATTTTACAGCCGATTCAAAATCTAAAATATCGCCAGATGCTTTTATCTGCGCAGCATCTTTAATTGTTTTTTTAATAATTTTAATTGCAGTAAGCGTTGCTCCAGATTTTGAAAAGCCAGTTGAAGTTTCAATAAAATCAGCTTTAGCATCGATGCAGATTTCACTAATTTTTACAATTTCATTTTTATTTAACTCAGAAATTTCAATAATTACTTTTAAAGGCGTGCTACCAATGGCCATTTTTACATCGGTAATGTCTTTTAAAATTGAAACGTAATTTTTGCTTTTAACGTAGCCTAAATTAATCACCATACCAATTTCTTCAGCACCATCTTCAATAGCTTGTTGTGCTTCGTAAATTTTTGCCTTTGTGGTCATAGAACCAAGAGGAAATCCAACAACTGTAGATACTTTTATTTTAGTGTCTTGTAGAAATTGTTTTGCTAAAGACACGTAACAACCATTTACGCAAATACTATAATAGTTATTGGTTCTTGCATTGTTACAAAGGTCGATAACATCGCGTTCTGTGGCAGTCGATTCTAAAAGGGTGTAATCTAAATATTGGGATATATTCATTGCTGTTAATCAGTTTTTTCTGCTTATTTACGTAATTAAGGTAAATACAATTAATTCCTTGTTTAGTGCTATCTAACCTTTTTGAGAATTCAAGAATTAATGTTGAAGCTAAACTAATATTAAAAGCAATTTAACAGATGAAATTATTTGTTTTTTAGATTAACGGTAGACTGAATGTGTACATCATAGAAAAGTTGTATAAATATTTTATTATATGAGATATTTTTACTAAATCATTGAGAACTTAGGAATAAAAAATTAAAATCAGCAAGAATTCAATAATTTGATCCTTGCTGATTTTTGGGTTAACTAACCAATTATTAGGTGGTTAGCGATGTGTTTTGCTACATGATTTAAGTTGGCTGTTTTATAATTAGCCTTTAACTAAATCGTCTTGATTTCTAAAAACGAGTTGATTATCAAAAGCGTCTAATAAAATAATACTATCGGTAGTTACTTTTCCTGCTAAAATTTCTTTACTCAAAGCGTTTAAAACTTCTTTCTGAATGACACGTTTTACAGGTCGCGCACCATATTCAGGATTGTATCCTTTGTCGGCTAAATAGGCGACAGCTTCTGGAGTGGCGTCAAAAGTAATGCCTTGTTCTGCAATCATTTTTGTAATGCCTTTAAGTTGTAAGCCTACAATTTCAACAATGTTTTCTTTGCTTAACGGTGTAAACATTACGGTGTCGTCAATTCTATTTAAAAACTCTGGTCTAACCGTTTGTTTTAAAAGCGCTAACACGTCAACCTTTGCAGCTTCAATTGCAGAATCGATATCCTTGGTGGCTTCAAATCGCTCTTGAATAATTTGACTACCCATATTTGAAGTCATGATGATAATCGTGTTTTTAAAATCGGCAATACGCCCTTTATTGTCTGTTAAATGCCCTTCATCTAAAACCTGTAATAAAATATTAAAGGTATCTGGATGAGCTTTTTCAATTTCATCTAAAAGAACAACAGAATACGGCTTGCGTCGTACAGCTTCCGTTAATTGTCCGCCTTCATCGTAACCCACGTATCCTGGAGGCGCACCAACCAAACGGCTTACGGCATGACGTTCTTGGTATTCGCTCATATCAATTCGCGTCATGGCATTTTCATCATCAAATAAATATTCAGCCAAAGCCTTTGCAAGTTCTGTTTTTCCAACGCCTGTAGTTCCTAAAAACAAGAAGGTTCCAATAGGTTTTTTCGGGTTTTGTAAACCAGCACGACTTCTTCTAACAGCATCACTAACCGCTTCAATTGCTTCTTCTTGGCCAACCACACGTTTGTGTAATTGATCTTCCAATTTTAAAAGTTTTTCACGTTCACTTTGTAGCATTTTGGTAACCGGAATTCCAGTCCATTTGGCTACAACTTCAGCAATGTCATCATAAGTCACTTCTTCTTTAATTAATGAAGTTTCCGATTGTTCTTGAAGTTTCTTTTGTGAAATTTCAAGTTCTTCTTGGGCTTCTTTAATTTTTCCGTAACGCAATTCGGCTACTTTACCATAATCGCCTTCACGTTCTGCTTTTTCAGCTTCAAGCTTGAAATTTTCAATCGCTTGTTTGGTGTTTTGAATATGGTCAACAACTTCTTTTTCGCTCTTCCATTTGGCGTTAATTTCATTTCTAGACTCTTTAAGATTAGCTAAATCGGCACGAAGTGATTTTAACTTTGTTTCATCTTTTTCACGTTTAATGGCTTCAATTTCAATCTCCAACTGCATGATTTTTCGATCTAAAACATCTAATTCTTCTGGTTTAGAGTTGATTTCCATGCGTAATTTTGATGCTGCTTCATCCATTAAATCGATGGCTTTATCTGGTAAAAATCGATTGGTAATGTATCTGGATGAAAGTTCTACGGCACCAATAATAGCCTCGTCTTTTATGCGTACTTTATGATGCGTTTCGTATTTTTCTTTAATACCTCGAAGAATTGAAATAGCACTTTCGGTGTCTGGCTCGTCGACCATCACTTTTTGAAAACGACGCTCTAAAGCCTTGTCCTTTTCAAAGTATTTTTGATATTCATCTAAAGTGGTTGCGCCAATAGCACGCAGTTCGCCACGGGCTAAAGCGGGTTTTAAAATATTAGCCGCATCCATAGCGCCTTGTCCGCCGCCAGCACCTACAAGTGTGTGGATTTCGTCTATAAATAGTACGATATCACCTTCGCTCGTGGTTACTTCTTTAATAACTGCTTTTAGTCGTTCTTCAAATTCGCCTTTATATTTGGCACCAGCAATTAGTGCGCCCATATCTAAAGCGAAAATTTGTTTGTCTTTAAGGTTTTCAGGAATATCGCCATCAATAATTCTATGCGCTAAACCTTCAGCAATAGCGGTTTTACCTGTTCCAGGTTCACCTACTAGAATGGGGTTGTTTTTTGTTCTACGCGATAATATTTGTAGAATACGTCTTATTTCTTCATCACGACCAATAACAGGATCTAGTTTGCCGTCTTTGGCCAACTGATTTAAGTTTTTGGCATATTTATTTAGGGAATTATAGGTCTCTTCTTGACTTTGAGAGGTTACATTTTCGCCTTGACGTAGCTCGTTAATAGCTGCTGTAAGACCTTTTTCTGTAACACCTTGGTCTTTTAGCATTTGTGCTATTTTGCTGTTCGATTTAAGAATGGCAAGAATTAAATGTTCTATAGAAACATAATCATCTTTCATTTTTTTTGCAATAATAGAGGCTTCATTCAAGCTTTTTCCGGCTTCACGGGACAGCATAAGTTCGGTTCCAGAAACTTTAGCAAAACTTTCAATCTGTTTGTCTAACGCTTGTTCAAGCATAGAAACGTTTACATTCAGTTTTTTTAATAAAAAAGGTAATACGTTTTCGTCCACTTCAAAAATCCCTTTGAAGAGGTGTTCGTTTTCAATTTGCTGGTGGCCATAACCTTGCGCAATTTGTTGCGCTTGTTGTATGGCTTCTTGCGATTTTATGGTATAATTATTTAAATTCATTTTTTATTTTCTTTTTTTAGTATTCCTGTTTTAGTAGGAATCAATTCTTAGTTTTTTTCTTTTGTAATTGCTGAAATAATTTACATTTACAAGCACATAAAGTCAATTATCTTACCAATGCGAATTATCAGACAAAATGTCGTAAATCAACTGGTTTTTAATGACTTTTTGTCAAAACGTAAGATTTATAAAAGATAACGACTTACTGTAAAATTAAAAATAATATTTGAATTTTCGCTTTCGCGGAACACTATAAAGCTATTGATTATGAGTTTATTAAATAAATTGTTTGGTTCGTCTGAAGCAAAAGAGAAAAAGGAAGAAAAGGTATTACCATGGATTCCTTTAGTTGAAGTTTCTCAATTGGAAACCATTAAGGAGAAATCGAATACAAAAACACAAGCAATTTTTAAGCATTCCACAACATGTGGTATTAGTAGAATGGTTATGAAACAATTTATAGCCGCTTATAATGTTTCGGAAAGTGATTTGGATTTGTACTATTTAGATTTATTGAATTACCGCGACGTTTCAAATGAAACGGGTTATAAATTTCAAGTAAGACACGAATCCCCTCAATTACTAATCATAAAAAATGGCGTGGTTGTTAAGCACGATTCTCATGGCGCGATTAATGCCATCGATTTAAGTACCTTTATTTAATAATGCGCGCTTGAAACCAGATTATTTATTTGTTTACGGCACCTTATTAAAGGGCGTAAAAAACGACATGTCTAGATTTTTAGCGGCACATGCGCAGTTTGTTGCTAAAGGCACTTTTCAAGGAAAACTCTATCAAGTGTCTTGGTATCCAGGTGCCGTTGTTAGTGCTAATGCTTCAGAGAAAGTTTATGGTGCTGTTTTTAAAATAGATGATTTTGAAAATGTTTTTAAAGTTTTAGACCATTATGAAGGTATTGGGCATGTTCCAAGTGCATCCGATTTGTTTAAAAGAGAAAGTGTTCAAGCTGTTCTAGTTGATGGAACCACAATTGAAACTTGGGTGTATCTTTATAACCGTGATGTAAGTCATTTAAAATGGATTTCTTCTGGAGATTTTTTGAAGTTTTCTAATGAAGAGGTTTAAGTTGTTTTACTACGAAATAGCCATTATTTTGTATTCAATTTCAATTTTAATATGACATTTTTACGATTTTTATGTAATATTATATCGTAAAATGATATTAAATGGGAAAAAAATTACGCGCACTAGTTGAAGATAACACCTCTAAACACGGAAAAATATTTGATTATTTTATTCAGGTTTTAATCCTTTTGTCGCTTATTTCATTTGCTGTAGAAACCTTACCAAATAACTCTAAAAATACAATCGTTTTAATAGAAAGTTTCGAGATATTTTGTGTCCTTGTTTTTACTATAGAGTATATATTACGTATTTATGTTGCTAAACATAAATTAAAATATATTTTTAGCTTTTACGGGCTTGTCGATTTCTTGGCTATTTTCCCTTTTTACCTTAGTAGTTTCTACGATTTAAGAGCGTTAAGAGCATTTCGCATATTTAGAATTTTTAGAGCCTTAAAATTAATTCGTTACAACAAGGCGCTTAACCGATTTCATATAGCGGCCAGATTGGTAAAGGAAGAAGTTATACTTTTTTTAATTGTAACCGGAATTTTTGTTTTTCTAGCTTCTGCAGGTATTTATTATTTTGAAAATGAAGCGCAACCCGAAGTGTTTTCTTCTGTGTTTCACAGTGCTTGGTGGGCCATTGTAACTTTAACAACCGTAGGGTATGGTGATGTTTATCCCATTACAGATGGCGGTAAAATATTCACCTTTTTTATTCTTATTATTGGTGTTGGTATTGTAACAATTCCTGCAGGGTTAGTCGCTAGTGCTTTGTCTAAAGCGAGAGAAATTGAAGATGAAGAGATTCTTGAAAAGTCTAAGCGTAAATAATGAGTTTTTTAAAAAACACAACATAAAAAAAGGCTATTTAAGCGCCTAATTTATTAGGATACCTAAATAACCTTGTATTATTAACCTAAAGGTTTAATCTTTAAGTTTGTTATTTTTTCTTCTTGTAAACGGGTAATAATTTGGTTGAAACTTCGCCAAAACCAATTCGTGTTCCGTCTTTTTCACAGAATCCGCGCATAATTACCGTATCGTTATCATTAATGTATTTGCGTTCACTGCCATCTTTCATTTTTAATGGTTTTTCGCCATTGTGAGTGAGTTCTAACATGGAACCATAACTGTTTTCGGTAGGTCCAGAAATTGTACCGCTCCCCATCATGTCGCCCGAATTTATCGGACAACCGTTTATCGTGTGGTGCGCTAATTGTTGTACCATATTCCAATACATGTATTTGAAATTCGATTTGCTAACTACGGTTTCTTTAGCACCTTTTGGTTGAATAGCCACTTCTAAGTTAATGTCGTAGCTTTTCTTGCCTTCATACTTTAAGTAGTCTAACTGTGGTTTTAGAGGTTTCGGACTCTCAACACGGTAAGGCTCTAAGGCATCTAAAGTTACTATCCATGGTGAAATTGAAGACGCGAAATTTTTTGCTAAAAACGGACCTAAAGGCACGTATTCCCATTTTTGAATATCTCTAGAACTCCAATCGTTTAGTAATACCAATCCGAAAATATATTCTTCAGCTTCTTTTGTTGGAATAGGTTCTCCTAAATCATTAGCATCGGTAGTAATAAAAGCCATTTCTAATTCAAAATCAACCCATTTACTTGGGCCAAAAACGGGTTCGGTAGCACCATCTGGAAGCATTTGGCCTTGAGGTCTGTGTACCGGAATTCCAGAAGGAATTATTGACGAGCTTCTGCCGTGATATCCAATAGGAATGTGTAACCAATTTGGTAATAAAGCATTCTCTGGATCTCTAAACATACTGCCCACATTCGTAGCGTGTTCTATGCTTGAGTGAAAATCGGTATAATCACCAATTTGTACAGGAAGCTGCATTTCAATTTCATCCAATCTAAAAAGTATGGTTTCTTTATGTTTGGTATTATTTTTTAAGCTGTCGTTATCGGCATCAAAAACTTCTGCAATACGGTTTCTAACTGCACGCCATGTTTTTCGGCCATCGGCAATAAAATCATTTAATGAATCCTGAAGAAAAATATCGTCGGTTAAAGGGATGTCTTTAAAATAGCCCAATTGGTGTAAAGCACCTAAATCTATAGCGGTATCGCCAATTCGTGTACCAATAGTAATAATATCGTCACGGGTTAAAAACACACCAAACGGAATGTTTTGAATTGGGAAATCTGAGTTTTTATCGACGTGTAACCACGATTTTCTATCTGGATTGTTAGCTGATAATGGCATAACTTAATTTTTTTTATGTTATAGTATTCTTATCAAACCTACACATTTTTTTTATTTTAAATGAAAAAAAAGAATAAAATATAGATAAGCAGTAACCGTTAATAAAACCGTTAAAAACTTATAAGTAAATATATGTTTTTTGGTGCTTTTAACTAATCAATTTCCTATTTTTGCCGAATATTTAATCATAATTTAATTTTATGCAACGCGACGAACAAATTTTTGAACTTATTCAAGCTGAAAAAGAACGCCAATTACATGGTATAGAACTTATTGCATCAGAAAATTTTGTAAGCTCTCAAGTAATGGAAGCTGCAGGATCTGTGCTAACAAATAAATATGCCGAAGGGTATCCTGGCAAACGTTACTATGGTGGTTGCGAGGTTGTTGATGAAGTTGAGCAAATTGCTATCGATAGAGCAAAAGCGTTATTTGGAGCGGCTTACGTAAACGTACAACCACACTCTGGAAGTCAGGCTAATACTGCTGTTTATCACGCATGTTTAACGCCAGGTGATAAAATTTTAGGTTTTGATTTGTCTCACGGAGGGCACTTAACCCACGGTTCTCCAGTTAATTTTTCTGGAAAACTTTACAATCCTGTATTTTACGGTGTAGAGCAAGAAACAGGGGTTTTAAATTATGATAAAATTCAAGAGATTGCTACTAAAGAGCAGCCTAAATTAATTATTGCTGGTGCTTCTGCTTACTCTCGTGACATCGATTTTAAACGTTTTAGAGTGATTGCCGATAGTGTTGGTGCTATTTTATTAGCTGATATTTCGCATCCTGCTGGTCTTATTGCTAAAGGTATTTTAAACGATCCGTTACCTCACTGTCATATCGTGACAACAACAACGCATAAAACTTTAAGAGGTCCAAGAGGTGGTATGATTATGATGGGACAAGATTTTGATAACCCATTCGGAATTACTCTTAAAAACGGGAGCTTACGTAAAATGTCTTCGTTATTAGATTCTGCTGTTTTCCCAGGAAATCAAGGTGGTCCATTAGAGCATATTATTGCAGCTAAAGCAATTGCTTTTGGTGAAGCTTTAACCGATAATTTTTTACATTACCAATTACAAGTAAAACAAAATGCAGCAACTATGGCCGATGCTTTAGTCGCTAAAGGATATAATATTATTTCTGGTGGAACCGATAACCACTGTATGTTGATCGATTTACGTAACAAAAACTTATCTGGTAAAGATGCTGAAAACGCTTTAGTAAAAGCAGATATTACGGTAAACAAAAACATGGTGCCATTTGATGATAAATCACCATTTGTAACTTCTGGAATTCGTTTAGGAGTTGCTGCTGTTACTACACGTGGTTTAAAAGAAGATGATATGGTTGCTATTGTTAATTTAATTGATGAAGTAGTAACTAATTTTGAAGATGAGGCGGTTTTAGAAGCTGTAAAAGTTAAAGTAAATAACATGATGAAGGATAAACCTTTATTTGTATAATTTACAATGAAATAGAACCTTAGTATTAAGGTTTACAACTAAAAAAATCCTGCATCAAGCAGGATTTTTTGTTTTTAAGCTTAGCGTAAAAGTTTATTTTTTTGAAGCCATGTAGTCGTCTACAAAATCTTCTAATACATTTAAAGGTATGGCGCCATGAGAAATCACGACTTCATGGAATTCTCGAATATCAAATTGATCACCTAAGGCATCTTTCGCTTTTTTACGTAATTCTAAAATTTTCAACATGCCTATTTTATATGCTGTGGCTTGACTAGGCATCACAATATGGCGTTCTACCATTTTAACCGCGTCTAATTCGGCATTAGGGGTATTATCGGTGTAGTATTTAATACCTTCTTCGCGAGTCCATTTTTTAGCGTGAATTCCTGTGTCTACAACCAATCGGCAGGCGCGCCATAATTCCATTGCTAAGCGACCGAAATCTGAATAAGGGTTAGCATAGAAGCCCATTTCTTTAGGAATAAACTCAGAATATAATCCCCAACCTTCAGTATAAGCGGTATAACCCCCAAATTTTCTAAACATAGGTACATCTTTCAATTCTTGCTGAATAGCCAGTTGCATGTGGTGTCCAGGAATGCCTTCATGATAGGCTAATGCTTCCATTTGATATGTTGGCATAGAAGCCATGTCATATAAATTGGCGTAATATATGCCCGGTCTAGAGCCGTCGGCGGCGGGACGATTGTAAAATGCTTTTCCAGCCGATTGCTCTCTAAACGGTTCAACGGCTTTAACAATAATATCGGCTTTTGGTTTTGTAATGAATATCTCGTCTAATCTCGTTTTCATACTGTCGATAATACGAACCGCTTCCGCTAAATAGGCGTCTTTTCCTTTTTGGTCAGATGAGTAATAAAACTGTTTATCGGTTTTCATAAACTCAAAAAACGCTTGCAAATCGCCTTCAAATCCAACGTTCTCACGAATAGCGTTCATTTCTTTGTGAATTCTGGCTACTTCAGCTAAACCAATTTCGTGAATCTCTTCAGCAGTTAAATTGGTGGTTGTTGTTCTATTTAAAGCGTTATTAAAAAAGGCTTCACCATCAGGGAATTTCCATGCGCCATCATTTGTGTTTGCGCGCCCTTTTTGGGCTTTCATAAAAGAAATAAGCGTGTTGTATGCCGGTTTTACAGCGGTTAATAGCGCGTCCTTGGCTTGTTCTTCTAAGGCCGATTTGGTGTCGTTGTCTAGGTCTAATTTGTTCACTTTCTTAGTGAAATCATCATATAAAGCACTTTTTTTATCTGAAGTATCAAAAGGTTGTCCTACTAAAATGTTTTCAGAATCTTGAATCACTTTATCATAAACAAATAACGGCGGCATGATGCCCATGGTTTCACGGGTTTTTAAGTTTTCAACCAATTGGTTGAAGAATTTATTAAAGCCATTTAGTCTAGAAATATAGGCTTCAGCATCTTCGATAGAATCGATTTGATGCATGTTTATCATAAATGCAGGTTTTCCCGATTGTGCCCCAAACATTTGGTTTACAGGGTAATTATGAAATCGGTATTTGTAGTCGTAAATGTTATTTTCAACCTTTTGTTTAAAAAGTTTATAACTTAATAAAACATCTTTTGAAAGTAAATCGACGTTAACCGAATCTATTAACCAGGCAAGTGCTTCTTTGTTTCTTTTTAGATCTCTTTCTGCGGCAGCAGGCGAGTTGTCATTCAGTTTTCCATAATCTTTTTTAATCTCTAGTCTTGTTTGAAATTCAGGGTAAGCATCAACTCGTTCATCAAAAGCTTTTTGAAAAAAAGCAGTTACTTTTTCCGACTCTACTTCAATTTCAGCATTTGTAGGTGTTTTGGTTTTTTCTTTTTTACAGGAAAAGCATAGGGCAAGCATAAAAATAATTTGTGCAGATTTTAAAAATAATGGTTTCATTGGGATTTGTTTTGAATCAATTTTTATAAGATATGAAAATCTTTTGAAAGTGTTTTGAAGAATTTAAATTCTATTCAAATCATGTGCTAATTCAGTCTATTTTGTATTTTGATGACTACAATAATGTTGAATATAGATACGAAATTTTAGTGTAGCATACGATTCTCGATGCATGTACTTAGGGTCGCATTATTTGAGTTGATACAGCGAGTCAAAATAAAACACAGTTCTAGAAAACCTAAACTATTTCAAAAACCAAGGGTGAACATTTTAATGTTCACCCTTGGTTTATAATTGTAGAAGTATATGACTTCTAATTTACTCTTCCTCCGGAAAAGTGATGTGTTGATAAGCGCCCAAATCTGGTGCTAAAGTTCTGCTTACGTTTAAAATGTCGAATGGCACTTGTAAAGCGTATATTGAATTCCCTTGGTTTATTGCAGCAGATTCTTCGCCAATAATCATTTGGTTGCTTTCAGTGTTTTTAAAATTAGGGTCTTCATTTAAAATAATCGATTCGTAATGCGTGTTATCTGTAAAATCGTAATTCGGCCCATCAAACTCATCGTTATTATCATTAAAACGAATTAAGCAATTGGTGAGTTTAAAATTGAAAACGGTGTTGTCTGCTTCAACTTCATCAGCTAAAAACTCGATGTTTTCGTTACCATAAATGATGCAGTTGTTAAAATTAGCTTCGGTTAAATTGGTTGCAATAATCCCGTTGTCTTCGTCGAACACAAAATTATTTAGTAATAATGCAGGGTATTGTCTGAAACTATAATCCCAATAATTAGCAAATGTACTGTGTGTGAAATTGTATTTTCCGCCAATAGTTCCAGCAAAAGAAGCTAGTCCGGAATTGTTAATCACAACATTTTCACCACTTATAGATGTGTTTCTACCTAAAATACCAAAACTGCTTGAATTGTATATTTGAGAGTTTGTAATGCTAAGTTTGTCGCTAGACTCTTGTGGATTTCCATCGCTAATTATGCCCGCGGTTGCGTTTTTTATCGTGGCGTAATTTATAATGTTATTTACACTGCCTTCAAACAGCCAAATGGCAGACCATTGTCCGGGGACTTCGGCGTATTCAGGCTCTAAGCGGTCGCCTTCAAAAATCACTTCATTTTCCAATAATTCTTGATCACTACTATAGGCACCATTTACATGGAGCGATGCGTTGTTATACACAATAATGCCCGAATTTTCATGAAAATGTATACGTGCACCAGCTTCAATAGTTAGAGTTTCGTTTTCAGGAACGGCAGCAAAACCGTATATCACATAAGGTTTTTGGTTGGTGAAGGTAAGTTCGGAAGCTTGCAGTTCGCGACCTTGTATATCGGTTTCAACCAATTCGCCATCAATATTAATTTTTAAAGTTTCTATAACTTTGGTGTCATCATCTCGGTCTGGATAGATAAAAACAGCATCTTGAACCAGGGTAACTAATTCTACTTTTTGAAGATTTGAACCTGCATCAAATTCAATTTGGTCGGTGTATAAAAAAGTACCGTCTAAACTTGGTAATTTACTGATGTCTATTGTCGATTCAACAAAAATATACATGCTGTCTTTGGCAAGAATCTCTACGTTTTCAAAAGTTTTTCCTGTCATCCCATCTATGCTCAAACGGTAATTTGAAGCATCTCCAAGGCTTAGTCTTACTGAAGGTACTGAAATATCATCATCACTATTATTATACACTTTTAAATTGTAGGTGCTCGATCCAATATCGGTAAAAACGGTATCTAAATACACGGTGTCTTTAGAAAATTGTAAACTGCCGGTACTTGGAGAAAATTCAAAATCTTTACGGCAAGAGCTCCAAAGCATTAAAAATCCAAGAGTGATAAAAAAGTATAAATAGCGTTTCATTTAAAGGCTTTAATTTTAGATGGCTAAAAATATAACTTTTGAAGCTATGATTTAGTATTTATAGCTGTAAAATAAACAAAGAGGCTGTTTAAAAAGTAAGGAAAATTTGATTTGTCAGGTTGAGCTTGTCGAAACCGATATTGATTAGCAATCAGTTAGAAATATTTCGACAAGCTCAATATGACATTAGTTATACTTTTTAGACAGCCTCTTGTTAAAGCATTTTTTATTTTATCGTGTTCAAATTAAAGTAAATCACGAAGCATTTTTACAGCGGTTTCGGCAGTAATGTCGCGTTGTGGCGAACCAAACATTTCGTAACCTACCATGAATTTTTTAACCGAAGCACTTCTTAAAAGTGGCGGATAAAAACTCATGTGCCAATGCCAATGTTTGTTTTCATTTCCATCGGTAGGAGCTTGATGAATTCCGCTAGAGTAGGGGAACGAGGTGTTAAATAATTTATCGTATGCTTTGGTAATTACCGAAATGGCTTCAGCGTATTGTAGCGCTTGTTCGGCATTCATATCCAAAATATTGGCTTGATGCTTTTTAGGAACAATCATGGTTTCAAAAGGCCAAACTGCCCAAAACGGAACTAAAACGACAAACTCATCATTTTCAAAAATGATACGTTCTTGTTTTTCTAATTCTTGTGCTAAATAATCACCTAATAAACTGCTGTTATTTTTGCTGAAGTAATTAAATTGTTGCGTGTTTTTTTTATCAACTTCGTTAGGAAGTGTAGACTGGCTCCAGATTTGTCCGTGTGGATGCGGATTGCTACATCCCATAACAGCACCTTTGTTTTCAAAAATTTGAACATAGTTAATGTCTGGGTTTTCAGCAAGTGCTTTAAATTCTTTTTGCCATGTAAAAACAACTTTTTCAATCTCTTTAGGTGTCATATCAGCCAAACTTTTAGAATGGTCTGGGCTAAAACACACCACTTTACAAATGCCTGTTTCACTTTGTGCCACTAGAAGTCCGTCGTTTACAGCAAAGGTTTTAGAGTCTTTTTGAAGCGCTGCAAAGTCGTTCGTAAACACAAAAGCATCGGTGTATTTTGGGTTAACTTCACCATTAATTCGGGTGTTTCCTGCACATAAATAGCAGGATTCATCGTAGCTAGGGCGTTTTTCGTTAGAAACGGCTTCGTTTTGTCCTTGCCATGGTCTTTTTGCACGGTGTGGAGAAACTAAAACCCATTCTCCTGTTAGAATATTAAAACGTTTATGTGAGTAATCTTGTAAATCTGTATTTTTCATTTTCAATTAAATTACTTTTATAATTCTACTATATGTGTACCTTGAGAAAGCTCGATGAAGTAAACAGAACAGTCTTTATTAAAGGCTTTTTTATATGCTTTAGAGGTTGTTTCAGCAAAAGCTTCAGCCTCAGTTTTTGAAATTAAGTTTATGGTACAACCACCAAAACCACCGCCCATCATTCTAGCGCCTAAAACCTGTTTGTTAGCTTTAGCTTGATCTACTAGAAAATCTAACTCTTCACAGCTTACTTTGTATTGGTGTTGTAAACCATTGTGAGAGGCATAAATTAACTGTCCTAGAGTTTCTAAATCGTTATCTTCAATGGCTTGCGCCGCCTTTTCGGTACGTTCATTTTCCTGAATAACGTATAATGCTTTTTGATAATTTTCAGGCGTTACTTGGTCTTCAATACTTTTTAAATCACCTTCAGTAGCATCTCTTAAAGCTTTTATTCCTAGCAGTTCAGAAATGCTTTCGCAAGCAGAACGACGGTCGTTATAGGCACTATCAGATAATTGATGTTTTACGTTAGTGTTAATCAGCATTAATTGATGGTCTTTAAAATCAATTTTATGAGGGGTCGATTTTAAACTTCTGCAATCTAAGTGTAGCGCGTTGTCTTTAATGCCAAACATGCTGGCGTATTGGTCCATAATACCACAATTAACACCAACATAATTATGCTCTGCTTTTTGTGAAATATAAATCATGTCCTCTTTAGATAATTCTAAATTGAACAATTCGTTTAAACCAAAAACTACCGAATTTTCTAATGCTGCAGATGATGACATGCCAGCACCACCAGGAATATTGCCTTTAAAAACGATGTTGAAGTTACCAATAACTTTATTTCTATTCTGAATTTCGGCAACAACACCAAAAACATAGTTTTGCCAGCTTCCTTCTTTTGAAGGTTTTATTTGGTTTAGATCGAATTCAATTTTGCTGTTTTTATCAAGAGCATAAGCGGTCGATATATTGGAGTCGCTTTTTTGTATCGCGGCAGCAATACCTTTGTTTACTGCGGCAGGAAATACAAATCCATCGTTGTAATCGGTATGTTCTCCAATGATGTTTATACGCCCTGGCGAAAAAATTAGTAAAGGCTCTGTTTTAAAGTTTTCGATGTATTTGTTTTTTACATCTTGAATGAGTTGCGTGTTCATTTTAGTTGTTTTTAATTTTATTTACTTCGATGGTCCATCGTATTTCGTAAGTTTTGTATGAGCGTAATTCCTTTATGCCTATTTTGTTATTAAAACTATCGGAAACACCCGTGGTAGGTTCGATGGCAATAACATTTTTAACTGGTGGTGTATAGGCTTGAACAAAGCTGTTTTCTTCTGAAGAATCAATGATTAGTTCGTATTCAGGTGTCGTAAATTTGATGGTTTTATCGTTGTTTAATACCCAGCAATCATCCAGTTGTTTGTCTTCAATCTGAAGGTCTTTAACAGGCTTGATATCTTCAATTCCAGTGGCAATATTTCGTTCGCCAATAATGAGCTTTTTTGAGCTTCCAAAATTTAAGGTGCTATTAAATAAATTGGCACTTAAAAAGTAAGGATGCCAGCCCACGGTAAACGGAAACGTGCCAGAGCTGGTGTTTTTTATATTAAATTCGATGTCTAAGCTGTTTTTGTGGAAAATATAATGCAGTAAAATGGTATAGGTAAATGGGAAACCTTCGTGTTTTTTTACTTCGTCATATTCAAAAATGGCAACTGCCGTTTCTTCTTTAGCGTATGTACCAAGAAGCTTGAATTTCTTATCGAATATTAAACCATGAAGCGCATTGTTTTCGGGTTTGTTATTTACTTCTAATTGATAAGGCTTTTCATTATACGAATAAGCGCCATCTTTAACTCTGTTCGCAAAAGGAAATAGAAATGCAGAAGCATAAGTATATGCATACGTTAATGGCGCTAAATCTTTTATAAGTGTTTGCCCCATTAAGGTTAATTCTTGAATGCTTGCCCCTTGATTGAGGTGAATTTTAGCAAAAGATTTGCTTTCCGGATAAGAAACTTCTAGGATATTGGTTTCTTTATTATGATTGAATTGATACACGGCTTATAGTTTAAAGTGAGTTTCTAATAATAATATTATGAGGGTTTTTTATTTTAATGTTTTCTTTATTTAAAATCATTTCTGCCAAGCGTTTTCCCATGGCCTTAAAATCTGTAGAAATAGTGGTTATTCCGCCTTCTACAATTTCTTTTAAAAGCGTTTCGTTGTATGAAATGACTCCAACATCTTGAGCTAGTTTTAATTTTTCTTTTTTCGAGCTTTTAATAATGTTCAGTAAATTCCTATCGTCGGGAATAATGTAAAGACTGCCTTTTTTAAGGGTTTCAGTATCAAAACTGTTTATTACATCAAAAGGAATGTTATTAGTTTTACAATATTTAATAAATCCTTTTTGCATTCCCATTGGTTGCTTTTTCTTATTGAAAACCAAAATTAGTTGCTCGTATTTAGTAATGAGTTGATTGGCTTTGGAAAGGTTGTCGAAAATGTCGTTTTCAAAATCTTGATAAATAGCAGCGTATTTCGACAAATCTTTAGGAAGCTGGTCTAAAATATACACTTTCTCCTTCGGAAGTATTTTAAGTTCCTGAGCGGTATGCTTCAAATTTGCAGGCATAATAACGTAATAATTATAGTCGCCAGCATTATCCTGAATTAATTGACTGAAACTTTTTTCATTAAAATGATGAAAGAAAAGATCAACCTGAATATGCGAACCTAGATGATCTAAAAGGGCATTGTATAAATCCTCTTTAAAGGAATTAAATTCATCAAAAAGTAAAAATATTTTTTGCTGAATTTGGATGTGTTCACTCGAAACAAAATACCCTTTTCCCACAATAGACTGAATGATGCCTCTGTTTTTTAATTCGTTATAAGCCGTTAAAACAGTGTCTCTAGAAAGGTTATGGGTGTCTTTAATAGCGTTTATAGAAGGTAATTGGTCACCTTTTTGTAATGCACCACCATCTATAGCTTCTTCAATACTATTGACGATTTGCTTGTACTTCGGTACGCCTGTTTTTTTGTTTATTTCTATCATAATTTCCAGCAAATATAATAAAATACACAATACCATACCAGACCCTACTAGTTGGTTTTTTAAAACTAAAGACTGAATATTTATAATTAATTTCTATATTTGGAGCTGAACTAACTTATTTAAACTAATTTTTTTATTTATGACAGCAGGATTTCAAATGTGGGATTACGTGGTTTTTGTTGCGTATGCCGTGTTAATTCTAGGCGTAGGATTATGGGTGTCTCGAGACAAAGAGGGGCATCAAAAAAACGCAGAAGATTATTTTTTAGCGAGTAAATCTTTACCATGGTGGGCGATAGGAACTTCGCTTATTGCAGCTAATATTTCAGCAGAACAATTTATCGGGATGTCTGGATCAGGTTTTGCACTAGGTATTGCTATTGCTTCGTATGAGTGGATGGCTGCTTTAACTTTAATTATAGTAGGTAAATATTTCCTGCCTATTTTTATTGAAAAAGGACTTTATACCATTCCAGAATTTGTTGAAAAACGATTTTCAACCAACTTAAAAACCATTCTAGCTGTTTTCTGGTTAGGACTTTACATTTTTGTGAATTTAGCTTCAGTACTCTATTTAGGAGGTTTAGCTATTGAAACTATTATGGGTGTAGATATGATATATGCTATTATTGGTTTAGCGTTGTTTGCGGCAGCTTATTCACTATATGGTGGTTTGTCTGCAGTAGCATGGACCGATGTTATACAAGTGGTGTTTTTAGTACTTGGGGGTTTAGTAACAACTTATTTGGCCTTAAATACAGTATCTGGTGGAGAAGGTGTGATAGCAGGGTTTTCTAAAGTTTTAGAAGCTGCTCCAGAGAAATTCCACATGATTCTTGAAGAATCGAATGATAACTATGTTAATTTACCTGGTATTTGGGTGTTAGTAGGTGGTTTATGGGTAGCCAATTTGTACTATTGGGGATTCAACCAATACATTATTCAGCGTACTTTAGCTGCAAAATCTTTAAAGGAATCTCAAAAAGGTATCCTTTTAGCAGCATTTTTAAAGTTAGTTATTCCTTTAATTGTTGTTATTCCTGGAATTGCAGCTTATGTTATGGTTAACGACCCTGCAATTATGGCTAATTTAGGAGAAGTAGGTATGTTAAATGTGCCATCTTCTGCTCAAGCTGATAAAGCATACCCATGGTTGTTACAGTTTTTACCTGTAGGTCTTAAAGGTGTGGCTTTCGCAGCTTTAGCAGCAGCAGTGGTTTCGTCTTTGGCTTCTATGTTAAATTCGACGTCTACCATTTTCACAATGGATATTTACAAACAATACATTAATAAGAATGCAAGCGATAAAGAAACAGTAAATGTAGGTCGTCTTTCTGGTGCAATTGCATTGGTTATTGCTGTAATTGTAGCACCTTTATTAGGTGGTATCGATCAAGCATTTCAATTTATCCAAGAATATACAGGAATAGTAAGTCCGGGAATTTTAGCGGTATTTATGTTAGGTTTGTTCTGGAAAAAAACAACAAACAACGCTGCAATTTGGGGGGCTATAGCTTCTATTCCAATTGCATTAGCGCTTAAGTTTTTACCAATTCCAATTTTTGAACCTTGGATGCACCAAATGGGAATTACGGCTGTATTAACAATGATTATAATTGTTATTTTAAGTCATATTCAAAATAAAGGAGCAGACGACCCTAAAGGGATTGATCTTTCTGGAGATTTATTTAAAACCACACCGTTATTCAACATCGGATCGATGATTGTGTGTATTATTTTAGCAGTGCTTTATGCATTGTTTTGGTAACATAAATCAGTATAGAACTAAGGAGGCATCATTTTATGATGCCTTTTTTATTTAAAGTGAAGTAATAATATTCATAATATCAAAGGGTTATGATGGAATTAAATTTTTAGTAAAAATTATAAACATTTCCTTTGGTTAGAAATATAGTTAATTTTATATTTGCACACCAGAAATTAGAAATGGTTTCTGTGAGGGCTCTTAGCTCAGCTGGATAGAGCACCTCCCTTCTAAGGAGGCGGTCGCAGGTTCGAATCCTGCAGGGCTCACAAAAAGACTTACTAGAAATAGTAGGTCTTTTTTGTTTTTATATGGTTTGTGTGCTGTTCAAGGTTTTACGGATCAAGCACAAAAGTTGTGGGATTTCAGAATTAAGCAAAAATAGTAGTTAATCTATTGAGGAAGAATTTTACGTTTCTCACGCCTCTGAAATGTGCTCTATAATAGTTTCATAAAAAAAGGTTGAAATTTTAAATTACTATTTAAAATTTCAACCTAAATAATTATTCAAAAAAAGGAATGTTTTTTATCCTTTTTTCTGTCTGTTTAATTCATCTTGAAGTTGACGACGCACCTTTTGTTCGCGTTCTAAAGCCGATCTGCGGTGCTCTTCAAACTCTTCTTCAATTTCAGCTAAGTTTTGTTTCGCTTCTTTGGTAACGGCATTACTGTTGTTAAATTTATAGATAAAGAAAGCAAGAAAAGCTATTAAAATTCCAATTATAGACCACATGAGTACATTGTAGTTAGCTTTACCCATTTGCAACCCAAACAAGGCCATATTATCCTTCTCGGTGTTTGTTTTATCTAAATCCATTTGGGTGTTAGAAAGCGATTCTTTTAAATCTAAAATCTCTTGGTTTTGGTTTTTAACTACCGCTTGTGTTTCTAATAAATCTTTATGTACAGCATTTAAAGAATCTAAAGTATGGGCTTTAAGCGTGTACAGCCAGTTTTTCTTTACAACCTTATAATCTTGATATTTATTTGAACGTCTTATAACAAACTCAAATTGACTATCAATAGTACCGCTGTTTAATGATAATTTATCTTCATCGATATCATCGGTTTGGGAAAAAGAATGAAGAGATATAAGACAGGTAAATACTATTAAAAGGGTTGATTTAATGAGTTTCATGTTGGGAATAATTTTTAATGATTTTTCTAATTTGCGCAATTTATAAAATATAGTTTACTATTTGCTGTGAATATTTAAAAAGCCTCAACAAGTGAGGCTTTAGTAACTACGTTGTAAAACGTTATTTAGATTATAATATTTTAATAAAATTCAAAGTTTTTAAATCACAAGCTTTCTTGTGGGTTTAGTATTTAATACGCTGTAATCTTATTCAGAATGAAGCTTTAAAATACGTACACGCTTTATTGTGATTTAATTGGTTTATCTGAAATTAAAACGTTCTATTTCGCCGTTTAAATTAATAATTTCTATTCTTAATGGCTCGTAAGTCGATCTGTCTTTTAAAATCTCTTGAACATCATCAACCGAATTAACTTTTATGTCGTTTATGGTTGATATGATGCAGCCTTCAGTGATGCCATTATTTTTCCAATATTGAGCATATTCACCATTTAATTGAACAATTTTAACACCATTTTTAGCGCTAAGTTTTTTCAAATCTTCATGCTTAGCATTTTTAATTCTACCCACTAAAGGCATGTTAATGGTTTGGTTTTTTGCCAATGTTACCGAAACCGTTTTTGTAGAGCCGTCTCTAGCGAGTTTTAATTGTACGATATCTCCAGGGCGTTTTGCACTTAAATGGCCTGTTAAATCTGAGAATTTAGAAACTTTAATGTTGTCAATCTCTTTAATAATATCGCCTTTTTGAAGCCCTGCTTTATCGGCTCCAGAGTCTTCAACAACGCTGTCTACATAAACGCCTTCGGTATCGTTAATACCAATTTCTTTAGCAACAGCACTATTTAGTGCGCCACCTTGAATGCCTAATATACCGTTTTGAACATTGCCATATTCTAAAATGTCTTCAACAACTTTTCTAGCAATATTACTAGGTACAGCAAACGAATATCCAATATAAGAGCCTGTTTGCGAAGAAATGGCCGTATTAATTCCAACCAGTTGGCCATTGGTATTTACAAGTGCTCCTCCCGAATTTCCAGGGTTTACTGCAGCATCGGTTTGAAGAAAGGATTGGGCACTAACACCCGATAAATCTCTCGATTTTGCACTAATAATTCCTGCTGTAACAGTAGATGTTAAATTAAATGGATTTCCAACTGCTAAAACCCATTCGCCAATTTTAACGGTGTCTGAATCTGCAAAAGTTACAAATGGTAAAGGGTCTTCAGCATTAATCTTTAATAGGGCAATGTCTGTTTTAGCATCGGTACCCACTAACTCGGCAGTGTAGGTTTTATTGTTATTCAGTGTAACCGAAAGTTCTTGAGCATTATTAATAACGTGATTATTGGTAATAATATAGCCATCTTCATTAATAATAACACCTGAACCTGTGCCTACCTGTGCACGCTGCGGACTTCTTCCTGAAAAGAAATCGTGAAAACTCATTTGTCCAGAGCTTAACGTTACATTTTTAACATGCACTACGGCGTTTACCGTATTTTCAGCAGCCTTAGTTAAATCTGGCGTTTCGTAGGGTATCGCTGTGTTTTCTGTGTGGTTGGCAGGAAGGTAAGTAGGCCTAATTTCTGTGGTAGTCGCTATTTCGGGTGTAGGGTTTTCAATGAGTAATTTATATGCACTTAAGGTAAAAACGCCACCTAAAGCAGATACTAACACTAATGATAAAATCTTCTTCATAATATCGTTTATATTTTATTAATAGAGATTAAAATTAATTATTTATTGAAATAGAAAACGAACTTTAACTGTCATTTAACAATCAAAAAAACGGTATAATATCATATCTTTGTGCCTTATTATGCAAGAGACTTTTTATAAATACCAAGGAACAGGAAACGATTTTGTGATGATTGACAATCGTCAGCAAACGTTTGATAAAAACAATACCAAACACGTTGCTTTTTTATGCGACAGACGTTTTGGAGTAGGGGCAGACGGACTTATTTTATTAGAAAATCATCCCGAATACGATTTTAAAATGGTGTATTATAACGCCGATGGAAACGAAAGTACCATGTGTGGAAATGGTGGCCGTTGTTTAGTGGCTTTCGCACAGCAATTAGGTGTTATTTCTAATAAAGCTGTTTTTGAAGCTATTGATGGTTTGCACCATGCAACGATTGAAAATGGCATCGTAAAACTTCAAATGTTAGATGTTCAAGTCGTAGAAAAACATGAAAACCACGTGTTTTTAAATACAGGTTCGCCACACCATGTGCAGTTTGAGAGTCATATTAATGATTTCGATATAAAAACAAAAGGCGCTGGTATTCGTTATGGTGCACCTTATAATGAAGCAGGAACGAATGTGAATTTTGTTCAGAAAATTTCTGATGATGTTTTTAGAGTGAGAACCTACGAGCGTGGTGTTGAAGATGAAACTTTATCCTGTGGTACTGGAGTTACAGCTGTAGCCATCGCCATGCACGCAACGGGTGAAACTACTAAAAATCAAGTGACTTTAAATGTTGAAGGCGGAAAACTGCAAGTAAGCTTTAATGAAGCAAACGGTACATATAATAATGTTTGGTTAATTGGTCCTGCTACTTACGTTTTTGAAGGCAAACTATGAGGACACTAAATGGCGATACTATTTATTTACGCGCTTTAGAGCCTGAGGATTTGGAGTTTATTCATAAGGTTGAAAACAACGAGTCCATCTGGGAAATAAGTTGTACTCAAACTCCTTATTCTAAGTTTTTAATTAAACAATATCTAGAAAATGCTCATAAAGATATTTATGAAGTCAAGCAATTACGATTAGTGATTTCAGATTATAATGATACGCCCGTTGGTTTGATTGATTTATTCGATTTCGATTTTAAAAACAAACGTGCAGGTATTGGCATTTTAATACAAGAACCTTCCGATAGATTAAAAGGTTATGGAAGCGAAGCCTTAGACTTATTAATCGATTATTGTTTTATACACTTAGATTTACATCAATTATACTGTAATATTTCAGAAGAAAACGAAGCCAGTATAAAGTTGTTTTCCAATCAAGGTTTTGAAAAAGTAGGCATAAAAAAAGACTGGAATTTTGTACACGGCACTTATAAAAACGAATATTTATTTCAACTTATTAATAATTAAATGTATATAAAAAAGATACTTTTAGCCATTGTTGGTTTAGGACTTATTGCAGCAGGATTTTTTGCGAATTTTGTTTATAAAGCCATGTTAAAACCTAATACAGCTTTTAATAATGAATCGGCTTTCATTTTTATTCCAACCGGATCAAACTATCAATATGTTAGAAATGAGTTAGAGCCTTTATTAAACGATATCGAAGCTTTTGATGCATTGGCAAAACAAAAAGAATACATCACACACATAAAGGCAGGACGTTTTGAAATTAAAAAAGGGATGAGTAATAACGATATTATTAATTCCATTAGAAGTAAAAACTTGCCCATTCGTGTCTCTTTTAACAATCAAGAGAGTCTTGAAAAATTAGCAGGGCGCATTTCCGATCAAATTGAAGCCGATAGTTTGTCGTTAATAAAAGCGATGACAGATACATCATTTCTAAAAGCAAATCATTTTACTAGGGCATCAGCACTTGGTATGTATGTGCCTAATAGTTATGAGTTTTTCTGGAATACTTCAGCAAAAGACTTTAGAGAAAGAATGCTAAAAGAAAATAAGGCTTTTTGGAATACTTCTAGACTTGATAAAGCAAAAGCCATAGGTTTAACACCAGAAGAAGTTATTACTTTGGCTTCTATTGTTCATGAAGAATCTAAGCAAGCATCAGAATTGCCTAGAATTGCAGGAGTTTATATGAATAGATTAAAAATTGGTATGCCATTACAAGCAGATCCTACGCTTAAATTTGCAGCTTACCAACTTCCAGAATATCAAGGTACTGTTATAAAGCGTGTTTTAAATGTTCATAAGGAAATTGATTCGCCATATAACACCTATCAAAATCGAGGTTTACCTCCAGGATTAATTGCGATGCCTGATATTACGGCTATTGATGCGGTTTTAAATTATGAAAAACACAAATACCTCTATTTTGTTGCCGATGCTAAACGTTTAGGGTTTCATAAGTTTGCTAAAACTTTATCACAACATAATGCTTATGCCGCCGAATATTGGCGCTATTTGTCTTCACAGGGCATTAGAAAGTAGTTTTACATCATTGCATTATACAGTGCAGTATTTAAATTCTCATGTTTTATCTAGCACGAAAGTAGTTAATAAAACATGAGAATTTTTGTTTACTTCCGACACGCCATGTCGCATAAATTTGTTTAAATCTAAGCTAACTTTGTTAAGTAGTTTGAGATTTTAAGCAGAAAAATGCGTTTAAAACGCTTTTCGCCATCAAAAAAAAGCATGCTTAGCAATAATAATTGTCAGTATTGGCATAGAAATTGGTAAGAAGCTTAAGCTCTAAGCTAAAAGTTAGCGTGTAGACTTATTAAATGGTTTTGATGATTGATACCGTTTCATTTTCAAACATAATAAAAAGTTAAAAAGAACTTATGTTTTGATTATGAAACATTATAAATAGCTGTTTTTTAGCGGTTTGTATGTTGTTCGGTCTTTGTCTTAATACCATGTTAAATAAGAGTATTTTAAGAGTTTTGGCAGTTTTATAATCTAAATTTAATGTAATAAAAAGGAATGTTTTAATAACAAAAACTTAATAGAAACCTGTGTATTTCGTCTATTGTTCAATAAAAAGAAACACATAATCGATTAATTTTGAAGTTATTGAAAAAAAGCCTAATTTTGCAGGCTCAAATTTCAAGGTGGAAATTACATTTAATAAACACCGAAAAAATTTAAAATGTATGGTAAAAAATATTGGAAGTTATGGAATTCTTGCACTTACAATATCAACACTATTGTATTTCTCGTTTCAATCGAGCGAGGCTTTTGATTTAAGTAAATATTCAACTGAAGGGTTAGACTTAAATTATACAGTAAAATTGGACGCGATAGAGGATAATTCTACAGTTCAAAAGCACAACGAAGAAGTATTCACCCCGTATTTAGGAAAATCTTTTGTAGGCTTTAAAGAAGCATTAGCTTTTAAAGAGTCTCGAGGTAATTATTCTGTGGTTAATTCTTATGGTTACATGGGAAAATATCAATTTGGAAAAAATACTTTAAAACTGATTGGGATTAACGATCCTGCTGCGTTTTTAAAGAGTCCTAGAATGCAGGAGAATGCTTTTGTAGCGAATACAGCTCGTAATAAGTGGATTTTAAGACGTGATATCAAGAACTATGTTGGAAAACGTATTAATGGTGTCTTAGTTACAGAATCTGGTATTTTAGCTGCAGCTCACTTAGCGGGTGCAGGAAGTGTAAAGAAGTACTTAAGAAGTTATGGTATTGATAACTTTGCAGACGGTTACGGTACAACGGTTGGTTATTATATGAAACGTTTTTCAGGATATGATACGTCGTTTATTAAAGCCGATAGAAAAGCAAAAGCGATTTAGTATTTAACTTTTATGAATTATAAATAGGGTAGGTCTTTTATGAAGGTCTACCTTATTTTTTTTCCATTGATTTGCAGTTTGGGTTTTTATAAACTCGTTTGGCAATGTAATGTCGCAAGCCACACAAACATTGGTGTTGCTTTCTAAAATCGCAGATAAATCTTCAATCATTTTATTGTTTCGGTAAGGGGTTTCAATAAATAATTGCGATTGATTTCGTTCAAACGAAAGGCGTTCTAAATATTTTATTTCTGCTTTACGTTCTCCTTTATCAATGGGTAAATAGCCGTTAAAAGCGAAGCTTTGCCCGTTCATTCCAGAACTCATGAGTGCCATTAGAATGGAAGAAGGACCTACCAATGGTACAACCTTAATGTTTTTGTCGTGTGCAATTTTAACCACATCTGCGCCAGGATCGGCAACTCCAGGACAACCTGCTTCAGAGAGTAAACCAACATGAATCCCTCTTGAACAGGGTTCTAAAAAGTTTGGTAAATCGGTGGCTTCTGTGTATTTGTTTAATACAAAAAGGTTTAACGAAGGTTGTGATTTTTCTGGGCAAATGCGCTTTATAAAGCGTCTTGCAGTTTTTTCATTTTCAACAATAAATGTATCGGTTTGCTCAATAATTTGTTTTACCGTAACAGGTAAAACTTCCAACGGATCGTTATCGCCTAAAGTGGTTGGAATTAAATAAAGTTTACCGCTATGTGTTGTCATTTTATGAAGAAGTTAAATCTTGAGCTATTTTTGTACAGGCTTCATCTAGCATGTTGTATACATTTTGAAAGCCTTCATCGCCACCATAATAAGGGTCGGGAACATCGAAGTTTTTATTAGGATACACTTCATTTAAAATAAACTTTACTTTATTTTCATCCTCCTCATTTCTAGCTAATTTCAATACATTTTGGTAATTCGATTCATCCATCACATAGATAATATCGAATGTATCAAAATCTGAAACTTCAAATTGCCTGCCTTTTAAATTGGAAATGTTTAATCCGTGTTTTTTAGCAACGGCCACCGAGCGTTTGTCGGGAGCTGAACCAATATGATAACTTGCCGTTCCTGCAGAATCTACTTGAAAATCTTCGGCTGGAAGTTTTGACTTTAAAATACCTTCAGCTAGGGGTGAACGACAAATGTTTCCCAAGCATACCATTAAAATTTTAGTCATGGCTAAATGTTTTAAACAGAAAGTTTTTTGGTAATGTCTTCAACATATTTTCTAAACTGTTTGTCTGTTGAAGATAGGTTGTGAACCGTTTTACAAGCGTGTAAAACTGTAGCGTGATCTCTTTTTCCAATTTGCGAACCAATACTAGCTAAAGAAGCTTTTGTGAATTTTTTAGCAAAAAACATGGCTAATTGTCTGGCTTGTACAATGTGGCGTTTTCTGGTTTTAGATTGTAGTGTGTCGATGTCCATTTGGAAATAATCGGAAACTACTTTTTGGATATAATCTATAGAAACTTCGCGTTTGGTGTTCTTAACGAATTTTTCAACAATCACTTTTGCTAAATCAATTGTGATTTCTTTTTTGTTGAAAGATGATTGGGCAATTAACGAAATTATGGCGCCTTCTAATTCTCGAACATTCGATTTGATGTTTTTAGCAACATAATCAATAATATCTTCAGGCATTTCAACGCCATCACGATAGAGTTTGTTCTTTAATATAGAGACTCGAGTTTCAAAATCTGGATTTTGTAATTCGGCAGATAAACCCCATTTAAAACGTGAAAGCAAACGTTGTTCGATATCTTGCATATCAACAGGTGCTTTATCACTTGTTAAAATAACTTGTTTTCCATTTTGATGTAAATGGTTGAATATATGAAAGAATACATCTTGAGTTCCTGTTTTCCCCGAAAGGAATTGCACGTCGTCAATAATAAGAACATCGATAATTTGATAAAAATGAATAAAATCATTTCTATTATTCTTTTTCACAGCGTCTATATATTGTTGCGTAAATTTTTCAGCAGAAATATATAAAACTGTTTTTTCTGGATATTTGTCTTTTATGTCTACGCCAATAGCATGCGCTAAGTGCGTTTTTCCTAAACCAACACCACCAAAAATTAATAGAGGGTTGAAGGATGTTCCTCCTGGTTTGGCAGCAACGGCTAATCCAGCACTTCGTGCTAAACGGTTAGAATCACCTTCAAGGAAATTCTCAAAACTGTAATTCGGATTTAGTTGCGATTCTATCTTTACATTTCTAATGCCTGGAATTACAAACGGATTGCGTAATTCAGGGCTTTTATTATTTAAAGGAATATCAACATTTTGCGATTTCACAGCAGAACGGTTTGAACTCGGAATTTTTTCGGTAAAAGGTTGTTTGTTGCCATAGGTGTTTTCCATTCTAATAATGTACACCAGTTTGGCGGTTTCTCCTAACTCCTTTGTAAGTGATACTTTTAGGATTTTTACATAATGTTCTTCAAGCCATTCGTAAAAGAATTTACTAGGTACTTGAATGCTTAATGCAGTGTCTGTTAATTTGACTGCGACAATTGGTTCAAACCATGTTTTGTATGCTTGCGGTTGAATATTATCCTTTATGAATTCTAGACAGTTATTCCATACCGATTGCGCAGTTACACTCATTTTTTATTATATAGATTTTATTTGTTAGTTTAGAAATCAGCGAAAAAAACGACCTTTCGCTCCCCTTTTATAGCGAGGCAAATATGTGAACAAAAATCTTAAAAAAAAAATGAAATACTATTGAATATTTAGATTTTTTTCCCCATGTTTAACCTCTAGCCGAAACTACAAAAAAATATCCAATTATACTTATGAAATTCGATGAAATACAAATAAGAGTTCGATATGGTGAAACCGACCAAATGGGGGTTGTTTATCATGGAAACTACGCGTTATACCTTGAAATGGGGCGTATTGAGTGGCTTCGTAAGATTGGAGTTTCTTATAAAAAAATGGAAGAAGATGGTGTGATGCTCCCAGTTGTTTCTATGAGCTTAAACTATAAAAAATCAGCAGGTTATGATGATGTAATTAATGTTAAAACACAACTAAACAGTATACCAACGGTTAAGATTGAATTTGACTACGAAATCACCAATGAAAAAGGTGAAATTTTAACAACTGCAAATACGATTTTAGTTTTTATAGACAAAAAAACAAATCGTCCCACAAGACCACCAAAATACATTTTAGATGCCTTAAAACTTTAGTTTAAAGCGCTTTGATTTTTATTTCGTAAAGATGATTGAAAATATCGAAAATTGATGCGGAATCTTTTTTTCTAACCGAAATTGTAATTTGGCAATCCATTTCCAGTTTTTGATGGATGATTTTTAATTTTTTTTCTTTAATGATACGCATTACCGTATTCATGTTTTTGTAATCAAATGAAATTAGATAATCAATATTGATGGTTTTTTTAATAATTTTTGAAGCTTCTAAGGTCAGTTGTGCTGAAGTTTTATAGGCATTTATTAAACCACCAACGCCTAATTTAACACCGCCAAAATAACGCACTACAACAATTAATATGTTGGTGACTTCAAAAGATTGAATCTGTCCGTAAATTGGCATACCCGCAGAATTGCTTGGTTCGCCGTCGTCGTTAGCCCGATAGGCAATGGTTTCGGTTCCTAATTGGTAGGCGTAGCACCAATGCCTTGCCGAATGGTGTTCTTTTTTTAAAAGGTCTAGGTGGGTTTTTACATCTTCTTCGGTTTTTACTGGAAAAGCATAGCCGAAAAATTTGCTGTTTTTGTCCTTAAACAAGGTTGGTTCAGGACTAGTTTCAATGGTTTTGTATGTGTCTTTTTCTGCCAAATATGCTGTTTAAAAGAGATTACTTTTTGTTTCAAACAATGTAGAAACGTCTTCCGTTTCAGGATTAATGTGCCAAGTTTTAATTTTTAGCGCATTTGCACTTATAATATTTTCTTTATTGTCGTCTATAAAAAGGCATTCTTCAGGAATAAGTTTATTTTCTTTTAAAACAAATTCGAAAATATCATAATTCGGTTTTGCTAAATGAATTTCATGAGATAGGTAAAACTTATCAAAGCATTTTTTGAAATCATCAAAGAAATTCACATTCTGTTTGATGTAATCAATGTGAAGTTCGTTCGTGTTGCTTAATAATATGAGTTTGTATTTCCCAGATGCTTTTAAGGTTTGTAAAAACTCTAAACGGTGCTTCGGAAAATGTTTTAACATCGCGTTCCAAACATCAATAATGTCTTCTTTTGAAAGCTTCGGAAAATTTTCAGCATAAAAATCTAAAAATTCAGCTGTTGAAATTAAACCTTGTTCGTAAAAACTATTAAATGCGGTTATTTCTTCAGAAAAAGAATCGATTTCTAAAACTTCAAAAGCATTTTTTTTAGCGCCTTCAATGTCTAAGTTGATAAATACATTGCCGAAATCGAATATGAGGGTTTTAATCATTTTTGTAAATCTTTAGAATGTCTGTTTTTATTTTTTCTTCTGAAATTAATACGCCTGAAAACTCAGGGGCTTTTGTGCCTGTTTTGAAGCTTACTTGTCCTGTAAAAACTCGTGCTTCATCCCAAAGGTTTTCATCAATAAAGGTTTGCAATGTTTTGGCACCACCTTCAATAATAATCGAGTTGATGTTTTTTTGGAATGCTATGTCGCAAATTTGCTTTGCAATAGCGGTTTTTAATTCCCAATTTATATACTCGGTCTTCAGTCCCCGGTCTTCTGTCATTGGTCTCCCGTCCTCAATTTCCCGTCTCCAGTCTCTCGTCTTCTGTCTTTTCTCATCCGTCTCCTGTCTCTCGTCTCCCGTTCGCTCACTTATTACAATAGTCTCACCAGATTCATCAAAAACCATAAAGTTTTTGGAGAGTTTTTTATTTCTATCTAACACAATTCGGATAGGGTTTTTTCCAATCCAATCTCTTGCCGTTAAACTAGGATTATCTTCTAAAACGGTATTTGTGCCAACTAGTATAGCTTGTTCTTCGGTACGCCATTTATGCACCAATTGTCTAGAATAGCTGTTTGTAATCCAAACGGGTTTTTGTTCGTCTTTTTCCTCTGGAGATAAATAGCCGTTTTCGGTTTCGGCCCATTTTAATATAATATACGGACGTTTTTTATTATGAAAGGTAAAAAAGCGTTTGTGGTGATTTTTACAGGCTTCTTCTAAAACACCAACTGTAACATTACATCCTGCGTTTTTCAATTTGGCAATGCCTTTTCCTGCGACTTTTTCGTTATCATCAATACAGCCAATCACTACATTTGGGATTTGATGTTTAATGATTAAATCGCTGCAAGGTGGTGTTTTACCATAGTGCGAGCAAGGTTCTAGAGTTACGTAAATAGTTGCTTCTTTTAATAAGTCTCTATTAGTAACACTGTTTATTGCGTTTACTTCGGCGTGATTTCCGCCAAAATCACTTGTAAAACCTTCGCCTATAATTTTATTATTATGCACAATTACAGCGCCAACCGTGGGGTTAGGGCGTGTGGTTCCCAAGCCGTTTTTGGCAATTTCTAAACAACGTTTTATGTAGTGCTCTTGAGTGTTCAAGCTTATAAGTTGATTTTAATTTCCTCAGATTTATCAATAACATAAGTTTTAGAAATCCCTAAAACTTTATAAACTATTTCTCCTTTATACTGCACGTTTATAGTTTTTGACATAAAACTATCTATTAAACCAACTAAGTTTTTTGTGTTTATTAAACTATCTGTTGGAATTTTAGAGGTTAAAGCTATCGAAAACTCTTTTTTAGCAGGTACTTTATAGGTTTGGTTTTCAATCGTGGCAAGGTTCTTATTATTGACGAAAATTTTTAATTCGTTGGTGCTTAATTCACCATCAATATCATTCGGGTTAATAAATAAAGCGTCAGCGCTTAACGTGATAAATTCAGAATTGCTTTCTAAAACTTGAATGTTTTCAAGTCCTATAAATCGCGGTTGCTCTCTAACTGTACAATGTAACAGTGTTAGGCATATTGTTGATAAGATTATAAGGTTTTTCATTTTAAAATTTTACGATTTGGCGTATCTTCACGTATTCAAATTTTAACGCTTAAAGTGCGTAAAGATACTATAGTTATTCGAGAAATTAATTCTTAGATCTAACCGAATTTAAACAGTAGATTGAAACAATTAAATATCAAAATAGATGTTAAACAATGACTGTTTTTCAGGAATACTAAAAATATGAGACTAAAAGATATACAAAAGAAGTTTCACGCAGAATTAGATACCCTCTATGCTACAGAGGAAGTAAATAGTTTTTTCTATACGCTAGTTGATGTTTTTTATCAAGTTTCTCGTATTGAAATGGCTATGGATTCTGAAATCTCTGTTGAAGATGATTCGCAAATTTTAAAGGCTTTAAAGGCGCTTAAAAAACATAAGCCTATTCAATATATAATTGGCGAAACCGAATTCTACGGCCTCCCATTTAAAGTGAATAAAAATGTTTTAATTCCTCGCCCAGAAACCGAAGAATTGGTGGAGTGGATTTTAAAACATACCAATGGGAACAAGCATATAAATATTTTAGATATTGGTACAGGCAGCGGTTGTATTGCAATATCATTAGCTAAAAATCTTAAAAACGCTTCGGTTTATGCTTTGGATGTTAGTAATAAAGCCATTGAAGTGGCCAAAGAAAATGCGGTTTTAAATGCTGTTGAAGTTCAATTTATTGAAGCTGATATTTTAACGACAACACAAATTAATGATTTAAAATTTGATATTATTGTTTCAAATCCGCCCTACGTTAGGGAAAAAGAACAGGTGCTTATGAAGCCTAATGTTTTGGAGAACGAACCGCATTTAGCCCTGTTTGTAAAAGACGATAATGCATTGCAGTTTTATAAAGCTATTACAGAATTTGCAGTTCAGAATTTGGTTGAAAACGGCGAATTGCTGTTTGAAATAAATGAATTTTTAGGTAATGAAATGATTCGACTCTTGCAAAAACATGAATTTTCTAATATTGAATTAAAACAAGACATCTTCCGTAAGGACAGAATGATAAAAGGTGTAAAGAATTAATGAATACAATTGAACAAAAAATACTAGCGCTTAGAGCCGAGTTACGCGAACATAACGATAAATATTATGTACAGGATTCTGCGGTAATTTCAGATTACGATTTTGATATGAAACTGAAGGAACTTCAGGATTTAGAATTAAAACATCCAGAGTTTTTTGATGCCAATTCACCCACACAGCGCGTTGGGGGAGCGGTGACCAAGAATTTTGAAACTTTGGTTCATGAACATCGTATGTATTCTTTAGATAATTCATATTCCAAAGAAGATTTACAGGATTGGGAAGCGCGCATTAAAAAGATGGTGGATGGTGAAATTCAATACACTTGCGAATTAAAATACGATGGTGCATCCATAAGTTTGACTTATGAAAATGGTGTTTTAGAAAAAGCAGTAACTAGAGGCGATGGTTTTCAAGGTGATAATGTAACTGCTAATGTGAAAACCATTAAATCTGTTCCATTGCAATTAAAAGGTGATTTTCCTCCAAGATTTGATATTCGAGGCGAAATTGTCTTGCCGTTTGAAGGTTTTAATAAAATGAATGAAGAACGGATTGAAATAGGCGAGGAGCCCTATAGAAACCCTAGAAACACAGCATCTGGAAGTTTAAAGCTCCAAGACAGTGGCGAGGTTGCTAAGCGTCCTTTAGAGTGTTTACTTTATAATTTAACAGGAACAAAACTAGGTGTAGAAACACAGTTTGACAGCTTAGAAAAAGCAAGACAGTGGGGGTTTAAAGTGCCCGATGCTGCTAAACTAGCCAATTCTATAGATGAAGTTTTAGAATTTATTAATTACTGGGATATTCACCGCCATAGTTTACCTTACGAAACTGATGGTGTGGTGGTAAAAGTAAATAGTTTACAGCATCAAGAAGAATTGGGTTATACGGCAAAAGCACCACGATGGGCAATGGCGTATAAGTTTCAAGCCGAGCAGGTTTCAACACGATTAAATAGTATTACTTATCAAGTTGGGCGTACTGGAGCCATTACGCCTGTTGCAAATTTAGAACCTGTTGAGTTGGCAGGGACTACTGTAAAACGCGCGTCGTTACATAATGCCGATCAAATTGAAAAACTTGATATACGCGTTGGCGATGAAGTTTATGTGGAAAAGGGAGGCGAAATTATACCTAAAATTCTTGGTGTCGATTTAACTAAAAGAGATTTAAATTCTGTGCCAACGGTGTATATTTCAAAGTGTCCGGAATGTGAAACGGAATTGGTAAGACAAGCAGGCGAAGCACAGCATTATTGTCCGAATTACAATGGATGTAAACCGCAAATTATAGGAAGAATACAGCATTTTATTTCAAGAAAGGCCATGGATATTGATGGTTTAGGTGGCGAAACCGTTGCTTTGTTGGTAAAAGAAGGGCTTATTTCTAATTATTCTGATTTGTATGTGTTAACCAAAGATCAAGTGATTCCTTTAGAGCGTATGGCAGAAAAGAGTGCCGATAATTTAATACAGGGCATTTCGCAATCTAAGAACATTCCGTTTGAACGCGTTTTGTATGCTTTGGGTATTCGTTATGTGGGAGAAACGGTTGCTAAAAAATTAGCAAAGCATTATAAAAGCATCGATGCTGTAATGGCTGCTTCACAAGAAGATTTGGTTAACGTTGATGAAATCGGTATCAAGATAGCCGAGAGTGTTTGTGCTTTTTTTGCTTCCGAAGAAAACATCAATACGGTAAATAGATTGAAATCATTTGGAGTACAGCTACAAATGTCGGAAGCACAATTGGAAGGGCAAACGGAAATTCTTCAAGGCGACATTATTGTGGTTACAGGTGTTTTTGAAATCGTATCAAGAAACGAGTTAAAAAAACTTATTGAAGATAACGGCGGGAAAGTAAGTAGTTCTATTTCTTCAAAAACTAGCTATATTATTGCTGGAGCAAACATGGGGCCTAGTAAAAAAGAAAAAGCCGAAAAGTTAAATATTCCTTTAATTAGTGAAAGCGATTTTCTACTTAAATTAAAAGTTTGATTGTTATTTTCTTGTAAAAATCGTAAAACACATAATATAATGTAATGAAAATGAATTATATTCGTGTTTAAACCAAAAAAAAGCATCATGTGGAATTCGAAGATTTTGGCGAGTGTTATAGTGGTGGTTTACTTTTTGTTTGTTTTTTTTCAATTTAAAGGAAACGAAGTATTAGCTGGAAATTTAGAGGTTTTAATCATTCCTTTGATGGCGCTTGCTTATATGTGTTTTGTAAATAAAAAGACGGTTTATTTTACATTATTTATTCTGTTATATGCGATTTCTGATTTATTAGACTTGATTGTAAATCATATTGATTACAATTATTATTACTATTTAGGTAATGGGTTGTATATGCTTGCTTATATGTTTTTATTAATTAAATTATTAAAATCGATAAGCTTGTATTATGTGATAAAAAACTTAAAGCTGCAATTAGTTGTTTTACTTGCGCTTAGTTTATATCTGTTTTATGTATTGCAAGTTATTGTAGAGCCATTTGTGGGGTTAAGAAGTGAGTATTATGTAGAATTGGTTTATAATGCGCTTATGCTTATGCTTTTAACCTTGGCTTTGTTAAATTATAATTATAGAGAAAATCAAAAATCCTTATTTATTTTTATTGGTTCACTTCTAATAGTATTCTCTGAAGTTATTTGGATTGCGCATACTTATATAGCAGAAAGAAATTTACTTAATGTGGTTTCTGTAACATTAAAATTATCAGCATTTTTCTTCTTTTATAAACAGTCAAAAATGATGAATGAAGGTTCTAAAGAAGATGAATTGATTCTTGAATAAACTTATAATTTAAGGTTTTTAGAATAAAACTTTTTGTTTATACGGTAATTGAAACACCATCTGCCGATTTGTTCTTATTAGCATCAAAATAAAAATCAATACGCCCTAAATTAATACCGTAACAGCCTACTTGGTTAACAAGGGTATTTATGCCATCCAAATTTTTAACAATGGTTGGTTTTGGTAAGAAAGTATGGGTGTGTCCGCCAATTATTAAATCAATATTCTTTGTGGCTTTTGCTAGGTTTAAATCAGAAATGGTTTTGCTATCATGGTAATCGTATCCTAAATGTGATAAACAGATAATAAGGTCGCAGCCTTTTTCATCTTTCAAAATTCTGGTCATATCCTGAGATATTTCAATAGGATCTAAATATTTGGTTTCTTTAAAGTTTTCAGGCGAAACCAAACCGTCTAATTCTACGCCTAAGCCAAATACGCCAATTTTTATACCATCTTTTAAAAAGATTTTATAAGGCTTTGTGTGTGTGTCCATCGCTGTATTCGTGAAATCGTAATTGGCGCTTATAAAATCAAAGTTGGCATGCGGTAATTGCGAATACAAACCTTCAATACCGTTGTCAAAATCATGATTTCCAATGGTTGCAACATCGTATTTTAATTTGCTCATCAGTTTAAATTCTAGTTCACCACCGTAATAATTAAAGTAGGGGGTGCCTTGGAAAATATCGCCAGCATCTAATAAAAGGGTGTTCGGATTCTCTTTTCTAATCGCTTCAATTAAACTAGCGCGTCTGGCAACGCCACCAATGTTTGCGTTTCTAGGGTCGTCTGGCGGAAACGGGTCGATGTGGCTGTGAACATCATTGGTATGTATTATGGTAATTTTTTTAGTTTTTTCTAAAGTTGTAAACGATTGTAAACCAAGTCCACCTAGTGAAACCAAAGCGGTGCCTATGGAAGCTTGTTGAATAAAATCTCTGCGTTTCATAATTTATTTAATTTGAATGAATCTGTTGTCTTGAACAGGATTAACGGTATCAACTTTCATAAAATAATCAATCAAGGTGTTTCTTATTTTATAATTTAATCTGTAAAGACTGTCACTTGGTTTAAAAAAGGTCATGTGGTCGCCACCTTCATATAAATAATCGTTTGTAGCGACATAATATGTTTTATTAGGATCGATATTTTTACCATTAATTTTGGCGTCAACAAGTTGTCCATCAGTATTTATAATGATTTGAAGTTTTGAGATAGGATGCGCGGTTTTGGCTTTCACTAAATAATCAACGAGCTGATTAACCTGCGTGCCTTTTATAGCAGCAACTACAATGCTGTTTTCAAATGGCATGAGTTTAAAAGCAGTGCCTTTAGAGATTTTTCCTTTAGGGAGAATCGAACGAATACCACCGAAATTCAATAAAACCATATCAATATTATGGCCAGATCGTTTTAAAAATACAGGATTAGCTTGCTCGTAAGCTACGTCTGCCATGAAATTTCCTATGGCTGTATTTAACTTGCTGTCTGTTTTAGAATAGGTATTGCTAGCATAAGCAAGTACACTGTCTAAATCCTTTTGAATATGGTCCCTATAAGGCTTAACATAATCTTCAATAGATTGGTCTGTTTTAAGCGTATCTGTAATTTGTATTTGATGTCCTTCTATTTTTGTAAGTTCAAATTTGTCCTTTTTGCAATTCAGAAAAACTAAAAAATATAACAAATAAATTAAATGTGTAAACCTCATTCTATAAATCTTAAATAATGTATGTACTTTTGCTACCTTTGCCCAAATTATAAAGATAAATGATTTTAAAGGTTTTTAAGGAAAAATCTATAAAAAAACGCATAAACACATTGTTGTCAGATCGTAGTGTGAAATCTGACAATAATCAAGCGGAAACATTAGGAGTCATCTTAAATATAGATGAAATTGATAATGAAGAGTCCTTTATAAAACTAGCTAAAGAAATTAAAATTCAGCCTAACAGGTTGAAGATATTAGCATTTTCAGCAAAGAAAAAAGATGCACTTAATGTTAGAGCAAAAGGCTGTTATCTTGAAGATTTTAATTGGAATGGCGTTGTAAAAAATATAGAAGTACAATCGTTTTTAGAAACAGATTTTGATCTTTTGATTAGCTATTATTCTAGTGAAATTTTAGAGTTGAAGTTGTTAACAGCAGTTTCAAAAGCAAAATTTAAAATAGGCGTTTTGCAATCTGATGAACGTTTAAACGATTTAATAATAAAAACCAAAGTAAACGAATTTAGTGTGTTTAAAGCAGAAGTGCTTAAATACCTAACGATATTAAATAAAATTAGTAAAGCATGAATAGTAAGTTTCTAGGAACTGGAGTGGCATTGGTTACACCTTTTAATGCCGATTTAAGTATAGATCACGAGGCATTAACAAATATTGTAAATTTTAATATAGATAATGGTACAGATTATCTTGTAATTTGCGGTACTACAGGTGAAAGTGTAACCTTAACGAAAGCGGAAAAAAAACAGGTTGTTGAAACAATTGCTAAGGCAAATAATGGTCGCGTACCAATGGTTTTAGGTATTGGAGGAAATAATACAGCTTTAGTAATTGATGAAATTAAAAACACAGATTTAAGTCAGATTGATGCTATTTTATCTGTGTCACCATATTATAGTAAACCAACTCAGGAAGGTATTTATCAACATTTTAAGGCTGTTTCAGAGGCTTGTCCTGTAGATATTATTTTATATAATGTGCCAGGAAGAACTTCAAAAAATATTGAAGCTGAAACCACTATAAGAATGGCTAACGATTTTAAAAATGTGGTTGGTATCAAAGAAGCAGGGAATAATATGTCGCAATATTTTGAGCTGATTAAAAACAAACCTGAAGATTTTCTAATTATTTCTGGCGATGACGATTTAGCTTTAGGCGTAGTTTTAGCCGGAGGCGCAGGGGTTATTTCTGTAATCGGACAAGGATTTCCAAAAGATTTCTCTGAAATGATTCGTTTAGGATTAAAAGGAGAAGCAAAAGAAGCTTACAAACTGTATTACAAAATCGTTGATGCTATAGGGTATATTTTTGAAGAGAATAATCCAGCAGGAATAAAAGGCGTTTTTGAAGCTTTAAATTTGTGTGCAGACACGGTTAGATTACCGTTAGTTCCTGCATCACAAGCACTAAAATCTAAAATAACAGCATTTGTAAATAACTATTAGTATTGTTAAATATAACTTAAACCTAACAATTGCTAGTGTTTAGCAGTTATTTTAGCGTTGAAATTATATTTTTAAAATCCATATTAATCACTTAATTTTGCATTCTGTTTAAAAATTTATGAACAAACTTTTATACATTCTAGTAGTATTCACATTTTTAACAAGTTGTAGCGAATATCAAAAGACCCTTAAAGGGGAAGATATTGGCGCAAAGTTTAAAATGGGAGAGGAGTTTTATAATGCGGGTGAGTACGCAAAAGCCAATGCGCTTTTTGCACAAATAGTCCCGAATTATAGAGGAAAACCTCAGGCTGAAAAGTTAATGTACTTGTATTCTAATACCTTTTATAAAACGGGAGATTACTATGTTGCAGGCTATCAGTTTGAACGTTTTGCTTCCAGTTATCCTAAAAGTGAAAAACTAGAAGAGGCTTCTTTTTTAAGTGCAAAAAGTTATTATATGCTTTCACCAGTGTATAGTAAAGATCAAAAAGAAACCAAAGAGGCTATAGAAAAGCTACAAGATTTCATTAACTTATTTCCAGAGTCAGAATATGTTCCAGAAGCAAATAAGCTTACTCAGGAATTGGTTTACAAACTGGAAAAGAAAGCTTTTGAAATAGCAAAACAATACGATATTATTTCAGATTATGAAGCTGCAATAAAATCATTTGATAATTTTATTTTTGAATTCCCTGGGTCTCCTTTTCTTGAAGATGCATTATTTTACAGGTTAGATTCAGCTTTTAAATTAGCAGATAACAGTATTGAACGAAAAAGAAAAGCGCGACTAGAAACCGCAAAGGAATATTACATTCAGTTTAAAAAAGATTATGCCAATTCAGAACATATTGAAGATGTAGAAGAAATGGCAGCGAAAATAGAAGAAGAATTACAAAATTACAGCTCACAAAGTTAAATACAATAACAGATGGATTTAAAAAAAACCAACGCTCCAGTTAATACTATTACTTACGACAGAAATCAAATAGACGAGCCAACAGGCAATATCTATGAGTCTATTTCGATTATTGCTAGACGTGCCGATCAAATTAACACAGAGATTAAAAAAGAACTTATTGATAAGTTAGAAGAGTTTGCTACTTACAATGATAGTCTTGAAGAAATCTTTGAAAACAAAGAGCAAATTGAGGTTTCTAAATTTTACGAAAAATTACCTAAACCTCATGCATTAGCTGTTCAAGAATGGTTAACAGATAAAATTTATTTTAGAAATACTGAGGAAGATTCTCAGGAATAATTTCTTTATGAGTATACTAAGCGGCAAAAACATACTGTTAGGCATTACGGGTGGTATTGCCGCTTATAAAACAGCTTCACTTGTAAGGTTGTTTATAAAATCTGGTGCCAACGTAAAAGTGGTCATGACGCCCGCGTCCAAAGAATTTGTAACACCTTTAACCTTATCTACACTTTCTAAAAATCCCGTATATTCTTCATTTGTAAATGAAGATGAGGATACTGCTGTCTGGAATAATCATGTCGATTTAGGACTTTGGGCAGACCTTCTAGTTGTTGCACCAGCCACGGCAAATACACTTTCTAAAATGGCTAATGGGGTTTGCGATAATTTATTGCTAGCCACTTATTTATCGGCTAAATGCCCTGTGTATTATGCGCCAGCAATGGATTTGGACATGTACAAACATCCTACAACGGTTCAATCATTCGATAAATTAAATGCCTTTGGTAATATTATGATTCCTGCAACTAGCGGTGAATTAGCTAGCGGTTTGGTAGGAGAAGGAAGAATGGCCGAACCTGAAGATATCATTGCTTTTATTGAAAATGATGTTTTAGGAAAATTACCCTTACGCGGAAAAAAAATATTAATTACAGCAGGCCCAACTTATGAAGCCATCGATCCTGTACGCTTTATAGGGAATCATTCTAGCGGAAAAATGGGCTTCGAAATAGCAAAAGCAGCCGCCAATCTTGGTGCAGAAGTGATTCTGGTTAGTGGTCCAACAAATCAAACAGCAACGCATAGTCTTATTCAAGTTATTCCCGTAACAAGTGCTCAAGACATGTACAATGCTGTTCATAGTCATTTTAAAACGGTCGATGTAGCGATACTTTCGGCAGCTGTAGCCGATTTTAAACCAAAAGAAGTCGCGCTTCAGAAAATAAAAAAGAAAAGTTCGTCGTTAGTTATAGAGCTGGAAAAAACAAAAGACATTTTAGAGTCGTTAGGCGCTATTAAAACCAAGCAATATTTAGTAGGTTTTGCTTTGGAAACCGAAAACGAACTTGAAAATGCAAAAGGAAAATTAAAAAGAAAGAATTTAAATTTAATTGTTTTAAATTCGTTAAACGATAAAGGTGCTGGATTTAAAAGCGACACCAATAAAGTAACATTTATTGATGATGAAAATACCATTTCAGCGTTTGAATTAAAATCAAAATCGGAAGTTGCTTCAGACTTATTAAACAAAATTATATCACATATTTAATGCGTAACATACTCGTTTTACTCATATTTTTTATAGGAATTCAAGGGTTTTCACAGGAATTAAATTGTAATGTTGTTGTTAATGCACAGCAAACTGGAAACGAAAATTTCCCCATTTTTAAAACCTTAGAAAAAGAGCTTAGAGAATTTGTAAACAATAGAAAATGGACAAACAAAACCTTTAGTCCGCAAGAACGTATTGATTGTAGTATGGTTATTAATGTGAATAGCTACGTTGGCGAAGCCTTTCAAGCTACATTACAAATCCAGTCTTCTCGCTTAGTTTACGGCTCTTCTTATAGTACACCAGTTTATAATTTTAACGATAAAGATTTTAATTTTAAATACATTGAGTTTCAAAATTTAATCTACAATCCCACCCAATATGAGTCTAATTTAATTTCTGTTTTGGCTTTTCATGTGTATATGATTTTAGCTTTAGATGCCGATACATTTTCAGAAAAGGGTGGAAGTGAGTATTATAATCAAGCGCAAACTATTACCAATTACTCACAACAAGGCAACTCTAAAGGTTGGCAGGTTGGCGATGGTTTACAAGGTCGATTTGCGCTTATAGATAATATTTTATCGCCTACATATAAAGAGTTCAGATCGGTAATGTATGATTATCATCGTAAGGGTTTAGATGAAATGAGCGTGAATGTAAAAGCCGGAAAAGAGGCTATTTCAGAATCTTTAAAACAGTTTGAAACGATGAATAAACGTCGTCCGAATTCGTTTTTACTACGAGTGTTCTTTGATGCTAAATCTGATGAAATTGAAGATATTTTCTCTGGTGGACCCAGTATTGAAATCGCTTCAGTAAAAGAAATTCTACAGAAAATTGCACCTATGTATATCAGTAAATGGCAAAATATTAAGTATTAAAACTTAGTTTTTATAAAGTCCATTTTATATATTTATTTTTTGATTTTTATTAATTCCCAAACCTTTGCTTACATCACTTTCAATAAAAAATTACGCCTTAATCGATAGTTTACAAGTCGATTTTAATGATGGGTTTTCAATTATAACGGGTGAAACCGGAGCAGGAAAATCAATTCTATTAGGTGGTTTATCACTAATTCTTGGCAAACGTGCCGATTTAAGCAGTTTAAAAAACGCTTCGGAAAAATGTATAATTGAAGCTGTTTTTAATATTTCAAATTACAATTTAAAGGCGCTTTTTGAGGCAGAAGATTTCGATTTTGAAACGCAAACCATTATCAGAAGAGAAATTTTACCTTCAGGGAAATCTAGAGCATTTGTAAACGATTCGCCTGTAAACTTATCAAGTTTGCAAGTATTGGGCGAGCGTTTAATCGATATTCATTCACAACATCAAACGCTTCAACTTACTAGTAATGAGTTTCAGTTTCAAGTTATTGATGCTTTGGCAAATAACGAAGAAGCACTTCAAACTTATAAATTTGAATTAAAAGCCTATAAAAAATTACAAAAGCAACTTCAAGAATTGCTAGTTTTTAAAGCTGAAGCCATAAAAGAACACGATTATAATTCGTTTTTGTTGAATGAGTTGGTTGAAGCCAAATTAGTTGAAGGGGAATTGGAATCGCTTGAAGAAGAATACGAAACTTTAAATAATATTGAAGGCGTAAAGGAGAAACTTTCTGAAGCTTATACACTATTAGATGATGAACAAATTGGTGTCATTTCATCTTTAACCACATTAAAAAATGTGTTTCAGAAGCTTTCTGGTTTTTCATCAAAATACGAATCATTGCTTGAAAGGGCGACTAGTAGTTTGATAGAAATAGACGATTTGTTTAGCGAAGTTAACGACTTGCAGGAAGGTTTAGAAGCCGATCCTAATAGGCTAGAAGTGGTCGATGCTAAGTTAAAAATGCTTCATAATTTGAAGCAAAAACATGTGGCAAGCACAATTTCAGAATTAATTGAAATAAGAGACGCCCTTGATGAAAAAGTATCGGTTACCGAAAATTTAGATGGCAGCATTCAGAAAAAGGAAGAAGAAATTGCTTCACAAACTACCGTTTTAAATAAAATATCTAAAGACATTCACGACAAACGTGTTGCGGTTATTCCACAGCTTAAATCGCAATTAGAAACCATTTTGAGCAGTTTGGGTATGCCAAATGCTCAGTTTAAAATTGAAGCAGAACTAAGTAAAGAATTTTTTACTAACGGTAAAGATGTGTTGTCCTTTTTATTTTCAGCTAATAAAGGCGGTAGCTTTAACGAGTTGAAAAAAGCAGCTTCAGGGGGTGAATTGTCTCGAATAATGCTAGCTATTAAATCGGTTTTAGCAAAATATATTCAATTACCAACTATGATGTTTGATGAAATTGATACAGGGGTTTCTGGAGAAATTTCTAATAAAATGGGCGATATTATGTTGGAGATGAGCAAAACTATGCAGGTGTTTTCCATCACACATTTACCACAAATTGCAGCCAAAGGCCATTCGCATTTTAAGGTATATAAGGAAGATGTGGATAACCAAACGCAAACCAATTTAATTAAACTAAACCACGACGAACGCATTGTAGAAATTGCACAAATGTTAGGCGGTAAAGAAATGTCTACATCAGCAATTGCACATGCTAAAGAATTACTCAATTAATTACTATCTTTGTCGGCGAAATAATTATACAAAAAATACAATTCTAGATATATGTACAACTTATTAAAAGGAAAGAAAGGGATCATTTTTGGAGCATTAGACTCAAATTCAATTGCTTGGAAAACTGCAGAACGCGTTCACGAAGAAGGCGGTGAGTTTGTATTAACCAATGCACCTGTAGCCATGAGAATGGGGCAAATTAATGAATTAGCCGAAAAAACAGGTTCTCAAATTATTCCTGCTGATGCTACATCACTTGAAGATTTACAAAAACTTGTAGATCAATCTATGGAAATTTTAGGAGGTAAAATTGATTTCGTATTGCATTCTATTGGTATGTCTATCAATGTTAGAAAAGGAAATCATTACACCAATCAGAATTACGATTTTACACAAAAAGGAACTGATGTTTCTGCAATGTCATTTCATAAAGTAATGCAGACTTTATATAAGTCTGATGCCATGAACGAGTGGGGAAGTATTGTTGCTTTATCCTATATGGCTGCACAACGTGTTTTTCCAGATTACAACGATATGGCAGATAATAAGGCATATTTAGAAAGTATTGCACGTAGTTTTGGTTATTTCTTCGGAAGAGATAAAAAAGTGCGAGTAAATACCATTTCACAATCACCAACGCCTACAACGGCAGGAAGTGGTGTAAAAGGTTTCGATGGCTTTATTTCTTACGCCGACAAAATGTCGCCTCTAGGAAATGCAACTGCTTTAGATTGTGCAAATTATACCGTAACATTGTTTAGCGATTTAACAAAACGTGTTACTTTGCAAAACTTATACAACGATGGTGGCTTTAGCAATATGGGCGTTAGCGATGCGGTTATGTCTGCCTTTGTAGAAAAAGAATAGAACAAATATATTTTTGCATGAGAGCCACCTGTTTATGGTGGCTTTTTTGTTTGTGTTGATAGCTTTTGAAGTTAAGTAAATTGTAAAAACCATGGCTTTGCCTTTGCTTTAATTATTTTTGTAATATGTCTATACAGTTTTCCTTTATTATACCTGTGTACAATCGTCCTGACGAAATTCAAGAACTTTTAGAAAGTTTTGAAGCTATGGACGGCAATACACCATTTGAGATTGTAATTGTTGAAGATGGTTCAAGTTTATCATCAGAAACGGTGGTGAATTCTTTTCAAAACACATTGAACATCTCCTATTATTTTAAACCTAATTCAGGGCCTGGCGATTCCAGAAACTATGGAATGCGTAAAGCTAAAGGGAATTACTTTATCATTTTAGATTCAGATTGCATTCTGCCCAAACAGTATTTAAATGAGGTTGTTAAGCATTTGGAAATAGAATTTGTAGATTGTTTTGGAGGACCAGATGCAGCACACGAGTCGTTTTCAAATCTTCAAAAAGCAATTAATTTTTCTATGACTTCGTTTATCACTACTGGTGGTATAAGAGGAAGAAAAGATAGCGTTGATAAATTTCAACCTAGAAGTTTTAACATGGGCCTTTCAAAAGCTGCTTTTGAAGCATCAAAAGGTTTTGGTAAAATTCATCCAGGTGAAGATCCCGATTTATCAATTAGACTTTGGGAATTGGGTTTTAAAACGACATTAATCACTGAAGCTTTTGTATACCATAAACGCAGAATTTCTTGGCGTAACTTTTATAAGCAGGTTAATAAATTTGGATTAGTACGTCCTATTTTAAATGTATGGCACCCTTCAACAAAAAAAATAACCTATTGGTTTCCGCTGGTTTTTTCTTTGGGTTTGATTTTCGCTATAATACTTTGGTTTTTTAATCTTAAATTCCTTTTTGTAGCTTATATGTTGTACTTTGTGTTAGCTTTTATTTTGGCTTTGGGAAGTTCAAAAAGTTTAAGCGTGGCGTTTTTAGTGATTCCAGCCATTTTAATACAGTTTTTTGGTTATGGTATTGGCTTTTTACGTGCCACTTTTGCCGTTTCTATATTAAACAAAAACCCTGAAACATATTTTCCAAAATTGTTTTTTAAGTAACTATGGTTAAAAGAATAAAATCTAAAATACTAACCTCAATTAAAAATAAAAGGATTAATGTATTTCTAATATTTTTAGTGTCTTCTTTTATTATTTTAATCTTTACTAAACTTTCAAAAAGCTACACTGATACCATTCCTTTTGAGATTGAAAAAATTAATATTCCAGATGAATATGTAATTTTAAACGACTCAGTAAAGCTTAATATTACTTTAAAAACTCACGGATTTAGGTGGTTAAACTATTATTTTTCAACACCAAAAGTAAAAATAGATTTTACAAATGATGTTTCTAAGGAAGGCGATGTTTTTATTTATAATAAATCCAAAGCTTACCTAAACAACACACAGTTTGATAAAAAAGTAGAGCTTTTAAATTTATCTCCAGAAAAATTAAAATTTAGATACGGCGTAAATTTGGTTAAAAAAGTGCCTGTAAAATTACATATCGATGTTAATTACAGTCCCGGTTATAATACATCAACTAAAATGATAATTAACCCTGATTCTGTTCTTATTGTTGGACCTGATGTATTAGTTTCAAAAATTAATTATTTAGATACTGAAACTAAAAAACTAAAAGATGTTCGAAGTGATTTACATGAAACGGTAAAATTAAAACTACCTAAAAACGCTTCAGACATACAGTTTTCTTCAACTCAAATTACTGCAAAAGCAACCGTTGAGAAATTCACAGAGGGCACCCTTAAAATTCCTGTTTCCGTTATTAATGTGCCTGAAAACATAATAATAAAGTTTTTCCCTAAAGTGGTTAGCGTTTCTTATTATGTAAGTTTATCCAATTTTGAGAAAATTACTGCTAAAGATTTTGAAGTCATTTGTGATTACAAGAAAACAAATGAGGAGCAATCTTTTCTAATTCCTGAATTAACAAAGGTTCCTGAACTTGTGAAATATTCTAAAATTAATCAACAACGCGTAGAATTTATTATAACAAAATGATTGTAGTTGGACTTACAGGTGGCATTGGAAGCGGTAAAACTACCGTGGCTAAAATGTTTAAAGACTTAGGTGTACCCGTTTATATCGCTGATGATGAGGCTAAAAAGCTTATGCTTGAATCGAAAACAATCAAGCAGGAATTAATTCAGTTATTTGGGGAAAATGCGTATATTAAGGAGGGATTAAATAAGCCTTTTATTGCAAACATTATTTTTAATGATAAATCGTATCTCCAAAAAATGAACCAGATTGTTCATCCAAGGGTAGCCGAACATTTTAAATCATGGGCTATAAAACAAGATGCCCCTTATGTGATAAAAGAAGTTGCTATTTTATTTGAAAACGGTGGACATGAAGCTTGCGATTATGTTATTACGGTTACAGCGAGCAAAGAAATTAGGATAGAACGCTTGTTAGAACGTGATGAAACTTCGGTTGAAAAAATTGAAGCTATTATGAAAAATCAATGGTCAGATGAAGAAAAAATTAAACGCTCACAGTTTGTTATTTTTAATAATACTTTGGAGGAAACACGGGAGCAAGTTTTAAAAGTTCATCAAGAAATTATTAGAATTCTCAAATTTTAACATTTTTGTTAATGTAAGGTTAAAAGATAAGAGTTTTAATGTTAAAATGTTAATTTTGAACGATGAGCAAAAAGATATTTATCTTACTTATAATACTTATGAGCTTGTCTCTAATTGGTATTATATCCATTCAGGCTTACTATATAAATGATTCTGTCGAAAATCAAAAGGATCGTTTTAAATCTAATGTGGTCACTGTTTTAAACAATGTTTCTAACACCATTGAAGAAAACGAATTCGAAAAGTATTTCACAGAATATTTAAGTTTAGATAAAGAAAAAAAAGCAGATGAAGAAGCTGTTTCTCAGCTGCTTATTTATAGAAAAAATAACAGTACCAAAGAAACGCTTATTTATAAAAGTAACGTTTTAGAAGAAGACTATAGATTGTCTTCATCGCTCTTTGACATTGGTTTAGATAGTCTTGATATTACAAATATTATAGGGAATTCAAGCACTGAAATTTATAGTAATATGGAATCGGCAGATAAGGATTTAAAAAGTCCGATTTCAAAAATTATTAGAAGCGGAACGATTGATGAAGCCCAAAAATTAAGTTTCGAGAAAAATTTTAAAGAGGTTTTAAAAAGAAAGCCTGTTTATAAAAGAGTTTCAAAAGAAGAAATTAAGAGTTTATTGTCTGAAAAACTTCAAAAATATGGAATCGGAATCGATTTTGAATTTGCAGTTTATGGCAATGATTTAGCGACGAAAGTACACAGTGATAATTTTGAATATGATAAAGAATCTACTTTTGGTGTGCCTATTTTTTACGATGAAAATAACCGTAGCCTTTATAGACTATTAGTAAATTTTCCAGACGATAGAAAATTTATTCTGTCGGGTATCTTGGGCATGATTTTGCTATCAGTAATGTTTACATTAATCATTATTCTAGCTTATGGCTCTGCGTTGTATCAATTAGTAAAACAGCGTAAAATTTCTGAAATTAAAACAGATTTTATAAACAACATGACGCATGAGTTTAAAACACCTATTGCAACCATTAATTTAGCTTTAGATGCGATTAAAAATCCAAAAGTTATAGATGATAAGGAAAAGGTTTATAGATACCTTGGAATGATTAAGGAGGAAAATAAACGTATGCATGCGCAAGTTGAAAATGTATTAAGAATATCTAAATTAGAAAAAAACGAACTTAATATAACCAAAGATAGAGTTAACTTACATGAGTTAATTGAAGATGCTATTACGCATGTAGAATTAATTGTAGAAGACCGTCAAGGCTATATAAAAACGTTTTTAGATGCCGAAAAAACATCGATTTTAGCCAATGAAACACATTTTACCAATGTGATTGTAAATATGTTGGATAATGCCATTAAGTATTCGCCAGAAGCACCTCAAATAGAAGTGTATACCGAAAACGTAGGCACCAATATATTATTAAAAGTAAAAGATCATGGTAGCGGAATGAGTAAAGCTGCTGCCAAAAAAGTGTTCGAAAAATTTTATAGAGAACACACCGGAAATATTCATAACGTAAAAGGCCACGGTTTAGGTTTGGCCTATGTTAAAAGAATTGTAGAAGACCATCAAGGTCATGTATCAGTAGAAAGTGAAAAAGACAAAGGAAGCACATTTACCATAAAGCTTCCCTTAATATCATAGCATTATGGAAGAGCAAAAAAAGAAAATATTATTAGTTGAAGACGATCCTAATTTTGGAACCGTTCTGAAAGATTATTTAATGATGAACGATTACGAAGTTACTCATGCTAAAAACGGCATGGAAGGTTTCGAAAAGTTTAAAAAAGATGATTTTGATCTATGTATCCTTGATGTGATGATGCCTTATAAAGACGGGTTTACATTAGCAAAGGAAATTAGAGAAATGAACACCGACGTGCCAATTATATTCCTAACGGCTAAAACCATGAAGGAAGACGTTTTAAAAGGGTATAAAGTGGGAGCAGACGACTATTTAAATAAACCTTTTGATAGTGAAGTATTGCTGATGAAGATTAAAGCCATCATGCAACGTAAGGCGACAGAAACCATCTCAGATAGCAAACAGTTTGAATTTAAAATTGGCGCATTCGATTTAAATTCTAAACTACGTTTCTTAAAATACAATGGGGGAGAACCGGTTAAGTTATCTCCTAAAGAAAACGAATTATTACGCTTATTGGCACTTCATGAAAATGATTTAATGCCAAGAGAATTAGCACTAACAAAAATATGGCGCGATGATAATTATTTTACATCACGTAGTATGGATGTGTACATTGCTAAACTTCGTAAATATTTAAAGTTAGATGAAAAAGTAGAAATACTTAACATTCACGGCGAAGGATTTAGGTTGGTAGTAAACCCTTAAATAAATCCGGTTTATATTAAAAGAATCCAGCTTTATGCTGGATTTTTTTTGCTTGTATTTTATGTAAAAGTCAGAATTTTAATAACATATTTTATTATCTTGAATTTTTAATTTTTAAAATGCTTAATGGCTTTAAATAAAGAACTTGAATTGGCATGGTCGTTTGTAAATACAACAAACCGATCTATTTTTTTAACAGGAAAAGCAGGAACTGGTAAAACCACATTTTTACACCGTTTAAAAAAAGACAGTTTAAAGCGCATGGTGGTTGTGGCTCCAACTGGTGTAGCCGCAATAAATGCTAAAGGGGTTACTATTCATTCCTTTTTTCAAATGCCATTCGGACCTATTTTGCCGGATACCGATTTAAACGCTTCTCAAGGTTTTAATAGAAAATTCAGTAAAACTAAAATTAATATTATTAAGTCGATGGACTTATTAGTTATCGATGAGATTAGTATGGTTCGAGCCGATTTGTTAGATGGTATTGATAAAACTCTCCGTAGGTTTAGAACTCACGACAAGGTTTTTGGAGGTGTACAGGTTTTAATGATTGGCGATTTACAACAGCTTTCTCCAGTTGTTAAAGACCAAGAGTGGGCACTTTTAAAACAACATTATAGAAATGCTTTCTTTTTTAGTAGTCATGCTTATGCGCAATGTAATGCGATTTCCATCGAGTTAAAACATATTTATAGGCAAGAAAACCCCAAGTTTATTGAGATTTTAAATGAAATTAGAAATAATGCTTTATCTGAAGCAGGCGCTAATGAATTAAATAAACGGTACATTCCAAATTTTGCCCCAGAACCCGATGCGGGCTATATTTCATTAACGACTCATAATAACAAAGCCGAAGCTACAAATAAAGCAGAGCTTGATAAATTAGACGCCAAAATACATACCTATAAAGCCGTAGTAGAAGGGAAGTTTCCAGAATATGCTTATCCCAATAGCGAATCTTTAGATTTAAAAGTTGGGGCGCAAGTTATGTTTGTTAAAAATGATAGCGATCCTGCTAAGCGTTATTTTAATGGGAAAATTGGAAAAGTTATTCTTTTAGAACAGGATGAAGTGGTTGTGCACTGTTCTGATGACGATTTTAATATCGAGGTAACTCCCGAAATTTGGGAAAATATAAATTATACGGTCGATAAGGAAACCAAAGCGATTTCTGAAGAAAAAATAGGTTCCTATACTCAAATGCCACTGCGTTTGGCTTGGTCTATTACCATACATAAAAGTCAGGGTTTAACTTTTGAAAAAGCGATTATAGACGCCCAAGGTGCTTTTGCTCACGGTCAAACTTATGTGGCATTAAGTAGATGCAAATCGTTGGAAGGTTTGGTCCTAAAAAGTAAAATTCATTCCAATCAAATTATTAGCGATAGTAATGTGATAACTTTTAATGAAAACGCTGAAAAAAATGCTCCCGATGATGTTGTTTTAGAACATTCAAAGCAGCATTTTCAATTGGATTTGATCCATGAAATTTTTCAGTTTTATGAGTTCTTATATCCTGTAAATCGCATTTTAGATATTTATTATAAAAATAAAAACAGTATCGAAGGTAAAATTGAGGAGCCATTTTTAAATATTAAAAACACACTCACGCAGTTTTTAAAAGTGACAAACGGATTTATTTCCCAATTGAAACAGCTTTCTGAAAATGCCGGTTTACCCGAATCAAATGCTGTAGTTCAAGAACGTTTTATCAAGGCTATTGGCTATTTTAGTGAAGAAACACAAACACATATTGTAACACCCTTAAAAACTTTAGCATTTACTACCGATAACCAAGCTATTGGTGGCGAGATTACTAAAAATTTAGATGCTTTTGAAGAATTATTGGCTGTTAAATTACTTTATTTTAAAGAATTAAAAAGTGGTTTTAAAACTTTGTCATTTTTAGAGTTACGGGCAAAATCTGTGTTTATGGGTAAAGACAAGCCTAGGAAATCCAGACAAAAAGTTGCCGATGGCACAAGTCATGTTGAGCTTTTTGAAAGTTTACGAGTGTTAAGAAACGAGATTGCAGCGGAAAAAAGCTTGGTACATTTTCAAGTGTTTACTCAAAAGGCACTGTATGAAATGTGCGAAACTTTACCTACAAACAAAAATGAATTACTTAAAATAAACGGTATGGGGAAAACCCGTGTTGAAAAATACGGCAATGCCATTTTAAAAGTAATAAACGATTATTGTGAGGAAAACGATATAGAAACTTCTCAAGAGGTTGCTATTTTTGAAGATAAACCTAAAAAGAAAAAAGGGGATACCAAGAGAGAATCATTAAATCTATTTAAATCGGGAAAGACGTTAACCGAAATTGCCGACATAAGAGAACTTAATGAGAGTACTATTTTTGGACACCTTGCTAGTTTTATACCCACTGGAGATGTACAGGTTTTTGATTTGATGTCGAAACCCCATTACGAGGAATTAAAAAACATCATTCCCAAAAAAGAATTTGAGAATTTATCCGACTTAAAGCATCAATTGGATGAAAAATACAGTTACGGTGAGTTGCGTTTAATGTTAGAAGAATTAAAAATAACGAAGCGTTAGTTATTTCTTATTAAACATACTATCCATGATGGTTTTAATGCCTTTAAAAATTAAGAAAATGGCCAAAATACAAACGGCACAAGCAATGATAAATAATGGGTAGTAAAACGGAGAATTAGGCTTGCTATAGGCTAGACTTAGTAAAATAGGGCCAGAAAACAGGCATAAAACAGCAAAAAGTAATGTTTTAAGGCCTTTTGCTAAAACGGTTTTATCTGTTTTATTAGTTTCCATGGTTGTAGTTTTTTATAGCAGCTCTAACATTTTTATGCTCCGTTAATAATTGGGAAGCAATCTCTTGAGTCACATTTATCTCAGCCATAATCATACGAATACCGCGGTCAACAAGTTTGTTATTACTTAATTGCATATCTACCATTTTATTGCCTTTTACATGTCCTAACTGAATCATTGTAGAGGTTGTAATCATATTAAGCACTAGTTTTTGAGCCGTACCAGCTTTCATTCTTGAGCTTCCAGTTACAAATTCGGGACCAACAACAACTTCAATAGGGAATTGTGCTGTTTGTGATAACGGACTGTTTTTATTGCAGGTTATGCAACCTGTAATGATTTGGTTTTTATTGCAAGCCTCTAAAGCAGCGATAACATATGGCGTGGTTCCTGAAGCTGCAATGCCAATAACCACATCGTTTTTATTGATGTTATATGCTTGTAAATCTTTCCAACCTTGTGTGGTGGAATCTTCAGCAAATTCAACGGCTTTTCTAATAGCAGAATCGCCTCCTGCAATTATTCCAATAACCAAATCGAAAGGCACACCAAAAGTAGGCGGGCATTCCGAAGCATCTAAAATGCCTAACCTTCCGCTGGTTCCTGCCCCCATATAAAATAAACGTCCGCCAACTTTTAGCTTTTCAACAATTTGTAGCACCAAGGCTTCAATTTGAGGTAAAGCGTTTTCAACAGCTGTAGGAACAGATTTATCTTCGTTATTTATATTTTGTAATAATTCGGAAACAGACATCTTTTCTAGATGATTGTAATTCGAATCTTGCTCGGTCGTTTTAGTGAAACTCATGTTTCAAAAATACGTAAATTTTTAGTTTACATCATTTCCAACACATATATCCTTTTGGAATTTTTAGTGTGAAGATTTTGGAAAACTATTCAACAATGTAATTAACCACATCAGTCTCGGTTACTCTAAAATAACCAAATGGGAAATGCTCAGGATTAGTTGTGTTAACACAATTTCCTCGAACTGTAGCAGGAGTAGTTTCAAATGGGTCGCCTGAGTTGCCGTTGGTTTGTTCTAATAAAATATAGGTAAACTGATAGGTTTGCTTAGATATTCCTGAATTTCGAATAATTAAATCGTCTCCAGGTTCAATTTCATCATTAGAATAAAAAGCGAAAATCTGATTCCCATCACTAAATTCATCATCATATACTTCTAAATTGATTGAGCTTCTATTTTGTGAAACAAACTCAAAAAGATAAAAATTTTCATCTCCAACAGGGTCGGTGTAATAGGCTTTTATTTCAATGTCTTCACCTGAAAATCCACCGTCATTTTTTTGTTCTATATAATCAATAGGAACTACAGGAACTAGGGTTTCTGTAGCTATATAGGTTTCATTTTCATATTCGATAGTGAGGTTATAAACTTCATTGATAGCAGGAATAAAATTATTCGTCATATATACCCCGCTATCATCATTTTCAATAAAAATAAATGTGTTATTGTTTGAATCGGTAACTGTAACCGAAGCTCCTGTGGCAGGAGGAATTGTTTCAGAAAAATAAGGTGCTGTTAGGGTTAGTTTTATAAATTGGTTGCTTCCCGTTGTGCCTTTTTCCCAACTTAATGATGCGTCTATAACTAATCTTGGGTCTGCATTATCTAAATCGATTTCGATTACGTCTTCACATGAAACTATTGAAAGTAAACAAACCAATAATATGAATTTTATGCTTTTCATATTTTTAAAATTTAAAATTATAAGATAGTGAAGGCACGATGCCAAAAATTGAAAGTCTTGTTGCTTCATTCCTTCCTGTATCTTGATTTTCACCAAATGAAATTGAGGCCGCATTTTTACGATTGTAAACATTGTAAATGCCAAACACCCAATAACTCTGCCAACCCTCGCGTTTATTAGGTTTAGGTGTGTAAGTCATGGAAACATCTAAACGATTATAAGCAGGTAATCGATCTGAATTTCTACTCCCATAACTTGGGAAAGTAACACCGTTATATTCAAATTGTCCGTTTGGAAATGTTGCTGGTTGCCCTGTTTGATACAAAAAGTTAGAGCTTAATGTCCATTTATTATTAAATTCATAGCTTCCAGTTACGGAAATATCATGGGTTTTATCGTAAGGTGTGTTATACCAATCGCCGTTGTTTATGCCCGTTTCCTGTGGCGTTCTTCCAGGAGTTTGTTGTTCAGATTTTGACAAAGTATAAGCAATCCAGCCATTAAAACGGCCTTTGTTTTTTCTTAACAACAATTCTAAACCATAAGATTGCGATCTTCCGTTTAGGATAACTTGTTCAATGGCATTATTCGCTACCAAATCGGCACCATCAATATAGTCAATTCTATTTTTTACCTTTTTGTAAAAACCTTCAATTTCTAAAGAATAATTATTGTCATAGATATCTTTGAAATAGCCTACAGCATATTGGTCGAGTAACTGAGGTTTAACGTATTTACCACTTGGTGTCCAAATATCTAATGGGGTAGGCGAGCTGGTGTTTGAAAGTAAATGTAAATATTGAGTCATTCTGTTGTAGCTTATCTTTACAGAACTTTCATTGTTTAAAAGATAAGCCATGGACGCTCTAGGTTCTAAATTTGAAAAACTTTCAATAACATCGCTGCGTTTAAAAGTCTCGTCACCACTAGGGGTAGCCGATTCATAAATTTTAAATTCCTCATTAAAAATAACAGGTTGATCGTTATCGTATGTGTAAAGTTGATCTTGCCCGAAACGATGAAACGTGCTAAATCGCAAACCGTAAGATAGCGAGAGTTTGTCTGAAACTTTATGTTCAACATCTAAATAAATAGCATTTTCAAAGGCGTATTTATTGGTTAATTTATATGGATTAATGCCTGAAGTTGGTACGGTTGGTTTGATGTCTCCGGGGTTAAACGTGTAATAAACGCTATTTAAACCGTATTGTAATTTTACTTTTTGGCTCACATAATGTTTAAGATCGTATTTAAGGTTGAAGTTTTTAATGCCTGAAAGCCAATCAAATTCAACAAAATTTAGTTTTAAAGCATAGTCATAATCGGAGTAAATTACCGATAAATTGGAAAAGAGTTTATCTGAAAATAAGTGATTCCATCTAAAGTTTAAAATGGAATTACCGTAGGTGTTTTCAAAGGTATCGTCTACTTTAAAAACATCACGACCAAAATATCCAGAAAGATAAATGTTGTTTCTATCGTTTAATTTATAGCTTAGTTTGGTGTTTAAATCGTAGAAATATGCCGTGTTATTGATATCGAAAAGCGGTAAAAATAAATGAGCATAACTAGAGCGTCCGCCTAAAAGAAAAGAGCCTTTGTCTTTTTTTATGGGGCCTTCAAGTAGTAATCGGCTTGAAACAAGACCGATGCCACCATTACCATGAAATTCTTTACTGTTACCTTCTTTTTGATAAATATCAAGTACCGATGAAACACGCCCTCCATAACGCGCAGGAATACCACCTTTGTATAATTTTAAGTCTTTAATCGCGTCTGGATTAAACACTGAAAAGAACCCGAAAAGATGTGAGGAATTATAAACGGTAGCCTCATCTAATAAAATTAAGTTTTGGTCTGCAGCACCACCACGAACGTTAAATCCAGAAGCCCCTTCGCCTGCACTAGTTACTCCTGGCAACATCGTGATGGCTTTTATAATATCGGATTCGCCAAGCACTACAGGAATTTTTTTAATGGTTTTAGAGGTGAGTTTGTTCACACTCATTTGTGGTGCTTTTATATTGGGTTTCTCAATGTCTTCTGTAATAACTACGGTTTCTAGGCTTTCAAAACTATCGGTTAAACTAAGGTTTTTAGATATGTTTGAATCTAATACAATAGTCTCAGAAACTGTTGAAAAGCCCAAATAGCTAATTACTATTTTGTAAGTGCCTTTGGGGAGGGTTATGGAGTAGAAACCATATTCGTTGGTGGTTGTTCCGGCTTGTATTTCTGGAAAAATAATATTGACACCAATTAGAGTTTCGTTGCTATTTTGATCGGTTATGGTTCCGCTTAAGGTGAACTTTTCTTGGGCATTTCCTAAATGGAAAGTTAAACAGAAAAGTAAAGTAATCCCGTATAAAAGGTTTTTCATTTGGGTGTGTGGTTCTTTAATAACTAGCCATAAAAGTATAAAAAAAAGCCCCTATAAAAGGGGCTTTAGTAAAGTATGTTTAAAAAATCGATTAAGCGATAATCGAATTGAATGTTGCACTTGGTCGCATTACAGCGTTTACAAGCGCTTCATTTGGCTCGTAATATCCACCAATAGTTGTTGGTTTTCCTTGAATCTCGTTTAATTCGGCAACAATTTTAGATTCGTTGGCAGCTAATTTTTCAGCAATAACTTTAAATTCAGCTTTTAAATCTTGATCGTCGTTTTGATTCGCTAATTCCTGTGCCCAATATAATGCTAGGTAAAAATGACTTCCTCTGTTATCTAATTCACCAGCTTTTCTAGAAGGTCCTTTTCTGTTTTCAAGAAGTGTACTTGTAGCATTATCTAGAGTTTCTCCTAAAATTTTAGCTTTAGCATTGTTGTTTACTTCGCTAAAGTGCTCTAAAGAAACAGCTAATGCTAAAAACTCGCCTAAAGAATCCCAACGTAAGTGATTTTCCTCTAATAACTGTTGTACGTGTTTTGGAGCAGAACCACCAGCACCAGTTTCAAATAAACCACCACCATTCATTAATGGTACGATAGATAACATTTTTGCGCTGGTTCCAACCTCTAAAATTGGGAATAAATCGGTTAAATAATCACGTAATACGTTTCCAGAAACAGAAATTGTATCTTCACCTTTTATAAGACGCTCACATGTAAACAAAGTGGCATCAATAGGCGATAAGATTCTTAAATCTAATCCTTTAGTATCGTGATCTTTTAAATACGTGTTTACTTTTTTAATAATTTCAGCGTCATGCGCTCTGTTTTCATCTAACCAAAATACAGCTGGAGTTTGAGATGCTCTAGCACGTGTAACGGCTAATTTAACCCAGTCTTGAATAGGAGCGTCTTTAGTTTGACACATTCTCCAAATATCACCTTCTTCAACATTGTGCTCTAATAATGTGTTTCCAGAAGCATCAATAACTTTTACTGTTCCGTTTGAAGCGATTTCAAAAGTTTTATCGTGCGATCCGTATTCTTCAGCTTTTTGAGCCATAAGACCAACATTAGGAACTGTTCCCATAGTTGTTGGATCGAAAGCACCGTGTTTTTTACAGAAATCGATTGTGGCAGCGTAAATTCCAGCATAACTACTATCAGGAATTACGGCTTTTGTATCTTGTAGTTTACCTTCAGCATTCCACATTTGTCCAGATGTACGAATCATAGCTGGCATAGAAGCATCAATAATTACATCACTTGGTACGTGTAAATTTGTAATGCCTTTGTCTGAGTTTACCATAGCAACTGCTGGTCCGTTTTTGTAGGCAGCATCAATATCAGCTTCAATGGCTTTGCGTTGATCTTCTGGTAATTCTTGGATACGCTCTAAAACGTTACCAAAACCAGAATGTACATTAACACCTAAAGCTTTGAACGTTTGTGCGTGTTTGGTAAAAACATCTTTGAAAAAAGTTTCAACAGCATGACCAAAAATAATTGGATCACTAACTTTCATCATCGTAGCTTTCATGTGTAATGAAAACAATACGTTATTTGCTTTAGCATCTGCAACTTGTTCTTCTAAAAAGGCCATTAAGGCTTTTTTATTCATAACAGTAGCATCGATAATTTCACCTTCTAATAAAGCTAAGTTTTCTTTTAAAACTGTAGTTTCTCCAGTTGATGATGTATGTTGAATACTTACTGAAGTGGCTTTTGAGATGGTTGTAGACTTTTCGTTGTGTGCAAAATCCCCTTCGCTCATTGTAGCTACGTGAGATTTTGAATCGCTAGTCCAAGCACCCATTGAGTGTGGGTTTTTTTGAGCGTAATTTTTAACAGCTTTAGGAGCGCGTCTATCACTATTACCTTCACGTAATACGGGATTTACAGCACTACCTTTAACTTTATCGTATCTTGATTTAATATCTTTTTCAGCCTCTGTAGAAGCTTCATTAGGATAATCAGGAATTTTAAAACCTAAAGTTTGTAATTCTTTTATAGCACCTTTTAATTGTGGTACCGATGCACTTATGTTTGGTAATTTTACAATGTTAGCTTCTGGCTTTTTAGCTAACTCACCAAGAATGGCTAAGTCATCTGATACTTTTTGATCTTCAGTTAAGAAATCAGGAAAACTCGCTAAAATTCTTGCAGCTAACGAAATATCTTTAGTTTCAATGTTAATCCCAGAAGATTTAACAAAGGCTTTAACTATAGGTAAAAGTGAGCGTGTTGCTAACGCCGGAGCCTCGTCGGTTTTTGTGTAAATTATTTTAGACATTAGTGTCGGATTTATTTATGAATTATTTAAAAGCTAAAAACGAGAAGTTATAATAGGTTTCATTTTTAGCGATGCGAATATACAAAATTAGATATTTATATGGGTTTAATGGATAAATGAAAAGGATTTAACCTAAAAGTTTTATAATAATGATAAAAATGGGGGTACCTAATATGAATTTGTTAAAAATAATGTGAAGAAGTTATTAAAAAACAAAAGCCATATCACTGCAGAATTTAATCTACTTTGACATGGCTTTCTTGAAATAACTTACGTGACCTATTTTAGAATGTTACTAAAATCATTTACAATTTTCATCTAAACTTTCAGTTCAAGTCCTGTTATTTCAATGAAACATTCATTTAATTTTCAAAATGTATTGACCTATTAACTAAATGCTCCGGTTAATTGTTTTTTTAAACTAACAAATCCTTACTCGCTTACACGATGATTTGTATAGTTATTACTTTTTACAACATATCCTTGCGTTTACGTTGTTTTAAAGCTTTCATTACTCAAATCTTCACTTACTTTTAATCATAAATATTGAATAACGCTATGGTTTTTACTTATTCATTTTTACACATGAAGTAATTTAACCTAAAAAAACAATTATTATAAGAACGTATTTTATATATGTTAGAATGTCCTATAAATTCACTGTTCAAATGAAACCAACCCAAAAGGATTGTTATTAATTCTGTTACTAAATTACGTAATTTAATCCAGTTGGTCAAGAATTTTAACATATTAGTTTTCAACTGGTTATCAACCGTGCTTATTAACTTTTGTTCATAAAAAAAGCCTTGAAATAAATCAAGGCTTTTAAATGCTGTATTAGCATAAATTTTATGCTTAACGTCTACGCTCAGTAATTCTGGCTTTTTTACCAGTAAGACCTCTAAAGTAGTAGATTCTTGCTCTACGAACTTTACCACGTTTGTTAACTTCAATTTTTTGTAATGCAGGTAAGTTAACTGGGAAGATACGCTCTACACCAACAGTTCCTGACATTTTTCTAATTGTAAAAGTTTCTGAAGATCCAGATCCTCTTCTTTGAATAACCACACCTCTAAAGAACTGTGTTCTTACTTTTTCTCCCTCTCTAATTTCGTAGTATACAGTAATTGTATCACCAGCTGCAAATTCTGGGAATTCCTTTTTTGTTACAAATTCGTCTTGTACAAATTTTACTAAAGATTCCATATCTTTAAATTTTATTAATATTAATTCAGAACAACATTCACGATTCTCGCCAGAGGTTAACCCGAAATTGGCTGCAAATATAATTAATAATTAGCAATGCACAATTATTAATTATATTTTTTCGCTGTTTCCCTTGTGTAGCAGGCTGTTCCTTGTGTTTTTGTGTTTAATTTGGACTAAATATATTATTGAAAAAGGCGCTGCTCAAGACAAAGAATATTAAATTCTACTCAATACTTATAGTTTTCTAACTAAATAAATGCAAATTCTACGGGTGAAATATTCAGAATTTTTTGACACAAAAAGGGTCAATCTCAAAAGTTGTGGAGCATCTAAAAAAGCAAGACCTTTGAATAAAAATTTTTAATGCCATCAGATTCATTATTAGCCATAGCCAATTTATTACTTCCAGAAATACTTATTAAGTATTTT
>NZ_JACLAF010000018.1 GCF_015355625.1 Tamlana sp. I1
AAAATACTTAATAAGTATTTCTGGAAGTAATAAATTGGCTATGGCTAATAATGAATCTGATGGCATTAAAAATTTTTATTCAAAGGTCTTGCTTTTTTAGATGCTCCACAACTTTTGAGATTGACCCGGTTTCAACGAGTGCAATAAATAATACACAAGGACCATTGTTTAGGCACTTCGCTCGATGTGGTTTGCCTGCGGGTCCATATAAGTATGATCCTGCTTTAACAATTTTAGGAGCTTCGCCCTTGTATTGCACCTCCAAATCTCCACTCATTAAAATCATTCGTTCAGCAGACTTATGTGTGTGTCGAACGACTTCAGTGTTGGGTTCTATTTTAAAAAACAAGTCTAAATTAGGTTTGGTCATTTCGCCGTGTAGAATGCTAAAGGAACAGTTTGGAAAAAAATCTGGAGCATCATGCCATATTAAGCTTTTATCAGATGGGAACTTGGAAAAAGAAGCTTCTGTTGCGTAGTTGTCAGCATGTTGTGCATGTGTCATAGATAGCTGAAATAAAGCAATAAAACATAGGGACCTAAGGATGGATTTAAATGAGAGTGTTTTCATGATTTTTAGTTTAATGATTATTTATAAAGATACGAAAATCTCATTAACTAATTGCTGTTCAATATGTTGTGAATTTTGTGTCTATGAATTTTTTACTCAAAATCATTTTTAGTTTTCTTTTTATAACAACCAATGTTGTGCATTGCTTGTCTCGTAGGGCAATAATAAGTATGCTTTTCTTTCTTTCGGAGTGGCTTTCTGTTATTGGTATTTAGCCATATTAGTTGACCAGTGTTTTTTGCATAATTAAGTTTTTGTTCAACTTTTTATCAACCTTAAGATGGTTAATGGCTGTTTCTATTTTATCAGCTTCAAAAGCTTCAAAGTCTGGTGTGTTTGGGATGTGCTGCTCGTCTTTATGAACCTTTTCCACATAAGACTCAACTGGTCTTGGTTGTACGTTTTAAAAATTACTTTTCTGCTTATTCTTAAAATTTAAAATTTACTAGAAAAATGGCAAAAAAATAAGACAGCCTATTCAGAGAGCCTCTTCTTTTATCCCTTACATTAATATTAAAAAGCCTATATTTAGCCTTGATTTTTTAACTTCTATATTCATTGCTGTGCGATATCTTTTAAGCTTTTTTCTGCTAGTACTACTCGTTTTTAATTGTTCAAATAAAAGTGATTCCTCTAAAAAGGATTATAAATATACTAACGATTTAATCCACGAAACCAGTCCGTATTTACTACAACACGCCCATAATCCTGTAGATTGGAAAGCTTGGAATCCAGAAACTTTAGCCTTAGCCAAAAAAGAGAATAAACTTATCGTTATTTCGGTGGGCTATGCTGCTTGCCATTGGTGTCATGTTATGGAACATGAAAGTTTTGAAAACGACTCTGTGGCTAAGATTATGAATGCAAAATTCATCAATATCAAAGTCGATAGAGAAGAGCGTCCCGATATTGACCAAGTGTATATGCATGCGGTACAGTTAATGACAGGAAGTGGCGGCTGGCCATTAAATTGTATAGCGTTGCCCGATGGAAGACCTATTTTTGGAGGCACCTATTTTGAAAAAGAGCAGTGGATTAAAATTCTTAAAGATGTATCGGACTTATACGAAAATGATCCCGATAAAGCCATAGCTTATGCCGAACAACTTACACAAGGTATTAAAGAAACCGATTTAATTGCACTTAATAAAAATCCAGAACCTTTTACAAACAGCGCTATTGTAGAATCTGTTGAAACATGGAAAGCCAATTTTGATACGATAAACGGCGGCATCACTGGCAGTCCGAAGTTTCCATTGCCTAATAATCTAAGTTTTTTATGGCGCCATGGGATTCAAAATAAGGATCAAGCGCTTCAAAATTATGTATCAACAACCTTAACCAAAATGGCTTATGGTGGTATTTACGATCAAATTGGTGGCGGTTTTTCTAGATATAGTGTAGACGAAACATGGCATATTCCACATTTTGAAAAAATGCTTTACGATAATGCTCAATTGGTTAGTGTGTATTCCAATGCCTATTTGGTAACCCAAAACCAGCTTTATAAACAAATTGTAGAGGAGACACTACAATGTGTTGAACGTGATTTTTTAGACGAATCGGGAGCCTTTTATTCAGCCTTAGATGCCGATAGTGAAAACGCAAAGGGTAGCTTGGAAGAGGGGGCTTTTTATGTTTGGAATGAAGCTGAATTGAAAGCAGCATTAAAAGCTGATTTTGAAGCTTTTAAAACTTATTACAATATTAATAAGATTGGTTTCTGGGAACATGATAATTATGTATTGTATAGAACGAAATCGGATACAGAAGTATCGGAAATTCTTAATGTATCGGAAGCAGCATTACAAGAAAAACTAAAAAACTGGAAGCTTACACTCTTAAAAGAACGTAGCAAAAGAAAACCACCTCGTATAGATAACAAAGCATTAACCAGCTGGAACGCTTTAATGTTAAAAGCATATACCGATGCGTACCGCGTGTTTAAAAAGCCGCATTATTTAGAAATGGCTATAAAAAACGCTCAGTTTATTAAAGATAAACAGTTGCGTGAGGGTGGCGGATTGAATAGAGTGTATATAAATAAAGAGAGTTCAATAAACGGTTATTCTGAAGATTATGCAGCGACTATTGAAGCTTTTATAAGTTTGTATCAAGTGACATTAGATGAAGCTTGGTTAACTTCAGCTAAAGATTTAATGCATTATACTCTGGAACATTTTTATGATGAGGGGACTGGCATGTTTTATTTTACGTCTAATCTAGACACTTCTTTAATTTCAAGGAAAATGGAAACTGTAGATGGGGTAATACCATCGTCGAATGCCACCTTAGCCAAAAATTTATTTACACTTGGTTTGTACTATTATAACGATGACTTCGGAAAAAAAGCAAAGCAAATGCTGAGTAATGTCACTGAAGATGCTTTGCAGTATCCTTCTAGCTATAGTCAATGGTTGGATTTAATGCAAAACTACACGAAACCTTTTTATGAAGTAGCTATTTCTGGAAGTGAAGCGAAACAGCATCTATACGAGTTTCAAACCAACTATTTGCCCAATGTGATTTATGCTGCAGCAACATCAGAAAGCAACGTGCCCTTATTGGAAAGTAAAAACGTTCCAGGCAAGACTTATATTTTTGTGTGTACAAATGGTAGTTGTAAGGCACCACAAACAGAGGTTTCAAAAGCCATTCAGTTGATCAAGTATTGAAAATAAGCGCTTTTTTTTGATAATGTGGTAGTTTTTTAGTGTGTAAATATAGGTTTAAAGCTTATATAGGATTAGATATCCATGGAGTTAATAATTTTAATAAACTAAAATTATTGATTTATTTTTTTTCCTAACTCAAAATTGGAATAATAAAAAAAAAGCAATAAATCTAATTATCTTTTTAAAATTTAAGTATTTTTTCTTATTTTTATTAAAAATTTAACACAAATAGTTTTGAAAACAGGCTTTTCACATTTTGAAACCCTTTGCAAACCTCTTACTCTTCGAGGTTTACAGCCTATTTTTAATTGTTAAACATTAGCATGTTTATGTTTTTTCTTTTACAATAGTTAAGAAGATAAAAATTTCATTCATGTTTTAAATGTATTAACACTATGCAATTCATAAATTTAAATTTTTCAATAATTTGTAATCTTTTCTGCAAGTCTCTAACGCTTAGAGGTCTTCAGCCTATTTTCGACTGTTAAATGATTAGTTTCTATGTTATTTATTATGCTAAAATAATTTTTAAGCATAGAAATAACTACGCTTTAAATTCTTTTAAATTTTAATTTTCAAACTAATCGAATCAAAAATGAAAATACTTAATTATATAACAATTTTATTGTTCATGTGTTTTGTAGGAAACCCCGCGTTTTCACAAAGATTAATAACAGGTACCGTAAAGGCTGAAAGTAATGCCGTTCCTTTGGTAGGCGCAAATGTTGTAATACCTAGCTCAAGTAAAGGTGTTGTAACCGATTTTGATGGGAATTTCTCCATTGAAATTCCTGAGAGTGTAACTCTTTTAGAAGTATCTTATATAGGTTATGAAACTAAAAAAGTACAACTTACAAATCAAAACAGATATGAAATTAAGCTTAAACAAGGCGAAGTTTTAGATGAAGTGGTTGTGGTTGGATACGGTACACAATCAGCAAAAGATATTAGCAGTAGCATTGTAACTATTAAAAATGAAGATGTTGCTAAAATTCCTTCCTCAAGCTTTGAAAATACCATTCAAGGGCAAACACCTGGGGTTAATATTTCAGCGTCATCTGCAACACCAGGATCTGCAGTAAATGTCAATATTAGAGGTGTTTCGTCAATTTCAGCTAGTAGTCAACCCTTATTTATTGTTGATGGTGTGCCTCTAGTTTCTAGAAATAATTCTGCATTAAATAGTAATATTCAGCCTGCAAACCCTATTGCAGATATTAATCCAAGCGATATCGAATCGGTAACCATTTTAAAAGATGCGGCAGCAGCTTCAATTTATGGTTCTCGTGGTGCTAATGGTGTCATATTAATAAAAACCAAAAGAGGTTCTCAAGGCAAAACTTCGGTCGATATAGGGTATTATACAGGGTTTTCAACCATAACCAATACACCAGAACTTGTTAGTAGCGATCAATTTAAATCGTTTTTTAATACAGCTGCAGAGTTTGACGGTCTTGGTAGCGACTATTTCGATTGGATAGACACATCTAGTGGTCAAAACACCAAAATTTTTGATGAGATTTTTAGAACAGGAATCACACAAAATTTAGATGTTAGCTTTAGTGGAGGTACCGATAAAACACGCTTTTATTTAAGCGGAAACTATTTCGATCAACAAGGTATTCAGATAGGACAAGGTTTTAAAAGGTTAAGTACGAGAATCAATTTAGATCATAATGTTAGTGATAAAATTAAAGTAGGTACAACCACTTTTATAAGTCGCGGTGATCACCAACGAACCATTAACGAAAACGACGAATATGGGGTGGTTATTAATGCACAAGGTTGGGATCCTACAGCACCAATTAAAGACGGAAATGGCGACTATACCAATCCGTTTGATTACAACACATGGTGGCCTCTAGAGAATCCTGTTTATATTGCCGAAGAGTATATCAATACATCACGTAGTACCCGTATTCAAAGTTCGAATTTTTTGGAATGGAAAATCATTCCTGATTTAAAATTTAGATCGGCATTTTCTTTAGAATATTCAAACTTTGTTGAAGATTCTTTTGTGCCTGTAGGATCCAATAAAGCACCAAATGGAGAAGCTATATTTGCAACTTATGAAGAGACCACCTGGCAATGGGAAAATACTTTAAATTACAACAAATTAGTAGCCGATGTTCACGCCTTTGATGTTACTGCTGGTTGGACGCTTCAAGAAACTAAAGCACAATTTTCAGATCAGTCGGGCGTAGGTTTCGCTACCAATAATACATCAAGTTTATCGGCAGCAGGAACCATTCTAACGAGTACTTCTGGGAAAAATCAGTTTGGTTTACAATCTTTCTTCGGAAGAACAAATTACACCTACGATAGTCGCTACATTTTATCATTTACATTAAGAGCCGATGGTTCGTCACGATTTGGTAAAGACAATCAATATGGTTATTTCCCTTCTGGTTCTTTGGCCTGGAGAATCAATAAAGAAAACTTTTTCGATGTTGAAAGCATTTCTAATTTAAAAATTAGATCCAGTTATGGTATCACAGGAAACCAAGAGATTTCTTCAAACTGGGTAGGTACATATTCGTTAAACGCGAATTATAACGGTGTGCCTGGAATCGCTCCAAACCGTTTAGAAAATGATAAACTAGGCTGGGAGAAAACAAAACAATTTAATATTGGTTTGGATTTTGGGATGTTTAATCAGCGCTTAAATTTTACAGCCGATTATTTTAATAAACAAACCGAGGACCTGCTTTTAAGTGCTGGTGTATCTGGCCTAACAGGTTTTGGGTCGGTGTTTCAAAATATTGGAGAAATACAAAACACAGGTTTCGAATTTAGTGTGAATGCCAGTATTATTGATGGAGCAAAATTTAAATGGGATTCTGGGTTTAATGTGACTTTTTTAGAGAATCAAATAAATAAACTACAAAATGATGGCGAGTTAATAGGTAGAAACCACATTTTAAAAGAAGGTGAGGCGGTAAGTACTCTATATTTAATTGAATACCTAGGTGTAGATCCTCAAACTGGTGATGCCATGTTTACCGATGTTAATCAAGACGGTGTTATCGATTTTGACGATAGAAAAATTGTAGGCAGTGCTTTGCCAAACTATTTTGGAGGTTGGACAAACTCATTATCATATAAAGGCTTTAGCTTAACAGCAAATTTCCAATTCTCTGGAGGAAACAAAATTTTTAACCAAAGTAGACATGTTTATGAGAATTTCGGATTTACAAGAAGCGGCTTGCCTTACGCTAATATTAGTCAGCGTGTTTATGATAACTATTGGAGAGAACCAGGGCAAGTTACCGATGTACCACGACCATCTACCGAATCGGGACAAATGCAACGTTTTAGTACACAGTACTTAGAAGATGGCGATTATATTCGTTTAAAAACTTTACGTTTAGGCTATAATCTTCCTAGAAATGTACTTAATAAATTGGGGATAAATAATACTTTGGTTTATATACAAGGGCAGAATGTATTTACAATTACTGATTATTTAGGTTTCGATCCAGAAGTTTCAACGAATACCTCTAGTCAAGGCGATTTAAATGTATTGCAAGGTGAAGACTTTGGTACTCTAGGACAAGCACGCACATTTACAATTGGTTTAACAACTTCATTTTAAAAAAAGATTGAGATGCGAGCATGCTAGAAACATTAACATTCAAAGGAATGAATGTTAACGATTAGCATGAAACCATTAAATAACAATAAATATAGACACATGAAAAAAATAAATATTTGGTTTATAACATTAGTATCATGTTTAAGCCTAACTTTAATTGGTTGTAGCGATATTTTAGAGGTGCAACTTGATGATGAAATTCGATCTGAAGACGCCATTACCGATGCCATATCATTAAAATCGGCGGTGGTAGGTCTTTACGATATCTTACAAAGCTCTACCTATTATGGTGGTGAGTTTGTTTTAGCACATGCCTTAACAGGAGGTATTGCCGATGCAACAGGCTTTAGAGAACGTTTTACACAATTAGATAATGCCATAATTCCAACCTCTAACTTGTATGTTGAAAGTGCATGGATAGATGCCTATGCTTTAGTAAATGCAAGTAACTTAATTTTAGAAAAAGCAGACGAATTACAATTAGATGATCCCAACTCAAAAGGGTCGGCGCACTTTTTTAGAGCATTAGGACTTTTTGATGCCTTACGTCAGTTTGGGCAGTTTACAGATTTAAATTCCGATTATGGTGTTCCCGTTTACACGAATTATATCAATGCAAATACAGCCTTAACCATTCCACGTGCTTCGGTTTCAGATTCTTATAATCAAATTACATCCGATCTTTTAAAGGCTATCGATATGTTGGAATATAGCGACAATAAACTATATGCTACCAAAGGTGCTGCTGAGGCTTTGTTGGCAAGGGTTTATCTATACCAAGGCGCGTATGCTTTGGCAGAACAATATGCTGATACCGTTTTAGGTAATTTTGATTATGAATTAAATTACGATTATAACGATATTTATTACGATGAGGAATCTTTAGAATCAATTTTAGAACTACAATTCTTAGACACCGATGGTAATGGTTTAACCTCGTTATTATCGGTTTCCCCGCCAGAGGTATCTGCTAATTATGGCGATTTCTATGTGTATATGGCAGATGATGACGACCCAAGAGGTGATTTATATTATGATAATGGAAGAATTGTTTTTGTAGATAAATATGGTATTAATGATGGTGAAGTAACAGCAAATGCTATTATTTTAAAATTATCTGAAATGTATTTGATTAAAGCCGAAGCCCAAGCAAGGCAAAATCCTACCAATTTAACAAATGCTATAGCCACTTTAAATGAAGTAAGGACTCGTGCGTTACCAAGTATGCCTATTACAGCGACTGATGCACCGGATTATGATGCATTTGTTGGTGTTTTATTGGATGAAAGAGCTAGAGAACTTGCTTTTGAAGGACATAGATGGTTTGATATCGTGCGTTTAGGTAGAGCAGAAGCTATTTTGGGAATTGAAGCATTTAGAACGGTTTATCCAATTCCACAATCAGAAGTTTCAATTTCACAAGGCGTAATTCAGCAAAACCCTGGGTACTAATAGCAAATGTAAAACCCTTGCCAAGAAGTCTGTTTGTTATAAAAATAAAAGACTTCTTGGTTTTTTAAAATTTAGAGTTTTGCAAGGCTGAAAAGGAGTGAATAAGTTATATTGATAAGAATGAATAAAAATAAAAAATTTTCATTGTGTATTCATGGTGGAGCAGGTGTAATAAGTAAAGAAGAGCTTTCTAAAGCAGAAAAAGCGTCTATAGTTGCCCATTTAAAGCAAAGTTTAACTGCAGGAGAGCGTATATTAGAAAAAGGAGGATCTGCATTAGATGCCGTTTGTGCATCTGTTGAGGTTTTAGAAAATAGCGCCCATTTTAATGCAGGTCATGGCGCTGTGTTTTCTAGAAGTGGTAAGCATTTTTTAGAAGCATCGGTTATGGAGGGCAAGGCATTACAAGCCGGATCGGTAGCAAATTCAGAAAGAGTTAAAAACCCTGTTTTATTTGCAAAAGCATTATTGGCCCATAAAGATGTGGTAATGATGTCTGGAACCAACGCCGATGTTATGGCAGAAAAGATGGGCTGCGATATGGTAGAAAATAATTATTTTGATATTGATTTTAGAAAAAAGCAATGGGAACAAGCTAAAAAGCTTTCTGAAGATGCTATTTTCTTAGATCATTCCAATTTAAAAATGGGAACCGTTGGCGCCGTTGCTATCGATACTGAAGGTAACGTAGCGGCAGCAACCTCTACAGGGGGGATGACAAACAAACTCGATGGTCGCGTGGGCGATACCGCAGTTATTGGTTGTGGTACCTATGCCAATAATAAAACTTGCGCGGTTTCGTGCACAGGCATTGGCGAGTATTTTATTCGAGGAACTGTAGCCTCATTAGTCTCTAATTTAATGGAGTTTGCTAATCTTTCCTTAGAAGAAGCTTCAAAAAAAGCCATCCAAGAACAGGGTGTCTTGGGCGGTGAAGGTGGTTTAATTGCTATCGATAAAGATGGAAAAATAGCGATGCCATATAATTCAGGAGGTATGTATCGTGGTTATGTTACAGAAACCGACAAAAAAGTGATGATTTGGGATACCGAAGCCTAAACCAATTTCAAAACCATTCAAAAATACATGAGATGAGAACTGTTTTATTACTATTTTTTTTATGTTGTTTTTTTATTGGCTGTGAAACTAAAAATGATTCAAAGCGTGATAAAGTTGATATAATTGCACAGCAGGCTTCAAATTACGCCAAAGGGAAATTATTCATTATTGGTGGAGGAAAGCGCCCAAAAGCCTTGGTTGAAAAACTTATGGCAGTAAGCGAACTTTCCAAAGACGATTATATGGTGATTTTACCCATGTCGAGTGCCGAACCGGATTCAGCCGTGTTTTATGCGTCTAAGCAATTTTTAGATTTTGGGGTGCCTTCAGGAAAAATAAAAGGGTTCAATTTTAAAAAAGATGACCTTCACCCACAATGGATTGATTCTCTTAAACAAGCGAAACTGATTTATATGACGGGTGGCGATCAAACTAAATTTATGGATATTGTGTTAAATACCAATGTGCATGAAGCTATAAACACGGCCTATCACAACGGAAGTACCATCGCCGGAACCAGTGCTGGAGCCGCAGTAATGAGTAATAAGATGATTACAGGTAATGAATATAAGCATCCTGAATATACAGGAGATTTTAGAACGATTGAAGCTGAAAATATAGAAATAACCAAAGGCTTAGGTTTGCTTAAAAATGTCATTATAGATCAACATTTCATAAAAAGAATGCGTATGAATAGACTGCTTAGTGTTGCTTTAGAGCACCCTAAAAGTATGGCTGTTGGTATCGATGAATCTACGGCGATTATTGTAGAAAACCACTCGGCAACGGTTACTGGGTTGTCACAGGTTGTTGTGGTAGAAAATAAAGCTTCAAAAGTGTATCAAAAAAATGGATTGTTAGGTGGTGACTCCTTGCAAGTTAAAGTGGTCTTGCCAGGAAAAACGTTTCAACTACCTATTCAAAATTAATTAAGAAAAAAGCTATGCAGATAAAGAAGTTTCCAGATACCATTACGATAATTCTAGTTATAAGTTTGTTCTTTATTGTTTTAACATGGATTATTCCGTCTGGTGAATTTGATAAAACCATCGTAGACGGACGCGAAGTTATTGTAGCAAATTCGTATCGTGAAGTGGAAGCTGCACCCCAAGGCATTGGAGCTTTTTTAACAGCCCCAATTAAAGGGTTTACTTCGGCGGCTTTTGTTATTGCTTTTGTTTTTTTAGTTGGAGGGGCTTTTTCGGTTTTAAATGCTACAGACGCTATAAATGCGGGATTATTTCGAATTATAACTTTTGGAAAGGATTATCCGCAATATAAGATTGCCGTTTTGGCAGGCATAACTGCTTTGTTTTCATTGGCAGGCGCTACTTTTGGTATGAGTGAAGAAGTATTAGTTTTTATACTAATAACCATTCCTTTAGCAAAAGCCATGGGCTACGATGCCTTATTAGGAACAGCCATTCCCGTTTTAGGAACTGGGGTAGGTTTTGCAGGAGCAATTACCAATCCATTTACCATAGGGATCGCTCAAAGTATTGCTGAAATCCCTATGTTTAGTGGGGTGGAATATAGACTTCTTGTTTGGGTAATGCTCACTTCTATTGCCTGTTTTGCCATTTCAAGATATGCCATGAAAATGGATAAAGATCCTAGCAATAGTCTGCTTTTTCATTTAAATACTGAAGATGAAGCGACCCTGGATCCTGTAGATTTTCCAGAGCTCAGCACTAAAAGGAAACTCGTTTTAGTAAGCTTTTTTTTAAGCCTCGTCATACTGATTGTTGGGGTTGTATATTTAGGGTGGTATATTAATGAAATTGCGGGTTTATTTATTGCTTTAGCTATAGTTTCGGCTATTATAACTAAGATTCCGGTGCATAAAGCAACTTCCGTTTTTATTGCAGGTGCTAAAGAGATGATGACTGCAGCATTGGTTATTGGGTTGGCTAAAGGTTTATTAGTGATTGCCCAAGATGGAAAAATCATTGATACCATTTTAAACGAAGTGGCTTTAGTTGCTGGTAATATGCCAAAATTTGTATCGGCAGAACTCATGTTGATTTTTCAATGCGGTTTAAACTTTTTTATTCCTTCGGGATCTGGGCAAGCCGCACTTACAATGCCTATAATGGCGCCTTTAAGTGATTTAATTGGGGTAAGTAGGCAAGTTGCAGTTTTAGCGTTCCAAATGGGCGACGGCCTTACCAATATTATTGTGCCCACAAGCGGGGTGACCATGGGGGCTTTATCCATAGCAAAAATTCCTTATAGTATATGGTTGAAATGGATTGCGCCTATATTTATTGTATTAGTTGTTGTGGCTATGTTGCTTATGCTACCACCACTATTAATTTTTACTTGGTAACTCTGAATTATGAAATAATACCAACTATAACCTAAAATGTGCCCTATAATGTGTTTCTGTGACACTCATTTCCAAATTATTTAGGACGCTTTTTAAATCATAAATGGAATAAAAAATTGAAGATGATTAATTTAAAAATAATGTTATTTAGTATGAGCGTGTTTTTTATCTCGTGTTCATCGAGTGAAACGCCCAGCATACCTTCAGAAGGAAAAGAACCTACAGTTCCAAAAGACTATACTTCCTATAAAATTGGAAATGCTAGCGATAAAATAACGAATCCCTTAGGAGGTATTTGTTTGATGGGCGGTGCTACCGAAAATGATGAAGCTATGAAATGGTTTTTAAAACGTGCCCAAGGTGGTGATGTTTTAGTGCTGAGAACTTCAGGAACCGACGGGTATAACCGCTATATGTTCTCAGACTTAGGGGTGGATTTAAACTCGGTGGAAACCATCGTATGTAAAAATGAAAAGGCAAGTCAAGATGCAACTTTGCATGAAAAAATTAAGCATGCTGAAGCCATTTGGTTCGCAGGGGGCGATCAATGGGATTATATTTCCTTTTGGAGAGATACAGAAATAGCAGCACTTATTAATAAAGGCATTAAAGAGAGAAACATTGTTATTGGTGGTACAAGTGCTGGTATGGCCATTCAAGGCGGGTATTATTATTCAGCACAAAGGGGGTCTATAAAATCAGATCAAGCTTTGCAAAATCCTTACGATACCGATCTAACTATTGGTCATTCAAGTTTTATAAATCACAACATTTTAGCCGATGTGATTACAGATACACATTATGATAATCCAGATAGAAAAGGACGACATGTTGCTTTTTTAGCACGTATTGCTAAGGAAAATAACATAGCAGCAAAGGGGATTGCATGCGATGAATATACTGCTGTTTGTATCGATGAAAAGGGGTTAGCAAGCGTATTTGGCGGATATCCAGACCATGATGATAATGCCTATTTTATCCTGCCTAATCCTGATATTCTAAATAACATTCCCGAAACCTGTGAAGAAAACAAACCTTTAGAGTGGAACAAAGGCGAAAAAGCGCTTAAAGTTTATGCTATAAAAGGCACTAAAGATGGTAAGAAAACCTACGATTTAACCGATTGGAAAACAGCAACTGGTGGCGCATGGCAATACTGGTTTGTTACCAATGGGGTATTAAATGATTAGTGGTTTTGAAACCTTATGTTGCAATGGTTTAAATATTCATGGTGCGAGGGGTGTTAGTTAGCAACATTGATTTTTAAAAATTTTTGAATCTCATCTAAAGAAGGTATCGAGCTTTGTGCACCATTTCTAGTGACTGAAATAGCCGCAGCAGCATTCGCAAACGGAATCGCTTCACTAAAATTTTTGTGCTGGGTTAAGGCAACAGCAAGCGTGCCATTAAAAACATCGCCGGCTGCCGTTGTATCTACGGCATTGACATGGTACGCCTTATAATGCTTGATGTGGTCTTTGTTTGCATGCAAGCATCCCAAAGCACCTAAAGTTATAATAACCTGTTTTACACCTTTATTTAATAGTTCTTTTGCTGCTTTTTCCGCATTTTGCAAGTCAGTAACTTTGATGCCGGTTAAAATTTCAGCTTCGGTTTCATTAGGTGTTATTAGCCACGTTTTTTGTAGGATGTCTTCAGTTAAGTGTTGTGCAGGTGCAGGATTTAAAATGACTTTTACATCATTTTCAAAGGCAGTTTCAATAGTGTATGTAACCGTTTCTAAAGGAATTTCGAGTTGTACTAAAGCAAAGCTTGCCTTTTTTAAAACAGGTTTTAGTTTTTCAATATCCGCACGGCATAAATTCATATTAGCACCTGGGGCCACGGCTATAGAATTTTCGCCTTTTTCTGAAACCAGAATCTGAGCGATGCCAGTGGGTACTTTAGGGTCTACTAAAGTGGATTCTTGTGCCAAACCTTCCTTTATAAAATGCTTTTTCATAGTCACTCCAAAAACATCAGTCCCGATTTTAGTGATAAAAACGAGATTTCCGTTTGCGCGTTTTGCTGCAATGGCTTGATTGGCTCCCTTTCCTCCAAAAACAGAAGCCGATTCTCCGCCTAAAACGGTTTCTCCAACCTTGGGTATGTAAGGAACCCTAATAATTAAATCCATGTTGGAGCTTCCTATAACAACTAAATCCATATGTTTAATTTAAAATTAATTTCAGACAATCTTCGCATAAATAATTAATCCTATTCCAATAATAAAGCATAAAAACATAAGGCTAATGAGCCAGTTTTTAGCTTGGGGCAGCGTTTTAAATTCTTTCCAGATATATACACCCCAAATGGCGGCAACTAAAGTAGCGCCTTGACCTAAGCCATAGGCAATTGCTGGGCCTGCTTGTTCTGAAGCTAAAATGCTAAAAGACATGCCTATTCCCCATATTGCGCCGCCTAATAGGCCAATGCCGTGTAATTTTGGATTCCCTATTTTAAAGTAATCTTTGTAGGTTACAGCTTGTCCCGTTATAGGTTTATACATATTAATGCTGTTGAATAAGAAATTTGAGACCAATAAGCCTATAGAAAATACCACAAGCGCTGTATACGGTGTTAGTTTTCCAATTTCTGGACTAGCAAAATTTGAAGCCATAGATATGGCCACATACTTATAGAAAAACCCCATAGCAATACCTGCTAATAATGAAATTACAATACCCTTAGATGACGATTGTTTCTTATTTTCGGAAATAACCTTATAGGCTAAAGCATCCATTACAATTGCTAAAGCTACAAAAGCAACGCCTAAAAATAGATAAATGGGGTCGCCTTCTGGTGTCGATACATAATTTGTAATAACCCCTAAAACGAGTGCGATGCCAATACCTATAGGGAAAGCAATCGCCATACCTGCAATATCAATGGCGATAACCAATAATAAATTAGCAAAATTGAAAATAATACCGCCTAATATAGCATACCAAACATATTTTAAATCGGCTTGCTGTATGTCATTAATAAATGAACGGCCTTCATTGCCAATCGACCCGAGGGTTAAAGCCAAAATGAGGGTGATGAGTAAGATGCCAAGCGAATAATCCCAATAAAATAGTTGGAATGGCCATTTTTTACTGGATAACTTTTGAGTGTTTGCCCAGGAGCCCCAACAGAGCATAGTAATAAAGCAGGAAAATACGGCTAATGGATAATTGTCTATAATATACATGATAGTAAGGTTGGTTTTTAGTTAGAATCTTTCACATTGAAAAATACTGGTAATCATGTTTTATGGACTTCGGATTGACAATTTCACATAATAAAACCTTCAAATAACCACTCTAGAATCGATAAGTACTTATTATCAGTATCAAGTGATTATTCTTTAAATAGTTGTAAACGTTGTTTTTATAGCGTGTGTTTTTAATGAAAAGTGTTGTTTTGGTTGATTTTTAATGTGATACCACTAGAGGTATTATCTTGTTTTTATGACCAACTAATTTTTTAGACTAGAAAAAATTCATGCAGTTGTCTTTTTTATGCTTTATAATTGTTTTTCTCACCAAGAATGAAAGTAAAGAAAGCTCTTTTATTTAATCTTGTTTTATATGATTTTGATCGTCAGTAAAATGTAATGGCTTTTCAATTCGAATTGATTAAGTGTAACCTCTAAGGATTAATGCAAAACTATAAAGCGATATTGCCTTTTTTAATTTTGTCATTTTTCACTTATTTCTTCTTCATGTTCTGAGTAGTGTAAATCTTACAATTTTAAGAGTTATGCTTGGATTTCATGTTTTTAATTCTTCTGATTGGTAATTTCAAAGTGTCATAATCCTATTTATTTATCAGTTTGGCTTTTTAAGGGATAAGTTGCCAAATCATCAATAAAACAGCCATATTTTTTTTGAAAAAGTAAATTTTTCCCCGTAAACAGTGGGATTGCTAATTTTTAATAGCTGTTGATTTAGAAAATAAAAGAGTAAGATTCTGTTGTCTAATTAAGTTCGGAGGACTAGTAGTCAATTTATTAAATAAAATTGATACCAATTAACCAAAACTAATTCATGATGAAAAAAACTACATTTCTCATTCTTTTTTCATTGATTTTCAGTCTGTCTTATGGGCAGTGGAAACCAATAAATCCTGGTGCCGGAGGGCAAGTTCAGGATATTGTAAGCGATCCCAATACAGAGGGTCGTTTAATTTTAGCTTCCGATATGGAAGGGATTTACGAAAGTTTAGACCACGGCGAGTCTTGGCACGCCATGGGGCATTTACACCAAAATAGAGTCTATGCCGTAGCATTTGCTCCTGGAAATGCGAATAAACTTTATGTGGGAACCTTATATGGTTTAGAAGTTTCTAATGATGGCGGAGCAACTTTCTCGCTTGTTCCAGGTTCAAAACGAAAATCTATTGGCGCTATTGCCGTAGATCCGAATAATACCGATGTGATTATTGCAGGAATAGGCTGGAGAGATGATTATGATTTCTCGGATAACTTTGGATTACCATCAAAATTTAAAGGTGAAATTTTTAGATCAACCGATGGTGGTGCAACTTGGGCAAATATAAATTTTGATCAAGACGCTAATAGCGATCCTAATGTATTTACCATCCAATTTGATGAAACCGACGGGAATATTGTTTACTTAAGTTCAGGAAAAGGGCTTTTTAAAAGTATGGATGCCGGTTTAACTTGGGTAAAAATAGATGGTCCAACAGGGACGCAAAAAAACAAAGGCGCTTCTTTAAGCCCAGATGGTAAAATTTTATACGCTGCATATACCACAACCGGAAAGCAAGGTTGGATTTATGCAACGCCTACATCTGCCATAAACTGGCAAAAAGTAGCCGATGGTACTAAGGAAACACTTAATAACATCAATTATTGGTATCCAGAAGTGGATAGCCGATCAGTAGGAGGCGAACACAAAGTTATTTTTTCTTTAGAAGGTCATAGAGATGGTTTGTTTGAAGGAACATTTTCTTGGAATGGTGATGTTTTAACCGAATATTCATGGAAAAACGTTTGGAAAGGAACCGAAGGTTATGATAATGGTTGGGATAATGCTGCACCAAATCCGCGTTTCGCACATTATACACCAAAATCTTGGGATAGAGCCATTTGGTCTACTACCAATCAAACGATTTTCCAAGGAAAACCTAGCGGTGATACCTTTACATGGCATAACAGATATTCCATTCCAAATTTATCGATCTTGGTTTCGCATTGGGGGCAAGATTGGCCAACCTATAGCGGAAGAGGTACAGAAAGCACCTATACTTATGATATTGCAGTACATGAAAACTACGTGGTACAAGGACAAGCTGATAACGGTGCTATGGAAAGTTGGGATTATGGATTTTCTTGGTCTAATATCAAGCACAGATCTGCTAATCCGCCATTATCCGATGTACAAGCAGTGGATATCGCTATGGTAGAAGGAACGGCTATGGTTGTAGCACAAATGACAAGTGGTTACGGCGGAAATGCTAAAGGCGCTGGTTTATATGCTAAAAAATTATCGACACATTCACCAGAAGATCCATGGCTATACCTTGGTGGCGGTTGGAAAGGTTTACCTCCAGGCGTATTACGTGATATTGCAGTTTCTCCAGCAGATCCAAAACGTGTGTTTACATTCTCTTCAGGCCAAGGTTTATGGATGATGAATGATATTGGATGGGCTTATAATACCACAGAGCAAGGTCAAGTGGCTTGGTGGTCACAAATAAATAAAGACGATGCTGTTACTGCAGGAGTAAATGCTGTTAAAAAAATAGCACCACACCCTACCAATAAAGATATCGTATATTTTAACGGAGCTAGTGGTTCTAATCAAGGTGTTTTTAAAGGCGAATTTGTTGCCGATGGAGAGCCTTGGAAATTCACTAAAATCTATAACGGTGCTGGTTGGGATTCAGAAATTGTTGCCTGGGAATCGAATGGGCAAGTGTATTTATTTTTCTCAGGAAAGTCTAATGAAAATGGCGACGGAAGTAATTACATAGGTGCTTTATCATTAGATGAAGGACAAACATGGAAAACCGTTATTACAAAAGATACGGCTAAAGGTTTAAATACGCCAGATTGGTACAGTGCCATTGCTGATGATTTTAACTTCACAAATAAAGGTGGTGCAGCAGGTTATGGTAACCAAATTATTATGAGTTACTACGACCACAGAATGCAGCAAACTTATGGTATTTATAAAGGAACCATTGATGGTTCTGGTGATGTTACTTGGGAAAATTGGACAGGTGATATACATTTTGGAGGATTAACATCGGCTATTGTTAAAGAAGAAGCTGGTGTGCCTTACGTGTTTGCTTCTACTGCTGGTGCAGGGGCGTGGAAAAGACCATTAAATGCTGGTGCTGTAATAGCTAAACCAGCAGCACCTTCAGGACTTACTACCGAAGCGATTTCAGGAACGGAAATCAAATTAACTTGGGTTGATAATTCAGATAACGAAACAGGTTTCCGTGTACAAAGAATGCAAGATGGTACCTACATAAACGTAGGGTCACTAGCAGCCGATGCTACAATGTTTACCGATGAAGATTTAGCACCATCTACACAATATACTTACCGTGTTATAGCCATTAATGATGGGGGTGAATCTGCTCCAAGCGATGTAGCCATGGGAACAACAACAGATGAAGTTCCAGCTTGTAAAAGCGAAAACATTGTTGTGAATTCAGAGTTTGACACCGGTATAAATAATTGGGTGTTTTATAAAAATGATGGCGCAGGTGTTGATGCCGAATTAGCTATTGTTTCCGATGGCGGACTTTCAGGTGATAAATCTGCGAAAGTTACTGTAAATAGTGCATTAACAGGTGAAAAAGATTCTGATATTCAATTATGGAATAATATTCCAGATTTAGAAAAAGGTAAAACCTATCAATATACCTTTATGGCTAAATCTACAGCTTCTAGAACGATAAGAGCGAGTGTTTTAAAAGGAGAGGCGCCATGGACAACTTATTCTTCTGAAGAAGTAACTTTAACAAATGAAGCTTCAACTTATGGACCTTTTGAGTTTACTATGGGTGAAACAGGTACCGCTTTAAGATTGGATTTTCTTCTAAGTAAAAGTGGTGAAACAGTATGGATTGATAACGTTATTTTACAAGTTAAATGTGAGGATGATAATACTGGCGGAGAAGGTGCTCCAGATGCACCATCGGAGTTAAAAGCGACTGTAGTTTCATCTAGTGCGATTAACTTAAGTTGGACGGATAATTCAGATGACGAAACTGGATTTAAAGTTGAGCGTAAAAAAGGAAATGGTGACTTTGAAACCATTTCAACAGTTGGCGAAAATGGAACGAGCTATCCTAGCGAAGGATTAGAAGCCGGTACAACTTATACTTACCGTGTAAAAGCTGTTAATCTTTCTGGAGAGTCTGTGTATTCTAACGAGGTTACAGCAACTACAAGCGAAGGGAATACGAATTCTTGTAATGAAAAAAACTGGGTGCCTAATGGTGAGTTTGATAAAGGAGATGTCGATTGGGATTTTTATGTAAATTCAGATACAAGCGCTAAAGCTATTGTAAAAACAGTTATGGGTGAGCCTGGTCTTTCTGGTGATTTAGCCATAAAACTGGAAATTGAAACAGGAGGTGTTAAAGATGCCGATATTCAATTTAAATCTCTTTTGCCAACCTTAGAAAAAGGTATGACTTACCAATTAACCTTTATGGCAAAAGCTGAAGCAAAAAAGACGATTAGAGTTGCTACCTTATTAGGAGAAGCGCCATGGTCAAATTTCCTTGAAGAAACTATTGAAATTTCAACAGAAGCTAAAACCTATGGGCCATTTGAATTTACTATGGAAAATGAGACGTCTAAAGGACAATTTCATTTCTTTGTAGGTGCCGATAATATCGATCTGTTTGTTGATAAAGTGGCTATTAAAGAGCAATGTGATATCGTTGCAGTTGTGCCAAATGCACCAACAAATTTAGCTGCCGCTGTACAATCAGACACTCAAATTGATTTAACTTGGACAGATAATGCCGATAATGAAACGAGTTATATTTTAGAAAGAAAAAGCACAGGAGCTTTTGAAACTATAGCAACTATTAATGCGAATACCATTTTTTATTCAGATACATCTGTAGAAGCAGGTACCGCTTACACCTATAGATTAAGTGCTAAGAATGATACCGGAACTTCAGATTACTCGAATGAAGCTATGGCTACAACGACCGGCAACGGTGGTGATGAAGGTGGTACTTGTGCAAATCCAAACCTAGCTCCTAATGGTGATTTTGATAAAGGAGATGTCGATTGGGATTTTTACAACAACACAGGAGGAATAGGCGAAGTGAAAACTGTAATGGGCGAAGGCTTATCTGGCGAATTAGCTATTAGCGTTTCTACAGATGAAGCGGGAGCCAAAGATTCAGATGTACAATTTAAAACGTTATTACCAACTTTAGAAAAGGGTAAAACTTATGAGTTGAGTTTTATGGCAAAAGCCGATGCTGCCAAAGATATTCGTGTAGCTGTGTTACTAGGGGAAGCGCCTTGGACTAATTTTGTTGAAGAAAACTTAACTATTACAACGAGTGTTGCCACTTATGGTCCTTTCGAATTTACTATGGATATGGAGACTTCTAAAGGTCAATTCCATTTCTTCTTAGGAAACGACAATACACGTATTATATTAGATAATGTAATCATTCAAGAGAAATGTCCAGAGATCCCTTCTATACCTAAAGCGCCAAGTAATTTATTGGCAACTATGGGATCTGCGACTCAAATTAATTTAACATGGACAGATAATTCGAAGAACGAAACAGGTTTCATAATCGAGCGTAAATCGGATGGTGATTTTGCAGAAATAGCAACTGTAGATGCTAATACGACCATGTATGAAAGCACTGGTTTAATTCCAGAAACAGAATACACCTACCGTGTAAAAGCGATTAATGACCTTGGGGCTTCGGCTTTCTCAAATGAGAGTTCAGATGTTACCGACTCCGAGTCAGGGATATCATTTAACAACTTTGACGTTGAGTCAATTAGTGAAACTTGTACAGGGAAAAATAATGGTCAAATAAGTATTGTAACCAAGAAAAGATTTGATTATACGACCACTATTGCAGGTGTAGATTATAGTTTTGATGATACTTTGGTTGTCGATGATTTAGCACCTGGTACTTACGAATTCTGTATTGAAATTGCATCAGAGAATTTCGAACAATGTTTTTCAGTTATCATTACTTCAGGCGCCCAAACTACGGGTAAAATGTATGTGAATGATAAAAAACTAGAAGTGGATATGACTGCAGGAACTGCGCCATACGATGTGGTTATAAATGGAGAATCAGCATTTAAAACATCATCAAGTAAATTTAGTGTAGATGTTAAACATGGCGATAAAGTTACCATTAAAACAAGCAAAAGCTGTGAAGGTGTTTTATCAAAAGAAATGGATATTATCAAAACATTGAAGGCTTATCCAAACCCGACTACAGATGTTTTTGAAGTTGCAATACCATCAGATGACGAAACCGTTGTTGTTCAAATCACAAACTTACAATCGCAAGTTGTTTTCAATAAAACACTAGCTGTTCAAAGTGGTCGTGTTAAAGTGAATGTAGCAGATCAAGCAGAAGGTGTTTATTTGGTGAAAGTTCAATTAAAGAGCAAGCCAGTAACATTTAAATTAATAAAAAAATAAAACGATGAAAAATTATATATACCTGTTAATTTTAGGCGTTAGTTTATGTTCTTGTAATCAAGAAGGCTGGCGCTCGGTATCAAACTCGGCGCCATCTGTGCCAGAGCAAATCTATCCATCAGATAACTTATTATGTCTTGAAGAGACGATAACTTTCCGTTGGGAAGCCTCAACCGATATAGAAACAAAGAATTTAGAGTATGAAGTTCTAGTTGCTACCGATCCAGGCTTTACAGACATTGTACAAAGTGTTCAAGATTTAATGGCCACCGAAGTGAGTTTGACTTTAGAAGAAAATAAAGCTTACTACTGGAAAGTTAGATCTGTAGATGGCGAGTTAACCAAAAGTGATTATTCTAGTACCTTTCAGTTTTATACTGAAGGTATTGGGGTGTCTAATCACTTACCATTTGCACCATTGTTAATTTCTCCAGAAATGGATGAGATGGTTGCTGGAACTACAGCAACCTTAGAGTGGAATGCCAAGGATGTTGATGGCGATGATTTAACCTACGATGTGTACTTCGGAACAGATGCCACACCAATGGCCATGATAAGTGAAAACCAAGCTGAAACAACTATTGATGTTGCTATAACATCGGGTGAAACTTATCACTGGAAGGTGGTTGTTGCAGATGCACATAATGAGAAAACCATAGGTTCTGTTTGGAGTTTTATGGCTAACTAAGTATTTTTTAAAAGTAATTTGTTTAATATAAAGAGGTTGTACTAGTCTGTGCAGCCTCTTTCCTATATTTTTATACGATGAGGAATTGTTTTGTTTTATTATTAATAATCTGTTGTTTTTTCTGTTCATGCACAGTGGGTATCTATAAATCCAGGAGCAGGCGGACAAGTGCAAGATATTGTTTGCGACCCTAATACACCAGGGCGCTTAATACTTGTTTCCGATATGGAAGGTATTTATCAAACTCTTGACCATGGCGATTCATGGCACATCATGGGCGATTTACATCAAAACCGCGTGTTTTCGGTAGCCTATGCCAAAGGGAAAACGAATAAATTATTTGTTGGAACCTTATATGGTTTAGAAGTTTCTAACGATAGTGGTAAATCTTTCAAATTAATAGAACAAACAAAACGAAAATCAATAGCAGCTATAACGGCTAGTCCTCATGATAGTAATATTGTTATTGCTGGACTTGGCTGGAGAGATGATTATGATTTTTCACACACCTTCGGATTAGGACAATCTGGAAAAGGCGAACTTTACAGATCGACCGATGGCGGTGAAACATGGTCGCATATTTATTTTGAAAATGCAATTACTGAAGATCGAAATGTTGTAAATATTTTATTTGATGAAACCGATAGTAATATCGTGTACTTGGGAGCAAGCAATGGTATTTATAAAAGTACCGATGCAGGTAAAACATGGGCTAAAATAAAAGGACCATCGGGTGTAGCTAAAAACCGTGGTGTAGCTTTAACACCAGATGGGAAAACCCTTTATGCCGCTTACAGTACGCAAGGAAATAAAGGTTATTTATATGCTTCGCCAACATCTCATATCAATTGGACTGATGTGAGTTATGGTAACAATGAGTTTTTAGGACATTTTGATTTCTGGTATCCTGAAGTTGATCCGAGGTCTCAAGGAGGAAAACATAAAGTTACCGTAGGTTTGCAAAGTGGAAGAGAAGGTGTTTTTGAAGGTGTTTTTAATTGGGAAGACGATGCATTATCTCATTATGAATGGAGCACTATTTGGAAGGGTACTAAAGGTTTTGATACTGGTTGGGATTTTGCACCAACCAATCCGAGGTTTGTACATTACACGCCAAAAAAATGGGATTATGCTTTGTGGTCTACCACCAATCAAACTATTTTTCAGGCCGTTTTAGAGAATAATACCTACCAGTGGAAAAACAAATATTGTATTCCGAATGAATCAATAAAAGCATCACAATGGGGAATGGAATTCCCAACTTATTCTAGTCGAGGAACCGAAAGTACATACACATACGATATTGCTGTTCATAACAATTATGTTGTTCAAGGGATGGGCGATAATGGTGCGGTAGAAAGTTGGGATCATGGTAAAACATGGTCGAATATGCAAATTCGATTGTCTATACCTCCACTTTCAGACGTGCAAGCAGTGGATATTGCAAATCGAAGTAAAACTCCAATTGTTGTAGCACAAATGACCAGTGGTTACGGGGGTGGAGCATTAAATGGGAATCTTTATGCAAAGCGATTAAAGCACAATTCACCTAAAGACGAATGGGTTTTTATTGGCGGAGGCTGGGAACACAAAGGCGGTTTGCCGTCTGGCGTATTTAGAGATGTAGCTGTTTCTCCAGTAAACGACAAAATGGTGTTTCTTTATTCTACCGATCACGGCTTGTATTTAATTGATGATATCGAACAAACGCTTAATGATGTGGAACAAGGTAAAGCCGCTAGGTCTACAAAAATTTCAAATGGTGTTGCAGATGGTATCCATGCCGTTAAAAAAATAGCACCACACCCTACCAACGTTAATATTGTGTATATCAATGGTACCCGAGGTAATAAAGAAGGTGTTTTTAAAGGTGAGAAAAAAGGAAAAAATTGGGAATGGTCTAAAATTTATGAAGGCTCAAATTGGGATTCCGAAATTGTTGCTTGGGAACATGAAGGACAGGTATATTTATTTTTCTCTGGAGCTTCAGCTGAAAAAGGCGGCGATGGATCAAACTTTGTTGGTGCCCTTTCTTTAGATGAAGGTAAAACTTGGAAGACTATTATAACCAAAAAAACAGCCATGAAATTAAATTCAAATTCTTGGTATGATGCTATTGCAGACGATTTTAGATTTCATAATAAAGGCGGTGCGTTAGGGTATAAAAACACAATCATTATGAGTTATTACGACCATAGAATGCAGAAGGCTTATGGTGTTTATAAAGGCACCATACATAAAAATGGCAAGGTAACTTGGGAGGATTGGACAGATAATTTATACTTTGGAGGGTTAACATCCTCAATTATTGCCAATCAAAATGGTGTGCCTTATGTTTTTGTTTCAACAGCTGGGGCAGGTGCTTGGAAAAGACCGCTTTAGTGTAGGTTTATTCCATTTACGGTGTTGCTGAAAAATGATTCTTTGTAGAGATTTTATAAAATCATTTTGGGTGCCTCGTTTAATTTGGAACATATCCATGATTATTTAATAATTTAATGAATAAAAAGGCTGAATCCATATGTTTTTATGGTTCAGCTTTTTTTGATTTTCATGATTTTTAGCCTGTTTTTTTTGATATTAATAATTTTTAGTGCTTCATTTTGTGGTCTTCGTAATATTCTTTCTCGATTAACGGAAATATACTACATAATTTCCTGTGGTTTTGTAAAACAGAAGAAAAATAGAACTATCTGATAATAAGTTCGTTAAGTTTAAAAACAAATTCAACCTATTAATAATCAGTAACTTAATTATGTAGTCTTATGAAAAAACTAACGCATTTATTTAGTTTATTATTTTTAATGACCCTCAGTAGTCATGCGCAATGGCAGTCCATTAATCCCGGAGCTGGAGGTCAAGTTCAGGACATTGTATGTGATCCTAATATCCCCAATCGCGTCTTTTTGGCATCCGATATGGAGGGTATTTACGAGAGTTTAGATAATGGAGAATCTTGGCATGAAAAAGGGCATTTAAAACAAAACCGTGTTTATGCTGTTGCCGTTACTCCAGGGAATTCCAACAAGATGTTTGTTGGTACTTTATATGGTTTAGAAGTATCTAGCGATGGTGGTAATAATTTTAACCTCGTGGGTGTTTCTAAAAAAATGTCTATCGGGGCTATTGCGGTTAGTCCATCCAACCCCAATTATGTTATTGCCGGGGTAGGCTGGCGTGATGATGGCGATTTTGCTGGTAATTTTGGAATGTCTAAAAACGGGCAAATTGTAACCTATAGATCAACCAATGGCGGAAGTTCTTGGACTCAAGTAAATATAAATGGAAGTTCAGAACGTAATGTGTACACCATTCAGTTTGATAAAAACAATGCTAATATTGTGTATATGGGAACCTCACAAGGGGTTTTTAAAAGTACCAATGGAGGTTCGTCTTGGTTTGCTTTGGGTAATAATCCAGGAACAAATACAGGTGTGGCCCTTAGTCCTAATGGTCAAACTTTATATGGAACCTTTAATCATGATTTATATGTAACAAGTACAGCATCTATAAACTGGCAGCAAAAAATGTCGGGATTAGATGGAAGTGCCAATTATTGGTATCCAGAAGTCGATCCTAGATCAACGGGATCTTCGCATAAAGTAACCATGGCTATTTTAGGTAGCCGTCCTGGGCTTTATGAAGGGACATTTAATTGGAGTGGTAATAATTTATCTAATTATTCTTGGAAGAAAATTTGGGAAGGTACAAGTGGTTATGATACCGGATGGGATCAAGCAACGCCAAATCCTAGAGTAGCACATTACACACCTACTAGTTGGTCGCGTGCTATTTGGTCGACTACAAATCAAACTATATTTCAAGCAGAACCAAATGGATCTTCTGGTTGGGGTTGGAACTGGAATAACAAATACAGCGAACCAAATTATAACTTTAGCGTGGGAGGCACGCCTACGTATTCTAGTAAAGGAACCGCAAGTACCTATACTTATGATATTGCGATTCATGAAAATTACGCGCTTCAATCTATGGCCGACAATGGTTGGGTAGAGAGTTGGGATGGCGGTGAGTCATGGAGTAATATTCAAATGCGATGGAAAGGACAACAATCGGATTCTCAAAGTTGTGACATTGGTTTCGATAATGGAAAATATATTGCCATTACCGAATCGGCTCAAGGCTGCTATGGTGGTTATTGTTTTGGAGGCGGAAGATTATGGATGAAAATTCTAAATACTAAATCACCTTCTGATGAATGGATTCAAGTGGCCGACAGTTATAAAAGTTCTATTGTAGGCTTTCCTAATAGCGGACAATACAGAGATATTGCCATTTCTCCAGCAAAAAAAGACCGTCTTTTCGCAGCGAGTAACGATCATGGCGTATTTCTTATTGACGATATTTGGGCTGCTGCTAATGGTGGTTCTGTCATGCAGTATATTGGTATGAGTGGTGTGCGTGCTAAAAAAATTGCGCCACATCCAACAAATCCGGATATTGTGTTTATGACGTCTAATACTGGTGGAAATCAAGGTGTTTATAAAGGCGTTAAAAGTGGTTCGAACTGGAATTGGACTAAAATATATTCTGGTGGCGGATGGGATGCTGAAGTGAACGTATGGGAACACAACGGTCAGGTGTATGTATTCTATTTTGGAGATAATGGCGGAGAATTTAAAGGAGCATTATCCTTAAATGAAGGGGCTTCTTGGAATACTGTAATGACTTCTGCCGATGCTAAAGCACTGCGTACGCCAAGCTGGTATAGTGCGGTTTCTGGCGATTTCAGATTTAGTAGTAAAGGTGGTATCGCAGGTTATGAAAATAATATTGTTGTAAATTATTATGACCACAGGCAACAACAAACTTATGGTGTTTTTAAAGGAACCATAAGTGGTAGTAATGTAACTTGGGAAGATTGGACAGGCGATGTTCATTTTGGAGGTGCAACCTCGGCGGTTATAGCCAAAGGATTAGATAATAAAACATATTACTATGCCTCAACAGCAGGAGCAGGCGCTATTAGGAGAGAATGGAATGGCGGAAGTACGCCTCCAAATCCTACTGCACCTGTAGCTCCAACAAATTTATCGGCAACATCAAGTGGATCAAGTGTGATAAACTTAACGTGGAATGATAATTCGAACAACGAGTCTGGTTTCAAAATAGAAAGAAAACAGGGTAGTGGTTCGTTTAGTCAAATAAGCACGGTTAATGCTGGAGTTACTTCATATAGTGATTCAGGATTAACGGCAAACACCAGTTATACCTATCGTGTAAGAGCCTATAATGCGGTTGGAAATTCATCATTTACAAATAACACTTCAGCAACTACAAGTGGAAGTTCAGGCTGTACAAACTCAAATTTGGTTTCTAATGGTGAGTTTGCAAGCAACCTTAATAATTGGACGCTTTATGTTAACAGCAATAACAATGCTGTAGCAAGTGCAGCTTCGGTATCTGGTGGTGGATTGTCTGGAACTAATTCAGCAAAAACCACGATAAGTAATGGGGGTTCAAGCGATTCTGATATTCAGTTTTATGCTTCCTTGCCTACCCTAACAAATGGAGTTACCTATCAAGTTAAATTTAAAGCAAAAGCAACGGGCTCAAGGTCGATGCGTGTTGGTGTTTTAAAAAGTAGTAGCCCATGGACCAATTTCTTATCACAAAATGTAAACTTAACTAATTCGGTACAAGATTTCACTCTTGAATTCACCATGACCGAAACCAGTAGTGCTTCAAGAATCGATTTCTTTGTTGGGAATAACACAAGTGATGTATGGATTGATGCCGTTTCGGTGAGTGAAAAATGTACTGCAGTAGTCGTTCCATCAAGTGTTTCAATAAATAATTGTCCGTCGAGTGCATTAGAAATTGGAGGGACTGTAGATTTAAATGAAACGGTATTGCCAGCTAATGCTGATAACAAAAATGTAAGCTGGTCGTCTTCAAACCAAAGCGTGGCAACCGTAAATAGTAATGGTATTGTAACAGCGGTTTCCGATGGTACAGCAATTATTACAGTAACAACGGTTGAAGGTGGTTTAACAAACACATGTTCTATTACAGTAAACCCCGCACAAACTTGCGATAATGACAGTTTAGTTAGTAATGGCGAGTTTAATTCTAACTTAACCGATTGGACGTTTTATACCGCTCCTGCAGCTTCTGCTAGTGCCGCTTCGGTTGCTGGCGCATGGCTTTCAGGTGCTAATGCGGCTAAAGCAACCATTACCAATGGTGGTTCTAGCGATAATGATATTCAGTTATACACGAATTTAGGTGCGCTATCTAATGGTGTCACTTACGAGGTGCTTTTTAAAGCTAAGGCATCGGCAAACAAAGCGATTCGAGTTGGCGTGCTTCTAAATGCAAGTCCGTGGTCTAATTTTTTATCTCAAAACCTAACTGTTGGTACAAGTGTCCAAGATTATAGTTATGAGTTTACCATGAGTCAAAATAGCAGCAATGTGCGACTTGATTTCTTTATAGGAAATAATAGTACAGATATTTGGATTGACGGGGTGATACTTCGGGAAAAATGTGACACATCAAATGCATCATGTTCTGCTACCGGAAGTATTTTATACGAACGTTATGAGGGTATCGCAGGTTCAAACTTATCCGAATTGAAAAATGCGAGCAGTTATCCATCAAACCCAACAATTACATCTAACCTTACATCATTTGATGCACCTACCAATGTGGGAGATAATTACGGTATTAGAATTAGCGGTACCATTTGTGCTCCAGAAACAGGAGGTTATACCTTTTGGGTTGCTGGCGATGATAATGTCGAGTTGTCTTTAAGTACAGATGCGAACGCTGCAAATAAATCGGTGATTGCTAGTCATGCTAGTTGGACGAGTATCAAAGAATGGAATAAATTTACAACCCAAAAATCGGCTGTAATTAATCTTGTTGCCGGTAATACGTATTATATCGAGGCTTTAATGAAAGAAGCTGGAGGCGGTGATAATTTAAGTGTAGGATGGAGAAAGCCAAGTGATGGCTCTGGAGCCTCGCCTGCAGAGGTTATTCCAGGATCTGTACTTTCTCCGGCATCTGGTGGCGCTTCAGCGAAAGCATCAAACACTAAGACCGTAGAAGAAAAAACAGGAACATTTAATGTGTATCCTAATCCACTTAGTTCACATAAGCAATTAAGCGTAAAAGTGCCTGTTAATGGCGAATTTACCATACAGATTTATAGTGTTACAGGTGCTTTAGTTTATAAAAATAGGTTAAATGGTTCAACAGCAAATCCAACCCTGTTGAACATTAATAAAAATCTACAACAAGGTATGTATATCATCCAATATCAATCTGGAGCTATACATGCAAGCAAAAGATTAATCGTTAAATAACAAGAAGTATATTTATTAATTTATAGTTTGAGAGCTATCATTTGGAAATTTCTAAATGGTAGCTTTCTTTTTTTTGGTATACCTTCATTAAAAGTTTTATTGATGTCTTTAATGGATTGAATAAGCTTATTAACTAATCGACTTTCCTAATGAACAAATAATCTAGTCTATTGTGTGTTTTTTGACTGTAATAACTTCTAATTTGAAAATAAAGAGTACGGTAGATGGTAATGGAAGTATTTTCAAACCATGAAAAAACATTACTTTATATTTTACATGGCAGTTTTTGGTTTTGTAGTTTTTAGTCAGGGACAAACTCCAGAATCTATAAAACAAAATACTTTAGATTATATTAAACGTGCTGCCGATGGCGATCATTTAGCACTTGAAGGAGGTCATTTAGCATTAGACGGGCATGTGATGCCTTATCCTTTTTTTGAAAATCATGAGGTGCTTTATCTTTTTAGATTAAGTCGTTTACGACATCAAACCGTTTGGAAGGCCGATCATTTGTATTATAATGAAGGCTGGAATGCTGAAAATGCCACTAAAAAATCGATTCCGAAATCGGCTAAAAAAATATCTGTAAACGAATTAAATGGAGGCCGTTTAACCCATGAAACCTATTGGTTAAATCTTCCAAAACTCCCAAAAAGCAAAACAGGGCATGAGCGTTTTTTTTGCATTCAACCTATTGAAATGTCTTTGCCAGGCTGGCCAGAAACAACCATTTATGTGAATGGAAAATCGAAGGCTGCATTAATGCGTCAACATTTTTATTGGTCTTTAGATCAGCTTTTAGATGAAACAAAATCGAACATGATTTGTTTGAAGTCTTTTGGTATTTACGACCAAGCTCGTGGCTACAAAGAGGTTAGTGTGGTAGAACGCGACCCTGAAATTGATGCCTTATATTGGTACATGCGTGTACTTATTGAAGCCAAATCTATTTTGACTGAAAAGGATAAAGGTTATGCTGAAATTAAAGCTTTAAGCGATGATATCATGTCTACATTAGATTTAGATCTGGGTGAAACGACTTTGTTTAAAAAAGATTTAAAAGCGTTTTTACCTTCGGTGGAATCCCGTTTTAAAGCTATTGAAGATTTGTCTGATAGTACATTCACTTTAAAAATGCTAAATCATGGGCATTTAGATAGTGCATGGCGTTGGACCTTAGCAAATACCGATGAAAAAATAGAGCGTTTGGTCTTGAATAATTTATACCTCATGGATCGCTATCCGGAATATAAATATATTTTTACTACACCTTACCACTACGAGCGCTTACAAGAGCTTTTTCCAGAATTATTTAAACGTGTACAAGAAAAAATAAAAACCGGACAATGGATTGCCGATGGTAGTACTTATGTGGAAACGGATATGAATTTGCCTGGAGGCGAAAGTATTGTACGTCAATTTTTATATGGTTTAGAATATTATAGAAACACTTTAGGGGTAAGTAACAATAGTTTGTTTTTGCCAGATACTTTTGGGTATCCCAGATTTTTGCCGCAAATAGCACAAGGCTTTGGTTTAGACCATTTGGTAGCCATGCGTGTGAATACGCCAGAAATCGATAATCATATTATATACAAATGGAAAGGGATTGATGGCTCCCAAATTTTAGTGAATGGATTAAGTACTCCAGCTTGGGAATATCCTTTTGTAGATGCTGTGCACGGCTACAGCATTAAAAATCCAGAGCATTATACCACTTATAACGCCCCAGATCCTGGGCCAAGACGCCTTTTAGGAACTTACAATCAGTTTAAAGATAAAGCAGCAACTAACAACCAAATTATGCTAATTGGTTGGGGAGATGGCGGCGGTGGCGGTACCGAAGATCAATTGGAGTTGAAACGCAAAGGGAGCAGCCTGCCGTCTTTTCCAAAAGTAGAGTGGACAAATATGCACGATTATGTGACGCAGCAGAAAAAGAACATCGCTAAATTTGCAACCTTCGATCAGCGTATTCTTCCATCTCGTTTTGTTCAGCGTACCTTCATTTCTGCCAATGGTTTAAAAGCAGTAAACAGGGCTGCCGAACAAAGATTACGAGAAACCGAGGCGCTTTCGGTATACGCAACAGAATATGGTTATACTTACCCTAAAGCCGAATTAGAGCGTTTGTGGAAAACCGTTTTATTACATCATTTTCATGATATTATTACGGGAATGGCGGTTCCTGAGGTTATTTCTGAGGCTTATACCACGTTAAAAGAAGTAGAAGCTGAAACCCGAAAACTTCGTGATCAGGCCATAGATTTTTTACTTACAAAAGGCGCTGCCGGTAACGATGCACTTGTGTTATTTAATCCGTCTGGAGTAACCATGTCTGGCGTGGTTGCCATTCCAGATACTCAAGTAAAAAAGGGCATGCAGCTCGTTGATAGTCATGGCGCTGTAATCGAGCAAGTTTGGCATGATAATCAGCTTCATGTTGATTTAAAAGCATTTGAACCAATGACTTTCAAAACGTTACATTGGAAACCCGAAGCAGCTTCAAAGACCGAATTAAAGACATTAAAAGCGACAAAAAATTCATTAGAAAATGACCTCGTAAAAGTCACTTTTAATGCCAAGGGAGAAATTTCGAGTTATTTCGATAAGGAAGAAAATAGAGAGTTGCTTCCAAAAAGTAAAACATGGAATAACTTTGTGGCGCTTACTGCTCAAGGCGATACCACTATTAAAGAACAGCCTTTTAATAACGATGCTGAGGTAACGATAAACACCCCTAAGGCAGACGCTTTAAAAGCATCGTTAGAGATACATTTGGGGTATAAAGCTTCAACAATCTATCAAAAAGTATCCTTAACAAAAGGCAGTAAGCAATTAACTTTTGATACAAAAACAGCGTGGAAAGAACCCGAGCGTTTGGAGGTTGATTTTCCTTTAGATTTTGCGACCGATAAAGCAAATCATGGCATTCAATGGGGGTCGCAAGAAGTATCTCGAGCCATTTTTAAAGCTTCAGATTCATTGAAAATGCCATATTGTGTACATCAATGGGCCGATGTTTCCGATAAAGATTACGGGGTTGCTGTATTTAATAATGTGCGTTATGGTTACGATTTAAAAAAAGGAGGCATTCGCGTCATTTTAACTTACGGACAACGAAAGCAATCTTATGAAGAATTAGAAAAAGTAGATTATACTGTTAAAGGTGCAGGAGAAATTGGCGGTGATCATTTTAGTTACGCTATTTTTCCTCATAAAGGCACACATACCGAAGCCCAAGTGATTCAAAAAGCAAAAGCGTTTAATACACCGTTAATAGCTAGAAGTTTGTCTTCAAATAAAGGGGCTTCAAAACTAGAAGCCTTGATTTCTAATTTACCTGAAAATATAATATTTCAAACGATAAAACAAGCAGAAGACGGACAAGGCATCATTGTTCGATTATATGAAACGGAGCAAAAAGCGACGGTAGCCAAATTGAAAGTGTCTGATGCTGTTAAAGCAGTATTTGAAACCAACCTAAATGAAGAAAACCAATCGGAAATCAACTTAAAAGCAGGTGCTTTTGAGCTGGCTTTTGGACCCTTCGAAATAAAAACATTACGATTATTACCTAAAAAATAAATGACCTAAATCAAATTAAAAAATGAATTCAATTCTTAAAACTTTCACGATTTTAATCACATCGGCAGTCGTTTTTTCTTGTAATGAGAAAAAAAAGGAAGCGGTTGCAGAGCATAAAGCACCAGAAAAACCTAATGTTATTTTAATTCTAGCTGATGATATGGGCTATTCCGACCTGGGATGCTATGGTTCAGAAATAAAAACCCCAACTTTAGATAAACTTGCTTCTAGTGGGTTACGCATGACTCAGTTTTACAATGCTTCCCGTTGTTGTCCAACAAGAGCATCTTTATTAACGGGTTTGTATCCGCACCAAGCCAATATGGGTTTTATGCAAGAAGATTGTAATTTGCCAGGTTATGGAGGCCACCTCCCTGATAATGCCATAACTATTGCAGAGCTATTAAAAGAAAATGGTTATGCCACAGCTATGTCTGGAAAATGGCATATTGGAAACGATAGAGCCTATTGGCCAACAAAAAAAGGGTTCGATAAATATTTTGGAACGCCACATCATGGCGGGGAGTATTTTAGTCCTTTTTTATCAGATCAGCCATTAGTTTTAGGGGACAGTATTATTACTCCAGAAGCGGATTTTTATTTTACAGAAGCTATCAACGAATACGGTGTGAAATTCGTAAAAGACATGCAAGCTGAAAAGAAACCTTTCTTTTTGTATTTGGCACATATAGCACCACATTTCCCTTTGCAGGCAAGAGCTGAAGATATTGCGAAATATCGTGGAAAATACATGCAGGGTTTTGTAGAAACAAGAAACAAAAGGTTTGAAAAACAAAAACAATTAGGCATTATTCCTGAGGACTATCCAATTTCGGATATTGATCCTAAAGTTCCAGATTGGGAGACCTTGTCGGAAGCCGAAAAAGATGATTACGATTTAAGAATGTCGGTTTATGCCGCCCAAATTGAATGTATGGATCGAGGTATAGCAGACCTGGTTAAAACGCTTAAGGAAACTGGTGTTTATGATAATACGATGATTGTTTTCTTGTCGGATAACGGCGGAACTCGTGAAGATTATTCGAGTCCTGATTTTACGGCACCAATTGGTGAGCCTGGTTCTTTTGCTTGTTACAAATTACCTTGGGCAAATGTAAGTAACACCCCTTATCAAAAGTTTAAACATTGGGGGAATGAAGGTGGTATTAGAACGCCGCTTATTGTGCATTATCCTAGATTAATTAAAAAAGCACGTATTGATAACCAACCAGGGCATATTGTAGATATTATGACCACGATTGCCGATGTTACGGGGGCTAGGTATCCTAAAAACATGAACAACACTCAAATTCAACCTATGGAAGGTGAATCGCTTTTACCTATTTTTAAAAATGAAGAAAGAAAGGCGCATGAAGGGCTGTTTTGGGAACATGAAGGGAATAAAGCAGCACGTTTAGGAAACTGGAAATGGGTAAACGTTTACCCTGAAGGCGTAGACGAACTTTATAATTTAGCTAAAGATCCTGTTGAAAATGTTAATATTGCGGCCGAAAACCCAGAACGCCTTAGGATTATGAAAGACGAATGGCAAAAATGGGCAGATCGTGTAGGGGTAATGCCTTGGGAAAAAGTTCTAGAAAGCAAACCCGATCAAGCACGATTGCAGATATTTTATTGATTTTAGAGTTGCAAAGTTAGAAAGTTGCAAAGTAACTAAGTTACAAAGTAGTAAAAGGCTCCTTAAAATGATGACGAATAGGTCTGATTTTAGGAGCCTTTGTTGTTTATAGTAGTTGTTGTATTATTAACGATTCTATATTGAAATTACTGTAAAAGGGTTGAATTAATCGAGGCTTAAATGTGTAGGTGTTGTCATATTGGTTCTTGTTGAAGTATTTTCAGAATGCTTACTAAAATTGAATGTTGAAATCCAAGCGTACGCGGTTTCCAGTTTCTGTTATAGCGTCAAGCGGAACCAATTGATCAACACCAAAGAATCTCATTTTAAGATTCATGTTTTTAGCAAGGGCATAGCCCATCATGAGTTCGAAACCTTTAAAGTTTGTTAACCGTCCGTCTGGAGATCCTTGCGAACTATAATCCCATCTAGCCCAGTCATTTTGTGCCATAAAATCGACCGCAGCATAGCGTTCTAGATAGGTATAAGTAAATAGGAATTTCCAATGACCTTTTTTCTTGAGTTCGCCAATACTAGCGGTAGTTACAATGCCTTTTTTCTGATTTTTAAATTTCTGAGGTATGGAATCGTTACTTTCTAAATTGGTGATGTTTTGGTAGTAGTCAAAACCCACTTTAAGTTTCTGCTTTTTCAAAATTTCTACTTGTGCGCCAATATCTACAATCGCATAATTTAGTTTAAACGTATCGTTTCCGTCTGGGATATTTGGGATGTCATTAAAATAATAAAACGCAGGAAATAGCTTAATTCTATTGTCTAAATGTGTTGTTACCAATTGGAATCCTTCAAAATAGCTGTCGGCGGCTAAAGCTTTTTTATTGGTGGCTATAATAAAGTGTCCTGTGTTTATTTGTAGAGACTCTATAAGCTTGTTTTTAAAAGCAAATTTTCCTTTTAATGCCACACCTTCAGGAAATACATTATCACTCCAAAATAACTCATTTATTTTCTGGAAAGGGAATGTGTTTTTTCCCACCCAAGCAGAGAACCAATTAAAGCTAAAATTGGCATAAGCTTTTTCAAAACCAATAGGTAAAAGCCCGAATTCTTTATAGTTATCGCCTAATGTTAATTGCGGATCTTGTTGTTTTAAAGGATTTCCAGTTCGTATTCTAAGTCCGAATGTAAAGTTTTCATTATAATCATATCGAACACCAACACGTGCTCTGTAACGTAATCGCGTTCTGTCTTCCCGGTAAGTGCCATCAGATTTCCGTGAATCCCAATCCTGTTCAACCCTAAATCTAAAATCTCCCGAAAAGGAAAGCTTTTTGTTTTTTGTAGCTTCCTCTTGAGCTTGTGTGGTTAAACAAAACGTAAAAATAAAAAATAAAAATGCAGTTAACTTAGTAGGCATGGTGGCACTCAGGTGTAGGTTAGTAGTTGAAAAAGGCCGTCTGAAAAATCAGTTAAAATTGATTTGTCATGAGTTTATCGAAATCGATTAAACACTAGTTTAAAACATTATGACAAATTCTATAGGACATCACATGATACGTTTCAGACAGCCTTACGCCATTTTTTTTGACGTTAGTTTAGTTATAAAATACTTTATTAATTTTTAAGGTGTTTTAATAAACTGCAAATAATCACTGTTTTTTGCTGCAATGATATAGTTTTGGTTACCTATTTGTATTGGCACTAAATCTTTTACATCGCCAGGGGCGTAAAAACCACTTTTTCTGGTTGGTACAGGGGAGAAATTACCTTTACCATCGCCTTCTAAAAATAGGCCGTTACTCGAGTCGTTTCTAGGGGTTTCTACTTCCGAAGCATAAAGGTTTCCAGCCGTAATAATATCAAGGTTATTATCGCCATTAAAATCTTTTACAATAATTTGATTAATGCTAGATAGTTGGGCCAGATTAGGTAGATTATGTATTACAAATTCCCCATCTTTATTTTCTAAATATGCACTAGCAAATGTTTTTGCTTGGTAATGTAATGCCTTTTTTAAATCCCTTTCTGTATAAACATCTACAAGTGTTGCTGTAGAAAATTCGGTGTAATTTTTAAACTTTTTCTTGATAGCAGGAATTTGTTGCGAAGAACAAGAACGCCCACGAACAGGGAACTTTTCACCATCGTTAAAATAGCTTAAAACGATATCGTTTTTCTGGTTTTTATCAAAATCATTCACATAGATATCAAAGGTTTCTTTTTCATTCGCCTGGTATTTGTAATTGGTTCCTAAATTTCCAACAACATAATCCATGTCGCCATCTTTATCAAAATCACCTTGCTGTATGCTAAACCACCAGCCTGTAGTGTTGGCAAGCCCAACTTTTTCGGTCACATTTTCAAATGTACCGTTTGTGTTTTTAAATACGGTAATAGGCATCCATTCGCCTGTTAGAATTAAATCGATGGCGCCGTCTTGATCATAATCCGTCCAAACAGCACTAGTTACTAGGCCTAAATTTTCTAATTCTGGTGCTATTGTTTTAGTTACGTCTTTAAACTTTGGCTGCCCATTGCTGCTTATATTTTCTAAGATATAACTATTAGCAGGTGTAGGGTAATTGCCAGGAACAAGTCTGCCTGCAACAAATAAATCAAGGTCACCATCTTTATCAAAATCATGGCTAAACACACGTGAACCACTGGTAATCATTTTAGGTAAAGCCGAAGTTGCTTTAGTAAAGTTTCCTTTTCCGTCGTTTACATATAAGCGGTCTTGTAGCAGCGGATTATCGCGTGTAAACTCGTTACCACCACTAACCATATAAATATCATTGTCGCCATCGCCATCGGCATCAAAAATAAGCGCACCTAAATCTTCCGAAAGGCGATCCTTTTTAAGGGCAGGCGTATTTTGTTTTTTGAAACCTTTTTCTTCTTGAAGGTAAATAGCAGCTTCATATTGATGTGCGCCACCAACAATAAAATCGTCTAAGCCATCACCATTTAAATCACCAACCGCTAAGGCAGGACCAAATGTTGAGGTTTTATGCGGTATTAAAACTTCATGTTCAAAATCGTCAAAAATATTTTCAATATGTTGGTGCTTAACAACGATGGTGCTATCGTTTTCGGTTGAAAATAACGTTTTTTCTTTTGCTTTTTCAATAGGTACTAACTTGGCATCATTATAATTTACAGTAAGAATTTGATTTTTATCAATATTGGAAATCATTTGCGATTTGCCATCTGGCCATACAATTTTAAGATGATCTGCCTTTTCAGCTTGTCCCAAACCAAAATGTAACTCTGGAGCTACCGAAGATTGAAAACCTCTACTTAAGGTCATTTCTTGAAATTGGTTCATGTTATTAACAGCCAAGGTTGCTTTTACACCAATACCAAATTTATTTTTATCGGAACCTTTAAAACGCAGGGTGATAAAGTTGTTTTTTTCTGCACTTTTGTTTTCAAAAATGGTGGTTGTGTCGTCAATATTGCTGGTTATTATTTCTAAATCACCATCGTTGTCTAAATCTACATAAACACAACCGTTCGAGAAACCTTCATAAATTAATCCCCAATCGTCATTCATTTTTTTGAAGGTTAAATCGCCGTTATTTTTAAAAACGAAGTTGTCTATTTTTTCCGAAGGAATGGCAAGACTTTTTTGTAGTAGGCTATCTGTAGGGTTTCTGTTTTTACCTATTGCTCGGAAATAATCTTGGTTATTAATTTCACGACGTGTACCGTTGGATACAAAAATATCTTTCCAGCCATCGTTATCTAAATCAACAAATAGAGGCCCCCAAGACCAATCGGTGCTTGATAATCCGGCGATACGAGAAACATTGCTAAAATCTGGAATAGTACCGTTAATCATATTGCCGTTATTCATTTGCAACTCATTTTGCATGTATTGGTAATGAAATCCTGCATCTACGGTATTCCAAAAAAGCGAAGGGTTCATACTTGCCATGTTCGCTTTTTGGCGGCGATTATCTTTAGCCATCATGTCTACCTGAATAATATCTAATAAGGCATCATTGTTAAAGTCTGCAATATCTGCCCCCATGCCATAAAATGCAGTTTGTTTGGTGGCTTCTTTAATGTGTTCGCTAAACGTTCCGTTTTTATTATTGATGTACATTAAATCTGGCGAGCTAAAATCTTGTGACACATATAAATCTGGCCAGCCATCATTATTTAAATCACCTACCGTAGCACTAAGGCTTAAGCCAAAGCTTCGTAAGTTAGCTTCGTCGGTAACATTGGTAAATGTATCGCCGTCGTTGCGGAATAGTTTGTTAGTTTCCTCATCAGAAGGATCGTGCATTTTGTTAAGATAGTAGCTAGCAAGCGCGTTAAAGCGCGTTGGCGGGTAGTTGGCCACATATAGATCTAAATCACCATCTTGGTCGTAGTCAAAGAAGGTTGCTTGTACCGAATTACCGATATCATCGATACCGTATTTAGCAGCACTTTCGGTAAATGTTGAATCGCCATTATTGATGAAAAGTTGATTGTTTCTAGGGCCAAATTTACCGCCTACCGAGCAGTAAATATCTAGAAAACCATCGTTGTTTACATCGGCCATAGTCACCCCTGTATACCAACGGTCGTCTCCAAAAACATTGGCTTTTTCGGTAATATCTTCAAATTGAAGATTGCCTTTGTTGAGGTATAATTTATTTTGAACTTGATTTCCAGTAAAATATAAATCTATAAGACCATCATTATTTATATCACCAGCAGAAACACCTGCGCCCATATAAATATAACCGTAGGTGAAATAGTTTAAAGAGTCATTTTCAACAAGGTCGTTGGAGAAGGTGATGCCTGTTTTTTTTGCATCTAATTTTGTGAATAATTTAGTGGTTTGGTTGGTGTCATTTTTTTTGTTGGAGCAAGCAAAAAAACTTAATGCTAAAAAAATGAGTGCTATAGATTTTTTCATTTTTATATAATTTATTGGACTAAACATACCACTTCCTATTTAAATTTTTAAAAAATGTAGTTTTAAATCCTTTTGAATTTATAAAACAGGAAAAAATACATGAATTTAGTTTGGTTAAGTGGTTGTGTTTTAGGTGATTGTTTAGGTGTATGAATTTACCTCGTTTTTAAATGTATTGTTGTTTTTGAAGAAAATAATTAGAATACCACAAAAAATGAGTACGTATTTTTATTAGTAACTTATTTTAGTTCTAAATAAAACTCCATAGTTCTGTATGTGTCTACATCAGGATAGCCATTTGTAGTTGGTGCTAAAGTTTCATAATGGTTTTTAGGAAACAGAGATTCGGTAACTAATTTGTTATAATCTTTAGGGTTTTTTGGAGGGGTTGCATTTTCAATCATTGTGGGAGGTAAGGTGCCATTGCCTTCTCTTCTAATACCCCAGCGAATCAAGCCGTTTTCATCTTTTACAAATTCAGCGGGTTCTTTGGTGTGGACTGTGGTACTTATAGACCAAGCAATACCTCGGTCCTTTCCAGGAGTGGTGAAACCTACAATAAAAGCATAGCGTTTGCCACCTTCTAAGGTAATTTCGGCATCGTTAAAAAAATCGAATTTTAAATATCGTAAATGTCCTTCTTGTTCGCCGAAAGGTTTGTTATCTCTTGGGTAGGCTGTTTGGGTTGTAGCAGGAATGTTAGGACAAATTCCCGCAACCATTTTATGTAAAACGATATATTTATCACCTTCAATGAAATCGTCGCAACGATTAAATTGATGATCAAATCCATGAGTGGCTAAATCACCTTTATATGTACCATTTTCATTGATTTTTAAAGGCTGATTTTTGCTTGTTTTTACTTCATAAAAAAGCACATATAGTTGTGCGCCAGAAGCCCCTTTCATAAATGCATTCCTGCCTTTTGAAGTACGCAAAACGAGAGCATCAATGGTTATATTTTTCCCTTTAGGAACATTAAAAACTTGACCCATATCTCTATTTCTTTGAAAATAGCCATAACCATTACTATTCGGGCTATCTTTCCAACGTAAATGAGCTTCATCGGTATTTCTAATACTGGTATTTCCATGGTTTACGTCTTCACTAGGAATAGGGAAGTAGAGTCCTTTTTCTAGTTTATCTAGCGGAAGTTTATAGGTTTTTCCAAGGTCGACAATGTTCAAATTTTCTTGTGCTGTTATTTTAGGTGTATAAAAAATAAAAGCCGTTATTAATGAAATAGGAATCCATTTTAATTTAGAAGTGGTTAATTTCATGGTAAGAAGTATTTAGTTTTTGGTTAGTTGAAAAGTTTTAAAGCTTATTTTATTTATCACATGACAAAAATACAATACATTAAAAATCAAAAAAATTAGTATTATGACGATTGCGGTAAAGGATAGATTTTTAGTATATTATAATAATATCTCGAGCTACTGTTCTGATGAAGAAAGCCAATGCTGTCACTAAAAATAGTAAATTAATTTCTGTTCTCAACACCTATTTCCATGGAAAAGTAAATTTAGCCTGAGTAAAACTTCATCCCGTTTGCGTAGGGCTTTTTAAAGCTTTTAGATTTAATTTTATTTCATAGGCTTTTTCTAAGGGAGTTATTAATATTAAATTTAGGATATTAATGTACTGCTTAGTAATTTAATTTTGGTGTAAGGTGTTGGCGTTTAGTTGTTAATCGGTTTTGTGTTTGAAGCTGTTTATTTGCTTTAAAGGTATCAGCTAAGAATTAAAATACGTATTAAAAAAATATTTCAAAAAAACGACAGATTTTTCTCTCTTAATTAGATTGTAACAGCTTAAAAGTTTGCTTTTATCATTTTATTTTGTTATAAAAATTTTGTTTTATATGCTGTTTTAAGTCTGTACTTATTAAGTATGACGTAAGTTTTGGTCGGTTTTACCGAAATTGTTATGAAATTAAAATTGAAGTCTTTTAATTAAATAATTCGTTATAAATGGTCTTTTAATTTAGAAATCCATAAGATTTTACGCTTTTGTTTGTGGAATTTTGATGCAAACCAACTACTAACTTATTATTATGAAGACAAAAATTACTTTTTTATATTATTTGTGCTGTATATATTCAGGATTAGCACAAATTAGTGTTACCGAAGGGGCACTAACTCCAAATAACCCTGATATCATAGGTTGTAATAATAATACAACCCTTATTGAAGAACCTTGGAATAATCCAAATCTCATTAATTCACTTGAGGAAACAAGAATGAGTACCTTAAGGTATCCAGGAGGTACGGTTTCTGAAAACTGGGATTTTAGGAATGATACCTTTTTTCCAGACAAAGGTACCCCAGGAAGCGATGACGGATGGGTTGATACCTCTAAAATGATTGGCTTTGCCAAGTCTATTATTGTAAATGGAACAGGGAAAACAAACTCTATAGAAAATTTTGCTAAGGCGTAAAAAGGTAACCGTTGTCAGACTCATAATTTGTATTATACCCAAATCCAGCATCAGATTTTATAAACCTTTCGATAACAAATTCAACGCATAAAAAGGCTAGTCAAAAAATTGAAGCTGTTAAAATTTATGATATTTCCGGAAGAAGTGTGAAAGATTACCATCATATGATGGATCATGCTGTTCAAAATAAATTACAAATTTCTATAGAAAATCTATCAAAGGGGCTTTATCTTCTTCGAGCCTATTTTGGAGATGGATCTTCAAACTCAAAATTATTTGAAGTGAAGTAAATATTAACTAAATTATTGTAAAAAAGTAAACCTGTTGTACAATCATGTGCAACAGGTTTGTTTTTTATATGGGCTAATGTTATGCTTGTTTTTTCATTTTTGAAGTCGGCACAGGTTTTAGTTTTCCATTATATTTTTAAGCGTTGTTAAGTTAAATTGGACTGTTTTTTATCTTCATTTAGACATTAATAACTCTGTTTTTTCTAATAAAAATTACTTGAAATTTGAGTATGATAAATAAAGGAGGTCTTTATAACGAAAATTCGGTGGTTTCTTCGTAAAAGCTAGTAAAATCAACGGTTTTAAGTGGTAAAATTTTCTTTTTATTTGTAAAACCAAATAGTATGTAGCTGCTTGAGCTTTAGTTTTGAACTAATCAAAAATTATAGTTTATAATGAATAACAGGTCTACTTTAGCTTTAATAGTTTTAATTTTATTTACTATTAGTTGCTCACAAAAAAAGTCAAATTCCTATGGTGTAAATTCTCCAGATGGTAAAATAGGTTTAATGGTATCGTGTGACAATGCCAACGGAAATTTAAGTTACCATGTGTCTTTTAATGATAGTATAAAAATAACAGAGTCTTTAATGGGATTTGTTGCTAAACAGGAAGGTGATTTAATGTCATCTTGGTCTGTAGTGAATGATTCTCTTAAAACGTTTAGCGAAACATGGACACCTGTTTTAGGTCGCTTAAACAAGGTTAAAAATAATTACAATGAACTTTCGTTGGATTTAATACATAAGCTCGATCATTCTAAAAAAATGGTTTTGCGTTTTCGAGTTTTTAATGATGGTATAGGGTTTAGGTACGAGATCCCAGAATGGTCTAAAAGTGACTCTTTATATATCTTAGAAGAGTCAACCGAATTCAATTTTAAAAACGATTCGGAGGTTTTGTGGAGCAGTGCTCATTTTACACAATATCAAAAACCTTATCATCACACTAAAATTTCTGAAATAGATTCATCTCACACACCAATAACCGTTCGAGATGTAGACGGTACTTTGCTTGCCATACATCAAGCAGCGATTAAGGATTATCCCGACATGAAACTTCAACATGTTGATGGGGCCAAATTACGTGCCCACCTAACACCATGGAAAAAAGGGCCAGCCGTAAAAGCTGCCATACCTTTTAATACGCCATGGCGAACTATTCAAATAACCGATAACACCGAAAGTTTATTAAAATCTTATTTAATAGAGAATCTTAATGAGCCATTAGCATTAGAAAATACCGATTATATAAAACCTTATAAGTATATGGGGATTTGGTGGGAAATGCACATTGGAACGCATACCTGGAGTATGGATGATAGACATGGAGCAACCACTGCGCGAACTAAAAAATTAATTGATTTTGCAGCAGAACATGGCATTGATGCCGTCTTGGCGGAAGGCTGGAATGTAAAAGAGGATATATTTGCTGAGTATGGCGATAACCTGCCTTATAGTTTTACTAAAGCTGCTAGCGATTTTGATTTAGAAGACATTGTTAGCTATGCCAAGCATAAGGGGGTAGACTTTATTATACATAATGAAACTTTAGGGAAGATTTTTGATTATGAAACCCAATTAGATTCGGCTTATACATTATACAAAAAAATAGGAATTACAGGTATGAAAACAGGCTATTCTGGAGCATTACCAGGCGGAGAATGGCGTCACGGACAATTTATGTCGAAGCATTACGAAAAAGTGATTAAAAAAGCGGCTGAGTATGAGCTCATGGTAAATGCGCATGAACCTATAATACCATCTGGCTTGGATAGAACATACCCTAATTATGTAACGAGTGAAGCGGTTAGAGGTAGTGAAATGGAAGCGTGGTCTGATGGTAATCCCGTAGGTCATCCTGTGCATTTGGCGTATACGCGTTTGCTAGCCGGACCTATGGATTATACGCCTGGAATTTTTGATATAAAATTAAAGCGTTTTGCAAAAGAAAAAGTAATTTGGCATCCAAAAGACGATGGGCTACCTAAACGAATACATACCACTTTATCTGCGCAGTTAGCACTTTATGTCGTTTTATATAGTCCTTGGCAGATGGTTGCCGATCTTCCAGAGAATTACGAAGGGGAAAAGGCATTTGAGTTTATTGAAGAGGTTCCTACTGTTTGGGATGATGTTAAAGTACTAAGCGACGATTTTGGCAAACATATCGTTATAGCTAGGAAAAAAGGTGATAATTGGTACATCGGTGGGGTAAACGGAGTAGATCCTGTAACAACCAGCGTTGCTCTTAGTTTTCTAGACTCTAACGCCACTTATAAAATGAAAAAGTATGCAGATGGTGAAGAAACCGATTATGAAAATTCACCAGAAAAGTATGAGTTTAACGAGCGCATGGTTTCCCAGTCGGATGCTCTACAAATTAAAATGGTAAAAGGTGGCGGATTTGCTGTTTCCTTAACTCTAATTGACAAAACGAAATAATCAATGCGAACAATGTCCTTTATTCGAAACTTTATTTTAGTTTTTCCAATGCTGTTTTTTATAGCATTAACAAGTTGTAACAAGACTACTGAAAACACTAAAATTAAACCTAGTAACATGAAAGGAAAACCAAATATTTTATTGGTTTTGGCCGACGATTGGTCTTTTCCACATGCTACTATATATGGTGATTCTGTAGTGAATACACCCAATTTCGATTTGATAGCCAAAAGCGGCATCCTGTTTAATAATGCCTTTTGTTCGGCACCATCTTGTACGCCATCACGGGCCGCCATATTAACAGGAAGATATCCTCATGCCCTTAATGAAGGCGCTAACCTTTGGGGGACTTTGCCTAATTCTTACACCAATTATGTGTCGGAATTAGAATCTGCTGGGTATGTTATTGGTTATCAGGATAAAGGTTGGGGGCCTGGAAATTATGAAGATGGCGGGTATACACACAACCCTGCAGGTAAATTAATAGAGAATTTTGATAGCTTTTTCGAGAAGTTAGATGGTAGTAAACCGTTTTGCTTTTGGTATGGTACAAGAGATCCGCATAGACCGTATACAAAAGGATTGGGGGAAGCTTCAGGTCTTGATATAGACGATGCGGTTTTGCCAGATTTTTATCCGGATGATTCTGAGTTAAAATCAGACCTTTTGGATTATTACTATGAAGTGCAACGTATTGATTATGATTTAGCCCGAATTCTTTTTAGGCTGGAGCGTAAAAATATGTTAGAAAACACTTTAATTGTGGTAACAAGTGATAACGGTATGCCGTTTCCGCGAGCTAAAGCTAATTGTTATGATTTGGGTACACGGGTGCCCTTGGCAATAGCCTGGGGAGACCAAATTAAAAATAAAGGAAGTCTTGAAAATACCTTTGTTAATCTCTTAGATTTAGCGCCAACTTTTTTAGATATTGCAGGGTTAGATATTCCTAAGGAAATGCAGGGTAAAAGCTTGTTGCCTTTGTTAAAAGGAGAAACAACGCAGCATAAAGACAAGGTTTTTTTAGAAAGAGAACGTCATGCATTTGTTCGTAAGGACAATACATCGTATCCTATGCGCGCCGTACGCGACAGCAACTATTTGTTAATTCATAATTTATATCCAGAGCGCTGGCCAGCAGGAGATCCTATTCCAACCGATTTGAATAAAGGGTTTGGTGATATAGATGCGAGCCCATCCAAAAATATCATGATTTCAAAAAAAGATACCGATAAAAATTACCGTACATTTTTTGATATTTCAACAGAAAAAAGACCGGAATTTGAATTCTATGATATTATAAAAGATCCTTACCAGACCAATAACCTAGTAAATTCAGAAAGTTATCAGTCTAAAATTTTGGACTATAAAAAGGTTTTAATGGACTGGAGACAAAACACAGAGGATGGTAGTCTAAACCATTTAGGTAATGATTATCCTTTCGATAACTATAAATACTACGGTAAATATAATACCTTATTAGATGAGTAAGCTGTAAATGAGGAGGTGGACTTTTGAAGGTTGTTTCTCCTCGAAATTACAGGTTTAAAATAAGGGGGCTATGTTATTTTTAGAGATATAACATAGCACCCTTTTTGGAAACGAGCTTATTTCATTTCTTGTTTGTAATTACTTTAAAAGCATGGATTCTATAGTCAAAATAAGGCTGTGAATCACTTTAATATGAATTTCTTGAATGCGATCGGCAAAGCCTTCATAAGGCACACAAATTTTAAAATCGGCTAATTTTGCCAAATCTTTACCTGTTTTTCCGGTTAGTAAAACGGTAGTCATGCCTTTCTTTTTGGCAGCTTCAAACCCTTTTAAAACGTTTTTAGAATTCCCGCTGGTACTTATTCCAAAGGCAATATCGCCTGATTGGCCTATGGCTTCAATAAATCTTGAAAACACAAACTCGTAGCCAAAATCGTTGCCAACACATGATAAATGGCTGGGGTCGGAAATGGCAATGGCAGGAAGCGCTTGGCGGTTTTCTCGATATCTTCCTGTGAGCTCTTCAGCAAAATGCATGGCATCACAATGGGAGCCACCGTTACCAAAAGAAATTACTTTTCCGCCGTTGTTAAAAGCCTTAGTAATGGCTTGGGCAATGTTTACAATATCTTTAAAATTATCTGGGTTGGCAGAAAAATCATGTAATACTTTTTGAGCTTGTAAAAATTCAGACTGAATGGTGTTTTCGTAATTCATCATGAGTTCTGTTTAGTTAACCAGCATGGCAGCACCAAAAACACCGGCGCTATCACCCAATTTAGGTTTTAAAAATTTCGTCTCTAAGCCGTTATTAAACACATATTTTTTGGCACTTTCAACGCCTTCAGTATATAATAAATCGATGTTTCCCACGCCACCACCAATCACAATGGCATCGGGGTCAATAACATTAATTATGGAAGCAACGCCTTTTCCGAAATAGGTAATTAATCGTTCAATAGTAGCTTTAGCAGCTGGATCTTTTCCTGCTTCATATAATTCTAAAATAGCCTTTAAACGTTTTCTAGTTCCGGTTTCTTCTTCATAAAAATTCTCTAAACCTGTTCCCGAAATAATAGTTTCCACGCAACCTGTTTGTCCGCAAAAGCATGGTCCACCAGATTCATGTAAAAAATTATGTCCCCATTCGCCACCAATACCATGGCGACCATTTAATACTTTACCATTTAAAATAACGCCGCCACCAACACCAGTGCCCATAATAATTCCAAAAACAACTTGCGCATTGGATACTTGGTCTGGTACAGCACCTAAAGTGGCTTCTGCTAGGGCAAAACAATTGGCATCGTTGGCCATTTCAATAGAAAAACCTAAAAGATTTTCTAAATCCTTTTTAAAGGGTTGACCATTTAAACACACCGTATTACTGTTTTTTAGTGTTTGTGTTGTGGGATCTAAAGTGCCTGGAGTACCTATGCCTAAAGTGGTTATTTTAGTTTTACTTTTTTCTTCAAGCAAGGCAACAACCTTTTTTATTTGGCTAAGAATATGGTTGTAACCATGTTCTTTTTCGGTAGGAACACGAAGTCTTTCTATAACTTCAAATTTAGAATCTTGAATTGCTAGTAATACACCTTCAATTTTTGTTCCTCCTAAATCAATACCACATAATGTTTTCATTGTTCTTATATTTTGACTGAATCAAAAATAACCAGATGCACTAATAAAAGGGGGGAAGAAGCTGTTTTATAACTTCTATTTTATAAAATGATACAAATATGCAGGGATTCATAGCGCTACATAAAATGGATTAAATAGTATTGTGAGTATTAAAAATAATTATAATTGAAATGCGCTGTATGGTTAACCATCATCCAGATGGCGTAGTTTTTTTTCGAGCAAGTTGGAGGGTAAAAAGTTATTAATTCATCACATTTAAAATTTAAATAAATGAAAAAGGTTTTCATCGTAGGTATAAGCATGATGTTTATGGTATTAAATATATCGGCTCAAACTTTTAGTAATTCAAAATATGTAGACCCGTTTATTGGAGCTGATGGTGGAGGAAATACCTTTCCAGGTGCAGCTATGCCTACGGGAATGGTTAAGTTGGGCCCAGATTGTAATTTGCTTACCGAGAACGGAGGTTGGGATGCTGAGGGCGATATTGTTGGGTTTAGCCATACACATCTAAATGGTTCTGGTGGAGGTTCTAAATATGGTAATGTATTATTCATGCCTACCACAGGAGCTGTTAATCCTTTAGATTATGCTTCTCCTCGTGAGAATGAAAAGTCTCGTGTGGGTGTTTATTCGGTTGATTTAACACGCTATAATACCAAAGTTAGGTTGTCGGCTTCAAATCGTGCTGCAATTCATGAATATACTTTTTCTAAATCTGATACCGCCAATGTGTTGATTGATTTAGGAAGTTTTTTAGCCTCGTATCAAAAACAAGAATTTGTTGGATCTGAAGTGAACATTATTTCTGATACAGAGGTTGAGGGTTTTACGCGTATTCGTGGTGGTTGGAATATTAGTGATGCTTATACCGTCTATTTTTATGCGAAATTTGAAAAACCAGCATCATCTTATGGAACCTGGAAATCGGGTAAACTTTATCCGAATAAAAAAAGCCAATTTGATAGTAATGAAAAAACAGGTGCTTATTTTTCATTTAAAACCAAAGCGGGTGAAAAAATTAAGGTTAAAGTTGGAATTTCTTATTTAGGTACTGGTGCTGCAAAGCACAATTTAAAAGAAATTACAACATGGGATTTAGATCAGGTTAAAGAAAGTGCCGTAAAATCTTGGGATAAAATTCTTAACCTTATTCAGGTAGAGGGGGTTAGTGAGGATATTAAAAAAATATTTTACTCCTCGGTATATCGTATTTTTTTACAGCCTACTGATTATACTGGGGAAAACCCGAAATGGATTTCGAATAAACCTTATTATGGTGATTACTTTGCTATTTGGGATACCTACCGCGCTACACATCCGTTTATTACACTATTAAAACCATCCCTTCAAGCCGATATGGTAGAGTCCTTGATTGATATGTATCGTTTTGATAATTATATGCCAGATGCAAGGGGAAGTCATTCCACTGGGCGTACCCAAGGAGGGTCTAATTCGGATATGCTTATTGCAGATGCTTTTGCAAAAGGTTTAAAAGGAATCGATTATAAAACGGCCTTACAAGCTATGTTAAAAAATGCAACGGTTCCACCAGGAGATGATGAGCGTAAATATGGCCGTGGCGGACTGTGGGATTATAACCGTATTGGGTATGTGTCAACCGATTACGAGAGATCTGGAACCCGGACTTTGGAATATTCAGCGAATGATGCGGCTATAGCCTTGGTAGCAAAAGGACTTGGTAATGTTGAGGTGTATGAAACTTACAAGAAAAAAGCATCCAGTTGGAAAAATTTATGGAATTCCAATATAGAAAGTTTAGGGTTTAAAGGGTTTATTTGGCCGCGAAAACCCGATGGAACATGGCTGGAGGAGGATAGCCTAAGTCTGTTCGCTTCGGGATTTTGGACGCACCCTTTTTATGAAACATTCTCTTGGGAATATTCATTCTATGCCCCGCATGATATGAAAAGTTTAATAGAAAAAATGGGCGGAAAACCCACTTTTACCAAACGATTGGATACTTATTTTAAAGAGCCTTTTCCTGCTAATGAACACCATGAATTACAGATGTACACCAAATTAGTAGGAATGTCCCAAATTTCTAATGAACCTTCATTTTTGGTACCATCGCTGTATTGTTACGTAAATGAACCGTATAAAACAGCTAAAATTGTTAGGCATATTTTAAAAACACAATATAGCGCATCAAAAACGGGACTACCAGGAAATGACGATTCCGGCTCTATGGGGGCATGGTATGCGTTTCATAGTTTAGGCTTTTTTCCTAATGCAGGACAAGATGTTTATTTGATATCTAGTCCGTTATATCCCAAAGCAACGATAGCATTAGAAAATGGAAAAGAATTGATTATTATCGCTAAAAATGCAAGTCCTAAAAATATATACATTCAATCGTGTCTTTTAAACGGGAAACCTTTTAATAACTGTTGGTTTAAACATAGCGACATAAGTAAGGGGGCTAAGTTTGAGTTTGTAATGGGGGAAAAACCTTCTAAATGGGGAACACAAGGGGAGTTGCCTCCTTCTTTATCAGATTTTTAATAACTTTTATAAATGTAACCAAGTAGAACCTAGCTTGGTTAATGGTTTAATTTTAGGAGAGCGATTAATCCTGTATAGCTGTTTTTTTATGCTAAAACCGTATGAAAAAACTTCTAGGAATAAGGGATTTATTAATTTATAACTTCGATTTTATAAAATAACACCATTATAAATAGATTCTTATACATATTTGATATGACTAGTAAAATCAATCTATACATGCGTAATTACTTATTGGCTTTTCTTCTTACTACAGGAGTTTTATTTACTGTTAGAGCACAGGAAAAACCTTCGGAAGCAGAATTAAAGACCATCACATACACGAGTGCGTTTGATAATACAGCGCGTGATTTTTATCTGTACCTCCCAAAAGGTTATGATGAAACAAATGATAAAAAATGGCCTATAATGCTTTTTTTACATGGAAATGGCGAGCGCGGAAATGGAAAAAACGAGTTGCCTTATACCCTCGCGCATGGCCCTATTTATGAGGCTTGGATTCAAAAGCGCGATTTGCCATTTATAATTATTCAGCCTCAACTTCACATGCATGGGTTTGATAGTGTTCCAAATTCATATTACAATCAACGCAAGTTGGAAAACCATCCTAAACGTTTAAAAGTAGGTACGCCAAACAGAAGTCCGAAATCGAAATCGGATGCACCAATGGGAAGTTTGGTTACCCATCCAGGCTACAAATATGGCACTTATGGCCCTCCAATGGGTTGGGAAACTGTTGAAACCGATTTGTTAAAGATGCTGCAAACCGTAGGTGCAGATTATAATACAGACGCCTCAAAAGTGTATTTAACAGGATTGAGCTATGGCGGATTTGGTACTTGGTATATGGCAAGCAAGCATCCAGATTTATTTGCTGCAATTGCACCAATAGTAGGTTGGGGACATAGCGATTTAATGGCGCCTATTGCTAAACATAAAATTCCTTTGTGGTGTTTTGCTGGCGGAAGAGACCACGTTATTACACTCAATCATTTTTATTCTGGAATGAACACTTTAGAAAAATTAGGCCATCCCGATGTTCGATTTACTATTGAATCTGATATGAATCATGATGTATGGACACGCGTTTATGCAGGAGATGATATTTACAATTGGCTTTTAAAACAACAAAAACAAAATTAATATGAATCAAACTTTTAAAGTGCTTCTTTATACCTTGTTTATAACCTGCTTAAGCGCTTTTGGTCAAAGCCCAGAGCGTTATATTTTAGATGCAGATACGGCAAATGAATTGGATGATTATTATGCCATTTTTCAAGCCATTGCATCTCCAGAAATGGAGTTAATTAGTCTGAATTCTGCACAATTTAATAGCTCGCAGATTTTTATGGATTCCATTTGGAATGGTAACAAAGTGACTAATTTCAATTCTGTAACCTTATCTCAAGCAGCTAACGAAACCTTACTAAAAGGATTGAATAGAATGGATATTCCGCATCCGCAAGGTTGCGAAACGCATTTAGGATATGCTTATGGATATTGGGATGGTGCCTTTTTTCCAACTTCTCCCGCCACAGCGTTTATAATTAAAGAAGCTAAAAAAGCATCTCCTAGTAATAAGCTAAAAATTATTTGTATTGGTGCTTCCACTAATTTGGCTGCGGCTATTGAAGCAGAACCTAAAATTGCTAAAAATATTCATGCGTATTTATTAGGCGCTCAATTTGATGCAACGAAAAATGTCTGGAATAAGAATGAATTTAATATTCGTAGAGATTTAAATGCTTTTGATGCTTTATTAAATCAAACTGATATGGAAATGACGGTGATGCCAATAACCCCTGTGCGTCCGTTTGTTTTTGATAAAACAAAAACGCTAGAACGGTTATATAAAATAGACCATGCCGTACCAAAATTATTAGGTGATGTTTGGACAGACATAAATGCCGGACAAGAACGAATTATGTGGGATTTAGCTTTAATTCTTGCCATTCAAAAACCAGAATTAGCCACTTTAGAAGATCGCCCTGCACCTCCAGAAAATAAACGAGATACTTTACATGTGTATACAGCCATTGATATAAAAGGCATGCATTCTGAATTTTGGAATACGCTTGAAGGGTATTTTAAAGAGCAGTAAAAAAAAAGGAGGACATTTATAAAGTGCTTAATACTTTACAAATGTCCTCTTTTTTACAAATAAAGGCTTAAAATATTAAAAGGTTAAAGCCTGTGTTTTAGTTTTTCCTTCATTGTTAATCGTAATGTCGATACTATTCGTATTCATTTTAATATTTTCAACAGCGGTGAAATTTGAATCGATAGGGAGTAAGAACATAAAATAGGTTTTATGCTTAGTTTCGCCAGCATCAATAAACTCAAAAGAATTTTGTCCGAAAAAGCGCGAATCGTTAGACATCATATATTCAAAAGGTTGCCACATGCCACAAGTTGCAAATTCAATAGCACGTCCTTTTACTTTCCCCTCTTCATATTGATGCCAAACATTCAACCACGGATAATCTTTCTTGTCCCAAATATAACCAATAAGCAATCCAGCTTCCACATTGGTTAAGGTTGCCCAACCATGCGTTTCATTTTCAGGAAAAATATGGGTGCTTACAAAACTTTTTTGAACTTGGTTAGATAAGGTTAAATCGATTTCGCCATCAGGAACCAAGGCATTTGGCCATTCATAACTGGTTTCTTCAATATCGGTGTAAGTTGAACGCTTATATTCGGCATTTTGATAAAACCCTTTGCCTGCATTGGTATTCAATATGGTTTTTTGGTTAATAAAACGGCCCCCCATAGTAGCGTGTTGTAAAATGTTATAAGGGCGTCCAATGGGAAGGTTATTTGTAACCTCTTCTGTAACTTCAACCACTGAAGAATGGTTGTATAGGTTTAAAGTTCGCGTAACATCTAAACGCTCAATAGGACCCTGCATAACAGTTGTAATGCTTTGGCTAGTATCTGTGTTGTGCAAAGGTTTAGTGATTTTCCAGACTTCGGTGTTTCCTTCACCATAAAATTTTAAACCTGCTTTTTTTTCGCCATCAGTAGGCATGCCCCAAGTGCCTAAACATAAAAAATGCCCCTGAAATAAAAAGCTGCCAATATTGGTGTCGGGTAATCGCTTTTTTGGCAATCGCCAATCTAATGGATTAATAGGGTTATCTGTTAATCTAAATTTTGTAAAAGCAGAGCCTTCTAAAGTCATTTCAAATTCTGCAGTTTCATTTTTTAGTATTACCGAGGTCATAGGATTTGTATTGCAGTTTAGTAATAAGGAAAAAGTAAGGATTGTAATAAAACTATTTTTTATCATAATAGGTTTCGAATTATGAATCAAAAATGTCCTTTTTTTAACGAATTCTACTCTGTATTTCTAAATCATAAGTTTAAAAAGAGTACGTAAGCACATCTTTACCAAGACAACCATGCGAATCTACATTGTGGATTTGTAATTAAATATGAAACCAACATGCAAATTAAAAAATGGCTAAATTTTAGCGAAGCCAAAAATGTAAATGAGTACGAGCGGGAGCCTGTACCAAAATCAAAAGTAAAATCATTTAAAGATTTTGTAGGATTAGTAGCTGGAGAACATATAGCAGGAACCGAATTTATAATAGGGCCGCTTTTTGTAGTTCATGGGGTAGGCGCAGCCGATTTATTTTTAGGATTACTTTTAGGAAACATTTTAGCAACTTTAAGTTGGGCTTTAATTTGTGCACCTGTTGCCGTTAAAACTAGAATCACCATTTTTTATCAGTTAGAGAAAATTTGCGGATTTCGTTTAGTATCTATATATAACTTTATAAACGGACTCCAATTTTCGGCCGTTGCGGCAGCCATGATTATGGTGTCTGCCTCGGCCGTTGGGATTTTACTTCATGTAAAAGGACCTGGTTTAACCAGTATGTATCCCGATAGTTTTTCGTGGGTTCTAATCATTATAGCTGTAGGTTCTGTAATTACCATTGTTGCCACTTTTGGATTTGAAATTGTAGCTAAATTTTCAACCCTTTTTGCGCCTTGGATGCCTTTAATTTTTTTAGCAGCAGGAGTTGCTGTATTGCCACAATTAGGTGTTACAGGAATTGATGATTTCTGGCAAGTAGCGAACGATAAAATTTGGACAGGTGTGCCTTTAGAAGGACAAACAAAATATACGTTTTGGCATGTGATGATTTTCTCATGGCTTTGTAATAATGCCATGCATATCGGATTATCGGATATGACTATATATAGGTATGCTAAAAAATCGACCTACGGTTTTGCTTCAGGATTCGGTATGTTTATTGGCCATTTTATGGCTTGGGTAGCTTCTGGGATTTTATGCGCATTAGCACTAAGTCAGGGTAATGACAATCCAACTCCAGGCGATATCGCTTATTTAGGAGCAGGAATGGCAGGATTAATTTGTGTAGTTGCTGCAGGATGGACAACTGCAAATCCAACCATTTATAGAGCAGGGTTAGCCATACAAGCCTTAGTGCCAAGTATGAAACGATGGAAAATTACTATAATGATTGGTGTGATGTCTATTATCTTGGCCTGTTTCCCTTTTATTGTGAGTAAGCTAGATCAGTTTTTAGGGTTTTATGCCCTTGTAGCAGCACCTGTTGGTGCCGTGGTTATCGTCGATTTATTCGTGTTTCCTAAACTGGGATTGGTATCAAATTTGGCAGAAGCTATTCAGCTTAAATTTAATGCATCAGTTGCCTTAACTTGGATTATATCTATGGCAGCCGGCTATGGGCTATATCAGTTTTTTGAACTCGATTTCTATTTCTTCGTCGCCTTACCAGGTTGGGTTATAGGAGGTGTTACTTATATGATTCTTGGGTATATTCAACAAAAGATACTAGTTAAAAAAATTAAAAGTGTAGAACTATGAAACCAATAATGAAATTTTTATCCTATATAGCACTTGCCATGACTATTGTTCCAGCTTTTTTGGCCATGGGAGGCATTATTGATGATGCAACTTATAAAACCTGGATGTTAGCAGGTACAATTGGTTGGTTTGTTACAGCGCCATTATGGATTTTTGATAAAAAAGAAGATGAAACGATTTAAATCATATTACTTACTAATAATACCGTGTCTGTTGTTAGCGAGCTGCCTAATAACTTCTTGTGCTAATGATAAAACCTTAGTAACCTCAGGGTTTGAAAGAACCATTTATCCAGATATGATTGGTGTAAATGGGAATTTAATAGCATTTAATCAGCCCTGGGATAATGCTAATTTAGTAAATGCCGTTGGTGATTTACAAGTTCCTAATTTTAGATACCCTGCAGGTTCACTTGGAAATTATTGGGATTGGGATACGGGTTGGATTGATAAAAGCGTACCAGATAGTTTAATGATAAAATGGGTTGCAGAAAAAGGTCTGAAAGAAAGTACCGATACTTATACTTTAGAGAATTTTGCCAAAGGACAAAAAAAACTTGGTTTTACTCCCGTTTTTATGCTGAATATGTTAAGCAAGGATTTAGCACATGCTGTAAGAAACTTGTTGCGTGCCAAAAAATTAGGCTTACCTGTAAAATATATTGAGTTGGGAAATGAACTGTATTTTAATTTACCTTTTGAAATGTCTGTTTATCCAACGCCTGAAGACTACGGGAAAACTTGTCAAATATGGATTGATTCTTTAAAGCAACATTTTCCAAATGCCAAATATGCTGTTTTAGGAACAGATCTAGAACGCCGAGCGCGTCATACCGACTGGACACGTCGTGCATTAAAATATTGTAATAATGCCGATGCGGTTATTTTTCATAAATATAGTCCTGCCGGAATAGATGGAAGTAAAGAAATAAAAAAAATAACAGCAGGAACCGAAGGGACTTCAGATGCTTTAACAGCAACAAGGAAAGCACCTTCAAAAGAACTTAAAGTTAGACAGGAATGGGAGATAGGCTTATTGCAAAATGATTCTGCCTACGCAAACATGTTGCAAACTGCTCATGAAGCTGCCTATAGTTATACCAAAGTAAACGTTCCAGTAGGTATGGAAATTTGGGCAACCGAGTTTAACATGCGAGACGATAGAAGTGCTATTCGTGGTACTTGGGCAAACACACTATATATTTCAAAATATTATGAGGAGTTCTTAAATTCACCCGTCAGTCTAACGAATATTCATAACATATCTGGGGATTTGTTTGGGCAAATTTTCTCAGATGACACTCAGCTTGATTTTATTAAATGGAAACACGTTAAGTCAAAACCTTGGCAGCTAACAGCCGCAGGGATATCTACGCATCTTTTTGCTAATGCCTCCAAAGGGATGACTCTAGCAAAAAAGTTAGCTTTTTCGAAAAGCTTTGATATCACCAATGATAGAGGTGATCAAGTAGAAACCTTAGGTGGTTGGCTTTTTGAAAATGAGTCTTCAAAAAAGATGTTGCTTATTAATTATAGCAGGAAGGATATTGCTCTTGATTTGTCTTCGTATCCATTTTTAGAAAAGGCAACCCAATACTTTTCACCAATCGACACCTACATAACCAATGGTTTTTCCGATGTTAAAAAGGAAGAAGGATCAATAAAAAGGGAGGTCACGTTAAAACCATTTTCAATTACTATTATTCAATAAATTATGCTTAAAAAAATTCATTTAATAACGCTTTTTATTTTAGCATTAGCTTCATCCTGTAAAGAAGAAAAAATAGCGAATCACAGAGATGAAAAGTTACCAAAACCAAACATCATTTGGTTTGTTGCAGAAGATATTAGTCCGCGCTTCGCTTGTTTTGGAGATACATTAGCGTTAACCCCTACCATAGATGCCATTGCAAAAAAAGGAATGGTGTATCAAAATGCTTTTACGGTCTCTGGGGTTTGTGCGCCTAGCCGATCATCAATGATTACTGGCTGTTATCCTTCTTCCATAGGAACGCAGCATATGCGACAAGCAAAAGGGGTGCTTCCAATGCCTGGAGTGCCAAGTTATAACGCAGTTCCGCCGCCAGATATTAAAGCCTTTCCAGAGCTTTTACGTACAAGTGGCTATTGGACGGCGAGCTATAGAAAATTAGATTATCAATTTGGTAGTCCTTTTACTATTTGGGATACCATTTCAGAAACACCAACATGGCGTATGCGAGCGAAAGCAGATGAAAAAAGGCCGTTTTTTATTTATAATACTTATGAAATTACCCATGAGATTAATATCTGGCCAGACAGCACTAAAACTAAATTTTTTGAAGATAAAAATATCAACTTATCTAAGTTGGCAAAAGATGTGGTGGTAAGACCTAGTTTGGATAGTTTAGGACGAAAAATTAAATTATCAGATATTACATTACCACCCTATTTTCCTGATACCGAATTGGCTCGCGACCATATACAGCGTTTATATTACAATGCCATGAGAATGGATCAGCAGATAGCAAAAGTGATTGCCGATTTAAAGGAGGATGGTCTGGAAGATGATACCATTTTGTTTTTTATGAGTGATCACGGCGATTGTTTACCACGAGGAAAGCGTTGGCTTTATGACTCCGGACTTAAAAGTCCGTTAATTATTTACATCCCGCCTAAGTATTTGCCAAAAGGGTTTAAACAACCTGGAAACGATTCCAATTTATACAGTTTTGTAGATTTACCTGCCACGGTTTTAGAAATGGCTGGAGTTGAAATTCCTGAGTGGATTCAAGGGAAAAGCATCATCTCAGAATTGAAAGAAAAACCTAGAAAATATGTTTATGGCTCAAGGGATCGCATGGACAATCGCTATGATGTGCGTCGTGCCATCCGAAGTAAAAACTATAAGTACATTAAAAATTTCGAGCCAGAAAAACCCTATCAACAACACATTGAATTTTTAGAACGCATGCCTTTAATGCATCAAATTTTAGAGATGAAAGAGAAAGGGCAGTTAAATCCTGTGCAATCGGCTTGGTTGGCAGATTCGAAGCCAGAAGATGAACTGTATGATATCGTAAAAGATCCTTATGAAATAAATAATCTAGCACAAGACCCGAAATTTGCAACGGTAAAAAATACCATGGAAAAAGATTTAATGTCTTGGATGGAATCTATTGATGATCTTTACCTTATTGATGAAAAAGATCAAGCAGAAAAAGCTTGGCCAAACGGCGAACAACCTACCACAAGCGATGTTACGTTTACAATTAAAAATAACATATTAACCCTGCAATCTAATACACCTGGCGCTTCGATAGCATACCGAAAGCCAAATGCAGAACGTTGGGAAATTTACTCGCACCCTTTATCAAATATTGAAGGTCACATCGAAGCAAAAGCAGTACGATATGGCTACAAACCTTCTAAAACGACTACTTATACCAACTAAATTATGGGCACTTCTAAAAATTACACATCGTCACTTATTATTTTAACCACATTATTTTTTATGTGGGGATTTCTAACCTGTATGAACGATATTTTAATTCCGTATCTAAAAGAGATTTTCGATTTAAAATATTGGCAGGCCATGCTTATCCAATTTTGTTTTTTCGGCGCTTATTTTATTGGTTCACTAGTGTATTATATACTATCGCTTCGAATTGGTGATCCCATTAATAAAATAGGGTACAAAAACGGTATTATCATTGGTTTGGTAGTAGCAGGTGTAGGGTGTTTTTTATTTTATCCTGCAGCACAGTTTAAATTATACGGCTTTTTTCTTGCAGCTTTATTTATTTTAGGTCTCGGGTTTACCATGTTGCAAATTGCAGCTAATCCGTATGTATCTATATTAGGAAGTCCAGAAACGGCATCGTCGCGTTTAAATTTATCACAGGCTTTTAATTCTTTAGGAACAACCATTGCACCAATTTTTGGAGGATATTTAATTTATGAGTATTTCTTTTCTCATGGCGAAACCGGTGGCGAAGCGGTTAAAATACCTTATCTCGTATTTGGTATCATCTTTATTTTGGTGGCTATAGTTTTTAAATTTATAAAGCTGCCGGAATTTGTAAATGAAGATGAGGTCGTTAAAGGAAAAGGAGCGTTAAAATTTAAAAATTTATCCTACGGAACGGTTGCTATTTTTATGTATGTAGGTGGGGAAGTTGCCATAGGGAGTTTCTTGATAAATTTTATTGGTTTGGATGAGATTATGGGCTTGAAAGAATCGGTTGCCAAAAATTTTCTAGCCTATTATTGGGGTGGAACCATGATTGGTAGATTCTCTGGAGCACTTTCTTTAAGTGCTATGGAAAAAACAAAAAAATACGCCATGATGCTCTTGCTTTCAGTATTGTCTTTCGGGCTAATTTTCTTTATTTCGGGTATGGAATTTAACACGGTACTACCTTATTTAGGTATTATAGCGCTTAATTTTGTTGCCTTTATTGTTGGTAAAGGTTTATCAGGAAGAACCTTAGGGTTGTTTGGTACCATAAGCATTGTGTTAATTGCCTTAGCCATATTTTCTAGTGGTAGTTTTGCTATGTGGTGTTTAATTGGTGTTGGGGTTTTCAACTCCATTATGTGGTCTAATATTTTTACAATCGCCATCGACGGTTTAGGAAAATTTACAAGTCAAGGCTCTTCTTTATTGGTTATGGCCATTCTAGGGGCTGCTTTAGTGCCGCTTATTCAAGGTATATTAGCAGATAATATTGGGTTACAAGCTTCTTTTATTGTGCCATTATGTTGTTATATTTACATCATGTTTTATGGCTTTTATAGCCCGAAATGGAAATCAAATAATTCAGAGCAATTAAAGCCTAAAGCAGGGTTTCATTAAATAAAATAAATATGCATTATATTGTATTTCTAAAAAAGCTGGTAGTTTGTATGTGCATCTGCCAGCTTTTTTATGCTTGTAAAGAAGAAAAAAGTCAGACTGAAGCGAGGTCTTTAGATGCCGTTGCAAAATTGTATTTAAAATCTAAAAAGATGCCTCTGCATAAAAATGTATTTGGTCATTTTATGGAAAAATGCAATTGGGATGGCGAATCCGGTGCCGATATTTCATGGGACACCGAAAGACAAGCCATTCGGAAAGATGTTGAAAAACTCATGGATTCCTTAGATATACCCATTATAAGGTTTCCAGGCGGAACAGATATTGATTATTACAACTGGACCGATTTAATTGATAATCCTTATGATAGAACAGGTCCTAGACCGCCTTACAAGGGCCGTGCTGAAAATGTGGTCTCACAAAATGGATTGGGCTTCGATGAGTTTTTACAGTATGCCGAGAAAAAACATATTGATCCGCTTTTGGTGGTTAATTTAGGCGATGCTTATTTTAAAAAGAAAACCTTACAAGCAGCTGCCGAACATGCTGCGGCATTAGTCGCTTACTGCAATGCGCCTTTAGATGCTGATTTACCTGAAAAGTATTTAAAATGGGCGAAATTAAGAGCTAAAAATGGAAGAAAAGAGCCGTATCATGTGCCATATTTTCAAATAGGCAATGAGGTTTATATGTTCGAAAAAGCCATCGATAGAAATGTACAACCCATTAAAAAGGAAGTTTTAGATCATTATTACACGATTGTGGAACGTTATATTGATGAAATGCGTGCTGTAGATCCTACTATTAAAATTATTATTGAAGGAAATTCTATCGGATTCATTGCCGCTGGAAAAGAAAAGCTAGACAATAAATTTGATATGATGGCTTATCATCATTACGAACCCTGGGGTATGAATTATGCGATAGATAAAGCAGGTGATACTCTTCAAAAAATTTCACCAGAAGCTTTATATTATGCTCAGGTTTCTGTACCAGCGTTTGATAGTATTTCGGGGCAATCAGACTTTCATCATTCTGTGTTTCAAGAATTATTAAAAAACAACGTGCCAATCGCAGTAACCGAATGGAATTGGAACGGATGGGTTTCAGGAGGTTTTGCTAAAAATGGTCTTAAAGATTCTAAATTAGCACAAGGTATAGGAGCTGCTTCTATGCTGCATGCCATGATGCGTCACGCCGATGTTGTTCAAATGGGAAATCAATCGATGTTGGTAGGAAACAGTTGGGGTATCAGTTCCATTCGTGTGGATAAAACTAGTAATAAAGCTAGCATTTTTCCAACGGGTTCAATCACCGGTTTGTATGCTAAATATCATGGAGAGACTATGGTAGAAAGCGTTTTAGAAAATAATGAAGTTTACCAGCAGCCTTTTGATGCTATTGGTATTTTAAAAGCAAAACCAAGGGTGTCTTATTTAGATGTGGTGGTTAGTGAAAACAGCTCGCAATTTTTTATACATGTTATTAATAGAGATTTTTCTGAAAAAAGAGAAATTGTTATAGCTCCTGAAGATTTTTCTATTTCTAAGGCTTTTAAAGAAGTGAAATTTACAGGAGAGGTTTATGCGGAAGGAAAGCATGAAACTGCTAAGCATGAAGTGACTGTTAAAGACATGCAGTTTTCTACAGATTCTAATGTTTTAGAGGTGGCACCACATTCTGTAAATGTGTTTATTTTGAATAAATTATAATAGGTTATGAGGTGGTATATTGTAGTTTTTATCATTGTTTTACAATTTGGTTGTGCGAATAAAACAACTAAATCAAAAGTTGCAACGCGTTGGAGTGAAGAAAAAGCATGGCAATGGCATGATGATTTACCTTGGTTACGTGGTGCTAATTTTGTGCCTAGTACAGCGATAAATCAGTTAGAAATGTGGCAAGAGTCGACTTTCGATCCGAAGACTATCGATAAAGAATTAGGCTGGGCAGAGTCCATTGGTTTTAATTGTATGCGTGTGTATTTGCATCATGCAGCATGGCAACAAGATCAAGTTGGTTTTAAGCAAAGGGTATCCGATTATTTGAAAATTGCTGAGCAACATCATATAAAAACGATATTTGTGTTTTTTGACGATTGTTGGAATCCTACGTTTAAAGTAGGCACGCAGCCTGAACCTAAACCAGGCGTTCATAATTCCGGTTGGTTAAGAGATCCTGGAGATTTATTGCATACTAACAACGATTTAATGTCTGTGCTAGAAACTTACGTTAAAGATATTTTAAGCACCTTTAAAGACGATAATCGTATTGTTTTATGGGATTTGTACAATGAACCAGGAAATTCTGCTTACGACAATAAATCTATGCCCTTACTTAAAAATGTATTTGCATGGGCAAGAGCAGTTAACCCTAGTCAGCCATTAACCTCTGGGATTTGGCATGGTGATTTAAAAGATTTAAATGCCTTTCAGTTAGAGCATTCTGATGTTATTTCGTATCACAATTATATGGATGAAATAAGCCATCAATCGGGAATAGATAGCCTTAAACAGTTAAAGCGGCCCTTAATTTGCACCGAATACATGGCTCGAAAAAATAAGAGCAGGTTTCAAAATATAATGCCAATCCTTAAAAAACAAAAAATAGGCGCTATTAATTGGGGATTAGTTGATGGGAAAACAAATACAAAATACGCTTGGGATACCCCCTTATCTGATGGATCGGAACCTGAACTTTGGTTTCATGAAATTTTTAGAAAAGACGGAGTACCTTATAAAAAGGAAGAAGTAGCATTGATAAAACAGCTTACAAAAGCGGACTAATAATTACTCAGGATTTTTCTTTTTTGAAGCTTTTTAATAATCCGTAAGAAGCTTAATATGGGCTTAGAATGGATGTTATTTCAAATCATCCATCCAATCTGAAAGTAATTGCGTCCAATTTTGTAAAGCGCCTTTTCCTATAGCTAAACCAAAACCGTGGCCGCCCTTAGGGTAAATGTGCATTTCTGACGATACACCTTCTTTAATTAAAGCTTCGTAAAACTGTATGCTATTCATAACTGATACCGCCTCATCATCGGCACTATGTAGTATAAAGGTTGGTGGTGTATTTTTAGTGACCTGTAATTCGTTAGAATAAAAATCTATAAGTTTTTGGTTTGGATTTGCGCCTATTAAACTAGTTCGAGACCCTAAATGGGTGTAATTAGATTTCATGGTTATAACCGGGTAAATAAGCACCATAAAATCTGGACGAGCACTTATCCTATCCATAGGGCTGGATATGCTATTTTTGTCGTTATCAAAATGTGTTCCTAAAGTGGAAGCGAGGTGACCACCGGCAGAAAAGCCCATAATACCAATTTGGTTTTTGTCTAGGTTCCATTTTTCAGAATGAGCTCTTACCAATCTCACAGCACGTTGTGCATCTTGTAAGGGCGCTTTATAGTTTACTAGTAAGGATTTAGATTCAGGTAAACGGTATTTTAAAACAAAGGCGGTAATCCCTTTGGAATTAAACCATTTGGCAATATCGGTGCCTTCCCAATCGTAAGCGATGTGGTGGTAGGCACCACCAGGGCAAATAATGACCGCTTTTTTTGTAGCACTTCTTTTATTTGGTATAAAAACTTCTAGTGTTGGATTTTGTACGTTAGCCTTCCAAAATATGTCACTTTCATAATATTGTTTTTCAACTTCGTTTGATGTCTTTTGATTAGGAATATTTTCAGTCCAAAGTGGGATAATTTGGTTTTGACTAAAACAGTTGTAAATAGTTATTAGTAAGCAAAGGCTAAAGAACTTATGTTTTCTCATCATTTGGTATTTGGAGGTATGACTTTAGTCTCCTCAAAAAATTTAAAAGTAATTAAATCGGCATAGGCCTTTTGCGAAAAAAAGGCACCAACAGCATAGAATCGCTGTTAGTGCCAATAAAAAAACTAAATTATGCTTTTATAAACTTTTTTGTGCTGATTTGTCCTAACTTATTTTTAACAGAAACAAGGTATAAACCCGGTTTAATATCGGATACATTAATAGTGGCACTATGAGATGTTTTTATTAATTGGCCAGTCAAACTAAGAATAGATATTTTAACACCATCTAAAGCGCTTTGATTTCCTCTTAATTTAAGAACATTACTAACTGGGTTAGGATAAACATCGAAGCTATCCTGGTTAAAATCCTTTGAAGAAAGGGTAGCCGAATTAGCTATATTATCAACATACCATTCATCACCTGAAGACTCATTATTAGGGTTTAAGAAAAAAACAATTTTATTATAGGTAGCTGTAGCTTCCGTTCCAGCAGGACCTTTAAAATCTAAGGTGACATCAATATTTTCCCATGCTGTTGTCGAAGAGGCATTGAACCCTACCTCGGCAACATTATCATCTCCATTTTTTAATTGTACAAGGCACCACTGCGTATTTGGCGCTTTTATTGAAAATTGAAGTGAAGCCAAATCACTATAATTAAGTTCAGTAGTTAAATCAATCGCATTGCCGTTAGCCCAAACACCACCTCCATTAGTAAATTTAGCTACCGTAGCAGAAGTATTGCTACCTGATGCATCAGGGTTGGCAACAGCTTCTGAGGTGGCGCCTCCCCATGCACCAAAGGTATAATTAGCAGGGTTTTCAAAATCAACTATCATGGTTTGAGCTTGAACATGGTGTGCTGCAAAAAATATACATAAAGCAAACAGAGGCTTTAATGTTGTTTTTTTGATAAAATTTTGATAAGTAGTTTTGTTAGTCATATTTAAAATATTTATGGTTAATGGAATTAAAAATAGAGGTAAAAGACTTAAAACCATAAAAATAGAGTGCTGAATATCTTTGGTTTTGTTAATTAGGAGAGATTGGGTGTTATACATTTAAAATATCTTCAGATTCAAAATAAAATACAAAACTTTGCTTCTTGAACTTGCTGCCAAAAGTTGGATAAGAAATATTTCTGGATAACCGTTACTTTAAAAGTTCAGGGGTGTTTTGATAAGTTTTCCATAAAAACTCTCCAAACAAGGTATTTGCCCAAGCAAACCAAGATCTTGTGAAATTAGTTGGGTCGTCCTTATGAAAAGTTTCATGCATAAATCCCGTATTACCATGCGTTGTTTTTAACATTTGAATGCAGGCTTTTATTTCTTCGGGATTAGTGCTTGTTAAGCCTTGCATGGTAATTGCCATGGGCCAAATCATGTCTAAACCAACATGTGGACCACCAACACCTTCAGCAGCTTTGCCTTTAAAATAAAACGGGTTATCTAAGGATAAAATAAAATGACGGGTGTTATTATAAATAGGGTCATTTCTATCTATGGCATCTAAATAAGGCAGCGATAATAAACTGGGTACATTGGCATCGTCCATAATTAAATGATTGCCGTAGCCATCAATTTCAAAAGCATATATGTTGCCATGTTTTGGGTGATTTACAACCGCATATTTTTTAATCGCATGATCTACTTCTGTAGCTAAGTCAAGGCATTCTTTGGCTAAACCATGTTCGTTATGCAAGGTTTCAAGCATTTCTGCAGCTTGTTTTAAACTTACAATAGCAAAGAAGTTAGATGGTATTAAGAATGAAAAAACGGTCGCATCGTCACTTGGTCTAAAGGCAGAACAAATTAATCCAACCGGGTTTACAGGATAACCATAACCAGCCATTGGAATGGTGTCTGAAGCACGCTCTGTTTTACGCTGGAAACTATAATTTCCTTGTCCGTCTTTACGTTGTTGGTCTTTAAAAACTATAAGTATGTTACGCATGGCATCGACCCATTTGGTATCGAACGGTGCAGTATCTCCTGTTTTTTTCCAATATTGGTATGCTAACCGTATGGGGTAACACAACGAATCGATTTCCCATTTGCGTTCATGAACGCCAGGTTTCATTTTGGTATTATCGTCCTTCCAATAGCCTTGCTTTTCAGGATTATCGTAAAACGCATTGGCATAAGGATCTTTTAAAATATATTGGGTTTGCGTGTTTATAGTACCGGAAATAAGGTTTTTTAAATTTTTGTCTTTAGTTGCAAAGGGAACATAAGGCCAAACTTGTGCCGAACTATCGCGAAGCCACATAGCATCTATATCGCCAGTAATAATATAGGTGTGTGGTTTATTTTTCACCTCACTATAAGTTACCGTAGTGTCTAAAGTATTTGGGAAACAGTTGTTAAAAAGCCAGCCTAATTCTTGGTCGGCTACATTTTTTTGAAATTCACTAATGGCAGCTTCAATTACAGGGCTACTAAAATTACGTTTTGATGCTTCTGGACGCACTATAGGAAATGGTGATGCTTTTGTAAAACTTTCAGCAAAAACAGCTGTATTCATTAAACTAATGCCTCCAGTTAAAATTACCGTGTTTTTTATGAATTTTCGTCTTTGCATAGTATGTCTCTAATTTGATAAAAAAAGGCTAACAGTCAGAAAACAATATGCGCGTTGTTTTATGGGGTGTTAGCCTAAAAAAAAATAAATCGTTTTATTTTACAGTTTTAATTTTAAGAAGACCACCTTTTTCGGTCATTTTATTGTGGTTGACTTCATAATTAAGTGGGTAATTATTTAAAGTCATGTCTGTGATTTTTCCGTCTACTGGCCCATCACGTTCAATAACCAATTCTTTTCCTTTGTAAAACTTTGAGTTTAATTGAATGGTTGCTTTTTCAACCACAGGAGTTGTTACCAGATATTCTGGTTTTCCGGGCGTATCAGGATAAATTCCCATCATAGAAAATACTACCCATGCCGACATGGCGCCCGCATCATCGTTTCCAGGATACCCATTAGGTTTGGTAGTGAAGTGTTTTTTTAGTAACCTATGAACAGTTTCAGCAGTTTTATGGTCTCTTAAGTCGGTATAGTTATAAAAGAAAGGAAATCCTAAACCAGGCTCGTTGGTCATATCGAAATAATTTTTGTCAAACAGGGTATTTAATTGGGTTAGAAAACGTTCGTCACCCATTTTTTCTTTCACAGTTTTCATACCATGGGGTATCGAAAAGATGTATTGCCAAGCACTTCCTTCGCAAAAACCAGGGCCTCCACGTAAACCAAAACGCATATCGTCCCAAAATTCTTCAGTAGGATCAAAAGGTTCGTACCAACTACCATCTTTATTTTTAGGTTGAAATAAAGCGATATCATCATTATAATAATTCATAAATGACATCGATTTTTTTAAATACTTCTCGTAGTCATTATCTTTTCCTAATGCTTTAGCGACTTGTGCAATATTAAAATCTGAAAGACTGAATTCCATGGAAGTTGAAACAGTTCCCCATACAATACCGTTATCCCATTCAAATTTGGTAACATCAGCAAATTCGCCATCCATAGCAATGTAACCAAGATTATTGTACTCTTTTAAACCACGACGCATTAAGTTTCCTTCGGCCTGGTTGGAGTGTTTTTCAAAAGCTTCATAGGCTTTATTAATATCAAATCCTCTAATACCTTTTACATAAGCATCGCCAATAACTATAGGAGAGGGGTCTCCTGTCATTAAATGCGGTTCGAAATTAAAAACAGGCCATTTTGGTAACCATCCAGCTTCGTCATACATATCTAACATGGTTTGTATCATTTCTAGCTGTCTTTCTGGGTAGGCTAGTGTAAATAAAGGATGTGTTGTTCTGTAAGTATCCCAAAGCGAAAAAGCCGAATAGCGCGTATGGTTGGTTTTTCCAACTTCGGTACTTCCCATTTTTATAAATTCACCATTGGTGTCGCTATTGGTTAATGGCATTAATAAACTGTGGTATAAAGAGGTGTAGAAAACAATCTTGTCGTCTAAAACAGGAGTTTCAATGGTTATTTTGCTCAGTTCATCTTCCCATTCTGTCTCGGCATCTTTTTTAATTTTATCAAACTGGAAACCTTTTTGTTCGGTGTCTAAATTTAACTGTGCATTATCTGTTGATACGTACGAAACACCAACTTTAATTTGTACAGTTGTTGGTTTCTCATTGTTATAAACATATACTATCCCGCTAGGTTCTTTTTCTAAATGTTGCTCAAACTTTGGGTCTGTTTTATTAGTGTATGTTAAATAGGTAGAATCGGCTTTTTTATCTAATTCAGCTGTAAAATAAACATTGCTTCTATTTTTTGTTCCGCAGAAATAGCCTTCTAATTGATATCCTTTTACCGAGCTGCTCGTGTATGCTTGTACCACACCTCCTTTTACATGGCCTTGTTGTGCCATCAAGTCTAAATAAATGTTTCCTTTTCCAGCAGGTAAATTAACTTGCATCAGTACAGTTCTTGTGGTTGCCGTAGCATTTACGCTTATGTTTTCATCGTCTAAGGTTACGCTGTAAAACCCAGGGCTAGCGATTTGGTTGGAGTACTTAGAGCCTGGATAGTCGGTCTCGAAAGGTTTTGTAAAGAATTTAAAAGGGACACTGCCGCCAGCAGGACACCCTACCCCCGAAAAATTTACACAACTAAATCCGTATATTTTATCTTGGTCATTTCGGTAACCCGTTGCTAATTGCATTTTGGTAAAGTCGAATGATTGCGGGCTAAGTGCTACCATGCCCCATGGTCTAACTGCTCCAGGGTGTACATTACCTTCGGTATGGTGCGAACCATTTCCTTCTGTACCTATAAAAGGATCTACGTAAGAAATTAATGGAGTATTAGGCGTAGACTCAGTAGATTTTTTAGGCTGCTCATTACAGTTTGTAAAACAAAAACATAGTAGAATAAGTAGAAAAACACGGGATAAAAAAGATGATTTTTTAAGCATTTGGTTGTATTAATGTTGATTAAATTTAGAAAATAAATTTACGGGTGATGTCTCTTCTAAAGCTTTTATTTTAGAAAACAAGAGATAAAAGTGACACCGCTAAAATGGTTTTAAAAAACAGCCTTTTTAATGTAAAGTTGTCGATATGTTTCTTTTTATGAATTGCTAAGTTTTGTGGGAATCTGTTCTTGAATACTGTGTTTTATACAGGAAGGTATGCCTTTTTTTTTGTTTTTTTCACATAGACATTTGCTATGAATTTGTAAATTAAAAAGTGGAAATGATCTAAAAAAGTCATATTTGAATAAATAAGACAATCATGAACATAATTTTTCGATTAATTACTCTGGCAGGTATTCTAGCCATTTTTACAAATTGCAACAACTCTAAAAAAGAGCATACTCAACCATCACAATTTAAGTGGGAAACCTATCGAGGTGTTAATGTGGCCTGCGACATTTCTGAAAAGGATGTTAAGGATTTGGCGGCATCTGGCGCAAACTTAATGCGATTTAGTACAGCCGTTTGTACTTATATGGAGATGGAAGCGCCTTTTGCTTATAAAGAATCTGCATTTCAAAAATTAGATTCGGTTTTAAACTGGGGCGAGCAATATGGGGTCGCTGTATTAATAGATCCGCACCGCTATCCAGGTTCAGAACATAAATGGACCATGTTAGGTTCCGATCCGTTTTTTAAAGATTTTAAATATCATGATATTCTAATTAATTTTTGGAAAAAGTTAGCTAATCAATGTGCGAAAAGAGGTGATGTTGTGGCGGGTTACGATTTACTTAATGAACCTGAAATCCCGGTTGATATGGAAAAGAACACACCTCAGGATATTAATTTATTGTATAAGAAATTAACTAAAGCCATTCGAGAAGTCGATTCGATGCATACTATTGTGTATGCTTTGCCTCGTATTTATAACGAAGAAACAAAGGTGATGCAAGGCTATCACAAAGGCATTGAAGTATTAGAAATTCCTGACGATAATAATATCTGTTTGGAAACGCACACCTATATACCTGTGCCTTTTACTCATCAAAACATTTGGGAAGAAGGCGATTATGTAGCATATCCAACAAAAATTGATGGTATTTTATGGGATAAAGCACAACTTGAAAAAGAACAAAAAGAACTGATTGCCTTTTCGGAAAAACACCCCAATATTCCCGTTTTTGTTGGCGAATTTAGTAGTCCGCGTTGGACTGGGCAAGATGGCATGCGCTTTTTAACCGATGTGATTGATATTGCAGAAAAACATAACTGGTCTTGGGCATATCATGCGTTTCGAGAAAATCAAGTTTGGGACCCAGAGATGAATATCACCAATAGAAATGATAGCACGAGAATAGCAAATGCACCACGTTGGGAATTATTAAAATCATATTTCAAAAAAAATGCAAAATAAAATGAAGCATCTAAATTATTTTTTAGCATTTCTATTATTAATTATCACTTCGGCATGTCATACATCAAAAAAAGATAAGGCTGTTCAAGAGGAGATAAAACAACCTAATATTATTTTAATTCTAGCCGACGATATGGGGTTTGGAGACACAAAGCGCTATAACCATAGTTCGAAAATTCCAACACCAAATATAGATGAGTTAGCAAGAGAAGGGATGCGTTTTACAGATGCACATACCAATTCGTCGGTTTGTACACCTACGCGTTATGGTATTATTACAGGACAATATGCTTGGCGAAGTAGTTTGAAAAAGGGTGTGACGTGGAGTTACGATTCGCTTATAATTCCTAAGAAAACAAAAACCATTGCTACAGTTTTAAAAAGCAAAGGCTATCATACTGCTGCAGTAGGTAAATGGCATTTGGGATTAGGTTGGCAAAAGGAACAAGACTCGGTGCTTTTTGATAAACCATTAACGGCTGGTCCTACCGATTTGGGCTTCGATTATTATTACGGTATTGCAGCATCTCTAGATATTCCACCCTATGTGTATATTGAAAATAAAAAGGTAACTCAAGTTCCTAATGGTTACTCGGAAGGGAATTCCAAAACCTATGGAGGCGCATTTTGGCGTAAAGGTTTGGTGGCTCCAAATTTCGATCATTATAATGTTTTAAACCATTTAACAGTTACTGCTGAAGCTAAAATCAAGGCTTTATCAAAAGAAAAAGCTCCGTTTTTCATGTATTTTGCATTAACAGCACCACATACCCCTTGGATTCCTAAAGATGAATACAAAGGGAAAAGTGAGGCTGGCGATTATGGCGATTTAATGGTGGAAGTAGATGATGTTGTTGGTCGAATTAACAACCTATTAAAGTCCTTAGATATTGATGATAATACCATTGTAATTTTTACTTCGGATAATGGCTCAGCATTGTCTAGTGACCTTATCGCAAAGTATCAACACGATACAAATGGGCCGTGGCGCGGAAGAAAAGGTGATATCTATGAAGGTGGACATCGGGTGCCTTTTATTGTGAAATGGCCAGAGAAAATTATCCAAAACACGCAGTCCAATCAACTGGTGTCTACCACCGATTTCTACGCAACTTTTGCCGATATTGTAAATGAAAACACAATACAAGGTACAGGTTCTAATCGAAAAGACAGTCAGTCGTTTTTACCAGCACTATTACAGGAAAAAGTACCAAGAAACATGCGACAAAGTATGGTGTATCATTCTGTAGTTGGGATGTTTGGCTTAAGAGATAAAGATTATGTTTATATCAATGGAAAGGGTAGTGGTGGTTTTTTAGAAGTTCCAGATACCACGCATATTAAGGTCCCTAAACAGATTTATAATTTAACACAAGATGCCACAGAGTCGGAGAATTTATTTGTATCACATGCTAAGTTAGCCGAACGATTTCAAATTAAATTAGATAGTATTATAAATTAAGTTCGTGATATGCTTTTTTATTTCAGCATATAATTCTCGATACAATGCTCCTCAGGTCGCATCACTCGAATTGACAAAATAAGTTTTATGTCTACTCGAGTGATGCCTTCCAGGAGCTTATTCTAATTTCATAGGAATGGTATCAAGAAGGGGAGATCTGAGTTTTTTGAAGCCAAGATTCCAGCTTTCGCTAGATTTTTTAGCGGATTACTTCTTTAGTTGCATCAGGGTGTTTGCCCCATTCGTATCTTCGTTCAGGATTGAAATTCGGATTTTTTGTAGGCATAGCAGCATTGGTGTTTTTCTGCCATTTTTGTAATAAACCAAGTAATTCTTTAGCCTTTTTAGGATGCTTTACAGAGAGGTCTGTAGTTTCACCTATATCAGTTTTTAAATTGTACAATTCGATATGTTTGTCATCTAAAAACTCAATTAATTTATAATCTCCAACCCTAACGGCACTTGCAGGAACACTGTGGTGGTATACGGGATAGTGCCAGAACAATGGTCTGTGTTCTGCTGTTTTTTCATTTTCAGATAGTATCTGTAAAATGCTTTTCCCATCTACTTTAGGTTGGGCTTTTTTAGATAGTCCAGCAACTTCAGCAAAAGTTGGAAAAAAATCAATACTACTTACCATAGCATTCGAAGTTGCACCTGCTTTAATGTGGTTTGGCCATTTTACTAACATGGGCTCCTTAATACCGCCTTCATATAAATTTCCTTTTTCACCTTTTAAAGGCGCGTTAGAAGTTGCAATATATTGTAAGGTGTCGTTGGCATAAATATGAGCGCTTCTTTGATGAATTAAAGGAATTTCATCAAAACGTTTTATTAATCCGCCGTTATCCGAAAAGAAAACAACCAAGGTGTTATCGGCTAGATTTAGGGCTTCAAGTTTATCCATAACAGCACCGACACTATTGTCGATATTTTCAATCATAGCGGCATAAATGGCGTTACATGGATAGTTTTTTACTTTTGGTTTGCTTAAATATTTCTGAATAAGTTGGTCTTGGGCATCCAATTGCACATGAACATCAAAATGCGATAAAAATAAGAAAAACGGTTTGTCCTTGTTTTGGCTAATAAAATTAGTACTTAGGTTGGTTAAGGCTTCACTAAGCACCATATCCTTAGGGAAATCTTGTTTGGGTTGCATAGAGGTTTGGTACCCAAAAAATGGCGCACTATCAAAAATGACACTTTCATCATAACCGCGGTTTTTGGGTTTGGATTTTTCATCGTTTCCTAAATGCCATTTTCCAAAAAAGCCTGTGGTGTAACCTGCTTTTTTAAGTAGTTCTCCTAAAGTTTCGGTGTCGTGAGGTAAATGCTGCACTGTGTTTATGGCGGCTAATACATTTTCGTAAGGGCGCCAATGTCCCGGAATCCAATCGTTAATACCCATTCTAGCAGGATACAGTCCAGTTTGGATGCTCGCTCTAGTTGGCGAACAAACAGGATTAGCTGCATATGCATTATTGAATTTAACACCTTGCCTTGCTAATTTCTCAAGGTTTGGTGCTTCGTTAAATCTATTGCCGTAAAGAGGCAAGTCGGCCCAACCTAAATCGTCGGCAAGAATAAAAACAATATTTGGTTGTTCATTTTTTGTTTCTGGTTGTGCTTTACATGCCGTGAAACAAAAAATGAAAAAAATTAAAATAGGTGGTATACGCATGTTTTTGATTTTAGTTAAATAATGTATAAGCTAAAATCATTAAAATAAAGCGTGCTCTATTTTGTATTTAGAAAACAGGAGTGAATTTTAAATTTTATGCGGGTTTTTTTGCGCTTTGTTTTTGTTTTAACTGTTTTTTGAATTGTGTAGGTGTTAATCCCGTAATCTTTTTAAAATTTACATAAAAAACAGATTCAGATCTAAACCCACTGTCTACGGCTACCGCAAAAATGGTTAAATCTTTATTTTTATCATTTTGAAGGATCGCTTTTGCTTCTTCAATTCTTTTTTCATTGATGTACTCACTGAACGATTTTCCTATATAGTCATTTAATAAGCGCGATAGGATATATGAATGAACACCTAAGGCCTCGGCTAATTTCTTTTCATTCAACTCGGTGTCTAAATGAATTTTTTTACTGTGAATTAAGGCGTTTAATTCCTTTTCATATTTGGCCCCTTCAGGGAATTTATTGTCTTCTAAACTTTTAATAATAGGCAATCCTGATAATATTTTGGGATGCTTAAAAGAAAAGTAAATGGTGATAAAAATAATGGAGCAAGTAAAAACAACATAGTTTAATTCTAATACTTGTTGCCCTATTGAAGCAACGGTATTAGGGGCTACAGTATCATGTATTTTTTCTGGTCCTACTACGACCCAATACATTAAGTTGCTAAAAGCAATGAAAGTTAGTAGCCCGAGAAAAATGACTAAAACTCGTGGCCATAAAATTAAAGCCGCTTGTTTTTGTTTTAAAGATTCATCTTTAAATCTAAAAAGAGTTAAAGCCTTATAAAACACAAATAATTTCCATAAAAAAATAAAACTTAAACTAATTCGGTGAAAAACAGAACCGATATACATGGAATTATTAAATTTTTCTGATAAGACTACAAAGCCAATAAGAACAAGTGACCAAAATACTGGCGGAACAAAATAATAAAACATTTTGCGATCGTATAACTTACCCATGATGTTGTTTATATAAATAAGCACTAATGCAGGTAAGATTAAATCTAAAATGTCTGGCGCTATTAAAAATACAGGAATCTCTATTTTTAAACCTTGATAGCGCAATAAATATTGAAAAAGGATATTTAAAGCTATAACAAAAAATATAATAGATAAAAGGAAATTATTTCTAGCTCTTTTTACTAAGGGAATTAATAAACCTACAACAAAACTTTGTATAAACCCCCATATAAATAATCCTGCAACCATGTAAAAAAAAATTAGTTTTGAAATGTTAGAATAGAATCTTGATGTCTAAATCTTTAAAAGCGTGTATTTGACATAACAGCGTTGAAATTAAAAATATTTTCTGAATTAGAAGGGGCAAAAAGCAAAAATTTGTTAATATTTTTAACAATTAAATAAATTAACACGAATAGGTTTACACGAAGAAAGCCGCCCAAATTGGACGGCTTTTTTAGTTAAAATAAACTTAAACTAAACAAACTAAATTAAACTAACTAAACTGTTTATTACCATCCTGGATTGTTTGGTAATAGGTTTTCGTTTTTACCTATTTCAGAGGCAGGAATAGGAATTAATTCATTCTTTCCTACTTTAAATCCAGGCATTTCACTTCCTAATCCCCAACGAATTAAATCGAAATATTTGCTAACCTCGAAAGCAAATTCTAATTCTCTTTCTGTTTTTATTTTTTGAAAGAATTCAGCTTTGCTTAAGCCAGCAGGAAGTGGTGCTACACCAGCACGATCTCTAACTTGATTAATAGCGTTGTATGCTAAAGCAGTTGGTCCATTTGCTTCATTTTCAGCTTCGGCAAACATTAATAATACATCTGCATAACGCATCATTCTGTAGTTAATACCAGATTGTAATTGCGTTTCATCTGGACCTAAGTTTCCTTTTCTAATAGCCGAACTTCCGCCTGCATCTGGAATTCTAGCATTCCATTGATCAATAGTAACTGGATCCCAACTTCTCCAAGAGTCTCCTGGACGCGCTATGGTATAGATTCTTCTTAAGCTGTTAGCTTCACCGTTATCATCGAATACCGCATTGATATGGTCTGAAGGGTAGGCATTACCAAATCGTTTAGGTCCAAATAATGTTCCTAAATAGGTGCTTTCAGTTTCAGAACCTGTATCATCACCAGCCCAAATGTTACCAAAACCACCAACAAATTGAATTTCAAAAACAGATTCAGCATTGTTTTCATTACTATCTGTAAAGTTATCTTCAAAGTCAACTAATGAATAATTGCCATATTTTCCGTTTATAATCTCAGCAAAAGCATCACGAGCAGGACCAAATTTCTTTTGGTACAGGTATACTTTTCCTAAGTAGCCTTGCGCAGCGCCAGCAGTTGCTCTTCCTCTGTCTTCAGCAGAGTATTCTCCTTTATTAGGTAAAACAGGGATAGCAGCTTTTAAATCAGCTTCTATAAAAGCATAAACTTCTTCTACAGGGTTTCTTGATGGGAAATACAGTGGGTCATTTGGCCCCTCGATTAAACGATCGATAATAGGAACAGCACCGTAAACTTTAGCTAAATGAAAATAGTACAATGCTCTTAAAAATCGAGCTTCTCCTATAATTCTTTCTTGTAAAGCTTTATCGGTGAATGAAATTTGAGGTACTTTATCAAGAACAGCATTGGCTCTTGCAATACCTTTATAACAGTCTTTGTACACATTAGTAATAACTTGTGATTCAGTATTGTCAAACTGGAAATTTTCAAAATTTGCATATTGAAAACCCCCTTCAGTCATCGCGTAATCTCCAGCTGAATATTCTAAGGCATATAATTCTACCTTGTACAGTGCTCTACCTTGTAAGATGGTATATGCTGCAGTTACTGCTTGTACAGCATCTTGTTCTGATGTGTAAAATGTAGTTCCGTCTAAAGCTGTGTAAACCTTAGCCTCATCTAGATACTCTTGGCCACAACTTACTATATTTATAACTACTGTTAGTAGTAGTATAGATAATCCGCTTATTTTTAAATATTTTTTCATAATTGTTTCTTCTTTTTTTTAAAATCCAACTTGTAAACCTATAGTCATAGTTCTGGCTTGTGGATATACCACATTGTCAATACCTGAGCTACCCATTTCAGGGTCGAATCCAACATCTGCATAATCAGAGATTGTAAATAAGTTTTGAGCAGCTAGATAAATTCTTAATCTAGAAAGGTCTCCTAATTTAGCTCTCACGAAATCAGAAAAAGCATAACCTAATTGGATGTTTTTTAGTCTAAAATAAGATCCATCTTCAATAAAGAAATCTGATATTCTATAGTTGTCTGTTAAAGTTCGTGGCGCTTGTCTAGGCATGGTGTTAGATGGGTTAGTTGGAGTCCAAGCATCTAGCACTGCAGTACTTAAATTGTTTGTTCTAGCGTATGCTTGAGTGAAGAACTTAGTCTCACTCCAAATATCGTTACCTGAGACTCCTTGAAATTGTGCACTAAAATCCCAGTTTTTGTACCCCATACTAATATTAAGGCCGTAAGTAATATCTGGAATAGCATCTCCAATAAAATCTCTATCCTCTTCATTAATTACACCATCGTCATTCTTATCTACATATTTAAAATCTCCAGGCGCTGTTAGATCACTTTGAAAAGGCGCGGCATCGATATCAGCTTGTGTTTGAAAAATACCATCGGTTTTGTAACCATAGAAAGATCTAACAGAATGACCAGGTTCCATTCTTACACGTTGTGCATTACTTAATTGGCTAAAACCATCACTTTCAATAAATTCAAGGTCGTTTGCTAATTTTGTTACTTTATTATCTAACGTTGTAAAGTTTCCACCAATATTAAAGGTAAAGTCGTTACCAATAGCACCGTGATACACTCCAGAGACTTCCAAACCTTTGTTGACAATTTCTCCTGCATTTATAGTAAGTGTAGAAAAACCTGTATGTCCTGGTACTGTAATAGGTAATAATAAATCATTTGATGTTTTTTCGAAATAATCTACGGTCATAGTAAACTTGTTAGCAAAAATTCCAAAATCTAAACCAACATCCAGTTGGGTTTGTTTTTCCCAACGTAAATCGGCGTTTTGCATGATTCCTGCAGGTCCTACTCCCGTAGCTAAACCTTGACTTGTACCAAGTACATAGGTCGCACTTTTATTTAAAGTAAATCGAGCAGCATTGGCATTAATAGCATCGTTACCTAAAGAACCGTAACTAGCACGTAATTTTAAGTCGCTAATAAAAGTGTCTTCTAAAAAGGCTTCATTCCCGATATTCCAACCTACAGAACCTGAATAGAAATTATCATATTGGTTATCTCCTACGAATTTAGAAGAACCATCACGTCTAAAGTTAGCAGTAAGTAAATATCTGTTATCATAATCGTAAATTAAACGACCAATAATAGATGTGGTTCTGGTTTCTGAGATAATACCACTTACTTGTGGGGCAATATCAGGGTCTCTACCACTAATTACTGGTAATCCTGTTCCTGTAAATCCACCTAAAGCTCTAGTGTTAGAATCTGAATAATGTGTTTCTTGAACTGTGTAACCAGCAAGCGCATCAATATTATGCTTGCCAAAGGCTCTCTTATAGTTTAAAGTATTCTCTAAAAGAATCGAGTTGTTTTCTCCAAAGTATTCTCTTACTAAAGCACCTTGTTCAAAACCAGGAATCTGATTTTGATTCAAATTAAACTCTGGCACAGTATAACGGTCATGAAATGTAATAAAATCAAAACCAGTACTAATTTTGTATGTTAATCCATCAATAATTTCATACGTTGCAAAAACAGATCCTAAAATTCTATTTACTTTGTTAACGTTATCTACAAGTGTTTGTGCTGCTACAGGATTCATAGCTGGTTCACCATCTTGTAGTGTTGGTCCTGCAAAACCACCTGTATTATTGCTATCATATACAGGCACATTTGGAGCCATACTGATGGCATTATTTAAGATGGTAGCTTCATTTCCTATACTCTCTTTATCATAAAGTGTTCTTGAAACATTTAATGAAGTTGCAAATTTAAATTTACCTAATTCAGAATCGGTATTGGCTGTAACGTTATAACGTTTTAAACCTGTTCCAATGATGATACCCTCTTGATTCATATAACCAACAGAAGTCGAGTAAACTGTTTTTTCGCCTCCACCAGAAGCTCTAAACTCATAATTAGATATTGGTGCAGTTCGTAAAACCTCGCGTTGCCAGTTTGTGTTTGTTGTAAGGGTCGTTCCATCTAAAGCAGGAATTCTATTTTGTCCTGTATTATCTCTAGCATTATTCCATACTTCTTGGTATTGGTTAGAGTTTAAAAGATCTAAAGTATTCCAAGCCGATTGAAAACCAGCATAGGTATTGAACTCAAGACGCGCTTTACCAGCTTTACCTCTTTTAGTTGTAATTAAGATAACACCATTTGCACCACGAGCACCATAAATTGAAGCTGCCGATGCATCTTTTAAAACCGTAATCGATTCGATGTCTGAAGGGTTAATAGTTGATAGTGGGTCTGGGTTTGTAAAACCAGCACCCTGATTACCAATACCATTATTCATAATGTTTCCGTCAATAACGTAAAGAGGTGTACTTCCTCCAGAAATAGAACCTTTACCTCTAATAACAACACTGGTTGATCCACCAGGAGCACCATTGTTTTTAGTAATGGTTAAACCAGCTACTTGCCCTTGTAAAGAGTTTTGGAAATCGGCAACAGGTCGTCCCTCTAAAGCTTCAGAACCAACTGAGGTTAAAGATCCAGATACATTACCTTTCTTTTGAGTACCGTATGCAATTACGACTACCTCATCTAGTTTGGCAATATCTTCTTCTAATGTGATATTAATAGTTTTCTTGCCATTCAATTGAACTGTTTTAGTAAAATACCCAACATAGCTCACTTCTAAAGTTGCATTAGGATTACTAACTGTTAAATTAAATTTTCCATCGAAGTCCGTTTGCGCACCATTCATTGTTCCTTTCTCTAGAATTGTGGCTCCGGGTAGAGATTGGCCATTCGTGTCTAATACACTACCACTAATGTCATTACTTTGTTGCGCTGTTGTGGTAAAAACAAAGCCAAGCAATAACAAGAAGAGCAATGCGGTTTTTTTTAAGTAAAATTTTGTTTTCATACTAAAATTTTGAGTTAGTTAAAATTGTCAATAAATAGTTTTAATGTTAAGCGTGTTTGTTTTTTTTTAGAGCGACGGCTCCATGCTTTAACATACCCTAAAAATATGCTAATTAGAGGCATGTAAATCTTTTGATTTCCAAATTGAAATGAAATAATAGATTTTTATTAAAGAGTAGAATAGCTTAAAACCCCTGTAAAATAAGGGGTTTTCGGATTTTTTGACAGCGTTAACATTTTTTTAAGAAAGAGAATCGGGAAAATCATTATTTGAGGTTTAGAATTACAAATCCATAGAAAATGTACACAATATTTATTGATATTGCCTAAAATTTTAACAAAAAATAGTAATATAATATTTTAACAAGAATTAGATTATATGATACAAGATAGTTTAGATTACAAACAGTACTATAATAAGGTATTAGGCGGGTGGATTGGTAAATGTGCTGGCGGAATTTTAGGTGCTCCTATAGAAGGTTTCAAGAATTTTAACACCATACCTTTTACCGAAGAACTTTTTGCAACAAATTTTGCAAATGATGATTTAGACCTTCAAGTTTTGTGGTTGGATATGCTTTTAAAGAAAGGTCATAAAGTTAGAGCAACCGATTTAAATGCGCATTGGAAAAATCATGTCGATTTTCCTTGGTGCGAATATGGCATCGCAACACGTAATATTAATATAGGTTTAGATAATCCCAATACAGGAAATCATAACAACTGGTATTGGAACACTGGAATGGGGTCTCCTATTAGAAGTGAAATTTGGGGCATGGTTAGTCCGGGGCAACCCGAAAAGGCAGCGTTATTTGCTGGGATGGATTCTGAATTAGATCATTTTGGCTTTTCGGTAGAAGCTGAACAGTATTTAGCAGCCTGTGCTTCAATCGCATTTTTTGAAAATGATTTAAAAACCATTCTAGAGCAAGGATTAAATTATTTACCTGCAGACTCAGAGTGTGCCATCATGGTAAAACAGGTTTTTGCTTGGAATGAAAAACATGAGTTTGATGTGGTTGCTGGAAAAATTAAAAGTTTTTATGGTGATGCCGATTTTACAAACTCACCTATGAATGTAGCTTTTACTATTTTGTCCTTATTACATAGTAACAATTCGTTCGATTTTTTAATTGATGCCTTTCACTTAGGGCATGATAGCGATTGTGTGGTTGCCACTGCAGGAGCATTATTAGGAATTGTATTAGGATTTGATGCCATTCCAGAGGTTTGGAAAACCCGAGTAGGAAACGAATTATTAGTGAGCCCAGAAATTGTTAATATATATTGTCCTAAAACCATTACCGAATTAACGGAGTTAACCTGTAAAGCAGGAATTAATTTTATTGATGATGCCGCCATCATTTCAAATTACCCTAAGGGTATTTTATATGAAGGTCCAGAGAAATTATATGATGTACATTGCGATGTTCAAGTTTTTCCAAAATTAGAAGTACAAAAAGGAGCTGTTATTAATATCGTATATGAAAATCTTACTAATAAGCCACAAAACGTAAAGCTAGAATTAGTCTCTCCTTATTTTACTACAGAGAAAATTCAACTTTCTGTAGCCGCTAATACCATCGCAGAACATTTGGTTGCGTTTAATCCAAACGGTACTAAATTTTCTACTGCACAAACAAAGATTCCTTATAGTTTAAAAGTTGAATTAGAAAATGGTGCTGTTGAAACTTTTGATAAAGGTTTTCCTTATTACGGGAACTGGCTATTATTAGGTCCGTTTATTGAAGAAGATAAAAGCATCATTAAATCGACTTCGCCTTATCCAGATCATGGCATGTCCTCATTGCCTTCAGTAAAATATATGAATCAGGATTTGGCAAGATCTCCAAAAGCCTTTTTAACCACCGAAATTGTAGAAAGTTTAATAAATACAAATACTGTTTTTGATCAAGCTTTTCATGCTCAAGTTGTTCATCCATCAGAGATGAGAATGAATTTAAAGGATTATTTCTATGGTATAGGCGAGCGTAGTATCTACCTATATTCTGAAATTGATGCTTCTGAAGCTTCAAAAAAATGGCTGTCTATGGGAAGTCCGAATTATCTAACGGTTTGGCATAACGGTAACGAGGTTTTTAAAAATGAAGAATTGGTGCGTTCCTATCCTTTGGCACACAATGTTGAGTTGGATTTGGTTGCAGGTAAAAATGCCTTGTTAATTCGTATAGATGCTGTTCTGGACGATTTTACATTCGAAATCGGGTTGAAAGAACACGATAATAAACACCCGCATCAATGTTTATGGAATACCGATTTGCAATTTGATATTATTAATAACTTAAAACTATAACTTGTGTTTTGTTTCTCGAAAATCTTTAAGTCTTTTTTATTTGTATGTATAGTGGTTCTATTTTTTTCTTGCGTTAAAAAACAACCTTTTAACTACGAGGAGGAGCATTTAAAGATTTCCGAGAAGCATATTTCAGATTCTTTAAGAACGATAACCTATAAGCAATTACCTAATAGAAGCCCAGTTAATACGAGTACTTTAAAAGGGGTGAATAAGTTAACTCATAAACTTTGGGATATCGCCCTAACGGATATCGAATCGAATATCATTGAAACTAAAAACGGTAGATACTTCGGAGCAGGGAAAAAATTTGGTTTAATTATTTATACCCGAGATATTAGTTATTCAGGAATTTTAGGCTTGAATATTTTATACCCTAATGAGATGCTAAGTTCTCTTAAGGTAACACGAGAAACCCGTTTAAATCTAGGGTTTAGAGTGCCTGAAAAATATGTTACATCAAAACTTGATATCCCTTGGCAACCCGAACCTATTACTGAAGGTGAATTTGTACGTAAATATCATACTAATAATTTTCTTAGAAGAACTGATGATGTGATTTGGCTATGGGCTGCAGAAGATTTATTTAATAAAAACCCTAATCTAGCCGACTGGCAGTGGTTATATGATAATGGGGTCGAATGTTTTAAATCATTGTATAAGCCTTTTTATGATGCTAGCGACGGACTTTACCGTGGGCAGGCGTCTTTTATAGATATTCACTTTGAAGACAATAAAGCCTCTGGGTATCCTGAAGAATTTAGTATAGCAGATTGTGTTTTAATTAAACCGATATCTACCAATTGCTTGTATTATAAAGGTTTGTTAGCCATGGCTAATGTATGTGAAATTTTGGGTAAATCCGAGGAGTCCATAAAATGGAAAAATCAAGCTATTAGTTTAAAAAAGGCGATAAACGAAAATTTGAAATTTGAAGATGGTACGTTTAGCTATTTTAAAAATCAAGATGGTACATTGGCGCCTAGACGTGAAGCATTGGGAACAGCTTTAGCCGTATTAACAGGTGTTGTAGAAGATGATGAAGCTAAAAAAGCTTTGAAAAGTTACCCCGAATCATGGTCTGGCATACCTTTATTTACTCCTTTTTATCCTTGGGAAAGAAGTTATCATAATAAAACATCATGGCCCTTTGTCGATACCTTCTTTTTATGGGCAAAAGAAGTTGCAAATTCTGAAAGTTTTAGCGATAAAAATGCTGCGTTAATAGCAAGAACTTGTGTAAAAGAAGGTTCTTTTCATGAGCTTGTAGACTGGACTACAAAGGAACCTATAGGGTCAGGAAGTCAATTATGGTCAGCTTCTTCATTTGTAAATGTTTGTTTGCGGAATAATCTTGTAAATATAAAGACAAAGTAGACCTCAGGCGATAACTGGATGTCTTTGAATTTGAAAAATAACATGTGTGAAACCTTATTATAACTACGTTTTTTCAATTTTATTTTGATGGTAATTTCACCTATGGATTTATAAATCCAATTAGAATGAAAGTACTGTTGTTGTAATTTGGAGTCCGAATAAAATGTAAAATTAAAAATATGAATGTCATAAAATTTAACCACGTAGACTACCTTTGGGACGATAAAAAAGCAGCCGAATTAGGCGATGACCAAGTAGCACTGTTTTTATACCGCTCTAACATCTTAGGAGCCGATTTAAGAATCACCAATTATGGCGGTGGAAACACCAGTTGTAAAACTATAGAAAAAGATCCCTTAACAGGAGATAATGTAGAAGTAATGTGGGTGAAAGGTTCTGGAGGGGACATTGGAACTTTAACACGTGCAGGCATTGCAGGTTTGTATACCGATCGTTTACGTGATTTAAAAAATGTATATGGCGGTTTAGAAGATGAAGACCGTATGGTTGGACTTTTTAACCATTGTATTTATGATTTAGACAGTAAAGCACCATCTATTGATACCCCTTTACATGGTTTATTACCATTTGCACATATTGATCACTTACATCCCGATGCATTAATAGCCGTTGCGGCAGCAGAGGATAGTGAAAAAGTAACCAAAGAAATTTGGGGTGATACTATGGGGTGGGTGCCTTGGCAACGTCCAGGTTTCGACCTAGGTTTACAATTAGAAAAATGTTTAGCCGATAACCCTGGTATTCGTGGTATCGTTTTAGGATCTCATGGATTATTTACTTGGGGAGACACCTCTTACGACTGTTACATCAATAGCTTAGAAGTTATTGAAATGGCTTCCGAGTACATCGAAAAAAAGATCGCTGAAAAAGGATCTGTATTTGGCGGACAAAAAATAGAATCTTTACCACAAGAAGAGCGTTTAGAAAAGGCTGCACAATTAATGCCTTTGTTAAGAGGTTTATGTTCTTCGGAAAACAGAATGATAGGTCATTTTTCTGATACCGATGTGGTTTTAGAATACATCAACAGTAATGACTTAGAGCGTTTGGCTCCTATGGGGACCTCATGTCCAGATCATTTTTTAAGAACAAAAATTCAACCTTTAGTGCTGACCTTAGATAAAAATGAAGATTTATCAGACTCAGAAGCTGTTCTTAAAAAATTAGAACCTGCTTTTGAAGTTTACCGACAAGAATACGCCGATTACTACAACACATGTAAAAAGGACAATAGTCCAGCTATGCGTGATGCCAATCCGGTAATTATTATTTATCCAGGTGTAGGGATGTTCAGTTTTGCAAAAAACAAGCAAACCACCCGTGTAGCTAGCGAGTTTTATATCAATGCCATTAACGTAATGCGTGGGGCAGAAGCCATTTCATCATACACGTCTTTACCAAGACAGGAAGCGTTTGATATTGAATATTGGTTATTAGAAGAAGCTAAATTACAGCGTATGCCAAAAGAGCAACCGTTATCGCGCAAAGTAGCCTTTGTTACTGGTGCAGGAGGTGGCATTGGAAAAGCCATTGCCGATAAGCTAGCTGCTGAAGGCGCGAATGTCGTTCTTACCGATATTAATGAAGATAGCCTAGCAGAAGCTTTGGCAACCTACAAACGCGATGTTGCTGCAACGGCAGTTTGCGATGTTACAAATACCGATTCTATTACTTCAGCTTACAAAAAAGCATGTTTAGAATTTGGAGGTGTAGATATCGTGGTGCACAGTGCAGGATTAGCCATTTCTAAGCCTTTAGAAGAAACAACGGATAAAGATTGGGATATTTTACAAAACATATTAGTAAAAGGACAATTTAACCTAGCGAAGTTTTCAACCGAAATCATGAGAAAACAAAACTTAGGTGGTGATTATATTTCAATAGCTAGTAAAAACGGATTGGTTGCGGGACCAAACAATGTGGCTTACGGTACTGCAAAAGCAGCGCAACAACACATGGTACGTTTATTAGCTGCCGAATTAGCCAAAGATAAAATTAGAGTAAACACCGTAAACCCAGATGGTGTTATTGTAGGAAGTAAAATTTGGGAAGGTGCTTGGGCAGAAGGACGCGCAAAAGCCAACGGTATTACTGTTGAAGAATTGCCAGCATTTTACGCCAAAAGAAATTTATTAAACGAAATTATTACTCCAGACGATATTGCCAATGGCGTATTTGCTTTGGTAGGTATTTTAGACAAATCAACCGGAAACATTATTAATGTAGATGGTGGTATGGCTAACGCATTTGTACGCTAATACCTAAAAAGTATCATAAGATAATTGGAGGTAGTGCTCTAGTTAGTTTGTTTTTAGTTTGAAGATAAGCCTTTCATTGAGTTGAAACATATCAATGAGAGGTCTTATTAAAAATCATTATTTATGAAATTACAAGAAACCATTATATCCGATTTCAATAAGAAATCAAGCGAAGAGCATCAAAATCAATTTGATTTCTTAGCAAATACATTAGAAAAAAACAACCATAAAACCAAAAGCATTATTGATGCACTAGCAAAGTTTCAAGTGGCTATTCCTAGTTGGGCTTTAGGTGCTGGTGGAACGCGTTTCGGACGCTTTTCATTTTATGGCGAACCATCGAATTTAACTCAGAAGTTAGATGATGTCGGACTTTTACATAGTTTAACACAAACTGCAGGAGCGGTGTCGTTACATATTCCTTGGGATATTCCTGAAGATTATAATGCGATTATAGAACAAGCAAACAGCTTAAATTTAAAGTTCGATGCTGTAAATTCTAACACTTTTCAAGATCAAAAAAATGCTAAGGAAAGTTATAAGTACGGTTCTTTAAGCAACACCAGTCAAGCAGTTCGTGAGCAAGCCATTGCCCATAACCAAGAGGTTATAAAAATAGGCGAAAAATTAGGCTCAAAAAGTTTAACCGTTTGGTTAGCCGATGGTTCTAATTTCCCTGGTCAAAATAATTTTCAAACGGCACTTTCAAATACTGAAAACAGTTTAAAAGCGATTTATAAAACACTTCCAGACGACTGGAAACTGTTTATTGAGTACAAGCCTTACGAGCCTAACTTTTACAGCACCGTCATTCAAGATTGGGGGACTTCGTTTATGTTAGCCAATGCTTGTGGTGATAAAGCGTATACGCTGGTAGATTTAGGGCATCACTTACCAAATACAAACATCGAACAGATTGTATCAACCTTAATGCTTAAAGGCAAATTAGGCGGATTCCATTTTAATGATAGTAAATATGGCGATGATGATGTGACTGTTGGCAGTGTAAAACCATATGCCTTATTCTTAATTTTTAACGAATTGGTTTATGGCATGCAAAACAATCCACAGAACCCCGATTTATCTTGGATGATTGATGCGAGTCATAACATTAAAGATCCTTTAGAGGATTTAATACAATCTTTAGAAGCCATTCAAGAAGCCTATGCAAAAGCCTTATTGGTAGATCAAACCTTATTAAAAGAAGCGCAATCGGCTAACGATGTTGTAGCATGTCAAGAAATTTTACAAAAGGCATACCGTACCGATGTACGTCCGCTGTTAGCACAAGCAAGACTGCAATCTGGAGGCGCTTTAAATCCGTTAGCGCTTTATCGCGAACTTCAAATTAGAGAGACTTTAATTCAAGAACGCGGAAAACACAGCATAGCTTCCGGATTATAATTAACGCTTAGATTGATGAAAAAAAAAGTAACAGCCGTATTTGATATTGGTAAAACGAACAAGAAATTCTTCCTGTTCGACAAAGATTTTAAAGAGGTACACAAGGAATACATATCTTTTGATGAAATTACAGATGAAGATGGGCACCCTACAGAAAACCTTCCGGCATTGCATGATTGGTTAAAAGGGGTTTTTAATCGTATTCTTAAAGCCGAGGAATTTGAAGTAAAAGCCATTAATTTTTCAACTTATGGAGCGAGTTTGGTTCATATCGACGAAAATGGCAATCCTTTAACACCGCTTTACAATTATACAAAACCGCTTCCAGAACATATTGTTACTTCTTTTTTTGATACTTATGGGCCTAGAGAAGGCTTTCTTAAAACGACAGGTTGTTCAGACTTAAGTATGTTAAACTCAGGTTTACAGCTGTATTGGCTAAAAAAAGAACAGCCTGAGGTTTATAAAAAAATAAAATACACCCTGCATTTACCACAATATCTAAGTTATATTTTTACAGGAATTCCTTTAAGTGAATACACTAGTATTGGCTGCCACACAGCACTTTGGGACTATGCACAAAAAGATTATCACAGTTGGGTGTACAGCGAAGGGTTTAATAAAATATTACCACCAATCGTATCAACAGAAACAAGTGTTAATATGAATTACAACGGCAAGCGTATTAAGATTGGCGTTGGTATTCACGATAGCTCTGCAGCACTTCTACCTTATGTAAGAAGTATTAAAAAGAAATTTGTATTAGTATCTACAGGAACGTGGAGCATCGTTTTTAATCCGTTTACAGAGCAAGCTATAGCTTCGGAAGTTGAAGGTAATGAAGCTATTAATTACATGCGAATTAATGGAAAGCCAGTAAAAGCTACACGATTATTTTTAGGTAATGAGTATAAATTACAAGTAAAGAAATTAGATGAAGCTTTTGGCGTTGCCGATGATTATCATCGCCATGTTAAGTTTGATTACGAGTTGTATTCAAAAATTTCAGACAACTTTAAACATTGTTTTAAATGGGAAAGTATTGATGATGAAACCATGGCTGAAAAAAACAATATGGCATTTGAAAATTACGAGCATGCGTATCATCAATTAATGACCGAGCTGGTATTACTTCAAATAAAAAGTATACAGAAAGCCGTTGGTGCCGATGCGATTTCAAGAATTTATGTGGATGGCGGCTTTAGTGATAATGACGTGTATATAAAATTGCTAGCACATGAGTTTAGACACATGAAATTGCGTACCACCGATTCCTCTTTAGGCTCTGCATTGGGCGCTGCCATAGCTATTTCTGATGCCAAATTAAATTCTAAATTTCTAAAAAAGAATTACGCTCTTAAAAAGCATGTGCCTTTTATCGTGAGTTAATTATTAGGATATATTTTAATATTCAACTTGAAAAAAATGACTAGAACAACTAATTTAATTCATCCAAGAGATCAAATTACTACTGTTATAGGCAGGATATACAAACGTGGCATGACCACAACTTCTGGTGGTAATATTTCTATAATTGATGACAATGGTGATATTTGGGTAACCCCATCAGCGATTGATAAAGGCTCATTACGCGCATCTGATATTATTTGTGTTAAAAAAGATGGTACCATTATAGGGAAGCACAAACCATCTTCAGAATTTCCATTTCATAAAGCCATTTATGAAGCGCGTCCAGATATAAAATCGGTTATTCATGCCCATCCACCAGCCTTAGTGTCGTTCAGTATTGTTCGTCAAATACCAAATACGAATATCATTTCTCAAGCTAAACATATTTGTGGTCCCATAGGTTATGCAGAATATAGATTGCCAGGGAGTGAAGATTTGGGCGATGTGATTGCTGAAGAGTTTAAAAAAGGATTTAAAGCCATCATTATGGAAAATCATGGTACCGTTTTGGGAGGAAGTGATTTAACGGATGCCTTTGAACGTTTTGAAGCTTTAGAATTTTGTGCACGTACTATTTTATACGGTTCTCAAATAGGGAAACTTAAATATTTAAGCGATTCACAAATTGATGAATTTGAAGCTCAAGCCACAGACGTTTTACCAGAAATGGAAACTACCACGTATCCTGCAGATGAAGTTGAGAAACGACTTGAAATTTGTAAAATTGTGCAGCGTTCTTGTCAGCAAGGTTTAATGATAAGTTCTTACGGTACGGTTTCCATGCGATGGAATGATAATGATTTTCTTATAACACCAACAGGAATAAATCGATGGGATTTAGATTTAGATGATATTGTACAAATAAAGGATGGCAACCGTGAAGCAGGTAAAAAGCCGAGTAGAGCCGCTTGGATTCATCAGGAAATTTATAACCGTAACCCCGATGTAAATTCAATTATCATGACACAATCTCCATATTTAATGGCTTTCGGTGTTACAGGAGAATACTTAAACGTTCGTACCATTCCAGAAAGTTGGATCTTTTTGCAAGATATAAATACCGTGAAATATGGTAATCATTTCAGAAAAAATAACAATTCTGAAATCGTTGATAACTGCGCTACAGCAGTCATTATAGAAAACGATTCAGTAATTATAACAGGAGATAAATTGCTTCAAACTTTTGATTATTTAGAAGTAGCAGAATTTAGTGCAAAATCTATAGTTTTAGGGAATTCGCTTGGCGAGATGGTTCCTATTAACGATGATCAGGTTGAACAATTAAGAAAAAAGTTTTTATCATAAATAAAATAACATGGCCAGTTCTTTTAATACAAAATATCCTTCTATAGACGATTTACGTAACAAAGCTCAAAAGCGCATGCCTAAGTTTGCTTTTGAATATTTAGATGGTGGTTGTAATGAAGACGTGAATCTTCATAGAAATACTTCCGAACTACGAGAAGTGCAACTAAAACCTCAATATTTAAGAAGTTATTCGGGGTCGTCATTAAAAACCAAATTGTTTGGTATGGATTACGATGCGCCTTTTGGTATTGCACCCGTAGGTTTACAAGGACTTATGTGGCCAAATTCGCCAGAGATTTTAGCCAAAGCCGCTTTTGAAGAAAATATACCGTTTATTTTAAGCACCGTAACAACTACAAGTATTGAGCGTGCAAGCGAAATAACTGAAGGTAAATCGTGGTTTCAATTGTATCATCCTACCGAAAATAGTTTGCGGGATGATATTATTAAACGTGCAGAAGCAGCGCACTGTCCTGTATTAGTCATTTTATGTGATGTGCCTACCTTTGGGTTTAGACCACGAGATATAAGAAACGGCTTGGCCATGCCTCCAAAAATGTCCATAAACAACATTCTTCAGGTTTTAGGGAAACCCGCTTGGGCGCTTCAAACTTTAAAATATGGGCAACCTAATTTTGAAACCTTAAAGCCATATATGCCAAAAGGATTGGACTTAAAACAATTGGGTAAGTTTATGAATCAAACGTTTTCTGGACGCTTAAATGCTGAAAAAATAAAACCCATTCGTGACATGTGGAAAGGCAAATTGGTTATTAAAGGGGTTGCCAGTCATGAAGATGCCGAAGAAGCTATTCGCCTAGGATTAGATGGTATAATTGTATCGAATCATGGTGGTCGCCAATTAGATGCAGGCGAATCGACCATAAAACCATTAGCAACTATTGCCGAAAAATATGGTGATCAAATAACGGTGATGATGGATAGTGGTATTCGTTCTGGTTCCGACATTGCAAGAAGTATAGCTACAGGCGCAGAATTCACCTTTTTAGGGCGCAGTTTTATGTACGGCGTTGGTGCGCTAGGAGCCCAGGGTGGTGAACATACCATTGCTTTGTTAAAAGCAGAATTACAACAAGTTATGGAGCAGGTTTGTAGTAAAAATGTGAGTGATTTGCCTAAACACTTAATAAAATAATAACATGTTTTTAAAACAAAATAAAGGAATGTTTTCGGTTATTATAACTTGTGTTTCTGGACTTTTGTTTTTTTGTTCAACTACAGGTTCTGCCCAAAAGTTATCTGGAAATCCTATTTTAAAAGGTTGGTATGCCGATCCGGAAGCGGTAATTTTCAATGATACCTATTGGATTTATCCCACCTATTCTGGAGAAGATGAATTTCCAAATCGAGAAAAGCTTTTTTCAGCAAAACAAATTGAAGCTCAAAAAAATAGTATTAATAAGCAATATGTTAAACAAACGTTTTTAGATGCCTTTTCGTCAAAAGACCTTGTGACTTGGAAAAAGCATTCTAAAATTTTAGATATACAGAATGTTGCTTGGGCATCATTTGCTGTTTGGGCACCTTCAATTGTCAAAGAAAACAAGCAATATTATTTGTTTTTTGGTGCTAATGATATTCAAAGCGAGAAAGAATTTGGTGGTATTGGCGTTGCAGTTTCCAAAAATCCAGAGGGTCCCTTTAAAGATGCCTTAGGAAAGCCGTTAATTAGCAGTTTTCATAATGGAGCACAACCCATAGATCAATTTGTCTATAAAGATGATGACGGGCAGTACTACATGTATTATGGTGGTTGGAAACATTGTAACGTAGTAAAACTGAAACCAAATCTACTTGAAATAGACACCTTTGAAGATGGCACGGTTTACAAAGAAATTACGCCAGAAAATTATATGGAAGGGCCTTTCATGTTAAAACGTAATGGGAAATATTACTTCATGTGGTCTGAAGGCTATTGGAAAAAGGCCAACTATAGTGTGGCTTACGCCATTAGCGATTCGCCATTAGGACCGTTTAAGCGTATTGGGAAAATACTAGAACAAGATACTAAAGTGGCAAAAGGTGCAGGGCATCACTCGGTAATTCATATTCCAAATTCAGACACCTACTATATCGTATATCATCGTAGACCATTAGATACTGAAAACGGAAACCACCGTGAAGTTTGTATAGATACGTTGACTTTTGATAGTAAAGGATTTATCAATCCTATAAAGATGACAAACACAGGAGTTTGCCAAAATAAATTACCTAAAAATTAAATCATAGATTGTATCTTCGATAAATTAATCAAAATAATCTTGAAATGAAAAACTTAAAACACGCTCAAATAGAGCATGGAAAGATTACTCCAGAAAATGTTCAATATTATAAAGACTTTGGTTATTTAATTGCCTCAAATTTACTTTCTCAGCAAGAAATAGTGGAATTAAAACAAGAAACCGCTCAAATTTTTAGAGGCAACCGTGGTAAAATTGATGGGTTGGCAGAAGTAAGCCCATTAGATTCAGATAGCGATGTGCTTAAAAAATATGTGGCCATTCATTTTCCGCATAAAATATCTTCAGTAATAAAAAGTTATTTATCTCATAAAAAAGTAACGGCTGTTTTACAGAAAATTGTTAGCGAAAATGTAAAATGCATGCAGTCTATGTTGTTTGTAAAAGCACCAGGAAAGCAAGGCCAGTCATGGCACCAAGATGAATATTTTATTCCAACACGCGACAAATCTTTAGTCGGTGCTTGGATCGCTATTGATGATGCAACGATTGAAAATGGCTGCTTATGGGTCATTCCAGGGTCGCAAAATCCAGGAAGTATTAAAAGAAGGGTGAAAAATGAAGATGCTGCTTATGCCGATTTAGAGACCTTAGATATATCGGAGTATGATGAAAAAGATATTATTCCTGTGGAGGTGAAAAGTGGATCGGTTGTATTTTTTAACGGCTATTTATATCACAGTTCATTAAAAAATAAAACTGAAAATAATTTTAGAACAGCTTTAGTAAATCATTATATGAGTGCAGAATCCATGTTGCCTTGGGATCAAGACGGTAAATTACCAGCTACTGAAGATTTACGAGATATCGTAATGGTTGCTGGAAAAGATCCTTATGCACACAAACCGATTGTAGATGTAAATCAACCGTATTTACGTCAAGCTAAAGTGAAATCGAAATTAGATGGCAACTATGAAAATTGATTATTATTGTCCCTACTGGGGAAGTGATCACCTATCAAACGATGATTTTTTTACAAAAGTGAAAGATGCCGGCTATGATGGTGTAGAATATCCAATTGGGAGTCAGGTTTCAAAGCATGTACTCGATACTTTTTGGGAAGGAGCTGTAAACAACGATCTTAAAATTATCATTCAACATTATGATACGCGTGTTTCTAATTTTACAGAACATGCTGATATTTATGCGGCTTGGTTTGAAAAAATTGCAGCTTATCCTTGTGTAAAAGTCAATTCGCAAACAGGAAAAGATTACTTCAGTTTTGAGCAAAACAAGCAATTAATTGATATTGCTGATGATTTTGCAGCCAAACATAAGGTTTCGGTATTGCACGAAACGCATCGTAATAAGTTTAGTTTCGCGGCACACATCACGAAAAGCTATTTGGAGAAACTTCAAGATTTAAAATTAACTTTAGATATTTCGCATTGGGTCAATGTGGCCGAATCATTATTAGAAGACCAACAAGAAGCTGTCGATTTAGCTATAAGTAGAGTAGATCATATTCATGCCAGGGTAGGGCATCCCCAAGGGCCTCAAATTAACGACCCAAGAGCTCCAGAAAATAAAGACACTGTTGCAGCACATTTAAAATGGTGGGATAAAGTTATTGTTACTAATAAAAATAAGGGGATGAAAAACATGAGTATTTCACCAGAATTTGGCCCTATGCCATACATGCCCGCTTTAGCCTTTACGCAACAACCAGTTTCCAGTCAGTGGGATATAAATGTGTATATGATGAATCTGTTGAGAAAACGCTATACCATGTAAGTTTGGTTAAGGTGTTGACTTTGTTTTACTTCGACCTGTAATGATGAATGCTCGTGATTTAATGCGTTTATCATACATGACAATTAAATTATCATAATAGTAAGAGTTTTTTTTTCATAACTATTGACTGTTTTACGAAAATGCTTTTAAAAAAACACGATTTTATAGTCAGATTCTCTTCTAAAGACCAATTTATCACCTTCTCCAGTCACCTATTTTGAAAAATCAAAGAGCGTAGAATTTCGCCATACAATTGATTGTTGTTTTGATTTTTTTATGGGTAAAAACGCTCTAAACACCTGCAGAATCAATAAGTCTACCGTAGGCTCATTTTTTTTAAGAACAGTGAAAAGCTTCTTGGGTTATTTCCTGTTTATCTTATTTTATAATTCAAAACAAACATTTTTTTCACTTAGCTAATAGCGATATTATATTCGGGTTTAACTAAAGAGGGTTTATTTTATTTATAAACACCGTATTAGTAAATACATACAGCATGGTTTTTCTATTAATTATTAGTGAACTAAAACCATTAATTAAAAAAGTAGAAAAGTCATTAAAAAACCTTAAGCGCTCATTTTTTTGTAGCGTTATTAAAAAAGCCAATTATTCAATAAACCAAATATTAACACTTTAAATTAGAATTATGAAAAAAAATTACATTTTGTTAGCTTTATTTATTGCGCCTTTTTTAGGGATTTCGCAAACCAATATTTTAGATAGTGATTTTGAAAACCCTACCGACTTAGGAGACTGGGCGCCAGGAAATGCATCCACTACTACTATTACAATCGATGCTACGAATTTCTTTGCAGGCACTCAATCTATGCAAATGGAGAACACTGCAACATGGAAATTTGCAAAAAACTCTAATAATACTATTGCGACAGCTGGAAACTTTACATTAACTTATAAAATAAAAGGTCCAGATTCAAGAACAAGAGCACAGGTTGTTGTAGATGGAACAAAATATAATGATAAAAATAGTACGGTATTAATGTCTACTCTGCCAAGTGAAACTGGTGCAGATGGAGAAACGTGGTATACGTATAGTGCAGATGTAGATATTACAGATATAGGATCAACTCAGTTTGAAATTCATACAGAGCTTGTTGGTACATTTTATATCGATAATGTGCAATTAATCCAAAACTCTACACTTGGGATCAATGATGAAAATTTAGTAGATCATGAAACTGAACTTTATCCTAATCCGGCTCAAAACGTATTGCATGTAAATGCTTCGAATGCTATTAAAAGTATTGAGGTTTACAATATGGTAGGTCAAAGAGTAGCGGCGCAAACAGGAACATCAGAAATTAACGTGTCTAACATTAAACAAGGTGTTTATATAGCTAAAATTTATTTTGATAACGGTAGCGTTACTGCGGAGCGTTTTGTGAAAAAATAAAATGCTAAACTCTTAGTGTTGAAACTTTACGCCATTATAATATAACGTATAAGCAAACCAATTTAATAGACTGTTTGAAAAGTATTATTGATGTTTATTATATCAAATTATAATAATATTTCAAACAGTCTTTTTTTTGAGTTGACTCAAATGGAAACTTAATAACTACTGCGTTATCCAAGCTTTAATTCTTCTTTCTCTTTCCGTAAAAAAAAACTGTAACCAACTATTAGGATCTTGCGTTTGCGATATCACATACAAGTAAGTAGGTTGATATTATGTAATTTATTAAGTAGGTTTTAATGAAATATGATGGTAAACTTTCAAATTATGATAATAGAAAATGAAAGGCACTTCTATGGGCGGATTGATTTTTAAGGAAACCTCTTGAAGGTAGTACTCTCAATCTTCTTTGTAGGATTACTGATTTGACTTTCGTTTTACAAAATGGAGCAATATTGATTGGTTTTATTTCAGAAAATGTTTTGTAATAACCACCAATATCAAAATGCTAGTTTTTTTGAAGTAGGATGGTTATTTCTTTGATGTAAATATTACCATTATGTATTAACTTGCTATGATGAAGTTTATATATGAGCTCTATGAGTGCGGTTTAACTTGAAGTTTATTCTAAGCTCATTTTGTTGCTTAATGTATTAGACTCAAAATTCATTGACTTAATATTTGTCTATGAGTATATGTTTGTAGCTATGTTAATAAGAGATATATGTGTTCAATTCAGCTAAAAGCATCATTGCGACCAGCCAAAATATTTACTAGCATGAGGCATATAATCCGTTTTAAAGAATTATTTATTTTTTTTGATATTAAATATAATTAATTGAAGCAAATTACTATTTTTGCGCCAGACGATAAGAAAATGAATTATTATAAAGTATAAATAGTTCAAATCGTCAACATTAAAGAAAATATTTGGCAGTTTTACTGCTATGGTTGGGCTGACAGAGCAAAGTTAAAGTCCCTTCCAGACCGCTAAAATTGCAAAAAGAGAGCTCAGAGAAATTAGTTTTTTTGGGCAATTATAACGAAGTTGTGTTGTTCACGCTTTATGCGTGATGTAGTTTACCAAATCTAATTTGGTATTCCAATGAGAAGCTTTCCTTTTTTCTGTGAAGAAGATGGGGATGCTTTTTTGTTTTAGGGCGGTTCATGGGTAGAACTTTTTTCAGTCGTAATGAAATCTGCATTTTGCAATCAATATTTCTCCTTCTCTATATTGGTAAATCAGTCTATGTTCGCTATCAATTCGTCGTGACCAGAATCCTGCGTATTTATGCTTTAGCGGCTCGGGTTTTCCAACTCCATCAAAAGGGTTTCTAGCGATGTCTTTGAGAAGTTCATTTATTTTCTTTAGCTTTTTTTTGTCCGTTTTTTGCCAATACAAATAATCTTCCCAAGACTCGTCAACGAATATATACTTCATTTTAACTTTCGATTAGGTCTTTGCTAAAAGTCGTTCCGGTTTTTAGCTTGTCGATTGCAGAATCTAACCTTAACTCATTCTTTCGTGAGGAAAGTTCGTGATTTGTAGCCATTAAAGAATTATATTCTTGCAATGACATAATCACAATTCCAGAATCTTTTCCACGATTTATTATCAAAGTCTCAAAGTTCTTCACGACTCTGTCCAAGTAGCTTTTAATATCTTTTCTGAAATCAGAAACAGTTGTTATTTGCATAATATTGTGTTTTATTAAGTACAAATATATGTACAAAATATGGTTTGCGCAATTTTTCTGTATTGCTGGCACCAAGTTTTATTTCCAGTGACAGGTACTGGATCAATCCTAAATTGTTGTTTCATTAATAGGCATTCCTACGACACAATACCAATTATTAAACGGAATTTCATATACATTTAAATAAGCCGTAAATATTCCAGTTGTTTTTTGCTGAAGAATAAAAGACTCCTTATATATAGATTGTTTTTCCTATTGAATAATGACAGTAGTATTTTAAGGTAGTATGTAATAGGAGAGGAGTGACTTAATTTTAAATATTAGACGTCTATTACTAACCTCATTATTTTTTATAGACTTATCTTAATGACGATTATTCATATAGTTTATAACTAATAATTTCTCTGCGTATCTCCGCGAAACACCCCTTTCGAAACACCACCAGCATCATCCAGCCACAAACAAACCTTAAAAAACACAAGCTATAATCAACTAAAAACAAGCATATTAAAAGCTGTGGTAAAAAAAAGCATAAAAAAACCAACAAAAAGTTTGTTAGGGAATATAAAAGAGCTGTATATTTGCACCCCGCTAAGAGAGGCACAGCCACTTAAAGCGTTAGTTCATAAACAGTTTTCGGTATAAAAAAGAGGTTTTAAA
>NZ_JACLAF010000019.1 GCF_015355625.1 Tamlana sp. I1
CTAAACTATTTTATTAATAGAAGTACAAATGCTTCTGCAGAATCCTTTAATGCCAAAATTAAAGCTTTTAGAACGCAGTTCAGAGGCGTGAGAAACGTAAAATTCTTCCTCTATAGATTAACTACTATTTTTGCTTAATTCTAAAATCCCACAACTTTTGCTCTTGATCCAAAGTTTTCGGTTGAAACCATTTTTTAACCAAGCCATACTATTATCGATTTAAAAATAAAAAAGCTGGGCTTTTTTAAAGTCCAGCTTTTTAAACTTAATGAAATAAGAAAGTGTAGGGATTAATATTTATGGATTAAGGATTTTCTTTTATCAGAATAAAGAACCATTTTATGGATGCTTCTTTCTAAGTTTTTAAAATTATATAAAACAATAGTGTTCGGTTTTTTTTGAACTGATGCTTGTTCTCGTTTAAGAGTTCTTAATTTTGAAATCTTTTTTTCTACACCAGTTCTAACATTGTAAAAGGATGCTTTTTTAGCATGACCAGATAGTGTTATAAACAGCGTTAATATTAAGCATACTTTTTTTGAGAGGTTTAGTATATTTTCCATAATAGCAATTTACTTTCTCAAATTTACCTTCTTAATACGGATTTTAAAACATTGATATTAACTACTTTATATGGAATATTAACTGTTATTTTATTGTTACGTTAAAGTTAAATTAATTTAACATATAATTGAAGTGCTAGGTTTAGGAAGAATTTTAAAAAGTGTAGGAGATACTTTTTAATGAAGAATGGTTGAGCTACTCGTTTTTTAAACAAAAAAAAGTGGGCCACCACAGCCCACTTTACCAACTAAACTAAACTAAATAAGACATTAAAACTAATTATTAATGAATTTCGTGTACTCCTTATTATTAGAGTGTATTTTTATTTTATAATTTCCTTTATTTAATTTGAAAACTTTCTCGATTTTTTGAGTGTTTTCAATTTTTTCTGAATGGATTAATTTGTAATCACCTTCAGTAATTTCACCATAAATGCTAATTATTGTAGCTTCATGATTTGGGCAGAATTTTGTTAGATAAACATAATCACCTTCCTGCTTTGTATGCGGCTTGTAATTTGTTGTTTCTCCAGACTTATTAAATTCAACATTAATCATGTTAATTTTAAAAGGAATGGTTTGAACTTCTAAATCTTTATCAACTTCAAAAAAGTAATTCCCAATTGGTAAACCTGTTAAATCAAATCCTTTTTGATAAGTTCCAGCAGATGCTACTAATTTTTTTAAAAGAACGATACCGTTAGTATCTTTAATCGATATTAAATCCCCTTGTTTTACGTTTTCTAGGGTTATCGATGTTACTTTGGCATCCTTCTTAACGCTTACTTTAGCATCTTTTGCAAATCCTAAAACCGAAACTAATAATGCTCCTGCTAAGATTCCTTTTTTTGCTATTGTTATTACGTTTTTCATAAATGAGCCGTTACTAACGTTCAACGGTACAAAGATATGTGAGATGTAAACGTTGAAAAACATCAATTTTGGCTTATTTCTATGCTATTTTATCTGTTAACGAAATGTTAACTAACTGTGAAGTTAATTTAACATATATTTGAGGTAATAAAATATACAATGTATGCATAATATGTGTTAATTTTGCTAATAAAAGACCGGATATATGATTGCTAAGAAACCCACATTAAAGAAATTAAGCCCCAGTTTTGGAAGCTCTATTTTGGTTAAACAGCATGTAGAACAGGTAGATAAGAACGATGCCTTCTGGCATTTTCATCCAGAATTAGAACTTATATATATTAATCAAGGACAAGGGAAAACCCATATTGGAAGCCATCTGTCATATTTTAACAATAGTCAGTTAATTTTAATAGGTTCTAATTTACCACATAATGGTTTTACAGACCGTTTAACCGCTAACGGAACAGAAACCACCATACAGTTTAAGTCCAATTTTTTAGGAGACGATTTTTTAAGTGTTCCAGAAACGGCTAATATTGCCGCTTTATTTGAACGCGCTAAAAAAGGCATTCGTTTTAAAGTTGAAACTAAACTTGCGGTTGGACCCAAAATTGAAGAGTTATACGAGCTAACTGGTTTTAAACGTGTTTTAAAACTTTTAGAAATAATTGATTATCTAGCACAGACTGATGATTATAACTTATTAAATGCCGATGGTTTGGCTTTTGAAGCCGAAGCGCAAGACAGTGCTAAAATTGGTGTGATCTTTAAATATGTGAATAAAAACTTCACACATCACATCGCTTTAGATGAAATTGCCGATAAAGTAAGTATGACCGTGCCTGCTTTTTGCAGATATTTTAAAAAGGCCACAGGAAAAACATTTACCCAAATTGTAAATGAATACCGTGTGGTACATGCTACAAAACTGCTATCTGAAGAATTAGATATGAGTATTGCCGATGTTTGTTTTGAGTGTGGTTTTAATAATTTCTCGCATTTTAATAAAACCTTTAACGACATCACAGGAAAAAGTGCCTCTAATTACCGCAAGGAAATTAAAAAGATTATTAGTTAATCTTATTTAATGCCTTCCCATTCATTATAAAACTGCTCTAGAAAGCCTAACATATAGTTGTGGCGTTCTAGGGCAATTTTTTTGCCTGTTTCGGTGTTCATCCGGTCTTTTAAAAGCAGTAACTTTTCGTAAAAATGATTAATGCTTGGTGCATCCGATTTTTTATAAGCTTCTTTACTCATATTAAGGTCGGGCTTAATTTCAGGATTGTAAAGCGCTCTGTTTTTAAAACCACCATAATTAAAACAGCGGGCAATGCCTATAGCGCCTATAGCATCTAGGCGGTCGGCATCTTGCACAACATCTAATTCGGGCGATTTAAATGTTTGGGCTTCATTACCACCTTTAAACGAAATGTGCTTAATAATATTTACCACATGGTTTATAACAGCATCGTCTACCTTTAATTCCGAAAGAAAGGCTTTTGCTTTTTTAGGACCAACAGTTTCATCGCCATTATAAAATTTGCTATCTGCAATATCATGAAGTAATGCGCCTAAGGCAATTATAAAGCTGTCTGCTTTTTCAGATTTTGAAATGAGTAAAGCATTTTTATAAACACGTTCTATATGAAACCAATCGTGGCCACCTTCGGCATTAGCTAAAGTCGTTTTTACAAAGGTTATGGTTTTATTAATTATGACTTCGGAAGTGTGCATGGTTTAAATTATTAGGGGTTTAAAGCTGAAAAGTATTACTCTGATTTTTGAAGTCCTGAATCAGGATTCAAGAGTTAAGAGACAAGAATCAAGATTTGATTTTACGAAACTATTTTTGAAGCTTTTGTTTTAAATGAAAAAATTCCTTCCAGTTAAACTGAAAGGAATGGATTTATGTTTTTTTATTCCTGTGTAATATTATTTCGTTACAAATGAATGTCGCTTCGAGTGATTTTCGATAGAAAATTGTATCGAGAACTTTTTTTAGCATTGAAATGTTTTCAGTTAAACGAATCTACAATTCAACGATTTAACACATCAACAATCTATTTAATAATCGCTGGTTCAACCCACTTAAATTGGAATGAGTTTTCCGGCACTTTCATACGGTCTGATAAACGATACATTCTCGCAGGAAGTTTCATTAAATAATCTCTAGCTTTTTCAGCTTCATCATTTAATCCTGTAATTTTATCAATTTCCCAACGGTCTATTAATTTTTGAAGGATATCTACATAATCTGTAGCCGTGTAAACACCAATACGTTGTGCGGTATTAGAAAACTCTTCGAAAGCAGAACTTATTTTACCACCCGATTCTCTTAAAAAATGTGCAGGCATGGTAATTTTTTGTTTCATCATGTAATGAAAAGCCATCATCATTTGACTAGGATCAACTTTAAAAATACGATCTACAAAATCGGAATAGGCATGGTGGTGGCGCATTTCATCACCAGATATAATTTTACACATTTTAGACAAACGTTTGTTGCCCACATCTTTCGCTATTTTAGCAACGCGATTATGCGAAATATAGGTTGCTAATTCTTGAAAACTCGTGTAAACAAAGTTTTTATAAGGATCTCTATCGGTTCCAATATCAAAACCATCGGCAATTAAATGCTGTGTGGTTTTTTCAATTTCTTTCATATTTACCCTTCCAGAAAGGTAAAGGTATTTATTAAGCACATCGCCATGTCGGTTCTCTTCTGCAGTCCATTGGCGTACCCATTTGGCCCAACCATTTTCTTTCCCGTCCATTTGATCTACACCTTCAACATCCATCAACCATGATTCATAGGTTGGTAAAGCTTCTTCGGTAATCATGTCTCCAACTAAAACTACCCAAAAGTCATAAGGCAATTCTTTAGCAAGCTCTCTAATTTCTTTAACCTCTTCGAAAAATTTTTCATCGGTAGTTTCAGAATTCGGTAAAAAGTCGGTTGGTTGCCAAATGGAGTCAATTGGAATTAAATATTTTTCCATTAGGGCGTCAACGTCTTTTTCCAAAAACTTCATGACTTCTAATCTTTTATTTTTCAATGACATGTGTTGTAATGTTATGGTTCGATACTGTTTGTAATAGTAGTTTCAATACTATGTATTAGCTCTTGTTTATCTACAAAGGTACTAACTTTTAAAGGCTTATGCACAGTAAAAGTGATATGAGTGCCCAAACCCATTGGGAATTTGCCATATTTTAACATTTTCCATGAATTATTTATGGTGATAGGCACTACAACGGCTGAAGGAATTTTTTTAAATAGAATATCCAAACCTTTTGTTTGAAACGGTTTTGGCACCCCATTTTTACTACGAGTACCTTCGGGGAAAATTACAGCCGCACGTTTGGTGTTTTCTATATAGTCGCCAAATCTTATTAATTCAGGAATGGATTGCCTAGGATTTTTTCTGTCGATTAATGCTGCACCGCCATGACGTAAATTATATGATACGCTGGGGATGCCTTTACCCAATTCAATTTTACTAATAAATTTAGGGTGGTGTTTACGCATGTACCAGGTAATGGGGTAAATGTCGTGTAAACTTTGGTGGTTGGCTACAATAATTAGCGGTTGGTTGGTGTCTATCGTATAAGGATTGGTAAAGGTATAGCGTGTGCCTAAAATATTGCCACAACGCATTAGGCAAAATTGTAAGGCATCGACACTTTTTTTATGTGCCTGATAACCAAATATATTAAAACAAAACCATTGTATACCATGAAATATAACAAGCGTTATAAAGAAAAACAGTAGATAAATTACCGTTAGAGGGTATGATAATATTTTTTCCATGCTCCAAAAATAAGTAAATCTTGGTTTCCCTGTTTCTTGATGCGCTTGTTATTTTTTCAAGCCTTACACAGCAGGCTTTTAAACAACAAAAGAGGCCTGTTCAAGCCTCTTTGATATTGTTGTGTTTAAAAAGTCTCACTAAAAGTGATTGCTTTTCTTTAGCAATTTTTAGCAATTCTCGTTATAAGCATCTTTTAAGTTGTCTGCAATAAGTTCTGCAGGACGCCCTTCAATGTGATGACGCTCTAACATGTGAACCAATTCGCCATCTTTAAATAAGGCCATACAAGGAGAACTTGGAGGAAACGGTACCATATGAGCACGTGCTGCATCAACAGCTTCTTTGTCTACTCCTGCAAAAACAGTTACGATATGATCTGGTTTTTTAGCGTTGTCTAAACTCATTCTAGCACCTGGACGTGCATTGGCAGCGGCACAACCACAAACTGAATTTACAACCACTAAAGTTGTTCCTGATTTAGCTAAAGCTGAATCAACCTCTTGTGATGTATGTAATTCTTCAAAACCAACTTTGGTTAAATCTTCGCGCATTGGTTTTACTAATTCTGCTGGATACATATTTTTAAATTTTATTAATTAACAATTTTGATTGCAAAGATACCAATTGTGTAACAATTCTATAAAGCAATCAACTAACAAATATTATATTTACACGCTTAAATGATGTTTTACTAAAATAATGCGCGTAAAAGGATTAAAATGATGGGTTTCAGTATTATGAAGCCTGTATGATTAAAGTTTGACGCTATTTAAAATAAATACTTACATGAGTTTTTCAAAATGGATTGGTGGTGCGATAGGATGGTCTTTAGGTGGTCCAATTGGAGCAATAATAGGATTGGCGATTGGGAGTTTAATAGATTCATTTTCAAAAAACGGAAATAGCCCCTTTTTTGGTGAACAAGAAACTACTTATCAGGGTAGAACAAGGCAGCATCCGCAAACGCAATCCGGCGATTTTGAAGTGAGCTTACTTATATTGGCTTCTTCAATTATAAAGGCTAATGGCAAACTGGATCAGCGCGAGTTAGATTTTGTGCGTCAGCAATTTGTAGGTATGTACGGAAAAGAACGCGCCAATCATGCTTTTAAACTTTTTAAAAATATAAACAAACAACAGGTTTCTATTCGTCCGGTTTGCTTACAAATTAGACAAATGATGGATCATGCTTCGCGTTTGCAACTGCTTCATTTTTTATTCGGAATAGCTAAAGCCGATGGCTTCGTAACTCAAGATGAGGTTGATAAAATTTACACCATTGCAGGCTATTTAGGAATTTCGGCAAGAGACTACGAAAGTATTAAAGCTATGTTTTATAGTAGTAGCGATGCAGCATATAAGGTTTTAGAAATCGAAAAAAATGCAGCGGTAGAAGACATAAAAAAAGCCTACCGTAAAATGGCAAAAAAATACCACCCCGATAAAGTGATTCATTTAGGGCCTGCGCATCGTAAAGGCGCTGAAGAGAAGTTCAGACAAGTGCAAGCTGCTTACGAGCAAATTCAGAAAGAACGCGGGTTTTAATTAAGTTTTTAGGTTACTTTTTATGCTTAAACAAGCTAGTGTAATTACTTCATTTTACTTCTGTACTTCTAAGCGATGCGTGGTATGTGTCTTATTTTCAGATGTATAACTTTTTGTTTTTAAGCCCATATTAGCTATAATTATTGTTTTGTAGTGTTTTTATTACTATCTTTAGTAGCAGGACTACAACTTAATAAAAACAATAAAATTATTAATTATGGCAAGTAAAAAAACAATAGAAATCGTGAAGTCGACTGCGCCTGTACTACAAGTACATGGAGAAGCAATTACTAAAGTGTTTTATGAGATTTTATTTGATAAACATCCCGAGTTAAAAAATGTTTTTAACATGGTAAATCAAAAAAAAGGCACGCAACAAAGGGCTCTTGCCAATGCTGTGTTTCAGTATGCAGTTCATATTGAAAAATTAGAAATGCTTGGTGATGCCGTAGAACTTATAGCGCAGAAACATGCAAGTTTATCCATTCCAAAGGAAGCCTATCCAATTGTTGGAGAAAATCTACTTATCGCCATAAAAAAAGTATTAGGTGATGCAGCTACTCCTGAAATTATCGATGCCTGGGCTGAAGCTTATGGCGATTTGGCGGTTATATTTGTAACTAGAGAAGAAGAGTTATACAGTAGTAGGGAAGAAAGTATAGGTGGCTTTAGAGGTATGAAAGAATTTGTAGTAACCCAAAAAATAAATGAAAGCTGTAATATCACCTCGTTTTATTTAAAAAGAAAAGATGGCGAACCCATTCCAAAATTTATTTCCGGTCAGTACATTGCCATTACTATTGAAATCCCTGGGACTGCGCATAAACATACAAGAAATTATAGCTTATCCGATTCTAATGATAAAGATTATCTAAGAATAAGTGTTAAAAGAGAAGAAGGAGATCCAAATGGAACGGTTTCTAATTATATCCATTCTAATATTGAAGTCGGTTCTGTTTTAAATTTAGGAATGCCTTCAGGAGAATTTGTTTTAAAACCTACCAAAAACCCTATTGTTTTTATTAGCGGAGGAGTAGGCATTACCCCTTTGTTGAGTATGCTTAAAGCAGCCACTAAACGCCATGAGAATATCACTTTTATTCAATGTGCATTGAATAGTGATTATCAGGCTTTCGATGCTGAAATTAATGACCAAATTAGCGATAAATCAAAATTTGTAAAAGTGTTTGATTTACCTTTAGCTTCAGATGTTCTTGGAGTAAATTATGATTATAAGGGGTATTTCAGGTCTGAAATATTAAGCGATTTAGGTATTTCTAGAAATAGTGATTTTTATTTCTGTGGACCTAAACCATTTATGGCTAATATTCTGTCTATTTTAGATGACTTAGGTGTGAAAAATGAAAATATTAATTTTGAATTTTTTGGTCCGTTTGAAGAATTGAGTGTCGGTAAATCATAAACAGGAGAAACCTAAAATAAAGCTGTCTGAAAAGTATAGTTACAAATTAAATGTAACTATACTTTTCAGACAGCCAAATTTGTTGTTTTTAATTAAGAGGTACCGCAAGATACACATTGATGGTACTGTTTTTTCCATCTGGAATGGTGTATGTTTCTCCAGCAAATGTTCTTTCTTTACCTACGGTAGATAATCCGTAATTATATCTTAAACCAAAGCCTACGCTATCCAAATCGAAGCCTAAACCTATAGAAAGTCCTGTATCAAATTTGTTGAAATCATCATTATCATAATTTTCTTCAAAATCGAAATCACCACTGTCTGTTTCGTTAGTCACTTTGGCGTTTAATAAATACGCAAAGTATGGTCCCGCATGAATATTAATGTTATCAGCTACATTAATTTTTAATAGTACCGGCAGTTCTAGATAATTCAGTTTAAACTTAGCAGTTCCGGTGGCAATGGCATTATCGTAAACCGATTCGGAGCCTTTTCTAGAATATAATAGCTCGGGTTGTATGGAGAGTATATTTGTAATGGGGAAATTTGTGTACAAACCGGCATTAAAACTGGTTAACATATTATCGTCATCGACATCATTATCGTGTAAATTGGAAAAGTTTAAGCCGCCCTTAACACCAATTTGTGGTTTTGATGTATCATTAATTTGAGCGTTTGAAGTTGCTGTTACTCCAAAAATTAGTAACATGGCTATTGAAATTTTGCCTAGGTTTTTCATATCTATTTTGTTTTTTATTTGATATGACAAAGATGAAACCTGAAGCGTGTATTTGCATTACATCATTTTTTTTAAGTCTTATAGGATTTTCATTTTATGAACGTTTAAAACATAAAAAAGCCAACGCAATTCGTTTGGTGCGTTGGCTTTTTTATTTCAATTTCCTATCTAAAAAGATAGCGATTAATTGGGTTATAGACTTGTGTAAGTTCTAGTTTCTTCGCCTTTTGTAAGGATGAAAACCAAATTTCCTTCCGAGTCTTGGTAAACTGTATCTAACAACCAACCTTGATTTGAAGCAGCTTCTAACAAGCATTTACGAACATCAGGGTTTTTTAAGTCTAATTTTAATTCAGTAGCACTAAGTGAAATTGAAAGTAAAAGCATCAAAGATGCGCATAGTAGTTTTACATTTTTCATATTGAGAGTGTTTAATTATTATAGGATAAATTTAAAACATCTCGAAAAGCCCTGTAAATATTATGGTTTATGGGTAAATTTAATCGTTAAGTAGGCAGTTTTCAACTAAATAACATTGCAATTAGTTGGAAAAATTAAGTTCCGATTTATTTTTTTCAACTCGTAATTCTACTTGACGTCCAAAAATTAAAGCGCGATTATCTTTCGCGTGGCCTGCATGCATATTAAATGCAATAGGAAAATTATAGTCTTTTAAAACATCTAAAATAAGTTGTTGGGCAGAGGTTCCCCAAGGAGTTGTGTTTTTCTTGATTTTGGTTAAATCGCCAACAATAACCCCGTTGCAATGATCAAAATATCCAGCACGTTTTAAACTTTGTAATAAACGATCAATATGGTATTTGTATTCGCCAATTTCTTCAATAAAAAGAATTGTTCCTTTGGTTTCTATTTGCGATTTAGAACCTAACATGGTTTGTAAAATGGTAAGATTTCCACCAACTAATTCGCCCGAAGCATTTCCTGTTTTATTATAGGTTGAAGCTTCTAAAGTATAAGACAAGGGCTTGCCAAATAGCGCATCTTTAAAGGTTGAAATGGTTTCTTTAATAGTTTCTGGTGCGTCTTGTAAACTGGTGCACATCATGGCGTGAAGCGATTGATAGCCTAAATTATGAACATCGCTATGAAGGGCTGTAATATCGGAATACCCAATAACCCATTTCGGATTTTTTTTAAAGGCCGTCCAATCCAATCGGTCTAAAATTCGCACTGCACCATAACCGCCGCGGGCACACCAAATGGCTTTAATGTTTGGGTTGTCTAGCGCATTTTGAAAATCTTCACAACGCTCATCGTCAGTACCAGCAAAATGATTGTTTTGTGTAAACACATGTTTTCCAACCACGCTGTGTAGTCCCCAACTTTTTAAAAGCTCCTGGGCATTTTTAATTTCGCCTTGACGATTTTTTAAAATTCCGGAAGGCGCCACAATGGCAACGGTATCGCCTGCTTTTAAATATGGTGGTTGTATCAAACTGCTATTCTGGTTTTTATCAGCTGTATTTTGGGCATGACTTTTTTCTATTCCGAAGAAAAAAATAGCACATAATAAGCTTATCGTTAGTAGGTTTTTAGACATAACGTAAAAGTACATTTTTTTTCTAAATGGCTTGTTAAATGATTACTTTTGTGGCTTGAAAATAATGCGAAAGCATGCGTAAATTGAAGTTAACCTGCGCGAAAGGGCAGTCTGAAAATATTTAAATTGATGAATAAACCAAAACGTTATACAGTCACCACCGCTTTACCTTACACCAACGGCCCAATTCACATTGGCCATTTAGCAGGCGTTTATGTGCCCGCCGATATTTATGTGCGTTATTTACGCCTAACGGGTAACGATGTTGCTTTTATTGGAGGTAGCGACGAACACGGTGTGCCTATTACGATTAAGGCGAAAAACGAAGGGGTTTCTCCGCAAGATATTGTAGATAAATACCATGCGATTATAAAAAAATCGTTTGAAGATTTCGGAATAACTTACGATAATTATTCGCGTACTTCGGCACCTATTCATCATGAAACGGCTTCAGAATTTTTCAAAACCTTATACGATAAAGGCGAGTTTATTGAAGAGTCTACCGAACAATTATACGATGCTGAAGCGAATCAGTTTTTAGCCGATCGTTTTGTGGTAGGAACCTGCCCCAAATGTGGCAACGAAGAAAGTTATGGCGACCAATGTGAAGCTTGTGGTACCAGCCATAATGCTACCGATTTAATTAATCCGAAATCGGCATTAACAGGAAACACGCCTACATTAAAAGAAACTAAACACTGGTTTTTACCATTAGATAAACATGAAGCTTTTTTAAGAGAATGGATTCTTGAAGGACATAAAAAAGATTGGAAACCTAATGTTTACGGCCAAGTAAAATCTTGGATAGATGATGGTTTGCGCCCTAGAGCCGTAACCCGCGATTTAGATTGGGGAATTCCTGTGCCTGTAGAAGGTGGCGAAGGTAAAGTGTTATACGTTTGGTTTGATGCCCCTATTGGTTACATTTCTTCAACTAAAGAATGGGCCGCTCGCGAAGGGAAAGATTGGGAACCGTATTGGAAAGATAAAGACACCAAATTGGTGCATTTTATAGGAAAAGATAATATCGTGTTTCACTGTATTATTTTTCCAGCGATGCTTAAAGCTGAAGGATCTTACATCATGCCAGATAATGTGCCTGCTAACGAGTTTTTAAACTTAGAAGGCAACAAATTATCAACCTCTAAAAACTGGGCAGTTTGGTTACCAGAATATTTGGAAGAATTTCCAGGTCAGCAAGATGTATTGCGTTATGTTTTAACGGCAAATGCTCCAGAAACAAAGGATAACGATTTTACTTGGAAAGATTTTCAAGCCAGAAATAATAACGAATTGGTTGCTATTTTCGGAAACTTCATTAATAGAGTCGTGGTTTTAACCAATAAGTACTATGAAGGTGTTGTGCCAAGTCCAAACGATTTTACAGACGTTGATGAAGAAACTTTAGCTGCTATAAAAGCGTATCCAGATGTGATTTCAAGTTCTATAGAGCGTTACCGTTTTAGAGAAGCAGGTCAAGAATTAATGAATTTAGCGCGTTTGGGTAATAAATATTTAGCTGACGCTGAACCTTGGAAAGTGATAAAAGTAGATGAAGAACGCACCAAAACCATCATGTATGTGGCGCTTCAAATCGCATCGGCTTTAGCCACTTTAAGTGAGCCGTTTTTACCGTTTACTTCCGAGAAACTTAAAAATATTCTTAAGTTGACTAATTCTATTGAAAGCGAAAGTCATGCTGAGCTTGTCGAAGCATCACAATGGAATGAAATAGCTACTAAAAAAGTGCTTCTTCCTGCTGGACATAAAATAGGACAAGCCGAATTACTTTTTTCTAAAATTGAAGATGAAACCATCCAGAAGCAATTGGATAAATTAGAAGCAAGCAAAAAAGCCAACGAAGTAGCTAATAAAAAAGTAGAACCTCAAAAAGCCACCATTACTTTTGATGATTTTACAAAACTAGATTTACGAGTAGGCACCATTTTAGAAGCCGAAAAAATGCCAAAAGCTAAAAAGTTATTGGTTTTAAAAGTAGATACAGGCATCGATGTACGCACCATAGTTTCTGGAATCGCCGAAAGTTTTAAACCCGAGGATATTGTTGGAAAACAAGTGACGGTTTTAGTGAATTTAGCTCCTCGTGCCTTACGTGGTGTAGAAAGTGAAGGCATGATTTTAATGACCGAAAACGCCGAAGGGAAATTGGTTTTTGTTAATCCAGATGAAGCAAATGTGGCTAATGGATTAACCATTAGTTAATTTTTCGGTTTATGAAGAAATTTATTTGTGTTCTAGCTTGTTTGCTGTCTTGTTTTCAATTGGCTTTTAGTCAAGAGGTTGTTTTAGACTTTGAATGTGAACAGGAATCTAAAAGATTGGCTAAGGAGACCTTTTCTATTTCAAATCTTGAAAATAACGATTTGGCTATTTTCGTAAAGGAAAAGAAAACCATTCAAGCGTATTTGTTTGATGCTTCCTTTAATGAGAAAGTACATTTTAGTTTCGATTCAGATAAACGAAATAAATACGATAAAGTATTAGGAACTAAAGTTGTAGGGAACCAATACAGTTTGGTGTATTCTAGTAGTAATCGTAATAAATATTGTGTTTTTACGGTAGACTTTTCAACAAAAAAATATAGCGTAAAAGAGTTTAAGGTTGATTTGCCTAGAGAGGCATTAATTAAAGCCATTAATTACAAGAATACTATTTATTTCTTATCCTCTAATGCCGATAACGAAATTATAATTCGCGAATTGGATGATGCATATCATTTAAATGTAATCAAAACTCATGCTTTGGATTTAGAACGCTCACAGCGACTAAGTGATTTAGATTATTTTAGTTTTGATGACTTATTCAGTAAAGGGGAGAGCCAAGTTTTTGAAATAGTAAATACGGTGCCAAATAGTATTGAATTGGTTTCTGAAGATGCTAAAATTTATAGAAATGATGATTCTTTATATTTAACTTTCGATTATAAGAGAACAAAATCTACTTTAATGATTGTTATCAGTTTAATTGATTTCAATATTCAAAGAAAAGAGTTTGCTTATGCTATTGGTAAAATAGGCGATTATAAGAGGTATAATTCCTATTTTCTAGATGGTAAATTATTTCAAATAGCGAGTTCAAACAAAGAAATGAGTTTAAGGGTGAAATCTATGACAGATAGTGTTTTAAAATCGTTTTACTATCACAAGGAAGCGCCTATAGCCATAAGAAATTCTATTATCACCCAAGACGGAAACACAGCAGTGCCCTGGGTAACGACCAGAACCTTTGATGAGACTTCTAAGTTTTTACGTAAAATTTCTTCTGGAGGCATTGGTGTTAGTGCCTACAAAGTAGGGCCGCTTTATCATTTAACTATTGGCGGAACTAAAGAGGTTAGAACAAGTACGCCTATGGTGATGCCTGGAATGGCAGGTGTTACAATTGCTAGTCTTGGTAGTGTAGCAATAACCATAAATCCTGTTGCATATAGTTTTAGCGGATATGAATCATCAAAATCAACATATTTTAGAACCACACTAGATGCTGGTTTTAACCATGTACCAGGCGCCACTGAAGAAAATATTTTTGAAAAAATAAAAGCCTATAGCGCGTTGACGGAATATTGTTCTAACGAAGATGTGTTTTATCATAATAACGAATTGCTTTTTGGTTATTTAAATCAGAAAGAAGGGAGATATAAATTGGTGAAGTTTTAAAATCCTTATAAACTAAAACAGCTATTAATTATATAAAATAAAAATATTATCTTGTAAAGAGTTTGAAGATAATATCGGTAATTTTGAATAATTAATTAAAACCATAATATGAAAAAAATAGCTTTAGTATTAATCACTTTAAGCCTTATGGCTTGCGGAACCACAAAAACTGCTGCTCCTGTAAAACCCAAAAAAGTAATGAAAGGGGATTGGGTGCTAAATTCAATTACTTACAGCGAAGCTGGCGAGTATAATGTCACATTACTAAATGACGAAAGTAAAGCTTGCTTTGAAGGCAGTACTTGGAATTTTGTAACCAATAATAATAAAGGTAGTTATACCATTAATGGTGCAGATTGTAGTGTTGGAAAACGTGATTTTATTTTTACCATTGATAAAATTGACGAACAGTCCGGACTTTACGATTTTCTTATAAAGCCAACCGATGCTAAAGGAAAATCGGCTACCAATCAAGGTTTTAGACTGCATCTTGCTTCATTTTCAGAAACAGAAATGTCTTGGGATCAAACCGTGTCTGTTGATAATAAACCTTTTGTTATTAGCATGCATTTTTCAAAAATGTAAATTCGTATTAAACGCTTAAATAAATAAATTTCACCCTCAAAAAATAAAAGATGAAAACATACTTAAAAAAATCAGCTGTGGTAGTATTAGCTGCCATTGCATTAGTATCATTTGTAAATTGTAAAACCGTTGATAATGCCAATAATAAACAAAAAGGCGCTGCTATTGGTGCAGTTGGAGGTGCTATTTTAGGTGCCATTATTGGAAACAATGTAGGCCATGGTAATAGCGAATTAGGTGCTGCTATTGGTGCTGCCATAGGTGGTGGAGCCGGAGTAGTTATTGGAAATAAAATGGATAAGCAAGCACAAGCAATCGAGCAAGAGGTGCCAGGTGCGCAAGTAGAGCGTGTTGATCAAGGTATTGTTGTGACTTTCGAAGACGGAAGTGGTGTGTATTTTGCAACCAATAAATACAATATCAATTCAGAATCTCAAGAAACATTAAATAAATTAGTTGGTGTATTTCAAGATCATCCAGATACTAATTTATTAGTTGTTGGTCATACTGATAGTCAAGGAGACGCAAATTACAACATGACACTGTCTAAAAACAGAGCAAATGCTGTAACAGGTTTCTTAAGACAAAACGGAATAAGCTCAAGCCGTTTAACAACGCACTGGTTTGGTGAAGAGCAGCCTATCGCAGATAATGGAACTGCTGAAGGTCGTGCTAAAAACAGACGTGTAAATATTGTTATTGTACCTAATGACGAGATGATTAAAGAAGCTAAACAGGAGGCTGGAAATTAAAAAACAGGCTTTAAATAACTTTTTAAGAAGTCCCCTAAAATCTATTTTTTAGTGGACTTCTTTGTATTTATAATTTAATTAAGACCTATTATAATTAAGGGAATTAAGTAAATTCTCATGTAAAATTAAATAAAGAAATCTGTAACTTTACAAAAAAAGGAAGCATTATGTTATCAAAAACTATAGAAGACGCGCTAAATGCGCAAATAAGAATAGAAGCAGAATCCTCTCAAATTTATTTAGCTATGGCCTGTTGGGCAGAGGTTAAAGGCTTAGAAGGTGTTGCTAATTTTATGTATGCTCAATCTGATGAAGAGCGTGAACACATGTTAAAATTAGTAAAGTTTGTAAACGAGCGTGGTGGCCACGCTAAAATATCGCAATTAAATGCGCCAAACGTAACTTTTACCTCGTTTAAAGAAATGTTTGAAAAATTATACGAGCATGAAGTTTATGTGTCGCAAAGCATTAACGAATTGGTGCATATAAGTTTACAAGAGAAAGATTATGCATCGCATAACTTTTTACAATGGTATGTAGCCGAACAAATAGAAGAAGAGGCCGTAGCCCGTACCATTCTTGATAAAATAAATATGATTGGCGACGATAAAGGTGGCTTGTATTTATTTGATCGTGATATCGAAAATTTAACCGTTACTACAGCGGCAACTCCTGGGCCACAGTAATTTTAACATTTAACCTTATTTAGATTTAATTAAAATAATATATATTTGCCGAGAATATGAATTTTAGCATTCTATTGTGGGCAAGAAAAAGAAGCAAAAAAAGGCAGAGAAAAAATTACGAAAACTAGGATTAGAACTTCCTAAAAAAGTAAAGAGTAACTGCTGTGAAAAATTTAAAAAAGGAGAAAACAAAAGGTGTTCAAAATGCCCTTGTTTCGATTTAATAAAGAAAGTAGCCTAGTTTTTTGGCTCGCTGAAACCGTTTCAGCAGGGTGTCATAGATTAACAACGCTATTTTATATAAGATAAAAGACCTATTCGTGTAAAAACGTTTAGGTCTTTTGTGTTTCTACTTGAATGAGCTTCGCGCGTAGTTGAGAAGCGAAAATTTAAAGAAGATTAATTGTTCTCGACTCCACTGCCTAAGCATTGAAATTTAAAATATATTTTTACTAAGTACGGTCTTCTAGCGGAGTCGATAAGAGAGGTTTTATTTAAAATTAACAGAACACCATCGTGGTTTTTATATGTTTTTTTAACACGTAATGGTTTTAAAAAAAGCAATTTTTTAAGCATAAAATTCTTTAGTTTAGCGTTTATTCAGTTCATTCCATTAGCATGATAAATTATATAGTTCAACACACTCAGCTTCAAGAACAATCGGTTAAAAATACCGTGGCTTTATTAAATGAAGATTGTACCATTCCGTTTATTTCACGTTACCGAAAAGAACGAACAGGTAATTTAGATGAGGTTCAAATTGGTGAAATTGTAAAATTCAAAGAGCAATTTGAAGCTTTAGAAAAGCGAAAAAAAGCCATTTTAAAAGCTTTGGAAGAACAAGAGGTGTTAACGCCTGAATTAGAACAAAAAATTGAACAAACTCAAGACTTAACTGCGCTTGAAGATTTGTATCTCCCTTATAAAAAAAGCCGAAAAACAAAAGCCGAAAAAGCCAGGCAACAAGGTTTAGAGCCCTTAGCAAAGATTATCATGTCTCAGAACGCTAATGATGTGGAATCTATAGCTTTTAAATATGTAAAAGGCGACATCACTTCGGTTGACGAGGCTTTGGAAGGTGCGAGACATATTATTGCCGAATGGATTAACGAACGCAGTGATATTCGAAATAACATCCGTTATCAGTTGGAGCGTTTTGCTATGATTTCCACGAAAGTGATAAAAACCAAAGCCGATGATGAAAATGCTCAAAAATTCAGAGATTATTTCGATTGGGAGGAAAACTTAAGCCGCATGCCCTCGCATCGTTTTTTAGCCATTTTAAGAGCAGAAAAAGAAGGTTTTATTCGCGTTAAAATTTCGATTGATGATGATCGTGCTTTAGATAAAATTGAACAAAAAGTAATACGTTCTAGAAACGCTTGCGCGGAACATATTGAACTGGCTATAAAAGATAGTTATAAACGCTTATTGCTGCCATCCTTAGTTAATGAAGCACTTCAAATTGCTAAAGATAAAGCCGACGAATCTGCCATTAGCGTCTTTGCGAAAAACTTAAAACAGTTGTTATTGGGTTCGCCTTTGGGGGAAAAACGTGTTATGGGCATCGATCCTGGGTTTAGAACAGGCTGTAAAGTGGTGTGTTTAGATGCGCAAGGGCAGTTAAAATATAACGAAACTATCTATCCGCATCCGCCAAAAAGTGATAGTGTGGGAGCTATGAAAAAAATAAGTTCTTTAGCCGATGCTTATAAAATTGAAGCCATAGCGATTGGTAATGGCACGGCATCACGAGAAACCGAAGCTTTAATTAGAAAAGTGCATTTTAAAAACGATGTTCAGGTATTTGTGGTAAGCGAAGCAGGCGCCAGTATTTATTCGGCATCTAAAATTGCCCGTGAAGAATTCCCAAATTACGATGTTACGGTACGTGGTTCGGTATCTATTGGTAGGCGTTTGCAAGATCCTCTAGCCGAATTGGTTAAAATTGATGCGAAATCTATTGGTGTTGGGCAGTATCAACACGATGTCGATCAGGCTAAGCTTCAAAAGCAATTGGATGTGGTGGTTGAAAATTGTGTGAATGCGGTTGGTGTAAACATTAATACGGCGAGCAAATCACTGTTGAGTTATGTTTCGGGAATTGGACCTAAATTAGCCGAAAATATTTTTAACCATAGAAATGAAAATGGGGTATTTACATCTAGAAATGATATTAAAAAAGTACCGCGTTTAGGCGGCAAAGCTTTTGAGCAAGGTGCTGCTTTTTTAAGAATTAAAGGCGCTAAAAATCCTTTAGATGATTCTTCAGTACATCCGGAAAGTTATTCCATCGTTAATAAAATGGCGAAAGATTTAGGGAAATCGGTTCAGGATTTAATAGGGAATTCAGCACTACTTCAAAAAATAAATTTAAAACAGTACTGTACGGAAACCGTGGGTTTGCTTACGCTTGAAGATATTATTAAAGAACTTGAAAAGCCAGGTTTAGATATTCGAGAGCAAGCCAAAGTATTTACTTTTAATCAAAATATAAAAACCATTAACGATTTACGCGAAGGCCAGTTGCTTCCAGGAATTGTAAATAATATTACCAATTTTGGTTGTTTTGTAGATGTAGGCATCAAAGAAAGTGGTTTGATTCACGTGTCTAATTTATCGGATAGTTTTGTAAAAGATGTCACTGAACACGTAAACTTACATGAACAAATTATTGTAAAAGTACTCGAGGTTGATGTTCCGCGAAAGCGTATACAATTAAAACTTCATAAATAAGCATTCCTTTAATTTACGGCTAATATGAATAAAGCAAGACTAGCTTTGGTTGTTGGGATTTTGTGTATATCGGTGTTTCCAATCTTGGTTAAGCTTAGCCTTTCACCAGGTGTGGTTTCGGCTTTTTACCGTATGGCATTTTCAATTTTATTACTACTGCCTTATGTTTTGGTAACTAGGCAGTTTAAAGTTGTTAGTTTAAAATTAGGGGTATTGGCTGCTTTATGTGGTGTGATTTTTGGCAGTGATGTGGCTGTTTGGAATATAGCTATTCAAGAATCTACCGCTACTCAAGCTTCTTTATTAACCAATTTATCGCCTGTTTGGGTGGGTTTTTTGAGCTTTTTCTTTTTGAAAGATAAACCTAAAGTTAATTTTTGGATAGGTACTATAATTGCAGTTTTTGGTATGATAGTGCTTGTTGGTTTTTCAGTTTTCAAGAACTTAGATTTCGATTTGGCTTTTAGTTTTGGTGTACTTTCGGGAGTTCTTTATGCTTTTTATATGCTGATTAGTAAATACGTTTTAAAGGATATGAATGTGTTTACGTTTATGACCATAAGCTTATCAGCGTCTTCAATATATTTATTTTTTGTGAGTTATTTTTTGAATGAACCGTTTTCGGGTTTTTCCAATTTAGGGTGGCTGGTCTTAGTTGTTCAAGCGGTTGTCTGCCAATTGTTGGCTTGGTTGCTTATTAGTTATGCCACGAAAAGTATGAGAGCCACTAGGGTTTCAGTGAGTTTGTTAGCTCAGGGTATTTTGGCCTCACTTTTGGCTTGGTTATTTATTGGTGAAGCCATTTCGCTTCAAATGGTAATTGGTGGTATTATTTTGTTATGCGGTATTGCAGTAACCTTCTATGAAAAGCCGCTTTTAAAAATCAGAATAAAAAAAGACGAACCCTAAATTGAATTCGTCTTTTTTTATAAGAAAGTTGAATCTTATTGATTCATGTTTTTAATTTCATCTATAAACGTGTCTAAATCTACACCGTTTTGTACCAAAGTTAGGGCTTTATCTACAATGTATTTTACATTTACAGCATGAAATCCTAAACCAACACCAATTTTGTTTAATAAACGGTGTTCTGGGTCGCCTTTAATTTGATCGACGTGTACCATTCTTACCAAATCGTATAAGCGCTCTAAGCGGCGATCGTAAGAAGATGGTGGGTTTATAGGGTGCGATTTATAATCCTTTAAAATAATATTATATACTTCTTCGTGAATATCTAAATTGCGTGCTAATCGATCTAAAAAGGCTTTTTCATCTGGCGTTATGATGCCATCGTCCATAGCGACACGCACAATAGATGCAAAATGATTTTCGTTACGTTTTTTAAATCCGTTATCAAATAAGTTTGAAATTGACATCTTTTTTAAGTTTAATTTTGAGCAAATATAATTAAACTTTGATGCTTTTTTATCTAAAGAAGTGCTTTTTGTGTTTCAAAAATGAAACCTATTTTGGAATGGTGAAGTAAAAAGAAGTTCCTTCATTAATAGTTGATTCAAACCAAATTTGTCCGCCTAACGATTCTACAATCTTTTTACAGAATGCTAAACCTATTCCTGTACCTTCATAAGTTTCTCGAGAATGTAAGCGCTGGAAAATAGCGAATATTTTATCCTTGTGTTTATTTTTAATGCCAATGCCGTTATCGGTAATTTTAAATTGCCAAAAAACCTGTGTTTGATGCTCTGGAATTGTTGTGGTGCATGAAATATTTATAATAGGAGAAACATCTGGTTTTTTAAATTTAATAGCGTTATTAATTAAATTTTGAAAAAGTACAGTAAGTTCAACTTGGCTTGCACGAACGGTAGGTAAATCGGCATAATTAATAGTGGCCTTATTTCGGTAGATGGCATGGTCTAGATCGGCAGTAATATCGGCAATTAATGTATTGCAGTTTATGGTTTTCTTTTCGCTGGCTTTTCCAAGTCTTGAGTATTCTAAAAGCGAATCTATTAAGTTTCGCATACGGTTACTAGATTTGCTAATAAAGGCCATACTCATTAAAGCATCTTCATCTAGTTTGTCTTTGTATTCGTCTTGAAGCAAATCGATTAAACCAGAAATGGTGGTTAGTGGCTCTTTTAGATCATGACTGGTTAAATAAGCGAATTCCTCTAACTCTTTGTTTTTTGAAGCGATTTCTAAGGATTTATTATAGATATCGTTGTTTTTTTCTTGTAAATCCTTGTTTAAAAACTTAATGGCAGTGTAATTTCGGTAAAGTAAAATGGCCGCAATTAAACAGATAAGTATAATAAGGCCCAATAAATAGTTAATTGTTTTCTGAGTATTGAGTTTACTATTAACCGTATTTATTTTATTTGTTTTAGCCGTAATATCGGCTTCTTGCTGCTTTAAAGTTTGGTTTTGTAAGGCTATGGTTTTGTTGTTTTCACGGATGTGTTCTTGCTTTCGATTTAAAGAATCGATTTGTTTTAAAATGCGCGCTTCTAATTGTTTTTCAATAGTGAGTTTTTCTGAATATTTCTTTTTTTGAAATTCAGCTAATGATATCAATTCGTTAATTTCAGATTTTTGAGTTTCTAAAACATCGTTTTGTTCTACAATTTTAGAATTAATTGATTTTATGGTTTTCTTCTGATTAGTAATATTAGCTTCTTTGTTTTTAATATCATCTTTGGCTATTTCTAATTCTTCAGTGGTTTCTTGAAGTTTGTTTTCGGTATCCTGAAAGAGTTGTTTCCATTTTTCAATAGAAGAAATGGCTTCTTTTTTTAAGCTGTTTGATGGTATAATGTTGTTGCTTAATTGTAGGCTTTCATTAATTTCATACTGAAAATCATCACCAATATTAACAATATTAACCATTGAGGAATTAAAAGGATAATCTTCGGTAATGAGTAAAGTGTTATTGCCCGAGATTTTATTCAGTATGTAATTAACATCAAAATTTTTGTTGCTATTTACATAAACTACATCAACATCGGTAATGTCTTTAATGCTGTTAAAACTAACAACAAGAACGGGTTTGTTTTTAATTTTCCGTTTTTGAGCTAAGCTTTTTAAATCGATTATCGTACGGTCTTTACCCAGAACACCAATAATAAAATTTGGGTTGGTGTTGGTGTCTTTATATTGAATTTGCTCCGAGATATTAAATATAAAAATAGCGCGCTTAACACGTTTTATTTGTTCGTTTAAAGGCGATTGTGCAGTTATTTGGAACGCCCAAGCGAGGAAGACTATAAGTAAGGCGTATTTAAAAGTTTTAATCCTCATTAGACTATAAACGTAATAGTAGTTTAAAAAATAGGTTTGCACCGTTTACTCCAAATTGTTGAACGCGTCTGCTGTATATAAAATTGCCATCATTTGTATTTCCAGAATGTGTGTGTTTGTCTGGATATACATTAAAGATGTTATTACATCCTGCGGTAGCTTCTAAAAAATCGGCAAATTTATAGGTTACAAAAACATCGGTAACAAACTTAGGACTAAATACTTGGTCGCGAGTTTCTACCTTTCCTGTAAATTCATTAAGCTGCCAATTGTTTGGGTCGCCATCATCAGGATGAAGATAATCTAAACTTCCAAAATAAGTGCCAACCAAATTAAATTTAAATTTGTTAATTTCATATTGCACATATGAATTCACTTTAAAATTTGGTTGCGCCGATTCTATTCTAGAACGTTCTTCGCGATTAAACAAAGAGTTTAAGTCACCGTTTTCAACACTATTCTCATCAACATTAGTCACTATTGTTTTGGTGTAATTTGCCGATACTTCCCCATTAAATAAGCCGTTACCTAATTTGTCTTGATAGGTAAACGCCATATCAATACCATTGGTTTTAGAGTCGATGGCATTTACAAAAAATTGCGCTGTTGAAATGTTGTAAGGCGCTAAAAGTGCTTCGTAGCCATCGCTAAACCCACCCGATAAAATTATACGGTTGTTAATGTTAATGTTGTAATAATCAAAGGTAAAGGTGAATTTGTTGTTAATTTTTGTGTTCCAACCTAAGCTAAAATGTTTCGATAATTCGGGTGTTAATTTACTCACTTTAAACACATCTGTAATAAGCGAACTTTCATGGTTAAAAGTTCCTACCTGACTAATGTTTCCATCAAAATATTGGGTGCTTATTTTTTGAAAATAAACTTGGTGTAAAGAAGGTGCTCGAAATCCTGTGGAATAACTAGAACGGATAGAGATGTTTTTATCTAGTAAATACCTTCCGGAAAGTTTCCACACGGAATATTGCCCAAAATCTTGATTAGATTCATATCGAAAAGCGGCTTTTAGTAGCAACGGCTGAAGGGGTTGTAATTCCGCATCAATGTAACCAGAAGCATTCGATCGAATACGCACAAGTTCGTCTGATGGTTGTATACCAGGGAAAACTTGGGCGCCTATAAGACGTGGTTTCTCGTTGCCATCTTCATCTATATAAGTTTCACCACCATTAATGTATGAGTCCTCTTCACCACTAATAATTTCATAACTTTCTATACGCAGTTCTCCTCCAAAGGCTAAACTAAAACCGTGCATATAGTCGAACTGCTTATCAATATCAATATTTGTGGTGTTTAATTTATAAAGGTATCCACCAGATTTAAAAGTTTTTGGTGAAGTAACTCCTAATGATGCATTGTTGGAGTTGCTTACTGTAAAATCGATGTTGTTATTGCCAATGGAGTGACTAAAATCTAGATTCCAACCATTTTTAACACCTCTTAATCCAAAAGCTAAGGCATTGTCTTGTATATTGGTTATAATATTTGGCGAAAAGCCATCGGGAAATAATTCATCAACAACACGGTCTGTTTGATAAGGAAAACGGTAAAATCCACCAGAGGAGCCTTCTCTAGAATTTCTACCACCAAAAAAATACAGGTTTGCTTGTTTAAATAAAGAAAGCTCGCCGTTAAAGGATACAGCAGAATTACGTACTGCAGCACTTCCTATTTCCATAACTTGGCGGTTTTTATAACCTGTTTTAGAATAAAAATTATTTTGAGCAATCAATTGTTCGTCTAAAGCATCGTCGTCAGTTACATAAACATTTCCTGTATAATCTCCAGCTCGATTTGTGGCTTTACGGTCGCGAAACTCACCTGTAATATTAATAAAACCAGTATTGCCTATTTTTAATCCGAAGTTACTGCTAAAATAGTTGGTAACCCCATCGCCTAGAACATTCGATTTTACTCGAGCATCTAAATTTATAACATCGGTTTGTTTTTTAAGCACGATATTAATTACGCCTGCAATGGCATCAGAGCCATATTGCGGGGTCGATCCGTCTCTTAATATTTCAATATGGTCTATGGAAGATACCGGAATGGCATTAAAATCGGTGCCTACACTACCGCGACCAATGGTACCGTTTACATTTAACATAGAACTGGTGTGGCGGCGTTTACCATTAACTAAAACCAGCACTTGGTCTGGCCCTAAACCGCGTAGTGTTCCTGGGTCTATATGGTCGGTGCCATCGGCAATAGTTTGTGGTGTCGAATGAAATGATGGCGATAAATAATGTAATATTTCACTAAGATTGAAATGCGAAGAACCGCTAAGCTCTTCGGGGGTGATAATTTCAATTGGTACGGTAGTCTCTAAAGCAGTTTGGGGTTTAGCCCGTGTTCCTAAAGATATGGGTTCATCGGCAGAAAATCCAGTTTCTAAAATAAAATTAAGGGTTATTTCATCACCAACTTTAACTTCCACGGCTTGGCTTTTAGAGCGGTACATGATGAAAGAAGCGGTAACTACATAGCTGCCTTCTTCTAAATTAAGGGTGAAGTTCCCGTCAATATTTGTTGTGGTTTGTAATGTAGTGCCTTCAATAGAAATTAAGGCGCCTGGCAATTTGCCAAACTCATCAGACACATTGCCTGTTAAAGTAGCTCTGTTTTGAGCATGCAAAACTTGCCCTAAAAGAAAACTTATCAAAAGTAGGTGTTGTAGATAAATTTTTATGCGCATGCGTAATTGGTTAGTCGTCTGGTATTCTTGTAAAACGCTTCAACCTACAAATTTAAGTTGGCTTAAAAAAGGTGTTATTGCGTTTTACAGGGAATTAATTTTTTAATGATATCATCTAAAATGGGGAGGGAAAGGGGTTTGTTAATGTAATTGCTAATTTCTTCAAGAGCCAACGATCTTTCTTTATCCTTTGGGTTTGAAGAGGTTGTAAGCATTATAATATTAATACTGCTTGTAAATTCTAAGTCTAATTTTCTATAAGCTTCAATAAATTCCCAACCATTCATAGCGGGCATATTAATGTCTAGAAAAATAACATCTGGTTTTAAGGCTTTACCTTGAATAGCTAGCTCTAAATATTCCAAGGCTTCTTTACCACTATTAACGGAGATGATTTCACCAAATTTATTGTGTTTTTTTACAATCTTTTCGTTGTAAAAACTCGTGAATTTATCATCATCTATTAATAAAGTTGATCTTACAGATTCCATTTGGAGGCGAGGGGGTTAAATTATATACAAGGATAATACCTTTTTTTATAGTTTTAACTTAAAGTTGTGATGTGTTTTTAGGCTTATCGGTTAAGAGTCAAAAATAACGATAAAATGTCGGAACCTATAACTTTTATCGATATTCCTTTAACTCGTGGTAAAGTAAATACTAATTTCTTTATGTTTTCTAAATTTCAGATTAATAATAAGCGACTTATATTTGCAGTTCATAAATGAAAATACATAAGTGAGTAAATCCATCCTCTCTAAAACCTACGCACAGACTTTGCAAACGCAAAATCTGCAAAACGCTATTGCCCAACCTCAGAGTAGAACACATTTAAAAGGCCTTGTAGGGTCTTCTTTTTCCTTTGTGATTTCTAGTGTTTTTAACGAGGTTAAAAAGCCTTTTTTATTGGTTTTTGATGATAAAGAAGAAGCAGCACATTATTTAAACGATTTAGAACAACTTTGTGGCGATAAAGATGTACTGTTTTATCCGGGAAGCTACCGCAGGCCTTACGATATTGAAGAAACCGATAATGCTAATGTTTTATTGCGTGCCGAGGTTTTAAACCGAATAAATTCACAAAAAAAACCAGCTATAATTGTTACCTATCCCGATGCGCTTTTTGAGCAAGTTGTAACCCGAAAGGAATTGGAACGTAACACCTTAAAAGTTGGGGTTAACGATAATTTATCGATAGATTTTGTAAACGAAGTTCTTTTTGAATACCAGTTTAAAAGGGTTGATTTTGTTACCGAACCTGGCGAATTTTCAGTGCGAGGGGGTATAGTCGATGTCTTTTCATTTTCGCACGACCAACCTTATCGTATCGAATTTTTTGGCGATGAGGTGGATAGCATTCGAACTTTCGATGTAGAAACCCAGTTGTCTATCGATCAAATCAAGAAAATTAATGTCATTCCCAATGTGGCGAATAAATTAATGCAGGAAAGCAGGCAGAGTTTTTTAAAATATATCGCTCAAAAAACCGTAGTATGTTTAAAAAATGCGCCTTTAATTTTTTCAAGAATTGACGATTTTTACGAAAAAGCCGAAGCTGCCTTCAAAACCCTTTCCGAAGATATAAAACACGCCAAACCCGAAGCTTTATTTTGCAATGCCGAATTATTAAAACGCCAGCTGCTGGATTTTTCAATTATCGAATTTGGTAATTCTGCGGTGCTATCAAATGGGAATGCTTCAGCGCTAATTGAATACAATACCACACCGCAACCGTCTTTCAACAAACAATTTAATTTGTTAATTGAAGATTTAAATACCAATCATAATAAAGGCTACAACAATTTTATTGCCTGTGTAAGCGAGCAGCAAGCCAAACGTTTTCATGATATTTTTGATGATGCCGAGGAAGAAGTGGCTTATAAAACCATTGTGTTGTCGCTGCACCAAGGATTTATAGATCACGATGCAAAAATCGTATGTTATACCGATCATCAAATTTTTGAGCGTTATCATAAATTTCACCTTAAAAATGGCTATGCTAAAAAACAAGCCATCACTTTAAAAGAGCTTACAAATTTAGATATTGGCGATTATGTAACCCATATAGATCATGGGATTGGACGCTTTGGCGGACTTCAAAAAATAGATGTTGAAGGCAAAAAACAAGAAGCCATTAAGTTGGTTTATGGCGAACGCGATGTGCTGTATTTAAGCATTCATTCACTACATAAAATCACGAAGTTTAATGGTAAAGACGGTAAAGCGCCAAAAATCCATAAACTAGGAAGCAATGCCTGGAAAACTTTAAAACAAAAAACGAAAGCCCGTGTAAAACATGTAGCTTTCAACTTAATAAAACTTTACGCCAAACGTAAAACACAAAAAGGCTATCAATACCATCCTGACAGTGCGATGCAACACGAATTGGAAGCCTCTTTTATTTACGAAGATACCCCAGACCAAAGTACTGCAACTGCCGATATTAAAACCGATATGGAAAGCGAACGCCCCATGGATCGCTTGGTTTGTGGTGATGTAGGTTTTGGTAAAACCGAAGTCGCTATTCGAGCAGCTTTTAAGGCTGTAGATAATGGGAAACAAGTGGCTGTTTTAGTGCCAACCACCATTTTAGCATATCAGCACGCCCGAACTTTTAGGCAACGTTTAAAGGATTTCCCTGTAACAGTAGAGTATGTAAACCGTTTTAGAACAGCAAAAGAAAAACGCGAAACTTTGGAAGGTTTAGAGCAGGGTAAGGTTGATATCATTATTGGTACCCATCAACTGGTTAATAAAAGTGTAAAATTTAAAGATTTAGGGCTTCTAATTGTCGATGAAGAACAAAAATTTGGAGTTGCCGTAAAAGAGAAACTAAAAACCATAAAAGACAACGTTGATGTATTAACATTAACAGCGACACCTATTCCTAGAACGCTTCAGTTTAGTTTAATGGCTGCTCGCGATTTATCAGTTATCACGACGCCGCCGCCAAACCGATATCCTATTGAAAGTCATGTGATTCGTTTTGCTGAAGAAACTATTAGGGATGCGGTGAGTTATGAAATTGAGCGTGGCGGACAAATATTCTTTATTCACAACCGTATTGAAAATATTAAGGAAGTTGCTGGCATGATTCAGCGTTTGGTGCCCGATGCCAAAGTAGGTGTTGGTCATGGTCAAATGGAAGGGAAGAAATTAGAGCAATTAATGTTAGCCTTTATGGATGGTGCTTTCGATGTCTTGGTAAGTACCACCATTATTGAAAGCGGATTGGACGTGCCTAATGCCAATACCATTTTTATAAATAATGCCAATAATTTTGGATTGAGCGATTTGCACCAAATGCGTGGCCGTGTTGGGCGAAGCAATAAAAAGGCATTTTGTTATTTTATAACACCAGAATATTCGGCAATGACTGATGATGCCAGAAAACGTATTACCGCTTTAGAGCAGTTTACCGAATTAGGTAGCGGATTTAATATTGCCATGAAAGATTTAGAAATTCGTGGTGCGGGCGATTTGTTAGGTGGTGAGCAAAGTGGCTTTATGAATGATATTGGTTTTGATACTTATCAGAAAATTTTAAATGAAGCGATTGAAGAACTTAAAGAAAACGAATTTAAAGATTTGTATGACGAACCCGAAGAAGACAAAATTTATGTAAAAGATGTTACTATCGACACCGATTTTTCACTGCTTTTTCCAGATGATTACATTAATAATATTGCTGAACGATTAAATTTATACACACAGCTAAATAATTTAAAATCGGAAGATGAATTACATATCTTTGAGAAAGAATTAATTGATCGTTTTGGTGAGTTGCCAAAACAGGTTATCGATTTGTTAAATAGCGTAAAAATAAAGTGGCTGGCTACCAAAATCGGATTTGAAAAAATCATTATGAAAAAGGGTAAGCTTATCGGTTATTTTATTAACGATCAGCAAAGTAGATTTTACCAAAGTCCTAGTTTTACTAAAGTATTGCAGTTTGTTCAAACACATCCTAATGCTTGTAAAATGAAAGAAAAACAAACCCGAAATGGTTTAAGATTAATGATAACTTTCGATCAAATAAAAACAGTAAAACAAGCGTTAGAAGCTTTAAAGCCTATTGTAACATAGGTTTTTAATGCCTAATAAAAATTCCCTTAAACGAAGGCACCCAAATGAATAAGATTATAATTTTGAAACCTTTCTTTTTTTTAGCATTAATTTTTCCATCGCTGCTTTTAGCTCAACATACCATAAAAGGGGTGTTTACTCCAGCAGCAGATTATAACATCGCTTTGTTGTATAAGGTTAATCCGGTTATTTCAGATTATGTGACTAGCGCAGAAATTCAAAAAGACGGAAGTTTTAAGTTTCAGCTAGATTCTACTGCTACAAAAGGGATGTATCGTTTGGTGTATGCCATTCCTCAAGAAGATTATAATTTCGATATTATTTATAATGGGAAAGAAGATGTCGAGCTTAAGTTTAATTCCGAAACAGGCGTTAAATTTCAAAAGTCGAACGAAAATAAATTATTAGCCTCTTACCACAACAGCATGTCTATGGTGATTCATAGTATTAGCAATTATTATAAAAGTGAAACAAAGGATACAACAGCATTAAAAGCCATTTTTAAGACTCAAAAAGAGACTCAGTCAAATTTTGAAAATGCAGCTAAAGGCACCATCGCTTTACATTTTATAAAGGCAAATAAACCTTTTGTGCCTGCTAAAGCGTTAACCGCTAGCAATTACATTAATAAGCTTAAGGAGCATTATTTTGATTATGTTGATTTTAAAAATCCTACGCTTCAAAGTTCTAGTTTTCTTGAAGAAAAAATGCTGAGTTATGTTTTTGGAATGACCTCTAAAAATTTAGATGAAATTTCAAATTATAAAGCCAATATCGATGTGGTTTATAAGGCCATGAAAACGGCGCCTAATGAAGTTAAACGCAGTTTATTATTTGATTTGTGGCAAGAAATGGCCGATTTAAAACTAGAACCTGTTGCGAATTATATTTCTACAACCTACTTAAACGATGTGGCTAAGGCACTAAATGACAACGAGCTTTTGGCTGCCTTAAAATTGTATAAAAATATCTCTAACGGAAATAAAGCTCCAGATTTCACACTCACCGTTAAGGAACAAGATAAAAAAATCACTAAAAAATTAAGCGAATTAAATGGCGCCGAAAATTATATTATTGTTTTTTGGAGCAGTACTTGTTCGCATTGTTTAGATGAAATTCCGCAGTTAAAAGCCTTTATCGATTCGGAAGAAAAGGGAAAAATAAAAGTGATTGCTATTGGTTTAGAAGAAGCCGAAGACTTAGAAGGTTGGAAGGCTCAAACTAAAAAATATCCTGAATTTATTCATGTTTACGGAAAAGGAAAATGGGACAACACGATTAGCGATGCTTATGGGGTTACTGCAACACCAACCTATTTTATTCTGAACAAGAACAAAGAAATTATTGATAAACCCGATCATATTGACGATTTAATGATGTTTTTTGAGGGGGAAGAATAAGAAAGCTTAATTTTCGAGTAATCAAAAATGATAAAAAGCATCTTCTAAATGCTCTATTTTGAATGTTTTGTCGGTTCTTACAATGGCAATAATATCAAAACGAACTTCTACATCTAAATCGTTATTTATAACATAAGCATCAACCGCTTTAACTAAACGCTGAATTTGCTTGGGTTTTACAAAGTCTTGCGGATTTCCAAAATCGGCTGTCGAGCGTGTTTTTACTTCAACAATAGCGAGTGTGTCTTTTAACGCGGCTATAATATCAACTTCAGCTTTTTCAAACCTGTAGTTGCGTTCTTTAATCGTGTAGCCTTTTTTCAGAAGAAAATTAACCGCAAGATCTTCGCCTTTTTTTCCAAGTTCGTTGTGTTTTGCCATGTAGTAAATGTAAGAAAAATATTCTTTTGTTGTTTTTTGATTTTCCATTTCAATTTTACTTAGAATATTATGAGTTGCTATTTTTTAGTCTTATCTAAAAATATTTTTAACACCTATTGAAATTTTGTATATTTGCCTGTATTTTAATGTTATGGTTACACTATCTGAAGAAAATTATTTAAAGGCAATTTACCATTTAGGGAAACAAGGCACTGTTGCTGTAAGTACCAATGCTATTGCCGAAAAAATTGAGTCTAAAGCATCATCGGTTACCGATATGATAAAGAAATTGGCAGAGAAAAAATTAGCCAATTATATAAAATATCAAGGCGTTACCTTAACCGAAGCAGGAAGGTTGGCTGCTGCTTTAGTGATTAGAAAACACAGACTGTGGGAAGTGTTTTTAGTTGAAAAACTAAACTTTTCATGGGATGAGGTTCACGATGTTGCCGAACAGTTAGAGCATATAAAATCGCTAAAATTAGTAAATGAGTTGGATGCTTTATTAGGCTTTCCAACACACGACCCGCACGGCGATCCCATTCCAGATAAAGAAGGAAATTATTCGCCATTAAAAAGTGTGAATATTTTAGAGTTGAAACCAGGAGATGAGGGGGTTTTAGCTCAGGTTAAAGATTCTTCAGACGTCTTTTTAAAATACCTTAACAAGAATAATTTAGCACTAGGAGACCAGATCAAGGTTTTAGATTTTGAACCTTTTGATAACTCATTAACCATTGAAACAACATCCCGAAAGATGATTATTTCTAGTGAAGTTGCTAAAAATTTATATATAAGTTTATAATGATGAATAACTACAATCCCATAGCGGCACTGGCCATTTTCTTTATTATTGTGGGCTTGATATATGTTTTTTTCAGGCCTGTAAAAGGTTGGTTTTGGTTGCTTCAGAAGAATTTTAAAAGCAACGAGAAGGTTATTATTGAAGATGTTTTAAAACAGCTTTATCATTTTGAGAATTCAGATAATAAAGTGGATATGAAAACATTGGTGCAAGTGCTCGATTTTAATAACAGCCGTATTGTTGAAGCCATAAAAAAAATGACGATAAACGATTTAATTTATTTTGAATCGGATATCTTAAAACTCACCGAAAAAGGTCGAGATTATGCCTTGCGTATTGTTCGTGTGCACCGGCTTTGGGAACGTTATTTGGCCGATAAAACAGGCTTCAATAAAAATGAATGGCATGACCGCGCCGAATTAATGGAACATAAACTGTCTCATGATGATGCTGAAGCGCTTTCGGCACAATTGGGAAATCCTAAATTCGATCCGCATGGCGACCCCATTCCAACACGAACAGGAAAAATAGCGCAAGTTAATGGTGTGGAATTACCACGTTTACCGGTTGGTGCTGTTGGTAAAATCACGCATATTGAAGATGAGCCCGATATTATTTATAAGCAAATATTAGCCGAAAACATCCATATGGGATCCTTGCTTAAAGTGATTGAAAATAATTCGACACGAATTGTTTTTAGGTCGGAAGGCGAAGAGTTTAAGTTAGCGCCCATTGTAGCGGCAAATTTAACGGTAGCGGTTATCGAGAAAGAAGTGGTTATTGAAGATAATATCGCTCGATTATCCAGCTTAGAAGAACATGAAACCGCTAAAATTATTGGGATTTCTAGAGAGAGTAGAGGCGAAAGCCGAAGACGATTATTGGATCTTGGTTTTGTAAAAGGAGCTTCTGTGAGTATCGATTTGGTTAATCCGCTAGGGCAACCCAATGCCTATTTAATTAAAGGCACTTCCATTGCTTTGCGAAACGACCAAGCAGCAAAAATCCTTATTAAAAAAGATTAAATTATGGAACCTAAAGTAAATACAGCTTGCGAAACTTGTTCTCATTTTAATAAAGAGGGTTTAAAGAAATTGGGAATTCAAACCGATAATTTCGATTTTGTTGTGGCATTAGCAGGAAATCCAAACACAGGAAAAAGTACTGTTTTTAATGCTTTAACAGGACTGCGACAACACACAGGGAATTGGCCGGGAAAAACCGTAGTGCGTGCCGAAGGTGGTTTCGAGTACAATACCAATAAATATAAACTGGTTGATTTGCCAGGAACTTATTCTTTACTTTCCACTTCGGAAGATGAGGCTGCTGCACGTGATTTTATTCTCTTCGGAAAACCCGATGTGACCATTATAGTTGTGGATGCTAATCGACTAGAACGCAACTTAAATTTAGTACTTCAAATATTAGAGATTACCGATAAAGCTGTTTTGTGTTTAAACTTAATGGACGAAGCCAAACGAAATAAAGTTGACATCGATGTTAGAACGCTGTCCAGAGATTTAGGGATTCCCGTGGTGCCTGCAAGTGCTAGGTTTAATCAAGGGATTCCAGAATTAATTCAAACGGTGAGTGAAATTGCTAGCGGACAAATTGTTTGTAAGCCACATCGCATAAAAAATGTGCCAGAAAACATTGAAAAAGCCGTAAAAACTTTAACGGCCGAAATAGAAAAAGAATTTCCAAACATTCCAAACAGCCGTTGGATTGCTTTTCGTTTGTTAGAAGGCGATAAAGAAATTATTAAGGCTTTAAAATCGGGAGAATTTGTGTAATGCTTCAAGACTATGAAAGAGAATAACATTGACAAAATAATAGAATTATCAAACGAATTGCGTTGGCAGATTGGTGACGAATTTCATGATAATCTTACAGAAGGAATTTATGCCGATGCAGCCGATATTGTTAAAGATACCGTAAAGACAAACGATTCTGAAAAACGATTCCGATTAGATGCTAAAATCGATAAAATTGTAACGAGCAAGTATTTCGGATTTCCAATTATGTTTTTAATTCTAGGAACTGTTTTATGGCTTACTATTGTTGGGGCGAATTATCCGTCTTCCATGTTAGCAACTTTATTTTTAGACACCATTCATCCCATATTAAAAAGTGGTGCCGAAAACGTGAATATGCCTTGGTGGCTTGCAGGTTTTTTAATTGATGGAGTGTATTTGGCTGTGGCTTGGGTTATTGCAGTTATGTTGCCACCCATGGCGATATTTTTTCCCATGTTTACGCTTTTAGAGGATTTTGGTTATTTACCACGTGTGGCTTTTAATTTAGATGCCTTGTTTAATAAGTCTGGAGCGCATGGCAAGCAAGCATTAACCATGAGTATGGGCTTTGGTTGCAATGCTGCCGGGGTTGTGGCTACCCGTATTATCGATAGCCCTAGAGAACGATTAATTGCTATTATAACTAATAATTTTTCACTGTGTAATGGGCGCTGGCCGACACAAATTTTAATAGCGACCATTTTTATTGGTGCTGTGGTTCCAGAATCTATGTCAAGTTTTGCATCATTATTAGCCGTAATTGGTATTGCTGTTTTGGGTATGGCTTTTATGTTTGGTGTGTCGTGGGCATTGTCTAAAACCGTTTTAAAAGGCGAGGTTTCAACTTTTAATTTGGAATTACCACCGTACAGACCACCGCGTTTCTGGAAAACCATATACACCTCTTTAATTGATAGAACTTTAATTGTTTTATGGCGTGCTATCGTTTTTGCAGCACCTGCAGGGGCTGTAATTTGGCTAATTTCTAATCTTCATATAGGTGATGAAACCATTGCTGCATGGTTAATAAATGGGATGGATGGCTTCGGATTTCTTATAGGATTGAATGGTGTGATTTTACTAGCGTATATAGTGGCTATTCCAGCTAACGAAATTGTAATTCCTACCATTTTGATGCTAACCGTAATGGTAACGGGTATTGGCGGTGGCGCAGGAGCTGGCGTAATGTTCGAACTAGATTCTATAAACGCCACAGGCGATATTTTAAGAGCTGGAGGCTGGACACTTCTAACGGCCATTAATTTGATGCTTTTTAGTTTGCTGCACAACCCGTGTAGCACCACGATCTATACGATTTATAAAGAAACTAACAGTGCGAAATGGACACTAGTTGCTTCTATAATGCCTGTAATTTTAGGGTTTATAGTTTGCTTTTTAGTTGCTCAGATTTGGCGCCTTGCTTTTTAGTTTGAGTTTTTTTAGAAATTAATTCTAAATATTCTTGGGGGGGAGTATCCTCTAGAGGGGATTATAGGGGTGTCCGCCTAGTGCTTAACATCCTTTTATTAGAAATTTATTCAGTTTTAATGATGGTTTTTACTTCAGGTTTCAGGGTTTTTCGTGACTTTTTGAAAGATTAGGGATATTCTGTAATTACTTCAAAATATATCGTAACCCTAAAAATAGACGTCTGCCTTGGTTTGGTCCGTATACATAACCCGCATCGAAGGTTAGTCCATAGGGATTGTCTGGGGTAACCATGGCATTACCATCACTGTCAAAAACCACATCTTTATCAAAAGGATCCTCTGCACGTGCAATAATAAATGGGTTGCCTTTGTTTGGTGTCCAATTTAGTAAGTTTTTAATACCGCCATAAATTTCAAAATTCTTTAAGCCTTCAAAAGTAAATTGAATGTTTTGAATGCTCCATACAGGCGATTCAGGTAATCTCGGGTCTAAATCACCTAAAAGGGGGAGTCGCATGGGGCCGTAAAGGTTTCCTGTATAGTCTATAGCAGTTTTATATTTATAAATTCTATAGGTTATGCCCCAAGTTCCTGTAAAACTTTCGGTTAAAATTTGACGTTCGGTAATGCCGTTTTCGGTTTGCGAAACATCTTGTACCGTCGCACCCATAAGGATTTTAAGTCCGTTTGAAAGTGACGCGTCTATATTTAAACTCACGCCTTTGCTAACAGATTTTCCGTTTAAATTGGCATATATAATTTGATTGGGATTGCTGTCGTAATCGGGGGCTATTAAATTACTAAAATAAGTATACCACGCCGAAGCTTCTAGTGTAAACATGTGTCCTTTTTTAGTGAATAATTTGCTTAAATAATTCATGTTTACGTTAATAGATTGCTCTGGTTTTAAAGCTTCAGCAATAATAACATCTCTAGAGCCAGTAAGTGCGGCATGTTCTTCAGTAAAAAGATTAACTACACGAAAGCCTGTTCCGGCATTTAAACGTATAATATTATTTTCGGTAGGTTTAAATCTGTAGGCTATTCTTGGTGTAAAAATAGTACCGTGGCGTTTGTCGTAATCGTAACGTGCGCCTAATAGTAGATTGTTTTTCTCATTCAGTTTAATTTCATCTTGAACGAATATTGATGGAATCACGATTTCATCAGCCCTAAACGTTGCGGGTGTATTATCATCGTAATAATTATACCGCGCAGCTATTCCGAATAATAAATCATGATTTTTTAGTGGTTTATCCCAGGTAAGTTGTGAAAAACCAATGCGTTGTGTGGCCAAATAAGGGGTGTCTCCATACACCGAATTTTGATTATGATCGGTATATGAAAACTGAAGCATCATATTTTCATTTACAGGCAATTGGTAGTTTCCTAAAATCTCGTATCGCGTCGTGTAAATGCTTTCACCATAAATTTCGTCGCCCCCTCTGTAGGAAGGGTTCCACTGCATTTCTCCGCCCCAGCGATCTTCATAAAAAAACCGACCAGCCATAGAAAAAACACGGTTTTCTTTTCGTTTGAAATTCCACTTTTGAAATATTGAAATTCTATCCTGTAAGGTTAAATCTGTAAAATTATCGTTGTTATTATCTATAGGATTACTGTAATTAAAGTAATTGATACCTAGAAGCACATCGGTTTTTTGTCCGATTCGTGCTTTAAAACCAGCATCTAAATTCCATTCTCCCCAACCCGAAACAAAACTATCGGCAAACACTAATGGTGCATTTTCTGAAAGTTTGGTAATAATATTAATTAAACCACCAACAGCCTCACTGCCGTAAAGAGAAGAGGCAGGGCCTTTAACAATTTCAACCTGTTCGATTAATGAATTTGGAATTCCCGAAAGCCCATAAACGGTAGATAAACCACTCACAATTGGCATGCCGTCTATTAAAACGAGGGTGTAGGGGCCTTCTAATCCGTTTATGTGAATATCGCCTGTGTTGCAGACACTACAATTAATTTGAGGACGCACGCCGTTTACGTTTTGCAGAGCTTCAAATATGTTAGGTGTTGGGTTTTTCTTTAAGAATGTTGGTGTGTAAATTTCAACAGGAACGGGGCTATCAAGTCTAGAAACCGCCTTTAAAGTCCCGGTTACTACAACTTCATCTAGCATGGAGGAATCTAGTAGATTGAAATTAACATCAACATCTTCATTAGTGATTTTAATGGTTTTTGATTGTGGTTCAAAACCAGTATATGATGCGATAATGGTATAATTTCCAGCTGGATTGTTTTTAATAATGAAGCTGCCTTCTTCGTTAGTTGTGGCTCCTTTGGAGGTGCCTTTTAGGTAGACATTCGCGTAGGCCAGAGGCATGCCGTCAAATAAAACGCGACCGGTTATGTCCTGAGCGTTTAAGGTAATTGAAGCTAAGCATAAAAATATAATTAGATATTTCATTAAAATAAATTTATGCAAATATAAATATAATTTTAGATAAGACTAAAAATTATGGTATGAAATGGAATTGTTGGGTGTTTAAAGTTTCAAAGTTTCAAAGTTTCAAAGTCTCAAAGTTGCAAAGATTCAAAGTTCCAGAGTGATTAGGTGTGTTGAGGTTTGTGAAGCTGTACTTTTTTCAGACCATTCTTGATTAGTCTTAAAATTGAAATACTGAAAATAAGTTTCTAACACCCTGTAGATTAAAAAATAGCAATGAAAACCGCTTATAGCAGTATGTTCACTCAAACAAAACCAAAAATTTCAAGTTTAAAACTCTCAATAAAAAGGTGTGCGGAGTCGATAACATAAAATCTTCATTAAAACTAGCTGCTCGATAATGTTCGAAGTCCTTCCGGTTGGTTGAATTGTCATTATTGTGATAAAGTTGCAAAGCTTCAAAGCTTCAAAGCTTTTGTGAAGCGAATTTATTCCTCCATCAAACTAAATATAGAGAATTAAAAATGTGTAATTGAGGTGATTAATGACAGCCGCAACCATCATCGCCACCACAAGATTTTTTAGATTTCTTTTTTTTCCAGAAAAACTTTCTAATCAAAAAATATACAGCGCCTGCTATAGCTGCAAAAACTAATATATTTTGAATAATAGTATTCATGTTTTCTGTTGAGTTGAGATTATTTCAAAAACTGAAATGCAATTAATGCGACAATATAAGCAAAAATAGACATGATAACCAGTTGTAAAACAGGCCATTTCCAGCTGTTTGTTTCACGCTTTACAATGGCTAAAGTACTCATGCATTGCATAGCAAAAGCATAAAAAAGTAAGAGTGAAATTCCTGAAGCAAATGTAAATAATGGACCTCCAAGAATGGGGTTAACCTCACCTGCCATGCGGTTTTTTATGGTTTCTTCATCATCGCTTCCAACGCTGTAAATCGTTGCTAAAGTTCCAACAAACACTTCACGAGCAGCGAACGAACTAATAATGGCAATGCCTATTTTCCAATCGTAACCAAGTGGTCTAATCGCTGGTTCTATGGCGCGTCCCGAAATACCTATGTATGAATGTTCGAGTTTATATTGCGCTATTTTATGATTTAAATCGTCTTCATCTAAATTTTGAGAAGCGTATTTTTCAGTCATAATTTCTTCGGCACTGTTAAAGTTTTCACCAGGCCCATAAGAAGCTAAAAACCATAATATTATTGAAATCGCTAAAATAATTTTTCCAGCACCAAAAATGAAAGCCTTTGTTTTTTCAACAACAGTAAGCAATACATTTTTTAATAAAGGCAATTTGTAGTTTGGCATTTCAACCACAAAAAAGGTTTTATTCTTTATTTTAAGAATTTTGTTTAAGATGTAAGCCGATAAAACTGCAGTTCCAAAACCTAATAAATACAACAGCATTAAAGTTAAAGGTTGGTAGCCCAAGCCAAGAAATCGACCTTCGGGAATCACCAACGATATAATAATTAAATACACCGGAAGTCTTGCCGAACAGGTTGTAAATGGCGTAACCAAAATAGTAATCAGGCGTTCTTTCCAACTTTCTATATTTCTAGTGGCCATAATGGCTGGAATAGCACAGGCAGTTCCAGAAATTAAAGGCACCACACTTTTTCCGCTTAAACCAAAACGACGCATCACGCGATCCATTAAAAAAACCACACGGCTCATATAACCACTTTCTTCTAAAACAGAGATAAACAGAAATAAGAAGGCAATTTGTGGTATAAATATAACAATACCGCCAAGTCCGGGAATAATCCCTTCAGAAAGTAAATCGGTAAAAGCTCCTGCAGGTAAATGGTCGCTTGTCCATTCGCTTAAAAACGCAAACGCCGTGTCTATCATGTCCATGGGGATGGTTGCCCAATCGTAAATGGCCTGAAAAACAAGAATTAAAACAGCAAAGAAAATAACGTATCCCCACACTTTGTGTGTTAAAATGCGGTCTAGTTTCGAGCGTAAATCTTTGGCTTGAGTGGCATCAATAGTTTGGCCTGTTTTAAGAGCGTTATTAATAAATTGATAGCGCTTTATGGTTTCTTTTTGCTGAAGTCGTTTTAAGTCGCCTTTACTTTTGGTTTTAAAATCTTCAACAGCATCAAATTCTTTCCGGTTTGTAGTTCCAAAATTAACATCTTGAGTAATAACCAACCAAAGCTTGTATAATAGCTGATTGGGAAATGCTTTTTTCAGATTATTAAAATAGTTGTTGTCAATTTCAGAAATATCAATGCAAGGTTTCGACGAGACTTCTTTGTAATTGGTAATAAGTTCTTTCAGCTTATCAATACCAATATTTTTTCGTGTACTTACAAGCGCAATTTTGGTTTGAAGTTTTTCCTCTAAACCTTCAATATCTAACGAAATTCCTTTGTAGCTCATCCTATCAGCCATGTTTATAACCAATAGTGTAGGAATTTGTAAATCTTTTATTTGTGTAAAAATCAGTAAATTACGTTTCAAATTTTCAACATCGGTAACCACAACGGCGATGTCTGGAAAATCTTTATCGTTTTGATTTAAAAGTAATTCGATAACCACACTTTCATCAAGCGACGAAGCATTTAAACTGTACGTTCCCGGTAAATCGATAATATGGGCTTTTACGCCACGAGGTAATTTGCAAACACCTTCTTTTTTTTCAACGGTAATGCCTGGGTAATTTCCAACCTTCTGGTTTAATCCTGTTAAAGCATTAAAAACAGAGGTTTTTCCTGTGTTTGGGTTACCAATTAACGCAACATTTATTTGTTTACTCATGCGTTATTTTTTCAATTAATATAAGTGCTGCGGTTTCTTTTCTAATGGCAAGATGCGACCCGTTAATGTCTAGGTACATTGGGTCTTGAAATGGCGCGAGCTGTACCAGTTTTACGGTGCTACCCGGCAGGCATCCCATTTCTAAGAGTTTTAGAGGAATATTGGCGGAAGAAACATCAGTAATTATGGCGCTTTCACCGCGTTTTAATTGTGCTATAGTATCTTGCAAGATTATTTAGATTGATTTTAAAGAAGCAAAAATACTTTAAAACTTTAAAACCTAAAAGGTAATGAGTTTATAATATGCAAATATTTTTTTGGGCGTTACCTTAAGGTCGGGCTTTACGTTACAAGTCCTCGCGCCAAAAAAAGGCGCTGTGGGCTTTCCACTGCAATCCCTAACGCAGCGACACGATCCAAAAATAAGAACATTTAAAAGTAATAACTATTCTGAAAAACAATTAGTTATCAGTCAAAATGTGTTATTCATCGATTAAAAACATTGCAGGTAAACTTAATGTTAATTTAACATACAAACGTACCAAGTCTGTTGTTTTCTTAAGTATATAAGCGTTGTAAATTTGCACCGGTAAAAAATACATTATGACAACAAATACAAATATTACAAAAGTAGCAGCAGAAACGAAAGTAGGAACAGTAACTAAAACCTTTAGCAATACAAGCTCGTTAGTTTGGAATGCAAAAAGACGTTACAAATAAATAAAATAAGATTAAAAAAAGCGCTTCGTGAGAATCGCTTTTTTTTTGCTCTAAACTAAAGCTTTTCTTGTTTTAAAATTTTAATATCATCAAGAAGTCTTTCAATATCTTCAGGGTTTGTCCCGTCGTAAAAGCCTCTAATTTGTCGTTTTTTATCAATTAGCATGAAGTTTTCGGTATGAATCATATCAAAAGGGCCGCCGTCACCGTTATCTTTCACAGCCAAATAGCTTTTTCTTGCCAATTCATAAATTTGCTTTTTATCGCCCGTAACTAAATTCCACTTTTTATCGTTTACGCCTTTTTCAATGGCATATTTTTTTAATTGTGCTATGGTATCAATCTCGGGAGTCACCGAATGTGAAAGCAGCATAACATCGTTATCATTTAAAATTTCTTTTTGAATATCGGCCATGTGCGTTGTCATAATCGGACAAATGGTTTGGCAGGATGTAAAAAAGAAATCGGCCACATAAATTTTGCCTTTATAATCGTTTTGGGTAATGGTTTTTCCGTTTTGATTAATCAGATTAAAATCTGCTATTTTATGATATTTTTTCTGATAATGAAGCGTGCTGTCAACCAATTCGGGACTTACCATAGTGGGTTGATAAATGGGTAAAGGCTGATAAACATTTAAGGTGTTATAAATTATTGAAACAATAATGATTGAAATAACAGCGAAAACTATGGCGAAAATCTTGTAATCCTTAAAAAACGATAACATAAAGGAATTTATGAAAATTAAATGATGCAAAAATACAATGAATCTCTTGTCTCAAAAAATATAATTGGAAAAGAAACGGGCGCTGTTATAGCCTCTAAGCTTAAATTGCTGTTAAAACTTGCGCCTTTGTTTAATTGTTTTTTCAAAGTTGGTTTAAAACCTTACTTTTGCACGATTATAAAAAATGTTAAACTATCATATGGAGTTTGTTATAAAGATTTCTCAGTTTTTACTAAGTCTTTCGTTGTTAATTATTTTACACGAATTGGGGCATTTTATCCCAGCAAAACTGTTTAAAACACGCGTTGAAAAATTTTATTTGTTTTTTGATGTGAAGTTTTCATTATTCAAAAAGAAAATAGGAGAAACTGTTTATGGTATTGGTTGGTTGCCTTTAGGAGGCTATGTTAAAATCTCTGGAATGATTGATGAAAGCATGGACACCGAGCAAATGGCGCAAGAACCACAGCCTTGGGAATTTAGATCGAAACCAGCATGGCAGCGTTTAATTATTATGCTTGGTGGGGTTACGGTAAACTTTTTGTTGGCCATATTAATCTACATTGGTATGAGCTATTTTTATGGCGATACCTTTTTGCCTAGCGAAAATATTAAGGATGGACTTTTAGTTGAAAGTACAGTTGCTAATAAAGCAGGGCTTTTAACGGGTGATAAAATTATTGCTGTTGATGGTGATAAGATTGAAAAATTCTCTGAGATTTCTGAAAAAGTATTATTCGGACATCAAATTGAAATAGAAAGAAACGGAAATGTATCAACAATAAACATGCCTGAAGATTTCTTGTCGCAATTAATGGATGCTAAAGAAAAAGGCTTTATTAGTTTAAGACAGCCTTTTATAGTAAACAAAGTTCCAGATACCTCTTATAATGTAAATAGCGGCTTGAAAAAAGGCGATATTATAGTTGGTATGAATGGGAACCAAACCAAATATCTTGATCAGGTTAAAACCGTTTTAGATGCACATAAAGGACAACAAGTTACAGCCACTATAAAACGTGCTAACAGTGAAATTACGTTACCACTTTCGATAAATGAAAACGGTAAAATTGGCGTTGAATTAGCTGGCGCAACTCCTGAAACTTTAGAAGCCTTAGGGTATTATAAATTTGATGTTAAGGATTATGGCTTTTTTGAGTCTTTTCCGGTTGGTTTAAATAAGGCTAAAGACAAACTTGTTTCATATTGGGACCAATTAGGAGCGATATTTTCGCCAAGTACAGGTGCTTACAAAGGTGTAGGAGGCTTTAAAGCCATTTACGATATTTTTCCAAGCACATGGAGTTGGGAGTATTTTTGGAGCATTACGGCCTTTTTATCGATTATGTTAGGGGTTTTAAATTTATTGCCAATCCCTGCTTTAGATGGTGGTCATGTTATGTTTTTATTATATGAAATGATTTCAGGAAGAAAGCCTGGAGATAAATTTATGGAGTATGCACAAATGGTTGGTTTCTTCATTTTGATTGCTTTAGTATTGTTTGCAAACGGGAATGATGTCTATAAAGCACTTTTTGAATAAATTTTTTTAAAAAATATTTGCAGATACTAAAAAAGCTTTTATATTTGCACTCGCTAAGCAAAACAGCACACTCCTTCTTAGCTCAGTTGGTTAGAGCATCTGACTGTTAATCAGAGGGTCCTTGGTTCGAGCCCAAGAGAAGGAGCAACAAAAACCCGATACGAAAGTATTGGGTTTTTTTGTGGATTAAATTGGGTGAGAAGTTTATGCTGAGCGAAGTCGGATCAAGAGCAAAAGTTGTGGGATTTTAGAATTAAGCAAAAATAGTAGTTAATCTATAGAGGAAGAATTTTACGTTTCTCACGCCTCTGAACTGCGTTCTAAAAGCTTTAATTTTGGCATTAAAGGATTCTGCAGAAGCATTTGTACTTCTATTAATAAAATAGTTTAG